>JAZRQJ010000001.1:0-55612 GCA_045649685.1 Oscillospiraceae bacterium
TCAACATTACCCTCAACAGCATATCGGCAAGATTTTCCATGCAAATGCCCATAATATACACGCTTGATTTTATATTCATTTAATACATTTAATATTTCAACTGTTCTGCTGGGACCAAATATTGGTGGATAGTGCAAAAAAACTATAGGTTCTTTCTTAGCACTATCTAAAGAAAGTTTCAATCTGCCCGCTTCTCTTTCCAACACTTTTTTGTCTGCGATTTTACCAGGTTCATTAACCCATCCCCGCGTACCACAAATAGAATATTCTTCATATTCATACGAATTATTAAATAAAAAATGCATATCTTCAAATCTATTATCCTTAAAAAAAACATCCATTTTGTTTTTGGTACTAAAATAATAATCATGATTGCCTTTTAAAAATATTTTTCTACCTGGCAATCTATTTATAAATTCAAAATCCGGTTTAGATTGATCTAAATTTATTCCCCACGATACATCTCCAGGAATAACCACAGTGTCATCAACCTGAACGGTAGACTTCCAATTATATTCTATTTTTTGCACATAATCTTCCCATCCATCAAAAACATCCATAGGTTTGTTAGTTCCAAATGATAAGTGCAAATCAGAAATTACATACAAACTCATATTAACCTCTAATTTTTCTTACAAAGAATATTATCTAATACATATGTGCTCATATTACTTTTAGAAATCACTTTGTTAAATCTAACCTCTTTACTATTTAAATCTAAAATTGGTTTAGGAATTTCAGTCTTAGTAATTTTAGACAATTTATCTACTTGTCCAAAAATATTTTCATCAGCTGATTTACCTATAGAACTCAAAACATCCTTAGAAAATTTATAAGGACTAGCTGTAGAGGCTATTATAGTTTTAGTATTATCCTTTGTTTGCACCAAATACTGATCATAAACATTAAATGCAACAGCAGTATGTGGATCAATCAGATATTTATATTTATCAAACACATTTTTTATGGTCTCTTTAGTATTTTTGTCATCACAAAAACCACCATAAAATTCATCTTTTAACTTAATTTTTACTTCTTCAGATATTTCAAACGAACCTTCATTGGCAAGTTTGCTATATAAATCACATATTTGTTCATCGTTTCCATTATATAAATCAAAAAGTAGTCTTTCCAAATTGCTGGAAATTAAAATATCCATTGATGGAGATATAGTAGAATAAAATTTCCTATTTTTATTATATATGCCGGTATTAATAAAATCCGTCAAAACATTATTGCTATTTGATGCACAAATAAATTTTTTCACTGGGAGTCCCATTTTTTTTGCATAATATGCCGCCAATATGTTTCCAAAATTTCCAGTAGGGACAACTATATTAACTAGCTCTCCGTCACATACATGTCCATTTTTTAACATATCGCAATAAGCTGAAAAATAATATACTATTTGTGGAACAAGCCTCCCCCAATTGATAGAATTCGCACTTGAAAGCAATACATTATTTTTGTTTAATTGTTCACCAAGTTCCTTATCCGTAAATATTTTCTTAACGCCATTTTGGGCATCATCAAAGTTACCTTTAATTGAACAAACATCAACATTTTTTCCTTCTTGAGTTATCATCTGAAGTTTTTGCATAGCCGAAACACCGTCTTCTGGATAAAAGACCAGTATACTAGTTCCATCAACATCTTTAAAACCTTCAAGAGCAGCTTTTCCCGTATCACCAGACGTAGCAACTAAAATTTTAACATTTTTTCCGCCAGCCTCTTTTTTCATAGATGTAGTTAATAGATGAGGAAGCAATTGCAAAGCCATATCTTTAAAAGCACAAGTTGGTCCATGCCATAACTCCAAAACAAATTTGTCATTATCTAATTTCACAACTTCTGCAACATCATCTGATGAAAATTTTTCTTTTGAATAAGCTTTGCTAACACATTCCAATATTTCTTCATCAGTAAAATCTGTTAAAAACTTGCTTAAAACAAAACTTGCTCTGTCAATATAATTCATATTTGCTAAACTATTCAGACTGTCCGGAGAAATATTAGGTAATTTTTCAGGAACAAACAATCCTCCATCTTTAGATATTCCACTAACTATCGCCTTAGCAGAATTAATTTTCAAACTATTATTTCTAGTACTAATATAAACCATTTTCTTATCCTTTCAATTTCAACCATACTAAAATAATTTAATTAAATGTTTTATCAAAAAATCTTTTTGCATTGTCAAACATTATTTTATTAGCAATACCTTCTCCGAAGCACTCAGATATATGTTGTTTTATTGTTGGCACAAAAGTAATATCTTTTATATCATCAGGCATATCTGCACCATCAAAATCACTGCCAACAGACAAAACATCTTCACAATTTTGTTTCAAAAAATAATCAATGTGTTTAATTAAAGCATCAACACCATTTTTACAATTATCTTCCAAAAACAATTTGTAAAAATTCAATCCAATTATTCCACCAACATTTTTTATTTCTTTTATTTGATCGGCCTTTAAATTTCTAACATGGCCACATACATCATAAGCATTAGAATGTGTTGCAATAAACGGTTTTTTTACCATTTTAACAACATCCCAAAACGACTCTTCATTCAAATGCGAAACATCTACAACAATATTATTCTTTTCCAATTCACAAACAACCTCTTTTCCAAAAGGCTTGAGTCCTCCATTCGCCAAAGCTCCAGATGCTATATTATTTTCATTATTCCAAGTTAAAGTTAACATTTTTATATTTTTATTCTTTAACTCATCAACCCTAGATATATCTTTTCCAATTAGCAAACCGCCTTCAACCATTAAAATTGCTTTAAAATCAGAATTAAAATCGTTGGTATAAATAGGCAAATCAAATTTTTCTATATACTTATACTGTTTCAAAAACAAATCATACGCTTTGTCAGAGTTTACAGTATCGGGTATCCAAAAAGCAAACGTCTGAAACCATTTTTCAAAAGTTGACTTTCCACGCTCAATATCTATATGATATTTGTTTTTTAACATACTTTTTTTCCTTTTAAAAAAGCATTTAGAAATAGTATCACAATGCAAATCAAAAAAGTTCATATTCATCACCTACATCAAAAGCATCTATTATATAGTCAATTTTAAAATCACCCGTGTTTGTTTTTACTACCTCCGAAACATCAAACCTAGGTTGATATTTACACGGATGTTTTTTCAAAAAACTAATTGCTGTTTTTATAATTTTCTTTTGTTTAGTAAGGTTTACAGCCTCTTTTGGGGAATATCCACAACTCTCACTTCTCAGTTTTACTTCCACAAAACATATATATTCATCCTTAATTGCAATTAAATCCACTTCACCATATTCACTTTTGTAATTTTTAGCTATAACATTATACTTATTGCGTTTAAGCCACTCATATGTTATCTTTTCACCTAATTGGCCATTAATAGATTGAACAGTTGGAATCTTTTCTCTAATTTTTTTCAAAAAACTCATTCTATGTATTGGTGTAACACCATATTCAAGTATATTTGAATAATGTTCTTTAGTTCCATATCCTTTATGTCTATCAAATCCATAGTTAGGATATTTTTCATGAAAATCAATCATCATTCTATCCCTGGTAACTTTAGCAATTATCGAAGCCGCCGCGACAGATGCACTTTTAGAGTCTCCTTTAATAACAAATTCTGCTCTCATTTTTAAATCTGGCAGTTTATTACCATCTACTAATACCAAATCTGGTTTAATTTCTATCTGCTCAACAGCCTTTTTCATTGCTAAAAAAGTCGCTTGTAAAATATTAAATTTTTCTATATAATCAACATCTACAACACCTATAGCATAATGTAAAGAGTTTTCAATAATTTTATCATACAACTTTTCTCTCTTTTTTTCACTTAATTTTTTACTATCATTAACTTCCGAAAGAAAAGTTTCGGCATCAGGATTTAAAATAACCGCAGCAGCAACAACTGGACCAGCTAAAGGTCCTCTTCCCGCTTCATCAACCCCACATAGACTATTAACACCATAACTTCTATCAAATTCAAATAAACTCATGTTATATTCTCCTGTTAATTTTCAATATTTGGGGGCATTTCCAAAGTGATTTTTCCAAATTTACCCGATCTATATTCATCAAGAACGGCTATAGCTGCTCTTTCGGTATCTACATTTCCACCTTTAACTAACATTCCTCTAGCCCTACCAACTGCTTCTAATTTTTCAAATGGCTCATCGATCTCAGACAAATCTACATTAAATCTCTCAATCAACTTGTCATTATAGTTCTTATACAAATATTCTAAAAGATTCATAGCAACATATTCAATATCAAACACACTATCTTTAATCGAACCAATATAAGCCAAATTAAGTCCTACTGCGGGATCTTCAAATTTATGCCACAACGTTCCAGGCATATCTAACAAATCAACAACGCCATTTATAGAAACCCACTGCTTATTAGTTGTAACTCCAGGTCTATTTTCTGCTTTCGCTTTATTTTTCCCCGCTAAAGAATTTATCAACGTAGATTTACCAACATTTGGAATTCCAACAATCATAGCCCTAGGCGCTCTACCAATCATTCCTTTACTAGACTTATTTTTAATCAAATCCGTCAGAGCTGTTTTTATAGTAGCAACTATAGCCTTAACACCTTTAGCATTTTTACAATTAACGGCTATAGCCAAAACCTTTTCAGTTTTGGCTATGTATTTAATCCACATATCATTAACGTTAGAATCAGCTAAATCGCTTTTTCCAAGCACAACAATTCTTGGCTTATTGTTTATTAATTTAGCAAGTAACGGATTCCTACTACTAAGTGGAATTCTCGCATCTATTAACTCAATAACCAAATCCACTTTCGACATATTATCTTTTATTAAACGTTCTGTTACTTTCATATGCCCCGGGAACCAATTTATAGTTCTATTTTCACTCATTTAGATCAACTCCCCTAAATCTAAATAGATTATAACATAAAAAGGAAGATATTTCTATCTTCTCAACCATTCTTATTTTTTAATATTGTAATTATTTTATTTTTTCTAATGTGTATGTATTCATTCCAATATTTAAATTATATTTTTTTGCTCTGCCACCAGGTTCTTCAATAACTAATTCAGTCTCTCCACCATGTTTAAAATCTGCATGCACCATATATGCTCCAAGTGATTCGTCATATTGTATATTTACATCACCATATTTTTCATCAGCTAAATACACTTTGTATGTATTATCAAAATGATATTCATCACCATCCGATAAAATTTCTGTACTATATACTATTGGATTTTGTAAACTGAAAAATGTCATTACAATAACTATTAAACTACTAACTATTATTCCAGAGATCCTTAACTTTCTATCTTTAAAAATAACTAACGGATATAAAAGTAATGTAGCAACACAAAAAATTGTTGTTAATAAATGTCTAGGAAAGAAAAATAATGTTTCAGATAAATATTTATTTAACATAAATCCTAATAGTATTAATATCGGTGTTAATATAACTATTCCATGCCATTTATCTTTTTTCATATAATAACCAATAAATCCCATTGGTAAACAGGCTATTGTCCATAAAATCCAAAACCTATAGTATGTAATAAATAAATTATTATAATTAATTATATCTTGAACTATATATACGAGTGGCTGACTAATCAAGAAAAATACAAAACACTTAAATGCAGAATCTTTTGCTGATTTACTATTCATTATTATGAGTATTGCAAACAATATCCATACTTCAAATGTTTCAGTTAAATCTCTGAAAGATGTATTTTGTACAACAGGCAACATTGCCATAACAGCAGTATATACTCCTGAACATATTGCAAATATTATCAATTTTTTCCAAGTCAAATTAATTCCACAAAATAATTTTTTCAGTATATCAACCCTTTTTATGCAAATTTGTAAGAAATCTTCGCTAAACGATTTTAACCAATCTATACTCATCCTATTATCATTCACTATACTTACATCCTTTAAGTTTGATAAAACATAGATCTATTATAACACAAAAAAACAAAATTTTGCTCTTAATTTTAAATTTGATTAACCCAACACTATAAATTTAATATTGTATTAAAATCCTTGTCTCCCCTACATGATAAATTAACAATAATAACATCTTCTTTTTTTATATTTTTTAGCAATTTTTATTACATAAGCAATAGCGTGTGAACTCTCTAAAGCTGGAATAATACCTTCCAATCTAGTCAGTAGCTTAAATGTTTCAACAGCTTCAGAGTCAGTAACTGCATCATAATATACTCTTCCTGTCTTATGTAGATGCATGTTCTGGTCCTATTCCAGGATAATCCAGTCCTGCTGATATTGAATATGCGTCCTTAACATTCCCCTTATCATCTTGCATCATATATGTTTTTATAATTCTCCATAATTCATAATAAAAACCTTCCTTTGTTCAAAATCAAAAATTCTTATATAATATATTTTTTATCAACAAAAATTATTCTAAATTTATATAAATCCTCACACCTCCAAAATTTAACAAAAAACACACATACGGCTTATAATCCATACATGTGTTTATTTTTCGTTAGACTCAAAATTAAAGCAAAACAAAGCTGTATGGACAAATCTATTTTCTCCATACTACCCACCAACTATTCAATTTTGAATTTATCAAACTATTCATGGGGCTTTGTCTCCTTCAAATATTGACAATAGTATAACATCACCATTTGAATTTTGTCAATATCATATTAACAAATTCATAATTTTCTCTATTTCTTTCAAATCATCAATCATATCAAGTGTAAAATTACCATTACATCTGCTTTAATGTCCAATTTTGCTTGCCGATAACATTAATAAGTTCAAGTTGTTGTTCTCCCCAATACATGTCCTCTTCTTCATCTTTATAATATTCTTTCAACATATCAAATGTAGTATAGTCTTCTCTAGCAAGTTCTACAATTGTTTTCAACCAAGCCAATCCGTCTTTTGACACTTGCAAATCATGTTTAATCCACTCAATAGCATCAGTATAAACTTTTTCTTCCTTTTTAGCTTCTAATTTAACCTCAGATCCCAGATCCAATAACCTATCAATACATTTTTCCACATACGATCTTTCTTCAGTTGCATGTTCTGCATATTTTTCAGCCAATTTTGTTAATCCTTGACTTGCAAAAATTTTCGATTGAATTATGTGTCCATCTGCCTGTTGCGATAACCCTGTTACAATAGCTTGCAATCCCTCAACAATTTTTTGCTTATTGATCATACACATACACTCCTTCACATATTGATAAAAGATATAAATAAACTGATATTATTCCTTACAATTAATATTTCGAGGAACTTAACTTCTACTATGCGTTCTAACACAAGAAACAATAATTTTCAATAAAGTTATATGTCTATTTTTTACAAATTTTCTCCATATACATATTTTGATTAGATTTTAATTTATCAATATTTTCTTTTGATGCATATATTTTGACCTCCATTAAGTCACTATTAAAGTTAACAATTTTCCTATTATTAAGATTATCAATAATTTCTCTAACTATATTAATAGGGTCGTTGCAATACTCATAAACATATATACCATTTTCCCTTTGATTATATAGCTGAACATTAAATAACTCATTTATTGAACATTCAATCTTTATATTATCTATATCAGATTCAATGTATTTTTCAATACACTCAACACCTTTTTCATATCTTCTGCGATAGAATAATCCTTCCTCCATCGCCACTTCAAATGTTTCAGTTTTTAAACTTACTTCATTGTTTTTTACTACGTTAAAGTTTAATGTCCCTACAAATATTAAACCACAACTTATAGCAAACGCAATTAATGAACCAATAAAACTCCAAATAATAAGCTTTTTATTATTTTCTCTGTCAAACAGAAAATTAAATATTAATAATATAAGTATTATATCAATAATACCCAATGACAAAAAGGCCAACGATAATCCAACAAAAAACAAACCTGTTTTATATACCATAAATGAAACAATAATTCCTGAAAACAAGCATACCAACACCATACATAAAAACAAACCAATAAAAACAGAAAAAGATTTTATTATTGTAATTATAACTTTATATAATCCATGCATAAAATTATATTCACTGTGCTTAGGATCTCTTATAATTATTTTATTTTCGTTGTTTTTGAACAATATTTTATTACTTTTTAAAGTCTCTTCTTTATTTTCAGATAAATCATTAATATCTTCATCTAATATTTGTGTTTTTAGTTTATAATAATAGTCTAAATATCTTGTTTTAAAAATATGTAAAAATACAACAAATGACAATACTACAAAAAATGTCATAACCACACTACTAAATATACCATTAATGTAATAACTAATGTTAGGCGATAAAAAAGATGTCACAAAACCAAACACTCTATCAAATATAATTTCAATGATATGACATCCTATCCAAGAAATCAATGTTAATATAATAATAACTGATATTTCTTCAAAAACAAATTTAACTTTGCTTTTAAAATTCATATTGCTAAATAGATTAATAGCATCAGTTATAAAATTTAAAAATCCATAAAAATAACTATTAAGTTTCTTTTTAGATTTTTCCTCTCCTTTGACCTCTTTAATGTCCTTACTTAATAAATCATCCATGTTTAGATTGAATTTATCACATAATGCAATTATTTTATTCATTTCGGGATAGGCTATACCAGATTCCCACTTTGAAACCGCTTGCCTAGAAACTCCCAATTCATCTGCCAATTGTTCCTGTGATAGATTATTTTCTTTTCTTATTTTCTTTAAATTATACGCAAAATAATTATTCATATAATTCCTCCTTTTCACCTAATATTTTATAATTTCTACCGGTAGCAATCCACCAACTTTCGGTTAATTTTTGTAAAAAGTTGGTTGCGAAGCAAGATTTTATCATAAAAATTGGGAATTTACTACTCAAACAGTAAACTCCCAATTTTTTCAAAGTATAAACAACCTCAACATCAGTAATTCACCAAACAATAAAAAAACAGACTTTTACGTCTGTTTTTTTATTACACACTTTATATTTCATCATACTTAAAGCGTAATTTCTATCCATTTAGAGCATCCATAATAAATGGAACCATCTGTTTTTTTCTAGACACAACACCTTCCAACATATATCCCTGATTCAACTCTTCAACATCATATGCTGTTTTCAAAACATCCTCAGAATTGTTAGAATATATCAAATAAGAATTGTGAGTAAAGAAATCTGTAACAAACAACGCACAAAGTCTAAAATCACCAGAACTTGCTTCATTATTCAATTCACTAACTAGTTCATCAATACGAGGCATATAGTTTTCAAAACTAGTAGTAAATACCTGAGAAACAAAAATTTTCTGATCATTAATTTCATATTTCTTACAGTCTCTCATTATTATTTCATTCGCAGATAAACCATCTATAGATACTCCTGATGCTAAAAGATCCACACCATAACTATCTAAATCTACCCCAGCTATTTTAGCTAACTCATTTGCAACATTTATATCAACTTCAGTTGTTGTCGGACTTTTCAAACATAATGTATCAGATAATATACCCGACAACATTATCCCAGCAATGTCTTTTGGAATATCAATATTATGTTCTTTATACATATGATAAACAATAGTATTCGTTGATCCAACAGCCATAGATCTTACATTAATAGGAATAGATGTTACTATATCCCCTAAATTATGATGATCTACAATCTCAATAATATCAGCTTCATCTAAACCATCGGCAGACTGTGAAAAAGTATTATGATCAACTAATATAACTTTTTTCTTATCAACTTTATTAACATCCATAGATCTTAACATACCAACACAAACATCATCAACATCTAAAACACCATAATTTGTATGTTTAAATTTATCAATCACAGACTTTACATCTGACAAATAGTCATTAACATTAAATGTAATACACTTTTCCTTACGTTTAATAGATTTTATAGGATTCGATAAACACAAAACACGCACAATTTCAAAAGATGACTTACGTGAAAAAATAATATTAGTGCCTTTTTCAACAGCTATTTTTAATTGATCATCACTAAGTTTCTTAGAATTAACCATAATTATTAATTTTATGCCAATATTCAAAGCATGATCAATTATCTGAGTTCTATCTCCTAATATCAATATAGAATTCTTATCCAAACTAACATCATTAATAAACGTTGAATCATCAAAAGTTACAGTTCTCGCATATCCTTCTATATGATCGTCAACTTTACAATAATCGTCTGCATCTAAAACACTCAGCAAATTGTCAAACGATGTATTTATATTCATAGATTCATTGTAAATCATATCAGAAGCTATTTCTTTTAAAGAAACATATCCTTTAAAATTACTGCTATCGTCCACTAAAGGTAATCCCGTTATGGAGTGGTTATTCATAAAATTAAAAGCATCTATAATAGAATCACATTCATTAATCTTATAATTTTCGTTAAAATTAACATTCTTAACTTTAATTTTTACGTCATTTAAATAACTAGGAGCCTCAACTCCAAATTTATCCAGCGCATATAGAGTTTCAGCATTAATTGTTCCCAAAACTCTCGGCTCCGCATTAATTCCCTGCATACGCTTAAAATATGCTAAACTTATTGCACTCGTCACAGAATCTGTATCTGGATTTTTATGTCCAAAAATATAAACTTTATCCATTTTAAACCTTCTTAAAATTAATATATTTTTCAATTTTTTAATCACGTATTTAGAACTAAAAAACTAATTAATTATTTGTAAACCAATCATAACGTTCCAAAACTACTAAACGGTAATATTCTAAAAATTGCCTTACCGGCTATATTATTTTTATTAACACATCCAAATTCTCTACTATCAGTAGATCCCATCCTATTATCTCCCATTACAAAAATACATCCCTTAGGAACTTTAACAGGATATGAATTATGGTTTCCCTTCATGGTTTTATCGTGAATGTAATCTTCTTTGAGTTTAATATCATCTACATACACATCTCCACTATTTGTTATATTAACAGTTTGTCCTTCGTTAGCAATAATACGCTTGATTATAGGCATATTAAACCGATCTGGGAGATTCAAAACGACAATATCTCCAACTGTTGGTTGATAACAAAAATTGCTAATTATCAACCTATCCTTATTTTGTAATGTGTGCGTCATTGATGTACCAGATACTCCAACTGTTCTAAACAAAAACGCAACAGTTATTGTAACTATTATGATCGCACCCACAAATATTTCAAACAAATCAAAAACTTCTTTAACAACTTTATTAAAATTTTTGGAACTATTTCCATTGGAATTAAATACATTTTCAATACTCATTTTAATCACCAACTTCTTCGTAATAATAAGTTAAAAAACATTGCACATATATGGTACCATGAATATAAAGTTTTGTAAATAATATTTAAACATAAAAAACCTGAACTTAAAAAGTCCAGGAAGCAATAAACTATATTCTCTGTTTAACTCTAGCTGCTTTTCCTACCCTATCTCTCAAATAATATAGCTTAGCACGTCTAACTTTACCTCTTCTTATAACATGTACAGCCGAAACATGAGGTGAATGTATAGGGAAAATTCTCTCAACACCAACACCATAAGAAACTCTTCTAACAGTAAATGTTTCTGAAACACCACCACTTTTCTTAGCTATAACAGTTCCTTCAAAAGCCTGTATTCTCTCTTTATCTCCCTCTTTTATCAAAACATCCACTCTAACTACATCTCCAACATTAACTACTGGTGGATTTTCTTTGATACTTGCCTGATTAATAATATTTATTGCATTCATTAATCTATCCTCCTAAAAAATTTACAGATATTCTTAAATTAAAAATCCAGAGGAATATCCAAATGTTAGTATATTATTATTGAAATACTAATTTCTCGTCCCAGAAGAAACCAAGACGGACAAAATACTTAAATCATTATACCACATAAAAAACCTAATTTCAAGTAAAATTTTATAAAAAGCTTATATTAATTACTAATCTAACAATTTTGATTTAAGTATTCCTTTATCAATCATTCTCTGTAAAGCCAGCAACACACAAATTTTGCCACTATTATAGGTTAATCCACCCTGCAAATAAACATTATAAGGTTCTTTTATCGGTGCGTCTGCAGAAATTTCAATTGACGCTCCGCTAGTAAATGTACCAGCTGCCATTATGACTTTTTCTTTATACCCAGGCATATCCCACGCCTGTGGAACAACAAATGAATCAACAGGTGATCCACTTTGAATTCCTTCGCAAAAAGCCACCAATGCTTCTTCAGAATCTAACTGTAAAACACTTATAATATCACTGATTGAATCTCCCTTTTTAGGAAACACAACATACCCCAGTTTTTCAAATAAAGCACAAGAAAACGCGGACACTTTTAATGCATTTGACACAACAGATGGTGCTAAAAACAAACCCATATACATATTCTTATTTTGTCCTAACGTACAGCCAACTTCTCTACCTATTCCAGGTGCTGTTAATCTATATGAACAAAGTTCAACCAAATCTTTTCGACCTACTATATATCCTCCTGTGTTCGCAATTCCTCCACCAGGATTTTTTATTAAAGAACCCGCCATAAGATCCGCTCCTACATTAGTAGGCTCTTCTCTACACACAAATTCGCCATAACAGTTATCAACAAAAATCACAGTTTGTTTACTCTTGCCATGAATAATATCACAAATTTCTTTTATTTGTTCTAAACTCAAAGGTGATCTACTAGAATATCCTCTAGACCTTTGAATATAAGCCATTCTGACTTCTTTCCAATTAGTATTTTTAATATGATTAAAGTCAACTTGACCATTTTCTAACAAATCGATTTCATCATAGTTAACCCCGTAATCTGTCAACGATCCGTTATTTTCACACTGTCCTATTCCTATAACTTTTTGAATAGTATCATACGGTTTTCCAGTAACAGAGACTAATTTGTCTCCAGGTCTTAATACTCCAAATAGCGCTACAGACAAAGCATGTGTTCCTGAAACAAAATTATGTCTAACTATGGCATCTTCTGCACCAAAAACCTGAGCATAAATTCTATCTAAAACATCACGTCCCAAATCGTTATAACCATATCCGGTCGTTCCATTAAAGTGAATTTCGCTGACCCTATTATCCAAAAATGCACGTAAAACCTTGCTTTCATTATATAAAGATATTTCGTCTATTTTATTAAAGTCATCAGCTAAACTGACCTCTACTTTTTTAGCAAGTTCTTCTATATTCTTGTTAATTTCAAAAAAACTCATTATAGTTTCTTGTCTCCCACTAATAAAAATTTATTTAAATATAATAAATTATAATTCAAATAATTTAGGTAAAATCTTTGTAGCCAAATTTAAAATTGCATCCATGTCCTGTTCATCAGCAACACAACAAGCAGAATGAAGATATCTACAAGGCAATGAAATCGAAATTGTTTTAACCCCATTTCTCGATTGAGAAATTGCTCCCGCATCATTTCCACCAGCAATTGCCGTTTTGGTTTGACACAATACATTATTTTCCTTTGCTGTCAGAAAAGCCAATTTATATAACTCTGAATCATATATCGTAGCATTATCCATAAACGACACAACAGCACCACTACCCAGCACACAAACTTTATCTTTCCCCGCAGAAAGCGGTGTGTCTGCTGCAGTTGTGGTTTCAAAAACAACTGCTATATCTGGGTTAACTGCATATGTTGCGGGTCTGGCTCCTCTAAGACCTACTTCCTCTTGAACTAAAAAAGCACAAGTAAAATCATATTCTATATCTTCTCTTAAAAGTTTAAGTAAAACAGCACATCCAAATCTATCATCAATTGCCTTAGATTTTACTTTTCCTTCTCCAAACTGCAAAAATTCACTATCAAAAGTTACCACATCTCCTAAATTAACATGTTCTTCAGCCTGTTCTTTACAAGAAGCCCCAATATCAATAAATAACTCATAAATAGAAACAGATTTCGATCTATCTTGTGCACTTTTAAGATGAATTGGTTTGCTTCCAATAACACCACTTATATTATTAACACGAACACAACTTCCCACTATAACATCAGGATCTATTCCACCTACGGTAGAAAACCTCAACGATCCATCTTGTTCAATGAAGGTAACAATCATACCTACTTCGTCCATATGAGCAGATAGCATAATTCTATTTTTAGAAGACTTTTTTCCGGTTTTCGTAACTATCAAATTTCCCAAAGCATCAATAGTATATTCACAATCTGAAGGTAAAAGAGATATTATAGTTTCTCTAACTAAGTTTTCACGCCCAGAAACACCATCAATTAAACACAACTGTTTTAATATATTTTTCAAATCACATCATCCTTACATAACATCACAAAATTTGCTAATAAGTTTGCTGTATTTTCTATGTCGTCTATATCAACAACTTCAACTGGAGAATGCATATATTTTAATGGGATAGAGCAAAGCCCCGTAACAACACCATTTCTTGAAACACAAATTTTATCTGCATCAGTTGAAGTAGCCCCACCCATGATTTCTAACTGATATGGTATTTTTTCTTTCTTGGCTATGTTCTGTAATTTTGAACTCAAATTAAAATCTAAAGTAGGCGATATTCCAATCATCGGTCCTTTTCCCATATCTCCACATTTGTTTTTGGGACAATCAACAGTTTGAGCAAAACTGACATCAACACAAATTGCTAAATCAGGATTAGCAAAATATCCACTAGTAGCTGCACCTTTCCCAGACGTTTCTTCCATAGAACTAAACGCAACAGTCAACCCACATTTATAATCACACTGTTTAAGTTTTTCCAAAGCAAGCAATACGGCCATAACTCCAGCTCTATTATCTAAAGATTTTACAGAAATCCTATTTTCCACCAAACAAACGGGTTTATAGTCATAAGTTACCACATCTCCAACATTTATAATCTTTTCAGCTTCAACCTTAGACATACCAATATCAATATATATGTCATCCATGGTTAAAGATTCTTTCTTTTTGGATCTTTTTAAATGTGGCGGGATAGAACAAACTATTCCTCGTATATCTTTTTTTCCACAAACGATAACTTCCTGGGAAATAAGTAAGCCAACATCAATTCCTCCACAATTTGCAACTGTTAAAAAACCATCATCAGTTATTGAAGTAACAACTAATCCCACCTGATCAATATGTGCTTCAAGCAAAATTTCTGGATAGTTATCACTAGCTTCAGAAATTTTAGCAACAACGCTTCCTAATGGGTTCAAAAATATGTCATCCGAATAAGACGAAAGCGTTGTTCTTATTAATTTTGCAACCTCGTCTTCACGACCAGAAACACCATTAACTTTACAAAGTTTTAACAATGTATCTTTTATGTCCAAATTACACCATCCCCCAAACAAATTACATATGTTTATAAATCATTAACAACAGATCTAAAATGATCTCCTCTTTGCTCAAAGTTTTTGTATAAATCAAAACTAGCAGATGCTGGAGAAAAAAACACTATATCTCCATCACTAGCAGCATTATATGCAGCACCAACAGCTTCTTCCATATTGCTAACATTAATAATTTTTGTGTTTTGTTCATTGTAACAATCATCGTTTTTCACTGCCAATTCAATTTTTTTAGCAGTATTTCCCATCAAAATTAAAGTTTTCACTTTTTTTAACACTTCAGGAGCCAAGCAACTGTAATCAAAGTTTTTATCATATCCACCAGCAATTAATATAATATTATCGTTAAAACATCTTAAGCCAGCAATAGTTCTAGTTGGGCTAGTAGCAATAGAATCATTATACCACTTAACACCGTTCTTGTCTCTAACAAACTCTATTCTGTGTTTAACGCCTTTAAATTCTCTAGCAACTTTTTGCACAGAATCTACAGAAACCAATTCAAAAACAGCACTTATTGCTGCTAAATAATTTTCAACATTATGAACACCTGGTATTATTATGTCAGAAGCATTTAATACTTCAGTGACCCTATCGTTCTTAGCAAAATAAATTTTATGTGTTTTTTCATCAAAAAAAGCTCCATTTTTTACTTTTTCTTTTCTGCTAAATTTTTTAACAAATCCTCTAGCAAAAACCTCCTGTGAATTAGAAAGATCATTGTCTAAATTTAATATCAAACTTCCGAATCCATTTTGATGCAAAACAACATTTTGCTTAGCCGAAATATATTCATCCATATCTTTATGAATATCTAAATGATTCGGTGAAATATTTGTTATTACCGATATATACGGAGATTTTCTCATAGATATCAACTGAAAACTAGACAACTCAACAACCACAATATCATCACTAGTTATCTTTTCAATTTCTGGCAAAAGTGCCTTCCCTATGTTTCCACCAATGTGAACATTATATCCTTCACATTTTAACATTTCTGAAATTACAGTAGTAGTTGTTGTCTTACCATCAGATCCAGTCACTCCTATGATTTTACATGGACAAAAATCAAAAAACAACTCCATTTCAGACGTTACGACAACACCATATTTTATTGCATTCTGTAATTCAGATTTATTAAAATAAACACCAGGAGACCTAACTACAATATCAAAATTATTTAAAGAATTTAAATAATCATCCCCACAAATAAACTTTGCTCCCTTATCCTTCAAAACACTTGCTTTTTCATCTAACATATCCTCACTAACTCTATCTAAAACCGTAACATCGAGTCCCTTATTCAAAAACAAACAAATACTATCAAAATTAGAAACACCAAAGCCAATAAACGCAATTTTTTTATTTTTATATTTTTCAAAAAACAAATCAGATTTAACAGACACAACTAAACCCCCACTACACAAAAGTAAAAATTTAATCAATTAAAGATATCAACTCAAACAAAAACTCTTCTATATTTATATTCTAGCAACATTTGTTTTTCTAGCAGCATCAGCAACAGCCTTAGAAACTCTCTCTCTAACGCGAGGATCAAATGGCGCAGGAATTATATAGTCCTTACTTAATTCATCATCAGAAACAATATCCGCAATAGCATATGCAGCAGCAATTTTCATTTCATCATTTATATCACTAGCCCTAACATCCAAAGCACCTCTAAAAATGCCAGGGAATGCCAAAACATTATTAATCTGATTATTAAAATCACTTCTACCGGTTCCAACAATAGCCGCTCCCGCTTCAATAGCAAGATCTGGCATAATTTCAGGAACAGGATTCGCCATTGGAAATAATATAGGGTCTTTTGCCATAGAGCGAACCATATCTTGAGTAACAGTTCCTGGAGCAGACACACCAATAAAAACATCTGCACCTTTTATTACTTCTTCCAAAGATCCTTTCACTTTATCATGATTAGAAATTTCAGCTATTTTAATTTTTTCGGCGTTTAAATTTTCTCTTCCCGAATATATAGCCCCTGTTCTATCACACATAATAACATTTTTCAATCCGACTGCAATAAGCAACTTTATTATTGCTATTCCTGCAGCACCTGCCCCACTAGTTACAACTTTTATATCTTCTAATTTTTTGCCTGTTAACTTCAAAGCATTAAGCATAGCAGCTAAAGTAACGACAGCAGTACCATGTTGATCATCATGAAATATCGGTATATCGCTAGTTTCTCTTAGTCTTCTTTCAATTTCAAAGCATCTGGGTGCTGAAATATCTTCAAGATTTATTCCACCAAAACTGCCACTTATTAAAGAAACTGTTTTTACAATATCATCTACCTCTTTTGAGCGAACACAAATTGGAACCGCATCCACATCACCAAATTCTTTAAACAGAACACACTTTCCCTCCATAACAGGCATGCCAGCTTCAGGTCCAATATCTCCCAAACCCAAAACAGCACTTCCATCTGTAACAACAGCAACGGTATTCCAGCGACCAGTTAAATCATAGCTCTTATTTACATCTTTTTGTATTTCCAAACAAGGTTGAGCAACCCCGGGTGTATATGCAATAGAAAGATCTTGAACATTGCTAACCGACATTTTAGGAACAACACTCAACTTACCTTTCCATTCAAAATGTTTCTCTAAGGATAATTTATTATAATCCATTTTCAATTTGCCTCCAAAAATTTAACATAAAAAATAATGGTATACTGAATATTATACCATCAACCAGCACATGTTGTAAAGAATAAAATCATCTATAAACAAAGACAACGCAAGAGAAAACAAACAAATTAATTTCTCTTACGTCAATATTTTGGTGCGCCCGACAGAATTCGAATCTGCGACCTTTGGATCCGGAGTCCAACGCTCTATCCAACTGAGCTACGGACGCATATTTACTAAATTCATGTTCCCCCAAAAACTAAATTTCTAAACAACACTCCCGTGAGTTTCTTGATCAGATAACTTAATAACCTTATTGCTATCATCTACAAATACAACTTTAGGTTTAAACCCATCAGCTTCATTAGAATCAACCAATGCATACGACATTATTATAACTTTATCACCTATTTGCACTTTTCTTGCAGCCGCCCCATTCAAACATATCATTCCAGAATTTCGTTCGCCAGGAATAACATACGTAACAAATCTTTCTCCATTATCAACATCAACAACATGAACTTGCTCATGAACGACAAGATTAGCTTTTTCCATAAGAGCAACATCTATTGTTATGCTTCCAACGTAATGCAAATCTGCCTGTTTCACAGTTGCTCTATGAATTTTACTTTTTAACATTGTAAGTTTTATTTTAATCACCCTCCAAATAAGAAATCTTATTCATAATAAAAATTATCAATCAATCTTGTTTTTCCAATATAAACTGCTATGGCAATCAAACAAGGCTTTGTTATGCAAGTAATTGGTTGCAAATTACAGCCATCTACAATTTCAACATAATCCACCGTTGCTAAAGGCTGTTTAGAAATAAATTCAACCATATCAGATCTTATAATATCAACATCAATTTGCCCAGAATCAATCAAATTTTTTGCCAAATTTAACGATTGACTCAAACAAAGTGCTGCTTTTCTTTCTTCTGCACTAAGATATCTATTTCTAGAACTCATAGCTAAGTCGTCCGATTCTCTAACTATATCACACCCAATGATTTTCAAATCAAAGTTCAAATCTTCAACCATACGTTTAACAACACAAAGCTGCTGAGCATCCTTTTTTCCAAAATATGCACAATCCGGTCTAACTATATTAAATAACTTTGTAAGAACCGTACATACACCCTCAAAATGGTTTTTCCTGCTTTTTCCACATAAATTATTAGTTAACTGTCTAACATTAACATACGTATTATAATTATCAGAATACATCGTGCTAGGTTCCGGAAAAAAGATAGCGTCTACCCCTATATTCTGACACAATTCCAAATCAGAGTCAAAATCTCTTGGATATTTGTCTAAATCTTCTTCTGGTCCAAACTGTGTAGGGTTAACAAATATACTAACCACTGTCTTGTCATTCTGAGAAACAGACTTTTTTATCAAACTAGCATGTCCGTCGTGCAAACATCCCATAGTAGGTACAAAACCAACAGAAAGCCCCGACTTTGTCCAATCACGCGTAATATTTTTCATTTCACCAATTGTTCTAACTACTTTTACCACTTTTAAGATACTACCTTTCTAACCCATACTGAGAACTTAACTGAGATATAACACTATCATCAATCTTGAAACCATGTTCTTCAGCAGGAAATTTAACGTCTTTAACTTCACGAATATAACTAGAAAAAGCTGCCTTCATGTCACTACCCATTTCAGCATAAGTTTTTACAAATTTAGGTTTAAATTCACTATAAATTGAAAGCATATCTTGATATACCAAAACTTGTCCATCACAATAGGGGCCAGCTCCTATACCAATTGTTGGGACATCTAAAATTCTTGTTAACAACTTAGCCAAAGGCGCAGGAACACACTCCAAAACAATAGCGCAAACTCCCGCTTCTTGAATTGCTAAAGCATCATCAATTAATTTCTTAGCACCCACATATCCTTTCCCCTGAACACCATAACCACCTAGTTTGTTTAAAGATTGAGGTAGCAACCCTAAATGACCAACTACAGGAATTGACGATTTAACAATAGCCTCTATTTGAGGAGAAAACTCAGCTCCACCCTCTAATTTTATGGCTTCTGCCTTTCCTTCTTTAACCAATCTGCCAGCATTTACAACTGCATCATAAACCGATTGTTGATACGACATAAAAGGCATATCGGCAAGAACAAGCGCATCTTTAGTTCCTCTAGCAACCGCTTTCGTATGATGTATCATATCTTCCATTGTAACAGACAACGTATTTTCATATCCCAGCATAACCATTCCTAAGGAATCTCCGACCAAAATGCAATCTATACCCACCGAATCCATTATTTTTGCTGTGCTATAATCATATGCGGTAAGCATAGTAATCTTATCATTATCTTCTTTCTGCTTTTGAAGAGTTATAATTGTTTTTTTCAAAAAAGTCACCTCGTAAAAATAAAACAAAAACTACTGTAAATAATAGCACATATTTTCATTTACATCAATAGCTATTTTCAAAATTGATAGATAAACACACAATATATTTAAACAAATAGCTATACCTATATGATATTTGGAAACAAAACCGTAAACTCGATAAAATTTTCTTCACCATAAACAAAAATTTGTGCATTATGTGCATCAATAATCTTTTTCACAACAGCTAAACCCATTCCAAAATTACATCCACTGTTAGAAACCTGACACGACCTCCTATAAAATGGTTGAAATAATAATTCTAAATTACCCAAAACATCTAAATCACAACTATTTTTTATTGACAGTCTTATTTCATCACGAACACTTTCTAGAGATATTATTATGTTCCCATTGTTATCAGAATATTTTATCGAATTATCAATAAGAAGTTCTATGCATTTTTTCAAATATTTCTTATTTCCATTAATTATAATATTTCTATGTATATTGATTTCTATCTGTTTCTGTTTAACCTCTTCTATGGTTTGAAAAGAAAAAACTGTTTCCAAAATCGCATCACTAAAATTAAATTTTTCAAATGGCTTTAGCCAACCTTCCATGTTCAAATTCGAAAGAAGCAGCAATTGAGCAACAATTTTATTCATTCCATTTTCACTAAATATAGAAATATCATCTATATGTATATCTTCTTCGTTTGTAAGAACATGTACCTCATTCATTTTATTTAATTCAGTTAGATGTGTTCTAGGATTATTAGATAAATTTCTTTTTATGTTTATGCTTGACACATTTTTTAAATTATTATTACCGGTAAAAATTAAAAACATAGCGAAAATTAGCAACAATAAACTCGACACAAAAAGCGACAGCAAAATTGAATATAAATTTATACTTTGATCTAAATAAACCAACAACTTTCCAGAATCAGTATCCAAAATTTTATACTTATAAATGCCATCATATCCGCTGCAAAAAATATTCAAATTAAAATCTGAAATCAAATTTTCTGCTAAAGAATAATTCATTTCAGGAAATCTGTCTACGTTTAAATCAATTAATTTACCCCACTCATTATAAACCGCATAAAAATATCTTATCGGATATGTTCTATTAACAAAATTAAATTTTTCAGAAACAAATCCAATACCGGGCAATGAATCTATATTAGTAGAATCAATTTTTGCATTGTTATCTAAAATATAATCTAAAATGTAATTGGCTCTATTATCCATATCTACAAACATGCCTCCATGTACCAAAATCATAAGGATAAATGCAAAAATGAATCCCAAAATAACTCTTTTTTTTAAAGACAACTTAACAATAACCTTATTAAACATAATTACATGTCCCCCAGCATATAAAAACAATGCCTAAACAAATAATAAAAATACATAGTATCAAATGTAAAACATCAATGTTAGTTAATTTGAAAAAGTTCAATTTTCACTAATATCTACAACAATTATTATATTGACACTTATATATTGATATGTTAAAATTAATTGTATTTCTTTAATATACATATTATGAATAAAATTAGTAAGTTAGACAGATTTTTGATAATATTTTTTATTTTTTAAGTTTTATTGTAAATTAATTTGTTTAAATCGGTGTGTACAGGGAGTTTTTATGAGAAAATTTAGCTTAATTTTGCTAATAATTGTTATTTTTTCTTTTTCAGGATGTGGTAACAAATTATCAAGTAGTGAAGATAGTAAGAAAATAAATGTTGTAGCCACAATATTTCCACAATATGATTTTACACGCCAAATAGCTAAAGACAAAATAAATCTTAAAATGCTTATTCCTCCCGGTGCCGAATCTCATTCATACGAGCCTACTCCTCAAGACATAATAAATATACAAAAGAGTGATTTATTTATTTATGTAGGCGGAGAAAATGATGAATGGATCAAAAACATATTAAACTCAATAGATATGAGTAACAAAACAATCATTTCATTGGTAGACTGTGTAGATACTTGCGAAGAAGATTTTAAAACAATAGCTCCTGATCAAGAAAAGTCCCACGATGAAACGAAAGAAATAGATGAGCATGTTTGGACTTCTCCGAAAAACGCAAAAAAAATAACAGAAAAAATTTCAGAAGTTCTATGTAAACTAGATTCAAAAAATTCTGATTTTTATACTAAAAACACAAAAGAGTTTGTTAATCAATTAAATATTCTAGACAACAATTTCAAAAAAATTGTTTCAAATAGCAAAAGAAACACATTAATTTTTGGTGATAGATTTCCTTTTAGATATTTTGTTGAAGAATATGGTTTAAACTACTACGCTGCTTTCCCAGGTTGTGCTTCACAAACTGACACAAATGCAACTAAAATAGCATTTTTAATAGACAAAATCAAACAAAATAACATACCGGTAGTTTTAAAAATGGAATTAAGTAACGAAAATATTGCTAAATCACTTGCGGAAGCTACAAACACAAAAGTTTTAACAATGTATTCCTGTCATAACGCTCCAAAAGATGATTTCGAAAATGGAGTAAATTATTTAGATTATATGAATAAAAATTTAAATGTATTAGAAGAGGCGCTAAATTAACATGACTCTAATTAAATGCAATAACGTAACATTAGGTTACGGTAGTAATGTTATAATAAAAGACTTTTCATTAACACTCTCTTCTGGAGACTACTTATGTGTACTAGGAGAAAATGGTTCAGGAAAAAGTACATTACTTAAAGGATTACTGGGATTAAAATTACCAATTAAAGGCAATATTTCATTTGTTGGTTTAAAACAAAATGAAATTGGATATCTTCCACAAAGAACTAGCATTCAAAAAGATTTTCCAGCAAGTGTATATGAAATAGTTCTGTCTGGATGTTTAGGTTGCTTAGGTATTCTGTCTTTTTATGGAAAAAAGCAAAAAAAGATAGCTTTGGAAAATATGGAATTATTAGGAATTCGCGACTTGCAAAATAAATCGTTTAGGGAACTTTCTGGTGGTCAACAACAACGAGTTTTGTTAGCAAGAGCATTGTGTGCAACTAAAAAAATGTTAATTTTAGACGAACCTTGTGCTGGATTAGATCCGATTGTTGCAAAAAATCTTTATAAAATAATCAAAAAAATAAATACTGATAAGAATATAACAGTAGTAATGGTGTCTCATGATATAGGATCCGCTATATCTCATTCAAATATGATTGTTCACATGCAAGACAAACCAATATTTTTTAAAACACCTCAGGAATATTGTGAAAGTTTAATTGGTAAGCGTTTTTTGGGAGGAATTTAAAATTGTTTGATATCATAGATAATGTATTACAATACCCTTTTATAACAAGAGCGCTCATTGTTGGTGTTTTTGTTTCTTTTTGTGCAGCTCTTTTAGGAGTTAGTTTGGTTTTAAAACGTTATTCTATGATTGGTGATGGTCTTTCACACGTAGGTTTTTCTGCGTTATCAATTGCTGTTACAATGAACTGGGCACCTTTTGTTATATCAATACCAGTTATAATTTTAACTGCTATTTTATTATTACATTTTAGCGAGAAAAACAAAATTAGTGGAGACGCCGCAATAGCATTAATTTCTACAAGTTCACTTGCGTTAGGAATAATTGCTGTTTCAATTACATCAGGTATAAATGTTGATGTATTCAATTATATGTTTGGTAGCATACTGGCAATTAGCCAGTCAGATTTAACTTTGAGTATAGTTATTTCAACTATAGTTTTAATTTTGTTTATTATATCCTATAATAAAATTTTTGCAATTACCTTTGATGAAAATTTTGCTCGTGCAATCGGAATAAATGTTAAATTCTATAAAATGCTTTTGGCTATTTTAACCGGAATAATGATTGTTGTTGGTATGAAAATAATGGGCGCTCTGCTTATGTCAAGTTTAATAATATTTCCAACGCTTTCGTCTACAAGAGTTTGCAAACAATTTAAATCTGTTGCAATAAATTCAGCTATAATTTCAATTGTATCATTTATAATAGGCTTAATATTTTCTTATTTTTGTTCAACGCCAACTGGTGCTACTGTTGTTGTAGTGGATTTATTAATATTTATTATTTATAGTTTAATTGGAGTATTTAAACAAAAAGTATAACATATAAAAAAACTATAGACTGCCTTTTAAATCTATTTGAATTGTGTATTTTTTAGCGATTCAAATAGATTTTTTATTTCATCAAAACAACTATATTTTTTAACTTTAAAACTTTTTCACATATATTTTTATTAGAGAATATATTAAAGTAAAAGAAGGTTTTTTGATGATAAAAATAATATTAATTTCTTTAATTGTTATTGGTTTATTATTGATAATATCAATATTCGATTTTAAACAAAAAATAAAAAATTTCAAACCAAATAACAATAAAATTCAACAACTACAAAATATAAACAATGATCTAAAATATGCTGGATTTGCATATTGTGCAAAAGGAGATTACTTTTATTCTTTAAAAAATTGTTGGCAACATGATGTAGGCTACTGCAAATTTTATGACGACAATTCAATTTTTTTGAACATGGCAATACATTGTGAACCTATTACCTTTTCATATGGCGGAAAAAGATGGTTAATTGAATTCTGGAAAGGACAATATGGCATCACAACTGGAGCAGAAATTGGGATATATAATACTAGAAAGAAGGATATAAAAACTAATATATTTTCCGGAACATACTATGAAAAAATCAACCCAAATGAATTCTTACCAATGTCATTTATATTAAAAAAAGGCAAAAAAACGATATTAAAAAGAAAATCAACTCATTGGTGGCTAACAGGTTTTAAATTAGGCCAATATTCCAAAAGGTCACAACTATCTATGAGAATAAAAATAAAATTCCCAAACAATATGATGAGAGATTCATTTATTATTGGTCTAAACAAAGCAGGCTATAGTAAACCTGAATATTCGATATTTAACAATACTGTTAAGATAACATACACTACTCCTCACACTCATCAACCACTTTCACAAAAAAGCATTCAATGTGCCATGGTTCAACAAGCAAATAATAACAATTGCAAAATATTTAATATGGCAACAAAAAAATACAAAAACACATTAGATAAACTCGAATATATTAAATATAGCATGCCAGTTATATATGATATGTTTATAGATTCAATATATGGAAAAAAATTCTATGAACAAATAAAAAAATTAAAATTAAATAAAAATATTCAGTTTGATAATATACCAACAAAGCTAAATCAAACTAACAACAATAACTGTCTTGCTAGTTGCATTGAACTCGATTATCTACCATTTTGTGACAATACGCCCGACAACAACGAATGTCAAGATAAAAATAATAAACAATAAAAAGGACTGACATTATTTTGATATCTTTAGGTTATAAAAGAATTGAAAAATCATATAAAAATGCTCATCATATTAATTTTGACAATAACTCTAAGTTTATTATAATGAGTGACTGCCATAGAGGCAGAGGAAACGTTGGAGACAATTTTTTATCAAATCAAAATTTATTCTATGGAGCATTAAAATATTACTATAAGCAAGGATTCAGTTACATTGAATTAGGTGACGGCGATGAACTTTGGGAAAATAAAAAGCTAAGTGAAATAATAGAAGTGCATGCCGATACTTTTAACATTATGTCTAAGTTTCATCAAAAGAAAAAATTACACATGGTATACGGAAATCACGATATTGTTAAGAGTAAAAAGAAATATATAAAAAAGCACTGCCAAAAGCACAAAAATAATCAAAAAAAATATAGCGAATCTATATTTAAAACATTAAAAACATATGAAAGTATTATTTTAGAAAACCAACAAATCAACTCCAAAATATTTCTAATTCATGGTCATCAAGGAGATTTACTAAATGACACATTTTGGCCAGTTGCTAGATTTCTAGTAAGATATTTATGGAGTCCCTTAGAACTAATCGGATTTAAAGCACCTATATCCGCAGGAGTGTCTCATCAAAAAAGAGACAAAATAGAAAAAAAACTAGCCAAATTTGCAAAACAAAAAAATCACATATTAATTTCTGGCCACACCCACAGACCAATATTTGCAAACCCAGAATCCAGTTTATATTTCAATGATGGAAGTTGTATCCATCCGGGTTGTTTAACAGGAATTGAAGTTGCTAATAATCAAATATCCTTGGTAAAATGGTCAGTATGCACGGGCAAAAAACAAAATTTATACGTCTGCAGAAATGTTCTTGAAGGTCCTCAAAATCTTGAAAAATATGTAAATTGATAAAAAAGAAGAGTCCTTATAATATCATATAGGACCCTTCTTTTTGAATTATAAAACACAACCATATTAAAGCCATTTTTTTCGCTTAAAAAACAACAAACTTGAAATAATTATAAGAACACAAATAATAAACACAACAGGATATCCCAAAGGCGACTCTAATTCAGGCATATTCTTAAAATTCATGCCAAACCATCCTGTTATTAATGTTAATGGCATAAAAATTGAAGTAATTACAGTCAATATTGTGATTATTCTATTTTGTTTTATATCCAAATGAGATTTATAGAGGTCTCTAACCTGCATTGTATAGTCCCTAATAGACGAAGACATATCACGCAATCGCTCTACCCTATTTAAAAACAGATGAAAATAACGTATGTTTTCATCTTCAAAAAAGCTGTTTTCATTTTCCTCAAAAATCTGTCCCAAGTCTAAAAGTTGCTCATAATGTATTCTTAAATCCCTAATGTCTCCTCGCATATCGTTAACTCTATTAGGCATAGCATCTTCATCTTCAATAATTTCGCGTTCTATCATACCCAATTCTCTCTCATAATTAGCCATAAGTCTAAAGTCATCTTTTATAATTTGCTCTAAAAAATCATATAAAAACCGTTCTAAACTCGGAAATCTCCAGCGTCTACTTATTTGTATTTTCTGTATCATGCTTTTAACTACTCCACTATCATCTATAAAAACAATTCCTTTTTCATCTAATGCAAAAGCAAATTTATGCTCTTCAAACAAATTTAATCTATTTGGTATGCAAAACGTTCCAGTTAATGAATCATAGTTAACATCTGCCGTAGTATTCAAAATATCTGCTGTTTCTAATTCGATATCAATTCCCAAATCAAAACTATCTCGTTGAACTCTCCACTCTTTTAAACTCAAAACTGCAACATATTTTTCATCACACACTTTAATATAATCTTTGCTGCATTCCTCAAGAACTTCTTTAATAACAAAATACATAAAAATCACCACTGTAAATATATTGATTTATTTTTATAAATTTTAACAAAACAAAAACTCTCATCGCTAAACAACGACAAGAGAACAAACCAAAAACTGGCTAAAAATCATACTATGTCATCGTTCAAGCTTTAACTCCTCTAGGGCAATGTTATTGCATTATTCCATGCCTTAAGAACGACATGGACTGTTCCTTACCATCTAATTGTGTCTCCACAACATCGCGGCAGCAATCCGTATCCCTAGGGTAGCCTCACCTACCGAATATTATTAACTTTATTTATTATATGCCTTAAAAATCAATATGTCAACTAAATCACATATATTTTAAAAAAATAAATAAAAAGCAATTGCACAAATAACTTGCAATTGCTTAATAAACTATTTATTTCTTACCATAATAAGCTTCTTTAAACATGTTTTTAATCTCGCTTATCAATGGATATCTCGGATTAGCTCCCGTACATTGATCGTCAAAAGCGCGTTCAGACATTTCATCTAATGTATTTAAGAAATCTTCTTCTGAAATCCCATAATCCTTAATTGTAGGTTTAATTCCAATTTTTACCTTTAAGTCCTCTATTGCATCTATAAACTTGTTTAAAGTTTCCTCATCGTTCTTACCTTTTATACCCAAAAATTCTGCACATTCACAATAGCGTCTTAAAGTAATAGGATATTTATATTGTGGAAACGTTCCCATTTTTGTAGGATTTTCTGAAGCATTATATCTCATAACGATAGTTAAAAGCAACGCATTAGCTATTCCGTGTGGTAAATGGTGATATGCACCTAACTTGTGTGCCATTGAATGACAAACACCCAAAAATGCATTCGCAAAAGCCATACCCGCTGATGTAGCTGCTTCCGCCATTTTCTCTCTTGCCTCAACATCTTCTGATCCATTATCATATGCTCTAGACAAATATTTAAATATTGTTTTAATAGCAGTTAGCGCCAATCCATCTGTATATCCTGTTGCCATAATGGAGGCATATGCTTCCAACGCATGCACTAAAGCATCAATTCCAGATGCACTTGTTAATCCCTTAGGTGCATCCATCATTAAATCGGCATCAACAATAGCCATATTGGGCATAAGTTCATAATCTGCCAAAGGATATTTTACTCCATTATTTTGATCTGTGATAACTGCAAAAGGTGTTACCTCAGAACCAGTTCCGGCCGAAGTAGGACATGCCACAAAATAAGCTTTGGTTCCCATTTTAGGAAATTGATAAACTCTTTTTCTTATATCCATAAAACGCATAGCAAGATCTTGAAATTCAACTTCAGGATGCTCATAAATAACCCACATTATCTTGGCAGCATCCATAGCAGATCCTCCACCCAAAGCAATTATAACATCCGGTTCAAAAGACATCATAGCCCTCGCACCTTCTTCAGCACATGCAAGTGTTGGATCAGGTTCAACTTTATAAAATGTATGATGAGTTATATCCATTTCTTCCAAATATTTTGTTAAATTTTTAGTATATCCATTTTTATATAAAAAAGAGTCTGTAACTATAAAAGCACGTTTCTTGTTTAAAACTTCTTTTAATTCACGTATTGCAACACCCATACAACCTTTTTTAAAATAAACCTTTTGGGGTGCCCTAAACCAAAGCATATTTTCTCTCCTCTCAGCAACCTGTTTAATATTAAGTAGATTTAAAACACCTACGTTATCAGAAACTGAATTTCCTCCCCAAGATCCACATCCTAATGTTAAAGAAGGTGTTAAAGCAAAATTATAAATATCTCCTATTCCACCATGTGAAGATGGTGTGTTTACCAAAACTCGACATGTTTTCATAGCAGACTCAAATTTACTCATTTTGCTTTTCTCGGTCAAAGAGTTAATATATATAGATGATGTATGTCCCAATCCACCGTCTTCTATTAAAGATTGTGCTTTTGAAATAGCATCATCAAAATTTTCTGCTTTATACATAGCTAAAATTGGCGATAATTTTTCATGAGCAAATGCTTCCTCAAGTCCAACAGACTCAACTTCACCAATTAAAATTTTAATATCTTCAGCCACTTCAAATCCAGCTAACTTTGCTATGGTAGAAGGTTTTTGTCCAACAATTTTAGCATTTAAAGATCCATTAATCAAAATTGTATCACGAATTTTTTGCAATTCATCTGAATTCAAAAAGTAACAGCCTCTTAATTTAAATTCGTTTTTAACCTCATCATAGATATTTTTGTCAACTATACAAGATTGCTCAGATGCACATATCATTCCATTATCAAATGTTTTAGAATGCACAATAGACATAACTGCCATTTTAATGTCAGCAGACTCGTCTATAACAGCCGGTGTATTCCCCGCACCAACTCCAATAGCAGGCTTTCCTGAAGAATATGCCGCTTTAACCATTCCCGGTCCACCAGTAGCAAGAATAATATCGGATTCTCTCATAGCCATATTAGTAAGTTCCAGAGAAGGCTCATCAATCCAAGATATAATATCTTTTGGCGCACCCGCCTTAATTGCTGCATCCAAAACAATTTTAGCAGCCGCAATTGTAGATTTTTTAGCTCTAGGATGTGGAGAAATAATTATTGCATTACGAGTTTTTAGCGCAATCAAAGCTTTAAAAATTGCAGTAGAAGTCGGATTAGTGGTTGGAATAACAGCAGAAATTAATCCAATAGGTTCCGCTATTTTTTTTATTCCAAATGACTTATCTTCTTCTATAACCCCGCAAGTCTTTGTATACTTATATTTGTTATAAATATACTCCGATGCATAATGATTTTTTATAACTTTATCTTCAACCACACCCATATTTGTTTCATCAACGGCCATTTTAGCCAGCGAAATTCTCTGTTGATTTGCAGCAATTGACGCTCTAAAAAATATTTCATCTACTTGTTCTTGCGTAAATTTCGCATATTTATTCTGAGCTTCTCTCATATTCTTAAGCTTAATTTCAAGTGCTTCCACACTATCAACCACACATTTGTTGTTCATAAAAATTCTTCCTCTCAATGATATTTGCTACTCACAATTCACTATTGTTAATTTTATCACAAATTAGTGTGAATTTCAAATAAAACAAAAAGTAAAAATTCTATTTAACTATAGCATACCCAATAAACTTAGCGGTTCTTATAAAATTCTGAATTTCTTCTTTACTAATTTGAGAAACATCTCTCTTATTTTGTGGTTTTATTGAAGAATATTCTTTATCCACAATTTCTTCTTTAACAATACTTTCCGTTCCATAATACTCAGGTGGACAAACCGCTTCTAAATAATACTCTTGATTAATAATATTCTTTCTTACCAAATTAAATAACTTATCGCTAACTACAAAATTCTTAACTTTTTCATTAAAATCATTTTTGAAAAATTCAGTTATATTATCAAATGCTACAGTTTCATCTGAATAAAAACAACAACATCTCTCATCGCATGATTCGCTTTTTGTATACATATTTCTATAAACAGACCCGTCCTTTTGAAGTTCTTTACTAACAAGTCCCCTATTTAAAATTCTCATAGCTAATCGAATCATTTCTTTATCATTATCAGAAAACGATATTTGATATCTACAATCCATATGTTCTGAATCTTTCGTAATCTTATCATTTTTTAACAACACTATTTTTTCCGGTTTTAAAACTTCCAAACACAAATTTTTATCAATTCCAGGATCTGACTCGCAATCAATAATTTCATTATCTTTTATTGTAAAAAATCTATCACCAAACGGATCTCCACACAAAATATATGTTGCCATAAAAACATTCCAATTAACATTTCTAAAACCTGTTTTTTCAGTATCATAACTAGTATTATAACCATTAATAGCATTCTTTAATATATTTTCAAAACTTTTAGCTAAAACATCCTTATTAAATTTTGCAGAATCATTTCCAGCGATAGAAATCCTTAAATAAGGACAATCAATAGACTCACAAAAATCAGCTTTAATTTCATTATACCCCATATTAATTAATTTGTTTTGAAAGTCTTTATTATTAATTTCATTACATAAATTTTTAAAAGTACTTATATTGCTGTTTTTAACGCCTTTTAAGGGATAAACAGACACTCCACAATAATCATAATTTTCTGAAAAAATATCCTTTAACCCATTAACATTATATTGCTGAAAAAATTCCCACTTATCTTTCTGCGGTAATTTATAATCGACATTTATATTTTTTTTATCATAGTTATTCAAGAAATTCTCATCTAAATTTACCATAACATCTTTAAATCGTGTGCTTCTAATGATAATCAACGAATTTGAAGGATGTATGTATTTATTATAAGCATCACAAACATCACTATAACTACAATTGGGAATACTTTCAACTATTCCTCCAGACTCAAATTTTAATTTATTGTTATGGTTTACTATTTCAAAATTATAGATTTTATCAGTGTAAACAGAGTTCATATATTGATCGTGTTGAGCAACTTCAATAAACATTCTTCCTCGATTTAATATTTTTCCTTCCTTACTCTTGGTTTGATTAAAAACCTGCTTTTTAAAAATATTCTCATTGCTCAAAAATTTTTTGTTTTTCAATGAACTTAGCAAAAAATTAAGATTTTTGAAATTGTCGTTGAAAAAACACGTCCTAAATACTAATCCAAATTTACTGGTATATGCTTCAAAATCAACATCTGTACTATCTTCAGGTTGAATCACCATATCATCAAAACAACAATGTTCTAATGCATGAGGAATCCCATTATCATTTTCAGGTGGAACTCTATAAGCCATCTCAATATTATCATAATCAAGATTTATGAAACAAATAAGTTGCGCACCTGTTTTTTTATGTTCATAATGTAATATATAGTCGTTTTCATCATTTATTTTCTCATTTTTAATCTTCAAAACTCTTTTTAAATTATAATTTTCAACTTGATTAGCTGCGCTAACAGCTTTAATTTCATTATCATCTATTGCTTGAACCAAAATAACATTAGCACCCAACATAAAAATGCAAAATACTAATACAAACAATATTCCACGCTTTATTAATTTCATTCGCCTCTCCTTATAATTATATTTCCTACTCACAATTAACTGCTATCAATTTCATTGCAAATAAGTGTCAATTTTAAATAATAAACTTAAAAACCTAATTTAACTGTAGCATATCCAACAAATTTAGCGCTTCTTATAAAATCTTGAATTTCTTTTTTACTAATTTGAGAAATATCTCTCTTGGTTTCCAATTTTGTTGAAAAATATTCTTTATCTAAAATTTTTTCTTCAATAACAGTTTCTTTTTCATCGCTATGACAGAAAGAAACTGCCTGCAAAACAAGATTATTATTATTAACAATATTATATTTAACTAAATTAAATAGTTCATCACTAACTACAAAATTTTTAACTTTCTCATTAAAATCATGTTTAAAAAAATCAGTTATATTATCAAATGCTACAGTTTCATCTGAATAAAAACAAAAACTTCTTTTATCATTAAAATCAGTTTTTGTATACATATTACTATATACATAACCTCTTTTTTGAAGTTCTTTACTAACCAGACCTCTATTTAAAATTCTCATAGCTAATCGACTCATCTCTTTATCTTTATCTTCAAAAGAAATCTGATATCTACATGCAAAACATTCTGGCATACTTGCACTTTTATCCCTTGTCAACAATACTATTTTTTCTGGTTTTAAAACTTCCAAACACAAATTTTTATCAATTCCAAAATCGTCTTCATCATTAACAAATTCATTATTTTTTATTGTAAAAAACCTGTCATCAAAAGGGGCTCCACAAATAGCATACGAAGCCATAACATCATCTCCAGCAATATATTTAAAACCCATATTTTCACAAGAATCCTTACATTCATTAAAGTTTAAAGCTTCTTTTAATATTTTATCAAAATTTTTAGTTAAAATATCTTTACTAAACTTATCAATATCATTACCAGCAACCGCAATCCTTAAGTAGCTACAATCAAGAGCCTCGCATAACTGAAATTTACAATCAGTATATCCTATATCAACTAATTTTTGATAAAACTTGTCACAATCTATTGCATAACACAGGTTGTTAAATGTTTTCATTCTATCATTTTTAATTCCTTTCAATGGATAAATAGCAACCCCACAATAATCATAGTTTTTTGAAAAAATACTATTAACCTCTTTTACATCGTATTGCGAGAAAAATTCAAAATCGCCTTTTTCTTTTAATTTATAGTCAATATCTATATTTTTCCTATCGTAGCATTTCATAAACTTTTTATCTAAATGCACCATAACATCTTTAAATTGCTTACTTTTTATAACAACTAAAGAATTGGATGGATGTATATATTTATTACAAGCATCACAAACTTCTTTATAACTACAGTTAGGAATTTTTTCAAGAATGCCTCCAGATTCAAATTTTAATTTATTTCCTCTATTCATTATTTCATAATTATAGATCTTATCTAAATAAGTAGACCATTTATACTTATCTTTCTGCATCATCTCTAGGAACATCCTACCCACAGTTAATATAGAACCATCATGTCCTTTTACTTGATTAAAAACCTGTCTTTTAAAAATACTTTCATCTTCCAAAAATTTTCTATTTTTCAGCGAATCGGTTAAAATATCTATATTATCAAAGTTACCATTAGCAAAACAAGTTGAAAACATTAATCCTGATGGAAATGTGCTTGCTTTACACGCTAAAGCTACATTATCTTCAGGCTCAATCATTATATTATTGCCGCAACAATGCTCTAAGGCGTGAGAAACACCATTATCGTTTTCGGGCGGAACTCTATAAAAAATTTCTAAATTATCATAATCAAAATCTGTATAGCAAACAAATTGCGCTCCTGTTTTTATATGCTCATAATGCAATATATATTGATTCTTTTTAACTCCAATAAAATTATAATGTTTTTTCAAAACTCGTTTTAAATTATAATTTTCAACTTGATTAGCTGTGCTAACCGATTTAATTTCATCTTCACCCATTGCTTGAACAAAAACAATATTAGCACCCAACATAAAAATGCAGAGTGCCAATACAAGCAATTTTCCATGCTTTATTAATTTCATTCGCCTCTCCTTTCAAAAAAAGCTTTAGGATGCGAACATATTGGACAACTATCTGGTGCTGATTTTCCAAAATGTATATGACCGCAATTTCTACAAATCCATGCACACTCATCATCCGCTTTAAAAACTTTATCGTTATTCAAACATTCAATAACATCATTATATCTAGCTTCATGGCTTTTTTCAATATTAGCAACTCCATCAAATAAATCTGCTATCTCATTGAAACCTTCTTCTCTTGCTTCCTTTGCAAAATTAGCATACATATCTGTCCATTCAAAATTTTCACCTGCAGAGGCATCTTTCAAATTTTCCAATGTAGATGGTATTCCATTATTTAGAAGTTTAAACCAAATTTTTGCATGCTCATGTTCATTGTGAGCCGCTTCCAAAAAAATATCTGCTATTTTTTCATAACCTTCCTTTTTAGCTTTAGATGCATAGTAGGTATATTTCATTGAAGCTTGTGATTCACCAGCAAAAGCAGTTCTCAAATTTTTTTCCGTCTTAGTTCCCTTTAAATCCATTACGCTTACCTCCAAAACATATAATTTTACTATATCTATAACATTTATAGTAAATAGATTATATAAAATATTGTATGCTTTGTCAATGATTCTACAACATGCATGTGTCTTATTTGACATTATTTAATTGTTTTGATAGAATTATGTCTGTGTGAGTGAGCTGTGTGGCAGCGCTTTAACTTAATGTTGAGTGAGGAAAGTCCGAGCACCATAGGACAGAATACCTGTTAACGGCAGGCGGAGGCGACTCTAGGGATAGTGCAACAGAAATAAACCGCCCAATATATTTATGTTGAGTAAGGATGGAAAGGTGAGGTAAGAGCTCACCGGAACATGGGGAACCATGTTGCCGTGTAAACCCTATTCGGTGCAACATCAGTTGAGAATATCGTTTGTCCGACGCTCTCGAAAGATGGCTTTAATATTACGGCGACGTAATATATAGATAGATTGTCACGTAAACAGAACTCGGCTTACAGGTTCAGTCACACTATATATTGAATATTTTTATTTATCATATATAGTAAAAAGCATTAACAACTACTAACATAGACTGTTAATGCTTTTATTTTGCTTAAAAAAGCAAACTATAAAACACAGTAATTTTTAATATATTCATCCATTTCCTTTATATATTTTTCATACCCACCTTGCATCTCTAAATATTCACGAATATCCATAACACTAACTATTGAATGAATATTTATTCCAAATTCTTCCATAACTTCATCTATAGCTGTTTTATTAAAGTTCTTACCCACTTCACATCTGTTAACAGAAATAAACATATCCTCACAAGATATATCACCACAAGATTTTAAAATTGGAAAAACTTCCCTAATTGCCGTCCCCGCCGTTATAACATCTTCTATTATAATAATCTTATCTCCATCTTTAGGGCTATATCCAACTATACTTCCACCTTCACCATGATCCTTTACTTCTTTGCGATTGAAAAAAATAGGCTTATCTTCACCATATTCACAATACAATGCATTTGCACAACATGTCACTAAAGGTATTCCTTTATACGCAGGACCAAATAAAGCATCATACTCACATCCACACTCTTTGATCATCTGTGCATAAAATTTACTTAAAATATTAAACTGTCTACCAGTTTTATAGTTACCTGTATTTATAAAATATGGAGTTTTTCTACCACTTTTAGTAATAAATTCTCCAAATTTCAAAACATCCGACTGTATCATAAATGAGATGAACTCTTTCTTTTTCTGAGTTAACATACTTAATACCACCTATTTTAAATTTTATAAATATAAAAACTAGTCAACTAAATAATACATCTTTTGAAGAATATTGTCAAACAACAAAAACTATCTCCACTAAAAACACATTGAAGATAGTTTTTTATTTTATATTATTATACAAATCAAACCATTACATCCTTCATTAATAATTTTTTCAACAGTTTCTTGCAACTTTATTCTTGCATCAGAAGGCATTCTATAAAGCTTATTATGCAACCCTTCATTAACTAATTCATGAAGAGACTTTCCAAATATATTAGACTCCCAGATTTTTTGAGGATTTTCTTCAAAGTCATTTAGAAGATACATCACAAGTTCCTCCGACTGTTTTTCAGACCCAACAATTGGACTAACTTCAGTTGTTATGCCCGCTTTCATCATATGTATAGATGGCGCTTCTGCTTTTAATCTTACTCCATATCTGCCGCCTTGTTTAACAATTTGAGGTTCCTCCAGCTTTAATTCTTCCATAGTAGGCATAACTATTCCATATCCAGTTGCTTCAACTTCCTCTAACGCACTCGCTACTCTCTCATATTTTTTCTTTATTTCGGCCAATTCTATCATACACGGCATTAATCCCGCTTCTCCATCAATTTCAATTCCTGTTGTTTCTCCTAAAATTTTATAAAATAAATCTTCTTCTAATTTTATAATAATTTTTGCAATTCCTGTTCCTAAATCAACTCCTTCAAAAATCGTCTTCATTATATTTTCAGAGCTTTCTATCTCATTAATTAGATCGGGAATCTCATTCACAAAAATTTCTTTGTTAAAAGTTGTTTTTATATGATTATATATATCACTTTTTAACCAATGCGTAGAATCTAACAAAGTAACCCATTTAGGCATATCAATTTCTATTTGACGAATAGGAAATCTATAAAGTATCTTTTCTAATATACCACCAATATCTCCCTCCTCTATATCTAAGCAATTCAACGCAATAACATCCACCCCATGCAATTCTTTTATTGACTTAACCGCTTCACGAGCAGATTGAGATTCTGGATTTTGACAGTTTAATAAAACAACAAATGGTTTTTGAATCTCCTTTAATTCTTTGATAACTCTACTTTCAGCTTCTTCATACTCTTCTCTAGGTATGTCGCTTATTGATCCATCACTAGTTATAACCAATCCTATTGTTGAATGCTCATTAATTACTTTTTGTGTTCCAACCTCTGCAGCCATATTAAAAGGAATTTCATCATCAAACCACGGAGTCCTAACCATACGAGGCGCTTCGTTTTCAATATATCCCAATGAGCTAGGAACAATATATCCCACGCAATCTATTAGTCTAACTCTTAATTTTACATTATCTCCTATCTCCAATTCAGCAGCTTCTTCTGGAATAAATTTAGGTTCTGTTGTCATTATGGTCTTTCCTGCTGCAGACTGTGGCAATTCATCTTTCGCTCTTTCTCTACGATACTCACTTTGTATATTGGGAATGACCATTTTTTCCATAAATTTTTTAATGAACGTAGATTTACCAGTACGTACAGGTCCTACTATTCCAATATATATATCCCCACCTGTTCGCATAGCAATATCACGGTAAATGCTTTGTTCCATGTTTTTCCTCCTCATTAATGCAGCTAAAAATATGCAACATTTTTTATTTTTCTATTTTATTAAAATTTATGCAGTAGATGTCCGTGATATGCAATATTTAATTTATTTATAATTATACAATCGGAATTATAAGCATCACTTTATTTACAACCATATCATCATCTAAATCATTCGCTTCCATTATAGCTTTTGTAGATGTGCAAAATTTCTTTGCTATATTCCAAACGCTATCACCATGTTCAGGATAGTATAACATTAAAGCAGAACTAGATTTTTCTTTAGGTTTAGTATCGTCTAAAATCAAGTCTGAAACGGTTGCAAATTTTTCATTACAAAAAATAAAGCCACCAATATGAGCATATATTTTTATTTCTAAATTTCCATTTACAACTTGATAATTAATGTTCATTATTGTTAAATCGACATCCACAGTTGCATTTTCATTTTTTATATCTTTTTTTAGCTTAAATTCAATAGGTATAGTTTTTTCATAAACTTCAGCAATGTCGTCGTCACTGTTAACCAATGCTATAACATTTAATTTAGCAGTAAAAGAAAATCCATCACTTTCTTGTTTTGGTGATAAATCAACAATATTAACACACATATCATATATATCACTAAATCTCACTTTTTCTATAGTTTCATTTAAAACTAATGTATCATTTACAAGTGATTTTATGCTAGACGAATTAATTTCCTTTGTTGTTGTCTTTATTTCACATTCTGTTGAATATGCATCTGTAACCAAATCAATATTTTTTGAAAGCATTGCACAGCCATTAACAGTTACATCTGCATCTAAATCTAATATGCTTCCATTTTCATTAATATTGCTATCAACCGATGTTATATCATATTTAACATCACAAATAAAATCCTCATCAATTCGCGGCATATCAATTATTTGACTAATTTCTGTGGTAACATTTTTCACAATGGGAACATTGTTATTTTCCGAACAATATAAAACAGATATGTATGCCTCACCCTTAGTAATTGCTTTATTAGATATAATTTTGCATTCATTAGCAACCGCGTTTATTCTAATATCTAATATTTCTTGAGCTGGCGGATCCAGTTCAATTTGCTCTGATATTCCAAATTGGCGAGTTGTCCAAATTTGATCTGAAATTATTGACACAGAATTTCGATTTAATTCAACGCCTTCTTTACTAGCATTACTTAAAATCATTTCATCATTTTGAGCCTGAATTTTTAATGAAATTGTCAATGAACCTTTAACATCTATTTTTCTAGGACTAACTATTCTACAATTAGCATAATTTGTCTTTATGCTGTAAAATATTGCCGTTTCTTCTGATTCATTTTTTAATTTCATAGTTTTAGAAAATGGTATATTTTGATTTATAGTTCTAATAAGTCCATTTTCTTCATCAACATACATCAATTTCATTACAGTATCTCCGTCAATTATAATTTGATCCCCAGATGTTCTGCATGAACAAATATGCGGTTCTAGTCTAAATTGCAACATTTTGAATATTCCTGGATAATAATCTGGTAATTGATATTCTAATTCTACAGGTTGTTCCAAAGTACCATTATAAATTTCTTGATTAATTTTTATTGTTTCATGGGACAGATTTGATTCCATATTTTCACTCCTTTGTAATTATAAAACAATTTTTATTGTCTTATTATATAATCTATGCGTATTTTAAAATTAATATGTTTAATGAGATATGTTCTATATTATTAAATATTCAAAACATTAAAAACTAAAAAATAATACAAATTTTGTCATTATGCTAAATAATATAATTTGACAATATTCAATTAAAAGTGATAAAATCATTCTCGTTACTACATAAAGCACAAAAAAATTAACGTAAAAAATATACAATGAAAACTAAACCATATGTGATCAAATAAGGTAGTATAGTCATGAATAACAAATCAAAAATTGAATTAAAAAGTAAAAATTCAAACAATAACGTTATAATCAATCTTGAAAAAATATCAAATGGCAATGGTCCAAAAATAAATTATGGTAATTTCCAAAATTTAAACAAATTTTTAATGTGCGTTGCATGTGTTTTAATTGGAATTTGTGTCACTCCAACATTAACTCAAAAACCTAATAAAAATGTATTTGTAAAATATGATAATCCAGATTCACAAAACACAAATGACAAAGAAAAAACTGTAAAAAACAATTCGCATAACAGTAACAAAAATTCTAAAGAACCAAAACATGAAAAATTAAAACATAAAAAGCCAAAAAATAAACATAAATTAAATAAATCTCTTAAAGTAAACCAATCAAAAACAAGCAATATTTTTGAAAATAAAAATACAAATTTTGATAAACTATACGATTCAACATATCAAAATAACATTTATGGCAACTCAGTATCTAATGTTTTGAACGGTAACTTTTTAGCAGAAGAAGACAATTGGTTTTATTATATAGACTATGCTGATTCAAATTATGTTTATAGAACTAACATTTTAGACGGAAAGATCGAACTAATTCTGTCTATTCCTTGCAAAGAAATTAATATTTTAAAAGGCAAATTATATGCAATATCCTTAAATCCTAATAATAAACTTATTGTATATGATATTCAAACAAATGATTATAATGAAATTTCCGTTAATGAAAATTGTTTAAATTCCAGTGATGATTATATTATATCTTGCGATGAAAACGGAATTTATAAAAATTTCATAGATGACATAAACAAAACAAGAACAAAAATATATGATGGTGATGTAGAAAAGTGTACGTTATATAACGAAATCATATATTTTATAGAATCTAATAATCTTTATTCTATTGATCTGGATGGCAACAATAACATTTTAATTAAAGAAAATGTACAAAATTTTGCAATAACCGATTCTCAAATATATTACATTACAAATAATCAATTATATTCTCTAGATGACGAAGAGCCATTATACAATATTTACTTAAATGCTGTAAATATCTATAATGACACAATATATTTCAGTAATGAGAATGACGATGGAAAATTATATTCAATCAATATGACTACATCTGAAATCACAAAATTGTCTGATGAAATAGCCGAAAAAATTTGTGTAACTAAACATAAAATCGCAATAATAACTCCAGAAAACAAACTTGTTTTTATCTAATCACACTTTATTATTAAAAATAACTTTACTTAACACTTCTAGTTCATTATTTGAAGCCATCAAAATAATGTTGTCTCCCTTGATAATTTCTCCATTTAAAATTTTATCCGAAATGACACTTTCGATTTTTTTAGCAACTATATTTTTTATCATTCTCGCTCCATTATCTTTTTTCATATTAAAGCTTAGTATATATTGCACCACGGATTCGTCATAAGTTAATTTGTATCCCAAATTTTTCATTCTATCTGAAATGAATGATAAATGTTTTAAAGCTATAAGTTTTAATGTATCATATGACAATTTATTAAATAAAACTATTTCATCTAATCTTCCTAAAAATTCAGGTCTAAACGTTTTTTTCAATTCATTTTCTAATATTTTTTTACATTGAACGTTATCAAGATTTTCTACACAAAATCCAATTTGTTTCTTATCTTCTAATACATCAGCGGCTACATTGGAGGTTAAAATTATGATGCAATTTTTAAAATTAATCTTTCTTGCATGAGAGTCCGTTAAAACCCCCTCATCCATAATCTGAAGCAATATGTTATATACATCTTTATGTGCTTTTTCTATTTCATCAAAAACCACAACAGAATATGGCTTTCTTCTTATTTTATCTGCCAAGCTAACTGCTGTATCAAAACCAACATATCCTGGAGGTGCACCTATAATTTTAGATATAGAATGAGGTTCCATATATTCAGACATATCTAATTTTATAAAATTTTTTTCATTTCCAAATATTGATACAGCAAGAGCTTTACATAAAGCGGTTTTTCCCACTCCTGTAGATCCAACAAACATAAAATTACCAATTGGTCTGTTTTCACAACTAATTCCAGTTCGATTTCTCTTTATAGCTTGCGCTAATGCTTTTATTGCCCTTTCTTGTCCAAATATATAGTTTTGTAATTCTAATTCTAAAAACATTAGTCGTTCTCTTTCGCTTTTTGTAATTTGCGAAACAGGTATACCAGTGCAATAAGAAACAACATCTGCAACATCATTACATGTTACAATGCCATTCTCCATGTTAAAAGCATATTCATTAGATTTATAAGTGGTTGTTTTATCAGAAAAATCATCCATTATTTCAATGTTTTCACAATAATATTTTTTCCTGGATGCTGCCTCATCTATAATATCTATTGCCTTGTCTGGCAAAAATCTGTCATTAATGTATCTTTTAGACAATTTTATTGCCGTGATAACAGCATCATCAGATATTTTTAATTTGTGAAAATCTTCGTATTTTTCTCTTAAACCAAATAAAATATTTTTAGTTTCTTCTTCACTAGGTTCTTCGACTAAAACAGGTTGAAATCTTCTCTCAAGTGCAGAATCTTTCTCTATTTTTCTTGAATATTCTTCTAGAGTTGTTGCTCCAATTAATTGAATATCTCCCCTTGCCATTTTAGGCTTCAATATATTAGCGGCATCCATTGCTCCTTCTGCCGATCCTGCACCCACTATATTATGAATTTCATCTAAAAATAAAATTATATCTTTATTTTTCTCAACCTCATCCAAAATCAATTTTATTCTTTCTTCAAAGTCTCCTCTATACTTAGCTCCGGATAAGATTGATGAAAAATCTAAAGATATAATTTTTTTATTTTTCAAACTATTAGGTACATTTCCTGCAACAATTTTTATTGCTAAACCTTCAACAACAGCCGTTTTACCAACACCTGGTTCTCCGACTAAACAAGGGTTATTCTTCTTTCTCCTAGTTAAAACTTGAACTATTCGTTCAATTTCACTACTTCTTCCAATTAAGGGATCTAATTCTTCTTTTCTAGCTAATAAAGTTAAGTCTCTACCATACTTTTCCAATACACTACCTTTATGATTTACTTTTTTCTTTTTTCGAATCTGCCGGTAAATATTAAAATCATAAGATAAACACTGATTATATATTTCTCTAGACAAATCACTTATTTCTTGTAAAACTAGCATTCCATAACTCTCTTTTTCTTTTAAAAAACTAAGTAAAAGATGTTCAGTCCCTGCCAATTCAATATTCATATCGTTAGCCTCTTCAAGTGCTTTTTTCATAATGTTTTTTACGCGTGGTGTAAAATCTTTTGTGGTTAACTTTTCAGGCAAACATCTACCTACAACCGATATAAGCTTATTTTCAATTTGATTAGCCGTCACACAATTTTTATTTAAAATATAAGCCGAAACACTATCTGGAACAGCTGCCAGACCATACAACAAGTGTTCTGTTCCCACACAACCATACCCTAACTTTTCAGCTTCAAATAAAGCCAAACTTAATGCTTCACATGCAAGATCGGTAAAACCTGAAAACTTATACATTGTCTCCCTCCTTCAAACAATTCAATTATATAACATTTATTATGAAAAATTAGGACGAATTATATCAATAGATTCAAATTTTTTACTATCACAAAAATTAGGGTTTATACATAATATGCAATATAACTTAACTAAAGGAGGAAACCATACAATGTGTTGTAATAACGGACCATTCGGTGGCAACAATTGTTGTTGCTTGATAATAATCCTTATTTTAATCTGTTGCTGTTGTGGCGGATCTGGATTTAATAACGGATGCGGATGCTGCGATTAATCTAAATAAAAAGCAGGGAAAAAACTTTCCCTGCTCTACATAATTTTTTATAATGTTAAATTCAAATAATAAATATCTATCAATCAACCTATTTATTCTTTTTAGCTCTTCTATATTCCTTAGTCATTTTGATAACTTGCGGACTCAACAATACCAATGTTATCAAGTTGGGTATTGCCATCATAACATTAAATATATCTGATAATCTCCAAACCAATGACATAGCACAAACGCCACCTACACCAATTGAAGCAATATATACAATACGATATGGCAAAATTAATTTTTCTCCCAGAGCATATCTTATAGATTGTTCTCCATAATAAGCCCAACTCATAGTAGTAGTAAAGGCAAACAGAGCTGTACAAAAAGCTATTATAAAGTTAGCAATCGTTCCAATCTGTGAAGAAAATGCTGTTAGCGTCATTACTCCTCCATCATGAGAAGTGTTTAATGCCCCTGTCACCATGATAACTAACGCTGTCATTGTACACATAACAATGGTATTAAAAAAGACCTCAAATATTCCCCACTGTCCTTGTTTAACAGGAGATTCAGCATTTGATGCAGCATGAGCCATAGGTGAAGATCCTAAACCTGCTTCATTAGCAAAAACGCTTCTAGCAACACCATATCTCATAGCAACAATCATAGCATAACCCAAACCTCCAGAAACTGTTGCTCTAAAATCAAATGCGCATTCTATAATAGTTTGAAATGCTGATGGTATCTCTGATGCATTTTTTAATAAAACAAACACAGAAACAAAAATATATACAATTGACATAAATGGTACTATTTTTTCTGCAGTACTACCAACACGTTTAATTCCACCAATTATTATTATTGTAAACAAAATAGTCATAACAATGGAAGTAATTACTTTTGAAAAACCAAATCCACTATTTAAAGCAACAGCAGCTGAATTGGCTTGCACTGTACTTCCCATTCCAAAAGAAGCTAACACACACAATATTGAAAAAATCTTGCCTAAAGTTTTACATTTTAAGCCTTTTTCCATAACATACATAGGTCCACCATAAAATCCATTTTCATCTACATTTCTGTATTTAACAGCCAAAAGCACCTCAGAATATTTTAGCATCATACCAAAAAAAGCACTGATCCACATCCAAAATATAGCACCAGGACCACCAGCCGAAATAGCAGTAGCAACTCCAACAATATTACCAGTTCCCAAACTTCCTGCTAACGCTGTTGAAACAGCTTGAAACGGAGATATTCCCTTAGAATCCTGTTTCTTTTTTCTTGTTAAGCTACCTATTGTGTTTTTAAAAACATCTTTACAATTAATTATTTGAAAAAATCCATTAGCAAAAGTTAAATAAATTCCTATTCCTATAATTAAAATTAACGTGAACGGACCCCACATAAACGAAGCCACTTTATCACAAATATCATTAATAAAATCCATAAACACACCTCATCATTTTAATAAAACAAAAAATCTCTTTAAAGTAACATAAAGAGATGACGACTAATATAATTTGTATTCAGCAAATAAAATCTAAATACACCATCCAACCACAAAAAATCTAATAAAATTTTTCATAAATCAAACTAACTTTATCGAAATCGTTCATGTCTTTAACAAAAAACTATAAATTAAACAAACAATATTTTGCTGAAACTTATAGAGATTTTTCTAGATTTAAAAATACTTCCACTATTTATCGCCGCCTGCAAAAATAGCCTTGCCGCGACAAAATAATTTTTTAAACTAATTTTTCTCAAAATCCCCATAAATTCTTACCCTCCAAAACTAAATAAAATATTAAACGAAAGGTTTAAAACAACAAATCACTTAATGCATTAATTTTATCATATAATTAATATAAACTCAAATATAAAAATTTTTAAAATATTGCTTGACAAAATCAAATTTAAATAATATAATATTTCTTGTGCTCGGGAAGGTTTGTACTTGCCGATGTGTCGGAATTGGCAGACGAGACGGACTCAAAATCCGTTGCTCGCAAGGGCGTGTGGGTTCAAGTCCCACCATCGGCACCAATTTTTAGGTTATATTTATATTAACATTGCCAGTCAATTTTTAGTGTGTGTAATAAAATTGGCTGGTAATTGATTTTATTGACGAAAACATGATTTTATGGTATTATTTTATATATTTTTCAAATATATCGTTTAGAAATACCATTTCATTCTAAAATTTAAGGAGTGATGATCATGGATTTTATTGATAAAATTAAGCTTTTTTCAAAGAAAATAGAAAAATTAAAAGATAATATTAAGACGGAAGAAGGCACCAAGACATCAATAATAATGCCATTCTTTTCCTTATTAGGATATGATGTTTTTAAATTAAACGAATTTACACCAGAATTTTCAACAAATGTGGGTGTACAAGGAAAAAACTAAACTACGCTATTATAATGAATGGCGAACCAGTTATTTTAATTGAATGTAAAAATATAGATAAAAAGTTACAATACCACTATTCCAACTTTTTAAATATTTCAGCGCAACTAAGGCGAAATTTGCTATTCTAACAAATGGGTTTGAATATCAATTTTTCTCTAACTTAGATACACCTAACAAAATGGATGCCAAACTTTTTTAGAAATTAATATTTTAGATTTAAAAGAACGTCAAATTGAAGAATTAAAAAAGTTTCATAAAATCAATTTTAATGTTGACAAAATAATTGAAGACGCATCTATTTTAAAGTGTTCAAATGAAATTAAAAATATTTTCACCGAACAATTGCAAAATCCATGTGATAAATTTGTCAAATTCTTTCTTTCATTTACATACGACAAAAGCAAAAACAAAAAAGATTATTGAAAGTTTTAGATTAATATTAAAAAAGCTCTCAATAGTTATATAAATGAACTAATGAGTGAAAAAATCAAATTTGCACTGAAGAATGAATCATCAAAATCATCAAAAAAGATTGATATAAAAATAAATCTACTTGTTGAATATGCAGATTTTATTTAAACAATTCCAATCCAAACAACAAATATGTATGTTTAAATCTTCCTGAATCAAGTGCGAATTGGTTTAATCTTAAAACTATATATGATATAAGGAAAATGAAAAAAATTAGATCAAATTGTCTCTATATTTGTGTAAAAATTACCCTCATTTTATGTGGATTCAAACGCCATATTTTAAAATGCTTATCTTTTTTTGATTTTGACTAAATATAAATAATAAGGAAGTGTCACTATGAAATTGGTTATTCAGCGAGTATCTGAAGCTAGCGTTAAAGTAAATAATGAAGAAATATCAAAAATAAGAAAAGGATTTTTAGTTTTAATTGGAATAAACAATTCAGACACAAAATCCAATGCTGACTATTTAGTTAATAAATTAGTTAATTTAAGATTGTTTGAAGATGAAAATGATAAATTAAATTTATCATTAAAAGATATAGAAGGTGAATTATTATTAGTATCACAATTTACACTATATGCTGATTGTTCACATGGAAACAGACCATCATTCAAAGAAGCTGCTAAAGCGGACTACGCAAAAGATATATATGATTACTTTGTACAGCAGTGTAAAAATATAATTTCTGTTGTAAATGAAGGATCGTTTGGTAGCTACATGCAAGTAAATTTAACAAACGATGGACCCGCTACAATAATTATGGAAAAATAAAAATTAGGTGATTTATTATGAAAAAAAATAGTACTAATAACTACATTGCAAATTTTCAAAAAATTCCGTATTATCCTACTTCATTTAAAAGTGGTAATGGCGCTATTCTATATGATGATAATGATAAACAATACATAGATTTTCTAGCAAGTGCTTCTAGCGCAAATATTGGTCATGGCAATAAAGAAATAGCGGATGCTGTATTCACGCAGATGAAAAAAATTACACAGTATAGTTCTGTATACTTTCCCATGCCACAAGGACAAACTTTAGCAAAAAAACTAATCCAATTATTAGACGATGATAATATGCAGGTGGCTTATAGTAATGACGGCAGTGAAGCTATTGATTGTGCTATAAAAATAGCCAAAGCATATACCAAAAGAAACAAGATAATATCATTTAAAGAGGCATATCACGGTTCTTCATATGGTGCTATGTCAATATCTGCTATAAGCATAAATATGAGAAAATCTATAGGAGAACTTATTAATGGTGTGTACCATATGGATTATCCTAATTGTTTTAGGTGTCAATGTTCTTCAAATAAGTGTAAAACCTATAATTGTTTAGAACAATTTGAGTACGCGTTTGAACATTATATACCACCAGAGGAAGTTGCTGCAATATTCATAGAACCGATTGGAGGAGATATGGGAATAGTGGTACCTCCCATACAATACATGCAAAAATTGAATGAACTATGCCACAAGTACGGTATACTTCTTGTTGTTGACGAAATTCAACAAGGTATTTGTAGAACTGGAAAATGGTTTTCTTTTGAAAATTTTGGAATAAAACCTGATATTATTGTTCTAGGTAAATCAATAGGTGCGGGTCTTCCTCTAGGTGTTACAATAGCAAATAAAAAAATAATGAATTCTTTATCTGCACCAGCACATGTCTTTACTATGTCTGGAAATTCTACTGTATGCACGGCAGCTTTAAAACAATTACAAATATTTGAGCGTGAAAATATGAATCAACAAGTAATAGAAAAAGGAATGTATTTAAAAAGCAAACTAAAAGATTTGTACAACAAGTATGATATTATTGGAGATATAAGAGGCATCGGCTTATCTATTGGCATTGATTTGGTTCACGATCGTATAAAAAAACAAAAAAACCATATTGCTGCCGCCAAAATTTCATATAATTGTATTGAAAATGGATTATTAATTACTTTCATAAATAAGAATATACTTAGAATTCAACCACCATTGATAATATCTAAAAATCAAATAGATAAAGCTATTCATATTTTAGATAATGCCTTTCAAAATTATATTACTGGCAAGATTGATGATACTGTATTGTTACATGCTAAAGGTTGGTAACCACAATAGATTACTTTTAAAATTTTTTATAAAAGAAATTATAATTTAATTTTGGAATACTAACAGCTTAACAATTATTTATAGGAGTTGAGTTCATATATGAAACTTTTATTTTTAGTTACTTGTGCAATAACTTTAATGTTTGGAAATTCCTCAGATTATCTTGAAAATTATTATTGCGAAATATTCTATATGGAACACACCTGGGGAAATACTCAAAGTAAGGATCATTATATTAAATCAATAGAAATAGATGCAAATAATACAGATATATCTATAGAAGCCGTAGATTACGACGAAGGAGTAGTTCAGGTATGTGGCAGAAATTTTGAAGAAAATTTTGTAATCAATAAAATTGATAATACACTTTATATAAAAAGCAAAGATAATAACTATAACAATTGTAAATTTTCTATATATTTGCCAGTATTTTACCAAAATAACATCAATTTCAATATCAATTCTAACAATGGAAATATAACTTTTTCTGGAAATGTAAATGTTAATGAAATGTTTTGCAATATAATTAACGGTGATATTTTAGGTGACAGTTTAATGGCAAATAAAATTGATATTAAAACCGATGAAACTCATAATCAATCATTTAGTGAACTAATTTCTAAATACTAAATCTTAATTAAAACATAAAAGCAGCCTATCAAGGCTGTTTTTCATTGTATAGGTGTTACCACTATGCTAGATGCACTTACTCCCGTAGTGCTTACTATAATATCCTTTATCTGAGAAGCTTGCTGTGCATTCATATCCTTAGCTTTCACTGTAACATTAACTCTATCGGCTTCAACATATGCAACACAATCTTCAAATCCTTTTGCTTTAACTTGATTTTCAATTGATGTTTCTTGTTCATTCATCTCAGTAATTTTTAATACCTGTGCTGTAGCATTCGCCCTTTGATCACTTGATATATCGGAAGATGATAAAATCTTATTAATGCCTTCTGTTGCCTCATCATGAGAATTCTTTTTATCTAAACGAGCTTGGGTAAAATAATCATTAATTTTAGGAGTAGACACGAGTTCTGCTTCTCCATAATTTTGTGCTGAACTAGTTTGAGTTTTTCCAGTCCCCAAAACATCCATAACACTTATTGCTCCGTCATCTCCAACCGAAAATTGCCAATTTAAATAAACCGCTATTCCCAAAATGAGAACTAAAGATGATAATATAATTTGTCTTTTTCCAATAATTAAATTAAATTTTTTCATCAAACTCTCCCCTTATTTATTTTTTGCCTGCTGTTTTTTCACAACAGATATTCTGTTAGTTTTTATATTTAAAGACTTAGTAACTGCATCAGTAACTCTATTCACTATAACACTATTATCCGCACCCTCGCACACAACAACCACCCCCTTAACCGTTGGTTCTTTCTGTGTTATAACAAGTGCTTGCTTTCCGCCAGAACCATCTATAATAACTACATCATGCTGGGTATCATTTCTATTGGTAGATTTGCCAGAAATATTTTCATTACAGTCTGATGTTTTTCTTTCTGAATTCGCATATACATTTTCAACACCATTTTCAAGTGTAATTACCACCTCTGAGCTACCTACTCCCTCAATTTGAGATATCATAGAGTTTATTTTTTTCTCCAATTGAGCCACATAAGTTTCTGCCGTTACATTTTTCAAACTATTATTCTCAGTTCTTCCATCTGAATTTTTAGGAATCAATGTTGATATAGCAATAAGTAATATTCCAATCATTCCTATAATAACTATATATTTTGTCTTATCTTTAGATGACATTATTTTATCTATATACTTTTTTAATTCCATATATTATCACCTTTTTATTACTGATAATAAAGTATTTTGGGCTTTATTCCCGTTTCTTTCTCAACGATTTGTTTTATACTATTCAAATCATAATTTTTATATTTAGGAATCCTTAAATATATATCTGTATCCGATGAATTATCTTTATTAATATCTATGCTTATGTCCACATAATTATAACCATTTTTCATTAAAACAATCTTCAAAGCATTACTTAAATTTCGTTCACCTATTTTATTTAAATTATTATTGGAATACTCTTCCATCTGAATATTTTTGCTTATTTTATCAAAACAACTAACTATATTTAAACAATTAAAGTTTTTTATAAGAGGCATAGCCAGCGAACTTACTAAAAATACATTTAAAATTAGTTTCATAATCTTTTGTATGTTTCCACTAGGAGTAAGCATATGAAAAATTGTTCCACAAATCATAGCCACACATATACACAACACCCATTTATACACAATTACCTCTCCTTACCCCGCAGACATAGTAATCATAAGTGACGTTGTTGATATTATTAAAATTCCATAACAAATTAAAAATGCAAATAAAATTGAAAAACAATCTTTAATAGCAACCATCATGTTAGAAATAATTGACATATTTAAAATATTAGCAAATCCTTCTATTAGAGAAATAACAAAAATAAAAAAAACAACTGTTAAAATAGGAGGCAGCAGCGTAACAATACAAACTATTATTCCAAATCCACCAACTGAAGATTTAATTAATAATAAGCAACTTAGAACAGAAGATAAAGCATCTCCAAGTGCTCCACCTACAATAGGAATAAAACTGCTCGATAAAAATTTAGCGGCTTTTAAACCTATCCCATCAGTAGAAACAGCGATAGAATTTTGCAGCGTAAAAAGACCTACAAATAAGATAACAAGCAATGATAAAACAAAAATTACAGCTTTCTTTATAGAAGATATTATTCCAGAAATATTAACATCTTCATTAAAACACCCCGTAACAGATAATGCCAAAAATATTCCCATAGCAGGCAGTAAAATATCAACTATAAAAAAGGATAGAATTTGCGCTAGTGAAAAAATTGTAGCACTATATCCTATAGAGCTTACCGCTCCACCTGAAACTGCAATAACTCCACTAAATATTGGAATAAAACAAAGCATAAAATTACCAAACGCCTTAATAACTTGAGAAATACTAGACATACATTCAATTATTGGCATGATAATTACTCCACAAATGCATATTGATGTGATCACGCTCAGTACTCCATTAAAACTTGTATTTGACATTGTTGTCTTCATTCCATCAAACAGCGCACACATTAAAATTATTGCAAAGCAACTGGCAAAGGAAAAAATTGGCTTTCTTATAATATCAAAAATCTTATTAAACAAATATTCAAAAAATGTATTTATAGAAAATTTTTGCAAATCAGAAGGTCTTAAAGAATTAATTCCTATCCTTTGTAAGTCATCTTTTGTCCCGCTAGACAAATCACTATTTAATTTATCTATTTTTAAAAGTTCATACTGCTCATCTATTAATTCAGAATATTCTTGTTTATCATTATTAGCTGAAACATTAGTATCAAAACAACAAAACAATAAAAAAACAGCAATAAAAATAAAAGATCTTTTCATTTTAATCTTCCTTTTAATTTAAATAAACCATTCTCTGTATAATTTGCATTAAATCTAAAAACATGGGTAATGCCATTAAAATTATTGTTATCTTCCCAGTTAATTCAATTTTTATAGCAATTGCAGAATATCCAGAATCTTTACAAGCTTCAGATGCTAATTGAGTTAAATAACATATTCCAAGAGATTTCATAACAGTTGATATGTATATATTGTTTAAATTAAAATCCGTTGTCCACTTATTTATTACATCAAATATTGGATATATGCTTCCTATAATTATTGCAAAAATTACTATTCCTGCTACCAAAGAAACTAACATAGAAAATTCAGGATTTGTTTTCTTTAAAATCAAACAAATTGATACAGCAATTAAAGATAAACCAACTATTGAAAACAACATATTTTTAACCTCAATATAAACCAAATAAATTTTTTATTGTTTCAAAAAGTTTGCTGATTTGTGCAACTACTATAAATAAAACAACTATTAGTCCAGCTAAAGATGTCAGCATTGCTTGTTCCTCTCTACCCGATCTAACTAATACTTGGTTAAGAACTGCTACAATAATTCCTATCGCAGCAATTTTAAAAATCAAATCTACATCCATACTCTTAATTCCCTTTGTTTAACGATTTTAATCTTTTACATAAATACTACAAAAACTGCTAATCCAATCAAAATTCCTAAAGATCTAAATAATTTTCCTTTTTTGTTATAAATTTCTCTGGCCGATTGCAAACTAATTTTAAATCTATGTTCTACGTGTTCTAAAGCCATAATTTGTCCAATAGAATCTGATGCTCCCAATATACCAGACATTGATTTTAACAATTCTTTATCATCTTTAGATATGTTGCTATTCCAATCAGCAATTGATTTTTCCCATGCATTAGGAAAAGGCATATCCATCATATTATTCTTAAGATTATTCAAAAAACTAAGATTATTAAACTTACTACTAGAGTATAGCCTATTAAACATATCACTTAATTGTGACTGATTATACCTAATATCTATTTTTAACCATGTAATCAATTGGATTAATTCATCAATTTGAGTTTGATTTCGTTTTAAAGCTACTGAATATGTTAGTCCTATCAACAAAGGACATATTGCTAAAACTATTATCCCTAATTCTCGCAAATAAATCACTCACTTTTATTATAGATTTCACCCTACAAGGTTCAGATTTTCCTTTTAAAAGAACTATATTGTCAAATGCACCAGTCATTAAAATTTTCTTGATTATGTCTCTTTTCACAATTTCTTCCAAACTTCCTCCATGTGCCGTAGCTATTAGTTCAACTCCTGCTCCCACACAGGCATTTATCGCTTCCAAATCAGAATTGCTTCCTATTTCATCACAAACAATAATTTCTGGACTCATTGTTTTAATAGCTGATATTATTCCATCTCTTCTATTCCAACTATCAAAAACATCAGCATTCCCTATATCATTTTGAGGAATTCCATTTAAACAAGCTGCTATTTCACCTCGAGTATCTACTACGGAAATTACTCTATCATCTGAATTTCGAATAATATCTTTTATTAGAGTTGTTTTTCCACTAGCAGGAGGCCCAACCATTAAAAGTTTTCCAATATTCCCATTTAATATATTAATTAAGCTATTTGATACACCATAAATTTGTTTTGCAATTCTTAAATTTATTGAACTAATTTCTCTCAAATTAATCAAATTATCATTTTCATCATAAACAGCAGTACCACTTATTCCTGCCCTATGCCCATCACGTATAGTCACGAAACCTTGCTTTATTTCTTGAGTATGAGAATGTATAGAATAGCTACAGAGTGAACGAAAACACTCCCTAATTTCTTCGCTTTTTAATATTTTATCTAAAAAATATAATTTGTTTTCATAAAATATGCAAATTTTTCTGCCAGCTCTCAATCTAATTTCACTAGCATTTACTTGTACATGCGTTGGAACTTTTAGCAGTACACTTTCTATATCAGCGGGTAATTCTTTTAATACTCTTTTAAATTCAATATCCTGCATATTTTTCATTTTACCTCCTTTGAATTATCACTTACCAATTACTATGCAGGTTGTCCTCTAACTATTCCAAACTTCAAAAATTATATTTATAAAAGTAAAAATAAAAAAACAAGATAAACTTTAAAACATAGGGTTTATCTTGTTTTTTGTTTTACTTATTCCAATCAATGTAGCAACTTTTTCTATAATATAATTTATATCTTTAGTATAAACCAAATAATTTGTACAAATATAAATTTATTATCTTAATGCCTTTAAAGTATAAGTTGCTCCCCAATTATTCAAAACTTCAACAGAAGAAAATCCTGCAGCCAACAAAACTTCCTTTTCATGATCAATCGTTAATGGCGTATCATAATGATAAAGTTCCGTATCCAAAATATTCTGTTCTTTTTTCAATCGAACTAACTCCTCCTGATAAACCCTCTCTTCTTCCTCAGTCAATGCAAAATAATCTGTCAAAATAAAATATCCACCTATTTTCAAAGCCTCTCGCAATTTTTTATATAAAGGGATTTTTTCTTCTCTTGTAAAATGATGCAATGATTCAACAGATACAGCAGCGTCAAATACGTTTAAACCAAATGGAACATCAAAATATGATCCCAAAATTAAATTCAGGGATTGATTGGAAAATTTTCTTTTTAATACATCCAGCATACCTGGTGCAAGGTCAATACCCGTTATTTTAACTGTAGGTACAATCTCAAAATAATAGTCAATTTCCAAACCTGTTCCACAACCTAAGTCAAGAATATTTGAATCAGAACCTTGTGGCAAACAGCTAGCAGTAAAAGGATAAAATTTCAAAGCAGAATCGATACACATTAACTGATGCTCCTCATAATCACTTAATCGAGAATCAAAAAATTCCCCCATTTTTTCAAGCATATCAATATCTCCTTAAAAAATATCTATTCATTACTACGTTTAAAATATTTTAACAACATACTATATACAATTTTCATATAAAAATACAAATAGCAAAAAGACCTAAAAAATGAAGTCTCCCTGCTATCTAAACAAAATTACAATATGGCTCCTCCTGTTGGACTCGAACCAACGACCCTGCGGTTAACAGCCGCATGCTCTACCAACTGAGCTAAGAAGGAATATCCAAATAATCAAACATCCAACATCTTCTTCAAAATCAAAATACACTAAACAACTAAACTAAAAGTAAAGATATCAAATGATTAACTATTTGTAACGGCATCGACCAATCTTTCCAAGCCGTCTCCAGCTAAGTATTGTAGGCGCAGATGAGCTTAACTACTGTGTTCGGAAAGGGAACAGGTGTGACCTCATCGCCATAGACACCGTTTAAAAAGAGTAAATAGAAATTCA
>JAZRQJ010000002.1:0-1635 GCA_045649685.1 Oscillospiraceae bacterium
ACTTAACATCTGGACCCAATTCAGGAACAATGAAATGGCTGTACCATAACAGATTATAATTTTGTTACAACTATGACAAATATAAATCAAATTGGCAAATTCAACTTGTATTTAACTAATTATATATTGTAGCTATTTCAAATATAGTTATGCATTAAAACCTTTGTTCATACACTAATCTACATCTTTCTTCAATTGTATTTGATAAAATCGTATGCATAACTCAAAAATAAGAAATATATACATAATTATAACATAACCCTCATAAATTGCAATTTTTTCCTTTTCTCGAAAACACGACATAAGAAGGGAGCAAAATTTAACCTTCGATAATTCCAGGCATGAAAATATGCATGCTCAGTTATGCATATGATTATGTGAATGAATAAGTCAATTACAAATACCCTAACTGTCTCTTCTATAGCCATTGGAAATGAATCCATATCATCTTTAGCCACAATTATAAGGCAGGGCATCTCAAACCCAGTATCTTCTCCGTGACCAGCAATTTTTACCAGATGATGCCCTCCATGACGATTCATCAGACCTGAAACAAAAAATATTTCATCAGCCATATCCAATCAACGTTTTTTTAATTATCTACAATCCAAACCACATGAACATGAAATTATAATTACTAAGTAAGAAGCCCATATATGACTTGTCAATTTAATCAGTTTTTTTGAATGAATACCATGAAAACTCAAATTGATTATACATTTTATTTTTAAATTCTTTGAAGTTCATTTTTGTAAGTCACAAAAGTTAGTTCACAAAATCAGCCCAAAAGCCTATAAGCTGCTTCAGGAAGCTCACCCAAATGGACAACAGAATTTTGCCAAGTGCTTCTGAATTATGATGTTGAAATATTGCTGATGAGCTAAAACATCTAAACAGACTACATAAACTCAATCAAAACATGTTTTCAAGGAAATAGTAATTTCTCAAGGTTATGAACACCACCAAGTAATTTAATTAATAACGAAACTTATCCTATACATACTGATGCAGATATTAGAAGAAATAGTAAAAAAATTGATGTAGGTGTTATCTAGAAGTAAAAATTTTATTCCATGATTCTTGTTTCGTTTTGGGTCAGTGGGGACATAAAACCATTTCCAGCATAACCAAATATGACCCCAAGTATTTTTTAAATAGCTAAGCAACAAAGATAATCCTTAACTTCTATGTGATCACCTGTCATAAACAAAAATTGCAATGTCACATGAGGCTAAAGACTCCTTATCGGCCAGCAGCTTGCTAGCTCCATCTTTAGGAATCTCTCTCAGCACAAGATATTTTTTCTTTTCCTACAAACAAAATGATAAAACAGGTACTTGAAAAAAGGAATGCCAAGATATATAGAATAAATACATCAATAGAAGACTCTGGTGGGTGATAGAAATGAATTGAAGTGTCTTTAACAGTAAGAAGCTATTGTCAAATGCCAATCACGTATCATTTATTACCATAGAAATATCAACAACATTTACGGCATAACGATCCTCGATGGTTGGATTGTAAGTTTCAGAATAAAGTCTGCATTATAAAAAAATTCAACAATAGTAAGACATGACACTTCTAAGTTATATTACCAAGAAGTTTCAAGGTAATGCGTGACGATAATACCTTCCA
>JAZRQJ010000003.1:0-40826 GCA_045649685.1 Oscillospiraceae bacterium
AGCAATTTTAACCAATTGCTTTTAACTCTTTCGCTGACGTTACTTTTTTCTAAAGCAACAAACAAATTACTGTTTCACTAATCCGTAAAACTTCTTAAATTAACAAGGGTCGTTAATCGTTTGTCATATTGTTTAATTTTCAAGGTCCAAACGTTAGCGTTTCAGCTAATCCGCGACTTCTCTGCCGCCATATTATCCTATCACACTTTACCTCATTTGTCAACAACTTTTTTTGCCAACTTTCTCTCACTCATCGTGTAATAAAATATCTTGCCAAAAACAGATTGTCTACCGTAATCTACGTATTCAAAACTGTTTCTGTGCGCCGCCTCATCGCGGTGCCACACTATCTTAAATCATTTTTCCCTTTTTGTCAATACTTTTTTAAAAAATTTTAATAAAAAATTACAACTAATATTATTCATAAACCTATATATTATACAATTAATGCATAAAAACTTATTTTTTAGGGAAAATTATTTCAAAATAAAAAATATAAAAGGAGAAAAATAAATGTCAAAAAAATTTTTAGTTTTATGTTCAATAACATCAATTATTGTTATAACAATAATATTATACTCTCTTTTCACTCTAATAAACACGGCAACTGAGCCTATCAATCCAGTAATAGAACAAACCGAATCTAATACAAAAGAAAACTATGAATATCTGCTAAAAGACATAGACGGTAAAATAAATGTCTTCAAAAAAGGCGTAAACACTCCAATAAACGTTTTAGAAAAAAGAACAGATATATTGCCATCATATGATAGAGAACTTTTATCACAAGGAATATATCTAGAAAACATTGAACAACTCAATAAAATATTAGAAGACTATGATGATTAATCAATAGTCTTCTTTTTTATGGTAATTCCCTTTATGCGCTTGTCTTCCATTTCAGAAACAGTAATTTCTAAATCATCAAAAATAAACTTATCTCCTTCTTTGGGCAATTTTTCAAGATTTTCCAATACCCAACCACTCATAGTATTACTCTCTGTTTGTCCTTTAAATTCAGACTTACAAACTTCTTTATACATATCGTAAACACTTATATCAGGATTTATCCACCAAGTAAAATCATCAATTTTTTTTATACAATTTTCTCTATCATCTTTTTCATCATATATGTTGCCTATTAATTGTTCCAATATATCTTCAAAAGTTATAACCCCTTCAATTCCACCATATTGATCTACAACTATAGCCATATGTGTTTTCCCTTGCTGAAAATTTTTCATCAACTCAGAAATATTCGTGCGAGGTGGTACTAACAAAGCTTTTTTTAACATATTTCTAATATTAAAAGAATCATTTGAAAAGTATGCTCTAAAGAAATCTTTTTCACTCAAAACACCAATAATATTATCAATATTTTTTTCATAAACTGGCAAACGAGAATATCTTTCTCTTAAGAATACTTTTTTGATTTCCTCTATTTTTTCATTTACTTCTATAGAAATTAAATCTACCCTTGGCGTCATAACTTCACTAGCAGTTATTTCATCCAAATCCAATGCAGAACGAACTAATTCTCCCTCTCTATTTTCCAAGACTCCCTGATCTTCAATTTCTTCAATCATAAATTTTAATTCTTGTTCAGTAATCGTAGGCTGTTTATCCGACTTATCAATTTTGCTAACGAGCATTTTCAATTTATCAAAGACAAAAATCAATGGACTAAAAGCCAAAACAAAAAAATGGACACCAACAATATTTTTCATACAAACTAATTCAGCTTTATCATTTGCCAAAGTTTTAGGAATAATTTCTCCAAAGATAAGCAACACAACCGTCAAAAATATTGTTGATATTCCAGCACCCATAGCCCCAAAATACGATGTAAACAATAATGTTCCAATAGTAGATGCAGCTATGTTAACTATATTATTTCCAATAAGTATACCGGTAAGAATTCTAGTATATTGTCCACTTAATTTAACAACCTTAACAGCTTTTCTATTTCCATCGGCAGCTAACTTCTTCATTCTTATTCTGTTATAACTGGCGAATGCAGTCTCAGAAGAGGAAAAAAACGCAGAAAAAGCAACTAAAAAAGCTATGCTAAGCCATAAAATAATATCACTAACGATTGTATCCAAAAAATATCAACTCCTCAAAACAAAAAATTTGTATTTTCTAAATTTAAAATATATGTTATAATTAGCCTTAAATTATAGCAAAAATATCTAAGTTTATACACGGAGGCGACAAAAATGGTAAAAGACACATATTTAGTAGACAATACCCCAGGAAGTCTATCTAACATATACAAAATAAAAATATTAATATGTTGCGTAATAAACGAAACAAAAACTCCATTTACAAAGTATCAATTAAATGATGTTTTTCAATATAACGGAACCGTAAATTATTTCAATTTTTGTCAAGCAATCAAAGAGTTATTTAATACAAAGCACATATTTGAAAAACCAAACAGCAAAGGTGATGTGAACCATTTATATCTAACCGAACTAGGAAAAGAAACTGCCGTAACCTTAAAAAATAACATTCCCAAATCGACGATAAACAAAACACTAATTGGGCTTAAAAACTTAATAACAAAAGATAGACAAAACAAAGGCCGTCAAGTAACTGTAAAAAAGAAAACAGATGGTTATATAGTAAATTTGGTGTTAGAAGAAACCGGTAGCAATTTAATAGATCTGGCTCTATTTTGTCCAACTGAAGACCTAGCAAAAAAAATGAAAAAAGAGATGGAAGCCAAAACAACTGATATTTACAAATGTATCCTAGCTGTTTTAAGCAACGACCACAAAACACTATTTAACACTGCATCTAACATAAAAGCATTTACATCATTAAATTAACTTAAAATACAATTAAAGCAAACCTATTCAACTCAAATAATTAATGAATAAATTCGACACAATTTACGATTATAGTTTGACAAACAAAACAAATATTACTATAATAAAGTAACGGATCATAATGACATAATTGCAATCCTTACGGTTGATTATGACTTCGATTATACCTTTTCAAAATACAATTGTCAATAGATTCTATGAATTTATGAATTACATATTAAATTTATGAATTACATATTAAATGAGGTGCTGTATTTGAACATATTCTATATTATTAAAAATCTTTGTGATAAAAACAAAATTACAATTTTTGAATTAGAAAAACAAATAGGAGTCTCTAGAGGTATATTATATACGTGGAAAAAAAGCTCACCTAGCGTAGAAAAAGTAAAAAGAGTAGCAGAATATTTTAATATTTCTATGGATTATCTTGTAAATCACCAAATTGAGGAAGACAATATAGTAGAAATAAATAATGAACAGGATAAAAAAGTTATAAATAAATTTTTATCTTTAAACAATAATGATAACAAAGTAAAAATAGAAGGACTGGTAGATTATTTTTCATTAAAAGAACAAGAACGTAAAGATTATGAAAAAGAATTCATAAAAATACTAAAATCCTCTCGTTCAATACAGATGGATATAGAAAATGAAAATATAAAATTACCCAAAACATTTTCAAAAAAGCAGGTTAACATTTAATGTAACCTGCTTTTTTGCAGGTATATATTTAGCATAATATACAATTAATAACCGATAACGATTATGTTTTTTTACAATTTAAATATTTTTGAAAAATTTTTTACTTTTTTTAAAATTAAGCTTGACAGTCACAAATTATTCTGATATAATCGTTATCGTGATCGATTGAGATCGAGATAGAAATCTGTTGTGCGGGTGTAGTTCAATGGTAGAATCCCAGCCTTCCAAGCTGGTTGTGTGGGTTCGATTCCCATCACCCGCTCCATTTTTGTGTTTTATTACTGCATTTTAGATGCGCCAATAGCTCAGTTGGATAGAGCAACTGCCTTCTAAGCAGTAGGTCTCAGGTTCGAGCCCTGATTGGCGCACCATATAATATCATAAATATATGGTGGGTATAGCGCAGTTGGTTAGCGCGCCAGATTGTGGCTCTGGAGGTCGTGGGTTCGATTCCCACTATCCACCCCATTTGTTTAGAGAGGTTGGTTTAGTTTTATTGGACCGTCGCCAAGTGGTAAGGCAACGGACTTTGACTCCGTCATTCCGCTGGTTCGAATCCAGCCGGTCCAGCCATTTTAAAACTTCACTAAGTTAAGGTGGAGTTTTTTTAATACTGGGGTGTCGCCAAGCGGTAAGGCACCAGATTCTGGCTCTGGCATTCCGAGGGTTCGAATCCTTCCACCCCAGCCATCAACAAATTTGTTGGAATTAAAATAGAGTTAAAATGTCATCCTTTTTAGGGTGATATTTTTTTGCAAAGAAACCATCCATTATTATATAGCATTAAAAAGGAGAATAAATTATGGGATTATTTAACTTTTTCAAAAGAAAAAAGGTTAATAATAAAAACAAGTGTAAAACAAATAAAGACCGTCCATGCATTAGTTTTGTGTTGTTAAGTCAGACAATTTGGTCAAAGCAAAAACTTATTGATGATATCAGAACAGACTGGAACTTAATTATTGACGATGTCGCAGATAAAGATGACACAATATGTGGAAATATAAACAACATAAGAATTTTCATTAGTTTTATAGATTCTAGAATCCCAAATAACGAGGCAGAATATAATGCAAAAGCAAACTATTTATGGAAAAACGCCGAACAAACTGTAAGCACACATAAGTCATATATTATAATAGGTATAATGGGAGAAGAAAATGTCAAGGAAAAAGAAGAATTACTTGTAAAAATTTCTTCATCATGTTTAAAACAACATAATGCAGTTGCATTGTATTCAGATGGAGTGATTTACGAACCAAAATTTTATATAGAAACAAGTGAAATAATAAATACTGAAAGTTTTCCAATTTTTAATTCAATATGGTTCGGAATCTATGGTGATAAAAACATAAAAGGATTTTATACATATGGACTATATAGATTTGGATACAAAGAAATTGAAATATATTCCGACAATAACTCAGATATGAATGAATTACGTAACTTAATTATAGAAATAACGGGATATGTCATTAATAATAATATTGAGTTACATAGTGGAGAGACTATTGGCTTGTCAGAAGAACAAAAACTAAAAATCACAGAATCCAAAGGAATTGCATTAGATGGAATCACTTTAAAAATCAATATAAAATAAAAAATAAGCATATATAAGAAATGTATTATACAAAAAACAGCTTCACAAAAGTAGAAGCTGTTTTTTATTTAAAAAATTAAGTTAAACATAAACAACACACCCAAAACATATCTTTTATATTTAATCATTTATTAACAATTATTAACAATTACTTCATACAAAAAACACACCCAGTACACATTCACTATATATACTCTTAATTGTAGATCGATCTTAGAAATAATTAAATATTTTGATTTGATTAAATTAAAAGAGGGGATATAAAAATGATAAAGAAATTATTAGCAACAACATTAGCAACATTATCGGTAGCTTCTATGTCTTTGCCAACAATGGCAGTTAAAACAACAGATGTTAATCAAGAACAACATGACAATTGCCTATACTCACAGCAATCAAACAATAACTTTAGTGATTTCGAAATTATTGAAAAAGAAGCTATTACCAAATATGATACAGGAGAATTACCTTTATTTGAAACAAAAGAGGTAAAAGCAGATAACGCAAATGATAATTTCAAATTCGTTGACATTAGTGCAAACGAAGAACAACGTAAAGCTATTGATAAAGAAAGTGATCGCATTAAATGCTTGCAAGATGGCAACAAATCCGCTGGTTATTTAGCAATTGAAAATAATATGCTATCTCTTAGAAACAATGTAATAAATACCCAGGATGCTCTTAAAAGATTTGATGTTAATACAGCAGGTTCAAAGGCTATTAATGCAGTTAAAGATGCTTCTTATATTATAGGAGATACCGCACTTTATCCTATAAATGGTGGTTTAAGATATGCTTATGATAACGGACTCTTGACAAAAGCAAAAGATAAGATTGTTAATTATGTAACGAATAATCTTAAAAACAAGGCGCTAGATTATGCTGGTCTAGGTAAAAAAGACAATAAAAAAGACAGCAAAGTCGCAAAAGCATTTAAATGGGGAAAAAATGTATTTAATTTCTTCGCAAAATAAAAGGTTAAAAGTGATAATTAACATTTTAAAATAATAAAAAAACAGCTTCATAAAAATAGAAGCTGTTTTTTATTTTGTTTATAACTAGAAACCCCCATCAATTTTCTTACCAAATAAATCTTTGGAAAAAAACAATCCAACAACAATTGGCATATAAAAAGTATATATTCTCCAAAGTAAAACAGCAGCACTTAATTGGCCAGCCTCAAATACACTACCGTATATAACATAATAAGATAGCTCTGCTCCACCAGCTGCTCCAGGCAAAGGAATAAAAGTACTGCTCATCTGCACACACGCAGCACCTGCAATGATGTGAAATATAGAGTGCAAATCAATATTAATTCCAAATGACAACGCAATAATAACATTAACAGAATAAAATACTATAATTTGCAAAGTACTTAAAAAAAACATCTTTACAATAATTTTTTTATTTTCAATAGCTGTAGAAAATCCTTTGCTAAACAATTCAACCTCATCGTCAACAAACTCTAATTTTTTATTAACATCCTTCAAAATCCTTAATTTACCTAAAACTCTAACAAAAAATCTCATTATAATCAATGCAATTTTTTTATTAAATCCAATTAATATAAGAACAATTGCAACACAAGTATTTATCGTAAATCCAACTAACATTAACACAGTAAATCCTTGAATTTGAGCAGCATACTCATTAAATTTGAATATCATAACCAAAACACATAGACAGGTTAAGGAAAATTGAAACGATATAAATCGGAGTAATAAGGCACTTGTAGCAAAACCATACCCCACCCCACATCTATTTAAATAGTAAGCCTGTATAGGTTGTCCTCCTGTAGCAGAAGGAGTAATACTGTTAAAAAATTGACCTATCATACAATTTTTTATACTATATTTTGCTTTCAACTTGCGATTAAATATACCAAGTCCTTTATTCAATATATGTCCTTCCAAGCACCAATATCCAACCATCGCCAATATACCAATTAAAAGCCACTCTATTTTACACCTAGAAAACGCACCAAGTATATTGTCTAATCCATCCACAAAAATTATATATCCCATTAATACAATCACAGATAATACAATTATAATACCGTTGATTATACCGGATTTTTTATTCATTTAATCCACTCCCAAGATAACAAAATCCTAAATTAAATAACATAAATAAATATCAAAAACAAACTATTTTGTTTCAGAATAAATATCGTCGTCATTCCATTTATACATTTTTCTAAGTTCTTTTCCAACTTTCTCAAATTGTTCCTTAGCTGCAAGCTTTCTAAACGCATTCATTTGAGGTCTACCATTCTTATTTTCAGCAATCCACTTTGTTGCAAATGTTCCGTCTTGTATTTCCGACAAAATTTTCTTCATTTCTTTTTTTGTATCTTCGTTTATTATACGTTTTCCTGTAGTATAATCACCATATTCAGCTGTATCTGAAATTGAATAACGCATAAAATTAAAGCCGCCACGATAAATTAAATCTACAATAAGTTTCATTTCATGAATACATTCAAAATAAGCATTTTCTGGAGAATATCCAGCTTCAACCAACGTTTCAAAACCAGCTTTCATTAATGCACACACACCGCCACACAAAACAGCCTGCTCTCCAAATAAATCAGTTTCTGTCTCAATTTCAAATGTAGTTTCCATAATAGCTGCACGAGCAGATCCTATTCCTGCCCCATATGCCAAAGCAATATCTAAACACTTCCCTGTCACATCTTGATATACTGCAACCAAAGACGGTATTCCACGGCCATCAATATACTCACTTCTAACAGAATGTCCCGGTCCCTTTGGTGCAATCATAAAAACATCAATATTTTCAGATGGAACAATTTGTCCATAGTTAATATTAAATCCATGAGCAAACGCGATAGCTTTAGAATCGCTCAAATTAGGTTCAATGCTTTCCTTGTATACATCGGCTTGAAGCTCATCTGGAATCAATATCATAATTATATCTGAAATCTTAGTTGCTTCGGCAACACTCATAACTTCAAATCCAGCCTCAAGAGCTTTTTTGGCACTTTTACTGCCCTCATATAATCCAACAACAACATTAAAACCACTATCTCTTAAATTTAATGCATGGGCATGTCCCTGACTACCAAATCCTATAATTGCAATAGTTTTATCTTTCAAAACTCCCAAATTACAATCATCACTATAATAAATCTTTGGCATAATATACTCCTCCAAAAAATAACTTAACTAAATTTAACATTCACAAATATTATTGTTAACTAACTGCAATCCAAATATATATTAATTAACTAATTTTGTCAAATAAATTGAAATAAAGCCACACTTTCAAAACATTATTGCAAATAAACAAAATATATTGTAAAATTAATTTGGCTATCAAAATTTATAAAATTAGTATTTTTATATTAAAAAATAAAAACATAATAAAACGTCACCAAAGCAATATATGCTTTAGCGACAGTCACAAACAACAAAATCTACGATACCATGTACTTTTTTATTTTTTCAAAGAAACCATCATCATCAGTATGTGCTGTCAATTTTATCTTTTTTGTAAGATCTAAACTAAATATACCCATTATAGATTTAGCATTAACAACATATTTTCCTGAAGAAAGATCGATATCAAAATCGTACTGACTAACTGTGTTAACAAATTCTTTTACATCGTTAATTGTTCCGAGCATAATATTAAATTCTTTCATAAATAACATCCTCCACACGATAAATATAAACAAACTACATTTCACATACATTTTATCAGCTAACATTTTGTTAGTCAACTAAATTTTAGATATAAAAATATTTTTATTTTGATAATATTTAACGAAATACAAAAATTGTTAGGAGTAAGATTCGTGAAAATATCTTTTTTTACACTAGGCTGTAAAGTAAATCAATATGAGACAGAAACATTAAAAAACTTGTTTTTTGAAAACGGCTGGACAATTGTAAACACTTCTGATTTTGCGGACGTATATGTAATAAATTCATGTACAGTAACATCAATTGGAGACAAAAAAGCAAGACAATCAATACATAAATTTAAGATAATTAATCCCAATTCAATCATCGTAATAACAGGCTGCTTTCCACAAGCTTTTCCAGAAAAAATGCAAAACCTAAAAAATGTCGATATAATTACCGGAACCGCAAATAGATCGAATCTTCCCAATATTATAAATCAATTTTTAAGTGACGGGAAAAAAATAATAGATATAAAATCGCATAAACAAGGAGACCAATTTGAAAATTTAACAATCAGAAAATTTTCCGATAGGACCCGTGCATTTATAAAAATCCAAGACGGTTGTAATAGATATTGTTCATATTGCATAATTCCAAAAGCAAGAGGATTCATAAGATCTAAACCATTAAATGTTTTACAAAAAGAACTAAATATTTTAGCTGAAAATGGATACAAAGAAATAGTATTTGTTGGAATAAATTTGTCTTCATACGGAGCAGATCTTGAAAACACCAATATACTAGACGCGGTAAAAATAGCAGCTAATATAGACCAAATCAGAAGAATTAGACTAGGATCGATTGAACCGGATCTTTTAACCAAAAACGATATATTAGAATTGTCAAAAGAAAAGAAATTTTGTCCACAATTTCATTTAGCCCTTCAAAGTGGATCGGATAGTGTTTTAAAGCGCATGGGAAGACATTATGATACGAATCTGTATAGAAACTTAACATCATACATATTTGATACATTTGAAAATCCATCAATTACCACTGATATAATGGTAGGTTTCCCAGGAGAAACTGAAGATGAATTTAATGAATCGCTAAAATTCATAGAAGAAATAAATTTTTCCAGAGTTCACATATTCCCATACTCAATAAGACAAGGAACTAGAGCTGCCAAAATGCCAAATCAAATAACAAAACAAGAAAAACAAATTAGAGTTCAAAGAATGAAAAAAATAGCACAAAAATCCAATCAAATATTTATGAAAAATCAAATAAATCAAATTCATGAAGTACTATATGAAACCAAAGAGAATGATGTTTACACAGGATATACAAGAAATTATATCTTAGTTAAAACAAAATCAAACTCCAACTTGTGTGGTCAAATAAAATATGTTAGAATAAAAGCTTGTGAAGATACGTTCTGTATCGGAGAGCTTATAGATATAAAAAAAACAAAAAATTAGGAGGAACTTATGTCTGTTTATAGGATATACGTTGAAAAAAAAGATGAATTTGCTGTCGAAGCAAAAAAACTAAATTGGGATATAAAAAATACTTTGGGTATAGCTAATTTAGAAAATACTAGAATAATTAACAGGTATGATATTGAAAATATTGAAAAAGACGTTTTTGAAAAGGCAAAAACAACAATTTTTTCCGAACCACAGGTTGACAACTTTTATACAGATCTTCCTAATGCAAAAAATATAATAGCATCTGAATACTTGCCTGGTCAATTTGATCAAAGAGCGGACTCATGTGAACAATGCATACAAATCGCTTCATGCAGCGAAAGGCCAACCGTTAAAACCGCAAAAATATACATATTTGAAGGAAATATAACTCCCAATGACCTACAAAAAATAAAATCGTATATAATTAATCCTATCGAATGTCAAGAAGCCTCATTGGAAGAAAAATCAACGTTAAAAACACCATATAATATACCACAAAGCATTGATATTATAGATGATTTTAATGATATGAACGAACAACAGTTAGTTGATTTAATAAATTCAAATGGACTAGCTATGGATTTAGATGATATAAAATTTTGCCAAAACTATTTTAAAAATGTAGAACACAGACCCCCAACAATAACCGAAATTAAAGTTATAGATACATACTGGAGCGATCACTGTCGCCATACAACCTTTTTAACTAAAATAGAGAATATAAAGATAGACGATAGTGAAATTGCAAAGACATTTGAAGAATACAAGGCAATAAAAAAATCACTTGGTAGAGACAACAAGCCTACAACTTTAATGGATATCGCTACTATTGCTGCAAAAAAATTAAAATCTGATGGATACCTAAAAGATCTTGATGAAAGCGAAGAAATAAATGCTTGCTCAGTAAAAATCCAAGTAGAATCCAACGGAAATTTAGAAGATTGGCTGTTAATGTTCAAAAATGAAACCCATAACCATCCAACTGAAATTGAACCGTTTGGTGGAGCAGCAACTTGTTTGGGAGGTGCAATTAGAGACCCTCTATCCGGCCGTTCCTACGTATATCAAGCTATGAGAGTTACTGGCGCGGCTGACCCTACTGTTCCTTTGAAAGACACAATAAACGGAAAGCTTCCTCAACGTAAAATAGTAACAACTTCTGCAAACGGATACTCATCATACGGCAATCAAATTGGACTAGCAACTGGTCATGTTAAAGAAATATATCATCCAGGGTATGTTGCAAAGAGAATGGAAATAGGTGCTGTTGTTGGTGCAGCTCCAAAAGCAAATGTTGTAAGAGAGATTCCAGCTTGCGGAGATGTTGTTATACTATTGGGTGGAAAGACTGGTCGAGATGGCTGCGGTGGTGCCACAGGATCATCCAAATCACATGACACAACATCACTAAAATCATGTGGTGCAGAGGTACAAAAAGGAAATCCTCCAGAAGAACGAAAAATTCAACGTTTCTTTAGAGATCCAGAAATAACTCGCATAATAAAAAGATGTAATGACTTTGGAGCTGGTGGAGTTTCAGTAGCAATTGGAGAACTTGCAGACGGCTTACACATAAATTTAAACTCAGTGCCAAAAAAATACGAGGGGTTAGACGGAACTGAACTCGCAATATCAGAATCTCAAGAAAGAATGGCTGTCGTAATATCAAAAGAAAACATGCAGATGTTTTTAATGAAAGCTGAATCAGAAAACTTAATGGCAACTAAAGTAGCCGACATAACCGATACGAACCGTCTAATTATGGAATGGAATGGTCAAAATATAGTTGATATTTCCAGAGAATTTTTAAATTCAAACGGCGCTGAAAAAACAACAAATATTGAAGTTACAAATCAAGATATAAAACCTATATTTAATCGTAAAAACATCAAAGAAGACTGGTTAAAACATCTTAGCGATTTAAATATTTGCTCACAAAAAGGTCTTGTTGAGCGCTTCGACTCAACTATAGGTGCATCTTCTGTATTGATGCCACTTGGTGGAGAAAATCAGACAACGGAAACTCAAGCTATGGTATCAAAAATTCCGACAGTAGATAACACCTCAACAGCATCAATAATGTCTTGGGGATTTGACCCGTTTTTATCTTCACAAAGCCCGTTTTACGCTGCTCAATATGCGGTAATTGATTCTGTAGCCAAAATTATTGCTGCAGGTGGTTCAACAGAAAAATGCTGGTTAACATTCCAAGAATATTTCCCTAGCACTAAAAATGATCCTAAACGATGGGGATTGCCTTTTTCCGCCCTTTTAGGAGCTCTTAAAGCTCAAATGGAGTTAAAAATTGCTTCTATTGGAGGAAAAGATTCGATGAGCGGAACATTTGAAGATATAGATGTTCCTCCAACTCTAGTTTCATTTGCTGTTTCTCTAGCAAACACCCAAAATGTAATATCTCCTGAATTTAAGGCAGCCGGAAACAAAGTGGCATTAATCATACCAAATAGTCAGGACAATTCACAACCTGATTATGATAGCATTGCTCAAACATTCTCTACTGTGCAAAAATTAATTTCAAACAATAAAATTAAATCAGCATGGGCTATTGGCATGGGAGGAGTTGCCGAAGCAATATCCAAAATGTGCTTTGGTAACAAAATCGGATTTAATTTTGATAAAAATATAGATGACAAAACTATGTTTAATGCAACATACGGTGGTTTTGTGGTTGAATTAAATAAAGATGATGATAATTTAAATATAATCGGTAAAACGATTGAAGATTATGTCATTAAACAAAATTCTAAAATCATAGTAGACCTAGCTGATGTTGAAATAGCATATAACAAAAAACTAGAATCAATTTATCCAACTAAAGTAGATAATACTAATTCCACTCAAATAACAAACATAGCATATCAAAGCAAAGAAAAACTAAAGTCACCTTCAATTAAAACTGCCTCACCTATTGTATTAATACCAGTATTTCCAGGAACTAACTGCGAATATGATACAGTGAGACAATTTAAAAAGTATGGGGCAACATGCGACGTCTTTGTAATAAATACCTTGACAGAATCTAGTATATCTGAATCAATAGACAAATTTGCTAAAAAACTAAAAACAGCAAATATAGTAATGATACCTGGGGGATTCTCTGGTGGAGACGAGCCGGACGGATCTGGTAAATTCATAACAGCATTTTTCAGAAACAATGCTATAAAACAAGAGCTCAATAGTCTCCTAAAAATACGCGATGGATTAATGTTAGGAATTTGTAATGGATTTCAAGCATTAATTAAATTAGGTCTGATTGAGCACGGTGAAATAACCGATCCTTCACAAAATCTATCTACACTTACATATAACACAATAGGTCGTCATCAGTCTATGATTGTTAATACTAGAATTGCTTCAAATAAGTCCCCTTGGTTAAAATACGCACAAGTTGGAGAAACATTTAAAGTTCCAATTTCACACGGTGAAGGTCGTCTAATAGCAGCAGAACAAACAATAAAAAGTATGATCAAAAATGGTCAAATAGCTACTCAATATGCCGACGTTAATGGTAATGCCACCATGGCCATGCCATATAATCCAAATGGATCATTCTACGCAATAGAAGGTTTAACGTCACCGGACGGTAGAATATTTGGAAAAATGGGTCATAGTGAACGAATAGGAAATAATTTATATAAAAATATACCTAACGTTAAAGATCAGCAAATATTCAAGGCTGGTATAGAATACTTTAATTAATAAAGACAAAAAACACACGGTAAACTTATACATAAAAGTTACCGTGTATTTTTTATACATTTAATTATCTAGATTTAATTCTAAGAGATCTTAGTGCGTTTAATATTGCAAGTATAGAAACACCGACATCTGCAAATATTGCAAACCACATATTAGTAATTCCTACCGCACCTAAAAGTAAAATTGCAGCTTTAACGCCCAAAGAAAACACTATATTTTGTCTCACAATAACCATTGTCTTTTTAGATATTTTGATAGCTATTGGAATTTTTTCCACATCATCATCCATTATTACAACATCTGCAGCTTCCATAGCAGCTTGTGATCCAATAGCACCCATGGCAATACCAACATCAGCTAACGACAGTGCCGGTGCATCGTTAACACCGTCTCCAACAAATGCAACTGTTTTTCTATCATTATCTTTATGTATATACTGTTCCAATTTTTCCACTTTTTCATTTGGCAACAACTCACTATAACAATTATTAATGTCTAATTTTTTAGCAACACTTTCCCCTATAGTTTTTCTATCACCCGTAAGCATAACAACATCATTAATATTTTCTTTTTTCAATTTTTCAATAGTTCTTTTCGAGTTTGCTTTTATTTCATCAGCTATAACTATGTTTCCAACATATTCTCCATTCAATGCAATATAAACAATCGTTCCAATATCATAATTAATATCATACTTTATTCGATTATGCTCCATAAACTTTGAATTTCCCACACAAACTTTATTTCCATCAATGAGTGCCTCAACCCCCATACCATCAATTTGTGTTACTTTATTAATTCTAAATTCATCTATATCCTCATGGCCATATTTATGCTTAATCGAATTGGCAATAGGGTGATTTATATGAAACTCAGCTAGTGCAGCTAATTCAATTAATTCTGATTCCGTTAAATTAATAGCGTTTATGGAAATAACATCAAATGTCCCACTAGTTAATGTTCCTGTTTTATCGAAAATTACGGTATTAATTTTTGATAATATTTCTAAATAATTTCCGCCTTTAACTAATATACCGTTTTTAGATGCACCTCCAATTCCCCCAAATAAACTCATTGGAATAGAAATAACTAAAGCACACGGACAAGAAATAACTAAAAAAATCAATGCACGCTCGATCCAAATACCAAAATCTTGATTAAATAAAAATGCTGGAAATATAGCTAATAAAAGTGCTGCCACAACCACACAGGGTGTATAATATTTAGCAAATTTTCTTATAAAATTTTCAGATTTAGCTTTCTTGTTTTTAGCATTTTCAATTAAATCTAAAACTTTAACAACAGTAGACTCACCGAAAACTTTATTCACTCTAATTTCCAATAATCCACTTATATTTACATACCCGCTAACAACCGCATCTCCTTTATCAAAAAACTTAGGAATAGATTCACCAGTCATAGAGGAAGTATCTACAGTTGAAGAGCCTTTTTCAATAATACCATCCAATGGTATTTTTTCCCCAGGTTTTACAACTATAATATCCCCTACATTTATTGTTTCTGGTTCAACTTTCAATATATCATTTTCACATTTCAAATTAGCATAATCTGGTCTTATATCCATCAAAGAAGATATAGATTTTCGAGAATAATCCACAGCACAATTCTGGAACAACTCTCCTATTTGATATAACAAAATAACAATAACTGCCTCAGCATATTCTCCCAAAGCAAAAGCACCAACTGTTGCAATAAACATAAGTGAATTTTCATCTAGCAAATCCAACTTACATAAATGTTTAATGGTTTTATAAACAACATCCCATCCAATAATAAAATATGGAATTAAAAACAAAAAAAACTTAATCCATCCAGAAATAGAAAAAAACAAAATAGAGATCAAAAAAATAACAGATAACAATATTCTTAAAAGCATAATTTTTTGTTTTTGATTCATAACTATCATTACTATAATCTCCAATTCTATTAAATTTAATATAAAACAAAACCAAAGTCATTAAAATCAAAACTATGTATTAGTCAACATTATAACAAATAAAAATATAACTTTCAAACACCTTATTATTAACACAATATATATGATAAACAAAATATATCTATGTTATAAAAAATACCACAAATTCCAATAACATACTCTGTTAAAAAATGAATAAATTTAATATTGTTTTAGATTTTAAACGTTATTATTGAATACATATTAAGTTTATAGTATAATATATTAATCAAATTACAAATTTCTATACCTATAATCAATACTAGTTAAAACATTTGGAGGTTTATTTAAATGTTTAAAATCATAAGAAAGAAAATTTTACATAGTACAATATCTTTAATGGAAATAAAAGCCCCCATTGTAGCAAATAAAGCTAAGCCTGGGCAATTTATAATATTAAGAGTAGACAAAGATGGTGAACGCATTCCACTAACCATTGCAGATTGTAATAAAAAATCTGGCACAATAACTATAATATTTCAGATAGTTGGAGCAACGACAAAACAACTAAATTGTCTTAATGAAAACGACTATATTCATGACGTAGTTGGTCCTTTGGGCAAGGCTTCAAAATTGGATAATTTAAAAAAAGTTGCTGTAATAGGTGGAGGTGTTGGATGTGCAATAGCATATCCAACTGCAAAATATTTACATTCACAAAACACAGTTGTTCATTCAATTATAGGTTTTAGAAATAAAGAATTAGTTATTTTGAAAGATGAATTTGAGAAAATTTCAGACAAATTAATACTTATGAGCGATGATGGATCCATTGGAAACAAAGGACTCGTAACAGAAGCCTTAGAAAAGCTTATACAAAATGGTGAAGAATATGATGAAATAATCGCTATTGGCCCTTTGATAATGATGAAATTTGTTTGTCAATTAACAAAAAAATACAATATAAAAACAATTGTATCAATGAACCCAATAATGATAGATGGAACAGGAATGTGTGGAGGGTGCAGGATAACCGTTGGAGGAAAAACAAAATTTGCCTGTGTAGATGGACCAGATTTTGATGGACATTTAATTGATTTTGATGAAGCAATACATAAGTCCAAAATGTATAGAAATTTTGAACAAAAGTCATATGAAAAAACTTGCAATCTTTTCGAAGGAGTAAATTAAAAATGCCAAATATGAGCTTAGAAAAAAACAAAATGCCTCATCAAGATCCTTCTGATAGAATCACAAATTTTGATGAAGTAGCTTTAGGATATACTGAAGAACAAGCACTCGATGAAGCAAATAGATGCCTACACTGCAAGAACAAACCTTGCACATCAATGTGTCCTGTTTCTATAGATATACCTAATTTCATTGCTAAGATAAAAGAAAAAAATTATGAAGAAGCATATGAAATAATAAGAAAATCATCTTCTTTGCCAGCCGTCTGCGGTCGTGTTTGTCCACAAGAAGTACAGTGTGAAAGTAAATGTGTAAGGGGAATTAAAGGCGAACCAGTTGCAATAGGACGTCTAGAAAGATTTGTTGCAGACTGGCATAACAAAAATGTAAAGAAACAGCCTAAAATAAAAAGCAACGACAATTATAAAGTAGCAATTGTAGGTTCTGGTCCTGCTGGTTTAACTTGTGCTGGAGATCTAGCAGAAAAAGGATATCAAGTAACTATATTTGAAGCGCTTCATGTTCCAGGCGGTGTATTAGTATATGGCATTCCCGAATTTAGATTGCCTAAAAATATTGTTGAAAAAGAATTACAAAATTTGAAAAATATAGGTGTAGAAATAAAAACAAATATAGTAATTGGTAATAGTTTAACTGTAGATGAACTTTTTGAGCAAGGCTATAAATCTATATTTATTGGTTCAGGCGCAGGACTTCCCCGCTTTATGAATATTCCAGGAGAAAATTTAAATGGAGTCTACTCTGCCAACGAATTTTTAACTAGAATAAATCTCATGAAAGCCTATATGCCAAGCTCAAAAACACCTATAAAGAAATGTAGAAAGGTCGCCGTAGTTGGCGGAGGAAATGTTGCAATGGATGCTGCTAGATCGGCAAAACGTCTTGGTGCTGAAGAAGTATATATAATATACAGAAGAAGTGAAAAAGAAATGCCAGCAAGACTAGAAGAAATTGAACATGCCAAAGAAGAAGGAATAATTTTTAAGACTTTGTGCAATCCAGTAGCAATACACGGCGATTCCAATTATTTTGTAGATAAAATAATATGTTCTGAAATGACCTTAGGCGAACCAGATAAATCTGGCCGAAGACGTCCTATAAAAAAAGAAAATAGTGATTTCGAAATAGACGTAGATTGTGTAATAGTATCTATAGGAACATCACCTAATCCACTAATAAAAAACAATACACCAGGTCTCAACACAAATGATTGGGGTGGATTGATAGTAAATAAACAAACTTGCTTAACTTCCAGAAAAGGAGTTTACGCAGGTGGTGATGTAGTAACTGGCGCTGCCACAGTAATTTTAGCTATGGGAGCTGGAAAAACTGCAGCAAAAGCAATAGACGATTATTTATCAAACTTAAACTAGTAACAATATACAATTTATAATTTTTAGGGAGAGGTTTTATGAAGGCTATTATAACTGTTATGGGTAAAGATCAGGTAGGAATTCTTGCCAAAATAAGTACCATGTGTGCAAACTATAATTCAAATGTACTAGAAGTTAACCAAAACATAATAAATACCATGTTCAATATGATTATGGTTGTTGACATAGATAATATAAAATCTAGTTTGAAAGAATTTAAAGAAGAAATGGAAAATGTTGGTAAAGAATTAGGCATGAAAATTCACGTTATGCACGAAGATATTTTTAATTCTATGCACAAAATATAAAAGGGAGAAAAACATTTCATGATTAATACAAATAATATTATGGAAACAATAGCTATGATCGAAAATGAAAATTTGGATATACGGACTGTTACTATGGGAATTTCCCTTTTAGACTGCATCCATCCATCTATCGACATAGCCTGCGAGAAAGTATATGATAAAATATGCAAAAAAGCTGAAAATTTAGTTAGTGTGTGCGAGAACATATCAAGTAAATATGGTATACCTATAATTAACAAAAGAATTGCCGTTACTCCCATATCTATAATATCATCATGCACTAAACAAAATCCAATTAAATTTGCATATACTCTTGAAAAAGTTGCAAAAACATGTAACGTAGATTTTATTGGTGGCTACTCTGCACTAGTACAAAAAGGATTTTCAGCCGGTGACAAAGAATTAATAGAATCTATTCCATACGCTTTATCAGAAACCAATTATATTTGTTCATCAGTGAATATTGGTTCAACAAAATCCGGTATAAATATGGATGCTGTTGCATTAATGGGAAAAACAATTAAAAAAACAGCTGAAATGACATCAGATAGAAATTGTATTGGCGCAGCAAAACTGGTAGTGTTTTGTAATGCTCCAGATGATAATCCTTTTATGGCAGGAGCTTTTCATGGACCTGGTGAACCAGACTGCATTATTAATGTAGGAGTATCTGGTCCAGGAGCGGTGCATTCCGCAATAAAAAAATGTCCAAATTCGAATATAACTGAAATTTCAGAAGTAATCAAGAAAACAGCATTTAAGATAACAAGAGCTGGAATGCTGGTGGGAACAGAAGCGGCTAAATCATTAAATATGCCATTTGGCATTGTAGATTTATCTTTAGCCCCTACCCCAGCCATTGGCGATTCTGTAGCACACATATTGGAAGAAATTGGATTAGAAAAATGTGGCTGTCCTGGAACTACGGCAACTTTAGCAATGCTTAACGATGCCGTAAAAAAGGGTGGCGTAATGGCCTCCTCAAAAGTTGGTGGATTATCTGGCGCTTTTATACCTGTAACAGAAGACGCTGGCATGATTGACGCAGCCAGATGCGGAACATTAAAGATAGAAAAACTTGAAGCCATGACTGCGGTATGCTCTGTTGGCTTAGATATGATAGTTATTCCTGGTGATTCATCACCAGAAACAATATCTGCAATAATAGCAGATGAAGCAGCAATTGGAATGATAAATTCAAAAACAACGGCAGTAAGGTTAATTCCAGCTATAAATAAATCTATAGGCGAAGAACTTGAATTTGGTGGATTGTTGGGTTCAGGTCCAGTTATGAATGTATGCCAATCCTCCCCTGCAAAATTCATATCACGTGGCGGAACAATACCTGCTCCAATACAAAGCTTAAAAAATTAAAACAAAATATATTTAACTTAGTATAAATCAAAAAATTAATAACTACTAATAATAGATGTATTTGTGCACATTTCACAAAAACCATAAAATTTCATCATTTTTTTTGTGTTTATAATTTCTTGTTAAAAAATCATAAATGTGATAGAATGTACTGTATCAATCATGGTGATATTTTACATAAAATAAGACTTAAAATTAGGAGTGAGCTTTATGGATCAATTAATAACAGAAGTTTTGAAGATTGACAAAATTGCTCAAGAAAAGATTACGTTAGCAAAAAGTGAAAATAGCAAAATATTAAAAAATATAGGTAAGAAAAAACAAGATATTATTGAATCTATTCAAAATGAAGCGAATAAAAAATTATCTGATGTTGAAAAATATGAAATAGAAGTTTTTGAAAAACAAGTTTCAATGTTAGAGCAAAAACATAAATCAGATTTAAAGAATTTAGAACAAATATATGAAGAAAATTGTAAAAAGTGGGTTAAAGACATAGTATCCAATACACTATCACAATAAATTCAGTAATATATAGTTACAAAGAAGGATGATTAAAAATGTCTATTTTTTCTGATAATGTGGTTATTTCCAAAACTCGAACTATGTATGGAAACATGTTAAAATCCAAACAATATGAAGATCTTATTACTTGCAAAAGTGTTCCAGATATTGCCACATATCTTAAAAGTAATACAACATATTCAAATATATTAGCTAACGTGAATGAAGTTACTATTCACAGAGGCCAATTAGAAGATTTGCTCAGAAAACAAGCTTTTGAGAATTATTCAAAAATATATCATTATTTAAATAACAATAATAATGAAAATGATATGTTCAAAATGATAATCGAAGAATTTGAAATACTTGAAATATTACGAATGATATTGTTGCTAAAGGCAAATAATCCTAATGAATACATTGTTTCATTACCTGGATTTCTTATATCAAAATGTCGTATTGATCTACTGAAATTAGCTAAAGTTAGGTCTTTTGATGATTTGCTTGAATGTTTATCTAGCACTCATTACTACAAAATATTATTGAATAATAAACCAACAGAAGAAAGTCCAAAAATCGATTATATTTCTTGTGAACACTCGATGTATAATCACTTCTTCAAACGGTTATATAATATGATAAACAATAAAACAAAAAAATCTGAAAAAATAGAACTAAACCATCTAGTGGGAACCCGATTAGATAATTTAAATATGTGCAATATATACAGGGAAAAAATCTTATTTAAGTCTGATCCTAAACAGATAAAGAAACGAATTTTCCCGTTTTTCAGATTACTTACTAAAGATAAAATTGAAAAGGTTATATCTTCTTCAGATTCAGATCAGATGAACAAATTAATAAAAGAATTATTTGCAAATGATGATAAAATAAGTAAGATATCTGACAAAGAAGTTTGCTATATAGAAAACTACACTTCCAGAATTAAACATAAGTTATGCAAACATTATTTACACTTATCAAACAATGTTTCTACAGTATTTTATGCATTTTATGTTTTATCTCAAATAGAAATTTCAAACTTAATTTATATCATTGAAGGTATACGCTATAAAGTACCTCCAAGTGAAATCAAAAACTTGTTGGTAAAATAAAATTAAAGGAGGTGTTATTTTATGGCTATAGATACCATGTCTTTTGTAAATATTATAGGAACAGTATCAAACTTAAATGAAACATTACTTAGAATAGTGAAATGTGAAATGTTTCATCCAGAAAATGTTGATGAAAAATCAAAAATTGATGGATTTAGTAATTTAAGTGAACAAAATCCATACACTAATGTTTTAAACAAAATAAATAAAATACTTTTAATGTTAAATATTGAACCTCAATTTGAAGATTATCAATCATTAGAATTAGATGATAATACGTATAATTTTGTAGACGAAGTTTTTGATAAGATCAGTAAAGACGTAAATGAAATTTCCAAATTAAATATAATGATTGATTTAATGAATCAGTCATTATTACAAATAAAACATATGTCTAAATTAAGTGTTAACATAGAAAACATTTTTAGAGCTAAATATTTAGACGTTCGATTTGGAAGAATGCCAATAGATAGTTATTTAAAATCTTCTTATTTTGATGATAAACTTTTCTTTTTTCTGCCACTCGATAAAGATACAGATTTTTGTTGGGGAATATATATTACACCTATTAAATATTCACTTGAAACATATAATTGCTTTAAATCATTATATTTTGAAGAATACTGTATACCAGACTATGTTCAAGGAACTCCTCAATTTGCAATCTCAAACATTGAATCTCAAATTGATGAAGAAAAAGCAAAATTGGAAAATATACAATCTAGTATCGATGCATTTAAAAATAAAAATGAAAAACGTTTATTAAGACTGTACTGTAAAATAAAAATGCTTCACGATACTTTTTCATATAGAAAATTTGCCGTAGTGGGTCGAAAAAAGTTTCACATAAATGGATTTGTTTCTCAAAATAATATTAGTACATTTACAAAAATGTTTGATGATGTATCGGGAGTAGTTGTTGAATCTTTGTCAACAGAAGAAAATAATAGTCATACTCCCCCTGTGAAACTAAAAACATGCTGGCTATTTAAACCTTTTGAAATGTATGTTTCAGCCTATGGACTACCAAGATATACAGATTTAAATCCATCAAGCTATATTGGTCTTGTGTATTGCATTTTGTTTGGTATCATGTTTGGTGATGTGGGACAAGGAATTGTTCTGTTTATCACAGGACTTTTAATATGGAAACTAAAGAAAAACGTGATAGGATTAATTTTAACTAGATGCTCCGTATTCAGTGTTTTGTGCGGTTTAGCCTATGGATCTTGTTTTGGATTTGAAGGACTCTTTTCAAACTTTTGGCAAATGGTAGGACTAGGTTCTGTATTTCCATTTAACATTTTAGAGTCAACCAACTCAATGAAAATACTTATGTTTTCTCTTGTATTGGGTGTTGCTATAATAATTGTATCTATGATTATAAATATCTTTCTTAATTTAAAAAATCGTAAAATTGGAAATGCATTATTTTCTAATAATGGATTGGCTGGACTTACTGTATATGGAAGTTCATTAATAGCTATGATATTGATGATAGTTCTAAGTATAAATGTTTTTAATCCTATATTTATAGTATGTGCTATTATTTTTCCATTATTTGTAATTTTTTTCAGCAAACCTTTATCAAACGCAATTGATAAAAGACTAAATAGCAATAACAAAGACAAGCTAGAAAAATTTAATGCAATAGATGCTTCTTTCGATATGATTGACATAATTTTAAGCTATTTTTCAAATACCCTTTCATTTTTGCGTGTAGGTGGATTAGCTCTAAGTCACGCAGCATTAATGTTGGTTGTTATAAAATTTTCTCATATGGCAGCAGGAACATTATTAAACCCAATAATCATAGTCATTGGAAATGTATTTGTTATAGGATTGGAAGGTCTTATAGTTTCCATACAAGCACTGCGTCTAATTTTCTACGAAATATTTAGTAGATTTTATAATTCAGATGGCAAACCATTTGAACCAGCTAAAGTAGTCTTTGAAAAAATTTCAAAATAATTTTAAAGACTTTATTATATATTAAAATTGTACAAAATTATTAATTTTTGGAGGATTCGATCATGAATATTCTTTTATTTGTTTTACCACTTTTTGCAATTGCATTGACATTAATTCCAATTGTTCCTATTTTAACATCAGCTAAAAATGGAGTTGCTGTCAAAAATCGTTTTATGCTACATTTATGTATGTTTTTCGGTATGCTAATTATAATATCTGTTGTAATGCTTGCAACAGGTATGGTTTCTGCAGCCGAAGCAGCTGAAACAGCAAAAAATGCTTCTAATAATGGTTTGAAATATATAGGTGCAGCATTATCAGTAGGAATTTCTGCAATTGGTGGAGGAATCGCTGTTGGAGGAGCTACTCCAGCTGCAATAGGTGCTTATAGTGAAAACCCAAAAACATTCGGTAAAGCTATGATATTTGTTGTTTTTGGTGAAGGAATTGCTCTATATGGACTTATTATTTCATTCTTAATATTACTATTCTAAGGAAGTGATTTTAATGAAATTCTTCTGCATTAGTGATAATATTGATACACAAATGGGAATGCGATTGGCCGGAATTGAAGGAACTGTGGTACATACTGTTGAGGAATTTAGCCGTGCTATTGACGAAACATGTAAAAACAAAGAAATAGCTATTGTTCTAATTTCACATAAACTTATGAGCCTTTGTCCTGAAAAAATCTACAATATAAAACTACATTGCAAATATCCCTTACTTGTAGAAATTCCCGATCGCCACAGTAATTCTAATATAAGCGAAACTATAACGGAATATGTTCGTGAATCAATAGGTGTAAAAATATAAACGAGAAGAGTGTGTTCTATTATGTCATATGATAAGCAAAAGCTTTTACGCTTTCAAGAAGCTATACTAGAAGATGCTGATGAAAAAATTGCTCGTATGAATCAAAATGTTTCCAAGTATGAGCAAAGAGAACTTAATAATACAAAGCAGCAAAAATTGGAAGAAATTTTCACCTATATGCAAAATCGTGTTAGGCATTTAAAGTCCGAATTTAACTATAAATTGACCAAAAAAAGTTTGGAGTTTAAAAAAGAAATTTTATCTTTCAGAAATGAACTTATAGAAAAAGTTATGAAACAATCTGAAAATGAAATATTAAATTTCGTACATTCAGATGAATACAAAAACTATTTGTTAAATAAAGTCAAACAAGTTTTTGATGAATTTAATTTTAATAATGCTAAAATTAAAATTAGGCGTGAAGATTTAAAGTTTAAAGAAGATATTTTAAACTGTGGAAATATATCTGAAGTATTAATAGATGATCATAATAAATTAGGTGGATTTATTGCATTTGATCCCAAATCTAATGTTATGATTGATAAAACAATTTCCACAATTCTTGATAATCAACGTCAACACTTTTTAAAAACTAGTGGACTTATAATAAAAAATGATTGAAATGAGGTGAAAAAATTTGAGTAGTACAATTTTCTCCATAAACGGACCTGTTATAAAAGCTCGTAAAGCTACGGAATTTTCAATGATGGAGATGGTATATGTTGGTAAGGATAAAATAATAGGCGAAGTCATTTCAATCAATGAAGACGAAACAACAATTCAAGTGTATGAAAGTACAACTGGATTAAAACCTGGCGAACCAATATATTCTACAGGAACACCACTTTTTGCAACACTAGGCCCAGGAATTATATCAAATATATTTGATGGAATTGAACGTCCATTAAAAGATATGGAAAAATCTAGTGGTGCTTTTATAGGGATCGGTTCAGATATACCTTCTTTAAATCAGGAAAAAACTTATGATGTTACTATAAATGTAAAAGTTGGTGACAAAATAAATCCTGGTGAGATATATGCAACTTGTCCTGAAACATCAATGATTACTCATAAATGTATGCTATCACCATTGTTGAAAAGTGGTATAGTAAAAGAAATTAAGCCAGATGGTCAATATAAGGTTAATGACACAATTGTTACAATTGAAGACGAAGACGGAAATATAAATGAATTAAGTTTGTGTCAAAAATGGCCAATTCGTGTAGCAAGACCAGTTAAAAACAGATTAAGCATATCAAAACCGTTAATAACTGGGCAAAGAATAATAGATACTATGTTTCCTATCGCCAAAGGTGGAACAGCTGCTGTTCCAGGTGGATTTGGTACTGGTAAAACCATGACTCAACATGCTCTTGCAAAATGGTCTGATGCTGATATCATAATTTACGTAGGTTGCGGTGAACGTGGAAATGAAATGACTCAGGTTTTGGAAGAATTTTCTGATTTGATTGATCCTAGAACTGGTAAAGCCCTAACTGACAGAACCACTTTAATTGCTAACACTTCAAATATGCCGGTTGCTGCTAGAGAAGCTTCAATATATACAGGTATAACATTAGCAGAATACTATAGAGACATGGGCTATCATGTTGCTATAATGGCAGATTCAACATCGCGTTGGGCAGAAGCACTTCGAGAAATTTCTGGTAGACTTGAAGAAATGCCTGCTGAAGAAGGTTTCCCTGCTTATCTTCCTTCTAGATTGTCTCAATTTTATGAACGAGCTGGATATATGGAAACCCTATCTGGTAACGAAGGATCCGTAACAATTATTGGAGCAGTTTCTCCACAAGGTTCAGATTTTTCTGAGCCTGTAACCCAAAATACAAAGAGATTTGTTCGTTGCTTTTGGGCTTTAGATAAAGCTCTTGCATATTCAAGACATTATCCTGCTATAAATTGGATAACAAGCTACAGTGAGTATGATGAAGACCTTAAGAAATTTTATGATCATGAAGTCGGCGAAGACTTTTTAGATATCAAGCAAAAAATTTCAGCTCTACTCGCAGAAGAATCTAAATTAATGGAAATAGTCAAGCTAATTGGAGCTGATGTTTTACCAGATGATCAAAAGTTAGTAATAGAAATTTCCAAAGTTATAAGAGTTGGTTTCTTACAGCAAAATGCCTTTCATAAGGACGATGCTTACGTAACTTTAGAAAAGCAGAAACAAATGATGAAAATAATTATATACTTTTATGAAAATGCGTCCAAATTAATATCACGTAATATTCCATTTTCAGTTTTAGTTGAAAGTGGCATTTTCACAAAATTATCCAGAATAAAATATGACATTCCTAATGATGATTTGGACAAATTTGACACATATTATGATGAAATTGATTTATTCATACAAAAAACAATTAAATAGTTAATTTAAACAGATTGGAGATAATTTAATATGGCATTGCATCATGTTGGATTAAAAGAAATAAATGGTTCATTAATAGTTCTTGATGATGTGGAAAATGCTGGTTTTGATGAACTTGTAGAAATACATTTAAAAAACAATACTAAAAGGCAAGGCCGAATAGTACAGATAGACGGTAAGCGAGTTGTAATACAAGTTTTTGAAGGTACAAATGATCTTTCAATGGAAAACACAGCAACTCATTTTACCGGAAAACCTCTTGAGATTCCATTATCAACAGAATTATTAGGTAGAGTATTTAACGGTGCTGGTAAACCTATAGATGGCTTGGGAGAAATATTTGCTGAAAAGTATGCAGATATCAACGGTGCTGCCATCAACCCTGTTTCTAGAAATTACCCTAGAAACTACATAAGAACTGGTATATCTTCAATTGATGCACTGACTACTCTGATTAGAGGACAAAAATTACCAATATTTTCCGATTCAGGGTTGCCACATAATAAACTTGCTGTTCAAATTGTAAAGCAAGCTAAAATAGCAGATAAAGAAGAGGATAATAATTTTTGTATAGTATTTGCTGCTATGGGTGTAAAAAACGATATTGCTAATTATTTCAGAACCAAGTTTGAAGAAAGCGGCGTATTAGAGCGCGTTTCAATGTTCATTAACCTTTCTAATGATCCAATAATTGAAAGGATTTTAACACCCAGATGTGCCTTAACTGCAGCAGAATATTTAGCATACGAAAAAAATATGCATGTTTTAGTTATATTAACTGATATGACATCTTATGCTGAAGCAATAAGAGAATTTTCATCATCAAAAGGTGAAATACCTGGTAGAAAAGGTTATCCTGGTTATTTATATTCTGATTTAGCACAACTTTATGAAAGAGCCGGTGTAATAAAAGGCTCCAAAGGATCTGTAACTCAGATTCCAATTCTTACTATGCCAAACGGTGATATAACCAATCCAGTTCCAGACCTAACAGGTTATATAACTGAAGGACAAATTGTTCTTTCTAAGGATTTATATCAACAAGGGGTATATCCACCTGTTTCTATCCTTCCATCATTATCAAGGCTTATGAAAGACGGAATTGGCGAAAACTATACCAGATCAGATCATCAAGCAGTTGCTAGTCAGCTCTTTGCCTGCTATGCAAAGGTTCAAGATGCTCGTTCTCTAGCTTCAGTTATAGGTGAAGAGGAATTATCTGCAACAGATAAATCTTATATGGAATTTGGTAAAAATTTTGAATCATATTTCCTAACTCAAGCCGATGATGAGGAAAGAACTATAGAACAAACTTTAGATTTAGGTTGGGATCTACTGTGTTTGTTACCAAAAGAAGAATTAAATAGAATAGATAGTGAATTATTAGATAAGACTTATGATCCTGATAGGTCACAGCGTTTCAGAAAAACAATATAAATTAAGAAAGCGAGTGTTAAAAAATGAGTTTTTCCGTATTTCCTACTAAAGGAAATTTAATAAATATTAAAAGGTCGTTAATGCTTGCTAAACTTGGTTTTGATTTAATGGATAAAAAGAGAAATATATTGGTTAGAGAGATGATGTCTTTAATAGAAACTGCTAAGTCAATACGCGGTGAAATAGAATCTACATTTGACACGGCATATAAAGCTCTACAAACAGCTAATATAACTCTAGGTATTTGTGAAAGTATCGCTAACGGCATTGAAGTAGAAACGGGAATTGAAATACAATATAAAAGCGTTATGGGCGTTGAAATTCCTAAAGTAACTATTAATTCTGAATTCGACACGAGAGCATACGGTTTTTCGGGAACTAATTCACAGTTAGATATAGCATACATTTGTTTTGATAAAGCTAAAAGAATTAGTGTTATTCTTGCAGAAGTAGAAAATAGTGTATATCGCTTAGCTAATGAAATCAAAAAAACACAAAGACGAGCCAACGCTCTAAAAAATGTAAATATACCTAAATTTGAAAAAACAATTAGTTATATTTCTAATGCACTTGAAGAGAAAGAAAGAGAAGAATTTAGTAGACTTAAAGTTATTAAGAAAACTAAACAAAAATAAAATATATATTTAAATATAACTAAGTTATTTATTCATAAAAACTTAGACAAAATCAAAACTGAACACACAACATTAACAAAAACAATACCCTCGCCTATCAAATAGTGAGGGTATTTTTCTATTCAGTTCTAAACTAACGATGCATAGAACACCTATTATTCATATTATTTAATCTATAATATCCTTTTGCTTTATGGGGGCAAGAGTTATTGGCTATCAAACCGGTATCTGCACAATACATAGCCTCTTTAGCAGCTGCATACTCAAAGTTCTTTTGTTTTTTACCTTTAAAAATCTTACTCATAACAGTATAGAAAATCTTAGAAGGCTGATTAATAGTTTGCATAGGCAATTCTTTTCCATCAACATTTCCAATCCAAACACCAGCAACATAATCATGAGTTAAACCAATAAATGTAAGATTCTTATTATCATTACTCATACCTGTTTTTCCGACAACTTCTATTCCCATACCATCCAAACTTGCTGCTTTACCTGTTCCATTTTGTATAACATTTCTAAGCATTCTATTCATAACAGCTGCCGTATCAGAAGAAATTACTTTTTCAGAATTTCTGTCAGCTTTCAAACTAACTTCTCCTGCAGCATCCACAACTTCAGTATATGTAGTAGCCTTTGTAAATTGTCCCCCATTACCAAAAATTTGATATGCATTCGCCAGTTCACTCAACTTAATTCCTTTAGTTAAAGCACCCATAGCAATACCAGACGATTCACAACTACCATCTTTTAAGGGATGAGCAGGATCTACCAATCCAGTTAATTTTAATTTTTGACTTAAAAAGTCATAAACACTTTTTACTCCCATTTTTTCAACCAATTTTGTGGGTATAGTGTTTAACGATTTTTCAAGAGCAAATGCTGCTGTTATTTTACCATTATATTTTCTATCATAGTTCTGTGGCCAATCATTCCCATCAACTTTTCTTATTGGAGAGTCTTCAACCATAGAGGAATAGGTTAAATCATTATTTTCTATAGCAGGCGCATATGCTGCTATCGGTTTCATTGTAGAACCAGGAGATCTATTTAAATTAGCATAATTATTGGTTGTTCTATCCCCCGCCTGCTTTTTACCTGTTGCACCAACACAAGCTTTCATATTACCGTTTAAATCGAAAATAACAAAAGCAGATTGTGGCTTATTATCAAAAGTTTTCCACCCAAAAGTTGACGGATTTTCATACATTTGCTCAAGTTTTTCCTGCATATCGATGTCAATCGTAGTATATATGTTAAATCCAGCGGATTTTACCCTAGAATTAGCTTCATCCCAACTATCAATATTATATTTCTGCATATAATCTGAAACTACTTGATTCAAAGTAGCATCAACAAAATAACTTTGATAACTTTTCCCATTATTGTCAATTACTTTACCAGGATTTGCCTTAACAGGAGTATTAACAGCTTCGTCGTACTCCTTCTGACTAATCATTTTCAACTCCAACATTTTTCTTAACGTTTTATCTCTACGTTCCTTATTATTATCTGGATTGTGTATCGGATCATAGGAAATTGGCTTTTTCGTTATAACCGCCAAAGAAGCCGCTTCCGCAAGCGTCACATTTGATATATCTTTATTATAATACAATTTTGCAGCCGTCTGAATTCCTGCATAATCACCATTACGACCTCCTATAGGAATTATGTTTAAATATGCTTGCAGAATTTGATCTTTACTATATGTTTTTTCAAGACTAATTGCACGATATATCTCCCTAGTTTTTCTTTTTATTCCTTCGATTCCACCAACATCTCTATCACCAGTTATATTTTTCACAAGCTGCTGAGTAATGGTAGAGCCTCCCTGTGCACTCCAAAAATGTAAAAACATGTTTAAAAAAGCAACAAAAGTACGCTGAAAGTCCACCCCATCATGCTGATAAAACTTATTATCTTCAATTGCAACAAAAGCATTTTTTACATGTGCAGGAACTTTATCTATATCACACCACAGTCTAGTGGTCCCGGTAGCAATAGAAGCCAAAGCAACATCATTTCCTCCACCATCCTTACCATAAACAGTGGTAACTCCGCTTTTCATAACACTTTCTTTTTCTAAATTTATTCCCGATTGAGTATCTGTAGCTTTCATAACATAAACTGTCATTCCAGTAATAACTATACTTAATCCAATAACACATAGAAGGAACCCACAAACCATTATCTTTCCAATTAGTGCAAACACACCCTTTGGGGAAGTAGGTTTTTTAAAAAATCCTATTCTACCCTTCCTTTTCGAAATTTTTGAACTACTATAAACATCCTTAGAATTACTTTTCTTTTTAGAGCTACTTGAAATATCTTTAACCCTTTTTTTCATAGGGTAATTACCTCCTAACAAATAACTAAGTTTTCTAAACACAACTTATTATAACACATATATTAAAAATTGACAAAACATTTAAAAATGATATAATTATTTACTAATAGTCTTAATGAAGGAAAGGTTAGGGTTTATTTATGCGATTTTTAGAGTTAACTGAAAATGAATTCGACAATGCTTGTGACAAAATACCTGTTAGTTCTTTTTGCCAAAGCAGTTCTTGGGCAAAAATAAAGAAAAAAACAGGATGGATTAGTTATTTTGTCGGAGTTAAAGAAAATGACAAGATAATAGCTTGTGCTTTAATTTTGGGAAAAAAGATTTATTTAAATAAATATATATTCTACTCTCCTAGAGGATTACTATTAGACTACAAAAACGAAAAACTATTGAAATTTTTTACAGATCATATAAAAACATTTTTAAAAAACAAAGGTGGAATTATATTAAAAATAGACCCATTAATTATGTATAAACATCACGACAATTCTGGCAATTATGTATCTGATGGGTTTTCTAATCAAGATATTATTGACAATTTAGTAAAATTGGGATTTGAACATAACGGTTTTACTAAAGATATCCTTGAAGACACACAGTTCAGATGGAGTTACTGCTTGGACGTAGATAAGCCTATGGAAGAAATATTGAAAGGTATGAATCAAAGAGCAAGACGTTGCATAAGAAAATGTGAAAAATATCCACTAGAAGTTGTAGATGTAAATAAAGACAACATTAAAGATTTTAAAGACATTATGCAACATACCGCTGAGAGACAAAACCGCTTCGACAGATCTTTAGAGTATTATCAAAGAATGAAAGACGAGTTTGGCGACCGAGTAAAAATGATAATTATATATCTAGATAGAGACAAATTTTTGTCTGATTTTACAAATGATAAACTATTTAATACGGTTAAAAATGAAAAAAGAAATAAAATCCCTATAAGTGCAGGTTTATTTGTGTTCGATCCTGATAGATTAAACTATCTATATGGTGGAACATACAGTCACTATATGCACCTAATGGCACAATATAAACTTCAAATGTCAATGATTAATGCTTGTAGAGAAAAAAATCTTCCAATATATGATTTTGGTGGAATTAGTGGTGATTTCAATGAACAAAATCCAATGTATGGTGTTTTTGGATTTAAACGCGGTTTCGGCGGATATGTAGTAGAATATATTGGAGAATTTACTTACGTATTTAATAAATTATCATACAAGTTATATAATTTAGCATACAAACTGTACAGAACCATCAACCATATTAGGTTTAAGATGTCTAACTAAAAAACACGAAAGGCAGGAACGTTATATTTTGATCAAACAACTAACTGAAAAAATTATAAACGGCTATCGTTTAACAGAAAAAGATGATTTAAGCTTCTTACTAGATGCAGACTTAGATGGCTTAAAAATTTGTGCAGATAAAATTAGACAAAATATCTGTGGTAATCATGTTAATTTATGTTCAATAATTAATGGGCGATCTGGAAGGTGCTCTGAAAACTGTAAGTTTTGTGCCCAATCATCACACCATAAAACGAATATTAACAAATTTGACTTTTTAAACAAAGATTATATATTGTCTGAATGTAAAAAAGCTGAAGCTAACGGTGTTCATAGATTTTCAATAGTTACTGCTGGTCGAAATTTGTCTGATAGTGAATTTAAGTTAGCAATTGACGCCTATAAATCAATTAAGCAAAATTGTCCTCATATTTCAATTTGTGCATCACATGGTTTATTAACTGAAGACCAATTTATACAATTACGCAATGCAGGTGTTCAAACATACCATGCAAATATAGAAACATCTAAACGATATTTTCCTGAAATTTGCACAACTCATACATTTGAGGATAAAATACAATGCATAAAATATGCAAAAAAAGCAGGCCTTAATGTTTGTTCTGGTGGAATAATTGGCATGGGAGAAACATGGCAAGATCGCATTGATATGGCACTTACTCTTAGCAAATTAAATGTTCAATCTATTCCTATTAATGCACTAACTCCAATTAAAGGAACTCCCCTTGAAAGCCTCCCTCAATTAAACGAACAAGATATTATTCGAACAGTTGCTATTTTTAGATTTATAAATCCAGAACCATATATAAGGTTAGCTGCGGGAAGGAACTTGTTAAGTGAATGTGGAAAAGAAGCGTTTTTCTCTGGAGCAAATGCCACAATAACCGGAGACATGCTCACAACTTCAGGTAATAATACATCTCAAGATAAAGAGATGCTAGTTAAATATAAATTTGATATTTCATTAGAACAGTAATTACTTAAAGGAGTTTGGTATAAAATATGTCTAACAATAAAAAAATTAAAAGTGTTGTATTTTGTGCAATATTTGTAGTTTTAATAATCGCTGGAACTTTTATTAAAATACCTATTCCCGTGTTGCCATTTACCCTACAATTTTTATTTACTACTTTAGCAGGATCATTGTTAGGCAGTAAAAATGGTGCATTAAGCGTATTATGCTATACAATCATTGGTCTTTTGGGAATACCGGTTTTTACCACTGGTGGAGGAATAGGTTATTTTCTTCAACCAACTTTTGGATATATTATAGGATTTATATTTGGAACATTCGCAACTGGAAAAATTTTAGAATTGCAAAAAAATCCTAAATTTTTCAATATGGTAATCGCTAATTTTATAGGTCTTTCCATTGTATATTTCGTTGGAATGGTTTACTATTACATAATATCTAATTATGTTATAAATACCCCTATTGCACTCTGGCCTCTATTTTGGTATTGTTTTGTTTTAGCAATACCAGGGGATATTTTGTTGTGCTTTGTTGCAGCAATATTAACAAAGAAACTAAAACCTATGATTTCAAAATATTTTTAAAGAAGGATGTATTTATATGAGTAAAAATTTATTTGTAACCGGTACTGGAACTGATGTTGGTAAAACCTACGTATCAGCTCTTATTGTAAAAAAATTGTTAGAAGACAATCAAAAAGCTGCTTACTACAAAGCAGCTATGAGTGGCAACGTAAGAAATTCCAAAGGAGAATTGATCCCAGTTGACGCGGTACACGTAAAGAAAACATCAAATATTTCACAAACAATAGAAGACATGTGCCCATATGTCTATGAAAGTCCATTTGCTCCACATCTTTCTGCAAAATATGAAGGTAATCCCGTTGACATGGAAGTGGTCAAAAAACAATTCAAAAACTTAGAAAAAAAATATGATTATATAACAATGGAAGGCAGCGGTGGAATAATTTGTCCTATCAGAATGGACCACATTAAAATTAATCTTGAAGACATTATTTCAACTCTAAATTTATCTTGTATACTTGTAGCCGATGCAGGTTTAGGAACGATAAATAACGTAGTTTTAACAACCGAGTATATGAAATCAAAAAAAATACCTATCAAAGGAATTATACTTAATAACTTTGATAAATCAAACATATTACATGGTAATAACTTATTTATGTGCGAACATATAACACAACTTAAGGTTCTAGCCTGTGTTGAAACAAATTGCAAAGATATAGATATTGATGTTAATTTACTAAAATCCCTTTATGACTAATAGGAAATGATGTGAACAATAAACTATGATATGGTATCCATATACTCAAATGAAAAAAATGAAAATGCCATATAAAATTATTAAAGCAGACGGTGTGTATCTATATACCGAAGATAACAAAATGATAGATTCTATATCTTCTTGGTGGAGTGTAATTCATGGATATAATCATCCTGAACTTAATAAAACCATAAAAGAACAAATAGATAAATTTTCTCATGTTATGTTGGGTGGATTAACACACAATGCCGCACAAGAATTATCGCAAAAACTAGAAACTTGGCTACCTGGCGACTTAAATTATTGCTTTTACTCAGATTCAGGTAGTGTTGGCGTAGAAGTTGCCTTAAAAATGGCGTTACAGTATTATATAAACCGAGGTGAAACTCAAAAAACTAAAATTCTAGCTCTCAAAAATGCTTATCACGGAGATACTTTTAAAACAATGGAAGTGGGAGATGACAGCGACTATCATTTTATAATTGATGCTTATGGACAAAAACAAAATGTTATACATATATCTACTGATATTCCCAGTCTTGAAAAAGCATTTAAAAAATATCATAATGAGCTAAATTGCTTCATTGTAGAACCATTGCTTCAATGTGCAGGTGGAATGAAAATGTATGATATTTCCTTCCTACATAAAGCGAGAGAATTATGTGATAAATACAATGTTTTATTAATTTTTGATGAAGTCGCAACGGGATTTGGACGAACCGGAAATCGATTTGTTGCGGATCTTGTTATTCCAGACATACTTATTTTGGGTAAAGCTTTAACTGCAGGATATATTGGTCATTCTGTAACAGTAGCAAATACTAAAGTATATAAAGAGTTTTACAGTGATGATGATAAAAAAGCCTTGATGCATGGTCCAACCTTTATGGGAAATGCCCTCGCTTGTAGCATAGCACTAAAATCAATTGAAATTTTTGAGCAAGATGACTATATGTCTAAAATTAACAATATTGAGAAAATTACTTCTAGTCATTTAGCAAATTTTAAGCATGAAAAAATCAAAGAAATACGCATAATGGGTGGTTGTATGTGTATTGAAGTTCTTGATTCAAATTCAATCAAAGGATTTCAAGATTTTGCCTACAAAAGAGGAATGTTCAGCAGACCATTTTTAAATTACTTATACACAATGGTTCCATATGTAATTACAGAAGATGAGTTAATTAAAATTATTAATATTATAAAAGAATGGTTTCAATAAAAAACAAAAGATAGTGAATCTACACTATCTTTTGTTTTTTTATTAAGCATATTATTTTTTAGTTAAAATAGTAATTTCGTTCTCGGTATTTCCATATATATTTCCGTTTTCCACTTTAAATTCTCTTTTAGAAATAGCATCAACATATATTCCATCAGATAACCTCGTCTCTGAGTGTACCTCTGAATTTCCTGACCAGTTTATTATCACCATTCCTTCATTTCCATTCTCATTTTTACTTCCACGTTCAATTATAAGCAGCTTATCATTTTGCGATCTGAGATATTCACTTTGACCCTTCATTGCTTTTCTAAATTTATTTATTGCAACAATGTAAGGATCTTTGAATAAGTCACTCCCCTTATCTCCTACTTTAGTTATTTCAGGAAACTGTGATTCATATTTATCTATAATATTTCTTCCTCCACCGCCAACAGGTCTACTAAAAAATAGTGGTACTCCAGCAGCACGACTAGCAACAATTGCCCATCCAACTCTTATTTCATTATCATTCAACCAAGCAGACGCTTCACTACAATCCTGTCCATTAGCATAATTATCATGAGACTCTAACCATGTAACCAATTTATCGTCTTCAACGCCCTCACTCTCATAATTCATAATATAATTATGATTTAAATATCCTCCACGAATAGCATCTCTAATTTTTTTACCATATTTACTAGCAGTAACATCCATATATCTAGAATATTCCTTAAATCTAGCTACATCTACAGCGTTTGGATCCTGTAAAACTTCTGCATATTGCCATTTTGCCCCCTTATCTGCAGCGTTCTTCGTTATATTAGGCCAAAAATCACTACCATAATCACCATCAATTTCTTTGGGAAGCTCAATATGTTTTGCAGCATCATATCTAAATCCCCATGCTCCGCATTTTAAACAATCATTCATATAATTCTTAATCATTTCCTGAACACGTGACTTTCCAGTGTTTAAATCATATAATCCATATAAACTGCCCTGTGTAACCTTAAATCTATTTCCCCAATCATTATCAATATGAATTCTCCCATCATTTCCATTTTTGTTATCATTTATTCCATGAAAAACATCTAAAAATTCATCTTTGTTAGGATCATAAACCTCTTTAGAAACTAAGTCTAATTTATCAGAAACATGGTTAGCTACTATATCTACTATTACTTTAATCTTGTGTCTCTTGGCAGCATCACACATTTTTTTAAAATCTGTTCTTGTCCCTAACTGATAGTTTCCAATTTTAAAATTAGTTGGTTGATATTGAAAATACCAATTATCCTTAAAACAACTACATCCTTTTTTTTGGCCATAGGTCGATTCTCCATTTTCTTCTCTAATAATTTGACCATTCTTTTTTACAATTTTCTTCTTAATTTTTTTTACACGTTTATTTTTACATTTTTCACAATCTTTTTTTATTAAACATTCTTGTGGTGGCGAAACTTGTACTGCATCATAGCCAGCATCAGCGATTTCTTTCATATTTTTTTCTATTGTTTTAAATGACCAACACCACGCATGTAATATAGATCCACCTTTTAGATCATCACAAGTAGCTAAAACACCTAGACTATTAAAAAATATAGATATTATTAGCACAAAACTAACAGTAATTTTTTTAATCATAAAATTTCTCATAATAAAACAAATCCTTCAACATTTAAATTATTTTTAATAGCATACTATTCAAAAATGCAGCGAGCATTAATTTTTACATGTATAATATATATGCACTTTTACAAGTTGTCAATGGTTTTGTGCATTTTCTACATTTATCATAAATTTTAATTATTTTTTTTGATAAAATCACCATACAATTTAAAAAATTACATATTTAAATAAACCACATATTATTGCACTAAATATGTAAGAAATTTAAAAATTATTAACAATATAAAAAGAAACAAAAAAAGACAGTGTAATTTCACTATCTTTTTTGCTTTTCTAAGACTATTTTTGTTAAAAACAGTAAACTTTTTGTTGATTTTCGGAAAATAGTTCGGCCAGCTCGTTTGAGGTTTCTTTTTTGACTAAAACGGAAATTTCACCTTTAAGTTTTCCAGATATTTCATTCTTTCCATTTTCTTCTTTTGCATCTTTATAAATTCCCCCTTCTTTAACTTCAAATTTATTTCCAGAAAGGATATCAACATAAGTTCCCGCAGATAATCTGGTTTGGGATTTTACTTCTTTTTCTTCAGACTTGTTTATAATTATCATTCCCTCTTTTCCCTGTTTTTCTTCTTCTTTTTTCTTCTTATGTCCACGCTCAATTATAAGCAAATTATTATTTTGGGACCTAAGATACTCATCTTCAGCTTTCATAAATTTTCTAAATTTATTTATTGCAACAATACAATGATCTTTAAATAATGTACAATTATCACCCATATTGTCAAACCTAAGACTATCATTAAATTTTATTCTATCATAATATTGTTTATCGTAATCATCTTGTGCTTTAATTTTAGAAACAAGGTTAGAATTAGGTCGACTAAAAAATAATGGCACTCCAGCAGCGCGTCCTGCAACGATCGCCCATCCAATTTTTATTTGCTCATCAGTAAGTTCAAAAGAAGCATTTTCACCTTCAAATTTTTTACTATTAGCATAATTATCATGAGATTCTACCCATGTAACTAATTTATTATCATCAACTTTCTTATCCTCCTTACCACTCTCATACTCCATAATATTATTATGATTTAAATTTCCTTCACGAATAGCTTTTCTAATTTTTTTACCATATTCACTAGCAGTAACATCCATATACTCAGAATATTTTTTAAAATTGGTTAATTTTTCATTGTTTGAATCTTGCAAAACTTCCCCATATTGCCATTGTGCTCCATTTTTTAAAGCATTATCCCTAATATTAGGCCAAAAATCACTACCAAACTCCCCATCAATTTCCTTAGGAAGTTCTATGTGTTTTGCAGCATCATATCTAAATCCCCATGCTCCGCATTTTAAACAATCATTCATATAATTCTTAATCATTTCCTGAACACGTGACTTTCCAGTGTTTAAATCAGGCATTCCCAATAAATCACACTGTGTTAAATGACGTCTTTTAATATTATTTTCAGGCAGTCCTCCCTCAGTATGAAAAATGTCAGAATAATTATCTTTTTGAGCATCGTAAATATCAGTCGAAACTTTTTCTATATCTTTAGCAACTTGATTAGCTACTATATCTACTATTACTTTGACTTCACATTCTTTTGCTACATCACACATTTCCTTGAATTCTTCTTTAGTTCCTAATAAATTTCCAATTTTAAAATTTGTTGGTTGATAAAAATAAAACCAATTTTGTTCAAGACATTTACAATCTCCTTTACATTTTAGACAATCTTTTCTTTTATAACTTTCCTGAGGAGGAGAAACTTGAACAGCATCATAACCCGCAGCTTTAATGTCTGGAATATGGTCTTTTATTGTTTTAAAAGACCAACACCAAGCATGAAGAATTGCTCCTCCTTTTAAGTCATCATGAATAGCTAAAGCGTTAACGTTACTAAAAAACATAAATATAATTAATAATAAATTAGAAATCACTCTTTTAATGATAAATTTTCTCATAATACAACAAACTCCTCTTAATTTCAAATTATTTTTTGAGTATAATCTATAAAATGAGATTAACTTACAATAATCGCCAACTTCTATATGTATAATATATATGCGTATATACGTTTTGTCAATGATTTCATACAACTTCTACATTTATCATAATATTTATTTATAATTTTTGGTATTTATTTCAATTAATTTATTCATGATTTTAAATAAAAAAGGATTGACATTTTAATATCAATCCTTTTTTATTTTTTTATTCAAAGTTCAATTTATTTATTTTCTCATAACGAACAATGCTTCTAATCTCTTAAAATGTTTTTCTCAAATGTTTTACAACTTCATTTTACAATTTCAATATTATATCATATAATTCATAAAAATTCACTTTACCTTCACGAACATTTTTATTGTAATTTGTAATTAAATCACGTGTCTTATTCCAATAATTACTAAATAATCAAACACATTTAATTTATCCCAAGATTGCAATTCCTTATTATTCCAAAAACAAATAAAAAACAAGGCATTTTCCGAATACACATAATTCTCAAAATTCATATCTACTATTTCCGCGTATGGTTGAACATATTTATCTGTATTTGACTTTAACAACCAAATATTTTTACGATTTTTATTTTCAATATAGTCATTATATTCTTCCTTATATTCTTCCTTGGACTTAAACACATCATCATTTCACAATAATAATCTTTTTCGCTCTGTCAAATAAGTCAACAACGAAGAGTTTCAACAAGAAGCAGAAATGAAATTGAAATACCTATAGAAAAATTCATAAAAAACTTCATTATTTAACCTACAACAAATTAAAGCTATCACAAAACTAAAAATAAAAGTAATTCAAGAAAGATAGAAAATCAAAACATGTTGTTTCAATCAATTAACTCCTAAATAAAATAGAACAAAAAAATGGCTCCCCCTGTTGGACTCGAACCAACGACCCTGCGGTTAACAGCCGCATGCTCTACCAACTGAGCTAAGGAGGAACATATAAAAGCCAAAGGAAAAAATAAAGTGGCATAGTAACAAAAAAGGTGGCAGG
>JAZRQJ010000004.1:0-2587 GCA_045649685.1 Oscillospiraceae bacterium
AATTCTTCAAGGAGTTTTCTATATTTTTGTAATCTGAAATTTATAAAACCAGAGAGTACAATAGAATGATGTGATTTTATATATTCATAAAATGTATCAAAAAGTAACATTTGCCTGTTTGAAAAAGAAAATTCACTATCACAAAGATTTTCTGTGCATAAAGCCAAAATTTTATTAAATTCAGAATAATCAAAATAAAAATAGTTAGAGTGAAGTATGTTTTTTATTATGTCATTTTCAAAATAATCAATTACTAAGTATGAAAGTATTGTTGCAAGCTTTGTATAAAAAAGTTCATTATCTATGCCTGTATAATGTATTATTATGTTTTTGTACGATTTGAATTCATGATTAGAATAATAAACATTTAGCATATTAAATTCAGAAATCTCATTTTGTAAATATGTGAGAATTTCTTCATTGTTAGTTTTTATACATAATGAACTCATACTTGGCTCCTTCTTAAAATCTCGTTTTGTATAGTATTTGCTAAATTTTAAATTATATACAATAACTAAAATATAATATTCGAAAAAGTCAAATTCGCAACTTGTATATTTAAAAAGAGAAAATATAACTATTTCATAGCAAAAACATATCACGGGTCTTCGTGTAGGTCTTTTCTTAATTCAATAGTTATATTTTCTTTTTTTTATATAGTTACAATTTTGTATAAATATGATAATCAATATCGGGGAATACACAATCTTTTTCTTGAATATCTTTCAAGAAGTTTTCATCAATTTCATTCTTTTTAATTTGTGAATATAATTTTGTAAAACGGCCTATATAAGTTTTAATTCTACTTTTTGCATAATCAACCATTGTACCATTTGTAATAATAAATAACCAACAACTAGTTTGAGCTAGAAGTAATTCACGAGCAGCTTGATTAAGAGCTTCTTTTACAATTCCATCAGCATAAGGGAAAGAAGTTGCAAGTTCAACCATTCTATCACCAGCTTTATGTAAGTGACGATGAGCATAATCATTAGTTGGATTTAGCCATACACCACTATATCCATTTGCACCCCAACTTGAACGACAAGGAGAGCTAACTTGAATATTTGGATATTTATCAATATATTCAGAAGGTGTAATAAATTCAAAATTACAATCATCATAATGTACTTTTTTAAATAAAATGTATAACCAATATGGTCCTTCATACCACCAATGACCATATAATTCAGCATCATAAGGACATAAAATAATAGGTGGATTTTCCATATATTTAGAAACATTTTCGATTTGTTCATTACGAGAATCCATGAAATGACCAGCTTGTCTTTCAGCAGAATCTTTAGCCCATTGAACATCATAATAATCTTTTTGTTCAGTTTTTCCTGTAATTCTATGATATTTTATACCTGTGTGAACACGTACACCATTATGGGCAATATAAGGTTTTATATAATCATAATCAGCTTCATAACCGATATCTCTATAAAATTCTCTATAATTATAATCACCTGGATAGCCATCAATTGAACTCCAAACTTGTTGAGATGATTTCATATCACGCCCAAAACAAACAAGTCCTTCAGGTGAAACAATAGGTGCACAAGTTCCATAAATAGGAGTAGGGTCTGCATATAAAATTCCATGAGATTCTACAATAGCATATTCAATTCCAAATTCTTTTAAATACTTATCAGCTTCTGGTACATAACCACATTCAGGTAGCCAAATTCCACGAGGTTTTCTACCGAAAAATCTTTCATAAGTTTGAACACCAACTGCAATTTGAGCTCTAACGGTTTCTTCTGTAACATAAAGAATAGGGAAATATCCATGTGTTGCACCACAAGTGATAATTTCTAAAACTCCAATATCTTGAAAGTGTTTAAATTGTTCGATTATATTGCATTTCCAAACATCTCTAAAAAGATGTAAATCATTTGAATATCTATCAAAATAATAGTGAGAAAGTCTATTAACTCTTTCATCATATTTTGTGCGTTCTATTTCTTTTTCAGATAATTCGATTAATTTTTCTAAATAGTTTATATATTTTTTCTGTAATAATTTGTTATCAAGCATTGAAAGTAGAGTAGGGGTTATTGTCATTGTTACTCTGAAGTTAACACCTTCATCAACTAATTTTTGATAACTTTGTAATAATGGTATATATGTTTCTGAAATTGCTTCATATAGCCATGATTCTTCAAGATAATCATCACTTTCAGGGTGATGTATAAATGGAAGATGTGCATGTAATACGAAACTTACATATCCTTTTTTTTGCATAATTGTTCTCCTTTTTATTAAATAAATGCCGTAGGTAAGTTTCCTACGACATTTGAAGTTTTTACATAAATCTTGATGACATACTTCCTGATGATGGATTTCCGCCAGAAGATGGATTTGTAAGTCGTTCGAATAAATAAATATCTTCATTTTGGTAAATTCCGGCATATAAATTTTTTAATAATTCTTCACTAATGTAAGGAATATTTTCAAATTTTTTCATTACAGGTAAGCGTTTTATTACATCATATAATGAAATTGATTTTTCTTCATTATTTTTTATGTTTCTAAATCTAATTGTATTATTTTCATTTGTATTAAATAATACTCTATCATT
>JAZRQJ010000005.1:0-89935 GCA_045649685.1 Oscillospiraceae bacterium
GTAATGCCGGTTATTGTTACGTCTAAAGGATCGATGCTGGCATATACATTTGCTGGCTGAGATGTTAATTTATAATTTTTAGGGGCATTACCAGATGAATCTAAAATTGCGAAATTTGAGAAATATACTTCTTTGTTGTTACCGGCATTTTTATCAGAGAATGAAGCACTTCCAGGACTAATAGATAGTTGGTCATTATTTACTAAGTTTTGTATTTGAGCACTAGTTATATCGAATTCTGCACTTGTGTCTCCATTATAAGATCTTGAATTAACAACTATCCCGGATATTGTTACAGGACGTTTATTAACTGTAATAAATTTACTTTCAACTGTAAGTGGTTTATAGTTTTTATCGCCTGCTTTGGTTGCTTTTACCTGAAAACCTCCTGCCCCTACTATAGTTAATTTTCCTGTGTTTTGGTCTATAGTTGCAACATTTGGGGTATTAGGATCAGGTTTTATTTCATATGTTACGGCACCTGTTCCGCTACCCCCATTTAAAGATATTATTCCAGGATCATCTCCGTATGTGTATGGTGAATTAAGATTATTAAAGTTTGCATCATCTGGCGATAATTCTTGAACTGATCTTTCAACATATAGTCTTACTGTATCTTTAGGTAAAGTTAAACCTTCTGCTATATTTGTTTCTCCAGCTGGAGTGAACGAAATTTCCAATGTATACGTACGTTCAGGCAATTGATTGAGATATTCGTGTTTTAAAATAATTTTACTATCTTCAATTGTATAATCGACATTTTTTTGTAAAGTGTAATTGGTTGTTAAATTAACAACATTAGCTATTGTATTTCCATTTAAAATTACAGATAATTCCTTATTTTCTGCTTTAGGTTTGGTGTATGTTATTTCATCTGTTGCTATTGCACTGTCAGTATAAAGTATTACACCATCACTGCGAATATAAGTTACATTGTTTGCGTTATCTGTTATTTTAGCATATATAAAGAATTTGTCGTTGAATAGTTCTTGTGGGACATCAACATCGAAGGACACAGAATTTTCATCTGAAAGATCAGCAGGTTGCCAATTAGCATCTGCAGGAATCTCTGAAAAAGACGAATATCCTTGATCAGTTTTCAAATATTGTAATTCTTTTATTCCACTTGGTGTGTCTTCTACTATAATTTTAACATTTGTAGTATTATTAAATAGCAATCCGAAAGTTAAAGTATTTAGAAATGTATTGAAGGGGTTGTTTTTTATACTTATAGTTCCAGTTGGTAGAGTAGTGTCCACAACAAGTGTTTTGCTTGTTGATTCAGATGTGTTTCCTGCAAGATCGGTTTGAACAACAGATATTGTGTGTTCGCCTTCCGAAAGAGGTTCGCTTATTTCCCACTCACCCTTATCATCTACTATAGCAGTTCCAATTATGTTATTATTTTCGTCAGTTACTGTTATTGTACATCCTTTTTCTCCTGTTCCATAAATAGTTGGAGTACTGCTATTACTATATTCAGAACTGGTTATTGTTGCGGGATCTGGTTTTATTTTATCTACCTTAACTAAAACAGGTTCTGATCGGCCAGATTGATCTTCAGCATCATATGCTTCAATTACTATGTTATATTCTCCGTCTTGTAAAATAGTAAAAGATAAATTTGAAGCACCTAATTGGTTTATTTGTAATAGATTAGAGCTAACTATGTCGGTAAATGTTGTTCCGCCATCAATAGATATTTTGTATTGGTCGGGATTTATATTGGATGTTGCTGATGAAACGTTGTAAACTAAGTTAATATTTTTGTTGGACCAATCTCCAGCAGAATATGGGGTTTCATCTGCTTTAGTCAAACTTGTTAATGTAACTTGAGGTGTTAAAGTTGGATATTGAGCTGTTAAATTAACATCACTAGTAATAGGTGTAGTTGCGGTTATTGTGTTGTTATCGCCGTCAATCCATCCAGATAAAGGAATACCGTTTTTAGTTAAATTGGTTGGAAGTTTTTCACCTAAAGTTTCACCAGCAACAAGAAATACAGGATCAATATTTGTGTTATGGTTGCTATCAGAGCCACCGTTGAAATTGAACGTTACTGTGCGTAATATTATTTTTGATGCTGTTTGTGCATCGTTTATATTTTCGTAAAATATACCTTCATAGTTAATTACATTTTTACTATTATCCATACCTGTATCCATACCTTCAGTGGCTGCTGGAACAGTGATTGAAATTAAACCAGTACTTTCACTTGTAAAGTGAATTGTAGATGACCAGTTATTGTATATTGCATTACCTTTGCCAGATTTATTGGTTGAATGACATCCAGAAATTTGACCGCTGTATATTGTTAAGTTTGAAGTAGGATTATTACAGATACCACCACCATTTCTATCAGCTGTACAATCATGTATTGTAAGATCATTCATATATGTTTTCCCAGTACCTTCTGAATATATGCCTCCACCGTCATTAGAAGCGATACAGTTTGATATTGTTGAATTATTTAAGGTAGCTGTTCCAGAGCCTTTGAGGTATATAGCTCCCCCATCGACAGCATCACATTCAATAAATTGAGAATTGTTTAATGTTATCTCACTAGCCCCTATATAAATGGCTCCCCCAAAGGTAGCATGACAATTACTTATTGTTAGGTTGTTTGCGAATGATGTACTGGCTGTTAAATATATAGCCCCACCATTTGCAGCAGTACAATCAGAAATAGATGCACCATCTATTTGTAATTCTGAGTTGTTGTCAATATAAATTATTCCATTAGCTTCTTGGGAGGTACAATTCATTATAGAACTATTCCCACTTAAGGTAATTTTTGTGGCATAACCGGTTTTTATTAAAGATTTACCTGTGGTTGAGTTAAAATTTTTTAATGTAGTTTCACTCATATTTAATGTTGAACCGCCATTATCTTGTATAGCATTATATTGATTAAATACGTGAGAAGGACCTCCACAATCAATAGTAATATTATTTAAGTTAAGCGTTGAATTGTTAAGAGAAAATATTTGTATATTTTTAGTGCTAGTATTCGTTATTGTATTGCCGGCACCATTAATTGTTATTGTTTTGCCATAAGGAACTGAAAAGTAAGTACCTTCGGCTAATTCGTCATCATCAGGTATTATTATATTTTCACTTAGAGTTATTACGGTGATATCATTTGCATTATTAATTGCACTTTGTAGTTCGGAAAAATTTGAAACTGTGATTTCACTGTCTGCAAAAACTACATAGTTTAATAGGTTAGCGGGCAATGTGGAAGATATTATCGTTGCACAAATTAAAATTGATATTAATTTTTTAATGTTAACTATTAGTTTAGATTTCATAATAACACCCATTCCTTTCTGATAACTTTTTGAAATGTGTTGTTTATTACTTTTTATAAAAATCTGAATAAATTATATAAATATGAAATTAATCAAAAATTTATATACATATAAAAATAGTATTAACAAAAAAATAAAATTTTTGAAAAATATAAAACCTTAAAAAGGTTTTGTTGTTGAAAATCAACTAAAATACCCGTTTGTGTTAAGTAATTATATCACATTTTGTCAAAATGTGTCAATCTTTAATATTGAATTTACATTAATATTATTAAACTTATATTAATATTAAATTCAAATAGCTGTAATTGTGAATTATTCAGGATTATATTGATATATTTTGATAAAAAACAAAAATATATAAATTTGATATATATAATTAAAAAATGTTGTAGAATGGGAAAATAAATGTTTTTTGATTTTAATATGTTAATGTTTACAAAAATATTAAGGTGTAATTTGTAGTATGTTAACAAAGTTGATGCAAACATAAAGAAGCAACCTGCTTTTATAGCAAGTTGCTTCTTTATAAATACATTGGCGGAGAGAGAGGGATTCGAACCCTCGGTACCTAGTAGCGGTACACACGATTTCCAATCGTGCGCCTTAGGCCAGCTCAGCCATCTCTCCAACGAAGGTCATTATATCATGAAAAAGTTGTTCGTGTCAATGGCTTTATAAATATTTACTATGTTTTGAATTTGGTTTAGTAATATATTGAATTTGCAGTGAATACAATTAAGATAAATAAAAAAATCAAGGAGGTTAAGTAATGGCATATTATCCAGAGGGAATTATATACAATAGTCCTGAAAATATAAACTTTTTTAAAAATATAGATTCTCTGAAATGGGCGCAGAAAAATGAACACATACTTGAAGCTGTGGCTGTATGTTGTGATGAACAACACAATTTAATTCTTTCTTTACCCAATAATATGAAAGGAATTATTCCAAGAGATGAGGGAGCAATTGGAATAAAAGAAGGAACAACTAGGGACATAGCAATGATTTCAAGAGTAAGTAAACCCGTATGTTTTGTTATCAAAGGGGGAATAGGGACTGATTGCCTCATTCTTTCAAGAAAACGAGCACAAGAAATTTGTCGTGAAAACTACATATCTAAACTTATTCCAGGAGATATTATAAATGCAGTCGTAACACATTTTGAAAATTATGGTAGTTTTGTAGATATAGGGTGTGGGATAGCGTCATTAATACCAATAGATTCTATTTCAATTTCTCGCATCTCACATCCACGTGATAGATTTACAAACGGTCAAAAAATATTTGCAGTTGTAAAATCTGTTGAGGATGATGGTAAAATATGTCTTTCTCATAAGGAACTTTTAGGTAATTGGTTAGAAAATGCTGAAAAATTTAATGCTGGAGAAACAGTTTGCGGGATTGTTAGGTCAATAACAAATTATGGAATATTTGTTGAATTGAAACCAAATCTGGCCGGACTTGCAGAAAATAAAAATGATGTTGAGTTAGGAGACAGAGTTTCTGTTTTTATAAAAAGCTTGATTCCAGAAAAAATGAAAGTAAAATTAGCAATAGTAGATTCTTTTTCTAACCAATCCAAACCGGATCCAGTTGAATATTTTATTACAAATGGACACATTTCACATTGGAAGTATTCTCCAGAATTTTGTGAAAAAACCATAGAAAGTAATTTTAACTAAATTACTAGTTTTATAGATTAGTATAAGACTTTTTGACGGCTTGTTTTAAAGCTTTTAATTCTAAAGGTTTTAGTTCTCGCCAAGTTCCTGGTTTTAACATTCCTAATTTTATTGGACCTATGTGTGTTCGTTTTAATCTAGCAACTTGTAAGCCAATTTTTTCCATCATTTTTCTAATTTGTCTGTTTCTACCTTCTGTAATTGTCATAGACAAAACAACTCTGTTTGGTTCTTTAGAAATAACATGAATAACTGCTGGCATAGTCTTTTTGCCATCTATGTATACACCTTCTGCTAACTTGGCAAGTTGTTCATCGTTAATATCTGGCCGTATTGTTACTCTATATGTTTTAGAAATGTGCCCCTTAGGGTGCATAACTTTATTTGCAAAATCTCCGTCATTTGTAAATAACAATAAACCTTCTGAATTCATGTCTAGCCTACCTATGGGATATACTCTTGACTCGACGTTTGATACTAATTCAGCTACGCATTTTTTGGCGTGATCATCTGACATAGTGCAAACATAACCCCTAGGTTTATTTAGCATTATATATTTATATTGTTTATTTTTTGAATTATTAATTACTTTATTGTCGATAGATATTTTATCTGTTGGAGAGGCTTTATATCCTAATGATACCAAATGTCCATTACATTTTACTCTGTTTTGGGATATCATTTTTTCTGCTCTCCTGCGGGAACAAAATCCACTATCGGCAATTATTTTTTGTATTCTGATTTTTTGCATTTTATCTCCTGTAAATATGTGTTAACTACACCGTAACTTTAGTTTGATTTTTTTGTACTAATATAAATATTGATATACTTATCAATAAGAAGAATAAATAATATAATTGACTAATAATTTCTAAACTAGCTATTCCACTCAAACTAGTTGCAATTAATATTTGTGCACCGTATGGTATTATGCCTTGGGTTATACATGAGATGGCATCTAAAAGAGTGGAAGATTTTATTGGTTCTATATTATACTCTCTGCTTATATCTTTGGCAACAGGTGAAGATATAATAATTGCAACTGTATTATTTGCTGTGGCAATATCTGTTATGAATGTTAGAATGCAAATTCCTAACATTCCTCCTCGTTTTGTATGGAACACTTTTTTGATATGATTTAATATAGCGTTGAAACCACCATTTTCCTTTATTAATGCACATATGGATGATACAAGAATTGTTACTATTATCGTTTCAAACATTTGAGAAGTTCCTGATTTCATAGAACTTAAAATAGATATAAAAGAAAGATTACCAGTTATAGCTCCAGCAATACCAAAGAGGACTATACCAGTTCCTAATACTATAAAAACATTGATTGCTAATAATGACATTACCAAAACTATTAGATAAGGAATTACCTTTATAATATCAAAATCAGGAGCCTTAAATTCATAAATTGGATTAGATAAAGATAGAAATAATAAAACTAGAATGGTAGCTATTGTTGCAGGCAATGCTAATTTTAAATTTAAATTGAATTTATCTTTTATTTTTACGCCCTGTGTTTTAGTTGCAGCTATTGTTGTATCCGATATAAAAGACAAATTATCACCGAACATAGCTCCACAAATAACAGTTGCTGTGCATAGAGAAGCGGATAAACCACTGTTTTGTGAAGTTTGAGTTGCAATTGGAACCAAAACAGCTATTGTGCCAACGCTTGTTCCAGTTGCCATTGATATAACTGTAGCAATAAGAAAAAGACCTATAGTTACAAAATTGGGAGGGATAAAATTGAGAAGACAATTCGCCATGTTAGATGCTCCGCCAACATCTTTTGCAATACCGCTGAAAGCACCTGACAATAGAAATATAAATATCATTATTACAATATTTTCATCAGCAAACCCTTTAGCACAAACCTTCATTTTTTCATCAAACGAAAGTTTTCTGTTCTGTATTAATGCGACAACTAATGCTATGCAAAAAGCAACGACAATCGGCATTATATAGAAACCCATTTGGCCTTCCATAGGAGAAATATACTCGAAAAATATACCGGTTCCTAAGTATACTACTAGAAAAACTAAAATAGGTAATAATGCTAAAAAATTATCGTTTGCTTTTTTTTGATTCATAAAAAATACATCTCCGTTCAATCTTTATTTATAGTTTTCTACTAACATAGCATAAAATTGTCTAGACATATTATATAAATATATGTATGTTAATTTAGGATATTATACCATTAGTTATTGTAGAATTCAAGATAAAATTTATATATGATTAATTTGAATTTTATTTGTTGTTTTGTATGGTTTGTGTTAGAATTACCTTAAATGGATCTGGATTATTATTGATGTTTATATAAAGGAATGAGTGACTATGAAATTATTATTACATGTTTGTTGTGCACCTTGTTCTATAATGTGCATAGAAACTTTAAGAAAGGAAAACATAGAACCAACATTGTTTTGGTATAATCCTAATATACATCCTTTTACAGAATATAGAAGTAGAAAAAATGCACTTATAGAATATGCGAAAAAAATGCAACTGGAAGTTATTGTTGATGATGATTATGGACTTAGATCTTTTGTGTCTGCAGTTACACCCAATTTTAATTTAAGATGTGATTATTGCTATACTGAAAGATTAAATAAAACGGCTAATTATGCTATGAATAATGGATATGATGCTTTTTCAACTACGTTGCTTATTAGTCCATATCAAAATCATGATCGTATAAAACAAGTATCAGAAAAAATATCTTATGATACTAAAACACAATTTTTGTATAGAGATTTTAGACCATATTTTAGGGAAGGGCAGAATATCGCTAGAAGTTTGGACATATATATGCAAAAATATTGTGGATGTATATTTAGTGAAGAGGATAGATATATGAAAAATAAGAAAAAATAAAAATTAATTGAATTTAGTATGTGGCATATACCGCATGGTATATATTAATTTTTTATTAATATATTGACATAACATACATTTTTTGTTAATATTAAGTTATGAATTTGGTAAATATTGTATATTTATCGTGCTTTTTGTATTCTTTTATTTTAGCTTTTTATAATTATTTGTGACTTTTATAAAAAGCGGTTGATTTTTATTAGATTTTTATGGGTATAATAGAAATGTGTATTGATAATTTTGCTTAGAGATGGAATTATATTTTTATGTTTTGGCATTTAAATATATACGTTTAGTTGTTTTTAACAAACAAATACTAATCAAAAGGAGAGTGCATTATGGAAATTATAAAAAATCTTGATAATGACAAGTTAACGATAGCAGTTAAAGGAAGATTAGATACTACAACAGCACCTTCTCTAGAGAGAGAATTAAAAAGTGGATTAAATGGGATTTCGGAACTGATTTTTGACTTATCTGATCTTGTTTATATTTCTTCTGCAGGTTTGAGAGTTTTGCTTTCTGCACAAAAAGTAATGAATAAGCAAGGTAAGATGGTAGTGCAACATGCTAATACAGACATAATGGATGTTTTTGAAGTTACCGGTTTTGTAGATATATTAAATATAGAATGATTGTGTATTTGTTTTTTTCTTACTATGAAATTTAAGATGAAATTTGATTTAAGTTATTTAAATTAGAGTTTTTATAAATTAAAATAAAATAGATTTGATGGCAGTTTTTTTTGTGTAATAAGATTACTGTTGTTTTTTGTATATGCAATAAGTTTGTAAAATATTCTAAATTGAACTTATATTCAAATTTTATTGTTAAAGAGAGGGTAAAAATGGTGAGAAAAAATTTAAATTTTGATGGTAAAAGTGTAAGTGAAGTTAATTTTGAAACGTTGAAAAATATTTTGCATGATAATGCGAATACCGAGTATGGAACAGAACATAATTTTTCAAAAATTAAGACAATTGAAGACTATAGGGAAAACGTTCCATTGTCTGAATATCATGATTTTGAAAAATATATTGATAGGATGTATAATGGCGAACAGAATTTATTAACAACTTATCCAATAGAAGTTTTTGTTTTTACATCTGGTACTGTTAATAAGCCTAAGCTTATTCCTTTAACAAGAAAAGCTCTTGATGTATATTCGAATAATTTTAAAAAAGATAAAAATGATCTTGTAAGATTAAATAGGAAAGAAAATCCTAAAGCGAGTAGGCTGTTTGTGACAATTTTTAGAACTGATTTGAGTAAACCACATGATAAAAACATGCTGTTTTCTGAGATTATATACAGGTATTTATATGATAATGGATGTATGGATATGAGCGAATATGTTGGAGGAAAAGAGCTACTATTTGATGAACAAACGTTAGACATGTTCTATATGAAACTTTGGAGTGCAATTTTGGATGAAAACATAGTCTTGATTGAAAGCGTATACATGTATGATTTGTTCCAGTTTTTTAGTTTCTTTGAAAAAAACTATAAAAAGGTTATATCCAATATAAGAGAAAAATTTATTCCTGATAGCGTAAAGTTGTCAGATCAGGTTAGAAAAAAATTACTCGAATTGCATGTGTCAGTTGATAGATTAGACTTTGTGGAACAAGAGTGTAGCAAAGGATTTGAGGGAATAGTTACGAGAATATGGCCTGAAATACAGTTGGTTAGCGGTATTAGCAGTAATACATTTAAGTATGAAAATAAAGGATTGGACAGATATTTAGGAAATGTGCATAAAGACTTTTTGGAGTTTGCTATGTCTGAGTCTCAGGTTGGTGTGACTGTTAAGTTCGATAGTTTTGAATATGAGTTTGTTGCAGATAGTGCTTTTTATGAATTTATTCCTTGCAATGAAAATGGGGAATATTGTGGAAAAGTTGTTTCAATGGATAAATTAGAAATGGGAAAGTTATATGAACTAGTTTTAACTAATTTGTCGGGATTATATCGATATAAAACTGGTGATGTGATAAAAATTTTAAGTAATTCTTATGAACAAGTTGTTTTTGAATTTGTTTTTAGAAAGAACTTAGTTCTAAATTTAGCTGGGGAAAAAATGTCAGCTAAAAATATAGAAGCTGTTATGGAAAAAATGGACAAAGTAGTGCCTGGTATATTGGAATATGCTTTTGGTGCAACAACAATTGATAATGTAGGAAGATATTTTGTGTTTTTGTGTTTAAAAAATACTGATACTGATGTAAGTAGTGATGAATTATCAGAAATTTTAGATTCGATTTTATCGGAAGTTAATTGTTTATATAAGGAATTAAGACATTTGAGTTTTATTGTTAAACCTGTAGTGTATGTCAATGATGAAGACGAGTATTCTTCAATTGTGAATAAAAAATCTGGTGAGAAAAAACATAATAAACCTGTAAATATTTTGTGTGCAACGAAATTAAACAAGATATTGGAAAGGTACGGTAACAATGAGGAAAGTTTTGTTTAAAAGTAAGTTGGGAATGAGATTTATTTTTGTAATTATAGCGGTTTGTTTACTGTTTGCAATGTTGTTGGTTTATACTAGCACAAGTTTGTATAGTCAACGAGTGGTTAAACATTATCATGAATTTGGATACAAAGTTTCTAAATTGGTATCGAAATATTTCAATGAAGATGATATAAAAGGATATTCTGATGTTGTTTTTAAATATAATCGATCACAAATAGATGAGAGCAAAGTTAATGCGGTTATAAGCAGTGAAAAATATAAGAATTTATTTAATAGAGTGAATGAATTAAGGAAGGAATTAGAATTTAACGATATATATATATGTGCTTTAGATTTGGACCTTTTGAATAGTTATGATGCTAAATCTACAAATTTAGATAGTTTTAGGCCACTATATTATATAATGGATACGCATTTTGATGATAATGTTAGGCAGAATTTTGCGAAAAGTGATAGTCTTTCGCCAAAGTATATTGAATCTATTATAGAAAGCATTAATACTGGAAAATCAATGGAAACTAATTTTTTGCAGAATGGTAGATATGGATATACCATAACATCTGTGAATTCATTTTGGGAAAATGAAAATATGTTCCTTATGGTTTGTTGTGATATTAGTGTTGAAAGTTATCAAAAGGATATTATTAGTTTTGCAATAATGACAATAATAGTTGTCTTTGTTTTAACTTTGATTTTAATACTTGTTTCACTATTTATGATTTCACGTTATTTTTTAAGTCCAGTAATTGCAATTTCTTCCGAAGTTGGAAATTTTGTATCTAATAATGCTGAAATTTCTAATAAATTGGAAACATTTAAAACAGGTGATGAAATAGAATTGTTGGCAAAAAGTATATTAAAAATGCAACAGGACTTATTTAATTATATGGATGACGCCATAGCTAAGGCTATTAAGCTGAAAAAAGTACGGACTGAGCTTAATTTGGCTAAAGGCATACAGGCAGATATGTTGCCATCTATATTCCCTGCTTTTCCTAATAGAGATGAGTTTGATTTGTTTGCATCTATGACGCCAGCTAAAGAAGTTGGGGGAGATTTTTATGACTTTTTCTTTATAGATGATGATCACTTAGGGTTGGTTATAGCAGACGTCTCAGGGAAAGGTGTTCCAGCAGCATTGTTTATGGTTATAGCTAAAACGTTAATTAAAGATAGAGCGAACATGTATTTGGAAGGGGATGATTATAGTCCTGCAGAGATTTTAAATCATGTTAATGTACAACTTTGTGAAAACAACAAGAATGAATTATTTGTTACTGTATGGCTTGGAATACTAGAGATATCTACAGGTAAATGTATTACTGCAAATGCGGGACATGAATATCCGGCTATTTGTAGAAAGAATGAAAGATATGAATTGATTAAAGATAAACACTCTCCTGCAGTTGCAACTATTGAAGGAATTAAGTTTGGAGATCAGGAATTTCAATTAAATCCAGGAGATTCGTTATTTGTTTATACTGATGGAGTGACTGAGGCTACAAATTCTAATGGAGAGCTTTTTGGAGAACAACGATTAGTTGAGTCACTAAATAAAGATGCTAATGCTTCAGTTTCAGATGTTTTAAGAATTGTTAAAGAAGATGTTGATAAATTTGTGGGAAGTGCTTCTCAATTTGATGACCTCACAATGCTTAGCTTTAGATATTATGGAAAGGGGGGTCACAAATGACGGAGATTAGTGTAGATGCTAAAGTTGACAATTTATATAAAGTTCTTGATTTTATAGAAAAACAACTTACCTATACTAATTGTGATGTTAAATTTAAAACTCAACTTTCAGTTGCAATTGAAGAAATATTTGTTAATGTAGCCAAGTATGCCTATAGTGGTGGCTGTGGTATTGTTAAAATCCAATTTTCTTTCACAACTAATCCTGATGTTGTCACTGTTACTTTTATAGACAGTGGAGCTGAGTATAATCCGCTTGCTAAAGAAGATCCCGATATTGGTTTATCGGCATCCGATAGACCAATTGGAGGATTGGGAATATATATGACGAAAAAATTTGTTGATGATGTGTCTTATGATTATAAGGATAAAAAAAATATTCTTACAATAAAGAAACAAATTTAGATTATTGGGAGGTTGGAAAAATGCAAAATAATATTTTTAGAGAAAAGAGTATGGATCGAGTATCTTCCCCGGAGCAGTTGAATGATTATATTAAAGTTTCTAATCCGGCAGTATGGATGATAATTTCTGGCATAGTCATTTTATTAATAGGAGTTTGCGTTTGGGGAATCTTTGGAAAGCTAAATACTGTTATTAAAACTGGAGGAATTTGTGAGAATGGTGTAGCTCATTGCTACGTTAAAGAAACTGATGTTCAGAAAATTAAAACTAACGCTACTGTTACTATTAAAGATAAGGAATATCCTGTATCTGCAATGTCAAAAACTCCTATTGAGGCAAGTGGGGATATAGATTCTTATATTTTACATCTTGGCAATATAAATGAAGGTGATTGGGTTTATGAAATATTGTTTAATGCACCTTTGGCTAATGATGTATATGAGATGGATATAACTGTGGATAGTGTGTCGCCAATGTCCTTTATTTTGCAATAATCAAAAGGAGGGATTACTGTTGAGCAACGTTAAAAATATTAAAAAACCTGTAAGCAGTGGTGCAGTTAAAGTCCCCGTTATTATGCAGATGGAAGCGCTTGAATGTGGTGCAGCATCACTGGATATGATATTAGCGTATTATGGTAAATGGGTAGCTCTTGAACAAGTTAGAGCTGATTGTGGTGTTTCTCGTGATGGATCTAATGCTAAGAATATAATGATAGCTGCAAGAAGTTATGGATTTACAGCTAAAGGTTATCGTTATGAGCCAGATGAATTGCGGGAAAAAGGAAAGTTCCCTTGCATAGTTCATTGGAATTTTAACCATTTTGTAGTCCTTGATGGATTTAAGGGAGACAAGGCATATCTTAACGATCCGGCTAGAGGAAATGTTGTGGTTTCCATGAAGGAATTCGATGAGAGTTTTACTGGAATATGTTTAATGTTTGAGCCAACTGATAGTTTTGAACCTGGTGGAAAACCAAAAAGTATTTTTGAATTTGCGGCAAAAAGGTTAAAAGGAACAGGAACTGCGGTGGCTTTTGTTGTTTTGACTACAGTAATAACTTCTTTAATGGGAATTATTAATCCCGGATTTTCACGTATATTCATGGACCGATTAATAACTGGATTGAATCCAGATTGGTTTATGCCATTTTTACTTGCATTGTTTGGGTTTGCTGTTATTCAAATAATTGTTGAGTGGATTAAAGCTATATATTCCTTAAGGATTAACGGAAAACTTGCTGCTGTTGGTAGTACTTCGTTTATGTGGAAGGTTTTACGGTTGCCTATGGAATTTTTTTCACAGAGAATGGCTGGAGATATTCAGTTAAGACAACAGTCGAATGCTTCAATAGCGGAAAAATTAATTAATACAATTGTTCCACTGGCTTTAAACACAATAATGATGGTTTTTTATCTCATTGTTATGATAAGATATAGTATTTTATTGACGTTGGTGGGAGTATCGTCTGTTATAATCAATATATTTATTTCTAACGTTGTTTCAAAGAAACGTATTAACATTACTAGAATTCAAATGAGAGATTCTGGAAAACTTGCTGGTACTACGGTTGCTGGAATTGAAATGATTGAGACTATAAAATCCAGTGGAGCAGAAAATGGATTTTTTACAAAATGGTCTGGATATCAAGCAAGTGTTAATACTCAAACTGTTAGATATGCGAAATTGAGTAAATATTTAGGATTATTACCTACATTGTTTACTAATTTGAGTTCTAGTGCTGTTGTTGTTTTAGGTGCATTTTTGGTTATTCAACAAGAGTTTACAGTTGGTATGGTTTTGATGTTTCAAGGATTTTTGACATATTTCAGTGACCCAGCTACAAAACTAATATCTGCTGGACAAACTTTACAAGAAATGCGCACAGAAATGGAACGTGTTGAAGATGTTATGGAGTATCCAGTTGATGTTTCTGGAGAAGATGATGATTCGAACGATAATGTTGAATATGATAAATTGTCTGGTAACGTTGAATTGAAAAATGTTACTTTTGGATATTCTAGATTGGGTGAACCGTTGGTTAAAGATTTTAATCTTACTTTGAAGCCGGGAAATCGTGTTGCGTTCGTTGGAACGTCTGGGTGTGGAAAATCTACACTTTCAAAATTGATTTCTGGTTTATATCAACCTTGGAGTGGAGAAATTTTATTTGATGGGAAACCTATAAAAGATATTGAGAGAAATGTATTTACTGGATCTTTAGCTGTTGTTGATCAGGATATTATATTATTCGAAGATACAATCGCAAACAATATAAAAATGTGGGATAATTCTATTGAGAATTTTGAGATGATTATGGCTGCTCGAGATGCTCAGATACATGCTGATATAATGCATCGTGACGGAGGATATGATTATAAGATTATTGAAGGAGGAAAGGATTTCTCCGGTGGACAAAGACAACGTATGGAGATTGCTAGAGTTTTGGCTCAGGATCCTACAATTATCATTCTTGACGAAGCAACTTCAGCACTTGATGCAAAAACAGAATACGAAGTAGTAAAATCTATAAAAGACAGAGGAATTACTTGTATTGTTGTTGCGCATCGTCTTTCTACAATTCGTGATTGTGATGAAATCATTGTTATGGATAGAGGAAATGTTGTAGAAAGAGGTACACATGAAGAGTTATACGCTAAAGGTGGCTATTATACACAACTTGTATCTAATGAATAAAGGGGGATAGAGAATGAGTTGGTTTGACGAACAGATAAGACAACGTAAACAAAGCGACAGCGAAACATTTGCCGATTCCTTTGTCAATATTGCTGGTGCTGTTATGGGCCGTAAGGTACAAGTAGCGTTAAGTGATGATAGACAAGTTACAAAAGATGCAGTAGACGAAATTTTAAAATTTTATCATATCAAAACTCAGGATGTTCCAGATAATATAAAAGATATTGATGAACAAATTGAATTTTTGCTTAGACCACACGGTATCATGCGTAGAGCAGTTACTTTAAGCAAGGGATGGTATAAAGATGCTATTGGAGCTATGCTTGGGCTTAGGAAAAGTGATGGAAGAATAGTAGCTTTCATCCCTACTGGTATATCTGGTTATAGTTATATTGATCCTGATACGGGAAAAAAGACTAGGGTGAACAGAAAAACTGAGAAATTGTTTGAACAGGATGCGATGGTTTTTTATAAACCGTTTCCTCTTAAAAAATTAGGAATAAAGGATCTTTTGGTTTATATAGTTCAAGCACTTTCAACGGCAGATTTTATTCTTATGGCGGGTGCAGCTTTGGTTGTTACTTTAATTGGGTTACTTACTCCAAAAATTAACAATATTATATTTTCTTATATTGTTAGTTATGGCAGTATTCAGTTACTTGTGGCAATTACGATATTTTTAGCTACAGTAATAATAAGTAGTCATATTTTGACGGTTGTTAAAGAAATCATTAGTAGTAGGATAGTTACTAAGATGAATATAACTGTTCAAGTTGCGACTATGATGAGAGTTTTATCTCTACCTGCTAAATTTTTTAAAGATTATAGTGCCGGTGAACTTTCGTCTAGAACTCAGACTATAAATGCACTTTGTGAAATGCTTGTTACAAATGTGTTGCAAACAGGACTTACTTCTTTATTTTCTCTAATCTACATTTCACAAATTTTTGCGTATGCACCAGCCTTGGTTTTACCAGCTGTATTGGTTATAGTTGCTACAGTGCTATTTTCATTACTCGCAGCGCTTATGCAAATGAAAATAAGCATAAGACAGATGAGATTATCATCCGAAGAAAGTGGAATTACATTTGCTTTATTATCTGGAATTCAAAAGATAAAACTTTCCGGTGCTGAAAAGAGGGCTTTTGCTCGTTGGGCAGATAAATATTCTAAGCAGGCTCAATTAACCTACAATCCTCCACTATTTATAAAGCTTAATAAGGTTATAACAACTATGATTACGTTGTTTGGAACTATTGCAATGTATTATTTTGCAGTTATTAGTCATGTTTCAGTTGCAGATTACTTTGCCTTTAATACTGCGTATGGAATGGTTTCAGGAGCATTTATGGGACTTGCAGGTGTTGCGTTAAATATTGCTAAGATAAAGCCTGTAATGAATATGATAAAACCTATTTTAGAGGAAATTCCTGAAGTATCTGAAGGTAAGGCTGTTATAACAAGACTTTCTGGAGGAATTGATATAAACAATGTTACTTTTGGATATGATGAAAGTATGCCACCTATATTAGACGATATATCTCTAAAAATAAAACCTGGACAATATGTCGCAATAGTTGGTACAACAGGTTGTGGTAAGTCAACTTTGATGAGGATAATGTTAGGTTTTGAAACTCCCAAAAAAGGATCGGTTTATTTTGACGGAAAAGATTTAAACACCGTTGATTTAAGATCTTTAAGGAAAAAAATTGGTGTTGTTATGCAGAACGGAAAATTGTTCGAGGGAGACTTATATTCAAATATAACGATATCGGCTCCGGAGCTTACTATGGATGATGCATGGGAGGCTGCCGAACTTTCGGGAATGGCGGATGACATTAGAAATATGCCTATGGGAATGAATACTATGGTTTCCGAAGGTGGCGGTGGAATTTCTGGAGGACAGAGACAAAGACTTATGATATCTAGGGCAATTGCCCCAAAACCTAGGATTTTGATGTTTGATGAAGCAACATCTGCTTTGGATAACTTAACTCAGAAAAAAGTTTCTGAGTCGTTAGATAATTTAAAATGTACTAGAATTGTGATTGCGCACAGATTATCTACAATAAAGCAATGTGATAGAATTATAGTACTTGATAAAGGTAAAATTATTGAAGATGGTACTTATGATGAACTTATTGAACAAGATGGATTTTTTGCTGAGCTTGTTGAAAGACAAAGATTAGATAAAAAGACTTCATAACTTATTTAGTATTAAGCGCGAAAAAAGAATATTAGCAAACATATCGTTTTAAGTGTATGAGAGGAGCAGTTATGTATTATCGTTTAAAAGATAATTTTTTATTACGAGGTTGGAAACTGCTCCCTTTTGCTCTATATGACATGAAAACACGTAGAACCTGTTTTTTAGATAAGGAAACTTTTTCGATTGTTCAGCTTTGTGATGGAGAACATTTTGTTAATATTAGTGAGTTGTCGTCAGATCAGCAAGGACGATTAAAAGAGCTGATAGAAAAAGATATTGTAGAGGAATGTAAACATTTTTCAAAATTGAATGACAATCAAAAATATAAAAAATTTTCTTCTAGATACATGGCTTTTGCACAATGGTCAATTACAGGAAAATGTAATTATAAATGTAGACATTGTTTTATGTCGGCGCCTGAAGCAAAATTTGGAGAATTGTCTTTGTTTGAAATAAAAAAGATAATTCATGAGTTAGCAGAATGTGGAATATATAATGTTTCTCTAACCGGAGGAGAACCTTTAGTCAGAAATGATTTTTTTGAGATTTTGGATGCGCTAGTTGATGCTAATATTAATGTTGCTGCCATTTACAGTAACGGTAAATTAGTGAATAGTAAATTGTTAGATGCATTTGAATCAAGAAATATGAAGCCTGTTATTCATATGAGTTATGATGGAAAAGGTTGGCATGATTGGATAAGAGGAGTACCTGGTGCAGAAAAAAATGTTATTGATGCCTATAGATTGTGTAACGAGAGAGGATTTTCAACAACAGCAGAGATGTGTATTCATAGAGGAAATAAAGATGTGTTTCTTGAGACTATGAATGAATTAGTTGAGCTTAATTGTAGGAGTTTAAAAGTTAACCCTGCTGCTATGTTGGGTAATTGGGCTAAGAGTTCAGCCGAATATACATTATCAATGAGAGAGGTAAATGATACTTATTTAGAGTATATAAAGCAATTTTTTGATAGTGGAATGAGAATATCTCTAATGTTGGATGGCTTTTTTTACTGTGGAAAGGGTTCTACAAACTATTCTATTCCATATATAAAATATGATTCTAAAGTTAATTATTCAAAAGTAACAGTATGTGGACACGCTAGAAATTCGTTATATATAGATCCAGAAGGAATTACTTTACCATGTATGGTTCTTGCTAATACTGATTTGAAAAAAAAGTTTCCTAATATTTTAGATAAAAAATTATGTGAAATTTTAACTGATTCTTACTATATGAAAATTATAGATACTAGATTACAAGAGTATTTTGATTTGAATCCAGAGTGCGATACATGTGACTATAAGGATTTGTGTGCTGGTGGATGTAGGGGCATGGCAGTTATTGACAATAATTTAGATTATTTGACAAAGGATCTTACGGCATGTTTTTTCTTTAAAAATAATTATCATCATAAAATTAATATGTTGGTAGATTCTCTGCTGACTAATTTGGATAAGGTAATAGTAGGAAGGTAAGGTGTTGAAATTATGCAGATTTTTATATGAAGTGGGGGGTGTTTAAATGTCTATAGAAAGTGCAAGACAATTTTTGTTATGTGTTGAATCAGATCCAGATATTTTAAATGACATTTTAGATGAATTGAATAATGCTAAGACATATGATGAAAAAGTGAATGTTATTGTTTCTTTTGCACAGAGCATAGGCTATGATTTTAGTGCGCTTGATATTAAAGTTGTTTCATCTGAAATTGGTAATGTTGACAATGATAGTTCGTATGAAATTTACGGAGGAAGATCTATTTTAAAAAACACATATCTTTCTAAAATAAAGTTTTTGAAGGATAATAGAACAGAACCTTAATTTTTAATTAAGTATAGGAAAGAAGCGATCAAAATGTCATTAAAGAGTGCAAAAGATTTCTTATTGGATTTTAAGGCGAGTGACGAAGTTGGATCTATTATAAGTTCTTTAGATTTTAAAGAGAGTGATATGAAAAAAAAAATAGATTTAATTGTTATTGAAGCTTCTAAGAGAGGATACGATTTTACATCGTCAGAGTTAAAAGAAGTTGTTGATGAGTATGTTAATATGCATAAAGACGATAATTTTGAAAGTATAACTGGTGGAAAAGCTAGTGTAAATGCTATAATTAAGTCTTTATTGCCATATTACAAATAAACTAAATTAGGTAAATTTAAAATATGTAATTGTTCTTGAAAATGATTTTAATTAAGGAGGAGTTTATTATGTCAAAAGAAAGTGTAAAAAAATTTATTGTGGATGCTCAAAATAAGGCAGAATTGAAAGGTATATTTGAAAAAACAAGATCAGGTTTTGATTCTAAAGAGGAAAAAAGAGAGTATATAGCCAAAGAAGCAAAAAAATATGGATATACTTTTACAGCAGATGAATTGAAGACATTTTTGATAGAACAATCTCAAAGTATCTCGGATGACGATTTAGGAAATGTTGCTGGAGGTAGTTGGCTTGGTAAGATAATTAAGGTTGGAGGTAATATTTTAGGTGAGATTTTATAATTTTTATAGTTATTTTAATAGGGGGGTTGGTTATGTCAAAAGAAAATTTAGATAAATTTAAGGAAGATTTAAAATCTGATCTATCATTAAAAAATAGATTAGATGATTTGATTAAAAGAAATAGTGATCTGAGTGAATCAGATAAAAAAGAAAAAATAGTTGAGTTTGCCAATAATGAAGGCTACAATCTTGATATTAGTGATTTTGACAATGTTTCAGGTGAGCTTAATGATGATGAATTATTTAATGTTGCAGGGGGAAGGAATGGTAGTTGTTGGAGTTTAGGTAGTCAGTGTACGTTTTTATTAACTTAGTAGTTAGGTATAAATGATATGTAGGAGAATGATATGTCTATTGAAAGTGCAAAAAATTTTTTGCTGAATGTTGATGTTAGTTCTGAAATCACGGATGTTGTAGAACGGACTATATTGGATAATAAGAAAAAAAAAGAAAAATTAAATATGATTGTAGACGAGGCTGGTAAGCGGGGATATAATTTTAATCTTGATGACTTAAAAAGAGCTGTAGAAGATTTTTCATCTATAAGTGATGAAGATTTATCTAATATTGCTGGTGGGTCTATTAAAAATTTTGCAAAGTTAGACCTTAAAAAGAATTTTAATTTTATTTTAGATTTAGTGAAATAGGTTTTGGGAAAGTGAGTGCTTTCCCCTATGAATTTTATATAATTTGGTTATTTTTATAATAGAAATCATAGGGGAGAGCATAGATTGGAGAGAATTTTTTATTTTCTATTGAGTGTGCTTTTCCTGTAATTTAATTTTTATTAATAAAGGAGGAACTGAAAATGTCAAAAGAAAGTGTAAAAAAATTCATGGAAGATTTAGCAAAAAAACCTGAACTAATTGAAGAGATTAATAAACATGGAGGCAATGCTGGCAGTGAAGATGCAAGATTAAAAGCTATTTGTGATTTGGCTAGCAAAAAAGGATATAAGTTTACTCTTGCAGAATTGAAAACAGCTATGGCAGAATGTGGCAATGAGTTGGATGAAGGTGAATTGTCCAATGTTGCTGGTGGAGCAGGCTGGAGAGATGGAGCGAAAAGCGCGTTGTTTGGAGCTGCATCTAGTTTATTATCCGCTTTTGCAAATAATGGTAAAATTACTAAAGCAGATTTAAAACAAGCTGCATTTGGAGCTGCATCAGCTGGAATGCAAGGATATTTTGGTGAGCAGCAATAGTTTGATATAGTTAATATTTGGCAATTAAAAAAATATAAGTTTGATTTTGGAGGGGGAAAATGTCCAAAGAAAGTATAAATAAATTTATATTGGATGTAAATGAAAGGCCAGAGTTAAGCAATATATTGGAAAAATCCAAGAAAAAATTTAGTTCTAATGAGGAACGATTTGAATATGTCGCAAAAGAAGCTAAAAAATATGGCTATGATTTTACTGCTGCTGATATGATATTGGCGATGGGAGAACACAATAATAGTCTTTTAGACGACGATTTAGCCAATGTTGCTGGTGGTGGAGTAGTTAGAGATGGTGCCAATTACGTTGCTGATAAGGCAAAGAAATTTTGGAAATGGTTGACGACGATTTAGCCAATGTTGCGGGTGGTGGAGTAGTTAGAGAGGATGCCAATTACGTTGCTGATAAGGCAAAGAAATTTTGGAAATGGTTTTGGTAAAAATATTTTATTAAAAATATAATATAAAAGGAGTGTATTAAAATGTCAAAAGAGAATGTAAAGAAATTTATACAGGATACTCATGAAAAACCAGAATTGAAAAAAATATTAGAAAAACCAAAAACAGATTTTGATTCAAAAGAAGCAAAGATGGAATATGTAGCTAAAGAAGCAAAAAAATATGGTTACAATTTCACGGCTAGCGACATGAAAGCAGTATTGGAGGATCATGACAGTGGACTTTCTGATGATGATTTGTCAAATGTTGCTGGTGGTGGAGTAGTTAGAAAGGGAGCTTCTTATGTTGCTGATAAAGCAGAGAAATTTTGGGAATGGTTTTGGTAGGAAAATTTTATTAAAAATATAATATAAAAGGAGTGTATTAAAATGTCAAAAGAAAATGTAAAGAAATTTATACAAGATACTCATCAAAACTCAGAATTAAAAAAAATATTGGAAAAACCAAAGTCAGATTTTGATTCAAAAGAAGCAAAGATGGAATATATAGCAAAAGAAGCAAAGAAATATGGCTACAATTTTACAGCTAGCGATATGAAGGCAGTGTTGGAAGATCATGACAGTGGACTTTCTAATGACGATTTGTCAAATGTTGCTGGTGGTGGAGTAGTTAGAAAGGGAGCTTCTTATGTTGCTGATAAAGCAGAGAAATTTTGGGAATGGTTTTGGTAGGAAAATTTTTTGGGGAAAGTTTTTGATCTATTTCTAGTGCTATATCTTTCCCCTATGTATTTTATTATTTTGCTTATATTAGTCTTGGAAATTGTAGAAAATATAGGGGAGAGATATATTATAGGCTGTATTTATAAAGTTTATTATGTTAAATTATTTTAATTGATTGTAGTTGTATAAGAAAGGGTGAACATGGAATGTCTTTGCAAAGTGCAATAGAATTTGTAGATCGCGTACATTCAGATGTTGATTTGACTAACAGTATTGGTGAAGTGGTTTCTAATGATTGGAGTAAAGCTAAAAAATATAGGTTTATTATTTCTATTGCAAACAGTATGGGGTTTGAGTTTACTCTTGATGAATGGGAAGAAGCGCTATTATTACCAGTAAATGAGTTGGATGAAGATGAATTGTTGAATGTTGCTGGTGGAGTGCATAGACCTGATCGTTCTCATTTGCATTGCAAAGGATTTGGTATGCAAATTTAAATTTTGTCAATATCAATCTATTATAAAAAATTAGTATATAATAAAACATTATTGGAGTGGTATATATGTCATTAGAGCATGCAAGAAAATTTGTTGTGGATTTTGATGCGGATCCCAAACTTCGTATTAGAATGGCTGAAATTAAAAAGGAAATGCAAGAAAACAATTCAGAAAATTGCAGTAAAATGGATTTAATATTTGCTGTTGCTAAAGAACGCGGATATGAGTTTACTGCCGATGAATTGAAAGAGGCAAACAATTGTATGTTTGGAGAAATTTCAGATGATGAGTTATTGAATGTTGCTGGTGGTTTAGATGTAAACTACGATGCTTTATCGAAGATGTCACATTTAGATATGTCAGATATTTTTAATATGTCGATAGATTAGAAATACGTAATATGTTATTGAATATTGGAAACGTTGTTATATAAAATCAATGTTTCCTTATTTTTAATTTTAAGGGGGTAAAGATTATGGATATTAAGCGTGAATTTGATTTTAATTCTGAAGAACAACGAAAATTTAATGAGTATATTGAAAATAAAATGAAAAACAAATTACAACCTTCTCAAGATGAAGATTTTTTGTATACTTGGAGTTTGTGGATTGATGAGGCTGATGGTGATGGTGGATTTGCAGATGTTTTAAATTCACATATATCTTCAAAACGTCCTGTTAATTTTAAGCAACCTGAATGCGTAAAAATTGAGATATATGAATCCATTGCTGGTAGGATACCAATAATTGTTATTGGTAATGATGATGATTTTGAGCAATTTATTGTGAATGTTGCTTATGGAGGGGCTAGACCAGATAATATTCATCAACAAGGAGCATCATTTTTGGCTGGTAAAAAGAATAGATTTATCGTTCTTTCTGAAAAGCCTTATAGTAATATTTCGGCAGAGTGGATGCATTTATCAGATAGCGACTGGAGAAAGAAATCTATGATTTTAAGAAGAGCGCATGAATGTACGCATTATTATACCAGAAGATATTATGGTACAGCTGATAATAATTTACATGATGAATTAATGGCTGATTTTTTTGGACTATATGCTGCATTTAAAGAATATAAGGCAAAATGGTTTTTGCATTTTATGGGCGTTGATGGAGAAAATAAAAATGGAAGATTATCGTTATATGTTAAGAATCTTCCCAATAAGGTGGCTGAAGCTATTGGTGAAACAGCAGTGCATTGTGCAAAGTTTTTGGAAAAATGGTCGCTATCTAAAGAATTTATTGAAATGAGCGATTCTGAGAGAGTTGATTTTTTATGTGAGTTAGGCATTTCAGGTATGCTCGAAAAGAGTGAATAAACTTAGAAAAAAATTAGCAATGACTTATAAACGTTTAAAGTCATTGCTAATTTTATGTTATATTAATCTTCAATTTGTTAGTAATTTAGAAGTTGATAATTGCAATAATCTTAATAATGGATAGTTTAAAACTATAAGAATTATTAAAACAATTAAAGCTGTTGTAGAAATTGGAACTAATGAGAAGAAGCTGGGTAATATAAATATTGCAAAAACCATACTAATAACCATTGATAAGAAGATTGCTAAACGTTTCCAGTTCAGTGGTTTACATACTTCAAATAGAACTAATAGACCATTTGTTGCTAAAAGAATAGTGGCTGTTGTTGATAGTTCTTTTAGATCAAAACAAAATATTGACGAACACATTTGGAGCATAATTATTATTAAAATGTTACATAGTCCACCAGGAAGAGCTTTTTTCAAAACATTTACTATAAATCTACCCTTTACAATTGATGTTGTTGGTTCTATTGTTAGGAAAAACGAAGGTATACCGATAGTTAACGTACTTATTAATGTCCATTGGAATGGAGTTATTGGGTATGGTACATTAGCAAATAAGGCTATGATGGAAAAAATAAATGAGAATATATTTTTAACCAAAAATAATGAGGCTGAGCGTTCAATATTGTTTATAACACGTCTACCTTCCATAACTACTTTAGGCATTGATGCAAAATTAGAATTTAATAAAACAAGTTCAGAAGCTTGACATGCAGCGTCACTTCCTGAGGCCATTGCAACTCCAACATCTGCATTTTTTAAAGCTAAAACATCGTTAACACCATCTCCTGTCATTGCTACAGTATGTTTATTATTTTCTTTTAAAATTTTCACAAATGTACGCTTTTGATCAGGTGTTACACGTCCAAAAACAGTATATTTTTCAATTGCATGTTGAATATCTTGTTCTGTTGTAAGAGTTGAGGCATCTATATATTTATCAGCATTTTCAATTTTCGCTCTTTTTGCAATTTTAGATACAGCTACCGGATTATCGCCGGAAATAACTTTTATTTCAACACCTTGCTTTTTGAAAAATTGGAAAGTTTGAGGAGCTTCCTTTCTGATAGGATTTTCTATTAACACTAGGCCAATAGGAAAAACATCTCCAATTAAATTGTTTTTTTCAACATTTCCTTTCAAACTTGCTACTAAAAGGACTCGAATTCCTTGTGATATGTATTTGTTTACTGTTAGTTCTATAGAATTGTATTTTTCTTTTAATATAAACTCTGGTGCACCCATTATATATGTTCCGTGATTTTCAAAGTTGGCTGCGGTCCATTTAGTAGAAGATAAAAATGGATGAAATTGTTTAATTTGCCATTTGCTAGATTTATTAAAATGTTCTTTTAAAGCCTTAGATGTAGCATTATCTTCTTGCATGTTAAAGACAATTTCATTTATGATTTCATGTACGTAATTTTGGCTATTGTTAAACAATGGGACGACATCGGTAACTTTCATATGTGGTTCTGTAATTGTACCAGTTTTGTCAACACACAAAACGTCAACTCTTGCTAAAGTTTCTATAGCTCCCATCTCGTGGACCAGAGTTTTTGATTTGAGAAGATTAATAACACTAATGGCTAACGCAATACTAGTTAGCAAATATAAGCCTTCAGGGATCATTCCTACAAGAGCAGACACTGTGGTTGTTACTGAATCTTTGTATTCCATATTTAATATAAAAGTTTGTTTAAGAAATAATATAAGACCTATTGGAATTATTGTAAAACCAATTATTCTAATTAGTTTGTCCAAGGAAGCCATCATGTCTGATTGAGGCTTTTTAACTTGTTTCTTTGCTTCAGCAACTAATTTAGACGCGTAAGAATCTTCTCCAACATTATCTAATCTAGCAAAGCATTCTCCAGAAAGAACAAAACTTCCAGACAATAATTCTTGACCATTTTTTTTAGGTATTGGGTCCGATTCTCCAGTTAGTAAAGACTCGTCTACTTGGATGCTACCTTTTAGTACTGTAGAATCTGCTGTGATTTGATCACCAGATTTAAGAATAACAATATCATCTCGAACAAGTTCATTATTTGGAATAGAAATTCTTTTTCCATCTCTAATTACAATGGACTTTGGTGATGAAATTAAAGTTAATTTGTCTAGCTTGATTTTTGAGCGAATTTGCTGGAATATACCAATAAGAGTATTTAAAACCACTATTATTAGAAAAAACATGTCTTTGTGCGAATGAGCAAAAAATAGACATGCCCCCAATATAAAAAATATTAAATTGAAAAAAGTAAAAACATTATCAAATATAATCTGACCTATGGTTTTATAGGATTGATTGTGGCATACATTTGAGTAGCCAGCTTCTTTTAATTTAACTACTTGTTGAGATGTTAAACCTTTTTCTGGAATCGTTTGTATTCTTTCCATATGTTGTTTTTGAATTTTTTCTTTTTTTCTAAAATTTAATTGCATAGAAGATTAACTCCTGTTTTAAATATTGTAATAAAAATTACAATTACAAATTATTTTTTATAGTTGAATATATTCCGTCAGCATCAAGTTTATAGTGTTTCAACAGTTCTACAGCTGGTCCAGACTGACCAAACTGATCATTTATTCCAATACGAGTAACTTTAGTAGGATGATTTTCGCAAACAACAGAACACACTGCTTCACCAAGACCACCTATTATATTATGTTCTTCTATAGTAAATATTTGATTTGTTTCAGAAGTTGCTTTCAATATTATATCTTTGTCAATAGGCTTTATTGTATGAATATTTATAACTCTTGCGTCTATTCCGTCTTCTTTTAGTAAATTAGCTGCGGATAGAGTTGCTTTTACAGGTAAGCCAGTAGCTATTAATGTAATATCTTTACCATCTTTAAGCTGAACTCCTTTTCCGAATTCGAATCTATAATCGTCATTATTGTTAACGCTCTCAATGGCTAACCTACCAAGTCTTATATACATAGGACCTTTATGGGTTGCAGCATATTTTACCGCTTCTTGCATTTCATAGTGATCACAGGGATTTAATATGGACATGTTTGGTATTGATCTCATTAATGCAATATCCTCACAGCATTGGTGAGTTGCTCCGTCTTCACCAACAGAAATTCCGGCATGAGATCCAGCAATTTTAACGTTCAAATTTGGGTAAGCAATAGAATTTCTTATTTGTTCAAATCCACGTCCAGCACTAAACATGGCAAAACTCGCTACAAACGGTATTTTACCCATTGTAGATAGGCCCGCTCCAACACCAATCATATTACACTCTGATATACCACAATCAAAAAAGCGATCTGGAAATGCTTTTTTGAAAATTTGAGTTTTTGTAGCAGCAGCTAAATCTGCATCTAAAACAACAATGTTATCATTTAATCTTGCTACTTCCACTAAAGCCTCTCCAAAACTTTCTCTAGTAGCTTTTTTTATTAATTTTGACATTCTAATCCTCCAACTTAGACAAAACAGTCACTAACTCTTTTTTTGCAATATCAAATTGTTCTTTGTTAGGAGCAGCGCCGTGCCATGATACATTATTTTCCATATATGAAACACACTTGCCTTTATTTGTTTTCATAATTATAGCCGATGGCTTTGACTTACAATTTTTAGCTTGATTTATAGCATTTTCAATTTGTTCGAAATTATGGCCATCTATTTCTAAAACATTAAATCCGAAAGAACTGAATTTTTCTGGGATATTAGATAAACCTGCAACCTCTTCAATAGTTCCGTCTATTTGTAGCGAATTGTTATCTATAAACAAACAAAGATTATTCAAACTATAATGTGACGCAAACATAGAAGCTTCCCAAACCTGTCCTTCTTCTATTTCGCCGTCTCCTAATATGCAATAAACTCTAATATCGGAGTTGTCTAATTTTGCTCCAAGAGCCATTCCACAAGCAGCAGAAATTCCCTGACCTAGAGAACCTGTGGTCATATCAACGCCGGGAGTGGACTTCATACTAGGATGTCCTTGAAGATGAGACCCTAATTTTCTTAGTGTTTTTAATTCTTCTAGTTTGAAAAATCCCATATGAGCTAAAGTGGAATATAGAGCAGGAGCTGCATGTCCTTTTGATAATACGAGCCTATCACGATTCGAATTTTGCGGATTTTTAGGATCCACTTTTAGTTCTTTTGAATATAAATACGCTAATAGATCTGCAATTGAAAGAGAGCCACCTGGATGACCAGACTGTGCCGAAAACACACCTTCTAAAACTCCTATGCGTATTTTACATGCAAATTTGCAAAGATTTTTTATACTTTTACTGTCCATTTAATTTCTCCCAGAATTTTTAATTATTTTTATAATATAAACTAATGTTATTTTTAAATACACAAGAGATAACATTAGTAAAAAAATTACTAAGAACAAAGTTCAGTTTTGAATTGAACACACATTTAAATATACTATACAAAGTTTAGTTTGTCAAAAAATAATGTCCTAATATTATTCGATTTATGATATATTTTATGTATGAATATACAACATTTGAAATTTTTAATTTAATGGACAATAATATATAGTATGGAGGGGTGATTTTTTTGAAATATAATTTTTTAAAACAGAATGGTAAATTTTATATAAAACATGAAAAATTAGTGTTGGGTTATATTGAGTTTTTAGATAAAGATAATATAATATCCATAAACAAGGTAGTGGTAGAGGAATCATATAGAGGGCAAGGAATTGCAGGTAAGCTTATGGAACAAATTGTTAACGTATCTGACGAGGAAAATAAGAAAATTAATCCTGTTTGTCCCTTTGCTGTTAGTTGGTTTGAAAAAAACAAAAATTTTAGTCATGTTCTAGTGAAAGGTGATAATTTTTAAACATAGATGCTATGCAATAAAATTTTTTTGTTTGAGATAATTTCTTATGATGGTTACACAGTTGTTGATTCCTAGTATTCCAGAGTTTAAACACATGTGATAGTTTTCCATTGACGTCCAATCTTTATCAGAATATTCGTTATTGTATTCTTTTCGTTGTTTGTCAATTTTTTTAATTAGTTTTTGAATATCGTGTTTGTTTTTTATGTCTGGATTATATGTAGCAGCACGTTCTACTCTATTGTCTACCGAAGAATTTATAAAAACACTAAAAAGTTTAGGGTGATTTTCTAGTATATAGTTTGCGCATCTTCCTATTATGACACATGAGTGTTTTTTTGCTAATTTTTTTATTAAATTGGATTGTGCAATAAATAAATCGTCGTTGACTTGAGTTGGAATGTTGTTAAAAGGAATTACGTTTTGGCCTTGTAGAGAAAGGACATATGAAATAGTTTTCATAGGGTGTTCATCAAAATTTTTTAGATATTTTTCAGAATAATTCCAGTCTTTAGAAATGAATTTAAGAAGTTTTTTATCATAACAAGGGACGTTAAGCTGTTTAGCCAGTTGATGGCCTACTTCTGATCCGCCACTTCCATAGGTTCGATTTATTGTTATTACAAAGTTATTGTTAGAATCTTGCATTAGAACACTTCCAATTCAAAAATATTTTTGCGCTTTTCTATAATTGTACCATAAACTATCATTTAAATTCAATTTATTAATTTTATATTTGCAAAAACAAAAAAATATTGTATAATTTAATATAATTATGACTTTATTTGGAAAGGTGTTTTTATTAAGATGTCGAAATTAAAAAAATTAAGCACGTTGGGAGTAGTCTTAATAATTTTTTCTGTTGTTTTTGGCTTTAACAATTCTCCTCTTGCTTTTTATAGAATGGGATATGGAGCGATACCATGTTATTTGTTTTGTGGAATAGCTTTTTTTATTCCAATAATGTTTATGGTGGCGGAATATTCTTCTGCATTTAAAAACGATCATGCGGGAATTTATACTTGGTTTAAACGTTCTATGGGTGAATCATATGCATGCCTAGGAGGATTTATTTTTTATTTTTCATATTTTACTTGGATGATATTTGTGATCACAGTGTTATGTATACCTATGTCGTCTTTTTTGTTTGGAGAAGATACAACTCAAAGTTGGAGTGTTTTTGGGTGGGATCATATTCAAACTACAGGTTTTTTTGCGATTTTATTTATGATATTTATCACTATTTTAGCTACGAGAGGTTTTAACAAAATTTCTGTTATAGCTAGATTTGGCGGCTTAATGAATGTGGCAATAAATATTACTTTGTATAGTGCTAGTTTTATTGTGTTGATTTTAACTAAAGGAGAATTCGCACAACCAATAGAAGGTATATCATCTTTTGTCTCTTCGCCTAATGTGGAGCACGGTGATATGCTCTATGTTTTGAGTTTTATTATGTTTGCGTTGTTTGCTTATGGTGGACCTGAAAGTTTAAGTAGTTTAGTTGAAAAAGCTAAGTCTCCAAAAGTTTTTGCTAGAGGTGTTTTGATTTCAGCAGTACTTATTACTATCGGATATTCACTATCAATATTTTGTTGGGGAATAAGTTATAATTGGAATGATTTGAATGTAGCAGAAGGAGTTAACATGGGAAATATTACCTATGTTATGATGGGTAATTTAGGATATAAATTAGGACTTGCAATGGGATCTTCTAACGATTTTGCATTGTCATTGGGAGGTTGGTTTACTAGAGCGGTTGGCTTTTCAGTTTTTATGACGTATATAGGTGCGTTCTTTGCTATGATATACGCTCCATTGAAAACTGTTTTAGAGGGAGCTCCCAAAGGATTTTGGCCTAAATTTGTAACTAAGAAAAATAGATTTGATATGCCACATGTTGCCATGTGGATTCAAACTTTTGCTGTTTGTATGGTAGTATTCCTGATGTCTTTTAGTGGACAAGGATCAAAGTCTTTTTACAAAACAGTAATACTTTTAGCTGATGTTGCAAATGCATTGCCATATTTATTTTTGTCTTTTGCATTTCCTGCTTTTAGGAACAATAGTAGTTTAAATCATAGTTATAGATTATTGAAGTCTAAAGTTTCGGTATATTTTGCTGCTATTTTAGTTTTTGGAATAGACTTGTTTGCTAATATATTTATTGTGATTGAGCCGATAATAAGGGAAGAAAATGACGGCGTTTATCAAACTTTATGGATGGTAGGCGGACCTGCTGTTGTTTTGATAATTGCTTTTATTATGATTTTTAGATATAAAAAAAGAATTAAAGCTAGTGAACAATAATGTTCGTTGTTGAAATTATTTTTAAAATTTAAAAATAAGCTATTGACACGTGACAACATATAGTATATAATTTAAATCGTCGTTTCAATGAGTTTGGTTTTGTTTATAGTTTTTGTAATTGTTTTTTGAAAAACTTCATATATATTGAATGTAGGTTTATGTTCAATATGTTTTGCGGGTTTAGCTCATCTGGTAGAGCGCCACCTTGCCAAGGTGGAGGTAGCGAGTTCGAGCCTCGTAACCCGCTCCAGTGGCGATGTAGCCAAGTGGTAAGGCATGGGTCTGCAACACCCTGATCACCAGTTCGAATCTGGTCGTCGCCTCCAATTAGAGTTAGCAGGATGGTTTTTCTTGTTAACTTTTTTGTTTTTTATCGATATTTGAATGAAAATTTTGCTTTGTAGAATGTAAGCAAGGGAGATATTATTGATTATGCTTATAGTTTTAAAACAAGGTGCTAATAATGCTCAAATTAATGTGTTTTTAGATTTACTTAGGATAGAATATGGGTTGGAATTTAAATTGACTGAGAAAAATAATAGAAAATTAGTAATGTTATTGGAAAAAGATTTTAAAAAAATTGATATAAATTTATTGTTAAATTTTGATTGTGTGGATTATGTGAATGAATCGAATGAGGATGTTAGACTTGTTGATAAGACGTTTAATGATCAAAACACGGTGATTAAGGTTGGAGATAGGGTTATTGGAGAAGGAAACTTCTGTGTTATAGGAGGACCTTGTTCTGTTGAAAGCGAAGAACAGATATATCGTATTGCTGATAAAATGAAAAGTGTTGGAGTGAAATTTTTGAGAGGTGGTGCCTTTAAACCGAGAACGTCACCATATTCTTTTCAAGGGTTGGGGAAAAAAGGTCTAGAGTTGCTTTTGAATGTGAAACGATTAACTGGACTCTGTGTAGTTACAGAACTTGTAGATCTTAAATATTTGGATTTGTTTTCTGATGTGGATATAATACAAGTTGGTGCTAGGAACATGCAAAATTTTGAGATGCTTAAAGAATTAGGCAAATGTCAAAAACCGGTATTGTTGAAACGGGGCATTTCTAGTACAATTCATGAGTGGTTGATGAGTGCTGAATATATATTGTCTGGTGGAAATGCTAATGTAATATTATGTGAGAGAGGAATTAGAACTTATGAGACTTTCACTAGAAATACTTTGGATATTTCAGCTGTATCTATTATAAAAGAAATTTCTCATTTACCAGTTGTTGTAGATCCCAGTCATGCGGCGGGTGTGAAATGGTTGGTTGAACCGTTGTCTAAGGCAGCCATAGCAGCAGGAGCAGATGGGGTCATGGTTGAAGTTCATGATTGTCCTGCTGAAGCTTTGTCTGACGGGAATCAGGCATTAGATTTGGACGAGTTTGGCAGGTTTATAGATAATATAAAACCATTTGTTCATGTAGCAAATAAGAAAATGTGAAAATTTATTTAGTTTTTTCAGTATGATTTTAAATTTTATTTTTGGGGTGAATTGCTTTATGGTAAAAACTTTAGGAAAAATATTTTGTTGTGTGTTTGTCTTGACTTTTTTGATGTGTAATTTATGTGGATGTAGTGAGTTTAATTTAGATTTTTTAAAGATGAATTCTGACGATACTGCACAGTCTGAAGAACAGCGAGGTGTTGAAAAAAAGGCTTTACCGGCTACTACGTTTTTTTATGATCAGTTGAATGACAAAGAAAAAGTATATTATAAAGAAATATTGTCTATATTACAGAAAAGAGCAGAGAAAACAAAAATCTCTGTAAGTGATAAAAATACAATAGACAAAATATATTCTTGTGTTTTGAATGATCACCCTGAAATTTTCTATGTGTCTGGATATCAAATCCAGCAGGGAAAAGACACATATTTAGCAGGAACGTATTTGTATAGTAAAGAGGAGATAGATGCTAGGCAGAAAAAAATAGATGAATATGTTGCTAAATGTTTTTCTCAAATGCCTTCAAATACAGATAGTTATGGGAAAGTTAAATATGTTTACGAATATATAGTTAAAAATACAGAGTATCAACCGCAACAACATGAGGATCAGAATATATGCTCTGTTTTTATAAGCGGAAAATCTGTATGTACGGGATATTCTAAGGCTACTCAATATCTTTTAAATTGTTTGGGAATTAATACAATATTTGTTACTGGTTTTGCAGATACTGGTGTTAGTACTCAGACATCTTCTGGAAATAATGGTGAAAATCATGCTTGGAATGAAGTTTGTGTAGACGGAAATTGGTATTGTGTTGATACTACATGGGGCGGTGGATTTTCAAAGAATAATTTATCAAAAAATGGAGAAAAGTTAATCAATTACGACTATCTTCTTTGTACCACTGATGAATTTAATACCTCACATCAAACAAGTAAGGATTTAAAAGTGCCTGTATGTAATCATAGTGAAAATAATTATTTTGTTAGAGAAGGGGCTTTTTTTGAAAAAATAGATTTGAGTCAATTTGGTAAACTTGTAAGTTCGCAGCTGAAAAAAAAGCAACACACTGTTTCAATTAAGTGTAAATCTGTAGAAGTATATAACGGCCTGAAAAAAGCATTGTTTGATGAGGGTAAAGTTAGAAATTATATTTCAAAAGAAAATGGTAGTGAGCTATACACATCATCTTCAGACAAATTACTAACATTAACTATTTTCTTTTAAACTGTTTTTGCTTTAAAAAGTTTTATGTAAAAATAAAAAATTATATAATTGACTTAATTTGTTTTTTAAGATAAAATTAGTAATTATAATGTAATTTTGAGGTGTTTATGAAGGATATTAATATTTGTCCGTCAATATTATCGGCCAATTTTGCTTGTTTAATCGATGATGTGAATCGTTTGGAAAAAGCAGGAGTGAGTATTTTGCATGTTGATGTTATGGATGGGCATTTTGTGCCAAATATCTCATTTGGTGTGCCGGTTTTGAGTAGTTTGTCTAGAGTTTGTGATATGTTTATGGACGTTCATCTTATGATTACGAATCCTATTAAATATTTGCAATCATTTGTAGATGCAGGTGCAAATAGTATAACATTTCATATTGAATGTGATGATGATGCAAGCGATTGCATAAGACAAATTCATGACTTAAATTGCAAGTGTGGTATTGCTATTAAACCTAGTACGGACATAGAGTCTATTTTGCCTTATATTGATACTGTTGATATGATTTTGATTATGACTGTTGAACCTGGTTTTGGTGGACAATCATTTATGCCAGATATGCTTGAAAAGGTTAGAAAAATTAGAAGTTTGAATTCTGAAATTAATATACAGGTTGATGGAGGAATTAATTCTAAAAGTGCTAGTAGTGCAGTAGATGCAGGAGCAAATTGGTTGGTTGCGGGGTCTGCTATATTTGGACAGAAAGATTTTGATAAAGCTGTTAAAAGTTTGAAAGATTACAATGTTGATTAATTGTTTTTTAGTATAGTTTCTATGGCAATATTCTTTATTATTAACTCGCAATGTTCTTCTATAATTTTTTTGTTTAATTCACCATATCCGATAATGTTTCCATATTCCACAAATATTGGTGATATCTTTGACAATTGTTCATTACCTGAATATATTATTAATATGAAGTAATTATTTATTTGTAATAATGTGTTTTTTATTATTTTATTTATGTAATGCTTGTTTATTAAGATTTTGCACATGTTTTTAAAGTCTTGAATGCATTTGAATTTTATTATTAATGGTTTTTTGTTGTCATTGATAATAATGTTATTTATACTTTCTTTGTTTATTATATTTAAATATAATATACAGCCATTTTCTTCTGTTGGAAATGCTTCTATGAATATTTTGCTTTTGGATATATCTATGTTGGTTGTTTTTTTTACTTTATATAATAAACTTACTATAAGTTGTCTTGTTTTTTTGTCGTTGTAGTTTATTTTTTCGTAATTCACGCCATAATTTTTCATATCTTTTAAGGATAATGTGATTTTTATAATATATTTGTCTATAATTTCTATGTTCAATGTATCACATCTTTTCATTTGAATTGTTTTTATAGTTTAATTATTTTTATGGCATTTTTATATTGCATATGACTTGATGTTTTTGATTTTTAGTCAATTTTTATTTTTAAATAATTGAAATTATTGAATTATTGGTGTATATTTGTTTATGGTTTATTCTATATTTTATGGAGGAATTGATTGTGCCTAGAAAAAATAAAGTAAAAAGGTATTCTAAAATATACAGAGGATATGGTAAAAATAGAGGTTGGTTGTTTCATGTCTTGGTATGTTTAGCTTTGTTTGTTGTAATTGCTTTAGTGGTTTATTTGATTGCAACTGGTGTTAATAGTTATTTAAATCGTGAGAGATGTGTGGAAGTTGAAATTCCTCAAACTTCTTCTGAGAGCTTAGAGGAAGATTCGTCTGGTAAGAGTAATGTTGCTAGCGATGTTGAAAAACAAAAAGAAAACCTAGTGGCTTCAGAAATTCCTGCAGATAAATTAAATAATAGTAAATATTTAACGGAATTTATTCAAAAAGCTAAGAGCGATAATAAAAATGCTATTATTGTTCCTTTGAAAAATGAAAATGGAAGTTTGTTATATTCTAGTAAAATAGCAGAAGCTAAGAATTGGGGAACAATTTCAAAATCGGCTGCAGATGCTAAAAAAATTGCTGCAGAGATTGAAGCAGCTGGATTGATTCCTATAGCTAGAGTAAGTACTTTTTATGATCAGTTGGCCTCACATGTTAAAAGAAACAATTCCTATGATTCTGTTTCAAAAAAGAGTACAACATATTTGTTTAAAAATTCCGTTACTGGGAAAAATGAAAAATGGTTGAATCCATATCAGAGTGTTGCGAGAAAATATATTTGTGATATTGTTGGTGAGATTGCCGGAATGGGATATAAACATGTTTTGTTGGATAATGTTTCTTTTCCGAATGTGGAGTTTAATGATCAAGTGAAGACAAATGCTGATGGCAAGAGTAAAAGTGATATTTTAAAACAATTTTTTAAAGAATTGGATGCTACGGGAGTTTCATATATACTATCTTATAACTGGAAGGTTTTAAGTGAAGAAAAGTTAGCAAACACTTTATATGGAGGCAAAGTGTTTGAGTATGGTGCTAAGAAGCAGGCACCTTTGATTGATGTTGAAAATAAGCCTTTTACTGGTGATAATAAAGAAATTATAAAGAAATCAATGGAAACAATAAGGAATGTTGATTCAAGTGTTTTAATTTTTCCTAGTATAATTAATTCTGGTAACAGTAATGGTATTTTAGATGAATTTAAGGCATACGGTATACATTCTATGTTAACTTTAAATAAATAAGCTGTTAAATTTTAATTGCATGGGAGAATTTGAAAATGTATAGTGAGCTTTACAACATTTGGAAAGAAAAAGCGATTGACGATGCTGATTTGATATCTGAATTAGAGACTATTAAAGATAATGAAAGAGATATTCAAGATAGATTTTATAAGGATTTAGAATTTGGTACGGCAGGAATAAGAGGAGTTATTGGTGTAGGTACAAATAGAATGAATATATATGTTATTCGTAAAGTGACTCAGGCTTTTGCTGAATATTTAATAAAAAACAAGGAATGTCCGTCAATTGCAATTAGTTATGATAATAGAATAAAATCTGAATTATTTGCCAAAGAAGCTGCATGTGTGATGGCGGCTAATGGTATAATTGTGCATATATATAAGGAGCTTATGCCTGTTCCATGCTTATCTTATGCAGTTAGAAATTTAAAATGTGATGCGGGAATTATGATTACTGCTAGTCATAATCCTGCTGAATATAACGGATATAAGGTATATGGTAGTGATGGATGTCAGCTCAGAGAAGATGCTGCTAATGAAATACATAACATTTCTTTAACAATAGATATGTTTGATGGTGTTAAGCGTATAGATTTTAATGATGGATTATTGGAAGGAACGATAAAGTATATTTCTGATGATGTTAAAGAGGAATATATGGATTGTGTTAAATCGTGTTTAATATATCCAGAGATATTTTGTGGATCGGATTTTAAAGTAGTATATACGCCTTTAAATGGATCTGGAAATAAGCCGGTTCGAGAAATGTTTTCGCGGATGGGTATAGATTCTGTATGTGTTGTTAAAGAGCAAGAAAATCCAGATGGTAATTTTTCTACTTGTAAATTTCCTAATCCGGAAGTTAAGGAAGCTTTGTATTTAGGATTAGAATATTGTGAAAAATATAAACCAGATATATTAATCGCAACTGATCCTGATTGTGATAGAGTTGGAATCGCTATTCCTAATGAAAAGGGAGAATATATTTTAGTTAGTGGAAATGAGATTGGCGCATTGTTGCTGGAATATATATGCAGTCAGAGACTAGCTTTGGGTAGTTTGCCAAAAAATTCAGTAGCTGTTAAAACAATAGTATCTAGTAATATAACAGAAAAAATTGCTGAAAAATATGGCGTTGAGTTAAAAAATGTTTTAACTGGGTTTAAATATATTGGAGAACAAATTGCTATATTAGAAAGATCGGGAGAAGAAGATAGATTTATTTTTGGATTTGAAGAAAGTCATGGCTATTTAGCGGGAAGTTATGTTAGGGATAAAGATGGTGTAATGGCTACGATGTTAATATGCGAAATGACTGCTTTTTATAAAAAACAAGGAAAATCTGTTTTACAAGTTTTACATGATATATATAGAACTTATGGTGTTTATAAAAATGTTACTGATAGTTATGTCTTTGACGGAATGGAAGGCATGGAGACAATGAGTAATATAATGTCAAATATTCGAAATAATATACCTAAATCTATAGGGAATTTGAAAGTTTTAAGATATTTAGATTATTTGTCGTCTGAAGATATTGAACTTGGTAGTAATAGGATTGAAACAATTACTTTGCCTAAATCGAATGTTATTGAATTTAAGCTTGAAAACCATGCTTCGGTTATAGTTAGGCCATCGGGGACGGAACCTAAAATAAAAGTTTATTATACTTCCACTGGTGCAACTTTTGAAGATGCTGAAGAGTGTCAGAGAAAGCTGAAATTGGATTTTGCCAAATATATAAAAAAATAAATTTTATGTTTTGAATATATTTTATTGCATTTTAAAACAACATATGTTATAATAACAATAGTGTTGATTTTAAGAATTCGCGCATTCGAAGCTTGGAGGTGACTTGTAATGAAGAAAGATATACATCCAAACTATGAGCCAACAACTATTACTTGTGCTTGTGGAAATGTTATTGAAACTCGTTCTACAAGAAAAGATATAAAAGTTGAAATTTGCTCTAAGTGTCATCCTTTCTTTACTGGAAAACAGAAATTAGTAGATACTGGTGGGCGTGTTGATAGATTTAATAAGCGCTTTAATCTTAACAAATAAAGAATTTTGGCCAGTTTTAATAAAGGCGGTGTCGATGCACCGCCTTGTTTTCTATTGAATGTGAATTAAATTTAAACATGAGTGAGGAAGTATATGCAGACCTCCTATTTAACTATTATGGATTCTGTTAATGCAGAATTAATTGTGAAACAGTCTAAATTTTTGGGACATATGAGTTATGTTCAAAGTAAAGAAGAGGCTGATATGTTTATATCTAAGATACGGGCTGAATATAAAGATGCAACTCATAATGTTCCTGCTTATTCTATTCATTGTAATGGTGTTATGTATTGTTCAGATGACGGGGAACCACATGGTACGGCAGGCAAACCAATTCTTGAAATTTTGAAGAGAGAAAATATATATGATGTTTGTGTGGTGGTTACGCGATATTTCGGCGGAGTGCTTCTGGGAACAGGTGGATTGGTGAGTGCATATTCAGATACGTGTAAGGAATTAATTAAAAAAGCAGTTATTGCTAAACGAACGCTATGTGCTTCTTTGAATGTTGTGGTTGATTATGGTGAGTTTAATAAAATAGAACATTTTATTAAAAATTATGATGTCAGTATTGTTGATAAAAATTTTTCTGATAAAGTTAGTATGACTTTATTAATTAAGGCAGAAAATGAGGATGAATTTAAGAAATTGTTGATGGAAAAAACAGCTGCAAATTTGAAAATTGAAAGTGTTGGGCATTCGTGGGAAAGAATAACAATATAATTTTGTTTGGTATAGGTTGATTTATAAATCAAGAGTTGTTTTTAAGGAGAATTTGATTTTATGGATCATTTATCAGTTAGAGATAGGATACAGGACGTTGAAAAAAGAATTTTGAGTTCTAATGCGTGTCTCGCAATGAATAGTAGGGGAAGAATAAAAAAAGAATTGATTGATGATTTGAGAACTGATTTTCAAAGAGATAGAGATAGAATATTGCATAGCAATGCTTTTAACAGATTAAAAGAAAAAACTCAAGTCTTTTTTATTCCGTGTGGAGACCATTATATAACGAGGTTGATTCATTCTTTGGAAGTGTCGCAGGTTGCTAGAACAGTTGCCAGGGGATTGAGATTAAATGAGGATTTGGTTGAAGCGATAGCTTTGGGGCATGATATAGGACATTCTCCTTTTGGACATGTTGGAGAAGAAGTTTTGAATTCTATTTGTCCTCATGGTTTTTCGCACTCTGAAAATAGTGTTCGAGTGGTTAATTTTTTAGAAAATCACGGAGAGGGACTAAATCTAACCTATGAAGTTATAGATGGAATAAAGCATCATTCATTTGGTGGCGAATCTGCTGAGACTTTAGAGGGTAGGTTAGTTAGTATTTGTGATAAGGTTGCTTATGTGAATCATGATATAGATGATGCTGTGAGAGCAGGGGTGATTTCTGTTGATGATTTACCTGAAAATTGCAGACGAGTTTTGGGAGAGGGAAAGAGCCAACGTATAGCAACTGTTGTAAGATCAATTATTGAAAATAGTGATGATGATATTAAAATGTCCCCAGAAGTTGGAAAAGCACAAAGTGAATTACGCAACTATATGTTTGATAATGTATATTATTCAGATCAAGTTCAATTTGAAAAAGATAAGGTAAGAAATATAGTGAAAATGATGTATAAATATTATAAACTACATAATTCTAAGTTGCCTGAATTTTATCAGAAAATTGCTAAACAATTTGATGTTGATAGGGCAATATGCGATTATATTTCTGGTATGAGTGATACATATATTACAGAGCAATATGTTGACTTCTTTGTTCCAAAATTTTTAGGAGTATAGCTGAGGATGAAAACGGTATGGTTAAAATAAGTGAAGAATTTATATTACAGCTCAAGGGTTTATGTGATATTGTTTCTATTTTTTCGTTATATGTAGATTTAAAGTCCTCAGGGAAAAACAAAAAATGTTCTTGTCCATTCCATTCGGAAAAAACACCTTCTATGGTTGTTTATGAAGATACACAAAGTTTTTACTGTTTTGGTTGTGGTGTTGGCGGAGATATTATAACTTTTATAGAAAAAATTGAAAATTTAAGCTATGTTGATGCTGTTAAGCTTTTGGCAGATAGAGTAGGACTTGCTGTTCCAACTAGTCAGTTAGACGACAAAATTAGTAAGCAAAGATCTCGTATTTTAAAAATGAATAAAATAGCAGCCAAGTTTTTCTTTAACAATTTAAGATCTGATGTTGGACGTTTTGGACGTGAATATTTTGCTAAACGAGGATTATCTAAGGATATTATTGTTAGATTTGGATTGGGATATGCTGATGATTCTTGGGACTCTTTAAAAAATCATTTAAAATCTAATGGGTTTTCTTTTGAAGAAATGTGTGAAGCAGATTTAGTGCTTAAGTCTAAAAAGGGATCATATTACGATAAGTTTAGAAATAGAGTTATTTTTCCTATTATAGATGTAAAAGGTAATGTTATAGGATTTGGGGGGCGAGTTTTAGATGAAAGCAAGCCAAAATATTTAAATAGTTCTGATACGCCAGTATTTAAGAAAAGCTTGGGACTATATGCACTAAATTTTGCTAAGAATAGTGGGTCTAAAACTTTGATATTATGTGAAGGATATATGGATGTTATATCTATGCATCAAAATGGATTTAACAATGCTATTGCTGCTTTAGGCACTTCTTTGACCGAATCTCAAGTTAGACTTATTTCTAGAAATTCTAATGATGTTGTAATTGTTTTTGATTCTGACCAAGCGGGCAGCATTGCTATGGATAGAGCGTATAAGATGTTTTTGGATATTGGAATTAAACCAAGGGCGTTAAGGTTAAAAGGAGCAAAAGATCCGGATGAATACATAAAAAAGTATGGGGCTTCTAGAATGAAAGTGCTTATTGATCAATCTAAGAGTGCTATAAAAATCAAGATTGATACAATTGAAGAAAAATATAATTTGGAGGATGTGGAACAAAGAAAAGATTATATAAATGAATATTGTTTGATTATATCTGACATTGTTGATTCGTTGGAAAGAGAAGTTTATATTGGTGAACTTTGTAAAAAAATGAAACTGACACGAGAAATTGTTACAAATCATGTTGATTATTTGTTGAAAAAAAAGCGAAAAAAATATAACAAAAAGATTGACAGAGAACTTATTAAGAATGTGAAATTGGAATATGTTAACAAAAATATGCATTCTAAATATGAGAGAGCAGAACAGGGAATTATTAGATTTTTGTATAATAATCCGGATTATATTAATTATTTGTCTGAAAAATTTGATGAAAATTGGTTTAATTCGGATCTACACAAAAAAATCTATAGAACTATAGTTGATAAAATTCATTTTGGCGGTAGTTTAGATTTTGTGGCATTTCATAGTGTGTTGGATGCAGACGAAATGGGAATTTTTTCTAAAATAGTTAATGAAGGCAGAAATTACGCAAATACAAATGAAGAACTTGATGATTATATATGCGTTATAAAAGAAAAATATGATAAAAAAAATGAAGATGTGTCTAGTATGACGTTGGAACAGATTGAACAAAGAAGAAAACAAAATGCACAAAAAAAGCGTTAATTATAGGCTGTTTTTTAGGAGGACAAAAATGGATGAAAATTTAAATTTAAAAGACATAAAAAAGCAAATAGATAATTTGAGTTTAGATGAGAGTGGCCCATTAGAGGTAGATCCAAAGATAGTATCAAATGACTTACTTGAGCGTGGTAAAAAAAATGGAAAACTAAGCATACAGGAAGTTGCAGTTGCTCTTGAAGAATTGAATTTTGATAGTGATCAGATTACTAAGCTTTATGAAAAGTTTGAACAATATAATATTGAATTAGTGGATGATCTGGAGGAAGAAGATCTAGATATTGACTTGAGTTTGGATATTGGAATAAATGATAGTGTTAGCTCTGCTATGTCTATGGAATCAGTCAATATTGATGACCCTGTTAAAATATATTTGAAAGAAATAGGAAAGGTTTCGTTATTATCCGCAGAAGAAGAAGTGGAACTTGCCAAAAGAATGTCGGATGGTGATGCTTATGCTAAAAAACGTCTGTCAGAGGCAAATCTTAGATTGGTTGTTTCTATTGCAAAAAGATATTTAGGACGTGGTATGCAGTTTTTAGATTTGATTCAGGAGGGCAATCTTGGACTTATAAAGGCTGTTGAAAAATTTGACTATACTAAAGGATTTAAATTTTCAACATATGCCACATGGTGGATACGTCAGGCAATAACTAGAGCTATCGCTGATCAGGCTAGGACAATTCGTATACCTGTTCATATGGTTGAGATTATTAATAAGGTCAAAAAAGTATCTAGTCAATTATTACATAAAAATGGTCATGAGGCTAAAGCGGAAGAAATAGCTGCAGTTTTAGATATATCTGTGCAAAAGGTAAAAGAAATTATTAGAGTTTCACAAGAACCAGTGTCTTTAGAAACTCCAGTTGGTGAGGAAGAAGATAGTCATTTGTCTGACTTTATTCCTGATGATGATGCACCTGCTCCTGCTGATGCGGCATCGCACACGCTTTTAAAGGAACAGTTAGGCGATGTTTTAGGAACATTGACTGATAGAGAAGAAAAGGTTTTACGACTTAGATTTGGATTGAAAGATGGTCGTTCTAGAACTTTGGAGGAAGTTGGAAAAGAATTTGATGTTACCAGAGAAAGAATACGCCAAATAGAGGCGAAAGCTTTGAGAAAATTACGTCATCCTAGCAGATCTAAAAAATTGAAAGATTTTTTGGATTAATGAGCGAACAATAACTTTATTTTGAGATTTTACGATATGCTGTTTATTTTCATAGGGGGCTGATTATATATTTTTGTGTGTATGTGGCCTCCAATTAATTTTTCCTCACAAACTATCATATCTGCAACATATTTTTGTGATTTGCTTTTAGGCGAACTAATAGCAAATCTTTTTTTTATGCATTTTTTTCCACAGTACTTTGATAAATCAAATCCTTGTTCTTTTTGTAAGTTATTATATTCTTTTAAGATTTGATTAAAAGTTTGAGGAATTGTTATTTCTGTTTCGCTTATGTACTCAATGTCATATTTTAGGTTTTTTAAATATTGCTCTGGAGTTAAATTTTTGTTTTGTTTGCTTATTACTGTAAACATTAATATTGTGACAATTAAAATTACAAAAAGTGTTAAATACATTATTAGTTTATTGATTTTCAAATGTAGCATAAGCACTAAATATCAACTCCTTGATATTTATAGTATGATTTGTAAGTTTAAATAATACATATATTAATATATTTTTATTTACAATGTGATTAAATAAATGTTTATAATTTTTTGTATTAATAATATGTGAATTTTATTAATTGTTGACAATTATCTACAAAAATGTTATCATGGCATTGGTTGTTTTGATTTTTAGTATGTCTATTTATGCATATATTAATCGGCAACTATAAATTTAAATGTTTTATATTTAAGGCTTTGGAAGAGGAGATTTTTTGATGTCGAATAGACTGTTTCAAACTGTGATAAATCAAATGAAGGACGCTATAAATAGAGTTATTGGTGTGGTAGATAGTAAAGACATTATTATCGCTTGTAGTGAATTAAATAAGATAGGGTCTTTTAGGGAAATTGCATCTGTTAATTTAGTCGGCTCTCGGGATGTTTTTATAGTTGATGGATATGTATATAAAATGTTTGGTATACATACACATTTGGAATATGCGGTTTTTGTTGAGGGAGTTGATGAAACCGCTATACGTTATGCTAAAATATTGGCAATTACTTTGTCTAATATAAAGCAATACTATGATGAAAAATATGATAGAAATAATTTTGTGAAAAATATAATATTAGATAATATTTTGCCTGGGGAGATATATATTAAGGCTAAAGAACTTAATTTTAAAACAAATGTAAAAAGAGTTGCTTTTTTAATTAGGACGATTGGTGATAAAGAAATTTCATCTTTTGATGTGATTCAGAAATTGTTTCCTGATAAAAGAAAAGATTTTGTTTTTAATATTAGTGAGACCGATATTGTTTTGATAAAAGAAATTTGTGATGATATAAAATCAAATGATTTAAGAAAATTAGCTAGATCTATTATTGACAGTTTGTTTGGTGAACTTTCAATTAAAACGACTGTTGGTATTGGCATTCCTGTAACTAATATAAAAGACCTTGCTCGGTCGTTTAAAGAGGCAAAGGTTTCTTTGGATATTGGAGAAGTCTTTGAGACAGATCGTTCTATAACTAGTTACGATAATTTGGGTATAGTTCGCTTAATATATCAACTTCCGGTGACACTGTGTGAAACTTTTTTGACTGAAGTATTTAAGGAAGAGCCTATTGGTTCATTGGATAGAGAAACTTTATTTACAATAAATAAGTTTTTTGAAAATAATTTAAATGTTTCGGAAACATCTAGGAAGTTGTTTGTTCACAGAAATACTCTTGTATATAGATTAGAGAAAATTAAAAAATTAACTGGACTAGATTTAAGAGAGTTTGATGATGCTATTCTATTTAAAATAGCGCTTATGGTTCGTAAATATTTGCTTTCGAAGTTAAATGAAAACTAAAATATAAAACATGTTATTGATTTGTGTAAGGAGAATATTATAGAATGATAAGCATGAAAGATGTTTGTTTTGATTATGATAATGGAACGCGTGCGCTTTATAATGTTAATTTGAATATTGAAAATGGAGAATTTGTTTTTGTTGTTGGACAATCTGGAGCGGGTAAAAGTTCTATGTTAAAATTGCTTACTCGTGAAAATGTGGCGACAACTGGGGAGGTTATAATAAATAATTACAATTTGGGTAGTTTAAGCAAAAAAGAAATTCCATACTTTAGACGTACTGTTGGTATGGTTTTTCAGGATTTTAGATTAATTCCTGGTATGACAGTTTTTGACAATGTGGCGTTTGTTTTGAGGGTTACTAACTTCTCTAATAAATATATAAGTACTCGAGTACCTTATGTTTTAGATTTAGTTAATCTTTCTGATTCTGCTAATAAATATCCTAGCGAGTTATCTGGTGGTGAGCAGCAGCGTGTGGCAATAGCTCGTGCTTTAGCTGGAGATCCACCTATTTTGATTGCGGATGAACCTACTGGAAATATTGATCCTGAGTTATCTTTGCAAATTGTTGAATTGTTAGTTGATATTAATAAATATTGCGGAACTACTATAGTTGTTGTTACTCATGAACATGAAATTGTTCGTTATTTTGGTGGCAGAGTTGTTAGTATTGAGGACGGTCAGATTGCTTTTGATGAAGTTATTGGGGGAGAACATGAACATAAATAGTTTGAAATATTTGTTTTTTGAAGGATTGAAAAATGTTGTAAAAAATAAGCTTATGGCGTTGGCGTCTGTTGGAGTGTTAACGGCTTGTTTAATTGTTGTTGGTTGTTCGGTTTTATTAACTGGTAATATGAACAACATGGTTACTTATATTGGTGAACAAAGTACAATGGTGGTTTTCTTAAAAGATGGAGTGGATCAGGCTGATGTTGATAGCTTAATGGAATCTCTCCATGAGAATAATAGTGTAAAAGAGGCAAATTATATTTCGAAAGAGCAAGCATTATTGAGTTATTCAAAAAGAATGAATAACGATTCAGCGATAAAAACTTTATCTGAGGAAAATGTTTTGCCGGCATCTATAAATGTACATATTAGTGATATGTCGGATTTAGATAATCTTGTGGAAATTTCAAAGAGTTCTTCGGTTGTGGAAAATGTTGTTGTTCCAACAAATGTTACCAATGTTATTAAAGAATTGGGTAAAACCATTGGTTGGTTTGGAACTGCTATAGTTCTTGCACTTATATTGGTTTCAATAGTTATTATTTCGAATACTATTAGAGCAACAGTTTTTGCCAGAAGACGAGAGATTGCTATTATGAAGCAGGTTGGGGCTACGGACAACTTTGTTAGATTTCCTTTTTTAGTTGAAGGAATGACAATAGGTTTTGTTTCAGCAGTTATTGCATTTTTATTAATTTGTGCTGGGTATCAAACTGTAATGGTTATATTGACTGAAAGTAGTTCTGCTTTCTTAAAATCGATGTTTTCTAGTTTGATGCAGTTTAGTAGTATAGGCTGGATTATGGCATTAGGATTTTTAGTTAGTGGAATTTTAGCCGGAGTTATTGGTAGCTTAATCAGTTTAAGGAAATATTTGAGTGTTTAATTACGCACTTTATAGTTTTTTAGTTTTTGATAAGGAGGTTTTGCTTTGAAAAAATTAAAAAAAGTAAGAGTATTTAGTCTATGCTTATTTACGATTATGATTGGCCAATTGTTTACTTTTCAAGTATCCGCGAAGACAGCTAGTGAACTTAGAAATGAAATTGAAAGTTATAGAAAAGAGCTTTCCCAGCTCGAAAAGAACGGGGTAGAACAGAGTGCATATCAAGCCACACTTTCTAAACAAATAGATGCTTTGTCGCAACAGATGCAAGAATTTGATAATCAGATTGATGAATTAAATATCCAGATAGGTGAAAAACAAGCTGTTATCGATAAACTCAATGAACAAATTTTTGGGAATGAAATACAAATTGATAAAATGAAAACAGATATTGATGGTTTAGAGTCAGAGAAAAATGTTACTAAAGAAAATTACTTATATGAGAAGTCTGGCTCTTTAGAAGTGTTGATGTCTTCTCAAGATTTTGGGGAGTTTGTATTCAGTGTTACTTATTTGAAAAAAATAGCTCAGTTTGATAAGAAGCTTGACAAATTGGATATGCAAATAAATGAAATAAATACAGAAAAGTCAAAAATTGAGGATGTAGTGGCACAAATAAACAGAACCAAAGATGTGATTTTTTCTGCATTAGATGAAGTACAGAAAAAAGTTTGTGAAATTCATAAAGAAAAAGAAAGCAAAAAATCGGTTAGTGATGAATTTTCAAGTCAATTGAAAAAAAGTACTATTCAGTTAGAGGTCATTGAGCAAGCAAAGAAACGAGTTCAGGAAGCTCAGTCTCGTGCACAGTGTGAATTAGAGGATGTTATTGATGCGGGAGGATATTTATATCCAGTTGCACCACCTAATTATATTTTTAGAGGATATAATCCATCTATTCCACATTATGGTGTTGACATTGCTACTCATGGTCGAAATAACCCTATATTCGCTTCTAGAGGTGGAGTTGTAATAGCATCTAGATTTGGAGTTCGTGGAGATGGACTTGGTGGATATGGTAATGTTGTAGTTATAGATCATGGAGATGGATATTCGACGTTGTATGGTCATATGTTGAGAAGGAATGTTAAGGTTGGTGATGTTGTAAGTAGAGGACAATGCATAGGGCTTGTTGGAAATACTGGTGAGTCTAATGGAGAGCATTGTCACTTTGAAGTGAGGCATCATGGGAAACCAATTAGAACACCTTTTGGGTAATATATTGAGAGTTATATGTTGAGTGTAATTTGAGAGGAGGTTTTATTTTGAAAAAGTTAAAAAAATTAAAGGTTTTTAGTTTGTTTTTATGTCTGATAATTGTTGGTCAATTGTTTACTTGTCAGGTATCAGCTAAGAAGACAGTTGGTGAACTTAGAAATGAAATTGAAAATTATAGAAAAGAGCTTTCACAGCTCGAAAAAAATGGGGTAGAACAGAGTGCGTATCAAGCTACGCTTTCTAAGCAAATAGATGCTCTTTCGCAACAAATGCAAGCATTTGATAATCAGATTAATGAATTAAATAGTCAGATAGGTGAAAAGCAAGCTGCTATCGATAAGCTTAATGATCAAATTGCTGGGCATGAGGCGCAGATTGAAAAAATGAAAAAGGATATTGAGGCTTTAGAATCAGAGAAAAGTGTTACTGAAGAGCAGCTTCGTGAGAGAATGAAGGAAAACTATTTATATGAACAATCTGGTCCTTTAGAAGTTTTGATGTCTTCTCAAGATTTCGGGGAGTTTGTATCTAACGTAGTTTATTTGAAAAAAATAGCTGAATTTGATAAAAAGCTTACGGACAAATTGGATATGCAGATAAATGAAATAAATACAGAAAAGTCAAAAATTGAGGATGTAGTAGCACAAATAAACAGAACTAAGGATGTGATTGTCTCTGCATTAGATGAAGTACAGAAAAAAGTTTATGAAATTAATAAGGCAAAAGAAAGTAAAAAATCGGTTAGCGATGAACTTTCCAGTCAACTGAAAAAGAGTACTATGCAGTCAGAGAGTATAGAGCAAACAAAGAAACGAGTTCAGAAAGCTCAGTCTCGTGCTCAGTGTGAATTAGAGGATGCTACTGATACTATTAGATCATTACAAAATAAAAATAGAGGTAATTTTAGAGGACCTATAGATGCGGGAGGATATTTATATCCAGTTGCACCACCTAATTATATTTTTAGAGGATATAATCCATCTATTCCACATTATGGTGTTGACATTGCTACTCGTGGTCGAAATAACCCTATATTCGCTTCTAGAGGTGGAGTTGTAATAGCATCTAGATTTGGAGTTCGTGGAGATGGACTTGGTGGATATGGTAATGTTGTAGTTATAGATCATGGAGATGGGTATTCGACGTTGTATGGTCATATGTTGAGAAGGGATGTTAAGGTTGGTGATGTTGTAAATAGAGGACAATGTATAGGACTTGTTGGAAACACTGGTGAGTCTAATGGAGAGCATTGTCACTTTGAAGTGAGGCATCATGGGAAACCAATTAAAACACCTTTTGGGTAAAATATTGAAAAATTATATTCTGGATGTTGCTTTTTAGGTGTTGCTGATTAGTATTAAGGAAGTTAGTTAATGAAAAATATAATGTTCAAGTGGTTCATTTTTATACTTTGCTTTTGCGTTTCTTGGACTGGTGGAATGTATTTTGCATATTTGCAGTTAGGTGGATTTGATAAGTTGGCTTTGCAGTTTAATGAAGTTAATAAATTTGTTAAAAATAATCACTTAACTGAATTAGACGAAAAATCGATGATTGACTATGCGTTAAACGGATATGTTAGTGGTTTAAATGATAAATATGCAAAATATTATACTGCACAAGAGTGGGAAAAGTTTGAAAATGGAAATAAGGGCGTGCTCAATGGCATAGGGGTTAGAATTGAAAGTGATAGTTCTGGATATATTACGGTTATTGCTGTTTTTGCAAATTCTCCCGCAGAGCGTTCTGAAATTCAAGTTGGTGATGTTATTACCAAGATTAATGATATTGAAGTTTTAGGATATAGTGTAGTTGATGTGGCTAGTATTTTACAAGGAGAAAATAACGATACTTTTGATATAGTATTTAAACGAGATGGGAAAATATTTAATAAAACTATAACTAGAGATATTATTGAATTGCCCAGTGTTGAGTATTATATGGACGGTTGTAATGGGTATATTAGAATGATGAGTTTTAATAATTCTACCGTTAAACAGTTTGAGGATGCACTTAAGAATTTGCAAAATGATGGAGCTCAGGCGTTAATATTTGATTTAAGAAATAATAGTGGGGGAACTGTAGATTCGGTATGCAAAATACTTAATATGTTGCTTCCTTCAGGAATTATAGCTACACAAAGAACATTGGATGGACGTGAGACTGTTCTTGGAATGTCCGATGAAAATGAAATTAATATTCCTATGATTACTATAACTAATAAAAACACTGCAAGCGCTGCAGAATTATTTGTTTGTGATTTGAAAGATTACAATAAAGCTAGTCAGGTAGGTCAAACAACATATGGTAAAGGTGTTTTGCAAACAACAAAACGTTTTTCAAGTGGAAATGCTGTCAAGATAACAACTGCATATTTTAATCCTGCTAAGAGTGAAAATTTTGATCAAGTAGGATTAAAACCTGATGTAGAGGTTAATTTAGATGAAAATAAGGAAAGTCTTTATTTAAAAGGACAGCTAGATTTAAGAGATGATGATCAATATCAGGCGGCTGTAAATTTATTAAAAAATAGTTTATAAATATATACAAAAATAACATGCTGAAAATACTCAGCATGTTATTTTTATTTTTTTAATTTGAAACATATTGATACCCAATCCTTATTTCTTTTAATTTTTTGGGGAATTAGGTTATTTTGGTTGAGTTTATTAATAACTTCTATTTCTCTTTCTGCTATAATACCTGAGCATATAAATTTAGTTTCGCTATGCATAAATTTAGTTATATTGGCAGATAGTTCGATAATAATGTCCGAAACGATATTTGCACATATAACATCGAATTTCCCGTGAATTTTCTCAGTTAGATTTCCGCACAAAAATTTAAATGACCCTTCGTCTATATTATTTAACTGAGCATTTTCTTTTGCAATTTTGACAGCCAAAGGGTCTATATCTACTCCTAAGGATGATTTTGCACCTAGTAATATAGATGTTATAGATAATATTCCACTACCACATCCAATATCCAAAACAGTGCAATTGGGAGTTATGAGTGTTTCTAAAAACTCAATACACATTTGTGTGGTTTCATGTTTTCCTGTGCCAAAAGATATTCCAGGATTTAAAATTACTTTTATTTCGTCACTGTTAGTATCAATTTTTTCCCATTTAGGACATATAATTACATTTTTACCTATTTTTAATGGATGATAAAATTCTTGCCACTTTGTTTCCCATTCATTGGTATTAGAAATAGATTTTTTTGTTATTGTGCTAGAAATATGATTTTCATTTAATTTTTTATTTAAAAAATCAATAGAACTATCAATGTTGTTAGAATTTTGTAGATATATATGTACTTTTGCAATATTTCTAGCTTTATTTTTAAGTTGACTGTCAATTAAATCTGTGTGAGCGATTTCCATAATATCTTTTTCTAGGTGAGAATAATCTTCGATATATATGCTATCTGGGTTAACTAATTGGGCAAGTTCAGACACAGTGTCTGTATATTTTGATGATATTTCAATAATAATTTCAATCCAATTCATAATTTTTATTCACCATTTCTTTAAAAACATTATTTAAATTATTTATTATGTTAGTGGAAGTCATGCTTCTAGATGTTTTTGTTGATTGTGTTAATAAATCAGCAGATAGGCCATGAGCAAATATAGCGTTAGATATTGCGTGTTGCATATTTTCGTGACACGGAATAAATGCTGTTATAATTCCTGTTAAAGCATCACCTGTTCCACCTTTTGCCAATCCTTCATTACCGCTGGTATTAACATATTGATTGCCTTCAGGAGTAGATAATATAGTGTAGGGGCCTTTTAGAACTAAAAAGCAATTCCATTCTATGGCTTTTTGTTTTGATATTTGAAATCTATTTGTTTCTATTTTAGTGACTGAACATTTACATAATCTAGCCATTTCACCGGTATGTGGTGTTAAAACTGTAGGTTGATTCCTTAGTTTTATTAAATTTATCAACTCATCATCTAAGAAGTAAAGAGCATCTGCATCTAAAACTATAGGTACATTACTTAAAATGACTTTTTTCACAACATTTCTAGTAATAGTTTTTCTGGATAATCCTGGACCGCATGCTATAATGCTAGTTTTATCCGGTGTTTGAAAATCGTATATATATCCGTCTTTTTCTAGGCAAGGGGTATATGTTGCTTCTAGTAAATGATTTATTGTGTAACTTTTTGCAAATTCTGGAATACATAAAGTGATTAAACCTATTCCGGAACAAAGGCACGCTTTAGCAGATAATATAGGTGCGCTAGGCATATATTTGCTTCCACCAATTATTAATGCTTTGCCATAAGTTCCTTTGTGCGAATTTGGTTGGCGTGCGGGGAAAGTGAATTTAAAATTTTCTTTATCCCAAGTTTGTTTTAATGTTGTTTTTGGCTTATGATCAAATATAATTCCTGCATCAACAACCGAAATTTTGCCGTAATTAATTTTAGATGGATATAAGAAAGCACTTATTTTTGGAAAAGATACTGTAAAAGTGTAATGGGCTTTTATTGGGTTTTCAATCATTTCACCATTGGCAGACACTCCACTAGGTATATCTATCGATATAATTTTTGCGTTTGATTTATTTATATATGAAATGAGCTGATAATAAATTGAATTTGATTTACATTTAAAACCTATGCCCAATATAGCGTCTATTATAACGGTAGATTTATCAATAAGGTGATTAGTTGATTTATCATATGGAAAAAAGCTATATCCGTGATTTTTGTATAAATTAAGATGATATAGGGAAGGACCTTTGTATGTAGAGGAATCAGGTATAATTACAAGATTTACATTAAAGTTTAAGTTTTTTAATCTGCGTGCAATTACTATGCCGTCTCCACCATTATTGCCATGGCCACAAAATATTGTTATGGTATCTGTTGGTTTTACAATTTTTAAAATTTTATGTGTTATTGCTTGACCAGCATTTTCCATCAATATTTCAGATGGGATTCCTAGAGAATCTATTGTATATTTATCAGCATCATACATTTCTTCTTTTGAAAATATTACCACTAATATCACCTTCTTTTCAAAATACAGTATACATTTAAATTAAATAATAATCAAGAAAAATAACCCTCCAATCACAAAATATTGTTATCAGAGGGTTATTTTTTAATTAAACATATCTTTTATTTTATCAAAAAAGCATTTTCTTTTATGATAATTTTTTTCATTAAGTGAATCATCGAATTCTTTTATTAATTTCTTCTGTGTTTCATTAAGATTACGTGGAACTTCAATTGTAGTTGTTATTAGCATATCTCCTCTGCCATGAGCACGAAGTTTATTAACACCTTTTCCTTTTAATCTAAATGTTGTTCCAGGCTGAGTTCCTTCTGGTACGCTGTATTTTACTTTACCATCTATTGTTGGAACAACAACATCAGCACCATTAACTGCCTGTGAATATGTAATTGGTATGTCACATAGTATGTCGAACCCACGTCTTTTAAATAAATGATCCGGTCTAACAGTTATTGCTACGTTTAGATTTCCATATGGGCCACCGTTAGATCCTGCATTTCCTTCACCAGAAACTAGTAAAGTTTGGCCATCATCAATTCCACCAGGAATGTTTATTTTTATTTTTTTAGTTTTAGATTTTTTACCAGTTCCATGGCATCCAGAACAAGGATTTGTTATAATTGTTCCTTTACCACTACATTTTGGACATGTTCGAGATGATGTCATAATTCCAAAAGGAGTTCTTTGCTGAACTTTAATCTGACCCATACCTCCACAATCAGGACATGTAGTTGGTTGTGAACCAGAAGCTGCTCCACTTCCCATACATTTATCACATTTATCCATTTTGGTTATGCTTATTTCTTTGCTTGTTCCTTTGCAGGCTTCCAAAAATGAAATAGTTATACTTGAAAATGTATCTTGACCACGTTTTGGGGCATTAGCATTAGATCGGTGTGAACCACCAAATCCACCAAAGCCTCCACCACCAAACATACTATCAAATATGTCTCCTAGGTCAACATCAAATCCGCCGGCATCATATCCGCCAGCTCCAGCTCCGGCTCCAAAATTAGGATCAACGCCTGCATGACCAAATTGGTCATATTGGGCGCGTTTAGTTGAATCACTAAGAACCTCGTAAGCTTCACTAACTTCTTTAAATTTTTGTTCTGCTTCTTTATCATTAGGACATAAATCTGGATGATATTTCTTTGCTAATTTACGATATGCTTTTTTTATTTCGCTATCTGAAGCACCTTTTGATATACCAAGCACTTCATAATAATCTCGTTTATTTGCCAAGGTTATTTCCTCCAAAATTGCAAAGGGGAAACAAGGTTATTTAGTATATTTCCCTTGTTTCCGAATGCAGTATATTATTAATTGTTTTTACTATTGTCATCAACATCAGTATAATCTACATCAACAACATTATCATCAGTAGAATTAGATGATTCATTAGAACTTGAAGATGCTTGTTGATCTTGATTTGATGCTTGTGTCTGAGCTTGTGCTTGTTTATATATTTTTTCAGAAATAGAATAAACAGCTTTTTGTAGGTCTTCTTGTTTTGATTTTATGTCATCTATATTTGTTGCCTTTAAAGCCTCTTTTAACGCATTTACCTTTGTTTGAATTGATGATTTTTCATCTTCAGATAATTTATCTCCTGATTCAGACAAGATTTTCTCACTTTGGTAAACTAACTGATCCGCATTATTTTTAACTTCAACTTCTTCTTTTTTCTTTTTGTCTTCTGAGGCAAACTTTTCAGCCTCTTTAACTGCTTTATCGATTTCTTCATCACTCATGTTTGTTGATGATGTTATTGTAATGTTTTGTGCCTTTCCTGTTCCTAAGTCTTTTGCAGAAACGTGCACAATGCCGTTAGCGTCTATATCAAAAGTAACTTCAATTTGAGGGATTCCACGAGGTGCTGGAGCAATTCCATCCAAACGAAACATTCCTAACTGTTTATTGTCACGGCAGAATTCACGTTCGCCTTGATATATTGCAACATCAACAGAAGTTTGACCATCTGCAGCAGTTGTAAATATTTGAGTTTTTTTAGTTGGAATTGTAGTGTTACGTTCAATCATTTTTGCCATAACTCCACCTTGAGTTTCCAAACCTAATGTCAATGGAGTAACATCCAATAGTAGCAATCCTTTAACGTCGCCACCAAGAACACCACCTTGTATTGCAGCACCAATTGATACACATTCATCAGGGTTTATTCCTTTGAAAGGTTCTTTGTTTAGTTTCTTTTCAACAGCTTCATAAACTGCTGGAATTCTTGTAGAACCACCAACCATTAAAATTTTATCTAGTTCAGAAGCTGAAAGACCTGCATCTGATAGAGCTTGTTGAACTGGTTCCATTGTTTTTTCAACTAAATCTGCAGTTAATTCATTAAATTTTGCTCTACTTAATGTTAAATCTAAGTGCTTAGGACCAGTTGCATCTGCAGTTATAAATGGCTGATTTATATTTGTGCTCATAGTTGAAGATAGTTCAATTTTAGCTTTTTCAGCTGCCTCTTTAAGACGCTGCATAGCCATTTTATCTGAGGACAGATCAATTCCTTCAGCTTTTTTAAATTCAGAAACGATCCAGTCTATAATTCTTTGGTCGAAGTCGTCTCCACCTAGTTTGTTGTTACCTGCTGTCGCTAAAACTTCTTGAACTCCATCTCCCATTTCAATTATTGAAACGTCGAAAGTTCCTCCACCTAAGTCATATACCATTACTTTTTGGTCGTCTTCTTTGTCTACACCATATGCAAGAGCAGCTGCAGTAGGCTCATTTATTATTCTCTTAACGTCTAAGCCAGCAATTTTTCCAGCATCTTTAGTTGCTTGACGCTGTGAATCTGAAAAGTAAGCAGGAACTGTTATTACAGCTTCAGTTACTGGTTCACCCAAATATGCTTCTGCGTCAGCTTTTAGTTTTTGTAAAATCATAGCTGAAATTTCTTGAGGAGTGTAGTTTTTATCTTCAATATTAACTTTATAATCTGTTCCCATATGACGTTTAATGGAAATTATTGTTTTTTCAGGGTTAGTTATTGCTTGTCTTTTAGCAACCTGACCAACCATTCTTTCACCTGTTTTTGAAAATGCAACAACCGATGCAGTTGTTCTAGAACCTTCTGCGTTTGGAATTACAACAGCTTCTCCACCTTCCATTACAGAAACGCAGGAATTTGTTGTTCCAAGATCTATTCCTATTATTTTACTCATATTAAATTACCTCCATAGTAAATTGTTTTATATTTTTATTGTTGAATATAAATTCAAATTATATTCTAAGGATTAGCTACAACTACCATAGCATGGCGTATAACAGTGTCCTTTAATTTATATCCTTTTTGCAAAACTTGGCAAACAGTATTGTGATCGAAATTTTCATCTTCAATTACATTAATTGCGTTATGACAATTTGGATCGAATGTTTTGCCTTCGCTTTCAATTTCAACGACACCTATCTTTTTCAGAGTATCGCAAAATTGATCAACAACTAATTTTATGCCCTTGCTTAAATTATCATCGCTACTTACAGATTCAAGAGCACGCTCTAAATTATCTAGAACAGACAATAAAGGTGTTATGCAATCTGCTTGTGCAGATATATATATATTTTCTTTTTCCTTTATTGTACGTTTACGGAAATTGTCAAATTCAGCTTTTAGTCTTAAATCTTGATTTTGAAGATCCTTAAGTTTAGCTTCTAATTCACTTATTTCTGATGATATTTCTTCAGCATCTTCTAAAATTTCATTTTGTTCAACATCATTTTTTGATTCTTCTTGATTATCTTTATTATTTGTTTCAATATCATTTAACTGATCAATAGTGTCTTTTGTATTTTTTTCCATGTGGCTATTCTCCTTCTTCAGTTTCTGATTCAAATTCATTTAACATATTATCTATTATAGATGTAACACTTTTCGAAAAATAGGAAACATAGGGGATAATTTTTTGATAATCTAATCTTATAGGACCTATTACTCCAAATGAACCGAATTGACTATTTGTTCCATACTTAGAGAGGATTAAGCTAGAATTACCAACTGCAAATGTATCATCTTCTTTTCCAAAAACAATATTTATTCCAGAAAAAGCACTTGATAATATATCTTCTATTTGATTCTTAGCAGACATGAATTCCATTAATTCATTGGCTTTTAATCCATCATATTTTAGTAAATTATTTTCACCTTTCAAGTCTACTTGTGTTTGTGAAATTTCATCATATAGTTCATGCAAAGTATTTAGAAGAGGAGATAGGCTTAAAATGTAATTTCCCATGGCAGTTGACAAATTATCAAAAATATTTTCGTCAAATGAATCCAATGAAAGACCTTTAAGATTCTCATTAATTATTTTTTCAAAAAACTCTAACTGTTCATTAGTTATGTTAAACTGCATTCGGCAAATTTTATTTTTTATTTCTCCCGAAGAAGTTATTAATAAAACAGCATAAATTCTTTTTCCAGTTGGGATTACTTCAACTTTAGAAATAACTGAAAATTTTGGCAAGCAGTTAGTTGACACAGCAGCTAAACCAGTAATCTCTGATAACGCACTTACAGCATTATCTATAACTGCGGAAATTGAACTTGTATCTGCTTGCAGTAATTTATCTATTTCTGCTTTTTCTTCACAACTCAAACTTTTTGGTGTTATAATATGATTTATATATGCCCTAAAACCAAGATATGTAGGGACTCTTCCTGCCGAAGTATGTGGCTGCTCTAATAATCCCAAATTTTCTAATTTAACCATATCATTTCGTATTGTGGCAGGTGAAACAGTTTTATTAAGCTTTGAACAAACAGCTACACTACCTACAGGTTCTCCTGTTTCAATGTATAAATCAACTATGTGTTCTAAAATTTTTAACCGCCTTTCGTCGCTTTTCATATATTTAACACCTCAATATACGATGAATTATTTTAGCACTCATATTATCCGAGTGCTAATTATAATATTATCACCATTTTCCAATTATGTCAATATCTTATTAAAAATAATTTTTGTTTTGTAGGATATATTGTTTATTTAAATAAGAAGTAACAATAAATAATCTTATTGCTACTTCTTCATATTTAGTTAATTATTGAAAGACATGTTTAACCATGGTAAATTAGACTCACTTATCGAATATATTGCTGGAATATCATTTATCATAACATAATATGATTTATGAACTGTGTTTTCACTTTCGTTTTCTTTTTGATGTATATCGTCATGATCTGAATGTGAATATTGTTTTGAATCTGAAATAGAACCTATTTTAAAACAGTATGTTTCGCCATCAATAACATATGTGATGGTAGCTTGTGGAGTATTTAAACCGCATGAGCTTATAGTAGCATCTGAAGGGTTTATGGTGTATACATTGGTTGCAGTTAATGTGAACGGAGAATTTTCTAATTGAATTCTTATATCTTCCGTTACTGTTAAATTGGAAGGAGTAATTATATTTAATTTTCCATCATCATTTGTTGTTATTTCAATGGGTGTTTTTAAATTGCTTTTTTCTATTGTACATTTAGTTATGCCTCCACTTACCCAATTTCCATCTTGATCTAGTTTTCTAGCAGAATATGGAATTAAATTTAGATTAGCATATTGAAAATGTTCTTTTAGAAAAGGTTTTATTTGAGATATTGGAACTAATGCAATTTCATTTTTAGATTCTTCAAGACAATAATATGCGGTTTTATCTGGATTCATGTTACCAATTTTTAAGGTTGTTGAATATTTATTAAATTCAGTTTTTACAGTAATTTTAGGATCTTTAAGTCCGTAGTCATTTAAATCGTTTTGTGGAGTAAAAATATTTTCGGCTTCTAAACTCTTAGCTGAATTAAACAGCATTTCACAAAAAGATTGATTGATTGGGATTTTGTTGAATTCGCTTATTTTCCATATACCATTTTGAAGGGAAATAGAAAAGCTTTTATTATCTGATGTTATTGTGACTTTTATTGGATCGTCATATGAATAATATTTTTTATTAGTTGAAATTTGTTGTGGTGTGGCGTTTAATATTAAAATTGACAGCACTAAAGTTACAAGTATTATTGCATAAATTAATATTGTTTTTTTCTTTTTTTTCATTATCTACCGTCTCTTTCTATATCTATAAACAATATATCCAATTATAGCAATTGTTACTGGAACTACTGCCATAAACAGAAAACCTATTATGGTTACTTGAAGAATGTTTATTCCAAGAGGTGGTGTTGACATAGATTTAGGCAAAATGGTTATATTGCTTTTGTGATCGGTTGTTTCACCAAGAACACTTAATACAAACTCTCCATTTCCGTAATTTGGAATATCCATAGCAGATAATATTTCAATATTCGAGAAAGCAGTAACTTTTGTTGTTTTTTTATCGTTTATATTTTTTTGAGTTCCAATAGCAACTGAAAAAGATGATTTGGGGGCTGATTCATATTTGAAATTTTTATCATTTTCATTTAATATAGAACAAGTTTTGCTTGTTGCACATATTTCTGTTTGAATTATGGCATCATTTATTTTTTCCAGGTGCATTGGTTTGCATGATTTAACTACAATGGGTGCGTTTTTAATTGAGATATTCTCTGTATATTTATTAGAATCATCTGCCAGTGAATAAAATTGATTTGTAGAATTTCCTATTAGATTTTTAGGATTGGTTTCTACAACCATTCCTTCAGAAAAAGTGATTCCATATTTTTTTAATAGTGATTCTAAATTAGGTAATTTTGTTTGTGTTGCTGAAGCAAAATATATTAAAGAGCCGCCATTATTTAAATATTCTTCAATTTTAGACATATCTTCTGACGTATAGTCGGTTTTTGGGCTGCTAATTATCATTAATTCAAAATCTTCAGCGATTTCATCTTTAGCAAAATTTAAATTATTTAGATCATAGCCATTATCTTTAAATTGTTGAGCTATAGGAGAAATATCAGTTTCACCATGTCCATTAATTACAGCTGTTTTAACGAGATTTTGACCAGAAATAAATTCTAGGGCGTGAGCAATATTTGATTCTACATTTGAAACTATTTGATGTTGTTGACTATGTATGTCTCCGTATGATTGAGTAAACATTTTTGATTGTGGCAGATATTGTGAATTTTTTGAATCATCTGTAATTAATATGCCGCCCGAGTTTAATTGAAAATTTGGGTAGTTGGAAATAAAATTAGGATTTTGATCTAAATTGATAAATTCTATGCTTATATTTGGATTTTCGGAGGCAATATTTTTAGAAATGTTATATATATGTAATAAATAGGGAGAACCGTTTTTAAATGTTTGTTCATCATCTAACAAAATTAATTTTGTTTTTTTATTGTAGTTCTTTAAAAAAGATTTTGTTTGATCAGATATTTGATATAGTTGATTGGATGATAAATCTATTTGTATATTATATTTTTGAACAAGAGTAGAGCATACTATGTTTATTAAAAATACCATGGAAATAAATATTGCTGTAAATGTTGCAGATAGCGTACTGTATTTAAATTTTTTGGTATGTAAAAGATTTTTTACATTACTTTTGATTTTTTGTCTGATTTTCATTATTTTACCTCAATTCCAACGTTTTTTCTCCAGTGTTTGGACGGTTAAAAACATAAAAATGACGATTATGCTTATAAAATATAAAATATCTGATATGTTTAAAATTCCAGATATTAAATTGCTATATTTTGGCATTATAGCTAAACTGTTAATAAAAGTTTTAAGCCAGTCAAATGGCATATATTGTGACAGAGCATCTATAAAAACGAATATTAAAAATATACCAAACGAGCCAAATGCGGATATTATTTGGCTTTCAGTTTTAGATGATACAAATATGCCTATTGAAATTAGGGAGGCGCCTAAAAGAGTTGTTCCTAACAAGCATCCAATTATTAAACTAAGAGAAATTTTTGCGAATATGCAAACAACAATGACATAAATTAAATTTATAGATGTTGCTGCTATGAACATAATTAAGGCTGAAATATATTTTCCTAAAACTATGTCGGTTATTTTGGCTGGAGAACAAAATAGCAGTTGATCGGTATGTAGTTTATATTCTTCGCTAAATAATCGCATAGTTAGTATAGGAGTTAGTAATATAATTACCATAAATAGTGTTTGAAAAAATGCAGAAATATTAGAAGTGTTTTGTACTATTGTGGATGAAAAGAAAAAAAATGCGGATAGAGCACAAAAAATGCTTATAAATATATATCCTATGGGATATAAAAAATATTCTCTTAATTCTTTGCGAATTAGTGCGGTCATGATGCATCATCCTCCTCTTTATTAGATTTGGTGTTTTCACCACTGTTTAAATTTGAGGTTGATTCTATTAGATTAATAAAAATTTGTTCTAATGTTGTAGAATTATCTTTAAAGTATAGTATGGGTATATTATTTTCCATAAAGGTTTTAGAAATATCTAGATTTATCTGCCTTTTTACTAAAGGAATAAGGTTGATTTCAACAATATTGTTGTCCACTAAGGATATATTTTTTATTTTTACTATTTTTGAAATTGCTTGCAATGATTTTTGAACAATTTCTTTACTGTTGCAACTTAGTTTTAAGTGATATTCGTTATCCATCTTGTTATTTTTTAGAATGTTTTTTTCTGTATCATTTGCGATTATTTTGCCGTGATTTATTATTATTATTCTATCACAAATAGCTTGTATTTCAGATAATATATGTGTTGATAATATTACGGTATGATCATTAGATAGTGATTTTATTAGTTCTCTAGTTTGTACAATTTGAGATGGATCTAAACCGGAAGTTGGTTCGTCTAATATTAATACGGGTGGATTGCCCAACAGAGCTTGAGCTATGCCAACTCTTTGACGATATCCTTTTGAGAGTTTACCAATTAATTTGTTCATATACTGCGATATTTTACAAGACTCACATACTCGAGCGATTTCTTCCTTAGAAGATTTTATTTTTTTTAGATCACAAACGAATTGTAAATATTCATTTACTGTCATATAATCATATAGTGGGGGATGTTCTGGTAAATATCCTATACATTTTTTTGCGTTTTCGGAATCGTTAAAAATATCATGACCTGCTATTTCAACTGTGCCTTGAGTTGATGAAATATATCCAGTTAAAATATTCATGGTTGTTGTTTTTCCAGCACCATTTGGCCCTAAAAATCCAATAATTTCTCCTTTTTTTATGGAAAAAGAAACATTTTCAATAGCAGTAAATTGGTTATATTTTTTAGTTATGTTTTTTACCACGATTAAATTTTCTGGTGAATTATTTGAGACATTTGTATTATTCAATATTATCCCTTCTTCGATTTGTATGTTTTCGTTTGAAAAATAAAATCTTTAAATACTTTTGATATTTAAAGATTTTATTTTTTATTTTTCAAATATTTTTATATAACAATTTATTTTTCATTTTTTAGTCTAAAGAATAAAAAACGAGACCTGATACTGGGGTTGGAAAGAACAGTGTGCTTTTTGGAGGCATATTTTCTTTATTTTGTGATATATCTATTACCTCATTTATTCTGGTGGCACTGAGAAATACGGCAAAGCATGCATCTCCATTGTCTACACATTGGCACGCTTTATTAGCAGATTGATTATATGTTATTTGTTCAGGTCCTATATTAAGCACTTTTTCAAAAAATAATTTATGTAAAACTGTAGTGTCAAGTTTATTATATGCATCGGATTGGTTGGATATTTCTTTCATAATGTCATTATCTTTTAAAACTAGTACGCAATAACATTCATCAGCGTAAATTCCAAATGCATTTTTGTTTTCTCTTCTAAGACCAAACATTGTGTTTCTCGTGGATTTAAGTGTTTTGCACTTAATTATATCAAAATACTGAGATGATCTCTCAAGCATATCATCACTATCAAACATATCTATGTTAGAAACAATTCTGTGGGTTGGTAGAATTGTAAGTGCTTGATCGTTTTGTTCAATGAAAAACGTCATAATAAAATTTGCTGGATGATCTTCTGTTATATTTTCGTTTTCTCTTAATTTTTCTCTGTATGAACATGCTGCTTTAAGTCTGTTGTGACCATCTGTAATGTAGTAAGTTTTATTGTTAAATAATTTTTCAAAGGTGCTTATTGTATCTGGGTCACTAATTTTCCAAATTTTGTGCATTATATTATTCTGTTTTGCTTTTGCCAAATAATTCGATTTAGCTACTGTATAAATCATGTGTTTAATTTTATTTTCATCATCATTGTATAGTACACAAATTGGACTAAACTCACAATTAGTTCTATCGAGTAATTCTATACGGTCAATTTCGTGTTCGCTAATAATACTTTTATGAGGTAGAATATAGGTTTCTTCTTTTTCTGGAAGTTTTAATCCACCAATTATGCCTTTTAATCTATATGTTTCGTTATTTACTTTATAAGAAATTTCATATATATATATTGATGGTGTTTCATCAAATGTTAGAATTTTATTTTTAATCCATTCATCTAGTGTTTTCTTTGCTTCCTCATATGAACTAGGTAATTCTAAATTAACTGCATTAAATTCATTTTTTAACTTTAATTCTTCTTTTTGTTCATCGGAAATCATATCATATGGTGGACAAACCACTCTAGATAAGTTGTTAGATTTTGTAGATTTGTCAGTGTAATATAAACCTCTAAATGGTTTAATTGTGCTCATCAGTAAATCCTCCATAACTTTTTATATTAATTTATTAGTAAAAAGTAACGATATTATTATATCATAAATTTGTAATATGTAAAGAAATTGGAGATGTTTTATAGTATATTAACTTTATATTTTGTTTTGCAAAAATAGCTAGCATATGATAAAATGATATTTAAATTTTTAAGTGTATGGTCTAGGAAAGTGGTGGGGATTTTTATGAATTATTCTAGAATTATTTCAAATAAATTGCAGAAAATTGAGTGCTCCGGAATAAGAAAATTTTTTGATATAGTTAATAATACAGATGATGTTATTTCATTAGGAGTGGGTGAGCCAGATTTTAAAACTCCTGATAAAATTAGAAATAAAGCTATTAGTGTTTTGCAAGATCAAAAGATTAAATATACATCCAATAAAGGCAGCATAGATTTGTTAAATGAAATTTCTAAATATTTAATGAATAGTATAAATGTTAATTATGATCCTAATGATGAGATTTTAATAACTGTTGGTGGATCTGAGGCTATAGATTTAACTGTTCGTTCTTTGATAAATCCAGGCGATGAAGTGATTATTATTGAACCAGCATTTGTTTCTTATAGACCTATTATTGAAATGAGCGGGGGGAATGTTGTAGAGATTTCTACTAGCATTGAAGATGGATTTCGTCTTAATCCTAAAGATTTGGAAAATGCTATAACAAGTAAAACTAAGTTATTGATATTATCTTTTCCTAATAACCCTACAGGTGCCATCATGTCTCGAAGTGATTTGAGTAAGATTGTGGATATTATACAAAAAACAAATATAATGGTAATTTCAGATGAAATATATTTGGAATTAACCTACGGACAAAAGCATGTTTCTATTGCTGAATTTGAGGGTATGAAAGAACGAACATTGATTGTAAGTGGTTTTTCTAAGGTGTTCTCTATGACTGGATGGAGACTGGGTTATGTTACAGGACCTAAAGAAATTATATCTCAGATGATAAAATTACATCAGTATACGATTATGTGCGCGCCGACAATTAGTCAGATTGCTGCAGTTGAAGCTTTGAGATCTTGTGATGAAGAAGTGGATTTTATGCGGGAGGAATATAATAAACGCAGAAAATATGTTGTTAACGAATTGAGGAAAATGGGGCTTGATTGTTTCGAACCTCTTGGTGCGTTTTATATTTTTCCAGATATTAGGAGTACTTGTATGAGTTCTGATGAATTTTGTGAAAAATTGCTTGAATCAGAAAAAGTTGCTGTTGTTTCTGGAAGAGTTTTTGGAAAATGCGGAGAAGGATTTGTTAGAATTTCTTATTGTTGCTCTATGGAAAAATTAATTGAAGCAATGGAACGATTGAGAAGATTTGTTAAGAGTTTGATTTAAGTGGAGATATAAAATGCAAGATTTGATTTTAAAGGCATATGCTAAAATTAATTTGGCGTTGGCAATACAAAACAAACGAAGTGATGGATATCATAACCTAAGTACAATTATGCAGACTGTTTCTATTTATGATACCGTTACTTTAAAAAAGAGTAATCGAATAACATGTAATACAAGTGATGACTTTATTCCGAGCGGAGAAAAAAATATTGCATTTAAGGCAGCAAAAGTCTTTTTTGAGTTTACTGGAATTGATTCAGGTGTGGATATAGTTATTGACAAAAAGATTCCGCATGGAGCTGGTATGGGAGGAGGAAGTGCTGATGCTGCAGCTGTATTTTTGGGATTAAATAAGCTATATAGCACCAATGTTAAAGAAAATGTTATGTTAAAATTAGCAGCTAAAGTTGGAGCAGACGTTCCTTTTTTATTAAAAGGTGGGACGGCATTAGCTGAAGGTATAGGAGATGTTATAACAAGTATAAAACCATTGCCTAAGTGTAATATACTAATTGTTAAGCCTAATATAAGTATATCTACAGTGGATGCATACAGTAAGTATGATAAGTTTGTTGGTGAGACTACAAATAGCGTTAATTGTTTGATTCCTTATCTTGAAAAAGGTGATTTGGATAGTCTTTGTTGTGGATTGTTTAATGATTTTGAAAAAGTTGTCGCTGGAACCATTATAAGTAAAACAAAAGAACAAATGCTAGCAAGAGGTGCTTTAACAAGTTGCATGACGGGTTCTGGATCTGCTGTTTTTGGAATATATAGAAATTTTGAAACTGCAGATAGAGCTAGAACTGAATTTGAACGAGAAGGATTTTTAAGTTTTTTATGTGAACCTGTGGAAAAAATATTTACTAATTGAATAAAACAGAAAAATTTGACCACCCTTATTTTGAAAAATAAAATAAGGGTGGTTTTTTATGAAATATACTATGTTAAATAAAGTAAAAATTTATAGAGCAGAAATTGCGGTATTTATTGGATTGCTTATTTCTATAGTTTGCTGTTTTGCTAACGCAGTAGGACAAAGTGAGGATATTAGCAATCATATATTAAGATTACATATATTAGCAAATTCAGATACAGAGGAAGATCAAAATTTAAAATTGCAAGTTAGAGATGAAATATTGAATAGTTTTAACTTTGATTATTCTGATGATAGTAGGTTATATGAAATTGAAAATCAAGTTGAAAATGAGCGGGTTAATATAGAAAAAGTAGCTAAAGATGTTGTTGATAAAGCGGGTTATGACTATGGTGTGGAATCTGAATTGGTAAATATGTATTTTGATACTAGAGAATATGATGATTTTGCTATGCCAGCAGGAAAATATGATGCATTACGAATAAAAATTGGTGAAGCAAAAGGACATAATTGGTGGTGTGTTTTGGTTCCTTCTTTGTGCGTTCCTGCAGCTAATGGAGAAGTTAATGAAAAAATTGAAGATGTTCTTAACGAGCAGCAACAAGAATTACTTGAAACAGGATATAAAACAGAAGTGAGATTTGCTGTTGTAGAAATTTATGAGTATATAAAGGAATTATTTAGTTAAATCTTTTTGAGCTTGTTGAGACAAATATGCATTTATAAAGTTATCTAAATCACCGTCCATAACTGCCGATATATTTCCGTTTTCACAATTGGTTCTGTGGTCTTTTACCAAAGTGTATGGCATAAAGACATAGGATCGTATTTGAGAACCCCACGCAATTTCTTTTTGCACTCCTTTTATATCTTCAATTTTTTCTAGGTGTTCTCGTTCTTTTATTTCTATAAGTTTTGATTTTAACATTTTCATTGCAATTGTTCTATTTTGTAATTGGCTGCGTTCGTTTTGACATGATGTTACTATTCCTGTAGGGATATGTGTTAGTCGAACTGCTGAAGAAGTTTTGTTGACATGTTGACCACCTGCGCCGCTGGAACGGAAAACATCCATTTTTATGTCTTCGTCACGTATAGTAACATCCATTGTTTCATCTATTTCCGGTAAAACTTCTGCTGAAGCAAATGAAGTGTGTCGTCTACCAGATGAATCAAAGGGAGATATTCTAACTAGTCTATGCACACCAGATTCTGATTTTAAATATCCGTATGCATTTTGTCCTTCAATTAGTAGAGAAATGCTTTTTATACCAGCTTCATCTCCTGAAATATAATCTAAAGTTTTTATTTTGAAGTTATGGCGTTCTGCCCATCTTGTGTACATTCTAGAAAGCATTTCAACCCAATCCATAGCCTCTGTTCCGCCAGCTCCAGCATGTAGAGTTATTATTGCGTTTTTAGAATCATATTCTCCACTTAGTAGAGTTGACAATGTTTGTTCTTGTATTTCTTTATCTATTTTATTTAGTGTTTGGTTCAGTTCGTCTGAAAGTGATTCATCGTCTTCTTCTGTTAGCATTTCGAACATTGTTTCACAATCTTCCATCATTGTTTCTAAATTTGTGAATTTTGTTATCTTGTCTTTCAGATATGTTGTTTTTTGCATAATTTGCTGTGCTGTTTGCATGTCGTCCCAAAAATCGGGAGCTGTTGCCCTAGATTCTAATTTTTTTATTTTTTCTTGAAGATTATCTATGTTTAGTGAATCGCGTAATTGAGCAATTAACGGTTTATATTCTGATATTCTGCCTTTAAATTCTTGATATTCAATAGCGTTCATAATAAATTATATACCTCTTTTTTAAAATTTTTGATAATATAATTATATTATATTTGTTAAATAAAAATCAATAGATTGTATTTTGAATTTTGTTGGAATTATTTTGATTTAATTTGGTTTGAATTTTTATGCGATATAAGTTATTATATAGAAATAGTGTAATATTAAAAATTGTTATTTAAAATTAATACTGTTTTGTGATTGATTTTTAATTTGTTATTAAGAGGGGATATGGTGCAATGTGTTAAATACTAAAAGAATAAAAAATGGAGTGTATTTTCATAGTGTTATTGACAAAAAATTTAAATTTAACAGGGTTTCTGTGAATTTTGTAGTTAAGATGGATTCAAAAGAAGTTTCACAGAACGCAATATTATCATTTTTGCTTAGAAAGCGTTGTCAACAATATCCAGATATGTTAGATTTAGGTAAAAAACTTCAGCAATTATATGGTGCGAATTTATTTAGTGGCTGTAAAAAGATTGGAGATAATCAAATAATAACATTTGGAATATCTGCGTTGGATGATGAGTTATCTTTAAATGGAGAATGTATAAATAAAGAAGTTGCAAAGCTTTTAGATTGTATTATTTTTAATCCTGTTATTGAATCAGGAAAATTTGTTAATGAAGATGTTGATATTGAAAAACAAAATTTAGTTGAGTTAGTTGAAAGTGAATATAATGACAAGAAACAATATGCTATGAATCAGGCGTTGTATTGTCTATTTGATGGTGAAGGATATGGTTGTAATAAATATGGTGATTCTGATTCTATTAGAAAAGTTGAAAATTCACAATTGATTGAAGCATATAAGAAGATTTTGGAGTCAGCGGAAGTACACATTATGTTTGTGGGTAGAGAAGATTATAACGATTGTTTTGATGTGTTTAAAAATAGATTTGATTCTATAGATCGTAATAGTGTATATATTTCACAAAATGAAAAATATGTGAAATTAGGTGAATTAAAAAAGAAAGTTGAATATGATCAAGTTTTGCAATCTAAGCTTGTATTGGGTTTTGCTAGTTCAAAAAAATATAATTCAAAATTAGATGATGTTATTATGATAATGACAGCTATATTAGGTGGAACACCAATGTCTAAGTTATTTGTTAATGTTAGAGAAAAATTGAGTTTGTGTTATTATTGTTCTGCTCGTTATGATTTATCTAAAGGCTTAATTTGGATTGAATCTGGAGTTGAAAATAAAAATGTTGAACGAGCTAAGACTGCTATTTTAGAACAATTTGAAGAAATAAAGAATGGTAATTTTTCGGATGAAGATCTTGAAAAAGTTATTATATTTTTTGAAAATGGCTTAAAGAGCACTTTTGATAGCCCTGGTGGTATTGAAAACTATTATTTATTACAATTGTGTGGAAATAATGTTAAATCCGTTAGTGATAGGATAGATAGCATTAAAAGTATTAAAAAACAAGATATTATTGAAGCAGCTAACCTATACTCTTTAGTTATGGATTATGTTTTAACTTCGGAGGTTTAATATATGGAAAAGACAGTTATTAAAAACGAAAAATTAAATGAAAAATATATTAAGTTTAAGCACAAAACTGGTCTTACAGTTTTATTGTATCCTATGGAAGGATATTCAACTTCTACTGCTATTTTTGCTACAAAATATGGTTCTATAGATAGAACATTTAAAAAAAGCACAAGTAGTAGTTTTACTACAGTTCCTGATGGAATAGCTCATTATTTAGAACATAAACTTTTTGAAAATGAAGATGGTGTAGATACATTTGAGCTTTTTTCGAAAACAGGTGCTTCAGTAAATGCCTATACGTCTTTTGATAGAACAGCTTATTATTTTTCTTGCACAGATAATTTTTGTGAGTCTCTTAAAATTTTATTGAATTATGTACAGAGTCCTTATTTTACAGATGAAACTGTTCAAAAAGAACAAGGTATTATTGGACAAGAAATAAAAATGTATGAAGATGATCCTGACTGGAAGGTTTTCTTTAATTGTCTTGAAAATATGTATCATAATGTGGCGGTAAATGTAAATATTGCTGGAACTATTGAGTCTATTGCGAAAATAAACAAGGAAGTGTTATATGAGTGTTATAATACTTTTTACAACATGAACAATATGGTTCTTGTAATAGCGGGTCCTTTTGATATTGATTCGGCAATTGATATTATTCAGTCTGAAATTAAAGATAGCGATCCGGTTGAAATAGAAAGAAAAGTTGAGCATGAACCTGATAGTGTGGTGAACTCTATTGTTGAGATTTCTCTTCCTGTTTCTCAACCTCAGTTTTGCATAGGGTATAAATTGCATGCTTTAAGTGGACTAGATATGTTAAAAGCAGAGATGATATATCAATTAATATGTGAATTGTTAGTTGGTGAGAGTTCAAAATTATATAAAGATTTATATGATAGTGGACTTGTTGCTGGCGGAAATATGGATTATGAAGTGTTTTGTGGGGAAGGATATTTTTCATTAATATTTTCTGGAGAATCTTTGGATCCTAAGAAAGTTTTAAGCAAATTGAATTGCGAAATAGAAAATAAAATAAAGACTGGTTTTGAAAATTCCGAATTTGATCTTGTAAAAAATGCGCTATATGGTTATTGTATGAATTGTTTTAATTCTCCGAATAGAGTTGCGAGAGAAGCTTTGGATTCATTTATTTTTAACTATGATGTTTATGATAAAATAAAAATCTTAAAAGAATTGAGTGTGGAAGACGTTAATGATAATTTGAAGTTAATAAATATTAATCACTCTACTCTTTCTATTGTTAATCCATTGGATGATTAGTTTGTTTTTTGGAGTTTTAATTGAATATATTTGATAAAAATTCTGTGTAAAAGCTTTAAATTACACAGAATTTTTACTGCGCACAATATGTGTTTTATATTAAAAATTATCAAATAGTTAATAAAAATTTAATTATTTGGTAATATTTTTTTAATAAAATTGAACTCGAACGCGTTTTTTAAAATAAAAAAAGGAGAAGTTGAATAAAATGTTTGAGTTTGGTTTTAAAAGAAAATTGTTTTTAAGAGTTTTTAGTGTGATAATGACTGTTTCACTTTTTTGCAATATTGGTTTTAGTAATTGTTTTGCTATATCAGATTACGATAGAGCAATGATGTTTAGTGAATATGTTATAGACAATTTAAATAATAGTAAACTTGATTTGGATGAATCTCTTAAAGTTGATAGTAGTGAGTTTTCTACTTGCTTTACGGAAGTTCGTGTATATGATGATGACAAAAAACAATTAATAAAAGATAATATTGTTGAGCAAGAAGTATATAAAGATATAAAGGAAACTGTTGATAAATTGGTTTCAGGAATTGACAAAAAATCTGATACTGAAAAAGCCGCTGCGATTTATGGGTGGGTTGCTAAGAACATTAAATACGATTATTACTCGGAAAAATTGTCAAAATCTGAAGAAATGGCAACTCAAAGTGCATTTTGTGCTTTTAAATATAAAAAAGCTATTTGTGATGGATTTTCTCGATTATTGCAAATGATGATGCGATTGGCAGGAATACCCTGTAAGTATGTTTTGTCTATTTTACATAAAAATCAAAAGACAAATGAAGTGAGTAATCATGCTTTCAATGTAATTTATTTGAACGATGGAGAACGTACCGGATGGACGTTACTGGATTCAACCTGGGCATCTTGTGCTTTGCACGATGAAAACAAAAAAGATGATGATGGTGAAATTCTCAATAAGTTTTTTCCGGCGCTTGATAAAAATAAATCCTTAAAAGAATCAAACATGAGTATTATGAGCATGAGAAGTCATAAAATTAAATATATAGGCGATGATTATTATACAAACCAGGCAGAAGAATTTGGCGACGATAAAATATTAATGTCTTCATATATAGGAAATTTAAAATTAGATTATATTCCGGGGCCTCTTACAAGAGATAATGGGTTTTGTATTAAAATACCAAATGAACTATCTAAATTTAATATTCCAATTTGCTTTAATTACCAAGAAATTAGGTTTGATACAGCATTAGAAGTTATTGTTGAAGGTAATGTGGAAATAGATTTTAATAAGTGCGATAAAGAAATATTAGTTGACATAAAAAATAAATTGAATTTTGATGGATCAAATAAATACAAGTTTGATGAAGAAAATAATAATAGAGTGCTAGATAAAAATAGTGGGAATTTAGTTTTTGATTTTAGCAAAATTAAATGATAAAATAACAAGATCTAAATATTGATATATTTGGGTCTTTTTTTCTTGAAAAAATATGGTATAATTAATGTTGACTGAAAAAACAACAATCACTAATTGAAAGGTGTTGCTAAATGAATTGGGTTGGATTTCCGCAATTAGGAATTGATAAGTTATATATTTCTCCATATATCAATATTTTTGGATTTAATATTTATTGGTATGGAATAATTATCGCTATAGGGATGTCTCTGTCTGTTTTATATGCCTTTTTTAATGCATATAAATTTGGCATAAATAAAGACAAAATGATTGATGTTATAATTATTGGTATTGTGTTTGGAATATGTGGAGCTAGGTTATATTACGTCATATTTAGTTTTAATTCTTTTTCTGATAATTTTTGGAAGATTTTTGATTTGAGAACTGGTGGGTTGGCTATATATGGTGGAATAATATGTGCATTTATATCTGGCTTTTTGGCTTGTAAATATAAAAAAATTAAATTTTTACCTTTAGCCGATATTGCTAGTATTGGTTTTTTGTTGGGACAAGGAATAGGAAGATGGGGTAATTTTGTTAATATAGAAGCATATGGTTCTCACACTAATTTGCCGTGGGGAATGACTTCTAATGAAATACCGGTTGATCTTCAACCGGTTCATCCGACCTTTCTATATGAATCTATATGGTGTATTTTAGGTTTTATTATTTTTAATTTATTATTGAAATATAGAAAATTTGATGGACAAGTTTTGCTTATGTATTTAACTTGGTATGGTTTTGAAAGATTTTTTGTTGAAGGGCTGAGAACAGATAGTTTATGGTTAATTCCGAATGTTATTAGAGTATCTCAACTTATATCAATAATTTTGTTTTTATTTTCAATAATAACATTAGTTTATATTTTGTTTTTCTATATGAAAAAACATAGCGATAGAGAGTATCTTTATGTAAATACTCAAGAATACAAAAATAGTTTGTTAAAAAATAAAAAAATATAGGGGTGTTTTATTTTGGCTAATATAATTAACGGTAAATTGGTTGCAGAACAAGTTAAAAATAATGTTAGAAATGAAGTTGAACAGTTAAAGAATTCCGGAGTTGATATTTGTTTGGCTGTCGTTTTGGTGGGTAATGATCCAGCATCTAAGGTTTATGTTAGAAACAAAAAGTTAGCTTGTGAAAAAGTTGGAATAATATCTAAAGAAATACTTTTTGATGAAAATATTTCACAAACTGAGCTAGTTTCTGCTATAAAAGATTTAAATAATGATAATAAAATTAATGGTATATTGGTTCAGCTTCCTTTGCCTAAACATTTGGATGAAAAAGAAATTATTAGGTCTATAGATCCTATGAAAGATGTGGACGCTTTTCATCCTGTAAATGTGGGAAAAATAATGATTGGAGAGTATGACTTCTTACCATGTACACCAGCAGGAATAGTTGATTTGATAGATTCTACAGGAATTGATATATGTGGTAAAAATTGCGTTGTTGTTGGCAGAAGTAATATTGTCGGAAAGCCAATGACTATGTTATTACTTAATAGGCATGGTACAGTGACTGTTTGTCATTCAAAAACTAATAATTTAACTGATTTTACTAAGAACGCGGATATTTTAGTTGCTGCAGTGGGAATTGCTAATTTTATTACTGCTGATATGGTTAAACCTGGTGCAGTTGTTATTGATGTTGGAATAAACAGAATGCAAGATGGTACCTTATGCGGTGATGTTGATTTTTTAAATGTTGAGAAGGTAGCGGGATATATTACCCCTGTTCCGGGTGGAGTTGGCCCTATGACAATAGCTAAATTAATGGAAAATACTTTGAGGGCAGCTAAGAAACAAAATTCAATTTAATGTTGTTTGACATTTTTATGCTTTTATGGTAGTATTATTAATACCGCATGTTGTAGGTATAAGTGTGTTTCGTTGCCGCCTGCTACAGCGAGTTTATGTATAAGTGAGGAATATTTATGTACGCAGTAATTGAGACTGGTGGAAAACAGTATCGTGTTAGTGTTGGTGATGTAATCTATGTTGAAAAATTAGGTGTTGAAGATGGCGCTGATTTTTCTTTTGACAAAGTCGTTGCTGTTGGTAAAGATGATGGAATGGTTATTGGTTCTCCATATGTTGATGGAGCTAGTGTTTCTGCTAAAGTTGTTAAGAGTGGAAAAAAGAAGAAGATAACTGTATTTACATACAGACCTAAAAAAGATTCGAAGAGAAAAATGGGCCATAGGCAGCCATATACTAAAGTTGAAATAAAATCGATAGATGCATAATGATTAAGGCTAAGTTTTTCTATTCAAAAGATGATATTTGTATTGGATTTGAAGTTTGTGGCCATTCTGGCTTTGCTGGTTCTGGACTTGACATAGTTTGTTCTGCAGTTTCTTGTGCTGTTCAAATGTGCTGTAATGGTATAACAGAAGTGGTTGGAGCGAGTGCTGATGTTTTTGTGGACTCAGACACTGTTTCTATGAAAATTGAAAGCGATGATGAGAGAGTTCAGGTTCTATTGGAATCGTTAAAAATGGAAATAGGTCTTTTGGAAGAAAATTATAGTGAGAATGTGTCGTTGTGTGTATTGGAGGTATAAGATTATGTTATTAATTAGTTTACAACATTTTGCTCATAAAAAGGGAGTGGGTTCTACTAAGAATGGTAGAGATTCTGAGTCGAAACGTCTTGGAGTTAAGAGAGCAGATGGTCAGTTTGTTTTAGCTGGCAACATTTTAGTTAGACAAAGAGGAACTCATATTCATCCGGGTGAAAATGTAGGACGCGGTTCAGATGATACTTTATTTGCTAAGGTTAGCGGAAAAGTTAAGTTTGAACGTGTTGGTCGTAACAGAAAAAAAGTTAGTGTTTACGCTGGTTAATTAGTGTGAATTAGTAGTCTCGGGATAATTTTTTCTCGGGACTTTTCTATATTATTTAATTTTTTGTGTTTTTAATAAAAATCAGGAGAAATATATGTTTGTTGATTTAGTTAAAATTAAAATAAAAGCTGGAGACGGTGGAGATGGCGCGGTGGCGTTTCACCGTGAGAAATATGTTGCTGCTGGTGGACCAGATGGTGGAGACGGTGGAAAAGGCGGAGACATTGTGTTTGTAGCAGACGATAATCTTTCTACGTTAGTTGATTTTAGATATAAACGAAAGTATGCTGCTGCTCGAGGAGAAAATGGTAAAAGAAATAATTGTTTTGGTAAAAAAGGCGAAGATTTAATTATAAAAGTGCCTAGGGGTACGATTGTTAGAGATGTTAAAACCAATGCTATTATGGCGGATATTTCAACTGACGAAAAATTTATTATTGCTAAAGGAGGCCGTGGAGGTTGGGGAAATAGTCACTTTGCTAAACCTACGCGACAAATTCCTAGATTTGCAAAGCCTGGATTGCCGGGTGAGGAATTTGAGGTTTTTTTGGAACTTAAATTGTTAGCAGATGTTGGATTGGTTGGTTTTCCTAATGTTGGTAAATCTACTTTGATTTCCGTGATTTCTGCAGCTAGACCCAAAATAGCTAATTATCATTTTACTACCTTATCTCCTGTTTTAGGAATGGTTAAAGTAGATCAAGGGAAGTCTTTTGTTGTTGCGGATATTCCTGGATTGATAGAAGGTGCAAGTAGCGGAGTAGGTTTAGGACATACCTTTTTAAGGCATATTGATAGATGTAGATTAATTGTGCATGTTGTTGATGTTTCTGGGAGTGAGGGACGTGATCCTAAACAAGATATAGAAGTTATAAATAGTGAACTTGCCAATTTTGATTCGGGCTTGACAAATAAAAAGCAAATAATTGTCGCAAATAAGTGTGATATTGCAACTAGAGATCAAATAGATGAGTTAAAAGATTATGTTGAAAGATGTGGTTTTGCGTTTTGTGAAATATCATCGGCTACCAGATATGGTATAGATGCTTTGATTAAGCTCATATCTAAGAATTTAGATGATCTGCCTCCAATTGCTACTTATACTCCTGACTATGTTAGTGTAAATAATAATTCGGATAGAACGTTTAGCATTGAAAAAAGAGATGGGGTATATTATATTGACGCCCCATGGATGGAACATATCCTTCGCGGTGTTAACATGGATGATTATGAATCTTTGCAGTATCTACAAAGAGTTCTTTGTGACAGTGGTATTAATGCTGAACTTGAAAAAATGGGAATATGTGATGGGGATTTTGTGAATTTGCAAGGATGGGAATTTGAATTTGTTTATTGATTGGAGGAATATGCTACGTTAAATTTATGGAATGAAGATATCAAGCCTAAGCAGCTTTCGCCAGCTACTTTAGCATTTGTTGGAGACGCTGTCTTTGAGTTATTGGTTAGAGAATATATTGTTGCTAAAAATGGGAGCATGCCGGTGGCTAAACTACATAAAAAAACAGTTAAGCATGTTTGCGCTTCTTGGCAATTTAAGGCATATATTGTTTTAGAACCAATTTTGACTGAAGATGAGTTGGATATTTATCGCAGAGGCAGAAATTCAACGGGTAGTCATGTTCCTAGAAACTCCACCCCTAAGGAATATAGAGCTGCAACTGGTGTAGAATGTTTATTTGGATTTTTATATTTTAACAGAAACATAGACAGACTTCACGAACTTTTTAACTATATGATTAAGCACGTTGATATTTAAATCAAACAATTTTCCAATTATTGTTTTTTATAAATATTAAAATCAAAAAGACCCATCCATTAAAGTAGGATAGGCTTTTTGATTTTAATATTTTAGTGACAGTTTTGGCCAGAGTTATTATTTGAATTATTTGTTCTTTTTTTGTTTGTTGAATTTGTGTTATTTGAATTTTTGTTTTGTTGATTTTGTTTGTTGTTATACTTTTCATACTCTTTTGAATTTTCGTTTTGGTTGTTGTGTTGATTTCTTCTATTCATTTTTTCATCACTCCTGTTACATACAATTTTTTTACGTTAATATTGTTTTAGCAGAAAAAACATAAAGTTTGAATCTGCTAATTTTATTATTTGAATTTATTGTCTTGATATTCAATTTGTTGGAGAGAAATTTATGGAAAATTTAAATTTTTTAAATCAAATGAAAAATTTATTATATACTGATTATGATAAATTTTTAAATAGTTTAAAAAGAGACGCTATTAAAGGTTTTAGAGTAAACAATTTATTGGTTGATGATGTTTATGAAATTATCAAAAAATTGCCCTTTAAAACAGAAAAATTAAATTTTTTGGACAATGGTTTTAAATTAAATGAAACATATGATGGAATAGGCAAATTAATTTTACATCATGCAGGAGCTTTTTATGTGCAAGAACCGTCTGCCATGGTTCCAGTTTGCGTTTTAGATCCTAAGCCAGGAGACAGAGTTTTAGATTTATGTGCTGCTCCGGGAGGTAAGTCTACTCAAATAGCTAGTAGATTGAATAATAAAGGATTATTATTTGCAAATGAAATTAATAAGTCACGCTCTAATATTTTGATTTCTAATTTGGAAAGAATGGGAGTAAAAAACGCTATTGTTTTTTCAAAGAAGCCAGTTGATTTATGTGCTAATTTTCATGATTATTTTGATCGAGTATTAGTGGATGCACCTTGTTCTGGAGAAGGAATGTTTAGAAAAAATCCAGATGCTATAACGCATTGGTCAATTGAGCATACAAAGGGATGTTCATTAAGACAAAAAGAAATTTTGGATTTAGCTGCTAAAACTGTGAGGCCAGGTGGAACTTTGGTTTATTCTACTTGTACATTTTCAACTGTCGAAAATGAAGAAGTTATAAAATGGTTTTTAAACAAGAATAGTGATTTTAAATTAGAACCAATTGATATATGTTTTGGTGAGCAGTCTAAGTTCGATAATATTATATCAAACGCATCATATATGAGAAGAATTTACCCATTTCATGAGGGAGAAGGTCAGTTTGTTGCAAAATTAAAAAGAGAGGGAAACATTAGGATTGATTTTCGTAAATCTATGAATTATTCTAAAGTGAAATCTTTTAGTCAGTTTTGGGAACAAACTTTTGATGAGCCAATACCCAAAATTGTTAATTTTAATGACAAAATAATGATAGTTCCGGATGAGATGCCAAAAATAAAAGATTTTTTGGTTGCTGGAATTTTTGCAGGAAGATTAAAAAATGATAGATTTATTCCAAACCATCACTTATTTAAGTGTAAAATTAAAATTAAACAAAATAAATTGTTGAGCTTATCTTTATTTGATAAAGAAGTTTTGAATTTTATAAAAGGTGAGGAAATTAACACAAATTGTAAGGGATATTGTGGTGTTAGAGTTGACGGAATACCATTGGGATTCGGAAAAGCATCGAATGGTAAGTTAAAAAACCATTATCCTAAGGGATTGCGTTTAATTTGATTTTATGATAAAATTACGTTGATAAGTTGTAAGGAGGCTTTAGATATGTCGGGACATTCTAAATGGAGTACTATAAAGCGTAAAAAAGAAAAAACAGATAGTGCGCGTGCTAAAATTTTTACAAAAATAGGACGTGAAATTTCTGTTGCAGTTAAATCTGGTGGGACAGATCCGGCAAACAATAGTAAGCTACGTGATTTGATTGCTAAAGCCAAGGCAAATAATGTTCCTAATGATAATATAGAAAGAGTTATAAAGAAAGCCGCTGGCGATGATAGTAAAAATGACTATGAAACAGTCATTTATGAAGGCTATGGGCCGGAAGGTATTGCTGTTATTGTTGATACTTTAACGGACAATAGAAATAGGACAGCTTCTAATGTAAGACATTATTTTGATAAATTTGGTGGTAATTTGGGAACAACTGGGTGTGTATCCTTTATGTTCGAAAAAAAAGGAATAATTGTAATTGATGCATCTGGATTAGAAGAAGACGTTGTTATGGGTGATTCTTTGGATGCTGGTGCTGAGGATTTTGAGTTTAGTGAAAATGTGTTTACTATAACAACTGCCTCAAGCGATTTCTCTAGTGTTCGAGAAAGTTTAGAAGAAAAAGGATATTCTTTTTTGTCTGCTCAGATTGAAATGGTTCCAAATAATACAGTTGTTTTAAAAGATGAAGATAATAAGAAAAAAATGTCAAGATTATTAGAGGCATTAGATGAAGATGATGATGTTCAAGAAGTGTGGAATAATCTAGAAAATGTAGAAGACTTAATATAAGTTATATATGAAAAAATAAAGAAAGGATAGGTGAATGTTATGTTATTAGAAAATGAATATAGAACGCACAATTGTTCTGAATTTGGATGTGATACAATAGGGAAAAAAGTCAGAGCAGCTGGTTGGGTTGAAAATATTAGAGATCATGGTGGTGTTATTTTTATCGATTTAAGAGACCATTATGGAGTGCTTCAAGTTGTAATTCATGATGAGGCTCAATTGGAGGGTATTTGCAGAGAAACTGTTATTTCAGTTAGTGGAGAAATAAGAAAACGAGATGAAGAAACTATCAACAATAAAATTGCTACTGGTGAAGTTGAGCTTGTGTGTGATGACTTGGTTGTTTTGGGAAAATGTAAGCATGAGTTACCTTTTGAGGTTCCAACTTCTACATCTGTAAAAGAAGAACTTAGATTAAAATATCGTTTTTTGGACTTGAGAAATTCTAAGGTTCATAAAAATATTGTTATTAGATCAGAAATGATTTCCTTTGTTAGAAAAAAAATGACTGACTTAGGATTTTTGGAAATACAAACTCCTATATTATCTGCGTCGTCTCCGGAAGGTGCAAGAGATTACCTTATACCTAGTAGAAAGCATCAAGGTAAGTTTTATGCTTTGCCTCAGGCTCCACAAATTTTTAAGCAACTTCTTATGACTTCAGGGTTTGATAAATATTTTCAGATAGCTCCTTGTTTTCGTGATGAGGATGCGCGTGCAGATAGATCGCCTGGTGAATTCTATCAATTGGATTTTGAGATGGCATTTGCTACACAGGAGGATGTTTTTAAAGTTGCTGAAGAAGTTTTAGTAGAAACATTTGAGAAATTTTCTACTTGTGAGGTTACACCAGCACCGTTCCCGCGATTTACATTTGATGAGGCTATGTTGAAATTTGGAACGGATAAACCTGATTTGAGAAACCCATTGGAAATAATTGATATATCTGACATGTTTGTTAAATCTGACTTTAAACCATTTGAAGGTAAATGTGTTAGAGCTATTAAAGTTCCTGGTTGTGCAAAACAGTCTAAGTCATTTTTTGAAAAAATGTTGAAGTTTGCTACTAGTATTGGTATGAAAGGATTGGGTTATTTTAAGGTTGATGAAAATCTTAAATTTAATGGGCCTATAGATAAGTTCTTGAATGATGATCAAAGACAGGATTTAATAAATAGAGCAGAACTTGAACCGGACTGTGTTTTGTATTTTATTGCAGATAGCAAGAAAAATGCTCCAGTATTTGCTGGGCAAATTAGAACAGAAGTTGCAAATAGAATGAATTTAATCGAAAAAGATAAGTTTAAATTTTGTTTCATTGTTGATTTTCCTATGTATGATTTGGATGAGGAAACAGGTAATGTTATCTTTACACATAATCCATTTTCTATGCCACAAGGGGGCTTAGAGGCACTGAACACTAAAGATCCGCTTGATATTCTTGCTTGGCAGTATGACATTGTATGTAATGGTGTTGAATTGTCTTCTGGAGCTGTTCGTAATCACGATTTTGAAGCATTGGTTCGTGCTTTTGAAATTGCAGGATATGATAAGCAAACTGTTTTAGATAAATTTCCTGCACTTTGTAGTGCTTTTCAGTATGGAGCTCCTCCTCACGCAGGTATGGCACCAGGAATAGACAGAATGCTTATGCTTTTGTGTAATGAAGAAAATATAAGAGAGGTTGTTGCTTTCCCTATGAATTCAAATGCTCAGGATCTACTTTTAGGTGCGCCTAATGTTGTTAGTGAGCAGCAACTTCGTGAAGCCCATATAAAACTAAGATAATTTGGGAGGTTTGTTATGGTTACTAAGGATGAATTGCTAGATTTGGCGTTGTTGTCTAAGTTGGATATTTCTGACAGTGATGTTGATAAATTACTTGTAGATATGGAAGAAATTATAAAATTTGCAGATAAAATAAACGCAGCTTCTACTAGTGATGTTGAATTTGATAATATAAATGATCTTCAAAATGTATATCGTGAGGATAAGGTAGTTGATTCTTTTTCACAAGATGACATTTTAAAAAATTCTAAAACTGTGGAAAATGGCTTTTTTCGTGTGGATAATCACAACCATATTGAATAGGAGGATAAGAATTTGATATCGAAAATACATGAGCTTTTGAAGACTAAGAAAATTAGTTGCGTTGAGCTTGTTCAAAAATATTTAGCAGCAATTGATAAGTTGAATGATGAATTGGTTGCATATGTTAATGTTTCGTCTGATTTGGCACTTCAAAGTGCTAAGTGTATTGACGAAAAAATAGCTAGTGGAGAAGATTTGGATATCCTTTGTGGGGTTCCAATGACACTTAAGGATAACATATCTACAAAAGGACTGGAAACGACATGTTGTTCTAACATACTTAAAGGGTATACTCCAATATATGATGCTTCGGTTTGGAAAAATTTAAAAAATAAGGGCAGTATTCTTTTGGGTAAGACTAACATGGATGAATTTGCTATGGGATCATCTTGTGAAAATTCTTGCTTTGGTGGTGCTAAAAATCCGCATAACTATAATTATGTCGCAGGTGGAAGTTCTGGAGGTGTTGCTAGTGCGGTTGGAGCAGGAATTGCTGCTTACGGCTTAGGATCTGATACGGGAGGATCTATTAGACAACCGGCTAGTTTTTGTGGCCTTGTTGGTTTGAAACCAACTTATGGTGCTGTTTCTAGGTATGGATTGATTGCGTATGCTTCGAGTTTGGATCAGATAGGTCCAATAACAACTTCTGCTAGAGATGCTGCAATTGTTTATGATGAGATTGCATTTAAGGATGATATGGATTCTACTTGCAAAGGTAAATTGTGTTATACTGTTTCTCATCTTGATGATAATATAAAAGGAATCAAAATTGGAATTGCTAGTGAGTATTTTAAGGCTATAGATTCTGAAGTGGAAGATAGTATAAATAAGGCAATAGAGGTATACAAGAGTATGGGAGCAACTCTGGTTGATATATCGCTTCCATCTATCGATTATGCGTTGCCTGTTTATTATATAATAGCATGTGCAGAGGCTTCTTCAAACTTGGGCAGATATGATGGCATAAGATATGGCTTTAGAGCAAATGAATATAAAAGTATTCATGAAATGATATCTAAGACAAGAAGCCAGGGATTTGGTGATGAGGTTAAGAGAAGAATATTACTTGGAACATATGTTTTGTCTTCAGGATATTATGATGCATATTATAAGAAAGCACAAATGCTTAGAGGAAATATAATTAATGGCTTTAACAGTGCATTTGAAAGTTGTGATGTTATATTAGCTCCAACTGTTCCTGTGACGGCATTTGAAAATGGAACCACGTCTCGTGATCCAGTTGAAATATATCAAACAGATATTTGTACTGTTTCAATTAATATTGCTGGACTACCTGCGGTTTCTTTACCTTGTGGATTTGATTCTAAGAATTTGCCAATTGGTATGCAGCTTATAGGTCCTAAATTTTCTGAAGCAAACCTCCTTTGTTTAGCAAATAAGTTTGAACAAGCGACAGATCGTTGTTTCTTTAAAAATATTGAAGGGGGTATTAATCTGTAATGGAATATGAAATTGTTATGGGGCTAGAAACCCATGTTGAATTGTCAACAAACACTAAGATATTTTGTGGATGTACCACCGAATTCGGAGGCGAACCTAATACACATTGTTGTCCTATATGCATAGGGCTCCCTGGAACTATGCCAAAATTAAATTATCAGGTTGTTAGATATGCTGTTATGGCTGGTTTGGCACTAAATTGTGAAATAGCGAAAGTTGCAAAAATGGACAGGAAAAATTATGTTTATCCAGACCTCCCTAAAGCTTATCAAATTTCTGAATACGATAAACCTCTTTGTGAACATGGACATATTGAATTATCTAACGGAAGAAAAATTGGAATTACTCGTATACATATTGAAGAAGATGCTGGTAAGTTAATACACGAGAGAGGACAAACATTTATAGATTATAACAGAGGTGGAGTTCCTTTAATAGAAATTGTTTCAGAACCAGATTTTAGATCTGTGGATGAAGTAACTGAATATTTGGAATATTTGCAGTTAACAATGAGATACATTGGTGTGTCTGATTGTAAAATGCAAGAAGGAAGTATGCGCTGTGATGTCAATGTTTCTGTAAGGCCTGTTGGATCTGATAAATTTGGAACAAGAACAGAATTAAAAAATATGAATTCATTTACGAACATTGCTAAAGCTGTAAAATATGAGGTTCAGCGACAAATTGATGTTATAGAGAGTGGAGAAAAAGTTGTTCAAGAAACACGCAGATTTAATGATGCATCTGGAACTACTGAGTCTATGAGAGGTAAAGAAGATGCTCATGATTATAGATATTTTCGTGAGCCCGATTTGGTTACAATTTCTGTGTCGGATGATGAAATAGAAAAAATAAGAGAACTAATACCGGAGTTGCCAAACAAAAAGATTTCAAAATATATTGAAAAATACGGATTGTCTGAAGTTGATGCTAAATTGTTGGTTAAATATAAGCGTGTTGCTGACTTTTTTGAAAAATCTATTGATGGTGTTAAAGTGTATAAAAATTGTTCTAATTTCATAATTTCTTTAATTTTTTCGAGATTTGAAACCGAGGATCAGAAAGAACAGTTTAATATAAATGTTACTCCAGAAGATATGAATGAATTACTTAAGTTACTTGAGGCTGGAACTATTAGAAACAATGTTGCTAAGAAAACATTGGGAGAGATGCTAGATACTGGAAAGAAAGTTAAGGATATTTTGTCTGAGGATGATTTAAAAGGACTTAGTCAAGAAGAATTGACTGGTATTTGCAATAAGGCGGTAGAAAGTAATCCTAAGGCGGTTGCAGATTATTTAGGAGGAAAAGACAAAGCTGTAAAATCTATGCTAGGCTTTGTAATGAAAAATACTCAAGGTAAAGCAGATGCGCAACTTGCTGAAAAAATTATTATTGATATAATAAAAAATAAGTAATAATAAAATAGCGGTATGAAGCATGTGATTCATACCGCTATTTTTTTATTTTATTTATCTATTTTATTTCTCGTAAATATGACACCGATGGTATTTGGACCACAATGAGATGATATTGTGCAACTGGTTTGTGCTTCTATTACTTTTTTAAAATCATATTGTTTTTTTAGTTTTGCTTTTATTTGATCAATTATTTCTTTTTCGCAAGGAGAGTGTGTTATAAATATTACTTCTTTGTTGATATCGTTTCTATTAGAAAGTCTGTCGCTTATATATTCATCAACACATTTTGAAAAAGGTCCTCTATATTTCTTGCCAGAATGCATTTCTCCATTTTCTAGATCTATGCATGGTTTTATTTTTAGTAAATTAGCACCGAATTTAGCAACTGATGAGCATCTACCACCAGCGTGCAAATATGTTAAAGTTTCTATAATAAAACTTGTTTCTATATTAGGAACAATATCGTTTGAAATTTTATTTTTTATGTTACTGATTGTTTCACCTTTCTTAATCAATTCATCAGCAGCTAAGACACACAGAGCCATTCCGGATGATAGATTTTGAGAATCGACAATATAAACATCGCCTTCAGGAAACTCTTTAGAGGCTATAAGTGCGTTTTGATAACAAGATGAAAATTTGCTTCCAATATTAAAATGTATTACTTTATCACCATTATCTATGATATTTTTAAAAGCGTTTATGTAATCTTCAATGGTACAAGCAGAAGTTTTTGGCAGTATTTTTGTGGTTTCATACTGATTAAAAATATCGTTTGGAGTGATATTTATCATATCTTTATATGAACCGCTATTTGTATTTACGTAAAGTGGAATTATTTTAATATCTAGCTCCTTGGCTAAGTTTTCTGGGATATCTGCGGGACTATCTACTGTTATTTTTATTTGATTCAATTTTTTCCTCCATTTTTATGAATTAATATTTTTATTTTTTACGTTTTAAATTGACACATTGATGTGTTTTTATAAATATACGCTCAGATTATATCAAATATTTTTTAACAAAGCAAGTTTACTGATATTACACTCATAATCATACCTACAAAATCACCAATTAATGCTGCGGGTAATGCGTATTTTGTTTTTGATATGTTAACAGCACCGAAGTATATTGCTATTGTATAAAATGTTGTTTCAGATGAGCCTGCTAACACGCTAGCTATAAGACCAATTGTTGAATCTGGTGAGTGATTTTTGAATATTTGTTCGAGAAAAGATAGTGTGCCACTTCCTGATATCGGTCGCAATAGTGCAAGCGGAATTAATTCTGATGGAAGATTGAATATTGAAAAAATGGGTTCTAAAAATTTACACATATAGTTTAAAAACCCAGATGACTCAAGCATACTTATAATAGTTATTATTCCCAATAAAATAGGAAATATGGATATTGATGTTTTTAGACCGTCCATCGCTCCGTTTATGAAAATTTGAAAAATATCTATGTTTTTTATTATACCAACTAAAAATATAATAGCAATTATAATTGGAATTAAATAGTTTGTCATTTGTTCCCTTTTCTCCATATGTGAGAAAATATTTTCGCTGCAACTATTGATGAAACTAATGCTATGAAAGATGATGTGAGTGTTGGATATAAAATTTTCATTGGATCTGTTGAGCCATTATTGAAGCGCAATGTTGCTATTGTTGTTGGTATAATTTGGAGTGCAGATGTATTTAAAACGCAAAATAAAATCATGTTGTGAGAGGCAAAGTTTTTGTTATTATTTGATTTTTTAAATTTTTTCATTGCGTCTAATCCAAATGGTGTGGCTGCGTTGCCAAGTCCTAATAAATTAGCAGATACGTTCATTGAAACAGCTTCTATTGATTCATCAGATGGATTTTTAAAGATTGTTTTAAAAATGGGCTTGAAAATTTTTGCTATAAATGACGTGATTTTGGCATCTTGCGCGATTTTCATTATGCCACTCCAAAAGCAAATAGATCCGCATATGGAAAAAAATAAATTAATTGCCGAGCTACTACTACCTATTATAGCAATGCTTACATCTGACATTCTATTTGATATTATAGCAAATATTATTGAAAATATTGCACCAAAACAAAAAAACCACTTCAAGTTATCATCACCACCCTATTTAAAATTTATATGCGATTTTAATGGGTGTTATTATGCTTTTTGATAAAATTTGAGTAGACTTTACATTATTGTTTTTATTTGATATACTTGTTAAGTGAAATGGAGGAGTGGGTTGTGAAGAAGTTTATTTCCATTATTTTGTGTTTTGGTTTGACGGTTTTTTTATTTGGTGGTTGTAGTAATAGTGAAAATAAAAGTAGTGGTGTGAATAATGATTCGTCGTATGAGAGTGATAATGGGAACGCCGATAAATATACGCCAGACGAGTATTTACTAGCTAGGAATGTCTTTGTAGATAAGTATAAAGGTAGTATTGGTGAGATGCAAAAAGTTATTTCTAGTTTTGACTTTAGTGAGGAATCATGGAGAAAGTATAGGCGATTGAGAGATGAACTTAATGGCATAGCAACTACTTTTTTTAGCAATGAATCAATGGTGTCAGATGAAAATTTGAAGGATTTTAATAAGATAAAGGAACAAGTCAATCAATATTCTGCTATTATAAACAGAATAGAGGAATATCGTGATAAGAGTGCTGATGAACAAGCTGCTATTATTGCTGATAGTATAAAAAGTATGAATAAGATTAATTTGAATTGGAAGGCAAAGATTGAAGTTACAAATTAATTATAGGTTTTTTTGTATAGTCTAAACCACATGGCTTTTTGCTTTTTTGACAAAATGTAAAAAGGTCTGTTGCTTTTGAATCTAAATTAGAACTATATGGAAAATTTTTTGCAATGTTTTTAAAGTTGGAAGTCACTAAAATATTAGTGGCTTCTTTTGATTGTGATAATATTTCCTGTCCTATTTTATTAAAACCAAGTACTCTTGCATATTGTGGAAATTTTGGTAGATGATGTTTTTGTATATTGAGCAGAGCGTAGAATGATATTCGTCTTAATCTGGACATTGTGTATCTTTTTGTTTTTACTAATTCAAAAAATTCGTTTATATTTGATGCGGTTTTTGATGCTTTATATAGTCTATGCTCAAGACCTTCTGTTACATCTGGTAGGTTATAAAAATCATTTAATGTCATGTTTCGCAAAATGTAAAATAGTAGATCTGATGGAAATTTTGCAGGAGATTTGTATAAGTCTAATATTTTATTTGGAACATAATTTGCTAGTTGATCGATATTTGCTCGAATATATGATGAGCTAACGAAATTATTTGATTTATTAGTGGAAAGTCTTTTAGTTGTGGTTAGTGAAATTTTGAAGTCTAAATTCAAGCATGCCTTTATGTACTCTACTCCCAATGTATTGTTAGGAAGTGACAAGATTTCGGCAGAAGGGCCTATTGCAAGTTGTCGAGCTTTAGGGTAACTGTAACCTTTTTTTAGATAATGATTTATGGCATCAGTTTTATCTATTTTTTGGCATATATGTGCAAGATGGTTTAACTTATCTATATCTCCTGACTCACTTCCAAAATTTATCATATTTATATATTTTAACTCTTTTATCAAATATATTGCGGAATGTGCAAATCTTTCTGCTGAAGAACAAGAAAAAGCGGTTGGAAGTTCTATTACCAGATCTGCTCCACAATTTAATGCAGCCTGAGTGCGTGACCATTTATCATATATGGCTAAAGAACCACGTTGCATTATGTGCCCACTCATTATTACTACTATTGCATCTGCTATTTTTTTTACTGAATTTATATGATATAAGTGTCCATTGTGTAGAGGATTATATTCAGCTACTATTGCACAAATTTTCATAATTATTTTCTCCATATTATATTATTCAAAATGTTAAATTGTTTTTTTGGAATTTGGTTATTTTTATTTAGAAAATATTGATATATAGTTCTTGCTTTTGATAAATGTTTATTATATAATTGTCTTAAACTATAATAAATAGTTTATATAAGATGTTGGGAGGATGTTTACATGATTAAGATTACAGCAAGAGGATTTGATCTTAAAGAGGGAACTAAATTAGGCGTTGAAAAAGAACTTAAAAGAGTCGAAAAAATGTTGCCAGAAACATCTGGATTTGATGTTACAATATCTAAAAAAATTAATGGTTATAAGTGTGATGTTACAGTTAAAGATGCAGGTAGTTTTATTAGAGGTGAGGCTACTGCAGATAAAATAGAACATTCTATTGATTTTGCTGTTGATGATTTGAAAAGAAAAATTAGAAAGCTTAAAACATATCTTGTCGACAAAAAGCGTAGATCTGGAATTGATAACCTTGCTAAATCTATGGTTGATCTTGGAGATGAAGTGGAAATTGAAAATAACAATCCATCTACTGAAATAAGACGTAAAAAGAAAGTTGCTTTGCAAATGATGACTGATGATGAAGCAATTGTTCAAATGGAAATGTTGGGACATACTTATTTTGTTTATATTAATGAAGACGGAAATACTTGCGTTATTTACAAGAGAAAAAGAGGATATGGATTGTTAATATGTGAATAGATAAGAAATAACGTAGTGCTCTGATTTTTTATTGGAGCACTTTTTATTGCTTTTAATTATAACACATATTATTTTATTTTTTCAATTTGCAATTAGACAAATTGTTTGATTATTAGAAATTATTTTATTGATTAATTGACAAATAAATTTTATTGAAATATACTTATAAAGCATTGCAGAAAATTTTTGATGCCTGCAGTTATAAAATTTTATTATATTATAAAACTATTTTAGCGATGTTTATTAACATGAATCTTTGCAGTTTTTGAAACGTTGGTAAAATATAGTTTACAGTTTTGAAGAAAGGGTGAGTATATTGGCTAATATGACAGCGGTAACGTATTTGCAATTTGATGGAAACGCAAAAGAGGCAATTGAATTTTACAAAAAAGCATTAGATGCAGATAAAGTTAAATTTCTAACTTTTGGACAAATGCCAAATCCTGAGTTGAGTCAAGCAGAAAAAGAAATGATAATGGATTCTTATATTGAATTTTCTGGTAATGTGTTGATGCTCAGTGATGTTTTGCCATCTATGCAGCAAACTATTGGCAAGATTGTTAAAGGTAGCAACATGTTGATTAGTGTGATAGGTGCAGATGATGAGACTAACAAGAAATATTTTAATAACCTTTTGGAGGGTGGCCATTTAATTATGCCTATCTCTAATGTGCCTTGGTCTAAAAGTTTTGGAATGTTGCTTGATAAGTTTGGAGTTATTTGGAAGTTCAATAGTGATGCTAAAAGTTTTATTGATGATTGCAACAATTGATCGGTTTATATATTAATTGTGCATATTTTTTAAAAAAATGTTTTGGTTGTTTTGTGCAATAACTAAAACATTAATTTTTTTCAAAAATATCGTTGACAAAAAGGAAAAAATGTTTTAAGATAGTATGGCACCGCGATGAGGCGGCGCACAGAAACAGTTTTGAATACGTAGATTACGGTAGACAATCTGTTTTTGGCAAGATATTTTATTACACGATGAGTGAGAAAAAGTTAACAGAAAAGTTGTTGACAAACATGACAAAGTGTGATAGGATAATATGGCGGCAGAGAAGTCGCGGATTAGCTGAAACGCTAACGTTTGGACCTTGAAAATTAAACAATATGACAAACGATTAACGACCCTTGTTAATTTAAGAAGTTTTACGGATTAGTAAAACAGTAATTTGTTTGTTGCTTTAGAAAAAAGTAACGTCAGCGAAAGAGTTAAAAGCAATTGGTTAAAATTGCTTGGGAATTAAACAAAGAGTTTGATCCTGGCTCAGGACGAACGCTGGCGGCGCGCCTAACACATGCAAGTCGAACGGAGAGCGTGTTTTGAATT
>JAZRQJ010000006.1:0-62383 GCA_045649685.1 Oscillospiraceae bacterium
AAGGTGTATTTAAGCGGTAAAAAGACCGACAATAATCTAACCATAAAAACCAAGTATACCACTCTTGCGTCCAAAAACGGTCTTTCGCTTATCGAGGTAGAGTTAATTACAGGTCGCACCCACCAAATCCGCGCCCACATGGCGTCTATCGGTCACGCGCTTTTGGGTGACGGAAAGTATGGAAAACTCGGTGACGATAAGAAAATGGGCTTTGACAAACAAGCGCTCTACTCATATAAATTGACATTTGATTTTACCACAGATGGCGGAATTTTGCAATACCTTGACGGAAAAACCTTTACCGTCCGAAAGGTATGGTTTGCCGAGCAATTGTTTGGCAACACGTACAAACAATTATCGCCTTGACTTTTATATACCCGTTATGTATAATTATTTTTGCCGTCTTTTCGGCGCAAACGCGGGTATGGCGGAATCGGCAGACGCGCTAGATTCAGGTTCTAGTCGAGGCAACTCGGTGGAGGTTCAAGTCCTCTTAGCCGCACCATTTCAAAAAAACAACAAGCATGCAGTAATATTTACTACATGCTTGTTGTTTTTTATACAATTTTCAACATATATTATATACAATGTTAAAAAATTATTTCTTTTTCAAATTTTCGCTTTGTTTTTTATGATGTTCTTCAAAATTATGTTCAACTTCTTCCAAGTAAGTTCTTCCAGATTTTTTAGCATCGTCAGCCATTTTAACATAATCTTTCACTGTATAACCTTCAAACTGCTCAATAGCATTAATCAAATCACGACAATCAAACCCATACTTATCAACAATTTTATTATAAAGATACTCAATATTCTGAAATTTAACGTCCGATTCTTTAAATATGTTAATTACATTTTCTATTTCTAATCCACACTCATTTGACATTTCAATTATACATTTTAATCCATATAATCCAGGATAAATATCTTTTAAATAATTATCAATTTGATCGAAAGTCCAACCAGTACCCTCTATAATATCAGCACATACTCCATATCCAGAATACCCTTCCTTTTTAAAATCACTTCTAAAAAAATCAGTATATGTTTCAGACGCCAACGGACGAATTCGTTTCAATAAAGTCTGCATAGACAAATTTTGTTTTTGCTCATATGTAAATCCCTTATTTACAAAAATATATAAGTCGTGCAAACTAACAAAATTAGCATTCATCAATCCGTCAATATCTGACAAACTATTATATTCCATATGCAATGCTTTTACAACATTTAACAACTTTTTAAAAACTTCTCCTTGGGAAATATTATTATGTTTATGAGACACCCAATGATTACCCATAAATGTAGACAATTTATATAAATAATCAAAATTAATAGAATTATCATGATCCAAAATATCTCTCATTTGATCAAAGTTCAATCCGCTATTATGTATAAATGCTGCATATGTCATAATTGGTATATTGCGTTCTGCCAAATAAACTAATCGAGGATCTTGATTTATATTCTGCTGAGCCACTTCTTGCTCCGATAATTTGTTATTTTCATTTAGAGCACACACAACACTTGAAGACATTGACGCAAAAACCATGCCACTAGCAATAGTAGCCGCTAAACACTTTTTCAAATTTTTCCACATCATAGAACTACCCCTCACTCTTCTAAACATATCACAACGCTGTGTGTAATGAGTTTAGCACATCAAACGCGGCAATTCAACAAAAACGACAAAATATTAACAAAATATTCATAAATTCAAAAGATTGTATATCACATAATCAATGTCTCCAATATTTTCTGTCCATGCTACGATATTGAATCGCCTCCGCAACATGATGGCTTTCAATATTTCTATTATTATCTAAATCGGCAATAGTTCGAGCAATTTTTAATATTCCATCGTACGCTCTAGCCGATAACCCCATTCTATCAAAAGCATTTTTCATCATAGTTTTTGCAGAATCAGTCAAAACACAATATTTTCTCAATTGAGAACTAGACAATCTAGCGTTGCTAAAAAAATTATGATTCTTATAGCGATCGCGTTGAATTTGACGTGCTTTTTCAACACGCACTCTAATTTGCTCAGAAGTTTCTTCTTTTTGTTCTACAGTTAAATCATTAAATTTAACTGGAGCAACATCAATATGAATATCTAGTCTGTCCAACAACGGTCCAGACACTTTTGATAAATACTGATCAACCCTAGAATGTGAGCAAGAACATTCTCTGCTTGGGTGTCCAAAATAGCCACAAGGACAAGGATTCATAGCTGCAACCACCATTATAGAACAAGGATATGTAACACTAGAAGACGCTCTAGTTATTGTTATACTTTCATCTTCAATTGGCTGTCTCAAAATTTCCTTAACATCTCTTTTAAACTCAGGCAACTCATCTAAAAATAAAACACCATTATGAGCCATAGATATTTCTCCCGGTTTAACATTAGTTCCCCCACCCGATAGACCAGCTGTAGAAATTGTATGATGAGGTGCTCTAAATGGTCTGGTTGTTATAAGAGGCATTTTGCTAGAAATTTTACCAGCAATAGAATGAATATTAGTAACTTCAATTGCCTCTTCAAAACTAAGTTTAGGCAAAATAGTTGGCAATCTTTTAGCAAGCATACTTTTACCAGCCCCAGGCGGACCAATTAATAAAACATTATGACCTCCCGCAGCAGCAATTTCCAATGCTCTTTTAGCAAATTTTTGACCCTTAACATCACTAAAATCAACATCGAATTTACCACAATTAAAATATTTATCTTCCCAAAGCATAGGAGAAAGACAATCCTCACCCTTCAGGAACCTAACTAATTCAGATATATTTTTTACTCCAAACACATTTATTCCTTTAACCACACTAGCTTCATAGACGTTATCGGCAGGAACAAACACATTTTCAAAACCCAATTTTTGTGCCTTAATAACCATTGGTAAAATCCCAGAACATCTTCTAACATCCCCACCCAAAGACAACTCGCCAAAAAAACAAGAATTTTCCAAATTCAAATCAAATTGCCCACTAGACTGCATAATCCCCAATAATATGGGTAAATCATATAATGGACCAACTTTTTTTATATCCGCAGGAGCCAAATTAATAATTATTCTGCCCGTAGGGAAATCAAACCCACAATTTTTCAGAGAAGCCCTAACCCTCTCTCTGCTTTCTTTAACAGCGGCATCTGGCAAACCAACCAACTCAAAAGTCGGCATACCAACAGAAACATCAACCTCAATAGTAATCATATAAGCACTTAATCCAACTAGTCCCATACTGCTAATCTTACACAGCATATAATCTACAACTCCTCATAATTAGAAATAATTTGTAATCGACGACGAAAAATATTATAATATAAAATACAATTACACGCAACGCATTGATGTTTGCATTAAATTAAAAATAATGTAAAATAGTTATATGTTGCATTAACATTTGTATATAAGTTTAATCTATAAGAGTATAAAATATAAACATGTTAGAATACAAGAGAGGTGTGCTACATAAATGTATAAAAAACCACATAAACAAAAAAAAACATATAGAAGTATATCCCCCAGAGAACATAGACATCTTCAAAATAAAAGACCACACCGTCCAATTAAAACATCAACTATTTCACGTAAACGAAAACGTCGTAAACGCATTAAACTAAAAAGACTAATATTGCTAAGCACAATAATACTATTAATTTTAGCAATATTTTTTATAACTACTTATGCAATTTCAATTATCTCAAAATTTCAGCATGAAGATATTGATACAAATGATATTGGGATAAATGAAGAACTGTTCTCAAAAGACGAGCTAGGAATAACTAATATAGCTCTTTTAGGAGTAGATGATAACGGAACATCAGATGCAATAATAATTGCTAGTATAGATACAAATAGCAAAAAAATCAAAATGATTTCTATTTTACGAGATAGTTTAGTTAAAGTAGACCAGAAAAATAAAAAACCATTTTATACCAAGATAAATGAAGCATATGGTAACGGTGGAGCTGAAACAACTCTACGTGCAATAAATAGCAATTTCAATTTAAATGTAAAAGACTATATTTCAATTAAGTTCGATGGTTTAGCAAGCATTATAGATAAAATTGATGGAATAGATGTTAATATAACTGCTGAAGAATCAAAACATATAAACGGGTTAATTGCCAGCACAAAAGGTCACGGACATTGTCCACAAATTGAAGGATATGGCGATGTACGTTTAAATGGAATACAAGCAATTGAATATGCAAGAATACGAAAAAAATTAAATCAAAACGGTCAACGTGACGACTACGGCAGAACCGATAGACAAAGATTAGTTTTAGAAACGATATTAAAAAAAGTAAAACAAATGCCATACAATGAAATTCCAGATTTAATTGACACATTTCTCCCATACATGAAAACATCATTAAGTTTAAACAAAATTTTGAGTCTATCAAAAATACTAAAAAGTAATGAATTATCCATATCACAAACAAGAGTTCCAATGGTAGAATACACAATAAATGAAGGTTATAACCTAACAGTCAATGGAACAAGTAAATCCACAGTATATTATAATTTAAAATATGCTGGCAAATTAATAAACGCATTCATATATGATGATATTTCCCCCGAAGATTATATGAAAGAACATCCACCTGTTTTAACAGGAGGCCCTCTAGATAATCGTTAACCAACAAAAAGACTTTATTGCAGTCACTTGTAGTAAAGTCTTTTTTGTGTTTTATTTAAAACAAACTGAAACAATCCCAACATATAATGAAGTAGAAATTTAATAAAATTTTGTTTATAATAGTAAGTGTAAAAAATCTATTAAGGACGGAAAACAATGTATTATTTTGATAATGCTTCAACAACTAAAGTTTTAAAACAGGCAGCTGATGTTGCACTAAAATGTATGACAGAAACTTACGGTAATCCATCATCTCTGCATAAAATGGGATTAGAAGCGGAAGAAATTTTAAACTCCTCTAGAAAATTAATAGCAAATGTTTTCAACTGTAAAAATGAGGAAATAATTTTCACATCATGTGCAACTGAAAGTACAAACATTGCAATTTTAGGTGCAACATACAGAAAAAAAAGAGCAGGAAATAGAATAATAACAACAACAATAGAACATGCAGCAACAGCTCAGTGCATAAATCACCTTGAAAATAAGGGATTCGAAATAATAAGAATACACCCAACTAATGGCAAATATTATGCTAAAGATATAATAGATGCCATTGACAACAAAACCATATTAATAAGCGTTATGCACGTTAATAATGAAAATGGTCTAATTTTGCCTATCGAAGAAATTGCAAAAGAAGCTAAAATAAAAAATCCAAATATACTTATTCACGTAGATGCCGTGCAATCTTTTTGCAAAATCCCAATAAATACGAATAAAATCCCAATAGACCTCGCATCTGTTTCCGGACACAAAATCAACGCTCCAAAAGGAATTGGCGCTTTATATATGCGTAAAGGCACAAAAATTCAACGTCATAGTTTTGGAGGCCCTCAAGAAAACAACTATCGTCCCGGAACAGAGGCATTACCATCAATAGCTGCTTTTGGAACTGCTGCTAAAATCAACTTTGAAAACATGAACAAATCCATAGAGCACTACAAACTGCTAAAAAAACATCTTTTGGAAAGAATAGAAAACAACCCAGAAATATTATTAAACTCATCAGATAATTGTGTTCCATACATAATAAATATGTCTATTAAAGGAATCCGTTCTGAGATAATGCTACACTTTTTAGAAGAAAAAGGTTTTTGTGTCTCATCGGGATCCGCATGTTCAAAGTCTAAAAAAAGTGGAGTATTACAAAGTATGGGATATTCCAAACAACGAGAAGACTGCGCAATAAGAATAAGTTTTTCGAGAGAAAACACGATAAATCAACTAAACCTGCTTGTAGATGCAATAGAAGCTGGACAAAAATCACTAATCAAAGCATATTAAAACCAAACTTATGAATATTTTCTTCTCTTGTAATAAATATAAAAACAGTGTATCATTGTATTGATAAAATAATAATAAAGGAATTAAAAAATGAAAGAAGTTATTTTAATAAAAGAGGGCGAAATTGCTCTAAAAGGATTAAACCGCTCAAATTTCGAAATTCGTCTTTTAAAGAACATAAAACAAAGACTTAAATTTTTAGGTAATTTTAAATATGAATATGCTCAGTCAACACTAACTATAGAGCCTCTAGAAGAATGTGATATGCAAATAGTTGCAGAAAAGATCTCAACTGTTTTTGGAATAGCATCATATTCACTAGCTGCAAGTGCGGAAAAAGATTTTTCAACCATCAAAGAAATCGCTAAAAAATATCTTAAGGAGCATTTAACGCAATGTAAAACCTTCAAAGTTGAAGCTCGTAGATCGGACAAAAAATTTCCTTTGAAATCACCTCAAATATGTGCGCAAATGGGTGAAGTTTTGATAAATGAATTTTCAAATTTAACGGTAGATGTTCATAATCCTGATACTATAGTCAGAGTAGAAATTCGTGATAAAGCTGCATATATATATGCAAAAAGATTGCCTGGCGCTGGCGGAATTCCTCAAGGATGTGGCGGAGACGGAATGCTCCTAATATCAGGAGGAATAGACAGCCCAGTAGCTGGATGGATGATGGCAAAAAGAGGTTTAAAACTTCAGGCAGTGCATTTTATAAGTCCCCCATACACCAGTGAGCGTGCGTTAAAAAAGGTAGAAAAATTGCTTTCAATAATGTGTAAATGGTGTGATTGCATTCCATTTCATTGCGTGAATTTTACTGAATTTCAAGAAGAGATTCGTAAGAAATGTCCTAATGACTTATTTACAATAATTATGAGGCGTATGATGATGAAAATTGCCCAAAAAATAATTAAAAACCAAAACACACAAGGATATTGTAACATTCAAACTATGGTTACAGGTGAAAGTTTAGGCCAAGTGGCAAGTCAAACTCTAGGTGCTATGGTTTGTACAGATGCAGCTTGTAATATGCCTGTTCTAAGGCCTTTAATAGGAATGGACAAATCAGAAATTGTTAATATTGCAAAAGACATAGACACCTTTGAAACTTCTATTTTACCATATGAAGATTGCTGCACAGTATTCACTCCAAAGCATCCCAAAACCAAGCCAAGACTAAGCGATATAGAACGTGCTGAAAGCAAATTAAATGTTGATGAGCTAATACAAAAAGCCTTAGAAAAAACCAAATTTTATCTTATCCGAGAAGAATAACATTTATTAAAAAATATATCTGAGAAAAGATTACAATGCGTAAATATTTCTCAGATATTATAAATTTAAAAATCTTTTTGTAGTATAAGAAAGGAACTATTATGAATTCAGAAATCATAACAGTTGGAACAGAACTTTTGGTTGGAAATGTATTAAATACTAACGCAAAATATCTATCTGAAGAATTAATAACTTTAGGTTTTAATATTTCAAAACATACAACAGTTGACGATAATGTCTATAATTTAGAAACTGCATTTAAAGATGCTTTATCAAAGAATGATCTAATAATTTTAACCGGTGGATTAGGTCCAACAACAGATGACTTAACAAAGGAAACTGTTGCCAAAGCATTATGTAAAAATCTAATTGAAGATACACAAGCAAAGGAAAAAATAAATGCGTATTTTCAAGCAAAGCAAATCAAAATAACACCAAATAACTATAAACAATCTTTAGTAATAGAAGGTTCCACCATTTTTTATAATGACAAAGGAACAGCTCCGGGAATGGCTGTAAAATATAATAATAAATACATAATACTTTTGCCTGGCCCTCCAACAGAACTCATTCCAATGTTTGAAAAGGATGTAAAAAAATATCTTTTGCAATTAACAAATAAAATAATTCTTTCTAAAGATATACATTTATTTGGAATAGAAGAAGCCAAGGTAGATGAAGTTCTTTGCGACATTTTATCAAGCACAAATCCATACATAGGCATATATTCAAAAACAGGAGAAATTAAAATTCGCATAACTGCACAAGCTTCTCAAAATAATGAATGCGAAAATTTAATTCAAAATATTTTAGATATAATAAAAACAAGACTTGGTGAGTTCATATATGGCATCGATATTAACAGTATGCAAAATGCATTAGTTAAAGCCGCAATCAAATCAAATAAAAAAATTGCTGTCGCAGAAAGTTGCACAGGCGGATTAATAGCTTCTGAAATAGTTTCAATTAGTGGCTCTAGCAATTGTTTTAACTGCGGAGTAGTTTGCTATTCAAATGAAATGAAAGAACAAATTCTAGGCGTTAAAAAAGAAACTTTATCTAAATTTAGTGCTGTTAGTGCACAAGTTGCAAAACAAATGGCACAAGGTGTTCGTAAAATAGCAAAAGCCGACATCGGAATATCAACCACCGGTATTGCCGGACCAACTGGCCAAAGTGATAATAAACCTGTAGGTCTTGTTTATGTTGGAATATCTACCTCAAAAGACACCACGGTATATAAGCTGCTTCTTTCCAATGGTCAACCTAATGAAAGGCAAAAAATACGTAAAATTTCAGCCTTATTTGCCATGAATGAAGCAAGAAAAGCAATATTAAACAATTAAAAAAGGAGTTAACATAAATGGTATCTCAAGTAAACCTAATAGTTTTAGCAATAAATATTATAATATGCATATGTCCAACAATAATATTTTTGATCTATGCATTAATAAAAAACACATCTTTATTTCGCCCATTCTTTGTAGGAGGAATAACATTTTTTGTTTCTCAAGTTATAATAAGAAGTCCTATTAACACATTTATATTTAGTGATTCTCCAAATAAATATGATGTAAACTGGTCGTATATAATATTTATAGTCTTAACAGCCATCATCTTAGAAGAGGGTGGAAAATTTTTGGGGCTAAAATTCTTCTTAAAAGAACATACCAAAAGAATAGACGCCATAGCATTTGGAATTGGATTCGCTTCGGGATATAATATTTTATTTTCACTAATATCCCATATATCAAAATTTTCACTAGCAATAAATGCAAATGATCCAGATTTTATGTCTTTCACAAACATATCTAAAATGGACATGGAAACTATAAATAGTATACGCATGTTATCACAAACATCTTGGAATAATCTTTTGTTATCTAGTTTTCATAATATTGCTTTTTTATTAATAGAAATAGGTCTAACCTTAATTCTTCTGCACGGAATATTAAATGGTTTAAAACATTCAATTATCGCCATCATAATAACTTCCTGTTCACACATATTTATAGAAGGTCTAGGATTGTTTTTTACTGAAATGCTAAAAATAAATGAATATACAGTTGAACTATATATAATATTTATTGCTATTTTATCATTAATATTTATATTTGTGTCAAAAAAACTAAAATCATTTAAATAAAATACATATAAAAAATAAAGACGATCTTTTTAGAATCGTCTTTATTTTTTGTTTTAAATTATATTAAATATAATTCACTATTTCTTACGCATTTCAGCCCATTTATCTTTAGCTTCTTTTATAACTTGATCCCAAGTAGCAGAACCAGCTAAATATTTTTGAACTGCTGCTCCAACAACATCTTTAGACCATGTGTTAGGACCTGCAAGAGATAGATCTCCTTGGATTGTTTTCTTGCTATTGTAAGCATCAACCAATCTTTGATTTACCTTATTACCATCAGATGTAGCTTCTCCAAATGGCAAGATAAATTTACACTCATCAACTAAAACTTTCTTACCTTCTTCAGTTCTATATGCCCAATTCAAGAAATCCTTAGCAGCTGCAATTTTCTTATCGCCTGCATTTTTGTCAATAACCCAGAACTGACCAGGGAAAACAACATACTTACCATCTGTAGAACCATCAGGCAAATTATATGGTATCATATCTACCTTTTCTAACATTTTTTCATCTTGCTCTTTAATTGTAGGAAGAGTCCATGAACCTTGTTGCACACAAGCTACTTTTTCTAGTAAAAATCCAGAATCAAATGAAGCTTTGTAATCTACAGCATTCAAATTTGATAAACTCTTTGCATTAGAGGTATAGCTTGCTTGGAAATCAACTAATTTTTTATAAACATCTGCTCCTGAAAGAGGCACTGTTTTTGCTTGATAAGCTTCGCGTGATGACTTAAAGTCTTTATCTAATATTGATTGAAGCATATGGTCACCAAGAACCCATCCTTCTTTAGCTGGTAATTCCATAACTGCAGTCAACTGAGGATATTTTTCCTTCATTGCCCCAGATTCAATTTTAGATTTTAACTTATCAAAACCTGCTTTTTGACCCTCAAATGTCCACATAGAATTAATATCTACGCCAGCATCTTCAAATATTGCTCTGTTTATAAGATAACCAAATCCTTCAATAAGCATAGGCATACCATAAATCTTGCCATCAGAACCCTTAGCTGATTCTAAGCAAGAAGAATTACATTCTTTCACCCATGGTTCATTCGAAAGATCTAATACTTGGTTTTGAATAGTCTCCAACTCACCTAATGAAGAATAGTTCCAAATTGTAGGAGGATCTGATGCCATCTTTGCTTTTACTGCTGCACCATAATCCGCTGATCCACCTACACCCTCAATTTCAATTTTAACATTAGGATGTGATTTTTCATATGCTTCTACCAATTTTTTGAATCCAGCATCAGCTTCAATCTTATGATGCATCATTGAAATTGTAACTTTTTCTCCACTGTTAGCTGAATTTTTCTCGCCACAACCAGTAAGTAGAGTGCCTGCTGCCATAGTCATACACAAACACAAAGCCATTACCTTTTTTAGTTGCATAAACTAAACCTCCAATTAAATTTTATTTTATTTTTTATTTATATTAAACCGCCAGTATAGTCATGGCAAATTCAATATTACTAAAATTATTAAAATTCTATTTTATCGCACCATCGGTCATTCCATTTACAATATATTTCTGAGAGAACAAATAGAAAATAACAATAGGCGCTATACACATTACCAAAGCAGCCGACGCCAAATCCCAACGAGTAGAATACGTTCCAAAGAACGAATATGTCATAAGTGGTAGCGTTTGCCAACCTGCTTTATTTATAATAATGGAAGGTAATAAATAATCATTCCAAATCCACATAATATTTAAAATTGCAACAGTTATCAAAATAACTCTGAGCAAAGGAACAACAATTAAGAAAAATAGCTGAACAACATTACATCCATCTATTACTGCTGCTTCCTCTAATTCTTCGGGAACGTTTTTAATAAACCCGTGAATCATTAGGACAGACATACTAGTACCAAATCCCATATACATGAATATCAAACCGACCGGATTTAATAAATTCATATTTTTAGCAACCATCAACAACGGTAACATTACACACTGGAACGGAACCAGCATAAAGAGAGCGAAAACAACAAAAACCACTTTACTAACTTTTGTCTTATATCTAACCAAAACCCAAGCTGCCATAGTAGATATTAATAAAATCAAAACAACAGAACAAACAGATATGTACAAAGAATTACAAAATGATTGTAAATATTTTAATTTATTAAACGCCTCAACATAGTTTTCTGGATGAAATGTTGTAGAATCCGGAAAACCAACTATATTTGATAGTAGTCCTTTTTGCGTCTTAAATGAACTCAAGGCCAAAATATATATTGGAAACACAAAAATAATACCAACAATCAAAGCAATAATAGAAAAAATAGCTCTTTTCAACCTACCTTGTTTATTTATAACTATCTTCTCAGTTTTCTTCACACCCACCATCACATTTCAACCTCTTTCTTTTTAGTAACCACAAGCTGAACCAAACCAATACCCGCAACAACTATCAAGAATATTATAGCTTTTGCCTGAGCATAACCATATTGATTCGCAGCGAAGGCAGAGTTATATATATTAAGAGCAAGCATCTCTGTTGATCTATATGGTCCACCCTTAGTTAATGCTAAGTTCTGATCGAACATTTTAAACGAATTAGCTATTGTCAAAAACAAACCAATAGTAAACGCCGGCATAACCAAAGGAAAAGTCACACTACGAAAAGTCTGCCACCAATTAGCACCATCTATCTTAGCAGCTTCCTTAACTGAAGCTGGAATATGCTGAAGCTGAGCAATATATATTATCATCATGTAGCCCGACATTTGCCAAACATTCAAAATTATAAGACCTATAAACCCTGTTTCAGTATTAGAAAGCCAACCCTGTAAAAAGTCCAACTTTAAGGCTGTTCCTATAGATGAAAAAACGCTGGTAAATATAAAATTCCAAGTAAAACCAAGCAACAAACCGCCGATCAAGTTTGGCATAAACAAAACACTTCTAAGCAGATTTGATCCCTTAAATTTCTGTGTAACAAATATTGCAAGCAATAGTCCCACAGCATTAACCAATACAATTGTTACAACAGCCACAAGCGATGTAAACAAGAGAGCTCTCAAAAAATCAGAATCATTTGAAAACATACGTGTAAAGTTGTCAAATCCAACTACAGCTGGATTCATATCTACTCCGTCCCAATTTGTAAAAGCATAGTAAAAGCCAATAAACATCGGTATAATACATATAATAGTAAAACTTATTAAAGCAGGTGCCAAAAATAGCCAAAACCTAATTTTGCTCCTTTTCATAAAACCAAAACCACCTCGTCATTACCAAAATTCGTAAGCACAAAACAATTCAATAAAACATAAATACAACATTTTTGCTCGACAATATGTAGTTAAATATATCTGACAACATATAGTCAAATATATCCATAAAATATGACTGTCTTTTATAATTCCACTCAATTGCACTTTTATTATATATACAAAGCAAATGACTGTCAACAAAAATATTGTTAATCGGCCTTTATTTGTTAAATTTTATACTACAAACAACTTAAAAATATACACAATACACAAAATTTTAAAAAATTCTATACTGTTTTTTCGACCAATTTAATAAACGCGCAAGCTTACGATTAAGTTTATTAACAAATTTAACAATTTGTTATAAAATAAAAATCATTTACATTTTTAAATATATGTACATACTGTTAACAATTTGCTATTAACAGTTACAATTAATACGACAAATCGTCAATATAGTTTGGTAAATTTGTATAGTTTTCACTCTCAATATTTATGCGTATTATTAAAACTTTTGAACACTTCTAAAAAATTTGGATTTATACTTGTTTTATCAGCATAAAAATGATATAATCGGCTTGTGAGAATGCGTTTTGCTTCTCTTATTATTTTATTTGTTTCGAAGGTAATTGTAATATAATTGAGATTTTCACTTCGAGAAAGGATATTAATATGGCAAGTATAACATTTAAAGGTGTTAAAAAATCATACGATGGAAAAGACTTTGTTGTTCATGATTTTAATTTAGAAATTGCAGATAAAGAATTTGTAGTTTTTGTTGGTCCATCTGGATGCGGAAAATCAACCACTTTAAGAATGATCGCAGGACTTGAAGAAATTTCTGATGGTGAATTATATATAGGTGATCGTCTAGTTAACGATATTTTGCCAAAAAACAGAGATATTGCTATGGTTTTCCAAAATTATGCACTATATCCTCACATGTCTGTTAGAAAAAATATGGCTTTTGGTCTTAAACTAAAAAAAGTTCCAAAAGATGAAATAAATAGAAAAATAGCTGAAGCTGCAAAGATTCTAGACATTGAACAATATTTAGATCGTAAACCAAAAGATCTTTCCGGAGGTCAACGTCAGCGTGTTGCTCTTGGTAGAGCAATGGTTCGAGATGCTTCAGTGTTTTTGTTGGACGAACCTTTGTCAAATTTAGATGCTAAACTGCGTAACCACATGCGTACAGAGATAACCAGATTACATGACGTTTTGGAAACAACTTTTGTATATGTTACCCACGACCAAACCGAAGCTATGACTATGGGTGACAGAATAGTTGTAATGAAAGATGGTTATATTAGACAAGTAGACACACCTCAAGCTTTGTACGATAAGCCAAATAGTTTGTTTGTTGCAAGTTTTATTGGCTCTCCACAAATGAATTTCCTCGACGCTTTATTAACTGAACAAGATGGAAATTTGTTTGTCAAAATTGGTGATTTTTCTATACCTCTTCCTCCAGATAAAGGTGTAGATTCTAATTTGAAAGATTACATAAATAAGGAAATAATTGTGGGAATTAGACCAGAAGATATACATAACGAAGATATTTTCATTAAAATGTCTGAGGAAAGCACATTTGAAACACAAATTGAACTTGCTGAATTAATGGGCTCTGAGATATATTTACATTTTAATTTTCAAGGAAATATGGTTATTGCACGTGTTCCAAGTCGTAACGCAATCCAAAAAGGTGATAAGATTAAATTATCAATTAATATGCGTAAAGTTCACATTTTTGATAAACAAACAGAGATGGCAATTTGCCACTAGTTGTTACAACAAAAAATAAAGCCAATTGAGACTTTTTAAGGTTTCAATCGGCTTTATTTTTTTACATATATTTAACTATAATTCATCCGTCAAAAAGCCTTTACCTAAAACCTCTTGTGCCGAACAAATAGTTATAAATGCGTCAGGATCTACTGTTCCAATTATACTTTTAAGTTTAACCAATTCTTTAGGCCAAACAACAACAAATAACATATGTCCTTCTTTTTTTGTATACATTCCTCTGCAAGATATCTCTGTATTTCCGCGATTTAAATCTGCAAATATTCTATCCGATATCTCATTGGTTTTTTGTGACAATATAAAGACTGCTTTAGCAAACCGAAGTCCCCCCAAAATACTGTTAATTAATTTGGAAGATATAAAAATAACAATTATTGCATACACCGTATTAACCAACCCAAAAACAAAAAATCCAGATAAAATAATAATAGCATCTATTATAAATAATGTAATAGAAATGGAAAACTTGGGAAACAGTTTATATACTAAATTTGCCAACATATCTGTTCCACCCGAAGAAGCTCCTGTTCTAAGAATAAGCCCCAAGCCTATTCCATCAAACACACCAGTCAATATTGCTGCAACAAAAATATCATTTTGCATATCAATTGTTATAGAAAATGTTTGAAAAACAAATAACCAAAAAGAAACAAGAAGTATTCCAACTACAGATTTTTTAACAAATTCAAATCCATTAACCAATAAACTAAAAATAAAGATAGGTATATTAATTATAATATTTAGCAAACTTAAAGAAACATCTAAATTAAAAGTGATTGAAAAAACCTTAGATATAATTATAGATAGTCCAGCCACACCACCTGTAACTAGTCCAATTGGCTTAGCAAAAATTTCAATTCCAAAAGAAAACAAAGCTGTTCCCAAAGCAATCATAAAGAAATCTTTATATTTTAGTCCCAAAAATTTAAACATCATGTTTAATCAACCCAATCTTCCTTTAATATCTACTTTATCTATAAAAAATCGACCCAAATAATGGATCGAAAATCTAATATTTTAGTCAGCCTGTGGAGCATCAACAGGACACACACCGCTACATGTTCCACAATCTATACATGTATCAGAATCTATCACATATTTTGAGTCGCCAGCTGAAATACAAGAAACCGGACATTCTGCAGCACAAGCACCACAACTAATGCAATTGTCATTTATCTTATATGGCATAATCTCGCCTCCTTATAAACAAAATAAAAATCATCAGAAACAACTTTGATTTTAACATATTACAAATAAATAATCAAGTAAAGTAAGCTAGCTTTTAACATGCAAAACATATTTTTATTTCTACTTATCATTTAAATCTGTTTTTTCTTTACTATCATCTAAGTTTTTATTTATAAATTTCAAATCATCTTTGTGAAAACACTTAAACCCTATTTCATCAGAATTGGTTAACTTAATTCTATACTTTCCAGTTATAGGGTTTCCATCCATAACTACACCCTCTCCATCAGGACTGTCTACTGTCATGCCTATTTTAGGTGAAGTTTTGTTTAACGCCTTATAAGTATCATACTCATACTGCAAGCAACACATAAGTCGTCCACAACACCCCGATATTTTTTTAGGATTTAGTGATAAATTTTGTTCTTTGGCCATTTTAATTGAAACAGGATGAAATCCATTTAAAAAAGTACTGCAGCAAAAAGGTTTTCCACAAATACCAATTCCGCCTAACATTCTAGCCTCATCACGAATTTTAATCTGTCTTAACTCAATTCTAACATGAAATATCGAAGCCAAATCTTTAACCAAAGCACGAAAATCCACTCTTTCATCGGCAGTAAAAAAGAAAATCATTTTACTTCTATCAAAAGTATATATAACCGAAACTAGGTTCATAGCTAATTTATGTTTATTTATACACCTTTCAGCAATAAACGTAGCATCTTTTTCCAACTTCAAATTTTCTTTGTGATATTCAAAGTCCTCTTCATTGGCAATACGCACTATAGAATCACTAAACACTTCAACGCTATCATCTTCATCATCTACAAATCTAGTATCAACACATATCTTACCAAACTCTAACCCATGATTTGTTTTACAAATAACATCATTTCCAACAAAATAGCTCTCATCAAAATTATCAATATCAAAATAGCACACCTTATCGGCACTTCTAAAGCGAATTCCAATTACTTTTTTCATATACATTTCTCCATAATATTAAAAAACATTGCTTTTTATTTTAATGTCAACAATCACATTATACCATATAGTTAAAAATTTACACAACACCATAATAAAAACCGTTTTAAAAATCAAAATGCTTTTAAAATCTATCACTTCTGAAAAATTTCAGCACATAATCTAGAAATAGTTAATTTTTTATTTCCATTACCAATTAAAATTTGCTTACTGCGCTCAATACATTCAAACACTTTATCTACATTATTCAAAAACCCTACATTTAAATTATTTTCACATTTAATTTGTTCATTCATAATAATTCGAATTCGGGATAAGAAACATTTAAAAACTTCCAAACTCAACTCCAAACTATCTTCTAATGGAGCAACCGCCTGCAAAAATCTTAATTCATTATTATCCAAATATGCTCTTAAAAGTTTTTCAGAAATAGATAAAACCTCTTTCCCCATGGAAGTATCCAAATAAAAAATTGCTCTACCTATACTTCCTTCACAAAGACTTGACACTAACTTTAAATGTTCTTCATTTTCATCAGCAAATCTATTCTTAATTTTATTAAAACAAATCTCAGGCTCAACTGGATATACCCCAACTGGAACGCACCTTGAAGAAATTGTTTCTAAAATACCACTTCTGCTACCAGATATTAGTAAAAATACAACATGTTTAGGAGGTTCCTCAAGAGTTTTTAATAATGTATTCGCAGAAGCATCCAAAAGAGTGTCTACTTTATTCAACAAAAAAATTTTATATGATCCCTCATTTGGCTTTATATGTGCATCTTCTATTAATTTTCTAGCATCACTAACACTAAACCCTTGTTTCCCTTTTGAAGAATCCATTCCAATTTCAAAATAATCCGGATGATTTTTAGTTAAAAACTTCTTACAACTATCACATTCCATACATGGTTTATTCTGATTCTTACATAATATTGCTTGAGCAAACTGCCTGGCGATAGTTTTTTTCCCAACGCCTTCCTCTCCATAAAACAAATACGCATGCGAGAACCTTTGATTCTTTATTATATTATTTAAAAGCGAAACCACGTTTTCATTTCCACAAAAATCAAAAGACATAACACTTCTCCAAATTCACTCATAAATCCTTAATAACATATATAGATTTTATATTATTTTTCATTAACAAGTCAACAATATCAGCAGTTATTAACTCTCCAGCAGCAATTATCGGAATACCCGGCGGACATATCCACTGACTTCTGCCACAAATTCTACCAATTGAACATTTTACGTCAACCTGCTCAACTTCCATACGAAACGCTCTATTTAAACTAAGCTTAACTATAGGAACAGGAATTTCAATAGTCTTAGAAGAACGCTTATTAGCCTCTATTTCAACTTTACTTAAACATTCTCTAAGTCTGTCCCAATCCATATCATTCAAAAAAGGTGATATAATCAAAGTAACATATCTGCTGTCGGTATACTCTGGTTCTATCTTATACTTCTTCAAAAGAGCAACCAATCCAGGAACACCGTTTCTAACATTAAGGCAATCTATGGTTATTTTACTGCAGTCTGTTTGTAAAAAATTAAGAGACAAATTTTCAGTCAAACGCTTTTTGTTTTTTGCTAACTGATTAAAACAACTCCTACCTTCTTTCTTAAGCCAGTCCACACAAAGTCCAATAGAATCCATTATCAAATAAGATGGACTTGTAGAACCAAACATAGACATATTATATTTAATTTCTCTTTTATCAAACATTCCAACTCTACTGTGCAAAACCGCTGCCCCAGTTAATGTTGGTAGCGTCTTGTGGAAACTATCACAACAAATGTCTGCTCCCAAAGAAATTGGATGCTCATCCAAATCAGTAAATTTCAAATGAGAACCATGTGCATTATCCACAATTAATACAGCATTATATTTTTTACAAACTTCAGAAATGCCTTTAATATCCGCCCTAATCCCGTAATAGTTCGGCGAAGTTATATACACTGCAGCCGGTTCTTTGGTTTTGCCTAAAGCTTTCTCAATATCACAAGGTCTTGGAATATTTTGATATAAATTTTCACAACTAAAATTAATCCACTCTGGCTGTATATCCAAAAGCGTACACACATTATAAAAAGATACATGCGAAGATCTCATGGCAACAAACGTTCTATCCTTAAATAAGGAAACCATAGTTTGTATACACAAAGTAGAACCACCAGCAGATATTACCGATTGTGTTTGATATAATTCAGATATTTCATTCTCCAAATCTGCAATAATTCCATCCGAGTGATATAATGAATCCGATCCATCAATTTCAGTGATATCTAAGCGAGGTGAAATTTTATTAATAAATTCACATCTCGCTTGATGTCCTGGTGTATGTAACCTTAAAAAGTCATCCGAATCATATTCTCGAATAAATTTACTAAGCCTATTCACAATTACTACATTTCCTCCGGAGCACTAATATTTAAAATGGTTAGTGCATTTTTCAAAGTGATCTTAACCGCACAGCAAAGACTAAGCCTTGCATTCAAAAGTGCATCTTCACTTCCTTTAACCTTACATACAGTATAGAATTTATGAAATAGTGTAGCAATATCTAATGCAAAACGGGTAATTCTCGACGGATTGTATGAACAAGCAGCCGCAATAATTTCACTAGGAAATTTAGCAATTGCCTTTATTAATTCGATTTCTTCATTTGTTGTAAGCAAATCATATTCAGAGTTAATTGAAGGTTTATATCCCAACTCTTCAAGATTTTTCAATATCTGACATATTCTAGCATGAGCATATTGAACATAATACACAGGATTCTTCGAAGACTCCTCAATAGCAAGATCCAAATCAAAATCAAAATGGGAATTTGCCTCACGCATATTAAAGAAAAACCTAGCTGCATCGATAGGAATTTCATCCAACAAAGATGTAAGCGTTATAGATTTTCCAGAACGTTTGCTAAGTTTAACAGTTTCACCATCTCTAACCAAACGAACCATCTGCATCAAAATAATGTCCAAGCGCTTAGGATCAATTCCTAAAGCTTCCAAAGCCCACTTTAACCTAGCAACGTGACCATGATGATCTGCTCCCCAAATATCTATTGCCTTGTCAAAGCCTCGATCCACTAACTTATTATAGTGGTATGCAATATCAGCTAAAAAATAAGTTGGAATGCCATTGTCTCTTATTAAAACGTCATCTTTTTCTCCGCCAAACTCAGTTGCTTTAAACCAAACAGCACCACCATCTTCATATATATATCCTCTATTTTTTAACATATCTACTATTTCATATAACTTTCCTTGCTTGTGAAGATCGCTCTCTAAAAACCATTTGTCATATTCTATTTTATATTTAAGTAAGTCTGTTTTCAGTCCACTGATATTAAGTGGCAAAGCATATTCTACAAGAGCTTGCCTTCGTTCATCTTCACTTACATTCATATACTTATCTTTATGAATATCAGCAAAATCCTTAGCACGCTGAGTTATGTCAGCTCCCTGATAACAATCTTCCGATAAAGGAACGGCTTGTTCTCCTAAAAACAACTGCTGATATCTAATAGACAAACTTTTCTTAAACTTTTCAATTTGATTTCCAGCATCATTAACATAAAACTCACGACTAGTGCTATATCCTGCCCAAGAAAGAATTTCCGATAAACAATCCCCTATAGCTCCTCCGCGAGCATTTCCAATATGCATAGGTCCTGTAGGATTAGCAGAAACAAATTCCACCAAAACTTTCTTATTCAATCCAAAATTAGTTTTACCGTAATGACTTTCTTCTCCCAAAACAGCAATTATAGCTTCACTAAACCATGTTTTGTTCAGAAAAAAGTTTATAAATCCCGGTCCAGCAATCTCACACCGGTCAAAATATGTATCATCCAAAACAATATTATCAACAATTTTTTGAGCTATCATTTTAGGCGCTTGTTTAAAAGACCTTGCTCCAATCATGGCAATGTTGGTAGCAAAATCACCATTAGATGAATCTGCTGGTATTTCAACTACAAACTCTGGTATTTCTGCTTGTATTAACTCTCCATTATCTTTTGCTTTTTCCACTGCCGAACACAACAATTTTCGTAGTTGTTGCTCAGCCTGTGTCTGAATATCTATCATAGTATAAATAACATCCTTTCAAAATATTTAAAACATCACAAATAAATAAATTCAATTGTTCAAAAGACCAATAGATATAACAAGTTTATTTTTCACCACAGTTTCAATATCAACTTCCAGATCATAGCACAATTCAATTTTCTTTTTTTCTTTGGTCATCTCACACTCTATTTTATTAGTGTGTATTGACATATATGAAAAAAGACCTTGTGATTTAAAGGTGGCTTTTGTGTTTTTGCCCTCAGATAGTCGTAAATAATAGTCCACATCCCCATCAGATTTAATAACCACAGTTTTAGTATTAAATACAACAATTTGCGTCGAACCATTATTTTCATTTTCATAACAAATAATCCATCTATCCTTAACTTTCCTCAAAGTACCCATAACAAACAACTCATAATCACTCATATCATCTTGAGAATATCCTTGAGAGCCTTTAATTATTAGTTCAACCTTTTTATTATTACTCATTATTAAAACCACCTATTAAAATTTACTAATTTGAATTCATAGCAAGCTTAATAAGATTTTCTAAAAGATCCCCATACTCTATTCCACTTTTCTGCCACAGTTTAGGGTACATGCTAATGGAAGTAAATCCAGGTAGGGTATTAATTTCGTTTAAATATATTTCGTCATCATCGGTAACAAAAAAATCAACACGAGATAAGCCCTTACAGTCCATAACTTTATAAGCTCTAATCGCAATCTCACGAACTTTATCGGCAACATTATCGCTTATAGAAGCTGGTATAATTAGCTTAGAATCAGCCTCATATTTAGCATTATAGTCGTAGAAATCATTATCGGGATCAATTTGTCCCAAGACAGATGCTTTAGGGTTAGAATTACCAATAACAGCACATTCAACCTCTTTCCCCACAATTCCCTCTTCACAAAGAACTTTATCATCATGAGAAAAAGCAGTTAATATTCCGCTATGCAGTTCTTCCATATTGTTACATTTACTAATTCCAACCGAAGAACCTGCATTTGCTGGTTTGGTAAAAATAGGGAAAGAAAGTTTTTCAGCAACTCTTTGACAAGAAGCCTCTATATTTTTAATTTCAGATTTATTTACAACATCCCACTTTGTTCCTTTAATGCCCGCATGGTCTAACAAAGTTCTAGTGTAAACTTTATCCATACACATAGCCGAACTCAAAACTCCACATCCGACATATGGTATTTTAGCCATTTCCAGCAATCCCTGCATTCTACCATCTTCACCATTTGCCCCATGCAGCACAGGAAAAACACAATCAATCTTCAAAAGTGCAAATTGAAAATCTTCCATAATTTTCAATATACCACCATGTGTAGTATCAGGGCTAATAATTGCAGGACAGCAATCTAAATCATCTTTCCATTCATCTGTTGGTAGTTTTTCAACAGGACCTGGATAATATAACCAATGCCCACTCTTAGTAATTCCAATAGGGATCACTTCAAATTTGTCCTTTGGTAAATTATTAATAACATAAAAAGCGGAATTCAAAGACACCTCATATTCTGAAGAAACCCCACCAAATAACACTGCAACTCTAATCTTTTTCATAAAAAGCATTTATCTCCTTTTATAAACTTAAAAATAAAATTCTCAAAGAACATGATACCATAAAATAAAAACTAAAACAAGACAATTTTGATTTCAAAAAGCTACTCAAAACGACTTTAATATACAGTGACAAATCCACGATTTTCAATTTCATTTAAAGCATAGTTGCTTGACATTATATACTTTATATGTTATCATTGTTATACCTCTTTTAGCAGGTTTTATTTTTTTGCATATATTTATGCAAATTAGTTTTACCTATTCAACCTAGAGGGAGGCAATTTAAAATTCTGTCTTGAATATATTGTGAATTCAAGATAAGTTATCGCATGATAGTGTTTAGGAGGTGCCGATTATGAGAGTAAAGGTTACTTTGGCTTGTACTGAGTGCAAACAACGTAATTATGACACAATGAAAAATAAGAAAAATAACCCAGACAGGCTTGAAATGAACAAATATTGTCGTTTTTGTAGAAAGCATACTGCTCACAAAGAAACTAAATAATGAAAACGGGAGGAATATTATATGGCTAAGAAAGAAAAAGATTTAGCTAACACTAAGAAGACTTATGTTAACCCTGCAAAAAAAGGAAAGAAAAGTCTATTCCGTCGTGTTTTTGATTATTTTAAAGAATTGAAAAACGAATTAAAAAAAGTTGTTTGGCCTGGTAAGAAAAAAGTATTCAGTGGAACAATGGTTGTTATTGTGACAGTTATTGTTATCGCGTTATTTGTGGTTTTAGCTGATTTTGCGTTTCATAATTTACTAAAATTATTACTTGGTTCATTATAATTAAATCTAGATAGGAGAAGTAAATGTCTGATATAGCAAAATGGTATGTAATACACACTTACTCTGGTTACGAAAATAAAGTTGCTCAAAATATAGAAAAAGCGGTAGAGAGTCGTCAGCTTCATGACCTTGTTCAGGAAGTAAGAGTTCCCACTCAAATAGTGGAAGAAATAAAAGACGGCAAAAAGCGCAAAATTGAGCGCAAACTTTTTCCTAGTTACGTAATAGTAAAAATGGTTTTAACAGACGATTCGTGGTATGTTGTGAGAAATATTAGAGGAGTTACAGGTTTTGTTGGTCCGTCTTCCAAACCAGTTCCTTTAACTCGCAAAGAAGTAGATGCACTGGGTGTTGAAAAACGCCAAGTAGAAACGGATTATAACGTTGGAGATAGCGTAAAAATTGTTTCTGGATCCTTAGAAGGCTTTGTTGGAGATGTAACGGCTATCGACACTAATAGAGGAATTGTTACTGTTACTGTGTCTATATTAGGAAGAAACACGCCGGTTGAGGTGGAATTAAATCAGGTTGTTTGTAGCGAATAATCTGTCATGTACGGTAAATTGTATTTTAAGAGATGTTGAAAATGCTGTTGCATTTTGAAAAAATTTGGAGGTGCTATAAAAATGGCTCAAAAAGTTGTAGGTTTAGTAAAACTACAAATTCCTGCAGGTAAAGCAACACCTGCACCACCAGTTGGTTCTGTTCTTGGTCCTTATGGTATAAACATAATGGGATTCACAAAGGAATTTAACGAAAAAACAAAAAATGATATGGGATTAATCATTCCAGTAGTAATAACAATCTATGCAGATCGTTCTTTTACATTTATTACAAAAACTCCAACAGCTGCAGTTCTTATAAAGAAAACTCTTGGAATTGAAAAAGCATCTGGGGAACCAAACAAAAATAAAGTTGCTAAAATAACAAGAGATCAATTACAAAAGATCGCTGAACAAAAAGCTCCAGATTTAAACGCTGGAAGTGTTGAGGCTGCTATTAGCATGATAGCAGGAACTGCGCGTTCTATGGGAATTGAAGTTGTAGACTAAAAGGTCTTTTGGTGGGAGGAATATAATATAAATTGAGTTTTATTTATGTTCCGAACCTTTATTAACCACTTAATGGGAGGTTTTATTTTATGAAACACGGTAAAAAATATAAAGAAAGTTTAAGCAAAATCGAAAGAAATAAATTATATGATTCTAAAGAAGCTTTTGATTTAGTTGTTAGTTCTGCAAAAGCTAAATTTGATGAAACAGTTGAGCTTCATGTTAGATTAGGTGTAGACTCACGTCACGCTGATCAGCAAGTTAGAGGCGCTGTTGTTCTACCAAATGGTACAGGTAGAAATATTAAAGTTTTAGTTTTTGCTAAAGAAGATAAATTTGAGGCAGCAAAAGCTGCAGGAGCTGATTACGTAGGTGGCGTTGAATTAGCTGAAAAAATTCAAAAGGAAAACTTTTTGGATTTTGATGTTGTTATCGCATCTCCAGATATGATGGCTGTAGTTGGTCGTTTGGGTAAAATTTTGGGACCTAAAGGTTTAATGCCAAACCCAAAAGCAGGAACTGTAAACCCTGATGTTGCTAAAGCAGTTACAGAAGCTAAAGCAGGTAAAATTGAATATCGTTTGGATAAAACAAATATCATCCACTGTTCAATTGGAAAAGTATCTTTTGGCTCGGAAAAATTAATTGAGAACTTTGATGCTTTAATGTCTGCTATTGCAAAAGCAAAACCAGCAGCAGCTAAAGGTCAATATATCAAGTCTTGTGTTACAACAAGCACTATGGGTCCAGGAATAAAAATTAACACAGCAAAATATGGCAACTAATTATTCGTTAAATTATGGGAGCCAAATGTTTGGCTTGTTTGACAAATAAAATGTTGTTTGATATAATAGTTTTTAGCAGTGATGTGCTGTTTTTCTATAGACAGTAGGTTCCCTTTAAATTGGGTATAATGTGTGTTTTTGCACGCCTGCCGAGGAGAAACCGCAAAGGGTCGTATTATAAGATCTTTATGCCTTTCTCTTTCAATTGGGAGAAAGGCTTTTTATTAACTTTTAATTTCTAGTTAGAGAAACTGCTTATCACCTTGCGATATATTTTTATAATTATTTATATTCATATGAATGGAGGTGAAATACAAATGCCAAGTGAAAGTACTTTAAAATCAAAGCAGCAGTATGTTGCAGAGTTAGTAGAAAAAATAAAGGCATCTTCTACTGGTATTATTGTTTCATATAAGGGAATTAATGTTGAAAACGACACTAAACTCAGAAAAGAAATGCGTGAAGCTGGTGTGGATTACTTTGTTGTTAAAAACAGTATGCTAAGATTTGCTTCAAAAGAAGTTGGTTATGATTTTGGTGACAACTTGACTGGAACAACAGCAATAGCTCTTAGCCCTGAAGATCCAGTATGTGTTGCAAAAATTTTAACTAAATATGCAAAAGATTTGAAAGACGAAACTGAATTTGCAGTGAAAACTGGTTTCTTAGATGGTGAAATAATAGACATAAAAACTATTGCAGAAATCGGTTCATTGCCAACAAAAGAACAACTTATTGGTCAGTTGCTTAGTGTTTTGGTTGCTCCTATTCGTGGTCTTGCAATTTCGCTTAATGCTATTGCAGAGAAGAATGAAAGTGGAGAAAACGCTGAGTCAGCAGAAGACGCACCTAGCGAAGAAACATCTTCTGAGGAATAGTTTTTAGCAATTTATGTTGCTAACTGATCAATTTTTGATTTTATATTTATTACTAATTAGAAAATTTTAATTAATTATAGGAGGTTATACATCATGGCTGATGTTTCAAAATTTATTGAAGAAATTAAAAGCCTATCAGTTCTAGAATTAAATGAACTAGTTAAGGCTATAGAAGAAGAGTTCGGCGTTTCAGCTGCAGCTCCTGTTATGGTTAGTGGAGCAGCTGCAGGCGCAGACGGTGGAGCAGCTGAGAAAACTGAGTTTGACGTTGTTCTAACTGAGGCTGGCGGTAGCAAAATGAACGTAATTAAGGTTGTTAAGGAAATTACAGGTCTTGGCTTGAAAGATGCTAAAGCAATCGTTGACGGAGCTCCAAAGCCTGTTAAAGAAGCTGTTGCTAAAGCAGAAGCTGAAGAAATGAAAGCTAAGCTAGAAGAAGCTGGCGCTAAAGTTGAATTAAAATAGTTTTTGTATATTATACAAATTTGGCGCTTGTTTAGGCGCCATTTTTTATTTAAATTTTTAGTTTAACAAAAATAGCAAATAAGTAATATTATATTTTGTAGATTGATATTTTAATAATTATGTGATATCATAATTTTGTGTTTTAAATAATAAATAAAATACTAATACATAACATAAGGGAGTTTTGTTTTATGTTAACCAATAATAAAAACGTTTTGAATTGGGTAGACGAAATGGTGTCTTTATGTAAACCCGATAAAATTGTTTGGATCGATGGAAGTGAAGAACAATTAAATGCTTTAAGAAAAGAAGCAGTTGAAACTAAAGAAATGATCGAATTAAACCAAGAAAAACTACCAGGTTGTTTTTTACACAGAACTCAACCAAACGATGTTGCTCGTGTTGAGGGTAGAACTTTTATATGTTCAAGAGACAAAGAAAATGCTGGTCCAACAAATAACTGGTGTGATCCAAAAGAGATGTATGCAAAACTAACACCTTTATTTGACGGTGTTATGAAGGGTCGCACAATGTATGTTATTCCATATTCTATGGGGCCAATCGGATCACCTTTAGCAAAAGTTGGTGTTGAATTAACTGATTCAATTTACGTTGTTTTAAACATGGATATTATGACACGTATGGGAAAATCAGCTTTTGAAAACTTAGCTGATGATTCTAACGATTTTGTACGTGGATTACACTCAAAAGCAAATGTAGATCCTGATAACAGATATATTGTTCATTTCCCTGAAGATAACACAATATGGTCAATAAACTCTGCATATGGCGGAAATGTTTTGCTTGGAAAGAAATGTTTTGCTCTAAGAATTGCATCATATCAGGGTAAAAATGAAGGCTGGATGGCTGAACATATGCTGATATTGGGTATTGAAAATCCTCAAGGCGAAGTTAAATATATTGCAGCAGCATTTCCTTCAGCATGCGGTAAAACAAACCTTGCAATGTTAATTCCACCAGAAATATACAAAAAAGAAGGCTACAAAGTTTGGACAGTTGGAGACGACATTGCTTGGATTAAACCAGGTAAAGATGGTAGATTATATGCAATAAACCCAGAGAATGGTTTCTTCGGAGTTGCTCCAGGAACTAGCGAAAAATCTAACTTTAACGCTTTAGCTTCAACAAGAACAAACACTATTTTCACAAATGTAGCTCATAACTTAGACGACAACACTGTTTGGTGGGAAGGATTAGATAAAAATCCACCTACAAACGCAATGGATTGGACAGGAAAACCTTGGAATGGCAAAGAGTCTGACATAAAAGGTGCTCATCCAAACTCAAGATTTACTGCTCCTGCTAAAAATTGTCCTTGCATAAGCCCAAAATTTGATAGTCCAGAAGGTGTTCCTCTCTCCGCAATAATATTTGGTGGTAGACGTGCTAAAACAGCTCCATTGGTTTATCAATCATTCAACTGGGAACATGGTGTTTTTGTAGGTGCAACAATGGCTTCAGAAACAACAGCAGCTGCAACAGGTAAAGTTGGTGTAGTTAGAAGAGACCCAATGGCAATGTTGCCATTCTGTGGATATCATATGGGAGATTACTTCAAACATTGGCTTGAAATGGGTAAAAAAGTTGGAGACAAAGCTCCTAAAATATTCAATGTAAACTGGTTTAGAACAGATGCAGATGGAAACTTTATTTGGCCAGGATTTGGAGACAACATGAGAGTTCTAATGTGGATCCTTTCTCGTTGTGACGAAAAAGTGGATGCAGTAAAAACAGCAATCGGATATGAACCAAAACCAGAAGATATAAATACAGAAGGTTTAGATATAGATTCAAACGTAATTAAAGATCTATTGTCTGTTGATAAAGATTTGTGGAAAGAAGAAGCTAATGGAATTGAAGAATTTTTCAATCAATTTGGCGATAAACTTCCAGAAGAAATGAAAGCTCAACTTAATGGATTAAAAGATAGATTAGCTTAATCTTCAAATATTCAATGAGCTAAAAATTTAATATAAAATAAAAAGTTAATCTCTGTTTTAGCAGTGAGATTAACTTTTTTTATGGAACAATTCCTTAATGCCAAAAATTAAAAGTAATAAAGCAAACAATTTGGAAATCCAATACACCTGAAACAAAAAGGCAAAACCAATTCCAAAAAACACCCCAACAACTCCAAAAACAATAGAAGAAGCTAAAGGTTTTCTATCTATTAATTTATTTTTCATATGCATGCAAATAGAAATCAAAGCGATCGGCAAAAAAAATAATATATTCATTCCCTGTGCATCCATCTGATCTACACCAGCAATAGTTGTTAAATATATCATTAAAATAAAACCGCCACCCAACCCCATAGATGCAGTAATTCCAGACAGTAGACCAACAAACATTTTAATAATCATTTTAAAAACAACCTTATACTTGAAATTATCATAATTAAGCCAAATATTCTCCTCAAAAAATCGGTTTTTATTTTTTTTAGCAACCAACTACCCACAAAAACTCCCACAATACCTGCCGGAATATATCCCAAAGTATTTTGAAAATCAATATGTCCACCACAAAAATAGCCAATCAAACTAAACAAACTTAAAATTGCAATTATAACAATAGATGTTGCGTGTGATTTTTTGGGATCAATTCCAGATTTCTCCAACATAGGAACAACAATCATTCCACCTCCAGCTCCAAACATTCCATTAAACAAACCTGCTATTAACCCAACCATTTTATATTTCAATTTATTACCCAAAACATAAAAAACCTCCACAAAAAAATAAAAGCACTGTACTTAATATTAGCACAGTACCTCTATTTTATACTAAGAAATAATATATAAAATAATTATTTCTTTTATGTTCAAAATAACCGCTTTGCCGTCGTGCATAAATTAAACCCGCAAAAAACCTAATGCGGTGGGTAAAGTTGTCTCAAATGTTTCTCGCTCCCTTCTTCCGGCAACACGCCGGGAGGTCTGCAGTCCGCAATTGAAGGCCAAACTCCCAATAATAAATTGTTGGATTTATATATTACCACACAAACAATTCAAAGCAGTCCTTCTAACTAAATTATATAGTTAACACTACAGTTATTCAACCGTCAATATAACCAAATATGCCTAACAATTTACAAGCAAAAAGTCAATAAAAAACCGACTAATTTTGATGAAACTATTCAAATAATTCAGCAAATTTTTCCATAAACATATTTCCAATTTTTTCATATTCATCTTCATCATCTATGCTTGCTAGTAGTACATCGTCATCATTTTCAGATTCATCATCATGAACTTCTTTTAAAATAACAAACTCTTCATTTTCTTCATCAATCTCTTTTTCGTTTTCATAATAAGGAATCATAGCATAATATAGCTGACCATCAACTTCCATAAAATCTATCATTTCAAACTGTTGTTCTTTTCCTTCTTCATCAGTCAAGCTATATATAATAGGTTCATAATTACCACTCATATTAAAAACCCTCCTCAATCTATTTTTTAAATCAATCTACAGAAATAATTTTATAATATAAAACACACATTTGTCAAATACTAAATTTAAAAGTCACAAAAAGTATAGAGCTAAAATAACAATAATTTTTATTTAACTATTTTAGTATGTGAAGAATAAAATATATTATGTAATTTTTGATTAAATTACATGACTTTGGGACACAATAAAAGCATAAATAAAAATTGTGTTTCAAGCAAAGGAGTGTGCGTTTCATGAATGTGAAACGAGGAGAAATTTATTATGCCGATTTGAGCCCTGTCATAGGGTCAGAACAAGGTGGAATTCGTCCTGTCTTAATTGTTCAAAATGATATGGGCAATAAATATAGTCCAACAGTTATTGCAGCTGCAATAACTAGCCAATGCGACAAAGCAAAACTACCAACTCATATTGAAATTGAGGGAAAACAGTGTGGTCTCTCCAAAAACTCCGTCGTTCTATTAGAACAAGTTCGAACAATTGACAAACAGAGACTGAAAGAAAAAACAGGAGAGTTAGATCAATCCCGCATGAATTGTGTTGACAATGCAATTTCAGTTAGTTTCGGATTAAACTACTTAACAAAAATTAACGAAGCTGTTTAAAATAAACATGGCTTGGAGTATTAACAAACCAAGCCATTACTAAATTTTTGTAAAAAAATAATCATTACATAGTTAACTTTCAATACAGCAATTGACAAATATTATAAAAATTTTCAAATCATCACATTTCAGGGGTTTCTTTTTTTTTTATTATATCATATAATATGTTTGAGTGTTAAATGATGGGAGATGTCAGAAAATTGAATGATAATCTATTGCAAAATGTAAAAAAAGTCCACTTTATTGGAATTGGTGGCTCAGGCATGTTCCCGATTGTTCAAATTTTAAACCAAAAAGGGCTTAAAATTACGGGCTCTGATAATAATGAATCAGATATTGTAAAAATGGTAAGAAATCTGGGAATTGAAGTTAGCATGCAACAAAAAGCTGAAAACATCAAAGATGCTGATCTTATCATATATACATCCGCAATATTAGAGGACAATCCTGAACTTATAAGTGCAAAAAACAGCGGAATAAAAACAATTGAACGAAATGATATGTTAGGATATCTAACCAATCAATATTCAAACTGCATATGTGTTTGTGGAACTCACGGTAAAACAACAACAACCTCAATTCTAACTCAAATTTTGTTAGACGCTAATATGGATCCATCAGCGTTTATTGGAGGAAAACTAAAATCTATAAACGGTTATGCAAGAATCGGAAAATCTGAAATAATGACATGTGAAGCCTGCGAATATTCAAATCATTTTTTAAAACTAAATCCAGATATAAGCATTGTTTTAAACATTGATAATGATCACATGGAATTTTTTAAAACAATGGAAAACGTAAAAAAATCATATAGAAAATTTTGTGAAAAAACTCGAAAAACTATGATATATAATGGTGATGATAAAAATGTAGTAGAAGTTATATCATCACTAAATAAAAAAACAATTTCTTTTGGATTCAATTCAACAAATGATTACTATCCAACAAACATAACAAAAATTTCAGGTATGCGAACAAAATTTTCACTTTGCAAAAACGGCTCCATAATATTAGAAGATCTCGAAATATATGTGCCTGGTAGACATAATATTTTAAATGCCGTTGCATCAATTGTTGCTGCATTAGAAGTAAATACTCCTGTTGAAAATATTGCTGAAGGTTTGGCCAATTTTAAAGGTGCGGGAAGACGGTTTGAATTTATTGGTGAAATAAATGGAATAACCGTAGCTGACGACTATGCACATCATCCAACTGAAATTTCTGCAACTCTTAAAGCTGCCAAAGAATGTGGCTTCAACAAAGTTTGGGCAGTCCATCAGCCATTCACATATTCTAGAACTAAAATGCTAATGGATGAATTTGCTAAGGCGTTAAGCATAGCAGATCACGTGGTGTTAACGGAAATAATGGGTTCACGAGAAAAAAATACACTTGGAGTATATTCAAAAGACCTAGCTTCAAAAATAGATGGCTGCAAATGGTTCACAACTCAAAATGAAGTAGCAAATTACGTTATAAACAATGCTAAACCCGGTGACTTAGTAATAACTCTAGGCTGTGGAGACATTTATAAATGTGCAAAAATAATGGTTTTCGGAAAATACTAAAATAATAAAAGACTATTCTGCGGATTATATTTCACAGAATAGTCTTTTTATTGTTATAGATAAATATAAATTAAATTTACACAGCTTAATTATCTTGATTTGGTTTGTCGCCATTACTATCAACTTTATTTTTTATTTTAGATAATATTCCAATATCTCTTAAACACTCCATATTCTTTTTTCTTTTGCTCTCCTTGCAACTAATAAAATCATCTATTAATTCCATGAGTATTGCCATAAGTGGCGGTCCTAAAAACAAACCAAATATTCCAAAAATTCCACCAAATAATGTTATTCCCAAAATAACATATAATGGACCAATTCCAACTGCTTGTCCAACAATTCTAGGACTAATAAAGTTAGCATCTAACTGCTGTAAAACTATAGCAATAATAGTTGCAATAAAGAACTGGTGTATATTTCCAGACATTAAAGATAACAATGAAACAAAACAAACTCCAATAATAGATCCAAAATATGGAATTACCGCACAAACAAAATAAAACACTGCTAAAATAACACTATTATCAATTCCAAATATAGTTAAAAACATACCAATAAAACATGCAACCATAAACGCATCAATTACCTGACCAAATATAAAAGTATATATTACTTTAGCTATTCTAGATCCTAATCTGCCAATACGTTTAACCGTATTATCTTGAAATATTACCCTGGCAATTCTAATAACAGTCTTCTTAATAAATTTACGGTCCATCAACAAATATACCGAAATAATTGCTCCAATTAAGAAATTAAATATTCCAAAAAACAAACTTGTAATTCCACCAACATAACTATTATAATCCAAAGATATAAAGAATTTAGCTATATTGTCCAAAGATACAACATTTTTCAATTTTTCTACTACGTTAGCCAAAGGCCCCGAATGATTTATATTATTGCTTATAAACGAATGCATATCATTTAAATAGTTTGGAACAGTCTTGATAAAAATTATTAAACTATCATATATGATAGGACACATCAGAAACAATATCAATCCCACTATAAATAAGGCCAATAGAACAATTATTAGTGTTGCTATTCCACGAACTCTTTTCATAATAAAATTTTTATTGGTCTTCAAAAGTAACGTTTCTAGCTTCTTGCAAATTGGAAATAGCAAAAAAGCAATAACACTACCAATGATAAAAGGGGTTAAAACACCCATAAGTTGACCAAACCAAGACAATATCATTCCAAAATTATTAATCATATTGTAGGCTAAAATCACAAAAATGCAAAATATTAATCTAACTATCCACGTTCCAAGAGTATCTTTTCTCATATTATATACTCACCTCTAAACCTATAACTAAACAAAATCTATTTCTTATTTCAATCTAAAAAACAAATACTCTTCCATTTAAAACATAAGGACATACATAATTAAAAATAACATACAACAAACCATACAATATTGGTTGATGAAGTAAATATACCCATAAAGTATGTCGCCCTACAAAAGCAATTGGCCTTGAATGCATGTTATAAAAAAATTCTGGTAGTCTATTTTCAATAACATATACACCAAAATAACATCCCGCCAAAAACACAAAAATCCACGGTATTAATGGAAAATAATCCCACGAATGAAAATTAGATGAAACAATGCCAAACGGAAATAACCATTTTTTTAAATTGTCATCAATATAAAAAGTCCAAACTCCAATTTTCCCTTTAGATATTTCTTTTGTAAAATAGAAAAGCAAGCCAGCTATTACAATTCCAAATATGGGAAATTTTATTTTGTTCAATAATTTTTCAAAACAATGATATAATATCATAGAAATTCCTAGCATATGAAGCGCACCAAAATAGATTGTTTCCTGTCGCATGCAAAAAAACGTGACTAAAGTTATTCCAAGTCCAGCCAAAAAACATATTATTCCTCTTTTTAAATTATTGGAAGAAAATCTACATGCTATTCCAAATATAAAAATAAACAAACCGGCGAACACATCTCGCATAAAATTAATAATAGCCGAATCAAATATTTCTATTTTAACATTAAAAATATAGACTAAATCAAAGCACAAATGATATACAACCATTAAAATAATAGCCATACCTCTAACTTCATCTATAAACCAAACTCTATTTCCCAGAGACTTTCTTCTCTTTCGTCTTCCCATAATACTATATCTCAATCTTTCCTTCAATCATCAACATTTTTAATTTTAAAATCGCACATATAGTTTTAGAATCTCTAACTTTTCCATAGAGTATTTTTTCAAAAATCTCATCCAACGAATATTTTTCTACCTGCAAAAATTCTCCTTCGTCTAAATGTAAACTGTCCTCTTGAATTAAATCTGTTGCAAAATATAGATATATAACCTCATCGCAATAACCCGGAGAAGGATATATTGTCCCCAAATCAACCCAATTAGCTGCCTTAACTCCTGTTTCTTCAAAAAGTTCTCTTTTAGCCGCCTCTAAAGGCGATTCCCCTACAACATCCAATTTCCCTGCAGGAAGCTCTAACAGTTCCTTGTTAAGTGCATATCTAAATTGACGGACTAAAAATAAATTTTTATCATCATCTATTGCCACAACACAACAGGCGCCGTTATGTCTAACAACTTCTCTACACGCTTTCGCCCCATTTGGCAAAGTAACAGTGTCTTTTTGCACTGTCAATATTTTCCCAGAATAAACTGTTTCTCCACACAATCTTGTTTCTTTCAATTCCACAAGAAAAACCCCCATATCTTTCAAAAAAGCCATGAGTTAGCTTAAAAACACCATTTTTATTTATTATTACATAAAGTTAAAAAAAAATCAATATACTTATAGTAAGAATCGATAATTAAAATAAAATTCAAAAGTCATATAAATAACATTCATAACGGAGGCACACCCATGGATAATTTTTATCTTAATCCCCCCAGATACGACTCTATGCGCAAAAAAATGGCACAAATCAAAAAAAATAATCCTCAAATCAAACTGTTTTGCATTGGACAATCAATCCTAAAACGAAGAATATATGCACTAGGTATTGGAAACTTAAAAAATGCCGTTCTGTTTACCGGAGCAATACACGCTCAAGAATGGCTAACATGCTCTTTGCTACTACGTTTTTTTGAAGAATTGTCTGAAAAACATGAATTATATGGCGTAGACTTAAACGATATTTTCACAAATAGGGGTTTAATTGTTGTTCCTATGTGCAATCCAGACGGTGTTGAAATTGCACTTGGAGGTCCCAAAACTGCCAAACAACTTTGTGCTCCAATTCAATCCATAATGAAAAAATCAAATCAATCCTGGCAAGCCAACGCACGAGGTGTCGATCTAAATCATAATTTTGATGCTGGATGGAAACAATTAAAACAACTAGAATGTTCAAAAGGAATAAAATCTCCTTCACCAAGACAATATGGAGGAATATGTCCACAATCTGAACCCGAAACCAAAGCATTAGTTGCTCTGTGTAATAATTTTGACATAAAAAAAGTTATAGCGTTCCATTCACAAGGAGAAGAAATATACTACTATTACGGAAAAAACACACCCCCTGAATCTGCACTAATGGCTGACGCGCTTGCCGCATCTTCAGGATATGAAGTCTGCCAACCAACCGGCCTCGCATCGCACGGAGGATTTAAAGACTGGTTTATTAACTCTAAATGTCGTCCTGGATTCACAATTGAAATAGGTAAAGGACAAAATCCACTACCAATAGAAATGCTAGAACCAATATATGATAGATTGAAAGAAATGCTAGTGATTGCAACCCTACTATAATTATAATTCAAAAATATAATAAAAAACATTTAGCTTAATCTTTTTGCAAATTAAACTAAATGTTAGCGCTTATTATTTTAAATAGTCCATAGGATTAACCCATACATCATCTTTTTTCATTCCAAAATGTAGATGTTCTGGTAAAGCATTTTCCAGCTGATTAGATGTACCAACAGACCCTATAACATCTCCGCTTTTTAATTGCTGATCTAGCTTTACCTGTATTTTTTCATTAAGTCCATAATAATAGCTTTTCATTCCACTACCGTGATCAATTACAATACCAGTTCCCCACATATTATCATTAGTTATATCACAAACAGTTCCATCTGCTGCTGCTTTTACCGGAGTTGATTGCTTGGCAGCTATATCCACTCCATCATGAGTTCTCCAATCACCCATAGTTTCAGACTTAACCAATTCTCCCTTAGAGAATTCTTGTATTATTTCACCCTTTACAGGCATAAAAAATTTACACTTAGTAACTTTTTTGTTAACGGGTTTTTCTTTTGGTTTTTCATTTTCTTTGTCTTCAACTGCAGAAGCAGGTTTTTTAGATGTTTGTGAATCTTCTTTCTTAACATTTTTTTGTTCATCATTAGTTTTAACTGCACTGTTATCCGAAACATTTGCATTAATTGGCACTTTCTGCATAGGGGACATAGTCCTACCTATAGCAATCAATGTTGTTATTATAACTGCTATCAAACTAAAAATAATCGCAATATAAAATGCTTTTTTAGAAAACTTTGAACCATCTTTATTAACATTTTTCATTATATCATTCCTCCTGCGCGCCGACCTTGGCACATTAATTTTATGATATTTTTGAAATAATTCATATAAATATTATGTAGTGAAACAATTGATTTTATTCAAAAAGCTTACAGTCAAAAAATGTAAATTTTATAATAAATTAAAAATTTAATTATTTCGAAGAATATTAACAATAATTGTACATATAATAAATATCATTCAATATAAAAAAAGGAGGCGTTAAAATTGTTAGACAAAATTGCGCTATCTCTAACAATTATTGGAAGTATTGTTTGGGGTATTATTGGAATATTTGGGATAAACATTGTTGAAGTTTTATTTAATGGTTCTCTTCAAATTATAGCTCGCATAATTTATACCTTAGTTGGTTTATCCGGTTTATGGTGTATTTCATTGGTATTTCGTGAAAACTCAATTGCAAATCGCGAAATGTAAGACTAAATAAAAAATCACTGATCTAAAAAATAGACCAGTGATTTTTTATTTAACTTATAAATTTTTAATTACTTAAGTCCCAACACATCCTTATATAAAAACATATATTTAATTGCAGACTCGTCCCAACTAAAATTGCACTTCATAGCATATTTAACTAAATTTTCCCATGCAACTTTATCATCATATAATTTTTTAGCTCTAAACAATGCACAATTCATATCATCCGCATTATATTGTCTAAAACAAAAACCGTTTCCTGCCCCCAAAGAACAATCACGAATTGAATCTTTAAGTCCACCAGTTTCTCTAACAATAGGAATAGAACCATATCGAAGTGCAATCATCTGTGAAAGTCCACACGGTTCAGACTGAGATGGCATCAAAAACATATCACTTCCAGCATATATTTTCTTAGATAAAATTTTATTATATCCAATATATACTGCTATTCTATCGGGATATCTATCTCTCATATTATTAAAAAAACTTTCAAATCTATATTCACCAGAGCCCAACACAACAAACTTAAATCCACTTCTTATTAAATATTCCAAAGCATATTCTACAAGATCCAATCCTTTGTGTTTAACCATCCTGCTAACAATTCCAACAACAGGCTGTTCGTCATTAGATATATTCATTTCTAAACACAATTGTTTTTTATTTTTCTTCTTTCCCGACAAATTTTCTGTAGAATAATTACAATATATATTTTTATCCATCTGAGGGTTGTTAACATCATAATCTATTCCATTTAAAATACCGCAAAATTTATATGAATGCTGAGCCAGCTCTCTGTCCAACCCACATCCATACCAAAAATTTTTTAGTTCCTCAGAATAGCTAGGACTAACCGTTGTAACCTTATCAGAAACTTCAATAGCAGCCTTAACCATATTTAAACAACCATCATATTGCATAAGTCCCATTGCACTACTAGGCAACCCTAAAACGTCTCCCATAAGTTCTAGTCCATATTTACCTTGATATTCTATATTATGAATAGTGAAAATAGTTTTTATATTAGAATACTTGCTATTAGGACGATAAAAAACATTTAGATATACTGGAGCCATAGCTGTTTGCCAATCATTACAATGCAATATATCTGGAACATAATTTATATGCTGAACTAATTCCAAAACAGCTTTAGAAAAGAATGCAAACCTCTCTGCATCATCATAAAATCCATATATTCCGTCTCTCTTAAAATAATATTCATTATCTATAAAATAAAAGATAACTCCATTATTATTATACTGATATACCCCACAATATTGATTACGCCAACCAAGCAACACATTGAAATTGCAAATATACGACATTTTTTTCTTGAAATCGTCAGATATATAGGAATATAACGGCACAACAACTCTACAAACAATGCCCTTGGCTCTTAGTGCTTTAGGTAATGAACCCATAACATCTCCCAATCCTCCCGAAGCCACAAAAGGCTGAGCCTCACTCGCCGCAAATAATATTTTCACGTCATTTCCTCCTAACAAAAATTTAAGAATTAAACCTTAAATATTGGTGTTTTTTGAGATATAGGTAGGATATAAATCAGCAGAAATTAAAGTTCGATTATTTTGTATGTTAACATTTTTATCGCTTATAACATACTGTAGATCACAATTTTGTCCCACTTTCGTTCCTTGCATTAATATAGAATTTTTAACACAAGTCCCTTCAGAAATTTTACAACCTCTAAAAATTATAGAATTCTCAACACACCCATCAATAACACAGCCATCTGCGATAAAACTATCACAAACTTTTGCATTAACTCCATATTTAACAGGAGCTTCATCACTAACTTTAGTATAAATAGGTCTGTCAAAATTAAAAAGACTTTCTCTAACTTCACAATTTAACAAATCCATATTCGCTTTATAATAAGACTCCATGGAACAAATAGGATGAACATACCCTTTATATTCTATACCTCTTATTTTATAGTCTTTGCATTTTTTTTGCAAAAAATCACGATCTAATTTATATTCGCCCTTACATATTGACTCTGTAATCAACGTGCGCAAAAACTCACGTTCAAAAACAAAAATATTAAGAGAAAAATTCATGCATCCTTCAATATTCGGATTAATCATGACTTCATTTAACATATTATTATCATCAAAATTTAAAATAACAGAATTTCTCGCAACATCACTACTTAGAATGTCATTTTTATACACAACAGAAACATCTACGTCTTTATTTATATGCTCATTAATAATAGCCGAATAGTCCATATTAGCAACCAAATCGCAGTCACTCAAAAGAATATACTTACACGGAGTGCTTCTAATAAAATCTAATGCCGCACCAAGCGCCTCAATTTTTCCATGATATATACCAAAATTTTTATTTCCATATGGAGGCAATATTTTAAGTCCTCCTCTTTTTCTGGCTAAATCCCACTGACTTCCATTATCAATATGTTCCATCAAAGATTGATAATTAGCTTTAGTAATTATTCCAATATCAATTATTCCAGCATTAATACAATTAGAAAGAGGAAAATCTATCATCCTATATCTGCCACCAAAAGGGACAGACGCAAATGTTCTGTCTTTCGTCAAATTAGGTATAGACGAGTCATGCATATTCGCAAAAATAATAGCTCCAACCATTCTCTCATTTATTAACATATTAATCTCCTCAATTCAAACGCCCATTTAATCAATTTATCTTAGGTGATATCTTGGCTCCATCTTTCAATTTTGTGTTTGGTGCAACAACAGTTATCTTTCTATCGTTCAATCTACAAACCAACTCTTCAGACATGCCAATTGACGCGTTGTTTCCTATATAACAATTAGATCCTATAAGTGAATAATTTATATTTGCACCAACTTTAACAATACAACTAGACATTATAATGCTATTATTAACTATAGCCCCTTTTTCAATAACAACTCCTGGAGATAAAACCGAATAATTAACATCACCATATATTTGACAACCTTCTGTTACAACAGACTGCCTCACATTAGCACCATTTCCAACATAATGAGGAGGTTGAATTGCATTTCGAGTATATATTTTCCATTTAGGATTATATAAATTAAAACTGCCTCCGTGTCTCAAAAGATCCATGTTGGCTTCCCACAAACTATCAATAGTTCCAACATCTTTCCAATAACCTTGAAAGTTATAAACAACCAATCTTAAATTTTTTTCTAACATTTTAGGAATGATATTTTTTCCAAAATCATTTTTAGATCTAGAATCCAATTCATCCTCTCTAAGTAATTCTCTAAGCAATTTCCAGTTAAAAATATATATGCCCATAGATGCAAGAGTGCTTTTAGGTTTTTTAGGCTTTTCCTCAAATTCAGAAATTACCCCTAGTTCATCACAATTCATTATTCCAAATCTACTAGCCTCTTTTTTAGGTACATCTAATACCGCTATAGTACAATCTGCTTTACGATATTTATGATATTTAAGCATAGTATCATAGTTCATTTTATAAATATGATCTCCTGACAAAATCAAAACATATTCGGGATTATATCTATCTATAAAACTCATATTTTGATATATAGCATTAGCGGTTCCAGCATACCATTTAGCTCCTTTTGCACTTTCATATGGTGGCAAAATATGTACTCCGCCATATAATCTGTCTAAATCCCACGGTTGCCCAGTTCCAATATATTCATTTAAAAAGAAAGGAGAATATTGCGTCAAAACACCAACTGTATCTATCCCAGAATTAACACAGTTAGACAAAGGAAAATCTATTATTCTATATTTTCCTCCAAACTGAATAGCAGGTTTAGCCATCTTACGAGTTAAAGATCCCAACCGACTGCCCTGCCCTCCAGCTAACAACATAGCAATACACTCTTTCTTCGCGAACATATTTTCCTCCTTTGCTCACGTTAAAACACTTAAACAATACCAAATTCAAATATAGCTTAATTTACTTAACTTAATAAAAACAAATTACGGTTAATTATGTCATTTCTCAAAATCAAATATATTTCTTATTATTTTTTCGGTTTTAAATACACTGCACTCATGTAAGGCAGCTTTATTTCTATAGAATATTTATATCCATGAAAAGGTTTTTTGTCGGCCTTAATAACACTATTATTTAAAGTTCCATATCCTCCATAACATTTATCATCTGAATTAAACACCTCAATATATTCACAATCAAAAGGAACACCTATTCTATATTTATCATGTCTAATAGGACAAAAATTACAAATAATAATAAGCTCTTCGCCATTTTCTGCTATTCTTCTAAAGGCTATTACATTATTTCTACTATCATCATAAGAAATCCAACAAAAGCCATTGCTATCACAATCATTAATCCACAACTCGCTGTGTTTTAAATAAAATTTATTTAAACTTTTAACATAAAATTGCAATTGTCTGTGTTTTTCGTAGTCTAATAAATTCCAATCCAATTGGGTTTGAAAGTTCCATTCATTAAACTGCCCAAACTCCTGACCCATAAACAACAATTTTTTACCTGGGTGTGCAATCATAAAAGCTAAATATACTCTAACTCCAGCAAATTTTTGATCATAATCTCCTACAATTTTTCCAATCAAAGATCCTTTTCCATATACAACTTCATCATGAGAAATAGGAAGAATGTAGTTTTCAGAAAAAGCATACCAAAATGGAAACACTATTTTTTGGTGATTGCTAGCTCTAAAATAAGGATTCAAACTAAGATAACTTAAAGTATCATTCATCCAACCCATGTTCCACTTATAATTAAAACCAAGTCCTCCAGCCTCTTCAGGCTGAGTTACCATCGACCAAGCTGTGGATTCTTCTGCAATAATAATAAAACTAGGGTTTTCTGTTAAAACCAGCTTATTTAGTTTTCTTAAAAAAGCTATTGCTTCTATATTTTCTTTGCCACCATATTGATTAGCAACCCACTCACCATCTCTACGATCATAATCTAAATATAACATAGACGCCACAGCATCTACTCTTAACCCATCTATATGATATTCACTTGCCCAATAATTAGCCGATGAAATTAAAAACGAAACAACCTCATTCCTACCAAAATCAAAAACACACGTTCCCCAAGAATAGTGTTCTCCCTTACGAGAGTCCCAATATTCATAACAACAACTACCATCAAATCTATATAATCCATGTGCATCTTTCGGAAAATGCGCTGGAACCCAGTCCAAAATAACACCTATATTGGCCTTATGAAACTCATTAATCATTCGCTTGAAATCAAATGGCGTTCCATATCTCGACGTTGGAGCAAAATAACCCGTAACCTGATATCCCCACGACGCATCGAAAGGATATTCTGTTAACGGCATAAACTCTATATGAGTATATCCCATTTCTTTCAAATAGGGTATAATTTCTTTTGCAAACTTAACATATGAAAAAATACTGCCATCAGAATATTTTTTCCAAGATCCCATATGCACTTCATATATATTCATTGGCAATTTCAAATGATTTGAATTGTTTCTTAATCTAATCCAATCATCATCTTCCCAATTCATTTCAGGACAATCATAAAATTTAGTTGCAGTTTTAGGTCGTGTTTCAAAATGAAAACCATAAGGATCTGATTTCAACAAAACATGCCCATCATGAGATATTATTTCAAACTTATAAAGATCGAAGTTTTTTATTTCTTTAATAAAACACTCCCAAATTCCCTTATCATGCAATTTATGCATTACATTTAGTCGCCCGTTCCATCCATTAAAGTCTCCAACAACCGAAACCGCCCTAGCAGTGGGAGCCCAACAGCGAAAAACAACATAATCTTCTCCAAAACGTTTAACTCTATGCGCCCCAAAATATCTATATGCAAATATAGATTTACCTTCAAAAAAATCGTTTATTATATCTATATTTTTCCATTGTTCTTCTCTGTTTTTCATAAATCAAATTCACCACAACTCGCAGTTTACTTACGTCTATTTAAAATTCAATTTAACTTAACAATCTTCAATGATTAATATATTATTAATATTGTATCAAAATCATTAATGAATATCAAGAAATATTAGTTAATTTAGAAAAAATTTGTCAAAAAACATAAAAACAAACTATTTAACCCGTCTATTTATTCCAATCAAACAGTTAATATCACTGTAATTATGCTCTATTAGTATATGTACCTATAAATATAATCATTCTTTTTTAATTACAAAACAAAATAACACCAAATAACTTATATTCATAAAAAAATTGGATAAAATAAAATAACAATTTTTGTATGGAGGATAATAATGACAAAAAAAATATGGTTAACTTGTTTTGGTGGATATTCATATTTTTTACTAGAATTAATATTTAATGGGAACAGCAGTTGGTTTTCTTTTGTTCTAGGAGGAATATGTTTTAGAATAATTAGTAAAATTAGGCTATTTAATTTAAGCAACATATTTAAATGTGTTGTATGCGGAATATTAATAACTATTGTAGAGTTTTCCACAGGAATCATTTTCAACTTGATGCTAAATTGGAAAATGTGGGACTATTCTACACTGCCGTTTAATATCCTTGGTCAAATTTGTCTCCCATTCAGTTTAATATGGGTTGTCCTATCATTTCCAGCAATTAAAATCGACGAAATCTTAACAAAAAAAATATATTTCCGCTCACTATCTAATCGTAATATCAATAAAAATCTTTCAACAAATTTAAATAATCGCGTTAAATCTCACATAAAAATATCTCAGCAAAAAATAAAAGATGCCAATATAATCTGACATCCTTCATTAAATAAAACTATCTAATTTGACCATTTCCTCTTATTATAAACTTTTGGGTTGTTAACTCTCTAAGCCCCATAGGCCCTCTAGCATGCAATTTTTGGGTAGATATTCCGAGTTCAGCACCCAGTCCAAATTCGTTACCATCAGTAAATCTAGTCGAAGCATTCACATACACAGCCGCCGAATCGACTGTTTGTAAAAAATGTTCTGCCGAGTCATATTCAGATGTTACAATAGCTTCCGAATGTCCCGAAGAATATTTATTAATGTGCTCAATAGCTTCATCCAAACAATTTACAATTTTAACAGACATCTTATATCCTAAATATTCGGTATAATAATCTTCATCATTTGCTAATTCAATATCAGGTAAGATTTTTTTAGTTTCACTGCATCCAACTAACTCTACATTGTGTTTATCGAACTCATTTTTTAGTTTATTTAAAAACAAATCTGCAACGTCCCTATGCACAACCAAACTTTCAGCTGCGTTGCAAACTGACGGACGAGATGTTTTAGCGTTAACCACAATATTAACCGCCATATCAATATCCGCACTATCATCTACATATACATGACAATTTCCTGTTCCGGTCTCAATAACTGGAACATTTGAGTTTTCAACCACAGAATTAATAAGTCCCGCACTACCTCTAGGTATCAAAACATCTAATATTCCGTGCATTTTCATCATTTCATTAGCACTTTCTCGCGTAGTATCCTGAACTAACTCAACAATATCAGAAGCTATTCCATTTTCAGCAACCGCTTTCTTCATAAGCTCAACCAAAATGGTGTTTGTTTTTATTGCTTCCTTTCCTCCTCTGAGCAAAACTGCATTACCGGATTTTATACATAACGTAGCAGCATCAACAGAGACGTTAGGTCTAGCTTCATATATTATTCCAACAACACCTAATGGAACTCGAACCTTTTCAATTTTCAATCCATTAGGTCGCGTTCCACCAGAAACAACTTCACTAACAGGATCTGCCAAATGAATCAACTCATCTATTGCAAGCGCCATAGCTTCAATTCTATCACTATTTAAAGTTAATCTGTCTATCAAATGTTTGGGCATTCCATTATTTTTAGCAGCATCTATATCTTTTTGATTTTCAGACAATATAGCATCCACATTTTTTCTTAAATTTTCTCTAATCGAAATCAAAATCTTGTTTTTTTGTTCTGCTTTGGCCCTATTTATATATTTTGCAGCATTTTTAACTTTTTGTGCCTGCTCTAAAGTATTCATTATCCGCTTACCTCCAAAATAATAAATTCTTAAATTAAACCTAACTATTTTTCTTTAATATTAAACGTTTTACCCAAATCAATAAGAGTTCCTTCATGATGTCCCTCTAAGAAACTATATATTCTACTTGGATATGCTCCATTAATTATCAAAGTGGGTATTTTTTTTAGTGATGCCATTTCAGCCGCATTCAATTTTGTAATCATTCCTCCGGTTCCTAAAGTGCTAGTTTCTCCTTTAGCAGCTTTCCTTAAAGATTCATCTAATTCGTCTATGTAACTAATAAGTTTTGCATCTTCAAATTTACGAGGATTTTTATCATACATACCGTCTAAATCAGTCAATATGATTAAAATATCGGCATCTATTAAAACAGAAACAGCAGCAGATAATGTATCGTTATCTCCAAACTCCAATTCTTTAATGGAAATCGTATCATTAGCATTAACTATAGGTATAATATTTTTGTCTAACAAAGAATGAAACGTGTTTTTAGTATTAAGTTCATCTTCTCCACCATCTAAAACTTGCTGAGTTAACAATATTTGAGACACCATATGACTATATCTAGAAAATAAAGTATCATATATGTTCATAAGCTCACACTGTCCAACAGAAGCGCACGCTTGCCTATCCGATATATTTTTGGGTGGCGTGGAATATCCCATCTTTCCTGCCCCAACTCCTATCGCACCAGACGTTACCAATACAATATCTCTACCGGTATTTTTTATATCGGCCAACACTTTAACTAAAGCCTCCATGCGACGTATATTAGGCAAGCCTGTTGGGTGAGTTAAAGTCGACGTTCCCACCTTAACAACTATTCGATTAAATTTCATTAAAAAATCACACCTTTTTAAACCAAAAATTTCTTATCTATATACAAATAAATAGCCTTATATAAATGATTAATCTTCACAATCAAATCCAAAAAATTCTGAGCTCTCATTCGAACATTTTCCATATGGCAAAATATCACAAACTTCAAATATATTATCTCTTGTCCACATTTGTGCCGTGGTAAGCAAAGAATATCCTCCACCCGGTTCCATATTCCATTCCAACGGAGTTCTTCTTGGCATACCAAACATATATAATATCATACTTAAAACACCCGCATGTCCAACTAAAGCTGCCTCAAAAATCCCGTTTTTCATCATATCATTCATCAAATAATTAAACCCATTTAAAACACGTTTTGCAAATTGTTCCTTAGTTTCTCCACCTTTTGGTGGCTGTTTCATATTTCCATCCATCCAGCTTTTATATTCCGAATCTGCAGAAAGTTCATCTATGGACCTATTCTCAAAAATTCCAAACGAATATTCTCTAAGAGAATCTATGTTCTCAATAAAATTATTGGGATATATCAACTCAGCAGTTTCAACTGCTCGTTTAAGCGGACTAGAATATACTTTTTGAACTTTTGGATATTCATATTGCTGAATTAAAGATAATATACTTTGTTTTCCGTCTTCACTAAGCGATATATCTGTGGACCCAAGATATACACCTTTTTCGTTAGCACTAGTAAGTCCATGCCTTATTAAGTATAATTTATATGATCTCAAAATAATTCTCCTTTGTGTAAAAATTATTTTCACAATATAATAATTATACTTCAATTTTCAACAATTTACAAAACAATATTTTCATTAAAAATAGACATTAAAAAAATAGTTTTGACAAATTTTGAACAATGGATTATAATTTTATACACTGGTCTACTGAATGTATTTTTAAAAAATCAGTTTACTAAATGTTAAACAACAATGAGTTTAAATGTTAGGAGGACAACATGAACTCAAATTTTCCAAGAATTTTATCACTACTAAGAAAAGAAAAAGGCATTAGCCAAAAAGACGCATCACAACAGTTAGGTGTGTCGCAATCATTACTATCTCACTATGAAAAAGGTATTCGTGAATGTGGATTATCATTCGTTGTAAAAGTTGCTGACTTTTACGGCGTATCTTGTGATTACTTGTTAGGAAGGTCTCCTGAACGTAACGGCGCTACGTTAGAGATGGAAAATCTTAAAGACCCTTCAACACAAAAAGAACTTCCAAATCCAAAAACATTAAAAATTATCTACAAAAAGAAAATTTTATTTTGTTCTTTGAACATTTTGTTTGATATTTTATCAAAAGCAGAAAATAATAGATTGATAAACGAAATATCTTCATTTTTATACCTAGCTGTTTATAGAATGTTTCGTGTTGTTTTTAGAATAAACAAAAAAAATAAAAATGAAATGTTTATAGTAGAAGATGCAATAGCAAATCAAAGCGCTCAAGCAGAAATGATTAAAACTGAATCAACTGCAAACATAATTTCTCGAGGCATTCTACCAAAAAAATATAACGAGCCTATAAACTCAAGTCAAGTTCAAATTAACAATGAAATGTTAGAACAAAATTATCCGGAAGACTACAGTGCTCTCCTGAATTTAATAAAAAACTGCGAAACAGATTTAACCAAATCTGAGTGAGCTACTCATAGCATCAATAAAAAATTATAATTATTTTATATTAAATTCAAATAATGCTCAATAATTTTTTCACACTGATCTGCAGCTTCATACTTAAATTTTTCATATTCAACTTGAGCATTTCCGTTATCTGAAACAGCTCTAATGGCCCCAAACTCAACACCCGATCTGTAACATGCTTGAGCAATAGCTGCACCTTCCATATCAACAATATCGGCATTAAACTGATTTTTTATTAAATTTATTTTTTCACGCTCAACAAATTGATCTCCTGTTGCAAAAATGCTTTTATATACGCATACTCCAGATTGTTTTGTTGCTTTTACTAAATTATCTGTAATAATCTTGCTTGCAGGCAACTCTATAATATTTATTCCCGATATTAATCCAACAGGATCTCCAACTAATGATGTATCTACATCATGCTGAACTAAACTAGTAGCGACTGCAACATCTCCAATTTGCATATTTTCCGATCCACCTGCAACGCCTACGTTAATAATTTGATTAGGCTCAAATTCCAAAATCAAAGTTTGCGTGCAAATAGCAGCGTTAACTTTTCCAGGGTCGCATTTTACAACAACTAGTTCAATATTTTTATACTGTCCACTAATAAATGTTGTCCTTCCTACTTCAATTATCTGTGAATTATCAATAAGCTTTGATATTTGTTTAATTTCAATATCCATAGCTCCAATTATAGCTATTTTCATTAATTATAACCTCCAGGAGGGTTTTTTTAAATGGTTTCAATAGGTAATCAATGGGATACTCTTTTGTCTGAAGAATGGGACAAAGAGTATTACCAACAATTACGCAAAATTTTAAAACACGACTACGCCTCCACCGTAGTGTATCCTAACATGTATGATATATTTAACGCCCTAAAATATGTAGATTACAACGACTGTAAGGTTGTAATAATAGGGCAAGATCCATATCACGGTCCAAATCAAGCTCATGGTTTGTCCTTTTCAGTAAAACCGGGAGTTAGAGTTCCCCCATCTCTACAAAACATATATAAAGAAATTGAGTCAGACATAGGCAACCCTCAACCAAAAAATAACGGCAATTTAACAAGATGGGCAAATCAAGGAGTTCTTCTGTTAAATGCTGTTCTAACCGTAAAAGCTGGTCAAGCAAACTCCCATTCTAAAATAGGATGGCAACATTTAACAAACAAAATAATTCAAATTTTAAATGACAGGCAAAAACCAATAGTTTTTTTGCTGTGGGGTGCATATGCAGGACAAAAACAAGAATTAATAACCAACCCAATCCACCTAACCTTACGCGCAGCTCACCCTAGCCCTCTATCAGCTTCAAGAGGATTTTTTGGATGTAAACATTTTTCCAAAACAAACGATTTTCTAATTAAAAATGGTCAAAACCCAATAGAATGGTAAAATAGTTCAATTATAAGTGAGCTGATTCTTCTTTTATTTCAGCATACTCTTGTTCTATTTTTCTTAAATCACAAAACAATTCTTCAATTTCATCACAAATTTCTGCTACTTTCGTATTAAAAGCATCAGTATTGTCTTCATCACCATTTTTATAATTTAAATATGTTAATGAACCCAACTTCTCATATTTGCGTTCTATCTTAGATTTTACTTTTGCTATTTTCCACTTTAGCTGAGAAATTTCAATAATGTCTTGCGTCTTTTTTTCTGCAGTTTTCGCAAAAAAATTAACTTTAGAAATAAGTGAATCTAAACTTTTCATAATTTTAATACCCTCCAAATAAAATGTAGATTATTTGTCTTTCTACAATAATATAAACATGTTTTAAATAAACATTCTTTATTTTTTAATTTACCATTATTCAATCCATTTGTAAATACTACACTGGTTGCTATATATGTATTTTTTGTAAAAATTTTTTGAATTTTTTCTTAATATTAATATTATTATTATTTACTTTTTTGACTGTATATAGTATAATAACTTATGTCGCTATTTTGTAACGTTTAATATATTTTTGATAAGGAGAGTTTTGTTATGATTTTTAATATAGTAAAAACACACATTAAAGCTGTGACATGTGTTTTATTAATTTTTTGTTTGTCACTGTTTACACTCAGTGGATGTAGTGGTAAAGATGATCCTGTTGTGCAAGTTGATGACTATAAAGTAAGTGCTAGCTTTTATACACTGCTTCTAACACAACAAATTCAAACTGCTCAATATATGATAGCTGCTTCGTCACCTACTATGTCTCCATCGTCTGACTTGGAAAAAACTATATCTGAAGGAACAATTGAAGATAAACCTGCTACAGATTGGATAAAGGAACAATCTGTTGACATAGCAAAGCGAATAGCAGCTATACATGCTGAATTTGATAAATTAGGTTTGTCATTATCTGATGACGATAATAATCAAATAAACAACTATGCTGAAAAAATGTATGAACAAGCAGAAAAACAAGGTATTTCCAAATTGGGTATAAACAAAGAGGCTTTTCAACAATTTGCTGAAATTCAATTGAAATCTGGCAAAGTATTAGAAGAATATTTTGGAGAAGGTAAGTCTAAAGCTATCTCCAACGAAAAAATAGACGAATATACTAAAAATCATGGTTTAAAATATAAGATTATCACTATCGATAAACCTTTATCTGAAAAAGATGAAGCATCATCTAAGTTGTTGAAAAATGAAGGTGTGGCAAATCTTAAAGCACTAGTGGACAAGTATATGAGTCAAATTGCTGCAAAAAAATCTATAGATGACATTAATGCAGCTTATAACAAATCCTCTGAACAACCAGAATCTGCTTTAGAATATACTTTCCAATATGATGACATGGATTTTGCCGAAAAAGAATTTGTTTTAGATGCTAAGCCTAACGCACCGGCAATATTGAAGGAAGATGATTCTGCGTATTATATAATACAGCGCTTTGATATAGATCAAGAATCTGTTGAAAAACAAAGAGAAATGTCTAAATCTCTTCTATTGCAATTAGCTACTAAAGACTTTCTTGATGAATTGATAAATAAATATGATGTAAAAGTAAATCAGGGTGCGGTCGATAGTCATAATCCTGTTGAACAAGCTAAACTAATATCAGAAGTCATGAAAAACAGTTCTCAATCACAACAACAAGATCAAAATGAAGACGAAGATCAAGATCAAAACCAAGACCAAGGTCAAAGCTCAGAACAAGCTAATTAGTTCTATTGTCTGATTATGAAATATAATAATATACTTTGCATTTGCGATTTAGACGGCACCTTGTTATTACCTGGTGGCCGTCTTTCCAATGACTCCAAAAAATGCCTAAATACCCTAATTCAAAATGGTGCTAATATAACAATTGCCTCTGCCAGAACACCGGGAACTATAATAAATATTCTTGATGGGTTAAATGTAAATCTGCCAGTTGCATGTATGAACGGTAGTGTAATATATGATATAAACAGTAAAAAATTCTTGAAAAAACATACTCTCTCAATAAAAACCACTAACACAATTAAAACCATATTTGAAAAATCAAACTTGAATGTATTTATACACTGTCCTTCGTCTGATGGATCATTAAACATTTATTATTCAAAATTAAACACCCCTTCCGAAATAAAATTTTTTAATCAGCGCAAAGATTTACCACTCAAAAAATACATAAAAGGCAATATTAATAATAACGATGAACCGGTATTTTTAGCAGCTCTTAACAAAAAGGAAGTATTAAAGCCAATTTTGTTAAAATTACAAACGATTAAAGATATTAAATGTTGTTTGTACAAAGACGTATATGATGAGAATATGTACTTTTTAGAAATATACAATCAATCAGCGTCTAAAAAATATGCTCTAAATTGGTTAAAGTCGTATTGCAAAGCAGAAAAGACAATAGCTTTTGGTGATAATGATAACGATATTCCAATGCTAAAAGCTGCCGATATATCATATGCCGTTAGTAATGGAACAAATGCTTGTAAGTCTGTTTGCGATTTTGTTATAGGAAGTAATGAAAGTGATAGTGTGACTAAAACAATAGCATCAATTTACAACATTCCTTACTTATTCTAATAATATGCTTGATTCTTGCTGTATATTATTAAATTTTTTAAATTCTTTAGGAGGACCATTTATACATGCTCAAACTATTCAAATATGCGAAAAGTCAAATTATATCTGTAATTATGATAATACTTTTAGTAATACTTGATATGTTTATTATATTACAGCTTCCAGAATATACTGCTAAAATTGTAAATATAGGTATTCAACAAAACGGAATTAGCCAAGTTATACCTGCAGCAATTCGTCAAGAAACTTTCGAAAAGCTAACCAACTTTATGTCTGATAATGACAAACAAATTATAAAAAAGCACTATACTTTAACATCAATTGAAAATATGTCTCAACAACACAAAGATAGTTTTATTAAAAAATATCCAATAATTGAAAATGAACCTATCTATATTTCAGTAGCATCTTCTCAAGCAAATATAACTAAAGAACTATCAACAATATTTACAAAAGCTATTATGACTCAACATATGATTAATAATGATAGTTCTAAAATCTTTAATGATGTTACAAAGCAACTTTTATCTAAAAATAACAATTCTTCATTTGCAGAAACATTTGCATCTCTCCCCCCCAACACAAAAAAACAAATACAATCCGTCATAAACGAACAATTAAAAAAATTATCCGATACCCAGCAATATCAAATAGCAATTAGTGCTATCAAACAAGAATATGAATCTATTGGAATAGATCTAAACGCAATGCAAATGGATTGTATATTAGGAGCATGTGCTAGAATATTATTCTTATCCATAACAAGCTTAATAATTAACGTTATAATAATTTTCATTTCTGCTAAAACATCGGCAAAATTGTCACAAAATTTAAGAGCTCTGGTCTATAATAAAGTTTTAACTTTTTCTGGTAAAGAAATGGACAAATTTTCAAATTCTACCCTTTTAAACAGAACAACAAGTGATGTTCAACAAGTTCAACTATTTATGCCAATTTTCTTAAGATTCTTTTTCTCACTACCTGTCGCAACTATATTGATACTTTTCAAAACCATACAAATGGGTTCAAGTTTGATTGGAGTGATAATTTGCTCAATTGGTGCTATTTTAACTTTAAGTTTTACGTCTTTATTTATAGTAACTCCAAAATATAAATCGATTCAAAAAGTATTGGATAAATTAAACATAATATCAAGAGAAACTTTGAATGGCATCCTAACTATCCGTGCATTTTGCCGTCAAAAACATCAAATAAATAAATTCAAAGAAACCAACAAAAACTTCTTGAACTTAAACCTATTCGTTAATAGAATAACAGCTTGTTTAATGCCAGCAATGATATTTATAATGAACATATCTGGGGTTATTATTTTATTGGTTAGTTCAACTCAAATTATTGAAGGGTCAATACAAGTAGGAACTGTTATAACTATTTTACAATATGCTATGCAGTTAATAGTTTTCTTCATTGTTCTATCCATGCTACTATATGCATATCCTCGAGTAATCGTTTGCAGTAACAGAATAAATGAAATTATAAGCATATGTGTTGATGTTAGAGATTCAAACTTACCCGTTGAATTTAACGAAAACAAAAAATATCAAATTCAATTTGAAAATGTCTCTTTCAAGTATGATGGTAACAAAAACAACACATTAAATAATATTAATTTCACTGCAAATCCTGGTGAAATAACCGCAATAGTTGGTCCTACTGGGTCTGGAAAATCTACATTGGTTAAATTGATTTCGAGATTTTATGATGCCTCTGAGGGCAGAATTTTAGTCTCTGGAGCTAGCATAAAACATATTAAACTAAAACATCTACGGAAAAACATTGGTTATGTTGCTCAAAACACATCCTTATTCTTAGATACCATCAAACACAACGTAACATTAGGCAAAAAAATATCCGACAAAACAGTCAAAAACGCCTTAAAAATCGCACAATGCGATGACTTTGTTTTTGAAAGCGGAAAAGACCTAACCTTCAAAATTTCGCAAAATGCCCAAAACATCTCTGGCGGTCAAAAGCAAAGATTAACTATAGCTAGAGCAATTGCAAAAAATCCTAACATATATATTTTTGACGACAGTTTCTCTTCATTGGACTATAAAACTCAAAATAATTTAATGTCTGAGCTAACAAAATTAGCTTCAAATTCCACTTTAATAATAGTAACTCAAGATATTACAACAATATCAAATGCAGACAAAATTATTGTTTTAGACGAGGGAAATATTGTAGGCGAAGGATCTCACAATCAATTAATTAAAAATTGTGATGTCTATCGTGATTTGGCAAACTCACAAACTTCAAGGGAGGTATCAGAAGGTGAATAAAATTGTTAGTTACTTTAAAACAAGCTTCAAAAAATTATTAGAAAAAATGAAATCAATCGATACTCTCTCAATACTCAAATTTGTTAAAAATATTTCTCAATATAAATTTGCTTTAATAGCTATCGCAATTTTGTCAATATTTTCCACTATAACATATGTTATAGGTCCAACTTTGTTAGGAAACGTAACAACCGAACTCTTTAATGGAATAACAGATAAAATTCAAAATGGAAATGATTTAGATTTAAGTGTAGTTCAAAACACCATTATAGTTCTAGTGATTTTATATATTTTTGGATTAATCTTTAGCATAAGCCAAAACTTACTTTTAACAAATGTATCTCAAAAAATTTCATATGATCTCAAAAACAAATTATTTAACAAGTTAAACAAATTACCAATCAAAAGTATAGAAAACAAGAAAAATGGTGAATTTTTATCAATTATAACAATTGATGTGGAAACTTTAACTCAAAGTTTTATTCAAGCATTTAACCAAATAATAACTTCTATATTTATTATACCCGGAATAATAATCATAATGTTTATTACAAATTGGATTATTGCTATTTTATCCTTAACCCTTTTAATTGTTTCTTTATTTATCACAAAAATAATTATGCAAAAATCTCAACATTGTTTCACTGAACAACAAAACGGTTTGGGCCATATTAATGCTCAAGTTGAAGAAACATATTCTAAGCAAAATGTAATCCAATCATTTAATAGTCAAAGTGTATTTAAAAGAAAGTTTAAAAAGCTCAATAAAAATATATATGAAAGCTCATGGAAATCTCAATTCTATTCTGGAATATTGTTCCCACTTGCTAGGTTTTTCAACAACATCGTTTACCTAGTTGTAGCTATTGTTGGAGGAATTTTTGCTATCAATAATATGATTACAGTTGGAACAATACAAGCATTTATACAATATGTTAAAATGCTATCCCATCCTCTCGAATCAATATCGCAAGTTATATCTCTATTGCAAACAACTGCGGCTGCATCTCGCAGAATTTTTGATGCTTTAGAATTGCCAGAAGTGTCTTCCGAAATACATCATGAAATTGATACTTCTAAAATAAAAGGCAATATTGAATTTTCACATGCTAATTTTGAATATACTCCAAATCAAAAAGTTATAAAAGATTTTAGTATGAAAATTAAAAAGGGTGAAAAAGCTGCAATTGTTGGTCCAACAGGCGCTGGTAAAACTACAATTTCTAAGCTTTTATTAGCTTTCTATAAATTGCAAAGTGGATCAATTTTAATTGATAACAATGAAATATCAAAATTTGATAAAAATGATTTACGTAAAATGTTTGGCTTAGTTTTGCAAGATGCTTGGATATTTAACGGAACAATCATGGAAAACATTAGATATGGTAACTTAAAAGCAACTGATGAACAAGTAATAGAAGCCGCTAAAGCCGTTAATCTCGATGAGTTCATAAAATCTCAACCTAACGGATATAACACAGAAATTTCTGAAGATTCAAATAATATTTCCGCCGGTCAAAAACAACTAATCTCAATTGCACGAGTTATGCTATCAGATCCAAAAATGGTTATATTGGACGAAGCAACCTCTAACATGGATTCAAGAACTGAATTATTAGTTCAAAAAGCTATATTAAAATTAATTGAAAATCGCACTTGTTTAATAATAACTCATAAACTATCGACATTAAAAAATGTAGATAAGATGATAGTGGTTAATCACGGAGAAATTGTTGAAACAGGAACACACGATCAGCTCATACAAAAAGACGGTTTATATAAAAAAATTTTTAATTCTCAATTTAGCAATTAAAAATCAAAAAATTCCTAACATGTTTTAAATATATTGTTAGGAATTTTTATTTTTTCTAATTTGTGCTGATTAAAATTTCAATATATACCCAAAATAAAATAAAAAAGATTTTGGGAGGATATATAATGATTCCAAAGAATTTTTCAGAATGTATAGATCATTTTAATAAACTTATGAATATAGACAATAACTTCGATATTGTATACCGTCCAATAAAAATAGCTAACCGCAAAGCAGTATTATACTTTATAGATGGATTCTGCAAAACAGCAGAACTAAGAGCTATGCTTGAAATTATAATGCAAATATCAAACGATGACGTTTTTGATAGCGCAACTGATTTTGCTAATAAATATATAACCGGAACTCAAGCTGTTGCAACCAGTGATGAAAATCAAATTATAACTACAGTGTTATCGGGAGAAACCGCATTATTTATTGATGGTTTTTCGGAAGCAATTTTAATTAACACCAGATCATATCCACAAAGAACGACATCTGAACCTGACAAAGACAAAGTTTTTAGAGGTTCGCGTGACGGATTTGTTGAATCTATAATTCTAAACACTGCACTAATTCGTCGAAGAATTAGAGATCCCAGACTAATTTTTGATCATATGCAAGTTGGCAGTCAATCAAAAACAGATGTTGCTCTTTGTTATATTAAAGGAAAAGCTGATGTATCCCTTCTAAATAAAATCAAAGAAAAATTAAAAACAACAAAAGTAGAATCACTAACAATGAATCAAGAAAGTATTGCTGAATTGCTACAACCCAAACAATGGCGAAATCCCCTGCCAAAATTTAAGTTCACCGAAAGACCTGATGCCGCTGCAGCTCACGTGTTCGAAGGAGATATTGCCATAATTGTAGACAATTCACCGGCTGTGTTAATCGTTCCAATAACTATTTTCTCAATAATGGAAGAAGCTAATGACTTTTATTTTCCCCCTGTTATTGGAACATATCTCAAACTTACAAGAGCAATAGTAATGATTTTAACCGCCATAATAACCCCACTATGGTTGTTAGTTATTCAAAACCCACAAATTGTTCCAGAACATTTAAATTTTATTCTAACAACGGATGACACACAAGTTCCTTTGGTAATTCAGCTCTTAATCTTAGAAATTGCAATAGATGGCTTAAACCTAGCCTCGTTAAATACACCAAATATGTTAGTTTCTTCACTATCAATACTCGCCGCAATTATAGTTGGAGATTATGCCGTAGAAAGTGGATGGTTCAGTTCTCAAGCTCTTCTATACACAGCATTTGTTTCCCTCTCCAGCTTTGCACAACCAGGATATGAACTCGGATATGCATTAAAATTCATTAGAATGTTCTTACTAATTTTAACCGGCACATTAGGACTAATGGGTTTCATAATAGGTTGTGTAATAACATCTGTAGTAATATTGAGAACAAAAACACTTTCTGGAAAAAGCTATCTATATCCACTAATTCCATTTGACTGGAAAAAATTAAGACAACATCTTTACAGAGCATCTTTATCGGAAAAACAAAATAACAATAAATACTAAATATACAACAAAAAATAAGAATGTAGAAATATACATTCTTATTTTCTATTTAATATTTAAAAACTTAAAATTTAACTTTGTGGCATAAATCACGAATAATCGTACAAGAACTATCTAAAGACTCTTTTTCTTTATCAGTTAAATCTAACTCAAATATAGTTTCTACCCCTCTTCTTCCCACAACACAAGGAAGACCTATATAAACATCTTCCTGACCATATTGTCCAGTTGGCATAACAGACAATGTTAAAATAGACCTCTCATCAGATAAAATAGCACGTGTTATTCTCTTTAAAGCCATACCTATACTATAATATGTTGCTCTTTTTGCCTTAATTATGTTAGCGGCAACATTTTTTACTTCTAGTGCAATATCACTCATTTCGTCAAAGTTATATCTACCGTTACTTTGTTCGCAAATTCTCTTAAGTGAACTCGTTCCAACTTTTGCTTGAGACCAAGGCACAAACCCACTATCCCCATGTTCGCCAATAACATAAGCATGAACATTTCTTGGATCCACATTAAAATAATCACTAAGTAAATAACGCAGTCTTGATGTATCTAAAGCTGTTCCACTCCCAATAATACGTCCTGGCGCCAATCCAGAAAGTTTTTGAGTGACATATGACATAACATCAACAGGGTTAGTTGCAATTAAAAAGCATCCATCAAAACCCGATTCCATAATCGGTTCAATAATAGATTTAAAAATTTCAACGTTTTTACTAAGCAAATCCAAACGAGAATCTCCTGGCTTTCTTGGAACGCCTGCACATATTGTTACAATATCAGCGTCCGCACAATCTTTATAATCCCCAGCATATATTTTCATATTTCCATTGGAAAAAGCTAACCCATGGTTTAAATCCATAGCCTCTCCCCAAGCCTTCTTTTTATCTATATCTATTAATAGCAATTCATCACAAATATTATTTGAATTTAACATAGAGTATGCATAGCTCATTCCAACCATACCAGTTCCAACTAATGCAACTTTTCTTTTGCCAAATCTTTGACACAACACTATCTTATTTCCCTCCAAAAATCAAAATTTTTATTTTTCCATACAAACAAATCAAAAAGCTCTCATATTCTCACTATACTCATTTTTAAAAACAACTATTATACATTCTACACTATATATTTTTTTTATTCAACCCTCAGATCTTTAATTTTGATTTTTCAATATATCATCAACCAACATTAATAGTTCAGAAAAAGACACCAATCTACTACATCTTTCTCTATATTTAGCAGCATCTCGAATACCATATAAATATCTAATAGCATGTGCTCTAGCCTGTTTCATTCCAACTTCTTCACCCTTATCCTCACAAATTAAAGCAATATGTTTTTTCATAATTTCCATTCGCTCAGCAACAGTCGGATCTGCCTCATATTTTCCTGTTTTTAAATAGGTCGAAATTTGTTTGAACAGCCAAGGCCTTCCAAAGCTACCTCTCCCCACCATTATCAAATCTGCACCTGTAAAATCATACATATCCTTTGCAGTTTCCGGACTAACAATATCTCCATTCGCTATAACTGGAATGTTTAAGCTTTTTTTAACCTGTGCAATTATATTCCAATCCGCTTTGTTACTATACATATCTGCTTTTGTTCTACCATGAATTGTTAATGCACTAACTCCACAATCCTGCATCCTCTTAGCAAAGTCAACAGCATTTACACTATCATTATCCCAACCTTTTCTTATTTTTACCGTCACTGGAACAGATGAATTTTTAACAACACACTTCGCAATTTGCTCTGCTAACTTTGGATTTTTCATCAACATGCTTCCACTGTTATTCTTTGTAACCTTAGGAACAGGACAACCCATATTTATATCTATAATATCTGGCTTAAATTCTAAAACCTTTGGTAAAGCTTTTTCAAAATACTCCGGCTCACCTCCAAAAAGTTGAACTGCCATTGGCCTTTCCTTCTCTGTTACAGTAATTAAATCTAAAGCCTTATCTGGACTAAAACAGAGCCCCTTAGCCGATACCATCTCTCCAACTACATAACAAGCTCCAAATTCTTTACAAATAGTGCGGTATGCTCGATCGGCAACAGATGCCATCGGCGCAAGAGCTGCCGTTTTTTCTATGCTCACACTACCTATTTTTAACATACACACACCCCACACACAAATATCCACTTAATTATATCTTATTAAATATTAAGTTGCAAATTAAAACCCAATAGAAGTCAATTTTTGTCACACTTTTCGTGTTATAAAAACCATCTTTTTTTGTTAATATTTAAACTATAAAAAATTCCAAAAATTCATTTTTTACCCATATATTCTCATTTTATGAATTTAAATATTTTAAAATTAAACAAAAAAATATATTCTAATTTAAATTTTTATTCAATAATGTACATGATTAATTTGTTGACAGATTAAACCACAAATATTATAATATTATAATAATTACGTAGCATTATCGTTTGCTCATGATGTCTATTTAATGTTTAATTATTTTGCTTTTATGAAAGGAAGATTCTATGGCTTTTTATTATAAAGAACCTTCAAGAACTTTTAGTGAGTATCTTTTGGTTCCAGGTTATTCTTCAAAAGAGTGTGTTCCACAAAACGTTTCATTAAAAACTCCTCTTACAAAATTCAAAAAAGGTGAAACTCCTTCTATTTCCTTAAACATCCCGATGGTTTCTGCTGTAATGCAATCAGTTTCAGATGATAATTTGGCTGTTGCTCTTGCACGTGAAGGTGGTATATCATTTATATACTGCTCTCAGTCTATAGAAGATCAAGCTGCAATGGTTGCTCGCGCAAAAAGCTTTAAAGCTGGTTTTGTAAAAAGTGATAGCAGCATATTGCCCGATGCTACACTTAGAGACGTTCTTAAATTGAAAAAACAAACTTCACATTCTACAATGCCAGTTACTCATGATGGCACACCAAATGGAAAACTACTTGGAATAGTAACTAGCCGAGATTATAGAATTAGCAGAATGTCTTTAGACACAAAAGTAAGTGAGTTTATGACTCCTTTTGATAAATTAGTTTATGCAAAAAAAGGAATAACTCTTTCAGAAGCTAATGACATTATATGGGATAATAAATTAAATTCTATTCCAATAGTAGATGAAGACCAACATCTTTGTCATTTCGTTTTCAGAAAAGACTATGATTCTCACAAGAAAAATCCACTAGAATTGTTGGACAATTTAAAAAGATATATGGTTGGTGCTGGTGTTAACACTCATGACTTTGAAGAAAGAATTCCTGCATTGGTTGATGCTGGTGCTGATGTGCTTTGTATAGATTCATCCGAAGGTTATACAGAGTGGCAAAAGATGACAATAGACTTTGTTAGAGAAAAATATGGCGATAGTGTTAAAATTGGAGCTGGAAATGTTGTAGATCGTGAAGGATTTAGATTTTTAGCTGAATGTGGAGCGGACTTTATAAAAGTCGGTATTGGCGGAGGATCGATATGCATCACCAGAGAAACTAAAGGTATTGGTCGCGGTCAATCTTCAGCTTTGATAGAAGTAGCTGCAGAAAGAGATGCTTATTATAAAGAAACTGGAATATATATTCCAATATGTTCTGACGGTGGTATAGTTTACGATTATCACATTACTTTAGCTTTGGCTATGGGTGCCGATTTCGTAATGTTAGGAAGATATTTTGCAAGATTTGATGAGAGTCCTACAAACAAAGTATCAATAGACGGTAGTTACGTTAAGGAATATTGGGGCGAAGGATCTAACAGAGCAAGAAACTGGCAAAGATATGGTGTGGACGAAGAAAAAGGCCTAACTTTTGAAGAAGGTGTTGATTCATACGTACCATATGCTGGAAGTCTACACAGCAACGTTCAACAAACAACAACAAAAATAAAATCTACCATGTGTAATTGCGGCGCACTATCAATTAGTTCTTTGCAAAAAAATGCAAAATTAACAGTCGTATCTTCAACTTCAATAGTAGAAGGTAGCGCTCACGATGTTACTTTAAGAAACAGCAATGTTAAAGTGCATAACTAAATAAAACACATTAAATTTTAATAATATTTATAAAAATAGAGAAACCTTAGTAATAACTGAGTTTCTCTATTTTTTATGATTATATTGACTATGTAAAATTCTCATATTATAATCTCTATACTACAATAAAAATAGGAGTGAAATTATGATATTAAGAGGAAATGTATTTTCAACAAAATTAGAAATGGAAACAGAAATATCCATTTTATTTTCTAGCAAATTTGACAGAAATAAAGACTTTAAGGTGATTTACCTGCTTCACGGAATGTGCGGAGATAGCAACAACTGGATTGATTACACTATGCTGCCAATTTATGCTAACAACTATAATGCAGTTTTTATTATGCCAAGCATTGTAAGAAGTTTTTGTTCAAACATGAAATATGGTCAAAAATACTTTAGTTACATAACAGAAGAACTCCCAGAAATATGCAAAAATATGTTTAACATATATGCAAAAAAAGAAAACACAATTATAATGGGAAATTCAATGGGAGGGTATTCAGCGATAAAATGTGCGTTATCTAAGCCTGAATTGTATGGATATTGTTGTGCGTTCTCATCAGCATGCTTATTCATGAAAGAGGATTTAGCAAATCATCCAACTACGGAATCTTTTCAAAAAGATTATGGTGAACAACTGTTACGGGATTTTCAGGCAATTCTTGGAGAAAATCTTCAATGGAATCCTGAAAATGAAATTTTATCCTTAGCACAAAAAATAAAATCTTCAACAAAACCAATAATTTTCTGTTCTTGTGGCACTGATGATGCAATGAGAATATCTAACCAACGATTTGCCTCTTATATGAAAGATCTTGAATTTAATTTTACATATGAAGAATGGTCCGGCAATCATGATTTTTATTTTTGGAATGAAGCTTTAAAAAAATCCTTGGAAAAAATATTCCAATAAATCTCATAGAAGTATCTTACAATATTCTAAAAATTCTTATTGTAAATTTTTGCAAAACAAAAAAGCCCTATATTTTGGGCTTTTTTCTATACCGACATTAATCTAATGGCGGAGATGGAGAGATTTGAACTCTCGCGCCGATTACTCGACCTACTGCATTTCGAGTGCAGACCCTTCAACCACTTGGGTACATCTCCAAAAAAATGGAGCTGCTAACCGGATTCGAACCGGTGACCTCATCCTTACCAAGGATGTGCTCTGCCACCTGAGCCATAGCAGCAAACACAAAAAAATGGCTCCCCCTGTTGGACTCGAACCAACGACCCTGCGGTTAACAGCCGCATGCTCTACCAACTGAGCTAAGGAGGAACATATAAAAGCCAAAGGAAAAAATAAAGTGGCATAGTAACAAAAAAGGTGGCAGG
>JAZRQJ010000007.1:0-374184 GCA_045649685.1 Oscillospiraceae bacterium
AATATTTGCAATATTGCAAATATTATATATGATAAATATAAAGTAAAAAAATTGGGTTATAAATCAAGAAATTATAAATAAAATGTTGTTAAAAATATAGTGTGAATTAGTAAAATTTACTATATTATTATAGATTGGTTATATAATGGGTTATATTTATAATAAAATTTTAAGCCCTTACATAGTAATCGAAGGGCTTAAAATTTTAATAAATTTGGTTTTTATTTTACATTTGCTAAAAATTCTAGTGTTTTCAAAAGACTAACAGAGCAAGGTAATACTATTTGTGTTCCGTGACCTTGTTGTTTAAAAGCTGGTGCAATTTCTCCTGCTTCAATACTATTAACATTTGAAATTTTAGTTAAAGATATGTAACCTGCTTTTTCTTGAGTTGAAAGTTCATCAATCATTTTTTTACAACTAGTTCTAGAAGTTTTACTTTTTGCTTCTTGAAATTCATCGTTGATTTTTTGCAAAATTTGGTGTAATTCTTCACATTTGCTGTGAACAACATCTCTTTTTCCTCTTTTAGCCACAGATTCTTTACTTTCAGCTAGCTTTTGCAACAACTGATAATTAAAGTTTTTTATTTCTGGTGTATTAACGCTTTCTTTTATTTCATCATATTTATCCATCGCATTTTTCTCAAGTATTGGTATATTGTTTAGCCTTAAGTCAGACACAACTTCTTTTAATTTGGAAAAATCTTTAATAACTTTATATCTATGAAATGTATTTAGATTTTCTTTATTAGGCAAACTTCTTTCATTAAATTGATAAATTCTACCGTTCTTTACAAGACAAGTATATGTTCCATACTCATGTCCAAATCTATCAATTTCTGCGCCTACTACTAATTCATTAATGTAGTTAAGTCTAGCATTACCTCTATAACCGTCATTATTTGGCCATATAATATTACCATATTTTGCGTCTACAAAATATATACTATTAATTATGTTTGTAGTATGTGTAATTTGATTGTTTGCCATCCAGTCATCTAACGCCATGGTAATAGCTACCTTAGCTCTTGGGTGAATACCTATTCTGTTATTTATTTCTTGAAAAAATTGATTACTATCGATCTCTTTACTCAGAATTTTGTCTTTAAGAGCTTTAAAATAATCATTGTTTTCTAAACGATTAGCTACTTCTGTTATTTTTTGATTACTATATTTAATCTTTTTTGACAGCTCGTCAGTGCTTCTATTGTTGTTTAATACTTCTTTATCTACAACGTAATTTAACTCTAAGTTTAGTTGTTTTATTTCATTTTCCAAAGTGTACCTACACATATTTTTTATTTGATCATTTGTAATATTTAATGCTGAAGTAGAAGATCCTGCAGCAAAAACATTAATAGAAGCTCCTATAGGTGAAGCTGACATAGCGACAGCACAAAGTATTGAAATTGTTTTTCTTACTATTTTTGAATTCATTTTTTTAACCCCTCTTAAATTAATTATTTGGCACAAGTATAAAATATCAAAACTTTGTTGAAAAAAATCGAATAAAACGTTAATTTATTGTTAACTTATCATATTTCATGCGTTTTGTGTATGGTTTTTAATATGCTGTTTGATAAAATTTTAGTGGTATAGACAAAATAAAATATATGGGGGTAAATATATATAATTATTTAGATGAATATATAAATTAATAAAACTTAATTATGTAGATGTTAAATTTTTCCAGATAAATTTTGCATATTTATTTTTTGAAATATTGGAAATACTATAATTGAAGGGAATTTTAATGAATTTTATAAAAAGGGGATGACAAAAATGAAGGCAGTTACAAAAGGTGCGATGGTTGGAGTAGCTACGGGATGTTTAACTGCTGCAGCTATAGTTAAAGGATCAAATATGAAAAAACAGCATAAGAAAAAAGCAGAACGTGCTGCAAAATCTATAGGAAGTGCAATTCAAGATATTGTTGGGATGGTTAAATAAAAGTTTATTGGGTATTATAAAAATATAAACTAACAATAGGAGGAGTTTATATGGAAAAAGGAAATAAAAGTATTTCTTGCACAGTTGAACAGTGTAAAAATCATTGTGGAAACGAAAATTATTGCGCATTGGAAAATGTTAGAATAGGAACACATGAAGCAAATCCTAAAATGAGTGAATGTGTTGATTGTCAGTCTTTTGAACAAAGATTGTCTCACTAAAACAAAAAAGTCTCAATCCAAGATTATTCTCGGATTGAGACTTTTTATTAACTTAAAGTGGTTATTGATTTTGTAAAAAATATGGATTACTTAATTTTTCATTGTTAAGAGTTGATAGTTTTCCATGACCAGGGTATATTAAATAGTCTTCTTTTAGGTTGGATATTTTTTTAACAGTTTCTTTTGTTTTTTCTTCGCTACCTCCCCATAAGTCACATCTTCCAACAGTTCCAGCAAAAATTGCATCTCCAGTAAATAAAATTTTATTAAATGCCAAATATGTTGTGCTTCCTTCGGTGTGACCTGGGGTGTGTATAGTTTTAAAATTAATACTATCATATGGAATTGTAAAATCATCCGTAAAATTAATTATGTTGTTTTTATTATATTCAACTGATAAATTAAAAGTTTTAGCTGCATTTTTATCATTGTCTAAGAGTAATTCTATATCATTTTCATGAACATATATTGGGACGTTGGGAAACATTTTCAGGCCTAAAACATGATCAAAGTGGCCGTGAGTTAATAAAATAGTTGTTATATTGATATTTTTTGATTCTAGCCAATCGGTTAACACTTTGCTGCAATAGCCTGGATCTATTAAAACAGCACTATTATCTTGATTAGTTATTACATAGCAATTTGTTCTTAGCGGACCCAAAACAAATTTTTCTACACTGTATTGTTCATCTGAAAAAATTGTTTTATTCATTATATTTTTACCTCACAAAGTTTAATTTTGACTATCTATAGATATTATTCCTGTTATTTTTTTTAGTTTTTGAATAATGCCTTTAAGTTGAGATATATGAGAAATCCAGATGGAAAAAACTATACTAACATTGTTATTCTTTAAAAATTTAGCGTTTAATTCATTAATAGTTATGTTAAGACGAGCTAATTCTGATGTTACTTTTGCCACTATGTTATCTTGATTTTGCGCTAATATTTTTAGTGATGAGATATATCTGTTGTTTGGAGAATTTGCCCAATGAACAGGAATAAATTTGTCTAGTTGTGTTATATCTTTTTGAGTGTTTAAAATGTTGGGGCATATTGTTTTATGGACTGTAACACCATTGCCTCTGGTTATAAAACCTATTATGCTGTTTCCGGGAATTGGATTACAGCATTTTGCTAAATTTACCAAACAATGTTCTATACCCTCTACTATAACTCCAGATGAAGGAGAAAAACTTCTTGCTGATTGGTTTTGTCTTGGAGTTGTAGGAACATTTTTATATTTAGAATATGCGTCTTTAATATGTGGCATTATTTTTGAAACAACTATTCCACCATATCCAATTGCAGCATAAAAGTCATCAATTGAGTTAAATTTATTTCTATGAGCTATGGAGTCTAAAAATACTTGTAATTCATTTTCAGTTAAATTTATATTATTTCTTGCAAATTCTCTTTTTATTTCTGTCATGCCTTCTTGTATGTTTTCAGCTCGTTTTTCTTTTTTAAACCAAGATTTTATTTTATGTTTTGCTTCGCTAGTTTTAACAATTTTAAGCCAATTTCGAGAGGGACCGTGGTTAGCAGATTTAGTTGTTATTATTTCTATCACTTGATTAGTTTTTATTTTTGTTTCTATTGGAGCAATTCTACCATTAATTTTTCCGCCAATCATTTTGTGGCCAACCTCGGAATGGATAGAATATGCAAAATCTATTATTGTACTACCGACTGGAAGAGTTTTGACTTCACCATTAGGAGTAAAAACAAAAACCTCTTCAGAACCAATATCTGTTTTTATTGATTGCATGAAATCTTCAGCAGTGTCTGACTCCTGTTGTAGTTCAATTATGCGTCTAATCCATGACAGTCTTTTTTCTAATCCATCGCTTTGAACACCTTGTTTATATTTCCAATGAGCAGCTATTCCATACTCCGCAATGTAGTGCATATCAAAAGTTCGAATTTGAATTTCAAATGGTATTCCACCTGTTCCTATAACAGTTGTGTGTAAACTCTGATACATATTTGGTTTTGGAGTTGATATATAGTCTTTAAATCTATTAGGAATTGGAGTAAATATTTCGTGCATAGATCCTAGAACATTGTAGCATTCAGATACAGTATTAACTATGACACGTATAGCATATATGTCAAAAACTTCTTCCCAATCTTTTCCGTTAATATATATTTTTCTATATATTCCGTAATGACTTTTTAATCTGCCGTTAATTTTGGCATTTGAAGCAATATTTTTTATCTTATTGAAAACTTTTTGCTCAATATATTCAATATATGTTTCATTGTTTAGGTATATGGAATTGTTAAGTTCTTGTTTTTGTAACATTTGAGTAATTTCTTCATATGCAACTGGGTCTAAATATTTTAAGGCAATATCTTCAAGTTCTTCCTTAATTGTTCTCATACCTAGTCGTTGGGCAAGTGGAGCATAAATTTCCATAGTTTCTAAAGATTTATCGCGCCTTTTTTGCTCGGACCAAGCTTGAGCTGTTCTCATGTTGTGCAATCTATCTGCTAATTTAATTACTATTACTCGAATGTCTTTAGACATTGCTAGTAGCATTTTTCTAATGTTTTCAACATGTTGTTCTTCTTTAGTATATAAAGGAACATTACTCAGCTTTGTTACACCATCAACTAGTAAGGCAATATCTGCTCCAAATTTGTCAGAAATATCGTCCTTTGATACTTTAGTATCTTCTATTACGTCGTGTAATAGACCTGCTACCACTGAATTGGTATCCATGCCAAGGTTAATTAGAATTAGTGCGACATTAATTGGATGAATAATATATGGTTCTCCCGATAGTCTTTTTTGACAACTATGGCAGTCTTTAGCAAATTCAAAAGCTCTAGTAATAAGATCTATATTGTAAGAATGATCTGCATATTTAATTGCATCTAACAAACAATTTATTCCAATTAACATTGTGTAGCAGCTCCCTTTTTTATTTTTAAATATTTGGGCGTAATTGTTTAATTAAGGGATTTGAATTTAAATTAACTTTAGGAGGATTATTTACGCATTCAATTCCATTAGATGTAAACTTTATTAAACCTTCTGTGGACAAAACTTCTAGTATTATACATAGTTTACAATAATTGATGGAACTTTTGCAAATTAGCGTATATAATTTATATGTATTTCCATGAAAAACTTTTAGTTTTTTTACCAATTTATACACTGCTGTAAATTCATTATGAGTTGGGTATACTATATGTTTAATTGCTGAAGAAATTTTTTTGTTTTTTATTATCCTATCAAATTCCATAGCAGCCGCAATCATTTTTGTTTGATTTACTTCAATTGGGCGTATATCTGTTACTTTATAATTTATTCTGTCAATGCCTTGGTAATGATTAATATCTATATTCACTAAAACATCAAAGAAATTGCCTACTTTATAGTAAAACTGGGAAAGTGGCATATTGAAGTAAATTGCATTTATTGAAGTTGATTGTGTTAAAAATTTTAATCTTAAATGTTTATGGTCGGAAAGGGGAACAATGTCCACGAGTTTAGCATTTTTAATCATGAATGTTGGTTGAGGATTAGATTGACCAAATGGACTCAATATTTTAAGTTCATCTACCATAGAAATGTTTATTTGACTTGGATCTATAATCAAATCTATGTTTTTTGTGCGATATGGGGGCTGATTTTCTGTTGCATATTCATTGATCTTTTGTTTAAATAAATCTATTTTGTCTGTAGGAATTGTTAGTCCTCCAGCAAGATCATGACCGCCCCATTTCACAAAATATTCTTTGCAATAATCTAGAGCGTCATACATGGAAAAGCCATTAAATGAGCGAGCAGAACCAACAGCTGTTTCGCCGTCTATTGATAGTATAACCACTGGCTTAGAATATATATCCATAAGTTTTCCTGCTATTATTCCAATTAAACCTTTTGGCCAATTTTCGTTTGATACTACCAGGATGGGTTTATGTAATTCTTTATGATTTTGAGATATGTAAGATTGAATTTCGCTCATTATTTCACTTTCAGTTTTTTGCCTTTTCATATTATAGCCAAAAACTGTATCTGCTAACTCTTTAGCTTCTTGTTCATCTTCGCAAGTTAATAGTTTGAAAGAAAGCTGTGCATTACCCAATCTTCCAGTTGCATTAATACGAGGACATATTCCAAAAGCTACATTGCCAGAAGAAATATGATTTGATAGAGATGATAATTTTATAAGATATTGTAGGCCGTAGCTTTTAGTGTATTTAATTAGTTCAAGACCTTTTTTAACGATGAGCCGATTTTCTTCAACTAGTGGCATAACGTCGCCTATAGTTGCAATAGCTGCTAAATCTCCGGCAAAATTGAATGCCGTTTCATAATTTGCGTTTTCCATTGCAGCAATTAGTTTAAATACAACAACTGCTCCACAAATGTCTTTAAATTTAGAATTGTCATCATGTCTTTTTGGATTGACAACTGCAACAGCTTGTGGCAATATATCTGAAGCATTGTGATGATCTGTTATTATAAGATCCATGTTACAGTCTTTTATATATGATGCCTCATCGAAAGCAACTATTCCATTATCTACAGTTATTATAAGATTTACAGATTGCTCTTTAAGATAGTCTATTGCAGATTTAGATAGACCATATCCTTGGGCACGCTCTGGAATATATTCGATAACATTTGCACCCATAGATTTAAGATATTTGTATAGCATAGCTGTAGCGCATATTCCGTCACAATCGTAGTCACCGTATACCGCGATTTTTTCGTTGTTTTTAACAGCACTATTTATTCTATCAATAGCTTTTTCCATATCTTTTAATGTGAATGGATCTTCAATATTTTCACAAGAAAATATATCTTGATATTGTTCACAAGTTAAATCTCTAGCAGATAAAACTCTAGCAACTAAGTCTCCTAAACCAAATTTTTCTTTGAATTTTTCTACTTTTTGTTCATTTTCTTTTTTAAATACCCAGCGGGTTAGACTCATTTTACTTTTCCTCCCAAAAAACGCGATATATATTAAATTATACTGCAAAATACATTAATTTGCAAATATTACTAAATTAAAAAAAGTAACGATTTATATGGTAAAAATATTGAATTTTTAATATATATTATTTTTTGATATATTGCAGGAATAGTTATATTTTTATAAATTGTTTAATTAGTATGTTTAGTGTGTGTAGTAGTGTGTGATTTTTCTTGAATATGAGAGTTGTTTGTGATATACTGTTTTGGATAGTGTAGAAAAATAGTTGAAAAGAGGTTTGATTATGTGTGGTTTTGTTGGATTTACCAATCATATTAAACAAACTAAGGAAACTTTGCAAAATATGATGAATACAATCATCCATAGAGGACCTGATTCTAGTGGTGAATATATTGATGATTTCATAGCTTTAGGTTTTAGAAGACTTTCTATTGTGGACTTGGAGTTTGGTAATCAACCTATGTTTAATGAAGATGAGTCATTAGTTTTAGTGTTTAATGGAGAAATATATAATTCGCGTGAATTGCGGGATGTTTTGGTTAAAAGTGGACATGTTTTTTCAAATAATTCTGATAGTGAAGTTTTGTTGCATGCTTACGAAGAATATGGATATGAATTTGTTAAAAAATTACGTGGCATGTTTGCTTTCATAATATGGGATAAAAATAACAAACGTATTTTTGGTGCTAGAGATATGTTTGGAATTAAACCTTTACATTACGCTAAAATGGGAGACAGCTTTATTTTTGGTTCTGAAATAAAAAGCTTTTTAAAACATCCGTCATTTAAAAAAGAACTTAACAGGAAAGCTTTAGAAAATTATTTGTCTTTTCAATATTCACCTTGTTGTGAAACATTTTTTAAAGGTGTTTATAAATTGCCTCCTGCTCATTATTTTGTATATGAAAATGACAAATTGGAAATTAGTCGCTATTGGATGGTTGATTTTGAAGAAGAAGACGGAAAACAACTTGAAGAGTGGGCAGATGAAATTGAGCGTGTTTTTGATGATTCTGTTGAGGCACATAAAATTTCAGATGTTGAAGTTGGTTCATTTTTATCCTCTGGTGTAGACTCAAGTTATGTTGCGTGTTCTGCAAATGTTGATAAAACTTTTACCGTTGGGTTTGAGCAACATCAGTATAATGAAATTAATTATGCAGAGGAATTGTCTAAATATATTGGAGTAAAAAATATTAATAAAATTATTTCGCCAGAAGAATTTTGGGGCAATTTTGCTAAGATACAATATCATATGGACGAGCCGTTAGCCGATCCTGCTGCTGTTGCGTTGTATTTTGTATGTAAGATAGCTTCTGAACATGTTAAAGTTGTTCTTTCCGGAGAGGGAGCGGACGAATTATTTGGTGGATACAATGTCTATAAAGATCCTGTAGAAAATGCTCTTTATGAAAAAATCCCCTATGTAATAAGAAAGTTTGTTGCGAAAGTTTTATCTTTGTTTGGAGAAAGACGAGGAATAAATTACTTTATTCGTAGAGGACAAAAGGTTGAAGAACGTTTTATTGGAAATGCTTATATGTTTAAGAAACGTGAGCGAGAGAAGATTTTGAAAAAGCCAGTTTATGCTCCATCTGCCGATAAGGTATGTAAGCCTTTTTATGACATGGTTAAGGATAAAGATGATGTTACAAAAATGCAATTTATAGATTTAAACATGTGGATGGTTGGAGATATTTTACTTAAAGCTGACAGAATGAGTATGGCCAATTCACTAGAACTGCGAGTTCCTTTCTTGGATAAAAAGATTGTGGAAGTTTCTAGAAAAATACCTTTAAAATTTAGAGTTAATAAAGAAAATACTAAATTTGCTTTAAGGAAGGCGGCTTTAAGGCGTATGCCAAAGCAGGTTGCAGATAAGAAAAAATTAGGATTTCCTGTTCCTATAAGAGTTTGGCTTAGAGATGATAAATACTATAATGTGGTTAAAAATGCCTTCACATCAAAAGTAGCTTCTAAATTTTTCAATGTTAGTGAAATTTTGAAATTGCTTGAAAATCATAAGAATGGGAAGAAAGATAATTCTCGTAAAATTTGGACAATATATACATTCCTAGTTTGGTATGATCAATTTTTTTAGATTTTTTAGAATAGAAAAATAAAGCGGCTAAATTTTGTTTTAGTTGCTTTATTTTATTTAAAAATTATATACGCAAAAAAGCAATCTGAGAATTTACAGATTGCTTTTTTTGATACTATTTATCAGATTAATACATTCCAGCAGGAGCGGCAGGAGCAGCAGGTGCGTTTTCTTCTGGGATATCAGTAACTAAACTTTCTGTTGTTAGAACCATAGAAGCAACAGACGATGCGTTTTGTAGTGCACTTCTTGTTACTTTAGCAGGGTCTACTATTCCTGCAGAAAGCATGTCACCATATTTTTTAGTTGTTACGTCGAAACCATAGTTTGCATCGCTGTTAGATACTAACTCGTTGATTATTACTGATCCTTCTAAACCTGCATTTGCAGCAATTTGTCTTACTGGCTCTTCTAAAGCTTTTAGGATTATTGAAACTCCTGTGCTTTCATCAGAATCTTCTGTTGAATTTAAAACTTTTTCAACAGCAGGGATAGCAGCAACTAGAGCTGTTCCGCCTCCAGCAACTATTCCTTCTTCAACAGCTGCTTTAGTTGCAGATAGAGCATCTTCTATACGTAATTTTTGTTCTTTCATTTCAACTTCTGTTGCAGCACCAACTTTAATTACAGCAACTCCGCCTGATAATTTTGCTAAACGTTCTTGTAATTTTTCACGGTCAAAATCAGATGTTGTTGTTTCAATTTGAGAGCGAATTTGAGCTATTCTAGATTTGATATCTTCAGAACTTCCGCCACCGTCAACAATTGTTGTGTTTTCTTTGTTGACTTTAACTTGATGAGCTGTTCCAAGCATATCTAATGTAGCATCTTTTAATTCGATTCCAACGTCACTTGAAACTACAGTTGCACCTGTCAAAATAGCTATATCTTGAAGCATTTCTTTACGACGATCGCCGAAACCAGGAGCTTTAACACCAACAACAGTGAATGTTCCTCTTAAACGGTTTAAAATTAAGGTCGTTAGAGCTTCTCCTTCAATGTCTTCTGCAATTATTAAAAGTTTCTTTCCTGATTGAACAATTTGTTCTAACAATGGAAGAAGATCTTGGATAACTGAAATTTTCTTATCAGTTACTAAAACATATGCATCGTCTAAAACAGCTTCCATTTTTTCAGAGTCTGTGCAGAAATATGGAGTAATATATCCGCGGTCGAACTGCATTCCTTCAACAACTTCGCTGTATGTTTCAGCAGTTTTAGATTCTTCAATTGTTATAACGCCATCTGATGTAACTTTTTCCATAGCTTCAGCAATTAGCTTACCAACTTCTGCATTATCAGCTGAAACTGTTGCAACACGAGCAATGTCTTCTGTTCCAGAAACCATTTTAGCGTTTGATTTTATAGCCTCTACAGCAGCACTAACTGCTTTTTGCATTCCGCGTTTTACAGCCATTGGGTTTGCACCTGCAGCTACGTTTTTCATTCCTTCACGAACTAAAGCTTGAGCAAGAAGAGTTGCAGTTGTTGTTCCGTCACCGGCAGCATCATTTGTTTTAACAGCAACTTCTTTAACAAGCTGTGTTCCCATATTTTCGAATTCATCTTCCAATTCGATTTCTTTTGCTATTGTTACTCCATCGTTTGTTATTAAAGGAGCACCAAATTTTTTATCTAAAACAACATTTCTTCCTTTTGGACCTAATGTTATTTTAACTGTATCTGCTAGTTTATCAATACCAGCTTGTAAAGCTTTTCTAGCTTCCTCGCCATATATTATTTTTTTAGCCATATTAAAAAACCTCCAAGTATATGTTAATAATAAAAATTCAAAAATATTATATATTAGTCTACAATTGCAAGAACATCAGATTGACGTAATATTGTATATTCTTCACCGTCTAATTTAACTTCTGTTCCAGAATATTTTGAAATTAAAACTTTATCTCCAATTTTTAGTTCCATTTTTACTTCTTTTCCATCTACAACGCCACCAGGACCAACCGCAACAACTTCTGCAACTTCTGGTTTTTCTTTAGCGCTACCAGCAAGAATGATTCCACTTTTTGTTGTTTCTTCTGCTTCTTGCATTTTAATTACTACTCTATCTGCCAAAGGCTTGATATTCATATAGAGTTCCTCCATTCATTTGTTTAGTATGCTTAAATTTAGCACTCTAAGAGTTAGAATGCTAAATCCATTTTTAATTCTACTGCATATATAAAAAAAAATCAAGTGCTTAATAAAAAAAATATTATTTTGGTACATATGCACAAATATAAAATTTATGTGAAAATATCACGGTATATTTTATTCACGAACTAATTTTGATATGCATAAAATGGGTTATATCTTGATTTTTTGAAGATAGAGGTGAGTTTAATAATGGCTGGCGTTTACTCGCAGGATAATATTGCGGCTATGCAAGAAGATGCGCTTAAAAGAGTGCGCGAGATGCAAAGGAAAGCACAACAAAAAGTAAGGCAGAATCAAATATTCAATTTTTATGATAATTTTTCTGAAAAAAATTCAGAAATTAATAATACACACAATGATTTGAGTGAAAATAATGTTTCAGACTGCGACGTTAATAAATTTTCCCATAAACCAAAAAAAGAAAAAAACATAGATATGAGAAGTGAGAAAAATATGTTTTCATCTTTAATAAAAAATATATTACCCGATATGGAAAGCGATAGAATATTTTTGTTGTTTTTAATTTTAATGCTTCAGGGGCAAGAGTGTGATAATGGTTTATTGCTTGCATTGTTTTATATTATTATGTAGTTGTTTTAATTGTTTTACATATGTTTTATCTTTGACTGAAACTCTGTGTGAGTCTATAATTTTTTGAATAGACATTTTAAATGTTTCATCTTCAATTTTGTTTGCTTCTAAAAAAGACTTAGTTATTGTTGGGAATTTTGCAAAACATACTGATATTAGCCAAGCATTTGCCATTTTAACATAGTAATGAGGTGAACCATGTTTTGTTAATGTCTTAGTTTTAAGCGTAGAAAATTTTTCTGAAATATATTTGCAGTGAGATAATATTTTATTAATGTATATTTCATTAACATAAAATGAAATTATAGCAACAATTCCTACCCGAATTTTCCATGGGTCGTTAGAATGTATACATTTTAATATATATTCATATCCATCTGTTTTGTTATTGGAAAAGTCTTTTAATGAGCCAGTGACTATGTCGCAAACGGCCCAATTATCAATTATATTTGTGTATTGCTCAAAAATTTTTATGCGATCATTAAAACTAATATTTAGTTTTGAAATTACTATTCCCTTCAGAATAATTTCTTCAAAGGTGTCATCTTTACAAACTTTTAAAAAACTTTCAGTATTTCCTTTCAAAATATTATTGCAAATATTTCGAATTGTTGGAATTTTTACGCCAATTATAGGGGATTTTGTGTTGACAATTTTTTCTTGAAATTGTTTATATTTTAAATTTGAATTGTCTTTAAGCCATGTTTGCAGCAAAGAATATTTTTCGTTATTCCAGTTTGTGTGGACAAATTGTTTCATAATAGTAAAACTCCGTTAGATAAATATTGTTATTTTAATTTGCATCCTTGAAAAGAATTGCGTCTAACTAGTTCCTTATCTATATCATTTAATATTGTTACTTTTTTCAAACTCCACATTGGTGCTATTAAACTTTCCTTGACGCAATCGCCAGTTAACCTTTCTATTACAATTTCTGGTGAAAGAATTTCTATTTGATCACACACTGTGTTTATATATTCTTCTCGCGACATTAGCGAAAACTGATTGTTTTTATACCATTTTTCTAAAGTTGTTCCTTTAGCAACGTATAGCATGTGAATTTTTATAGCAAATGGATTTAGATCTGAAATAGTTTTTGCAGTTTCAATCATCATTTGTTTTGTCTCACCTGGAAGGCTATTGATTATGTGTATGCAGACTTTTATATTTCTTGAAATTAACTTATTATATCCTTCTAAAAATTCCTGATAAGAGTGTTGTCGATTTAAAAGGTTTGCTGTTTTGTTGTGAATAGTTTGTAGACCTATTTCGATGTATAGATTAGTTTTGCTGTTTAATTCTTCTAGATAATCACACACTTTATCATCTAAACAGTCGGCTCTAGTTGCAACGCATAACCCTACAGCATTCTTATAATTTAATGCTTCTTCAAACATTGGTTTTATTTTATTTAGTTTACCATATGTTGAAGAATTATATGAAAAGTATGGTAAAAATAAAGAACCTGGCCATTTTTTGGACAAAACTGAGCTGCTAATATTTAACTGTTGGGTTATTGGGAGATTGTTATTTTCAATAATTTCACCGTGGGATAAACCAGAACAAAAAACGCAACCATTAAAACTTTTTGTTCCGTCTCTATTTGGACAGGTAAAATTTCCGGAAACAGGAATTTTACAAACTTTTTGCCCAAATTTTTGTTTCAAATAATAATTCCAAGTTTGATATCGTTTGTTGTCATTAGAATATATAAATGGGTTTTTCATATACTAAAAATTTCCTTCTTGGAGATATATGGTTTTTATGTTAAGATTAATCAAAGCGAGCTATATTTTTTATTGCAAAAACAGCAATAGGATTTACTATTAAATTAATTGACACTTTTTGAATGAAAGCTATGGTAGTAGATGAATTTACCATAAATATGAAATGTTCACTATTAGGAATATCAGATAAATAATTTGTGAAAGCTAGATTGAACAGGACAATAAATGTAGAAAACGAACATAATATAGCTAAAAATGTACATATTATAGCCAGAAACAACTGCCAAAAACTTTTGCCACTATTTTTAAAATATTTAAATATTAGGCCAGGAACTATTGCTAAAAATATTTTTGGAAGGAAACACATGATTAGTGAAACAATATTTCCATGAATATGATAAGAACCCATATTGCTTATAGCAAAAGGAGAGGCTAAAATATCGGTATAATTTACAGAGAAACTTGCATATGTCATATCCACGAAACCATATACAAAGCATAGTATTAGACCAACTGATGGGCCTCCAATACAAGCACCTATTATTACTGGGATTTGTAATAAAGAATATGTTTCAGTTGTTCCATTTATATGTATTTTGTTAAGTTCGAAAAGATAAAATAACATCATTATGCCGATTAATGATAATAATAAAAACAATTTTTTTGTTTTTTTATTTAAAAAATTATTAGATGTAATATCTGTATCATTAAAATTATTAATTTTAGACATAAAAATTTCCTCAAAAATTAATCAAATTAATTTAATTTATAGTTTTAAATTTACAAGTATTATTTTAACAATAATAGGCAAGCATATCAAGAACTATTTTTTATAATTTGAAAAAATATATTAAAAATGATACTAGACAATATGCTTTTGTTAGTATATAATATAGACATGTACAAAACGTTTTTAATCTAATCCAGAGAGGTTAGAAAGGCGGTTAAATAATTTTTTAATTGGAGATATTTTTTAGCTTGGGTGAATTATATATTTTTTATTTAAGTTTTCTCTAAGTATTTGTTATTTGTGATTTTTGCCGAACTGTTTTGTGTCAGTTTGGCTTTTTTATTAGTTAAATTTAACTTTGTGTTTTTATTTTTTACAAGGAGTAATTGACCTGTGGATAAAAATTGTCATAAGCTAAAGAAAATTGAAATAATGGATAAGTTTGCTATGGATAGAGCAATTACACGTATGACTTATCAAATTATCGAAAAGAATCGTGGGGTTTCCGATATAGTTTTAATTGGGATATATAGGAGAGGCTGCGAGATTGCTGAAAGAATACAACAAAAAATTAACAAATTAGAGTGTAAAAATATTAACATGGGTGTTATAGATATAGCGAACTATAGAGACGATAGAAAGCCATCTCAAGATTATAAAGATATGACTGATATTGACTTTTCTTATGAAAACAAATCTGTTATTTTAGTTGATGATGTTATGTTTACAGGAAGAAGTGTTTGTGCTGCAATTGAGGGAATAATGGATAAAGAGAGGCCTAAGGATATACAACTTGCTGTTTTAATAGATAGGGGACATAGAGAGATTCCTATACGGCCAGATTATGTTGGTAAAAACGTTCCGACTTCGCGAAATGAAGATATTAGAGTCGAAGTTTTAGAAAGGGACGGGTTCGATAGAGTTTTTATTTTGGATATTTCCAATGATGTTAGTTGATAGTTTTTTTGGATGGTTTAATAAATTAGTGTTGTTGGAGGTTTATATGAGCTTTTTGATAAAAGGTGGAAATGTTGTTTTTGATAATATTACCAAAATTTCGGATGTTTTTATAAGAAATGGTGTTATAGAAAAAATTGGTGAAAATCTAGTATGCGAAGATGTTGAAATTATTGATGCTAAAGGATTAACGATTATTCCAGGTATTGTTGATATGCATGTTCATTTTAGAGATCCCGGTTTTTGCTATAAGGAAAATATTGAAACAGGGTGTAATGCGGCAGCAGCAGGAGGAGTTACATCTGTTGCTTGTATGCCAAACACATCTCCAACTGTTGATTGTGTTGAAATCATTTCCTATATAAAGGACAGAGCAAAGAACTCAAAAGCTAAAGTATATCCCGTTGCAGCAATAACAAGAGGATTAGATGGAAAAGAATTGGTGGACTTTAAGTTGTTGGTTTCGAGTGGAGCTGTAGGATTTTCCGATGATGGACGGCCAGTTGAAAATGCTAATTTGCTTAAGCATGCAATTATTGAAACCAGCAATTTGAAAGTGCCGATAATTTCGCATTGCGAAGATTTAGACATTGTTGATGGAGGAATTATCAATAATGGAAAGATTAGCAAACAACTTGGTGTTAAAGGTATAGATAGAGCTAGTGAAGATTCTGTTATAGCACGTGAAATTGCAATTGCTGCTGCAACAGGATGTGAAATACACATAGCTCATGTTAGCACTGTTGGGAGTGTGGATATAATACGGGATGCTAAACGCAGAGGGGTTAGAGTAACTGCTGAAACATGTCCGCATTATTTTATGTTGACTGAAGATAAATTATTGAAAAAAGATGCAGACTATAGAATGAATCCACCACTTAGAACAGAAGAGGACAGAATAGCAATAGAGCAAGCTGTAATGGATGGAACTATAGATTGTATTGCTACAGACCATGCTCCTCATAGCGTTTCTGAAAAGGAAGATTTTTTGAGTGCTCCTAATGGAGTAGTTGGATTGGAAACATCTTTGGCTTGTGTTTTAACACATTTTTATCATTCTCACAAGATGAGTTTGATGGAAATTGTTAAATTGATGTCAAGTAACCCTAGTAAAATTTTAAATATAACTGGCGGAAAAATTTCTGAAGGAATGCCTGCAGATATAGCGTTGGTTGATTTAAATAAAGAATGGATTGTTAAGCCGGAAGAGTTCTATTCCAAAGGGAAAAATTCTGCGTTTAAGGGAATGAAACTTAAAGGTAAAGTTGTTAAGACTTTTTGTGATGGTAAATTGGTTTTTGAAGTTTAGTTTAAAATATTAGGAAGTTTGAAAGGATATTTTTAATGGATAGACTCATAGAAAAAATAAAAAAATTTATGAATCCTACGGTTGTGGGGTTAGATCCAAAATTAGCATATATACCAGATTATATTAAAAAGGAGTCTCTTGATAGTTTTGGAAATACTTTTAAAGCAGCTGCAGATTGTATTGTTAAATTTAACATGCAAATTATAGATGCCATTTGTGATGTTGTTCCGGCAATTAAGCCTCAGATGGCTTATTATGAATTATATGGATATGATGGAATTTTGGCTTTGCATAAGACAATTTCTTATGCCAAAAGCAAAGGAATGTATGTCATAGTTGATGGAAAACGAAATGATATTGGAACAACCATGGAGGCATATTCTAGAGCATATTTAGGAAAAACGGAGTTGTTTGATGGAAAAAAACAATCTGCATTTGATGGTGATTCTTTAACGATCAATGGATATTTGGGTAGTGATGGAATAAATCCTCTCTTAAATGATTGCTTGGAATATGATAAGACAATATTTGTTTTAATGAAAACTTCAAACCCCTCGTCTGGTGAATTACAGGATAGACAATTTAAAGATAGTGAATTGGTATATGAACATATGGGAAATATGTGCGAAGAATGGGGAAAAGATACTATAGGTAAATATGGATATAGCAAAGTTGGAGCAGTTGTTGGTGCAACATATCCTGACGAGTTGCGTAAATTAAGAGCAAAATGTCCGCATACGTTCTTTTTGGTTCCTGGTTATGGAGCTCAGGGAGGAAGTGCGGAAGATGTTGCTTCAGCATTTAAAGATGGTGTAGGTGCAATTATTAATAGTTCTAGAGCTATTTTGTGTGCATGGCAGAAGAACGACTGCGAACCATTTCAATTTGCAGAGCAAGCTCGAAAAGAAGCAATACGCATGAAAAATGATATTGTTGCAAGATTATAGTATTTTTTTACTTTTGTTTTGGAATTTTTAATTTGGAGGCCATATTATGGAACATAGAAATAGTGGAAAAACTATTGCTAAATTAATATTAAGTGATGGTACTGAATTTGTGGGTTATTCTCTCGGAGCTAAAGGAACAGTTATTGGTGAAATTGTTTTTACCACTGGTATGACGGGATATTTGGAGACATTAACAGATCCTAGTTATTTTGGACAAATTGTAATTCAAACATTTCCTTTAGTTGGAAATTATGGTGTTAATGAATCTGATGCTGAAAGCAAAAAACCTTGGTTGAGCGGTTATATTATTCGAGACTGTTGCAGTGAGCCTTCAAATTTTAGAAGTGAAAAGTTTTTAGATGAGTGGCTTGCAAACAAGAACGTTGTTTCAATTCAAGGGATAGATACAAGGCAATTGACCAAAAAAATTCGCGAAAATGGAGTTATGAATGGGGCAATTACAACTGAAGAAAACATATATAAAGAAGAACTTTTAAGCAAAATACAAAATTTTAAAATAAAAGATGCTGTAAAAACTGTGTCTGCTTCAAATAAGGCAAGTTATAGTGATTCGGATTTTGATCATATAGAAGGTCTGCCTAAAAGATTTAAAGGTGATAAGCGTAAATTTAAGATATGTCTTATGGATTTTGGTGCCAAGAAGAATATATTGAAGAGCTTAGCTGAGCGTGGGGCTGATTTAGTTGTTGTTCCATATGATACAACTGCTGAGCAAATAAAAGAAATTAACCCAGACGGAATAATGCTTTCTAATGGACCTGGAGATCCTATGGAAAATGTTTGCGTTATTGAAAATTTGAAAAAAATTCAGGAATTAAAAATACCGATATTTGGCATATGTTTAGGACATCAACTTTTAGCTTTAGCGAATGGGGCTAAAACTGAAAAATTAAAGTATGGCCATAGAGGGGCAAATCAGCCTGTTGTTGATGTGCAAATTGATAGAACATTAGTGACAACTCAAAATCACGGATATGCTGTTATTGGAGATAGCATTTCTGATGAAGTTGGTTTTGTTAGTCACTATAATGCTAACGATAAAACTTGTGAAGGAATAGAATATAGAAAAATTCCTGCTTTTACAGTTCAATTTCATCCTGAAGCTTGTGCTGGACCGCAAGATACAGATTATTTGTTTGACAGATTTTTTGATTTAATAGATAAAAATAAAAATTTGAAAGGTGGTTGTTAAAATATGCCACTTAATAAAGATATAAAAAAGATTATGGTTATTGGTTCTGGACCAATAGTAATAGGACAAGCAGCAGAATTTGATTATGCTGGAGCACAGGCTTGTAGGGCACTTAAAGAAGAAGGCCTGGAAGTTGTTTTGGTTAATTCAAATCCAGCAACAATAATGACAGATAAGGCTATGGCAGATCATATATACATAGAGCCATTAACTGTGGAATCTATTGAAAAAATAATAGATATTGAGAAACCCGATAGTTTGTTATCTACTTTGGGAGGACAAACTGGATTAACTATTTCAATGCAATTAGCTAAAAGTGGGTTTTTAGAAAGTAGAGGGGTTAAGTTATTAGGAGCTAATCCTGAAACTATCGACAAAGCAGAAGATAGACAAATGTTTAAGGATACAATGGAAAAAATTGGACAGCCTTGTATTCCTTCTAGAGTTGTTGAAAATATAAATGATGCTTTGGATTATTTGGAAATTATTGGACTACCGGTTATTATACGTCCGGCATTTACTCTCGGGGGAACCGGAGGAGGAATTGCTAAAACCAAAGAAGAATTTTTAGAGATTGCATCAAACGGATTGAGATTGTCTCCAATTAGTCAGATATTGATTGAAAAATGTGTATCTGGTTGGAAAGAAATTGAATTTGAAGTTGTTAGAGATTCCAAATCTAATGTTATAACAGTTTGCTCTATGGAAAATTTTGATCCTGTTGGAGTTCATACTGGAGATAGTATTGTTATTGCACCCGCAGTTACGTTGTCAGATAGAGAATATCAAATGCTTAGAACGGCTTCTATTGATATAATAAGTGAGCTTAAGGTTGAAGGAGGATGTAATTGTCAGTTTGCATTGAGCCCAGATGGTTTTGATTATGCAGTAATTGAGGTTAACCCTAGAGTTTCTCGTTCATCAGCCTTAGCATCAAAAGCTACAGGATATCCTATAGCGAAAGTTGCAACTAAAATTGCTATTGGGTACACTTTGGATGAAATTATAAACCAAGTTACTGGAAACACATATGCTTGTTTTGAACCGGCTCTAGATTATGTTGTTGTTAAATTTCCAAAATGGCCTTTCGATAAGTTTGTTTATGCAAGGCGCACTTTGGGAACTCAGATGAAAGCAACTGGGGAAGTTATGAGTATAGCGCCTACTTTTGAACAAGCGATAATGAAGTCAGTTAGAGGGGCGGAGCTTGGATTAGATACGCTTAGTTTGCCAGAATGTGGAAAAATGACTGATGATCGATTATTAAAACAATTGTATGTTGTTGATGATAGACGGTTATTTGTGGTATATGAAGCAATAAAAAGAATTATTGCTTTTGGAAAAAACAGTACAGAGTCTGTGGCTTGGGAAGAAGATTTTAGTGCTAAAATGAAAAACTCTGAAGTTAATATAAAACGTAGTGATGCACAGAGTTTGGCAAATATGACAATAGAGGATATACATAATATAACTAAGATTGATAATTGGTTTTTATATAAACTTGCGAATTTAGCAGACATGGAATGTCGTATTAAAGGTGCGAAGAAATATGATTTTGGCTATTTGAATGAAAATTTATATCTAGCTGCTAAAAAGATGGGCTTTTTGGACTCAACGATTGAGCGTTTATCTGGACTTAAGATAAAAAATAAACGTAAAGCATCTTTTAAAATGGTTGATACTTGTGCTGCAGAGTTTGCGGCAACAACTCCATATTTTTATTCTACATATGATGATGAAAATGAGGCTTCAGAATTTATTGAAAAAAGTGGTTCTGATAAAAAAAGAATAATTGTTTTTGGTTCTGGACCAATTCGAATAGGTCAGGGAATAGAATTTGATTATTGCTCTGTTCATTGTGCGTGGGCTTTAAAAGAATTGGGTTATGAGGCTGTAATATGCAACAACAATCCTGAAACAGTTTCAACTGATTTCGATACAGGAGATAGACTTTATTTTGACCCTGTTCAACTTGAAGATGTTGAAAATGTTATTGCAACAGAAAAACCTTTTGGAGTTATTGTTCAATTTGGAGGACAAACATCTATTAAACTTACTAAAAAATTAAATGAGATGGGCGTTAACATATTAGGAACATCTGCTGAGTCTATAGATATGGCTGAAGATAGAGAAAAATTTGATCAACTTTTGGAAGATTGTAATATAGCAAGACCACAAGGATATACTGTTTTTGAAACTCATGAAGCACTGGAAGCTGCAGATAAATTAGGATATCCTGTTCTATTAAGACCGTCATATGTTTTAGGTGGACAAAATATGATTATAGCTCATTCTGGTGATGATGTAGTTGAATATATGGAGATTATCACTAAGCATAAAATTGAAAATCCTGTCTTAATAGATAAATATATGATGGGAACAGAGGTTGAAGTTGATGCTATATGTGATGGTGAGGACTTTTTAATTCCGGGAATAATGGAACATATTGAAAGAGCGGGTGTCCATTCCGGAGATTCTATATCTGTTTATCCATCACAAAATATTTCTGCTGAAATAAAACAAAAAATAGTTGAATATACTAAAAGATTAGCACTCGCTTTAAATGTTAAAGGATTATTGAATATACAATATGTTGTATATAAAAATGAGGTTTACATAATAGAAGTAAATCCAAGATCGTCTAGAACAGTTCCCTACATAAGTAAGGTTACAGGAGTACCTATGGTTGATTTGGCAACAAAAGTTATGTTTGGGCAAAAATTGAAAGATTTGGGATATGGATTAGGATTGTTTCCATCAGGTGAGTATGTTGCGGTTAAAGTTCCTGTTTTCAGTTTTGAAAAGTTACATGATGTTGATACTCAACTGGGACCTGAAATGAAATCGACAGGAGAAGTTTTAGGCATTGCTAAAAACTTTAAAGACGCGCTTGTTAAGGGTTTGCTGGCTGCTGGTTATAGTATGAACAAAACCGATAGAAAAGGCGTTTTAATTACTGTTAGAGATACCGATAAGCCAGATAGTATTGAATTGGCTGAAAAATTTAGAGAGCTTGGTTTTGAGCTTTTTGGAACATCGGGAACGGCTTCATTTTTAAATAAGAATATGGTTCCTTGTAATACTGTTCAAAAAATACATGAAGGCGATAATAATACTTTGAAATTAATAGAGAGCGGAGAAATTAGCTATGTTGTTTCAACATCAGCTAAAGGACGTTTGCCTGTTAGAGATAGTGTTAAGATTCGTAGAAAAACTGTTGAACTTTCAATACCATGCTTAACTTCAATAGATACAGCTAATGCATTAGTTGACAGTTTGAAAACGGGTAAAGATATAAATGATGTTGAAATGATAGATATGGCTAATATGTCTGAGAATATATAGTATAAGGTTACTATAGATTGAGTAATTTTATTGTTGATATCTTGTAGATAATGGGTTATTATTTTAAATAATCCATTATTTATTTAGAAATTATTAATATGAACAATGTATAAACTTAAATTTAATTAGAGTGGGAGAGAATATGGTTAAGGCAATTGCTGAAATTATAAAAAAGGATTGTTTGCAATCTGATACATATAGTTTTATTTTAAAAAACAAGCAGGTTGCACAAGAAGCAAAACCAGGACAATTTATAAATATATTGGTTGACGGATTTACCTTAAGACGCCCTATTTCAATATGTGAAATATTTGAAGATTCAATTAGAGTGGTTTTTGCTATTAGGGGTAAGGGCACTGCAAAGATGGCTGAGTGGAATGTTGGAACAAAAGTTGATATTGTTGCTCCTTTAGGGCATGGATTTAAGGATATTGTTCCTGATGAAAAATTATTAGTTGTTGGAGGAGGAATTGGAACGCCGCCACTTTTAGAACTTGCTAAGCGGTCCGATCATGTTAAAGCTATACTTGGATTTAGAAATAAAGATATGGTTATTTTGGAAGAAGACTATAAAAAACAAGGAACAACTATTGTATGCACTGATGATGGAAGCTATGGTGAACATGGTTTTGTAACAAAATTTCTCACACAATCGCTAGAAACTGAAAAGTTTGACAGAATAGCAGCCTGTGGACCAAAACCTATGCTTAAAGCTATTGCTGAAATAGCTAATCAATATAATGTATTTTGTGAAGTTTCATTAGAAGAGAGAATGGCGTGTGGAGTTGGTGCATGCTTGGGATGTCAGTGTATAATTGAAAAAGATGGAAAAAAACAGACAGCGCATGTTTGCAAAGATGGTCCTGTTTTTAAGTCTGATGAGGTGTTATTATGATTAATAAAATGGCGGTTAATGTAGCTGGTGTCGATTTTAAAAACCCACTAATTACAGCGTCTGGAACTTTTGGATATGGCAGAGAGTATGAGCAATTCTATTCTTTGGACAAATTAGGAGGCATTTCTATTAAAGGAACAACAGATAAGCCTAGAATGGGAAATTTGTCGCCTAGAATTGCAGAAACACCCATGGGAATGTTAAATTCAGTTGGACTTGAAAATCCAGGAATTGATTATTTTATTGAAGAAACTTTGCCTTGGTTATTAACTAAGAATACAACTATAGTGGCAAATATTGCTGGAAGCACACCTGAAGCTTGTGGTGAAGTTGCAGAGAAGTTAGATTCTACAGATATACATATGATTGAATTAAATATATCTTGTCCTAATGTAAAACAGGGAGGAGCGGCTTTTGGAACTTCCGCTAAAGCAGCTTATGATGTTGTTTCTAAGGTTAGACAGAAAACACAGAAGCCTCTTATGGTTAAACTATCACCTAATGTTACGTCAATTGTTGATATTGCGAAGGCTGCTCAGAGTGCTGGAGCTGATGCCTTATCGCTAATTAATACATTGCTCGGTATGAGGATAGATATTAATACTAAAAGGCCTATACTTAGAAACAATGTTGGTGGACTTTCGGGACCTGCTATTTTTCCGGTTGCTGTTAGGATGGTATGGCAAGTATATAAGGCAGTTGATATTCCAATTGTTGGTGGAGGAGGAATTAGTTCTGCTGAAGATGCTATAGAAATGATGATTGCTGGGGCATCTGCTTTTCAAGTTGGAACTGCTATATTTACAGATCCTTACAGTCCCATCAATATATTAGATGGTATTGACAAATGGATGACTGAAAACAATATTAAAGATATAAATGAAATTGTTGGTACTGTTTTAGAGTGGTAAAAGGTATGGACTTATAAAAATAATAGTAGGTGATTTGTTATGAAAATAATGGCTATAGATTTAGGAGATGCCAGAACAGGACTGGCTGTATGTGATAGAACTGAATTTTTAGCGTCTCCAATTGGAACAATAGTTGAAAAAGATTTTTCTCAGCTTCTTAATAAAATTATGACTGCAATTACAGAATATGATGTTAAAAGGGTAGTTGTAGGACACCCTGTGAATATGGATGGAAGTTTTGGTGAGCGGGCGAAAAAGTGTGAAAAGTTTGCAGATGAGCTAAAAAAACTTACAGATATTTCAGTGGTTTTGTGGGATGAAAGACAGTCTACTATGTTAGCAAGCCAATATTTGAATGCTACAAATACTAGGGGAAAAAAAAGAAAGAGTGTTATTGATGAGGTTGCAGCAACAATAATATTGGAAAGCTATTTGAAATATAGAAAGAATCACCCCGATAGTATTTGACCAAGCATTCCACTTTTTTGCAGAATGGGCAACATTGAAAAGATTTTCATCATTTTAATTGCTTCATCTGCTTTGATTTGGCGTTCTGGTTTTAATAGAGGTCTGAGAGCTCTTATAAATTCAGTGTTTTTATCGTGTTTTGGTATTTGAGAGAATAATTGTTGCATTTTGATTAGCATAGCAGGATCTATTGGGAATGAGTCAGAATTTAAGTTATTATTTTGATGATCTTCGTTTGAGTCATCATTTTTGCCTTCTAACATAGACATAGCCTGAGCAAATCCTTGCTTTCCTTCATCTGTCTTGAGTATGTTTTGAAGCATTTCTGAAAAATCCGCCATAAGATATCACCTCTAGTTTTTATAACTATTTTTTGTTTTGAAATTGATTTATTATGTTTTGAGCAGCTTTTGATTTTATAATTTTTTCGGTCATTTCTTTATTGTTCATAATTTTTTTTATTTTTGCAGATTGTTCTGGTGACAAAGAATTAAGAATTTCTTCTGGCGATTTTGTTGAAGCCATTTGCAAAAGTTTTTTTATTTGACTTGAAGATAGATTATTCATGTTATAGTCTCCTTGATAATAATATTATTATTTTAGATTTGTTTATGAAAGGAAGATTAAAATGAAAATAATTGTTATTTCAGACACTCATGGAAATATGCATCGTTTAAAAGATGTTATTGAAAAAAACAAAGATGCTGATTTGTTTTTACATCTTGGTGATGGTGCTGAAGAGTTTTTTGAAGTTCAAAAGTTATATCCTAATTTATCTATGAATATTGTTAGAGGTAATTGTGACTTTGGATACGATCATGTTCCTAATCATGAAACTTTTGACGTAGATTCTCACAAAATATTTGCAAGTCATGGTTATATGCATAATGTAAAAGATGATATAGATAAATATGTTGAATTTGCTAAGGGAAATGGTGCAGATATTATATTATATGGGCATACTCATAAAAGGTTAATAAAAAACGAAGATAATTTATATATAATGAATCCAGGGAGCTTGTCTTGTCCTAGAAGTTATGGTCCTAGTTATGGAATATTAAATATAGATGATAATATAATTATGGAAATTGTTGAATATGAAAATTAAATTTGACACTGAAATATTTGGCAAACAGTTTATTTATTTCGATTCTATTTCAAGCACAAATGATTATGTGAAAAATAATATTGATAAATTAAACCACGGAGCTGTTATATTAACAACCAATCAAACCAATGGACGGGGTAGCAAAAATCATAGTTGGAGTTCGGTAGAGAATGAGAGCATAGCCCTTTCTGTTTTGATAAAAAACATTCCTGTTCAATTTTTAAAAATAATTCCAATTGTGACAGCAATTTCTATTATAGATATGTTGGATGTAGTTGGAATTGAAAATTCGAAAATAAAATGGTTTAATGATATTGTGGTTAAAGATAAAAAAGTTGCTGGTTTGTTGTGTGAAAGTGTTATTCAAGGAGAATGCGCTGATATTGTTTTAGGAATTGGGATGAACATAAATAGTTCTGAGCCGATGTTTCAACAACTAGGGTTAAATCATGCGGGATCGCTTTTAACACAAACTGGTAAAAAGTATAGTATTGCCTTGATTGTTAAGTTGTTGGTTGAATCTATTGAAAATAATTTTAAAAAACTTTCAACAAACAACATCAAAATTGTTGAAAGTTTTTTTATAGATCGGTATATATCTAGGTGTGTTACAATTGGAAAAATGGTTAAGATTTTGAAAAATGGCGATGTAATTATTGCTAAGGCTATAGGAATATCCGGTGAAGGTGCTTTGATATGTGAAAAAGACAATATTCGTTTTGAAATTCGTGGTGATGAAGTTTCAATTAGAGGAATAGAAAATTATATTGACTTATGTTGATTTAACAAATTTCCTGTATGTAGGGTCTTCGAATATATATTTTGTTTTATAGTCTTTATCTTCAGGATTTTTTGTTAAAACTGATTTATGATGTTCTAAAAAGTTAATTATATCATATACATCTATCCAGATTTCATTTTTTCCTTCTTCTTGTGAAGGGTCGAATATTAGTTGCATTCCAAAATGTAAATGGGGTTTTTGCATTCCATTTACATTTTCTTTTGTGCTATATCCCGTCATTCCAACGTATGCTATTGGTTGGCCAGCGCAAACTGTGTCGCCTTCCTTTAACCCTTCAATAAACGGATGATCTTTTTGACAATGTGCATAGTAATAATATCTTTTGCCATCAAAACTTCGAATTCCAATTCTCCAGCCGCCGTACTTATTCCATGCACATTTTTCAACGATTCCACTTTCGACAGCAACAATAGGAGTTCCTGTTTGAGCCATTAGATCATTTCCTAAATGGTTTCTACGATATCCAAAACTTCTAGCGTTACCGAAGTCTTTGCAGTGAGAAAATTTATATCCATATGCAATTGGAGAGTATGCTTTTAAGCCATATTTTTCTTCAAATATTGGACTTCCGTTAGAGTCTGTTTGTTTAGAAATTTGATATGTTCCTATCATTTCAGAGAATACCGTCTGATATACTTGTTGAAAATATGGGAATTTTTCGTAGTTTTGTGATAGACTGCTTTCGCTTTCACCTGATTTTAGTTTTTCAATAAAATAATTCATGTCTTCTGTTTTATATTTTCCCCATTCTCCCCAATATTTTGCTCCTAATAGGCTTAGAAGTGTTATAAATGGTGTTTTATGTTCACTATCTTTATTTTCTATATCGGCTTTTAGGGCTTTTTCCATTGCCTCACTAGGTATATTAAATTTTACCCATTTTATGTATTCTTTGTTATTATCATTTTGACTGCCATCTTCTGCATGAACAAATATAGATGAAGTTAGAACGGCAATTACAAAGCAAATAATTATTGGAATTATGGTTATAAATTTATTTTTATAAAACATAGTTTTTTCACCTTTTTGAAATTAATGTAGTTAATGGCAATTTAATTTTGAATGGTTGCAAGTGCGTTAACAAGCGATTTGCCAAACAACCATCCTGCATATATTGCTTCATTTACGCTATTTGCATGACCTCCAAATTCAACTAACAGTGTTCCAGGAGTTAAACTTTGATTATAATATTTATATTTAAAGGAGGCAGGTCTAGTTAAAGAAGGGTAGTCTGTTTCTAGTTGACGTTGAAGCAGGCAAGCAAATGCCAAATTTTGGGTGTAGTTTGGATAGTTCATAGTCCCGTTATCGCAACCGGATATTATCATTATTTGTGAAGCATTTCTGCCGTTTATATTTGCTATTGGAGCATATCTTTCTCCTTTATCATTTGCAATAGCATCTCTGTGGACATCTAACGCAACTTTTATTGAAGGATATTTTTCTAAAGCTTTGCGCATGGTTTGGTGAGATCTATCATATGCACCTTTATATGCAGGATCATCATGGATTGTTGTGTCGTGGATTACGCCTATTCCGGCTTGCTCTAAGCATTTTGTTATTTCGTCGCCAACTCTAACTACACTCATGTTTGTGTTCTTGGATCTTATTGGCGAGTTGGCTGCATAGTAATCTTTTTCTTTTAATTCATATGATTCTGTAGTATGAGTGTGGTATATTAACACCTGAGGTTCACTACCTTTGGTTAATGTAAAAGCGGGCTTAGAATTGTTTGCATCAATTATTACTTGATTTGGCAATTTTGTCATGTTTCTAACAAATGCAGAATTGCCAATATTTACATATTGTTCAGTAGATCCAGCTTCATAGTGTTTTCTTATTATAGGACCATTGTTATCGGGAAATTGATTGAGTTCTTCCTCACTAAATGTTGCTATTGGAGGTTCATCGGTATTTGTCTTGGGATGTTCATTTGAATTATTTACTGTTTGAACTTCTGATTGTTTGTTTATCTCAGGAGAATTGTTTACAGATAAAGAATTGGATTCTTGATTATCTGCTGTGATATATGGTATAAAATTACTGTTGTTGGGTAAGGTTAACTGTGCTGATGCAATGGCTGTTTGTTCTACGATAGCACCAACAGAAGGAATATTTTCTATAATTATTTTATTGCTTATTATGGAGAAAGAAGTTATGGTTATTAGGGATATAATTTTTGATTTCCAGTATTTTGGTTTCAAAACAAAACCCTCCTTGATCTTAACAAAATATATATTAAAATATCATATGAAGGGTATGAGCTTATTTATACCAAAATTTGATTATTGATTAATCTTATGAAGCGAGCGCTTCAATTTCTTCAGGCGATAGTGTTGGAAAAAGAGCTTGGTTTATTGAATTAGATATTAACAATGAACTTCTAGATATGATTTGATCAATATTTCTTGGAGTGACCATCATGGAAGATGAGGTGGCAACTTTTTTATGTGGACACATTTCTGAAATAATAGTTTCCATATCCACTACAGTAGGCATTCCGAGTGCAATAACGGGAATATTAAGTGTGTTTTTGGATATTTCTGCTCTTTTGTTTTCAACTCCAGAACCGGGAGATATGCCAGTATTGGTTATTTGTATTGTTGTGCCAAGTCTATCCATTGATTTTGCAGCTAAAGCGTCTATGGCTATTATTATATCCGGATTTGTTTTTTGAGCCAGTGATTGTATAATTTCAAATACTTCTATTCCTGTTTGACCCAGAACGCCGGGAGCAATTACAGAAACAGATGCTAATTGTGATAAGCCCAATTGATCGGCTAAGGGACCTTTTAAATGACGTGTTGCAATTATTTTGTCTGCAACTGATGGACCTATTGCATCGGGTGAAATATTTTGATTTCCTAATCCGACCACTAAAACAGATTTTTTATTTGAAGTAAAATTTTTTAGTTCGTTAACAAGAATTTTTGTGATTATTTCCGCATTTTCTGGTAAAAGCATATGTGAGTGTTCTAAAGTTATATATGTTCCGATAGATCGGTTTAGTATTTTTGCACCGTTTTCATTTTGTATTTGGATTTCTATAATTTTAACGCCATTGATTGTTTGTATATTTTGTGATACGCCGTCTGGTATCTTTTCTTTTAATACTTTAGATTCTGATGCTATGTCTGTTCTAATTCCCAAAACTAAAAACACCCCTTTTAATTTAAAATTATTTTATTTTATAAAAATATTGTGCCCATTTATTTTTAAATATTATTGCATTTGATGATAAAGTGTGTTATAATAATTTGCGTATGTTAGCGAGTGGAGTGTCTCACATTCGTTTTATTAAGAACAATAGGGGGTGTGTTGGTAGTGCCAAATATTAATTCAGCTAAGAAAAGAGTTAGAGTTACAAGAACTAAAACTCTTAGAAATAAGATGATAAAAAGCAATTTAAAAACTGCTATAAAAACTGCAGTTAGTGCTGTTGACGGTGGTTTGGAAAATAAAGAAGAAGCTATTCGTTTTGCAGTTAAAAAGTTAGATCAGGCTGCTGCAAAAGGTGTTTTTCATAAGAATAAAGTTGCAAATAAAAAATCTCAGTTGCAGAGATTGTTAAATGCTAGCAAGTAAATTTTTGTTTGACTTTGTGTTGTTTAGCCAGGGTGTGTGTGGCTAAGCAACATTTTTTTATTTGTAAGATAGTTATAAAATTGTAATAATATAGTAAAAATATAGTAATTGTAATATATTGACTTATTTGGTAAACTATATTATCATAGGTTTGTGATTTAGAATTGTTATATATTTTTTGATTTGAGAAGGGAATGATGTCTGTTATGAAACATGGTAAACATAAAAATCATGTTATGCTTACGGCAGTTTCAGCATTGTTGTGTTTGGCTACTGTTGCATCTGTTGTGGCATTTATATTAAATAGAATTTCCTTAAAAAAACAACATGATATTAAATGGCAAGATTATGATGATTGCGGTATTTTTTAGGTGTTTTTAGTTGTTTTTTTTGTTTGAATATTATTTTCAGTTATTTAGCACTTATTTATGATAATAAGTAAATGGTATGGAGTGGATTTTTTGCAAAGGTATACGCGACGTTGTTGGGTAGAAATAGACTATGATGCATTGAAGTCTAATATGAATTTGATACTTAGTAAGTTGGATAAATCAGAGAAGCCTATGGCAGTTGTTAAGGCTGATGCATATGGATGTGGATCGCAGTGTATTTCTAAATTTTTACAGAAAAATTTTAAAATAGAAAATTGGGTTGTTGCAAGTTTAGAAGAGGCTGTTGGTTTGCGAGAAGCTGGAATAGAAGGTGAAATTTTAGTATTGGGATATACATTTCCTGAAAATGTTAATGTGTTGGCTGAATATAATATTTCTCAATCTGTTTTTTGTAAAGAATATGCTATTGCTTTGAGTGATAATTTATCTAAAATAGGGCAAAGCATTTCTATACATATAGCTATAGATACTGGTATGAATAGGGTTGGTTTTTTGCCGTCTGATGATTTTATGAAGTATGCTAAATTACCCGGTTTTAAATTAAATGGAATATTTACACATTTGTGTTGTGCAGATTCATTATCTGATGGGGATGTTAAATTTACATCAGATCAAATTGAAAAGTTTAGAAAAGCAGCATCAACAATAAAAAATGCGCATTGTAAGAATAGTGCGGCTATTTTGAGGAAAATTGGAAATGGATTTTCTTTGGTTAGACCTGGTATTATTTTGTATGGATTGCAACCTAGTAGTGAAGTGAAGTGTGAAGAGTTGAAGCCTGTAATGTCTTTTAGAGCTACGGTAAGTATGGTTAAGACTATTCAAAAGGGTGAAACTATTGGATATGGGAGAACTTTTTGTGCGGATAGCGAAAGAAAAATAGCTACAGTATCGGTTGGATATGCCGATGGATATTCTAGAAAACTTTCTAATAAAGGAAAGGTTTTGGTAAATGGAAAGGTTGCGAGTGTTGCCGGTAATGTTTGCATGGACCATATAATGATTGATGTCACTGGCATAGATGTTAAAGCTGGAGATGTTGTTACTTTGTTTGGAAGTGATGGCCAAAATATTATATCAGCTGATGAAGTTGCTGAGCTTATTGGAACTATTGGATATGAGGTTATGTGTAATGTTTCAAAAAGAGTTCCTAGATTATACATTAATTACAAATAGATTTATGTAAAAAATAAAGAGTGTGAGAACTAACAGTTGTAGCTTTCACACTCTTTATTTTATTTTTCTAATTTTATTAAGTCTTCAAACACGGCATAATATTTTGGTGGGATTATTTTATCTATATGGTATTTACCGAAAAACCATTTGTTAAAATTAGAATGAACTCTAATTTCTTCTAGTATATTGGTAAAAGTATTGTGTTCATCTTTATTGTTACATAAACATGATTTTATTGAATTGGGTGCTTCATGTGTAACAATTAAATCAATCGCACCATTCACTTTTTTAATATTATTAATAACATTATCTATTTGCTGTTTGGTGGGATATGCATTTTCTAAGCAATATGTTTCTTCGTTCGAATTATTGTCACTAAAACTTCCGCCAAAGGATAGAATTTTTGTGTCTTCTATATTGTATAATTCACCGCGCATGAGATAAACTATATTCTTAGATATTCGTCTAATTTTTCCGCCGTTCCAGTCTTCTACCGGATATTCAGATATAATATCGTAATTGTCGTTACTTCCGTCGACAAAAGCAATGGTATATTTTCTTTTAGTTAGCCATTTTAAATTTTTCATTTCTTGTTTGGATTTATTCCATAAAAAGCCAAAATCTCCACATACTATTAAAGTATCGTTTTTCTTAATTTTTTTATATTTTGAGTTTTCTGAAAAAGGGGTTATTTGACCATGTTTGTCGCCTGTTAACCAAATCAAATTTAATTCCTCCACTCGTAAAGTATAATTGCATATAAAAATCACATTTACATCAAAAGTAAATATACTATAAGTAATATTTGTGGTTTTTGAAAGATATTATTAACAAAAATGTAATACATCTGTTGTTGATTTTTACCTATGTGTTTGATATAATATTATGCGTTATGTGTTAATTATATTGTGATTTTACAATTAAAACCAATTTTTGTAGCCACAATGTTTATTTTAAACTATTTCTAGGAGATTGTCTATATGAATTTTACAAAAAGGATTTTTTTGTTTTTTATATCAATGTTGTTGATTTTTAGCTTGAATTTTTCTGCTTTGGCAGCTACTCCATACAATATTGATTTATCAATTATGAGTGAATCTGTATATTTTGTAAATCGTGATACAAAAATGGTTGTTTATGATAAAAATAAAGATTTAAAAGTACCCGCATCTTCTTTAGTAAAAATGATGACTGTTATTTTGACCTTGGAATCTTGTGGAGATGAGAATATAGAAAATTTTTTAGATAAACCATTAACGGCTAAAAGATATATTTTTGACAGACTTTACTTAAAAAATGCAGCTACAGTAGATATTAGACGGGGCGAAACTATTTCTATGCGAGATGCTATTTATGCAACTATGCTGTCTTCTGCTTCAGAGGCTACTATGATGTTGGCGGATTATATTAGTGGTGATAATACAGAAGATTTTGTTGCAAAAATGAATGCAAAAGCCAAAGAACTTGGAATGGAAAATACTGTTTTTGTAGATCCTGATGGATTATCTGAAGAAAATTTGTCAACGGCCTATGACATGTATCTTTTAACGGAATATTGTTTACAAAATCCTACGTTTCAAAAAGTATCAACGGCGCAATCCTATATGATGAGTGCAACAGATAAACATTCTGAACAGAGGAAGATTCAACATAGTAATCATATGATGAGTAGATATTTAGGTGGTAAATATTATGATGAAAGAGTTCGTGGAATAAAAACTGCTAATTTTAATGGGAAAAAGAGTTTGATTAGTTTGGCGAGTGAAGATAATTATAATTATTTATTGATAACTATGGGTGCTCCGCAAACTGAAGAGAATAATTCTTATGTAGATAGTTTGGGGCTTTATAAGTGGGCTTTTAAAAATTTAAGATTTGTTACTATTGGAATTCCCGGAGAAAAAATGATTCCTAATAATATTAAGGTGAATATGGCTCAAAATACCGATTCTGTTGTTTTGACATTAAAAGATGAAGTAGTTGAGTTGATGCCAAAGGCTATAAATTCCTCAACTATTTTTTGGGATACGTCTAAGTTGCCTTCTGAAGTTAATGCGCCGATAAAAAAAGGGCAGGTTTTGGGACAAGTGGATTTGAAACTTTCAGATCAGGTTATACGAACTGTAGATGTTGTTGCTGCCAATGATATTGATTTAAACATTTTGTCTTTTTTATCCAATATTATACAAAGCGTATTTTTATCTTGGTGGTTTATTTCGATAATAATATCTGTTGTTTTAGTTATAGTATGTATTAGAATAATGAGGCATTTAAAGAGAAAAAATAAGATTCGTAGATATCATAAGTCTAAAAAGTTGAGAAAATAGTCATTTACAATTTGTATAATTTTTGTCAATTATTTTGTTTGGGTTTGTTTGTTTTATTTTTAAATTTGAAGCATGTTTTTATGAATGATATTTCTTTGTTTCCTATACAGTTAAAGCTAAACAGCAATACTATGTATATTACCATAATAATTAATCCAAGAGAAAATATTGTTAGCCAGTTTGGAAATAGTTTTGAAAGTTGATTTTTAAAAAATATAGATACGCATGATGATAGTAATATAGATATAGTTGGTTTAATTATCCATTTATTTAAATCGAGAGGTAGGCATGTAACTTTCAATAGATGGTATAAATTCAACAGTGAGGTAAACAAATTTGAGATTATCATTATTATTAAAAATGCATTTACTCCGCCTTTTGGAACTAAAAACCATATTAAAATAAGGCGAGTTATGCTGTCTATAATTTTATATTTCATTGATGCAACTTGTTCACCAATAGCGTTTAAAATTCCAACACAAACCATTTCTAGATACATTAAGGGGCACAATATACATAGGTTTTTAATCATTGGTGCGACATCTGGGTTGCTATAAAAAAGATTTGAAATTTCTTGTGGAAAGATTAAGAATATGGCAGTAATATATATTCCCATAATTAGCGTTAGTTGTAGTGATTTTTCACATGCTTTTCGAATAGATTTTTCTTTACCACCCGCATTAGCACCGGAAAGTTCTGGAATTAGCACGGTTATTATTGCTTGTAAAAATGAGGTTGGAAATAAGAGAAGAGGCAGTGCCATGCCTTTTATTACTCCATATGTGCCTGTGGCAACGCTATTGTCACCGTGAGTGAAAAATTTTAATCCTTCTATTATTAGGATATTTTCAGCTAATCTTAAGGATGAATTGAGTGTGGAGCTGGTTTGTATAGGAATTGATATTTTTAAAATGTTAGAAAATATTTTTTTCGAACAGGTTGACTGGTTTTTTATATATTTTTTTGATTTGTAATATATAGATCCCATATATATGCATGATGCTATTTCTCCAATTGTCATTCCGAATGAAACAATTGCGCAGGAATAAGCATCATTTTTATTTAGGTGTAAGTTAATTAAACCAATAGTGAATATCATCTTTATAATTTGTTCGATAACTATAGCGTTTGAAGGGTGTAGAGATTTTCTCATGGCATAAAAATAACCTTTGATGCAACATGAAACCGACATAAAGGGTAGACTGGGAGCTAAAATTAAAATAGAATAAAATGTTCGATTGTCTCTCAAAATATGAGTGCTTATTGGTATTGAAAAAATTAATAAAATTATTGATACTATTATGCTAACAGATAGCGCCCATAGAATTGAAATTTTTAGCACAGATTTAGAGCAGCCATATTTGTTTGTTGCAATATTTTCTGCAATCATGCAGGACACAGCTAAACTAATGCCAGATGTTGCAAATGTTACTACAAGCATATATAGTGAAGTTATTAATTGATATAAGCCCATTCCTTCAGCACCGAGTTTTTCTGCTATATATATTCTAAAGACAAAGCCTAAAATACGCGTTATTATTGATGCACTTAATATAGTTAGGGCACCTTTTATTAGAATGTTTTTTTTCATTAAAAAATTACAGCACCTCTCTGTGTCTATATACAGATAAAGTATGCAAATTATTATTTTTTTAGAAGGTAAATGGTATTTAAAATTTATATATTTGTACAATTATTAATATTGTTTTAATAATATTAACTGTTGACGAACAAAATAAATGGAGTTATAATTATTAAAATAGTTTAAGTTGAATAGCTTTTGTCGCTTGGACAATAATTTTGATATAAATTTTCGTAATTTGGTTTTGAATTTTTAAGGAGGAGTTATTGTGTTATTTGGAGATGAAATGAAAAAAGTGTTTTTAGCAGGAGTTGGTGCTGTAGCATCTACTGTTGAGGCAGGACAAAAAGTAATTGATAAATTAGTCGAAAAAGGTGAATTAACTATTCAACAGGGTAAAGTTCTTAATGAAGAGTTAAAACGTGATTTTGATGAAACTAAGGATAATTTGAAAAATGGAGCTATTAAGGAAGGAATAAATATTTTAAATGATATTGAAAAATTATCTAAAGATGAATTAAAAAAATTAAAAGAAAAGTTAATAGAATTGGAGAAAAAAAGTGAGTGAGACAAAGAAAGAAAAGGAAAAGTCTCGCTTGAGGGTTATGGTAGACGTCTTGCGTAAGCGGGACGTTGTTCATGGTTTGACGCCTGAAAAATTGCGACTGGTTTTGGAAGATATGGGGCCTACATATATTAAGCTGGGACAACTGATGTCTATGAGATCGGATGTTATCCCAGAGCATTATTGTGTTCAGTTGCGTGAGCTGAGAACAAAGGTTAAACCGGTTCCTTTTGATAAAATGTTGAAAGTTATGGAAGAGGAATGGGGAACTAGTCCATATAAAATTTTTGATTCTATTGATACTGAACCAATTGGATCTGCTTCAATTGCTCAGGCTTATTGTGCTGTTTTGAAAGATTCTGGTGAGCAGGTTGTAATTAAAGTTCAACGCCCTGGAATATATAAGGTCATGTTTGAAGACATTAAGCTTATGCGCAAGTTTATTAAAATTTTAAGTTTAGTAACGCCGGAGACAACTGATATGATTGACTTGAGAGATGTCTTAGATGAGATGTGGGCTGTTGCTAAGCAAGAGATGGATTTTATATTAGAGGCGGAACATCTTGAGCGTTTTAAAAAATTAAATAGTAGCATTAAATATGTGGATTGTCCTTATGTTTTTAGAAAATTGACGACGTCTAAAGTCCTTGTTATGGAACGGATTAGTGGATATTCTATGGACAAAGTTGAAAATTTGAAAAAATTAGGATATGACATGAAGGAAATAGGGATAAAACTTGCTGAGAATTATAGTAAGCAAGTGCTTGAGGACGCCTTTTTCCATTCGGATCCACATCAGGGTAACATTATCATATCTGGTGGTAAAATAGTATTTATAGACTTAGGGATGATGGGCGAACTTGATGATAGATATAAAACCTTAATCAAAACTGCTATTGAATCTATGGCTAGCAATGATATAAGAAAATTAAAAGAAGTTTTATTAATGATCGGTAATATATATGGACCTATTAATCACTCTAAGTTATATTCTGATTTAGAGATTTTAGTAAAAAAATACATAAATATGAATATTAATGATATAAATATGGGGGCAATGCTCACTGAAATATTAGAATTGTGCAATGGTCAAAACATAGCTGTTCCTTCCGAAATAACGATGTTGGTTCGAGGGTTGGTGACTATGGAGGGAGTAATTAGCGAATGTTGTCCTGGAATAAACATGTTCGGCATTATAACGGCTCATATGTCTGGAGATATATTTAGTAAATTTGATTTAGAAAAAGAAGCTATTGGTTTATTGAAAGATGGTTATAGTGCCATCAAAAGAGGAGTTGAAATTCCTGTTACACTTGCGGATTTATTGTCTATGGCTGTTCATGGAGAACTAAAAACAAATTTAGAAATTGTTGGGTCCGAAGAACCATTAAAAAAAATAGATTCTATGGTTTTTGAAATAATAGTTTGTGCCATTTCGTGTTCATTGAATTTGGGTTCTGCGGTTCTTTGCACAACTCAAATGGAACCTAAATTGCTTGGAATTCCACTTCTTGGAGTATTGGGATATATTAGTTCTGTTGTTTTAGTTGTTTGGTTGGTTGTTAGAGTTGTTCGGAATAGGCGAAAAAATAGAAGTAAGAAATTTTAATTAAAAAATTTCTTACTTCAAATTATTATTAGATTTAATTATTTTCTTTATTTCTATGTGAGCATTTTTGAGGTTTTGCGAGCTATTTGAAATGACGCTTTCCATGTTATTTAGCAAATTTTCTACATATTCGTTTGTCATCTTGCGAAGTTCTTTAGACTGAGTTCGTGCTTGAGAAATAATTTGTGAAGCTTTTTGTTGTGCTTGTTTTGTGATTTCATTCTCAGAGATCATTTTATTTGCACGTTTTTCTGCGTCTGATATTATATTTTTCGCTTCTAATTTAGCATCGGATAAAATATCTTTTCGATCTTCAACTATCATTTTGGATTGTTTAATTTCTTTAGGAAGTGTTAAACGTATATCATTAACCAAGTTTTGAATTTCATCTGTTGAAATAGCACATTTTCCATTTGTCATTGGAATTCGCCAAGCACAGTCAATTAAATTTTCTAATGTGTCTAATATGTCGTTTACTGTCATTTGTTTACCTCCTCTAGAACTTTTTTTACATCTTTTAAAATTGCTTTTGGAATAAGATAATCTATGTTTCCACCTATTTGACATAGGTCTTTAACTAACGTAGAGGTTATGTGTGTTTTGTTAGGATCTGCGGGAAGAAATACTGTTTCTGCAGAAGGCTCTAATAATTTATTCACAGTTGACATTTGTAATTCATAATCAAAATCTTGAAATGAGCGAATGCCCTTCACTATGGCACAAGCACTATTTTTCTTTATATAATCAATCAACAAACCAGACCAATAGTTCACCGATACATTGTTAAGTGATTTTATTGAAGTATTTATCCAATTTAACCTTTGTTTAACTGAGAACATAGGTTTTTTTTGTGGATTATTAAGAATCAAAACTATAACTTTATCAAAAAGTTTAGATGCTCGGTATATTATATCTAAATGGCCATTAGTTATCGGGTCAAAGCTTCCGGGACAAACTGCAATTTTAATATACATCCCTCCTAATTCTACATTTTACGATATGTTGTTAATTTGATTTTACCATATTTATATTGCTTTTGTAAAGAAATGTTTTTGACATTTTCTGGCATTTCTAGTGTTTTAAGGTGTTCGCAAATTACTATTCCAGAATCAGTTAACTTGTCTGGAACGATTTGTAAGGCTTGTAAAAGTAGGTCAGTATGGTATGGTGGATCTAATATAATTATGTCATATTTGTCTGTTGTTGTTTTAAAAAAAGATATACTATCTGAAAAAACAACTCTTGAGTTTTTATATAGATTGGTTGATTTTAAGTTTTGTAGTTGAATTTTATGTGCTTCTCTAGAATTATCAACAAAAGTGCATATTTTAGCACCCCTAGAGAGAGCTTCTATTCCTAATTGACCTGAGCCGGCAAAAAGATCTAGAACTTTTGCGTTTAATATATCAAATTGAATTATAGAAAACATTCCTTCTTTAACGCGATCAGTTGTTGGGCGAACATCTTCACCTTTTAGAGTAGACAGTTGTCTTCCTTTTGCAGTTCCAGTAATTACTCTCATAATTTTGATTTTCTCCTTTTATTGTTAAAATAGTGTAGATTTGTGGGTGTGATTGTGGACGCTAAGAGCTAAACCTAACAGAATATATGTTGCAACAACTGATGACCCACCTGAACTTATAAAGGGTAAAGTTACGCCTATTACAGGTGTTAAACATAGAACCATTCCTATATTAACCATTGATTGGAAAAACATAATTGCAAAAATTCCAACACAAATAAAATAGCCTAAACTATCTGGTGCATTTTTCCCGTTTTGCAATAAACGTAAGCAAAACAAGAATAGCCATAAAAGAACACTTACACAACCAACAAAGCCTAAAACTTGACCTATATGTGCAAAAATCATGTCGTTATAGAGTTCAGGAGTTTTAGTTAAAATATCATCTGAATTAAATCCTTTGCCTAATATTTTCCCCGAGGCCATAGTAATCCGACCAGTATATTGTTGCATTCCAAGGCCTCTTTTAGTTTCTTCCAAGTGGTTTATAACATATAGTCTTTTTAAAAGATAGTCGGGTAGAGTGTTTGTTAGAAACAATATTAAAGCAACAACTCCCATTGCTATTACAACAGATATTATTTTCCAGTTTATGCCTGCAACAAACAATATGCAGGCTGCTATGCATATAAATATTATCATGGTTCCGAAGTCTTTTTGTAGAAATATTATAGCTATTGGAATTAAAGCGTGACCTAATAAGCGCATAAACGTTTTGGGTTCATTTATATGATCTGAAACTTTAAAACAATGATAGGATAGAGTGACTATAAAAGCTGCTTTTAAAAATTCAGATGGTTGAACATTTGTGAAACCTAGCTGTACCCAACTACGGTCAGCAGAACCAGCACCATCACCACCTCTTAATGTTCCAAGTGGAGTTAAAGTTAGCAGTGTGAAAATTGCAGCTGATATTCCGATTTGTTTCCACATTTTTGTGATTTGATGATAATCTATATTAGATATAAATATAGCGCATATTATGCCAATAATACTTGAGATAATTTGAACATAAATGGTTCGAACGCTAGATATTTGACCTGGATATAATGAAAACATTAGAGTAAAACTTAATATGGAAGCACCAACAGACATAAGTATTAAAAATATATCTGTTGTTCTTATGTAATCTATAATATATAAAAATGTATCTTTGACAAAGTTTTTCATATTTAAATCCTAACTAAAAATTATATTTGTTTCTAAATTATTGGTTTAAAGTATAATAAATTTTAACTTTACACAATATTCATTATATATGAATTTAAATGAGTTTTCAAGCAAGCCCGAAATGTATATAATATTTTTTATCTTGGTTCACAAAACATATATATTGTGATACAATGTTATTGTATAAGCTTTGTGGTAAACATAGATGTTTGACTATGTTATTAGTATAAAAATGTTAAGCGGGAGGTTTTTATGTTATCGGATATTCAAATTTCACAAAAAGCCAAAATGCTACCAATTGATCAAGTAGCGGAAAAGATAGGACTACAAAGAGATGATTTGGAATTTTATGGAAAATATAAAGCAAAAATTGGCTATGAAGCTGGTGAAAAATTAAAGAACAATAAAAATGGAAAATTAGTTCTAGTTACTGCTATAAATCCAACGCCAGCGGGAGAAGGAAAAACAACTGTTAGTGTTGGGCTTGGGCAAGCTTTTTATAAGATAAACAAAAAATCGGTTTTGGCTCTTAGAGAACCATCATTAGGTCCGGTTTTTGGAATTAAAGGAGGAGCTGCTGGTGGTGGATATTCACAGGTTGTTCCTATGGAAGACATAAATTTGCATTTTACTGGAGATATGCACGCTATAACCTCTGCTAATAATTTATTGTGTGCATTAATAGATAATCATATTCAGCAAGGGAATGATTTGAACATAGATCCACGAACTATCGTTTTTAAACGTTGTTTAGATATGAACGATAGGGCACTGAGAAATATAGTTGTAGGATTGGGAGGATCTGTTAATGGTGTTCCACGTGAAGACGGTTTTATAATAACAGTTGCTTCTGAGATAATGGCTATATTGTGTTTGGCTGAAGATTTAGATGATTTAAAAAATAGATTTTCAAAAATTTTAATTGGATATACATATGACAAGAAGCCTGTGTTTGCTGGCGATTTAAATGCCCAAGGCGCTATGACTGCTCTAATGAAAGATGCTATTAATCCTAACTTAGTTCAAACATTAGAAAATACACCTGCTTTAATTCATGGGGGACCTTTTGCTAATATTGCTCATGGGTGTAATTCTGTTAAAGCAACAAAACTTGCTTTAAAATTAGGAGAATATGTTGTAACTGAGGCAGGTTTTGGGTCTGACTTGGGAGCTGAAAAATTTTTTGATATTAAGTGCAGATATGCTGGTATATCGCCAGATTGTGTTGTTTTAGTGGCAACTGTTCGTGCTCTTAAATATAATGGTGGAGTTGAAAAGAGCGAGTTGCTGCATGAAAATGTTGATGCAGTTAAAAAAGGAATTGTTAACTTAAAGAAACATATAAATAATATGCAAAAATATGGTGTTCCAGTTGTTGTTGCTATTAATAAATTTGAGAGCGATAGTGATGAGGAACTTGATGTAATTAAGAAATGTTGCAAGCAAGAAAATTGTGAATTTGAATTAGCTGAAGTTTTTGCAAAAGGTGGAGAAGGTGGAGTTGAACTAGCAAAAAAAGTAGTTAAACTTTGCGAAGAGCCTAAGAAATTTAAATTTCTTTATGAAGATAAGTTAACATTGAAAGAAAAAATGGAAAAAATAGCTAAGGAAATATATGGAGCATCAGGTGTTACATATTCTGCTAAAGCAAAAAAACAATTAGACTCCTTTGCAAGTATGGGGTATGATAATTTGCCTGTTTGTGTTGCAAAAACTCAATATTCTCTTTCCACAGATCCTAAAGCGTTAGGATGCCCTGAAAATTTTGTTGTTCCTGTAAATGAAGTTAGGTTGGCAGCAGGTGCTGGTTTTGTAATAATGTTAACGGGCAGCATTATGATTATGCCAGGGCTTTCTAAGAAGCCATCAGCTCTTTCAATTGACGTTGTTGATGGTAAGATAATGGGATTATTTTAAATGAAAGAGATTAAAAATGCTTTTAAGCTGCCTTTTATAAAAATAACTAACTCATACAAGGAAACTGAAGAATTTGCAAAGGAATTTTCGAATTGTTTGGAAAGTGGAGATTGTATAGCATTTTTTGGAGAAATGGGAGCAGGCAAAACAGCTTTTGTTAGAGGTTTGGCTGATGGACTGGGTGTTCAGGGTGAGGTTTCTAGTCCAACGTTTTCAATAGTTAATGAATATATTGGACCTGTTCCTCTAATCCATTTTGATATGTATCGTGTTTTAGGAGAAGATGATTTGGTAACAACAAATTTTTTCGAATATTTGGATGGAAAGAATATTGTTGTTGTTGAGTGGAGTGAAAATATTATTGAATTTTTGCCTAGAGATGTTATAAAAATTGGCATAAAAAAGGTTGGAGAAAACACAAGGCAAATAGAAGTTTGTAGGGGATTTGAATGAGAATTTTAGCTCTTGAGAGTAGTGCGTTAACAGCATCTTGTGCAATTTGTGAGGAAGATTTAGTTGTTTGTGAGAGTTCTATAACAGCAGGATTGACCCATTCTCAAACACTTATGGTTATGGTGGAAAATATGCTAAACAATGCAAAACAAAAACTTGAAGATGTTGATGCAGTAGCTGTTTCTGTGGGACCAGGTTCTTTTACAGGACTTAGAATAGGAGTGTCATCTGCTAAAGGAATGGCGAAAGCGTTAAATTGTCCTTGTATTGGAGTTTCAACACTTTGGGCTTTGGCAAGAAATTTAGAAGGAATGGAAGCCATTGTGTGTAGTGTTATGGATGCACGAAGAGATCAGGTATATAATGCGTTGTTCGATATGCGAAAAGAAACAAATGCTAGACTTTGTGAAGATAGAGCAGTATCAATAGATGAACTCGTGAAGCAACTAAAATCAATGGAATATGATGTTCCTGTTGTTTTAGTTGGTGATGGGGCAGAGCTTTGTTATGATAAAATGAAACAAGTTTTGGATGTTAGAATTGCTCCACCACAGCTTAGATTACAAAGGGCGGCTAGTGTAGGTTTTTGCGGTCTTGAAAATTTAAAAAATGACGACTTTTGTTTGGAAAGTGAAGTGATTCCTACATATTTGAGACTATCTCAAGCAGAGAGAATTAGAAAAGAATTAGGGGGAAAACAATGATAGCTATTGCAAGTGATCATGGTGGATATGAATTAAAAAAAGGTGTTATTGATTATCTTGAAGCAAAGGGTATTGAATATAAAGATTTTGGATGCTATAATACTAGTTCTTGTGATTATCCTGATATTGCTCTTGGAACGTGCAAATCTGTGGTTAAAGGTGAGTGTGAAAAGGCTTTATTGTTCTGTGGCACTGGAATTGGTATTTCTATTGCTGCAAATAAAGTTGCTGGCATAAGAGCAGCATGTTGTTCTGATATTTTTTCTGCCAAGTTTACTCGTTTACATAATGATGCTAATGTGCTTTGCTTAGGAGGCAGAGTTGTTGGAATTGGTTTGGCATTAGAATTAGTTGAAACTTTTTTAAACACTGAGTTTGAGGGAGGAAGACATATAAAACGTATCGAAAAAATAACAGCAATTGAAAATATGCAAAATTTATGATGTTTTTAGTTATAGAAAGGATTTTGATTTTATGAAGTCAGTTATAATGGAACATCCGCTAATACAGTATAAAATATCTTTGCTACGAGATAAAGGAACTGGAACAAAGGAGTTTAGAGAGCTAGTTCATGAAATTTCTTTGTTAATGGGATATGAAGCTACTAGAGATTTGCCACTTACTGAAATAGAATTACAAACTCCTCTAACGCAAACAAGGGCGAGTGTAATAGGTAAGAAAATTGCAATTGTTTCAATACTTAGAGCTGGTCTTGGAATGGAATCTGGAATGTTAGAACTTATACCAGCTGCTAAAGTTGGACATATAGGAATGTTTAGAGATAAAGATACATTAAAGCCTGTAGAATATTATTGTAAATTGCCTGCTAATTTAGATAATTCTGAGGTTATTTTGGTTGATCCTATGTTGGCTACGGGTGGTTCTGTTGTTCATGCAATAGATATTTTGAAAAATTATGGAGCTAAGAATATTAGATTTATGTGTATAATAGCTTCTCCAGAAGGAATGAGTTTGCTTGAAAAAAATCATCCCGACGTTGCTGTTTTTTGTGGAGCATTAGATAAGTGTTTAAATGAAGATGGATATATATTGCCTGGTTTGGGTGATGCAGGAGATAGAATATTTGGAACTAAATAACTTATTATATAACAAAAAAGCACTCTAAGCATACATTTTGCTTAAAGTGCTTTTTATTTTTATTAATTAACGTTCAAGATTTTGAGACCTAGCTGGACCAACACCTACCATTTTAACAGGACATTCACATAATTCTTCTAATCTAGAAATATAGTCTTTACATGATTGAGGAAGGTCATCATAATTTTTACAATTACTAATATCTTCATTAAAACCAGGAAACTCTTCATAAACTGGAGTTAAGTTGTCTAGCTCTTCCAACGAAGTTGGGAAATCTCGAATAATTTCACCATTTTGGTTTTTATATGCTGAACATACTTTTAAAGTTTCAATTTCACTAAGCGTATCTAATTTGTTGATTGCTAAACCGGTTAATCCGTTTGTTCTAACAGCGTGTCTTAAAATAACACTGTCAAACCATCCAATTCTTCTAGCACGGCCTGTATTTGTTCCAAATTCATTGCCTCTATCTCTAATTAAATCGCCAACTTCATCAAACAACTCTGTTGGGAAAGGACCTTTTCCAACTCTAGTTGTATATGCTTTAGCAACTCCAATTACTTCGTCAATCATTGTAGGACCTATTCCAGTTCCTGTGCAAACACCACCAGATATTGGGTTGGAAGATGTAACAAAAGGATATGTTCCAACATCGATGTCTAATAAAGTTCCCTGTGCGCCTTCAAATAGAATTTCTTTGTTATTGTTATAGGCATCGAATACTTTAACCGAAACGTCTTTAACAAAAGGTTTTAGTTTTTTTCCATATTCTATGTATTTTTCAATAACATCGTCTATATCAATAGGATTTTCGCCATAAATTTCAGTTAGTAAACGATTTTTTAGTTCTCCAACACTTTTTGCTTTTTTTCTAAATATGTCTGGATTGATTAGATCAAACATTCTAATACCGCTTCGTTCGGCTTTATCCATATAACATGGGCCTATTCCTCTACGAGTTGTTCCTATATCTGATTTTCCTCTAAGTTTTTCTGATGCACCGTCTAATAATATATGCCAAGGCATTACTACGTGAACACGTGGATCTATAAAAAATCTATCAAAACTTATGTTTCTTGATTTTAATTCATTAATTTCTTCCAGAATTGACTCAGGATTTAAAACGACTCCACAGCCAATCATACAATCGGTATCTTTATATAAAATTCCTGATGGAATTAAACGTAGTTTATATGTTTCATTGTTATTTTCTACAGTGTGTCCGGCGTTATTTCCGCCTTGAGAACGAACAACAACATCTGCTCTAGATGAAAGAATATCAATTATTTTACCCTTTCCTTCATCTCCCCATTGAACACCAACTACAACTTTTGCAGGCATATTCTTAACCTCTCTTTGCGTAAAGTTTTAAATTAAAATTAAATTTACTTCAAATTATAAATTTATAAGTGTAAAAACGCACTTGTAAATTATACCAAAAGTTATATTAGTTTGCAACCAATTTTATTATTGGACTATTGAAGATTCAAAGCTGGTGTTGTGTTTTGTCAATAAAAAAATAATTTTATTTATTTGAATAAAAAAGTAATACCAAGCAAAAATAATAAATAGAAATTAAAATCATATGTTGGGTTATTTAAAATTATGTCTGAGAGGTGTATGGAATTTTGAATATGTCATATGAGGATTATGGTAAATTAGTTAAAAAATGTTCTCCCAATTCACCTATATTTAAAACAATGCCATTGGCATTTTTAGTTGGAGGGACAATTTGTGCTATAGGAGAGGTGTTTAGATTATGGTTTGTTAGTTTAGGTATGAATAAAGAACATAGTGGAATATGGGTATCTGTAATTTTAATTTTTATAACAGCATTATTGACAGGACTGGGTATTTTTCATAAAATTGCGAAAATAGGGGGAGCAGGTACATTTGTTCCAATAACTGGCTTTGCCAATTCAGTAGTTTCACCAGCATTGGAGTTTCAAACAGAAGGATTTATTTTAGGTGTATCTTCTAAAATGTTTATTATTGCTGGACCGGTTATAGTATATGGAACCATAGCATCTATAGTATCGGGCATTGTGTTTTATATTATTGAGTTGTTTGGAGGAAGCATATGAATAGATCAAGAGGGGTAATTTTTTTTGAAAATCCTCCATCAATTGTAGGATTTGCTGCTGTTGCGGGAGATATGGAGGCGAGTGGACCTTTAAAAGGTAAATTTGATAAGGTTTTTGAAGGTGATATGGATGGAGAAAAATCATTTGAAAAAGCTGAAAGTAAAATGCAACTATGTGCTGCTAAAAAAGCTATAGAAAAAGCGAATTTAAAATTTGATGATATAGACATTGCATTTGCAGGTGACCTTTTGAATCAATGCATTGGAACAAACTATGGCCTTAGAGAACTAGACATACCTTTTGCTGGGGTGTATGGAGCATGTTCAACAATGGCAGAGTCAATTTCGTTGTCCTCAGTTTTTGTAGCGTCAGGATTAATTGATAGAGCTATTGCAGTTACATCCTCACATTTTTGTGCTTCTGAGAGACAATTTAGATTTCCGTTAGAATATGGTGGACAAAGACCTTTAACAGCTCAATGGACTGCTACTGCTGCTGGAGCAGTTGTTTTAAGTGGAAAAGTAAAAGGAAATATAAAAGTAAGAGCAGTATGTATTGGAAAAATTGTAGATTATCAGATTAAAGATATGAATAATATGGGAGCTGCAATGGCTCCTGCTGCAGTTAATACATTGATTAATTTTTTTAAACATACAGGAACGGCTCCTCAAGACTACGATATGATTTTAACCGGAGATTTAGGACAAGTTGGATCGGCTATTTTAAGTGAAATTATGGATAGAGAGGGATATCCGCTAAAAGGAAAACATAGTGATTGCGGACTTTTATTATTTGATCGTGAGCGACAAGATGTTCATTCTGGAGGATCTGGATGTGGTTGTTCGGCTGCAGTTTTATGTGCAGATGTTTTAGATAGATTGAATTGTGGAAAATTAAAAAAAGTTTTGTTTATTGCAACTGGAGCATTGATGTCTCCAACGGCTAATCAGCAAGGGGAAAGTATACCTGGAGTAGCACATCTTGTTTTTTTGGAGGGTAGTGAATAATGGAAATTGCAATTAGTTTGTTGAAAGCGTTTTGTGTTGGCGGATTGATATGTGTTATAGGTCAAATTTTACTAGACTATACTAAATTAACTCCGGCAAGAATTTTAGTTGGTTTTGTAGTTGCAGGTGTATTTTTGGGCTCTATTGGAATATATAAACCTATTGTTGATTTTGCAGGTTCTGGAGCAACAGTTCCGCTAACAGGATTTGGTTATTTACTCAGCGAAGGAGTAAAAGAAGCTATAAAAGAAGAAGGAATTGTGGGAATATTGCAAGGTGGATTAACGGCTGGATCAACTGGAATAAGTGCAGCAGTTTTGCTTGGTATATTGGTTGCATTGATATTTAAGCCAAAAAAGAAATGATACAAATTCAGAATTATGAATTTGTATCATTTCTTCTTATAAGTATATTTACAATTTTATTTGCACAGTATATTGATGATTTGTTATTAAGAATTGCAATATTTGATATTTTTCGATATTGTTTTTGACGTTCTTCATAGAGATGTTTAATTTCAATAATACTTTTGTTTTTTATTAATGGTCTACTAGAATTTTTTATTCTATTCCAACATAATTCAAATGGTGTTTCTAAAAATATTATTATTCCATTTGATTTTGCTATTTTTGCATTTTCACTATTGTTTATTAACATTCCGCCACCAGTTGCAATAATTGAATTGCTAGTATTTGTCAAACTCTTTAGTAATTCATTCTCTAATTTTCTAAAATAAGATTCTCCATATTTTTCGAAAATCTCGTGTATTTGCATGTTTTTTGATTGTTGGATTTGTCTATCTGTATCTATGAGATTAATTTTTAATTTTTTAGAAATTATTTTTGATACTAAGGACTTTCCACAACCCATGAATCCACATGCATATATATTTTTCATTGTTTTTCCTCATATGAATTTATTTTTCATTTCATTAATTAAATTTTGAATATCATTTTCATTGAACTTTATATTATTCCAAATTTGTTGAGCATATACTGCCTGCCATACTAACATTTCTAATCCTCCAATTATTTTACATCCATATGATTTACCGGTTTTCATTAGTAGTGTTTCATTAGGATTATATATTAAGTCAAATATTGCTCGGGTTTTAGAACAAACATTTGGAGAGATTGGCATTTGGTTGATATTGGGAAACATTCCGCAAGGAGTTGCGTTAATTAATACATCAAAATGTACATTGGGTATTTTATTTATGTTTACAATTTTAATATTGGCTGATTTATATTGTTTAATAATTTCTGATTTTAAATTTTGAGCTTTTTGGATAGATGAGGTTCTTACAGCAATTGTTAGGTCGCCATTTTGAGAAATTGTTTCTATGGCAACTATTCTTCCAACTCCACCACATCCTAATAACAAAACGTTTTTGTTTAGAGATATTCCTTCTGAATTTATTGATTTTAATAATCCTAATATGTCGGTGTTGTAGCCTTTATATGATCCATTTGGTTCTTTGTTCACTGTGTTTACAGAACCGTATTTTTTGGCTGTTGCATCCAGTTGTTTTAGTTTTTCCAACATTTTGATTTTATATGGTATGGTTACGTTAAAACCATCTAAATGGGACGCGTTATTAATAAATGTATTAAATTCAGATGGTGAAATATCTAGTAATTCATACGTCGAATTTTTTATTGAAGATAGTTCGAATAATTTTTGGTGTATCTGAGGAGAAAAACTGTGTGAAAGTGGATGGCCAATTAATCCGTAAAACTTTTTCATAGGTTCTCCTGTTTAATTTTATACTTTATTTAGATCTGTTAGTGTTTTTAGCAATGATTTTTCATCTTCAACATTTAAAATTTGGACATCTGTTAGTGTTTTCTTTACTAATCCTGAAAGGACTTTGCCTGGGCCTAGTTCTATATAAGTGTCTATTTGGTCGTTTTTCATTGAGTTTAATTCATCGGTGAAACGAACAGGAGATGTTAGATGTTTTCCTAATGTTGATTTAATATCAACGCTATCATATAATTTAGATCCAGTTAAATTGCTATAAAAAGGGATTGTTGGTTTTGAAAACTTTATTTGTTGAATTTCATCTAAAAAGGGTTTAACAGCTGGTTTCATGAGTTCAGAATGGAACGCAGCGTTAACATTTAAAAATATGCATCTTTTTGCTATGTCTTTTAATTTATCTGCTAGTTCTTTCACACTCTCAACTTCTCCTGCTACAACTGTTTGAAGTGGAGAATTATAGTTAGCACATGTAACATATCCATTGATTTCTTCACAATGTTTTTCTATTATATTAGGGTCTACACCTATTATTGCACACATTGAACCATCGTGTTTTGTGGAACATTTTTGCATTGCAGATGCACGTGCTTTAATTACTTTAAAACCGTCTTCAATAGATAAAATGTTTGATGCGACCATAGCTGCATATTCGCCTAGAGAATGTCCTGCAACAGCACCTGGCTTAACATTTCTTTCTTTTAAGCATTCAAAAGCAGCAAGGGAAACTGCCATAATTGCTGGTTGAGAATATTTAGTTTTTGATAATTCTTCTGGCGTAGATTCACAGCAAATTTTTAGTAAATCAAATCCTAAAATATCGCTTGCACACTCAAATATTTTTTTTGAATTTGAGTTTATATCACAAAGACTTTTACCCATTCCAATTTTTTGAGAACCTTGACCTGAAAATAAAAAACAAATTTTTGACATTATAAAACCTCTTCTAATTTATTTTTACATGTTATTTATGTATATGATTTTGATGTTTTATTGTATTGAAACATTTCATTTTGACTAAAAACATTGACAAAATCCATTTATAACCTTATCATAATATAGAGTGAATTTTGTTTGTGTAGTTAATTTTTTGTTTTTAATCTAGCAGGATAAAATACTTGCTACATTAAATTTTAACATACTATACAAACGTATTGCAAGGACAGTTTATGTTAAATTGTTTTGCATTATTTTTTGTGACATAAAAATTTTTATGTGTTTTTGTTGCAAAAATTAAGACTATTCTTGAGTTTAAACTGTTTCCTTTAGGAGGATTTTATCAATGGGAATTAGGCTTTTGGGAGCTGGAATGTATTTGCCAGAAAAGGTTGTTACTAATGAAGATTTTACTAAAATAGTTGATACTTCAGATGAGTGGATCACAAAAAGAACGGGGATAAAGCGTCGTCATATATCACAAGGAGAATATACTTGGTCTATGGGTTTAAAGGCTGCTAAAAATGCAATAAGCAATGCTAAGATAGACCCGTTAGAAATTGATATGATAATTGTTACAACTATTTCGGCTGATTTTGCATACCCTTCCATGTCTAATGTTATTCAAGGAAAATTGGGTGCTAAAAATGCTTTTGGAATAGATATATGCTGTGCTTGTGCTGGTTTTGTTTATGGAGTAGATATGGCACAAAGATATATAGATACTGATAGCAATATAAATACTGTTTTAGTAATTTCTTCGGAAAATGTTACAAAAACAATAGATTACACAGATAGATCAACATGTGTTTTGTTTGGAGATGGAGCGGGTGCTGTTGTTGTAACCAGAAGTGATAATCAGGCATATTCATATCTTGGGACAGATGGAACTGGTGCTGAGTTATTGTATGCACACTTATATCCTGCTAATAATGGCTTTACTGATGAAAATGTTGCATTTGAAAACGCCAAAGCTTTTCCAAATGAGACAGGACGGTATATGTATATGGATGGACAAGAGGTTTATAAGTTTGCAGTTAACGCTATGCCTGATGCTATGGAAAAAGCTTGTGAAAAAGCAGGTATTAGGCCTAACGATTTGGATTATATAATACCGCATCAAGCAAATATTAGAATAATAGAAACTGCTGTGAAGAGAATGAATGTTGATATAGATAAGATATTTGTGAATATACAAGAAACTGGTAATATATCTTCGGCTTGTATTCCAGTTTGTTTAACTCAGTTGGTTGAACAAGGAAAAGTAAAACCTGGAGATAAAGTTGGAATGGTTGGTTTTGGAGCTGGATTGATTTATGGAGCAATTGTTTTAACAGTTTAATTTTTAAATTTAAATGTGTTTTTTATTAATAAATATTGTGTTTATTTGAGGAGGATTTTTTTAATATGAGTTCTAACAAAACTGCTTTAATTACAGGAGCTTCTCAAGGATTGGGAGCTGCAGTTGCTAAAAGATTGGCTAAAGATGGTTTTAATATTGCGATAAATTGTTATAATGAATATTCTATGCAAAATGGTGGTAATTTAGTTGCTGAAGAATGCAGAAAATTTGGTGTTTTAGCTGAGTGTTTTGTTGCAGATGTTTCGAAATATGATCAGTGCGAAAATATGGTTGCAAGTGTTAAGGAAAAATTTGGCTCAATAGACTGTTTGGTAAATAATGCAGGAATAACTAAGGACGGACTGTTAGTTAGAATGTCGGAAGAAGCTTTTGATGCTGTGACTAACGTTAATTACAAAGGTGTATTTAACATGACTAAGCTGGTTGGAACTGTTATGATGAGACAAAAAAGTGGAAGAATTGTTAACGTTTCTTCGGTTGCTGGAGTTAACGGAAATGCAGGTCAATTTAATTACGCTGCATCTAAAGCAGGAATTATAGGAATGACTAAAACTGCAGCAAAGGAATTAGGTGCTAGAGGAATATTAGTTAATGCGATAGCGCCCGGTTTTATTGAAACTGATATGACTGCTGTTTTGCCAGATGATTTGAAAACAGAAATAAAAAAACACATTTCAGTTAAAAGATTTGGTCAACCTGAAGAAGTTGCTAGTGTTGTTAGTTTTTTGTGCGGACCAGATTCTAGTTATGTTAGTGGTCAGGTAATTCTTATAGATGGATGTTTATCAATGTAGGTGACATATTGTTTAGTGAGGTGTGTTTTTAGAATGCAAAATATAAATAAGAGACGTGTTGTTATAACTGGTATGGGAATAAAAAGCTCTATAGGAAATGATGTAACTAGTTATTGGGATAATTTGCAAAATGGAATCCATGGAATACGTCCCATCGAGTTTATGGATACGACAGGATTAGATATTAAAGTTGCATCTTATGATTATGATTTTGATCCGTTAGAATATTTTGATAAAAAAGAACTGAGAAGAACAGATAGATTTTGTCAATTAGGTTTGGCAGCCGCTAGAGATGCTTTGAACGGAGAAAAGTTGCTTGAATATTATGATCCTTTTAGAGTAGGAGTTGTTTTTAGTAGCGGAATAGGCGGAATGGGAACAATGGAGAAAGAACATACTAAGTGTGTTGAAAAAGGGCCAAGTAGGGTTTCAGTGTTTTTTGTTCCAATGATGATTTCAAATATGGCAGCAGGTATGATATCTATTGAATCTGGATTTAAAGGTGATAATCTTGATATTGTTACTGCGTGTGCTTCATCAAATCATGCTATAGGTGAGGCATTTAGGAAAATTAGAGATGGTTATTTGGATGCATGTCTTGCTGGAGGAGCTGAGTCTGGCATTAGTAGACTAACTGTTGCAGGATTTAGCAATATGACTGCACTAACAAAAAGTGATGATCCAGATAGAGCTTCGATTCCTTTTGATAAAGAAAGAAATGGATTTGTTATTGGAGAGGGAGCTGCTGCTTTAGTTTTAGAAGAGCTTGAATCGGCAAAGGCTAGAAATGCTAAAATATATGGTGAAATTGTTGGATATGGTGCAACGGGAGATGCATATCATATAACAAAGCCCGATCCTAGTGCACAAGGTCCAGCTAGATGTTTTATTAACGCAATAAATGATGCTGGAATAAAACCGGAAGATATTGATTATATTAATGCACATGGAACATCTACAGGACCGAATGATTTAACTGAAACCAATGCAACTAAGATTGTTTTTAAAGAGCATTCGAAGAAATTAATTATGTCTTCAACTAAGTCTATGACAGGACATATGCTTGGTGCTGCAGGAGCTGCTGAGGCTATAGCTACGGTTTTAGCATTGAAAAATGGAATTGTTCCGCCAACTGTTGGATATAAAGTTCCAGATGAAAATTGTGATTTAGATTATGTTGTTGATGGTGCTAGGAAAAAAGACATTAAATATGCTATATCAAACTCGCTAGGTTTTGGTGGACATAATGCAACAGTATGTTTTAAAAAATTTGAGGGCTAAGGAGAGCTATAATGCGTGATTTTAAATTTGAAACTGATACGATTGATTATCTTATAAATCGTGTTGAAAAATCAAAGATAACTAAATTGAAAGTTTCTTGTGATGACTTTGAAATTGTTATAGAGTCTAATCCATTTAAAAATTCAATTAATTCTGTTAAAAATAGCAGTGTGTCAGATAATGTTGTAGATCAATCTGATGTTGTAGAACCCGAAAAGGTGTTAAGTGGAAATGTTATTAAATCACCAATTGTTGGAACGTTTTACAGTACTCCTTCGCCAGGTAAACCACCGTTTGTTAAGGTGGGAGATAAGGTTAATAAAGGAGACGTCATATATATAATAGAGTCTATGAAGTTAATGAATGAGGTAAAGAGTGAATTTACTGGAGTTGTTAAAGAAATTTTAGTTGAATCTGGTGAAAGTGTAGAATATGGTCAGCCAATAATGGTTATAGATTAGATTTACTCAAACTTTTTATGTATTGAAAATGAGAGGTGTAGAATAAAATGTCTTTGATGGACAAAGAACAAATAAAGTCAATTATTCCACATAGGGATCCTTTTTTACTGATAGATGAAGTTGTTGAACTGGAACCTGGTAAGAGGGTTGTTGCTAAAAAACATTTAAAAGAAGATGAATCGTGGTTTAAAGGACATTTTCCAAATCAGCCTGTTCAACCAGGTGTTTTAACAATTGAGATGTTAGCTCAAGCAGGAGCAGTTTGTATATTGGCTGTTCCTGAAAATAAAGGAAAGATTGCTTTTTTTGGCGGAATAGATAAGGCTCGTTTTAAAAGACAAATTTTGCCTGGAGATACGGTTACACTTAGTGTTGAAATAATAAAAATTAAAGGACCAATTGGAGTTGGTAAAGCAATTGCAACTGTTGATGGTAAGAAAGCGGTTTCTGCTGAGATTATGTTTGCACTTGAAAAATAGTTTTAAAAACCATCTGGAGGAGTTATATTATAATGTTTGGTAAAGTATTGATTGCAAACAGAGGAGAAATAGCTGTAAGAGTAATTCATGCTTGTAGGGAACTTGGCATTTCTACTGTTGCAGTTTATTCTGAGGCAGATAAGGGATCTTTACACGTTCAAATTGCAGATGAAGCTGTTTGTATCGGACCAGCTAAAACTCAAGATAGTTATTTGAATGTTAAGGCTATTCTTGCTGCTTGTGAGATTACAGGAGCTGATGCAGTCCATCCAGGATTTGGCTTTTTATCTGAGAATAGTGGATTTGCGAAAATGTGTGGGATGTGTGGCATAAAGTTTATTGGTCCTTCGCCGGAAGCTATGGATAGTTTGGGGGATAAGGTTAAAGCTAAAAATACTATGAAACAGGCTGGAGTGCCTGTTATTCCTGGTTCTGATGGATTGGTTAATGACACAGAAGAAGCTTTGAACATTGCTGATGAGATTGGGTATCCTGTTATGGTTAAAGCAACAGCTGGAGGTGGAGGAAGAGGAATTCGCAGAGTGGATTCTCCAGAGGAATTGGAAGCTGCAATAGTTGTTGCACAAACTGAAGCAAAGTCTTTTTTTGGAAACCCGGGTGTGTATATTGAAAAGTTTATAGAAAATCCTCGTCACGTAGAAATACAACTTATTGCTGATGAGCATGGAAATGTTGTTCATCTTGGCGAGAGAGATTGTTCTATGCAACGACGTAATCAAAAAATGATAGAAGAGACGCCTAGTCCTGCTGTTAATGATGTTCTTAGAGAAAAAATGGGAATGGCTGCCGTTGCTGCTGCGCAAGCTTGTGGATATTATAATGCGGGAACTGTTGAATTTTTGCTAGATAAAGATAACAACTTCTATTTTATGGAGATGAATACAAGAATTCAAGTTGAGCATGGTATAACTGAATTGGTCACTGGTGTGGATATTGTGAAAAACCAGATCAAAATTGCAAATTCTCAAAAATTAGATATTTCTCAAGAAGATATTAAGATTAATGGCCATGCTATAGAGTGTAGAATAAATGCGGAAATGCCTGAAAAAGGATTTATGCCTGTGCCCGGGAAAATAAGTGAACTATATGTTCCTTGCGGAAATGGAATAAGAGTGGATAGTGCGGTATACTCTGGATATACCATAACACCGCATTATGATAGCATGATTGCTAAAGTTATGGCACATGCTCCAACTAGAGATGAAGCGATTGCTAAAATGAGGTGGGCATTAGCCGAATTTATAGTTGGAGGAATATCGACAAATATAGATTTTCAGCTGTCATTGCTTAGAAATGAAGATTTTAAAAAGGGTAACGTGGATATAGGTTTCTTGTCTAGGTTAGGATATTGATCTTATAATTTTGTTGTTGACTATATTTGGCAGTTGTGATATATTCTAACTTGGATTTTTAGATTGTCCGTAGTTTTTATGTTTTATAAAGTTTAGCAATGTGGTTTGATTTTTTGAAGGGTTGTGAGTTTTATTGATGGAGGACTTGTTTAAGATTGTTAAGTCTCGTGTAAAAATAGATATAAAAAGTCCAAAGAAAAATAAAGTTAATATTCCATCAGATTTGTTGTTTAAGTGTCCTAGATGTCAGACGGCAATATTTAAAGAAGAGTTTGTGAATGCTGGGCGTATATGCACAAGGTGTGGATATCATTCAAGATTGACAGCGCTTCAACGTTTGGAAATTACTGCTGATAAAGGAACTTTTGTGGAATATGATGCGAATCTTAGCAGCGTGAATCCCATAGATTTTCCAGGTTATGATGAAAAAGTTAAGTCTTTAATGACAAAGACAGGACTAAAAGACGCTATAATTACTGGAGAATGTGAGATAAGAGGAGAACGCTGTGTTATTGGGATAATGGATTCTCATTTTATGATGGCTTCTATGGGTTCTGTAGTTGGGGAAAAAATTGCTAGAGCATTTGAAAGAGCAATTGAAAAAAAATTACCGGTTATTTTATTTACAGCTAGTGGTGGTGCTAGGATGCAAGAAGGGATAGTATCGCTTATGCAGATGGCTAAAACTTCGGGTGCTGTTGCTCTCCATTCAGAAGCCGGCTTGTTCTATTGCACAGTTCTTACGGATCCTACTACAGGAGGAGTTACTGCTTCTTTTGCTTCCTTGGGTGATATTATATTAGCTGAACCTAAGGTTTTAGTGGGATTTGCTGGTAGAAGAGTTATTGAAGGGACTATAAAACAAAGGTTACCAGATGAATTTCAATCTGCAGAATTTTTAAAAAGTCATGGATTTGTTGATATGATTGTTGAAAGAAAACGTATGAGACATGTCTTATATCGTTTGTTGAGATTTCACAAGAAGGAGGCCATACCAGATTGGATAAAATAACTGCTTGGGAGAAATTGTCTATAATCCATAATCCCAAAAGGCCTAATGCATATGATTATATATCTAATGTGTTTGAACATTATTATGAAATGTGTGGAGATAGATTATATAGTGACGATAGGGCTATAACTGGAGGAATAGCAACTTTTCAGAAATTGCCGGTTACGGTTATTGCGACTGTTAGAGGAAAGAATATTGAGCAAAATAAAGAAGTGAATTTTTCTATGGCTCATCCGGACGGATATCGAAAAGCATTGAGATTAGCTAAGCAAGCTGAAAAATTTAAAAGACCTGTTATTTGTTTGATAGATACTCCTGGAGCATATTGCGGAGTGCAAGCAGAAGAAAGAGGTCAGGGAGAGGCTATTGCTAGAAATTTAAAAGAATTTATGAGATTAAAAACTCCTATAATATCTATAGTTACAGGAGAAGGCGGTAGTGGAGGTGCGCTTGGTTTAGGTGTTTGTGATGAGCTTGCAATGCTTGAAAATGCTGTATACTCAGTAATATCTCCTAGAGGAGCGGCCAACATATTGTGGCGAGATCCCCACAAAGAAAAAGAAGCTGCTAATACTATGAAGATTACCGCAGAAGATTTGATGAAATTGGGAGTAGCTGATAAGATAATTTCTGAGCCTGTTGGTGGAGCACATAACGATGTTAACTTGGTTTGTGAGAATATAGTCGAGTATTTATTTGAAGCGTTAAAGAAAAATTGTAAAAAATCACTTGAAAACTTATTAGAAAATCGGTATAATAAGTTCAGGAAAATAGGAATGTTTAATGAATAGTGTTGTTTTTATTTATAATTGCGGGTTATTTTCGCATTATATTATATAATAACGTAATTTTTAGAATACGTTTTTGTAAAATTATCTAGGAGGAAATAAATTATGGTATTTAATGAAGTTGCCGAAATTTTAGCAGATCAGTTGGATGTTGAAAAAGATAAAGTAACAATGGAGGCTTCTATTATTGATGATCTTGGAGCAGATTCTTTAGACGTTGTTGATCTTATTATGTCATTAGAAGAAGAGTTTGGTGTTGAAATTCCAGATGATCAAGTTGAAAATATGAAGACTGTTGGAGACATTGTAAAATATATTGAGGCAAATAATTAACGTATTATTCTGCTGTAATTGTGTTAATTTTGCTTTGTAGAAATATTTTTAAATAATTTTGTAGCACTTCTGGTCTTGAACATTTGGAAGTGCTTTTGTTTTTTTATTTAAATATAGTTTTGGAGGAAAAAATAATGAAATGGATGGGATTAAATGAATTGAGAAGTTCTTTTTTTCAATTTTTTGAAAAAAAGCAACACATGCTATTAGGTAGCTATCCGCTTATCCCCAAAAACGACAATAGTTTGTTGTTGATAAATTCTGGAATGGCACCTATGAAAAATTGGTTTTTGGGTAAAGAAACACCACCCTGTAAAAGGGTAGTAACTTGCCAAAAATGTATAAGAACACCAGATATCGATTTGGTTGGAAAAACCGATAGACATGGAACCTTTTTTGAGATGTTAGGGAATTTTTCTTTTGGTGATTACTTTAAGAGAGAGGCAATAAACTGGGCTTGGGAGTTTGTTACTGAAGTTTTAAATATGCCAAAAGACAAATTGTATGTTACTGTTTATGAAGAAGATGATGAAACTTATAATATATGGTTAAAAGAAATAGGTGTTGAATCATCTCACGTTTCAAAATTGGGAAAAGATGATAATTTTTGGGAAATAGGTACAGGACCTTGCGGACCATGTTCTGAAATATATTATGATAGAGGAGAACAATTTGGCTGTGGTAGCGAAAATTGTGGCCCGGGATGTGATTGTGATAGGTTTATTGAATTTTGGAATCTTGTATTTTCTCAATATGATAAAGACAGTGATGGCAACTATAATCGTATGGAACATCCTAATATCGATACTGGTATGGGTTTAGAACGAATAGCTTGTGTTGCACAGGGAGTTAATAATTTATTTGAAGTAGACACTGTTAAAAGGATATTGGATCATGTTTGCAAAATTGCTAATGTTAAATATGGTGAAGATGAAGAAAAAGATGTTTCAATAAGAATAGTAACAGATCATATAAGAAGCAGTGTGTTTTTAATTTCAGATGGCGTCATTCCGTCAAATGAAGGAAGAGGTTATGTTTTGCGTAGATTGATACGTAGAGCGTATAGAAATGGTAAGAAACTAGGAGTAAATAAACCATTTTTAGGAGATATTGCTGAAACGGTTGCGGCAGAAAATAAAACAGCGTATTTTGATTTGACATCAAATTTATCATACATAAAACAATTGTTGCTTAATGAAGAATTAAATTTTGAAAAAATTCTTGATAGAGGAATGATTATGTTATCTGAGTTAGTTGATCAAGCACGCTCAGATAAAAGTAATAACATATCAGCTGAAGATATTTTTAAACTTTGTGATACTCATGGAATGCCTTTTGATATAGTAAAAGATTTTGCTTGTGAGAAAAATATAGAAATCGATGAAGATGGATTTTTTGATTTGATGAAACAGCAGCAGGAGAGAGCTAGAAAAGCTGCAAATTCTAATAGTGTGGGATGGGTTAAATCTAGTGTTGAATTAACGCTTCCTCCAACTAAATTTGTAGGATATAGTTGCTTTGAAAGTGAAGCAAAGGTAGTTAATATTTTTGAGGGTGAAGAGGAAATAGATGTTGCAAATGTAAATCAAGAAGTTGGTTTTATATTTGACCAAACTCCTTTTTATGCTCAAAGTGGTGGACAGGTTGCAGATACGGGAATTGTAGAATCTGGAGAATTTTGTGCACAAATTATTGATTGTCAGAAATTGCCTACAGGACAGTATTTACATAAGGCAGTGGTTACATCTGGCAAAGTTCAAAAGGGACAAGTTGTTAATTTACTAGTGGATAAACTTAGAAGAATGTCTATTTCTAGAAATCATACTGCTGCACATGTATTACAGAAAGTTTTAATAAATGTTCTAGGAGAACATGTGCATCAAGCAGGGCAGTTAGTTGATGAATCTAGAGTTAGATTTGATTTTAACCATTTTAGGGCTTTGACTAAAGAAGATATCGCTGAAATTGAGAATAAAGTTAATGACGTTATCATGAGTGGTCTTGTGGTTAATACTGAAGAAATGGAAAAGCAACGTGCAGAGAAGCTAGGAGCTATAGCATTGTTTGGTGAGAAATATGGAGATGTTGTTAGAGTTGTAAAAATTGGAGATTTTTCTATGGAATTTTGTGGTGGAACACATGTAGATAATACTTCAAAATTAGGACTTTTCAAAATAACATCTGAAGCTTCTGTTGGATCTGGAATTAGAAGAATTGAAGCTAAAACAGGGCTTGGATTATTGAGTTATGTACATGTGCTTGAAAATATTTTAGACGAAATATGTAATGCTGTTAAAATAAAAAACAAACTAGAAGTTTGTGAAAAAGTTGCTAAAATGAACGATGAGTTAAAGCAAATGACGAAGAAGATGGAAGATTTAGAACTGAACTTCTATGAAAACGAATATAACAGAGTTTTAGAAAATTCTGCTCAAAAAATTAATAACGTAAGCTGCGTATTATTTAAAACGGAAGGATTAAGTTCTAAATTATTAAGATCATTTGGTGATATCATAAAATCTAAAAATTCTGATATGATTTCAATTGTTTGTTCTAAGAATGATGATAAACTAACATTGATGGTTGTTTGCGGAAAAGCTGCTGTAGATAATGGTGCAAATGCAGGAAAGATAGTTAGAGAACTGTCAGCATTAGTTGGCGGAAAAGGTGGCGGAAAGAAAGATTTGGCCATGGCAGGATTGCCTAATGCGAATTCTATAGACTTGATATCTAGTGAATATTGTAAGGTTGTTCAGGATAATATTATGTAGCTAGTAAGGAGGCTAAATATGGATTGTATTTTTTGTAAAATCGTTAAAGGAGAGATTCCGGCTAAAAAAATTTATGAGGATGAAAAAGTTTTAGCATTTTATGATGTGAGTCCTCAAGCGCCAGTACATTTTTTGGTTATTCCCAAAGAACATTTTAGGAATTTTAGAGATATTTCTTCGGATAAATTAGAAATAATATCCCATATTTTTAAGGTTATTCAGATTATTGCAGAACAGTTAAAATTAGATGATGGACTTAGAATTGTCAATAATTATGGGAAAGATGGAGGACAAACGGTAGATCACTTGCATTTTCATGTTTTGGCAGGAAGAAGTTTGAACTGGCCTCCAGGCTGATTTTAAAATCATTTTTTTTGAAAAAATGAGTATGTAATAGAATACTAGAGAAAAATAGAGATAAATGTTAGAAACATTAAAAAATAGTTGACAATTTTTATTAATAAAGGTATAATTACATAGTAATCGTTATTTGCAGGATTTAGATGAATCTGTTTTAGAAAAAAATTATGGAGGAAATGAATAATGTCTACTACAATGGCAAAGCCTGAAACAGTGGAGCGTAAATGGTTTGTTATAGATGCAGCAGGAAAACCTCTTGGAAGAGTTGCCGCTAAAGCTGCTTCTATGCTTCGTGGAAAACACAAAGTTAATTTTACTCCGCATGTTGATTGTGGCGATCATATAATAATAATTAATTGCAAAGATGCTGTTCTTACTGGTAAAAAGTTGGATCAAAAAGTTCATTATTGGCATACTGGCTGGATAGGCGGAATAAAAGAGGTAAAATACAGTAAGTTAATGAAAGAAAATCCAGAAAAAGCAATGACTTTAGCTGTAGAGGGAATGCTTCCTCATAATTCGCTTGGTAGAAAAATGGCAAAGCGTTTGCGGACTTATGCTACAGAAGAGCATGATAATATTGCGCAAAAACCTGAAGTTTGCGAATTTTAATGGAGGAGGCTAAAATTTATGTATGATTCAAAACCTTATTATTATGGAACTGGTAGAAGAAAAAGTTCTGTGGCTAGGGTTAGACTTTACGAAGGCTCTGGTAAGATTACTATAAATGGTAGAGATATTGATGAGTATTTTGGTTTGGAAACTTTGAAACTAATTGTTCGTCAACCACTTGGTTTGACTGAAACAACTGAAAAGTTTGATATAGTTTGTAATGTTGGTGGCGGTGGAGTTACTGGCCAGGCTGGTGCAATACGTCACGGTGTTTCTAGAGCATTATTACTTTTCAATCCTGATTTTCGTTCTGCATTGAAGAAAGCTGGATTCTTAACACGTGATCCTAGAATGAAAGAACGTAAGAAGTATGGTCTTAAAGCTGCTCGTAGAGCACCTCAATTTTCAAAACGTTAGTAAATTTAATATTTTTGAGTGTTTTTACAGATTGTGTGTTTCAAAAATCCCGAAATGTCGGGATTTTTGTGTTTTAATTTTTCATTGGTAGGCGATGAAATTTTCATAATTTGTTTATGTATTTCGGTTAGTAAAATATGCTAGGTGAATTTCAATAAAGAGATAATCAGTTTTGTAAAAGAATTAGATAATTGTGGTTATTATAAGGATACTGGATGGTAGAATTAAGGAGGAAAAATATGGCAAAAATAATTAAAATTGCTGGAGAAATAATTTCTATAGGAACTGATGATGGTAAGATTAGGGAAGTAAGAATTTCAGATTTAAATTTTAATCCATCCGTTGATGATGAAGTGGAAGTATTTGAAAATGATAATTCTATAATTATTTCGAAAAAGAAGAGCACTAGTGAAGAAAAAGTTAACTCTGGTATCAATATTAATGTTAATAGTTTACCAAATACTGGACAATCAGTTTATGTTGCAAATAATACAAAGCCTGTTGATAAAGTTGTGTATTGCTTACTAGCATTCTTTTTGGGTGGAATAGGTATTCATAAATTTTATGCTGGAAAAACAAGCTCGGGAATTTTATATCTTTTATTTTGTTGGACAGGTATTCCTGCATTGATAGCATTTATTGAGTTTATAGTTGCAATATGCAAACCGGCTGATGCAGACGGAAATATTTTGGTTTAGAGTGTAATTAAAAAAATATACAAGTATAAAGGATAGGTTATACTTGTATATTTTTTATTATTTTATATTAAGTGTATATGTTGACAATACTAAATAAAAAATGTAATATATATTAAGATGTTGTTGAAATTATATAGAATTTATCAATTTTATATTAAATTGTTGTATTTTATAATGTTTTGGTTAAGTGGATTTAATTTTAAATTATATTTTAATGCTATCAAGTGAAGAGAGGAGGTTTATATATGAGTATAAATAATTATGATTTGAATGGTGAAGAGAATGTTTTTTTTCAATTGGGGAAACTATATGAAAAATATGGTTATGTTAAATTAAAAATGAACAAGTTTGAAAAATACGATTTTTATGTTAATAATAAGTACTTTTTGAATTCTAGCGGTATGATAACATTTACTGATATAAATGGTGATTTGTTAGCACTAAAACCGGATAATACATTTTCAATTGCAAAAAGTTTAAGAGTTGGATCAGATGAAGTAAAAAAAATATATTACCATGATGATGTTTACAGAGTATGCAGAAAAACAAAGTTATATCATAAGATTATGCAGTATGGTGTGGAATGTATTGGTGGAATAGGTCTTTATAATTTGTGTGAAGTTGTTGGATTGGCAGCAGATTCTTTGAAAAATATTTCCAGGAATAGTGTTTTAAATATTTCACATTTAGGAGTTATTTTATCTTTATTGGAAAATTTTGATGTTGAAGAAACACAGCAATTTGAGCTATTTAAATTTATTGAAGACAAAAATATAAAAGGAATTCAAACAGTTTGTAGTATTATGGAAATTCCTGATGAAATTGTTGCACAAATTTTAAGCTTGGTTTCTGCATATGGACCGGTAGAGGTTGTTGTGCCTAAGCTGAAACAAACTATAAAAGATTCTAATGCATTAAGATTTTTAGATGAACTTGAGTACATTGTTAAAGTAGTACAGAGGCAGGTAGATACTAAAATTATAATTGATATGTCTATAACCATGGGATATATGAATTACTATGATGGCATAATATTTAAAGGATTTGTAAAAGATATTTCAAGTAATGTTATTATGGGTGGTCAATATAATAAGTTGATGAAAAGTTTTAACAGATCTATTGATGCAGTTGGTTTTGCAATTTATTTGGACTATGTAGGCAGAAAAGAAAATAAAGGAAAACATGATATAGATATTTTTGTTTTATATAATGATAATGATGATGTAGACTTGGTTTATGATAAAGTTCGTAGTTTGATTAATGAAGGAAATACTGTTTTGGCGGGGAAAAATGTTGATAAATCGCTAAGGGCAAAGGCGGTTATGAATTTTAGTGAAATATAAAAAGGAGGTAATCGATTTGTCTGATATTGTCAAAATAGCCTTACCATATGGTGATTATGAAAAGACATTTTTTGATATATTAGATTGCGCTGGATTTTACTATGATAGTGATTCGAAATTGAACAAAAAGAATAAGAATCAGTTATGTGTGTGTTCGGTTAGTCAATTAGATATAATAACATGTGTTGAACGTGGTGCTGTTGACTTGGGTATTGTTGGAACAGATATGCTAATGGAATATAGGCCTAAGGTTTTGGAATTGATGGACTTGAATATTGGGCAGCTATATATAGGAATTGTTGCAAAGCAGAGTTTTGTGGATGATATGGGTAGTGTATTAAGAGTAGCTACGAAATTTCCAAATATTGCTATGGACTATTTTTTAAAGCAATGTAGAGATATTGATATAATAAAAATGCATGAGGTTCCAGAAGTTAGTTTAAAAATTGGAATGGCAGATGTTGTTTTAGATGTTATAAAATCAGAAGACATTTTGAATAGATATGATTTAAAAATTATTGATACTATTAAGCCAATGGACTTTCATTTAATAGCTAATGTATCATCTTTTCATTTTAAAAATGATGATATAACGAATTTTGTTAATAGATTAAAGTTAAATATTGGAAAACATAATTAGTTAACATTTATTGATTTTTATTAGTAAAACACTAGGAAGAATTTATAGGACTTCCTAGTGCTTTTTTGTTTTTACATAAATTGTAAACATATTATGAACATATTGTAAATTATATATTAAATCTATATATCGATGTCGAATTGTTTAGTAAAATAATACATATCAAGTATGCGGTTAGGAAGTAATAAAAGTGAGGCTTAGGGTTTTAAGAAAATATATAAATGGCATTTTGTCATTTGGACTGAACACTGATAAGATCAATAGCGATAAGTCATCTAAATTAAATGCAATAAATTCTAATGAGAACATAAGAAAATATTATGAAGATAAATGGAATAAGTATTTTCAAAGTGAGGGAAAAGTAGGAAAAGAGTTTGTATTAGATAAGGGCGATTGGATATCTGACTCAAATGGCATTTTTGGATTAGGAGAAGGATTTTCCGCTAAGGGTGAAATACAGTGTTCGGATAAAAATAGAAAGTTTATTATTAATTTAAATGGTAATAGTATTGGGCATAAAAGAAGCGATGTTTCATATAATAGCAGAATTATAAATGTATTAGATAGTTCAAAATGTGAGATAAAAAATGGAAGGTTGCAAGCGAAAAAAGTTTTGGATAAAGGCGCCGCGATATGTGTTGAGATGAATGGCTTTTTACATTGCAATATGTGTATGTTTGAAGATAATCACACTAGTTGTAGTGGCGGAGCAATATATGGTTGCGAATTTTCTAATATAAAATTAAATAAGTGCCAGTTCAAGAACAATTCAGCAAGTGGATTTGGCGGAGCGATTTTTGTTGGATCAGACGCAATTTTTGAGAGTGTAGATTCTGAATTTGTTGACAATAAATCTAAATTTGCACAGGGTGGTGCAGTATATTTTAAGGCAAATTCTGAAAATTTGTTATTTAAGAATTGTACATTTGTAAAAAATAAATCAGAGGATAATGGAAAATCAATTTTTGTGGGTGATAAAAACAAACTATTTTGTTTCAATTGTGATTTTGCACATGATGGTTATGATGAAAATAGTGATCAGTTAGTTTATGCTCATGATTTGGCAATTGTTAAATTGTCTGGATGTAATATTATTGATAATAAGTTATTGCAAAATAAATGTGCATATAATCATCTAAAATCATAATATTTTAGTATTTTATAAATTGTTTGAAATGCACGTGATTTTGTTCTTGATATTGTACTTTTGTTTACATTGAGTTGATTGGCAATTTGGCTACAATTCATTTTTCTTACAAAATACATATCTAAAATAGCTCGTTGTTTTTCGCTTAATTCGTTTTTGATAATTGAAACAACAATATTTTTTAGATTTGATATTTTTGTAGAATTTGAATTTTCGATTGTCTTTGAAGTTTTTAGCATTTCAGATTCAAATAAATTATCGAAAGATATAGTTTTCATATAATACCACGTGCTTTGCAATATTTTGTTAGTTGATTATGAATAGAACATGTATGCTGGTATTCCGATAACAATAATTTGTATTTTTTTGTATTGTTTTTAAATTTTTTTAATGCAATATAGAGGTTTTCAGCAGTATGCTTATATTCTAGCATTAGTTTTTTCATTTTAACATCTCTTTTCTATTAATTTTAACACATAATGTGTGTTTCAGTTAAAAGATATCATTAAAAAAAAGGGATGTCAATATAATAAAAATTTTTGTCCCAAAAATGTCGTATTAGTTTATGAAATTGTTATTTTATAAGTAAATAATATGTTTTGTTTGGGAATATATTTAATATTTTGTGAGGGATTAATAATGTTTAATGAAAATTTGAGAAAAATGAGAAGAAAGATGAACATAACACAAGCTGCACTTGCAAAAAAGTTAGATGTTTCATCAAGTACAATAGGAATGTATGAACAAGGAAGACGTGAACCAGATTCCAGAATGTTAATTAAAATTGCTGAATTGTTTGGCGTTTCAGTAGATTATTTGCTTAGCTCAAAGCGTTCTGTCATGTTAACAGAAAGTGTTAATGATTTAGCAGATAGAGTTGAACATGTTTTACGTGATAAGAATAAATTTGAAAATTGTGGTGCGAAAGTTAACAATGATACAATTGATTTAATGGTTAAAACAGTGCGTGAAGGGATATATGAAGTATTTCAATCTGCACACTAAGTCGTGATATTGAAATTATTTTAACGATAATTTGTAAATTTATCTGTTTTATTCATTTAATTTGTTATATTTTAAAGTCGAAATTTGATAAATTTGATATGATTTTGTAATAAATGTAATAGTATTGTTTTTTTTAACTTTTAATAAATATTTTATGTTGAATAAATTTATATTTAAAAAAAATTAGGTGAATATTTGAGTATAAAAAAAGTCCTGTAACAAGGGCTTTTTTTGTTGTGGTTTTAGTTAAATATCATATATACAAATAGTTATGTATAATAGATTTCAACAAATTATGGGAAATAAAATATGCTTGTATAATAAGAGTTTTTAACATTTTCAACAGAGTTTTTAACATTGAAACAATCGAGTTTTCCACGATATCAACTAAGTTTTCAACAATATAGTATTTACAATGAGTATAAAACTAGAATAATTCCCATGAATATAGCATTTGTTTTTTATAAATGTTATAAAATTTAATGTTGAAAATATAGTATGTAGAAAAAACAGATTTACAAATATATGGTAACAGTATAAAATTTTATATTTTTGTTCGTCGTAGAAAATAAATATTAATCTATTTTTGAAAAAATGGTAAGAATAGGTGCAAAAAAGACAATAACATGGTATAATGTCCGTATAGATGATTGTAGAGATGGTGATTATTTTGTTGGATTATGTTATATTGGGAAGAAATTCTGTTGAAGAAGCCATAAAGGCTGAACGTAATATTGATAAATTATTTATAGCTAAAACAGCTAAAGGTATGAAGAAATTAATCGAAAATGCTAAAAAAGCAGGGATTGTTATCAAATATGTTGAGTCTTCAAAGTTAAATCAGTATGGAAATAATCATCAAGGTATTGTGGCATTTACTAGTCCAATTAAATATGTTGATGTGATTGATATATTAAATGTTGCTAAAAGTAAAGAGGAGCCTCCGTTTATTATACTTTGTGATAGAATAGAAGATCCTCACAATTTAGGAGCGCTTATTAGAACTGCAGAAGCTGCTGGAGCCCATGGAATTGTAATACCAAAACGTCGTAGTGCATCTGTTACTCCAATTGTTGAGAAAACATCTGCTGGGGCTGTAAATTCGTTGTTGGTGGCTCGTGTTTCGAATTTGGTTAGTTGTATAGAATATTTGAAAAAGATGGGGTTATGGATATATTGTGCAGATATGGATGGACAAAATTGGTGTGAGACAGATTTATCTGGAGCAGTAGGTTTAGTAGTTGGATCTGAAGGATTTGGTGTTGGAAGTTTAGTTAAGCAAAAATGTGATGGGGTAATATCTTTACCTATGCTTGGAAAAATTAATTCGCTAAATGCTTCTGTTGCTGGGGGAATAATTATATATGAAATTTTAAGACAAAGGAACAATATAAAATCAAAATAAAAGTTAGTTGAAGGGAGATAGAACTAGTGATTAAGAATGGTAGTAAGGACAATAATATATCAACACTTGAAGATATGCGTGATGCATTAAACTCTAAAACTAATGACGATGAAAATAAAAGTGAAAAGGAAGAAATTGTTGACAGTGCTCCGGAAATTAGTGAACCAAAACCTGAGGACTTTGAAGAGCTTGAAATAGAAGTTAGTGAGCAAGATCCATTAGATAATACAAAGGATTTTGAAATAGTTAAAAAAACGGAAAACTATCAAAAAAAGGTGCATGAATTTACACTTGAAGAAAAAAGAGAAAAATTTGAAAAATTTATGTCCAATACTATCACTCAAAATATATATAGTGATTCCAGCGGAACTCGGGGACCTAGCACGTTTCATACTGGCGAATTTTTAAATAAAAATATTAATCAAGAATTAGTAAAATCGTTTGAGAGACAAAAAATTACAGAATCTCAAATTGATAGATTTGATAAATTTCAAAAACAACGAGATAAGAAAGTAGAAAAATTTAATAGTAAGTATAATGTTATACATGGGGCAGAAGTTCGGCCTTTATATGGGGTTAATGATGTTAGCAATAATGAGGAGACAGTAGATTCTGATATATTGGTTGATGAAGTTAATGAAGATTTTGAATATAAGAATAAAGAAGACTTTGAAAATGTAAATAATTATTTGATAAAGGCAAGAAAAAAGGTTGGAACATCTACTTTATTGTTAACGATTTTATTTGTGATATCCTTAGTGTGGCAGTTTGGAGTTTTTAATTATTTTACTTTGCCAGCATATTTAACGGTTGCTAAGCCTTTGTCATATCTTGGTTTAAACCTTTTATTTTTGGTTGGTTCGTCAGTTGCTTTTTTAGATGTATTGAAATCTGGAGTTTTGAGTTTATTTAAATTAAAAGCAAATTCTGATAGTGTAATATCTATTATGATTTTTGGAAATATTTTTCAAAATATACTTTTGTTTTTTTCTGGAAGCGAGATGATAAACAATAAGAATATATTCTTACTAACACCTGTGGTTATTGGATGCATGACTTTTCATAATTTGGCGAATTATATTACTTATAATAATATTTTTAAAAATTTTCAGTTTGTTTGTGATGAAAATTCGAAATATTGTTCAGTTGGAATGGCTAATAATGAAGATTTATTATCGGCTTTTTCTAAAGGCAGAGGTGGAAAGCGTGTTCCTAGGGTTGCTTTTAAGAGAAAAGCTGGCTTTTTAACTGATTTTATTTATTATTCTTTTGTTGAAAATATTACAGATTCTGTTGGATATTTTTTGGCCCCTATTAGTTTGTGTTTAAGTATTTTACTTACAATTATTTCGGCAATAGTTTGTGGAAATATATGGATTTCTTTCACTGTTTTTTCTGTTACTTTATGTTTAACCACCCCATTTTCTTTTCTGTTTTCTGCAGTATTTCCATTTTGCTTTGCTCAAAAAAGGTTGTTTAAATATAAATCCACTTTTTTGGGATGCGATGCGATTGAATTTGGAAAAACTGATACAATTCTTTTAAATGCTAGGGAATTATTTCCAAGAGGAACTGTTAATTTGGCTGGTATGAGAGTTTTTAATGGACACAAGATAGATGACTCTATAATTTGTGCAGCCAGTGTTTTAAATGCCTCTAACAGCGTTTTAAAAGATATGTTTATGGATATACTTTTGGGAAATGATCAGCACTTGAAAAACGTAGATACTATATTGTATGAAGATGGCTTAGGAATATCTGCATGGGTTGATGATAGAAGAATAATTATAGGAAATTATGATATGATGGTTAATCATAATGTGATAATGCCATCTATTAGTGAAGTTGATCAAATGAACAAAAATAATTGCGAGTTAATTTTTGTTGCAATATCTGGGCAGTTAACCGCTGCGTTTATGTATGATATGAGTGTTGATCGTAATGTTGAACTTATATTAAAGTCTTTAGAAAATGAAGGAATATCTGTGGTAATTAAAAGTGTTGATTTTGTTATTCAGTCAGAAAAATTAGCGGAAAAATTTGATGTTTGTGAGGATTTGTTTAAAATTCTTCCTGCTCAATATCATCAAAGTTATAGAAAACAGACTAGAGATATGCAGAGAGATGGATCAGCAGTGATTTGTAGTGATGATTTTATTTCTTTTGCCAATGCTATAATTGAATCTAAAAAGTATAGGTTCTTTTCTAGGATTGGAATGGCATTTTCTATTTTTGGAATGTTAGTTTCTATGTTAATATTGGTTTTATTTATAGCAACAAACGCGGTTTATAAATTTTCATCTTTAGGTATAATTGTTCTTCATTTAGCTGTTTTATTAGTAATATTTTGTATGAGTTTAATTGGAAAAAAATAAAATTTTAGTTTATAAATATAAAAGGAATTGACAAATGCTTTTATTTTGTCAATTCCTTTTTTGAAACTATTTATATGGATTTTTCAATATTGCTCCTGTATTTCCTGACGTTACCATTGATGCATATCTTGCTAGGTATCCTTTGGTTATTTTGGGAGGTTTTGGTTTCCAATTAAGTTTGCGTTGATTTAGCTCAGCTGGATCTACTTTTATATTTATTTTGTTTTCTAAAATGTTTATAGAAATTATATCCCCATCTTTAATTAAAGCAATTGGGCCACCCACAGCCGCTTCTGGAGAAACATGTCCTATTGCAGCGCCTCTTGTTGCACCTGAAAATCGTCCATCTGTTATTAGTGCAACACTGTCTCCGAGGCCTCTTCCAACAATTGCAGATGTAGGATTTAACATTTCGCGCATACCCGGACCGCCCTTTGGCCCTTCATATCGAATGATAACTACATCACCAGGTATAATTTTACCTGTATTTATAGCGTTTTGGGCTTCTTCTTCACTATCAAAACATTTTGCAGGACCTTCGTGTACTAACATTTTTTCACAAACTGCTGATTTTTTTACAACACATGAATCTGGAGCTAAATTTCCTGTTAATATTGATATACCGCCAGTAGAACTGTATGGTTTATTTACGGAACGTATTACATTTGTGTTTTTGTTTATGGAATTTTTAATGTTTTCTCCTAGTGTTTTGCCAGAGCAGGTCATAACATTTTTATGTAAAAGATTGAGTTTATTTATTTCATGCATAACAGCATAAACTCCGCCAGCTTCATCTAAATCTTCCATGAAATGATGTCCAGCGGGGGCAAGATGACATATATTTGGAGTTTTTGCGCTAATTTCATTAACAATATCTAAATTTAAATTTATTTCGCATTCATTAGCAATAGCAGGAAGATGAAGAATGCTGTTTGTGGAGCATCCAAGAGCCATATCAACGGTTAGTGCGTTTTCAAATGCGTTAGTGGTCATTATATCTCTAGGACGAATGTTTTCTTTAAGCAATTTCATAATTTGAAAACCGGTTTGTTTAGCTAAACGGATTCGCTTGGAATATACTGCAGGGATAGTTCCATTACCTTGTAAAGCCATTCCAATCGCTTCGGTTAAACAATTCATAGAGTTGGCTGTAAACATTCCTGCACATGAACCACAAGTTGGGCATGAATTTTCAGAAAAGTCTTCTAATTGTTTTTCATTAATTTTATCTACTGAAAATGCTCCCACTGCTTCGCTCATCTCAGAAAAACTAACTCGGCAATTATTAACTTTTCCCGATAACATTGGGCCTCCAGATACAAATATTGTGGGGATGTTTAACCTAGCTGCAGCCATTAACATTCCAGGTACATTTTTATCACAATTTGGAACCATGACCAAAGCATCAAAGCCGTGGGCTAGCGTCATTGCTTCGATAGAGTCTGCAATTAAATCACGTGTTACAAGGGAATATTTCATTCCACTATGACCCATTGCAATTCCATCACATACAGCAATTGCAGGAAAAACAGCGGGAGTTCCGCCTGCCATTGCAATGCCCATTTTTACAGCATCAACTATTTTGTCTATATTTATATGTCCTGGAACAATTTCGTTATATGAGCTAACTGTTCCTATCAGAGGCTTTTGCATTTCTTCTTTTGTGAAACCTAGAGCGTTAAATAGTGCTCTGTGTGGGGCATTTTGATATCCCGATATAATGTCTTTTTTCATGGTTACAAATTAACTCCTTTTTAAAATTATATATTTTACTTATTTATAAAAATTTTATATAATTTAAATTAAATGTGTGATGTGATAGAAAGGGTGACTTATTTTGGATAAAGTTGAGTTGATAGATCTATTAAATACTTTTGAGAATATTTCAATAGACAATCCATTTAGCAGGGGAAATAATTTAGTCGCTAGACATAAAGGAAATAGAAAATGGTTTGCTTTAATTGCGGAAGTTAATGGGAAATTAGCTGTTAATTTAAAATGTGATCCAATGAAGTCTGATTTTCTTAGAAAGGTAAATAAGGCCATAGTTCCGGCTTGGCATATGAATAAATTGCATTGGAACACTGTTTTTGTAAATGAAATAGATATAAATGAACTTAAAGAATTAATTGAAGATAGTTATGAAATTACCAAATAAATAGACCAGGATACAAAGATATAACCTGGCCTATTTTTATACTATTGGTTTAATTTACTCATTTGAAAACAAAGAGTTAACAAACTATCGCTAATATGGACATTCTCTACAATAACATTATCAAGATTTATCGCAAAATCATAGTGACTAAAATTCCAAAATCCTTTTATGCCTAGATCGACCAGTGTTTGTGCCAAACTTTCAGCACCTTCTTGTGGTATACATAATATTGCAACTTTAGGAGAATTTTTTTTGCAAAAACTTTTTAAATCACGAATATTTAAAACATCATATCCAGCAATGTTTTTACCTATAATATCAATATTTTGATCGAAAACACCAACTAAATTGAATCCTTTATCGTTAAAATTCATATAGGATAAAATGGCTTTCCCGAGATTTCCAGCGCCAATTAAAATTGCGTTTGTTTGATGTGAAATACCCAATATATCTTCTATTTCTTTGTGCAAATCATTAACATTATAGCCATATCCTTGTTGACCAAATTCCCCAAAACAATGTAAATCCTGCCTAATTTGAGAAGCAGTTATTCCAAGCATCTCGGATAGTTTTTTTGAAGAAATTCTAGGTATATTTTCCTGTATCAATTTACCTAAAAAGCGATAATATCTTGGCAATCTGCGTATGACAGACATTGAAACGTCATTTGACTTAGACATTTGTTTTTATACTCCAAATTAAATTTATTAAAGGGTTTCAGTGGTTTTCATAACATAGTCGCCAAATTCTTTGGTTGTTGCACCATCTTTTCTACCAGTTATTTTTAATTTTTGTTCTTTAAACATGCAAATATCTAGAGCATTTTCTAATTTATCTGCTTGTTCTTGGAATCCTATATGTGATAGCAATAAAACAGATGCACGCAATATTGAACATGGATCAGCATACATATCTCTACCTTCAGCAACCATTCTAGGAGCAGAGCCATGAATTGCTTCAAACATTGCGTAGCGTTTTCCCAGATTTGCACTACCAGCAGTTCCAACTCCGCCTTGAAATTCAGCAGCTTCATCTGTGATAATGTCTCCATATAGGTTTGGCAAAATGAAAACAGAAAAATCTTTTCTACGATTTTTGTCTATCAATTTTGCAGTTGTTATGTCTATATACCAGTCATCTACTTCAATTTCTGGGAACTCTTGAGCAACTTTTTTGCAGTCACGTAAAAAATTGCCATCTGTTGTTTTTATAACATTTGCTTTAGTTATTATTGAAACTTTCTTTTTATTATTTTTTCTAGCATATTCAAAAGCCATTCTTGCAATACGCTCTGAACCCTGATGAGTTGTTACTGTAAAGTCTATAGCTAAATCTTCATCTATATTTATACCGCAAGAACCCAAAGCATAAGAACCTTCAGTGTTTTCACGGAAGAATGTCCAGTCTATGCCTTCGCTAGGGACTTTAACGGGACGTACGTTAGCAAATAGATCCAATTCTTTTCTCATTGCAACATTTGCACTCTCTATATTTGGCCAAGGATCGCCTTTTCTAGGAGTTGTTGTTGGTCCTTTTAATATAACATCGCATTCTTTTAATTCGTTTAAAACATCATCTGGTATAGCTTTGTTAGCTTTAGCACGATTTTCAATAGTTAAGCCATCTATATCTTTGAATTCAACTTTTCCGGAATTAACAGCATCTGTTAATAAAAATTTAAGAACTCTTTCTGCTTCTTTGGTTATTACAGGGCCTATTCCATCGCCACCACAAATTCCTATTTTTATTGTATCTAAATTCTTATAATCTACGAAATCTTTCTGTGATTTCATCATCTTGATTCTATCCAGTTGATTTTTTATCAATTTTTCAAAATGATTGGTTGCATTAGATATTTTTTCCATAATGTTTATCTCCTCTTTATATTTTGAAACCTGTTTTAAGTAAAATAAAACAAATTATACTGCATATTAAATTGTATCATATAAATTAATATAAATCAAAATATCTTTAACATTTATGGGTAATTTTTATTTAAAACGGTATTTATTTATCTCACTAAGTACTTCATTTGCATTTAATTTAGAAAAATTTAAATTTATATGAATTGCGTAGTCTTTTGAAAATTTTTTATTGAGTTTATATTTTATTTTTGCCAAAAATGATGAGTTATTATAAAATTCTTGCGATAATTTTAACGCTATAATTTTATTTTTTAATTGTTTCTAATTATTTGAAAAGAGGTAGTTTTTTGGATTAAAGACGCATATGTCTTCAATATGTTTCCATTCTATTAATGTTGGTTTTGAAAAAATATTCCACTGATTGATCAATAAGCCCTTATTATCTATAACTAGAAGTTCTTTTTCTTCATTTTTAAAAAATAGTTTATTTAAAATTATTTTAATTAGAAGAGATGTGAACAAAATACTAGCGAATCCAAAAAATACAATGCCGATAATCATAATGATTCTAATAATAAACTTATTTCTAATTCGTCTTCCTCTTGGAAGACGCGCTGCATCTGGCATTTCTGTTGATGGTAAGGTAGCAATATATATGCATCCAAGAGTAAACAAAATTGATATGATACTCAAAAAGGCTACTTTTTTTACATTAAAGCTCACAACAAAGTGGTTTTTCATATTTGTAATATCCTATTCAAAATAAATTTAACGTTTAAGAACTAATTTGATTCTTTGAAATATTATTTTTTAGAAGAACATTCCTTCATTTTGTTAATTACTTTTTTGGCATCTTACTTAGTAAAAAATAATCTTATACGAAAATGACAACCATGAGATGTTAAGCTTGTAAATTAACAAGCTATTTTTTCCATTATAGATAGGTTATCATAAAATTCTTTTTTGAGAGTTAAACATATTGAGTTATTGTTAAAAAATAGCCAAGGCATGCCTGAGCTGCTATTTCTTGATATATAATGATATGTTGAAGTGTACACATCTATACTATTCCGATTTATAAACATAGGTTTAGAAAATATATACCATTTACTTCGATATATTCCCTTATTGCTGATAATTACAGCTGCTTCTTTTCTTTTGAAAAGCACTTTAATAAAAAGATAAATGTAGGTATAAAAAAAGCATGAAACTCCACAAAATACTACAGCAAAAGCATAAACCAAAAGGAAAGCTTGTTTTGGATCAAGTTGATTATTTAAAATCAATGATATAATAATTGTGTTAACATATAACATAATAGATAGAAAAGATAATAGGAATAAAGTATGTAGTATTATTAGTTTTTTGTCAAAATAAATTATTAAGTCATCTTTCATGTTTAAAGTTCATCCTAATCTTTATGTTAATTATTAGAGAGTATAAATTATACCATAAAAAAACGCTGTAAAACTAAATTACAGCATATAAATAATGGTGGGAGATGATGGATTCGAACCATCGAAGCATAAAGCAACAGATTTACAGTCTGCCCCCTTTGGCCGCTCGGGAAATCTCCCATATATACAAAATGGAGCTGGTGGACGGACTTGAACCCCCGACCTGCTGATTACAAATCAGCTGCTCTACCAACTGAGCTACACCAGCAACTTACAAAATATCAAGTGCTCAAGTATTATAACATATACAGTTTATTGTTGTCAACACAAAAATAAAAAAATATTAAAAATAGTAATTTGTTTGTTTTTGAATTTCTTGAAATTTTACGATATTCATGATACTATATAAACTGAATTAGTTTTATAGAAAAGGTGTGACAATATGGGTTACGATGTTAAAAATTCTTATGAGAGTCCGTTTTGTACTAGATATGCTAGTAAAGAAATGCAATATATTTTTTCGCCAAATAAAAAATTTAAAACTTGGAGAAAATTGTGGGTTGCTTTGGCTCGAGCAGAACATGAATTAGGGTTGCCGATTACTGATGCTCAAATAAAAGAATTAGAATCTAAGATTGATGATATTAATTATGATGTTGCTCAGGAACGTGAAAAATTAGTTAGACATGATGTAATGGCTCATGTTTATGCTTATGGTAAACAGTGTCCGAATGCTGCTGGAATTATCCATTTGGGGGCTACATCTTGTTATGTTGGTGATAACACTGATGTAATTGTAATGAAGGAAGGCTTGTTGTTAGTTCAGAAAAAATTAATAGGTGTTATAGCACTTCTATCTAAATTTGCTGAAAAATACAAAGATGTTCCATGTCTAGCATATACACATCTTCAGCCTGCTCAACTTACGACTGTTGGAAAAAGAGCAACACTTTGGTTAAATGAGTTGTGTATGGATAATGAACATCTGACCAATTTAATTTCAAATTTGAAATTGTTAGGATCAAAAGGAACTACTGGAACTCAAGCCAGTTTTTTTGAATTATTTAACGGAGATAAAAATAAAATTAAAGAGCTAGAAAATAAGATAGCAAACGAAATGGGATTTGATGGGGTAGTTCCAGTTTCTGGGCAAACATATTCTAGGAAAGTAGATTACTATGTTTGTTCTGCTCTTGCTGCTGTTGCTCAGTCTGCAATGAAATTTTCTAATGATATGAGACTTTTGCAAAATTTTAAAGAGATTGAAGAACCATTTGAAAAGAACCAAATCGGTTCGTCAGCTATGCCATATAAACGTAACCCAATGAGAAATGAAAGAATAACAGCTCTCGCTAGATATGTTATGGTAGATGTTTTGAACTCTGCGTTTACTGCTGGAACGCAGTGGTTTGAGAGAACGTTAGACGATTCTGCAAATAAAAGAATATCAGTTGCAGAAGCTTTTTTAGGAATAGATTCTATTTTAAATATTATGCTTAATGTTTGTGATGGAATTGTGGTATATCCTAAGGTTATAAATCAGCGTGTTATGAATGAACTGCCATTTATGGCAACTGAGAATATAATGATGGCTGCAGTAAAGAAGGGTGGAAATAGGCAAGAACTTCATGAGAAATTAAGAAAACATTCTATTTCAGCAGCGGCAGTTGTAAAACAAGAAGGAAAGAAAAATGATTTAATTGAAAGACTTTGTCAGGATGAGTCTTTTGGATTAAGTAGAGATGAGATTTCGTCAATATTGAAACCAGAGAATTTTATAGGTATGAGTGTAAGTCAAGTGGATGATTTTTTGAGCGATGTTGTTAATCCAATTTTAGAAAATTACTCTGATGATCTTAAAATGAATATTGAACTTATGGTTTAGTGTTGTATTATAATAAAAACTTGTGAGGAGAAAGTTTTAGAAGAAATTAATTATTTTGTGGATTATATATAATAAAAATAACCTTAAAGTGTCTACGATATAAAAACACTTTAGGGTTATTTTTAATTTTACATTTTTTTATTTTTCAAGATTTTTTAATTGCTCAATAAACGCATCTAACTCCATTGTGCCCTTGTCGCCTTCTTGATATTGTCTTACAGAAACAGAGTTTAAACTTTGTTCTTTTTCTCCAACAATTAATGTATATGGGATTTTTTGCATTTGTGATTCACGAATTTTATATCCGACTTTCTCATTTCTTTCGTCTATTTCTGTTCTAAAACCGTGAGCCACTAACTGATTTTGAATTTTCTTTGCATATTCAATAAAATGATCGGATATAGGTAATATTCTTATTTGAACAGGTGATAGCCAGAAAGGAAATGCGCCTGCAAAATGTTCAATTAAAATTCCAATAAATCTTTCTATGCTACCAAACGCCACTCTATGGATCATAATAGGTCTGTGTTTTACGCCATCACTGCCGGTATATTCTAGTTCAAAACGTTCGGGCAATTGGAAATCTAGTTGAATTGTTCCGCATTGCCATGTTCGACCTAAGCAATCTTTTAAATGGAAATCAATTTTAGGACCATAAAAAGCGCCGTCGCCTTCATTTATTTTGTAACTAAGATTTGCCTCGTCCATCGCATCTTTCAGGGCATTTGTTGCTATTTCCCAGTCTTCTAATTCACCAATGTGATCATCTGGCATTGTTGATAGTTCTAAATGATATTCAAAGTTAAATTTGCTATACATATCATCAATTAAACTGATAATTTGCTTGATTTCATCTTTTATTTGTTCTCTCATTAAAAATATGTGGGCATCGTCTTGAGTGAAACATCTAACTCTCATCAAACCATGTAAAGCTCCCGATAGCTCATGTCTATGCACAATTCCTAATTCTCCCAAGCGTAAAGGAAAATCTTTATATGAACGCATTTTTGTTTTATAAACTAGGATACTGCCAGGGCAATTCATAGGTTTAATTGCAAAATCTTGTTCGTCTATAGTTGTTGTATACATGTTTTCTTTATAATGAGACCAATGTCCACTTTTTTCCCAGAGAGACCTAGATAATATTATTGGCGTGGATATTTCTTGATAGCCTGCCTTGGAATGTATTTTACGCCAATAGGCTATTAAAAGATTTTTAACCATCATTCCTTTTGGTAAGAAAAATGGAAATCCCGGGCCTTCTTCCATTAAACTAAATAATTCTAATTCTTTTCCCAGTTTGCGATGATCTCTGCGTTTTGCTTCTTCCAGCATGGTTAGGTGTTTATCTAAAAGGCTTGCTTTTGGAAATGAAATACCATAAATTCTTTGAAGCATTTTATTATTTGCGTCTGCTCGCCAGTATGCACCAGTTATGCTTGTTAGTTTTAATGCTTTAACTTTGCTTGTTGATAGAAGGTGTGGGCCAGCACAAAGATCTAAAAAGTCGCCTTGTTCGAATATAGATATTTCTTCACCCTTACCAGCATGTTCATTAATTAATTCAATTTTATAATCCTGTTTCAAATTTGTCATTAATTGTAATGCATCACTGGAAGAAAGGATCTTTTTTTCTAAAGGAATATCTTCTTTTATGATTTTTTTCATTTCACTTTCTATTTTTGGTAGATCTTCAGGAGTAATTTTAGGTTCAACATCTATATCATAGTAAAATCCATTTTCAATTGCGGGGCCAATACCAAATTTAGCGTTTGGATATAATCTCTGAACAGCCTGAGCAAATATATGTGCAGTTGTATGCCAATATGCTTTTTTACCCTCGGCAGAATCAAATGTGCATATTTCAACGCTACAGTCTTCTGTAATTGGAGTTCGAAGATCGGCTAATTTTCCATCTATTTTTCCGCAACATGCAGATTTATAAAGACTGTTGCTAATAAAATTTGCAATTTCGGCGATTGTAATTCCATTTTCAAATTCGTGGATTTCGCCCCTTAAATTTATTTTAGCCATAATTTTTAATCTCCTTTTAAATTGTTATAGTATATATTTGTCATTTGAAAAAAGGCACAATACATTATTTTTTATTTTTTCGTGTTCTGTTAATTCTAACTTAGGATCGATTGATAATATATTTTCAGCTTCTTTTTTACAAACATTAAGTATCTTTGTATCTTCTATTATATTAGCAATTTTAAAATTTGGCAATCCATGCTGTTTATTTCCAAAAAAATCACCAGGACCTCTTATTTTTAAATCTTCTTCTGCAATTTCAAAGCCGTTGTTAGTATCACACATAATTTTAAGCCTCTTTTGACTTTCGATTTTGGTTGCATTAGAGACTAAAATACACAAAGACTCAATATTGCCTCTTCCAACCCTACCTCTTAGCTGGTGTAATTGAGATAGTCCAAAAAATTCGGCGTTTTCAATCATAATAGTTGTTGCATTAGGAACATCCACACCAACTTCTATAACAGTAGTTGAAATCAAAATATCAATTTGACCATTTAAGAATTTTTGCATTAAAATGTCTTTTTCAGCACCAGTCATTTTCCCATGTAGCATATCAACACTGTAGTCTTTAAAAACATTTTGTTGTAAGTTTTGTGTATATTTTACTACGGATGCTATGTTTCGTTCACCATCATCAATTGCTGGACAAACAATATAAGCTTGTTGTTTGTTTTGTAATTGACTTTTAATATATGAGAAAGCGCGCATTCTTTTGGACGAGGGAATATGAACTGTTTTAACAGGAATTCTTCCAGCAGGCAGTTCGTATATGTTTGATATATCAAGATCTCCGTATATTATTAATGCTAGTGTCCTAGGAATAGGAGTTGCAGACATAACCAATTTATGTGGAGCATTCCCTTTTTCTGCTAACCTTTTTCGTTGTTCAACACCAAAACGATGTTGCTCGTCGGTTATTATGAGACCCAAATTTTTGAAATTGGTTTTTTCTTGAAACAAGGAATGTGTACCAATAATAACATCGATCATGCCGTATTCAAGTTCATTTTGTACTTTAGATTTTTCTTTTGAACTTAAAGAACCAACAAGGATATTTACATTAATTCCAAGAGGAGTTAGTGTTTTAAAAAAAAACTTAAAATGTTGACGAGCTAAAATATCTGTTGGGGCCATAATAGCAACTTGCATTTTTGATTTTGCAAATAAAAACGCCAAAGCAGCAGCAACAACAGTTTTACCGCAACCAACATCGCCTTGAACTAGTCTATTCATTGGAACATTTTTTAAGCAGTCTGAAATACATTCATTTATTACACTTTTTTGAGCATTTGTTAATTGAAATTTAAGATTGTTTAAGAAAGAATCCAGATTTAAATAGGTTAATTTTTTTGTTGTTTCTATTGTACTTTGTTGTTTTATAAGTTGAATCCCAATTTGCCAATACAGAAGTTCCTCAAAAATCAGACGTTGTTTGGCTTTGTTTAAATATTGCTCAGATTGGGGAAAGTGAATATTTTTTAATGCAACATCCAAATGAATTAAATCATATTTGTCAGTTAATTTTTGAGGAAGAGTATCCTCTTTGCCATCAATTAAAGCTAAAGCTTGTTGTATATTAGTAGAAATCATCTTAGAAGTTAAACCTGAGGTTAGAGAATATATAGGAATTAAGCTGGGTTCGTTGGAGCTGATTATCATTGGATTTATGATTTTCTTTGAAAGTATGTTGCCTTCAATCTTGCCAAAAAATAAATATGTATGTCCAATTTTAAGCGACTTAAAAGCATATATATTGTTAAAAAAAACTATAGCCAACTTATTTTTATCAGCATCCGCTCCGTGAGCGGTGTATATAATCATTTTTCTTGATTTTATATATGGCTTTTCTGATTTTAATATAGTGGCTTTTATACAGCATTTCTCTCCAATAATAGCTTGTGAGATTTTTAATGGGTTAGAACAATTGATATATCTATTGGGAAAATGATGTAGCAAACTGTTAATATCATTCAACCCTAATTTACTATATAAATTTGCTCTTTTCTTACCAACACCATTTAATGAACTAATTGGTAGATTCGATAGTGTATTCATTATTCCACAGAAACTATATAATAATAAACTGGTTGATTACCTTTTAACATATTTACTTCAATTTTGTTACCATACTTAGAATATAAGGTAGAATATAATTCATTTGCTTGTTGTTCTAGGACGTCTTTTCCATAAAAAATAGTTATAACATTACTAGAACTGTTTGTCATTTTTTTGATCAAACGAAAACATGTTTTATTTATATTTTGATCTATGATGCATATTTTGTTGTCTTTTATTCCTAAAATTTCGTCTTTTCCTATTTTTTTACCGTCAATAAATGAATCTCTAGCGGCAAATGTTACTAATCCAGTTTTAACAGAATTAATTGCAGAAGTCATTGCAAGAACGTTTTCTTCTAATTCAATATCTGGATCATATGAAAGCATAGCTGACATACCTTCAGGAATAGATTTTGTTTGAAGTACAATAACGTTACGATCGGCTATTCTGGCCGCTTGTTCTGAAGACATAATAATATTTTTATTGTTTGGTAAAACTATAATATTTTTTGCTCCAACAGATTGAATTGCGTTTAATATGTCTTCTGTACTTGGGTTCATTGTCTGACCACCACTAACAACTTTATTAGCCCCTAGTTCTTCAAACAGATTTACAATACCTTCACCAGCGGCAACAGCAACAAATCCAACTGGAACATTGTTATCCATGGCTACATATGTTTGATTTTTCTTGAATTGATCAGCAGAATGAGATTTTTGTTCGTGTTGTTGACGCATATTGTCAATTTTCATATTTGTTAGCCAACCAAATTTTAAGCCTTCTTGAATTGCATTACCCGGTTCATTGGTGTGTACATGCACTTTTATTATAGATTCGTCTTCTACCACAACAACAGAATCTCCAATAGATTCTAAATATGCTCGTAGAGATAGGTGGTTTTTATCATTAGTTCTGTTTACTATAAATTCGGTACAATAAGAAAATTTAATATCAGACTCTGTTTCAGCAACAGGATTAATTAAATTAGCTTTAGGTGCATTTCCTTCTAATTCAATTACGCCATTTCCATCAAAAACAGATTTCATACCTTCAAAAAGAGTTACAAGACCCATGCCACCTGCATCAACAACGCCGGCTTTTTTTAGAATAGGCAACATATCGGGTGTTTTAGCAAGAGCGTCTTTGGCAGTTTCTAAAATTATTGCAAATGCTTCAGATACATCTTCTGTATTTAAAGTTGCAGCTTTTTCGGAAGCTAATCTAGCAACAGTAAGGATAGTTCCTTCCGTTGGTTTCATAACAGCGCCATAGGTTTCTTTAACACTTTGTTCTAGTGATTTTGCAAGTAGTTGAGTTGTTAAATTTGTTTCGTCTTTTAGTGCGTTTGACATTCCTCTAAAAAACAAAGACAATATTACTCCAGAGTTGCCTCTAGCGCCTCTTAGCATAGCCGAAGCGGTAGTTTTAGCAACATCACCAACAGTTGGGTTGGTTAGAGCTTTTAACATAGTTGCTGCAGCGCTTGCTGTCATTGACATATTAGTTCCCGTATCACCATCCGGAACAGGATACACATTTAATTCGTCGATTGAGCTTTTTCTGTTAACTAATAGATTTGCACCAGAAATAATTGCATCTCTTAATAAAATTCCATTCATATTATTCGCTCCGTTATTCTTTGATTGAATCAACAAAAATATTAATACTGTTCACATATATGCCAGTATAATTAAAAATGTTTCTTGAAAGCATAGATTTTATGTTTTTCATAACTTCAGAAATGTTTGATCCATATATTGCCAAAATATGAACATATAAATCTATAGTATTATTTTTTTTGTTGAACTTAATTCTAATACTTTTGTTATTTAATATTTTATTTAAAAGAGTTAGTTTGGTATTATAGTTATAAAAACCTGCAACGCCAAAACAACCATTTATAGTCGTTTTAATTAATGATTTTATATATTCTTTAGAAATATAAATGGAACCAAGGTAATTTTTGCTTATTAACATAATATGTTGCCTCCTTGATTTTTGACTTATACAACACATAATTATATCACACAAATGGTAAAAAAAAAAGAAAAATAATAAAAAATACATACATTTCCAATTTTAATCTCAAAATTTTTGCACTAAATCAGTTAGCTTACTGATTAATATTTAAAACAAAAAGTAAATCACTAGTTGAATGTGTGATTTACTTTTTTGGAAACATATCTTAATTTACCTTAACAATTAATTTTATTGCTGTTCGTTTAACACCATTTATTTCAATATTTGTAAAAGCGGGAATGCAAACCAAATCTACACCAGCCGTTGCCATGTAGCCCCTTGCAATAGCAATAGATTTAACAGCTTGGTTTATAGCGCCTGCTCCAATAGACTGAATTTCGACTTCATTATCATTTTTAATAAATGCAGAAATTGCGCCAGCTACAGAGTTTGGGCTAGATCCGGACGATACTTTTAAAATATTCACTATTTTCTATCTCCTTTATTTTAGATTTATATATACTGAAACACGCTAATAATATATATTTTAACCTATTGATTGAAATAATACAATAGGTAATTTGACAATAATTTTAATTAATAGATATTGTCGAAATATTTAAGCATTTACCTGTATTTTTATCCAGTTCTATTATTGCAGCGTTAAAAATGCATTCACAGTCGCGAACTTCGAAACGTGTTGGCATTTTTGTTGTTATTCGTCTAATTATACATTTTGGATCTACGCCTAAAATAGAATCATATGGACCGACCATTCCCACATCTGTTAGTAATCCAGTTCCATTTTCTAATATTCTTGCATCATTAGTTTGAACATGCGTATGTGTTCCAATAACTGCAGATACTTTTCCATCCAGATAATAAGCTAGCGCACCTTTTTCTCCGGTAGCTTCAGCATGAAAATCTACAATTATGAACTTAGTATTTATATTTTTTAATATACTATTTATTGTTTCAAATGGAGAAGAATTAGTGTCTAAATATGTTTGACCCATTAGGTTTATAACAGCAATTGAATATTCTCCCTTATCATAAATACAGACACCTTTTCCAGGACATGATCGAGAAATATTATGCGGTCTTAAAATATAGTCATTTTCGTTTAGCATATTATATATTTCTCGTCTCTTTAGACTGTGATTGCCGCCTGTTAAAATATCGCATCCGCTTTCAAATAGATGGTTGGCAGATTTTACAGAAATTCCGTTACCTTTTGCTGAATTTTCAGCATTAGCAATAACCAAATCTATGTTATTTTCACGTTTAATTTTAGGTAGAAGATTTCTAACGGTGTTGCAGCCTGGTTCTGATACAACATCTCCAATAAAAAGAATTTTAATCATTTAGAAGTTCACCTTATATTTATAAATATTTTAAGTTAACATATTAAAAACTATATCTTTAAATTAGTCTTGTTTTAAATCGGATTCTAATTTTTCAATTCCTTTTTTTATTCTAGATATTGATTCATCTTTTCCCAATAAAGCAGCAAGTTCTATACCTCCACCAGGAGTAAATGACTTACCAGATAGGGCAACTCTAAGAGGCCATAAAACACGTCCGTTTTTCAAGCCTAACGTTTCAATTAATTTAAACATAGCATCGTGAATTGAATTTTGATCCCAGTTTTCAAGTTGCTCTAATATGGGTAAAATTTGTCTTAAAACTTCTAGAGAGTTTTCTTCATTTGTCTTCATTTTTTTGTGTATATATAAATCAGAGGTATATTCAGGTAAACTATCTATGAAATTGATTTGCTCGGGAATATCTTTAAATTTTTCTGTTCTTGTTTTTAGCATTTGTGAAAGTAAGGATTTATCAACATCTTTTTTGCAAACACTTTTAACATATGGCTCAGCGTGATTCCAAAATTCTTCATCAGACATGTTTCTAATATATTTTGCATTAATAGCAGTAAGTTTGGGTAAATCAAATATAGCGGGGGATTTTGAAATTCCAGATACGTCGAAAATATCTATTAGTTCATCTAAACTAAAAATTTCTTCTTCTCCTTTAGGAGACCAACCTAAAAGAGCAATATAGTTAACTATGGCTTGTGGCAAATATCCTTTTTCTAAAAGGTCTTCGAATGTTGCATCGCCGTTTCTTTTTGATAGCTTTTCAACAGCATTTTTCATTACAGGAGAACAATGAATATAAACTGGTTTTTCCCATCCAAAAGCTTCATATAACAAGTTATATTTTGGGGTTGATGATAGATATTCACTTCCTCTAATTACATGAGATATCTCCATTAAATGGTCATCTACAACATTAGCAAAATTATATGTTGGCATACCGTCTGATTTAATTAGTATTTGATCATCTAAGTCAGAATTTTCAAATGTTATTTCACCAAAAACTTCATCGTGAAATGTTGTAGAACCCTCTCTAGGCATTTTTTGTCTTATAACATAAGGCAATCCTGCTTCTAAATTTTGTTTTATTTCTTCAGGAGTTAGGTTTCTACAGTGACCATCATATTTTGGAGGAGTTCCAGAAGCTTTTTGTAAGTCTTTAAGTTCATCTAGACGTTCTTTGTTACAAAAGCAATAATACGCATGACCTTTTTCTACTAGCTGTAAAGCGTAGTCTTTAAAGAAAGACATTCTTTCACTTTGAATATATGGACCAAAATTTCCTCCCACATCTGGGCCTTCATCCCAATGAATGCCAGCTTTTTTAAGAGTGCTATATATAATATCAACTGCTCCTTCAACTGTTCTTTCACGGTCTGTATCTTCAATTCTTAATATAAAATCACCATTATTTTTTTTTGCCAATAAATACGCATATAGAGCGGTTCTTAAATTTCCAACATGCATATATCCTGTTGGAGATGGAGCGAACCTTGTTCTAACTTTTTTTGACATAGTAACTACCTTCTTTACACTTTTTATATTTTTAAAATCAGCCTAAACAAATTCCCATTTGCTTAGCGGTTGTTATCATTGGACAATCTAAAGTAATTAGTTTGGCTTTTCCAGCTACATCGCTTAGCTTATTGTTTGTAATCTTATTGTTTACCATTGCCACTGCGAGTCCAAATTGTTCATTTTTGGCTAAAGTTGCTGCATATGATCCGAACTGAGTTGCTAAAATTCTATCATATGCAGAAGGTGAACCACCTCGTTGTATGTGACCTGGCACAATAGTTCTTGTTTCAAAGCCTGTTAGTTTTTCTATTTCTTTTGCTATAATATTTGTTGCGGTTTTTTCGCCTAATTTTTTTCTTAATTCCATTCTTTTTTTCTTTTTCATTTTTGCTTCACTTATGCTATATGCACCTTCGGCTACAACGATAATTGAATAATTTTTCCCGTTTTTAAAACGTTTGTTTAGGTGAGATAAAATATTGTTTATATCATAAGGATTTTCCGGTATTAATATTACATCTGCTCCACCTGAGATTCCTGAATATAATGTTAGCCAACCTGATTTATTTCCCATTAATTCTATTACTATTATTCTTTTGTGACTTTTTGCGGTTGTATGAGCTCTATCTATAGAATCTGTAGCGATATCTACAGCTGTATGAAAACCGAAGCTGATATCTGTTCCCCATATGTCGTTGTCTATTGTTTTAGGCAAAGCAATGATATTCAAGCCTTCTTCTGAAAGTAGATTTGCTGTTTTATGTGTTCCATTACCACCTAAACAAAACAGACAGTCCAATTTCATTTTGTTATAATTTTTTTTCATTTCTGATACTTTATCTATATTATCTTCTTCAACAACTCGCATAAATTTAAAGGGAGTTCTTTTAGTGCCTAATATAGTTCCACCCAGTGTTAGAATATCAGCAAAATCTTTTTCTGTTATGGTTCTATATTTTCCATGTATTAGTCCATGATAACCATCCAATATTCCCACAATTTCTATTTTGTTTTTAAATAGGCGATATAATGATTTAGAGATTGCTCTTATTGTTGCATTTAAACCCGGACAATCTCCGCCGCTTGTTAATATTCCTACTCTTTTGATCATATGTATCACCACCTTTACAAATTTGGGAAGTTGTTATTTATTGTTTTGGATCACATTCATGGTATATTTGGCGATCATAAGTTCTTCATTGGTTGTAATTACACATACAGGAATTTTTGAATTTTTTGAGCTTATAATTCCTTCTTTGCCGTTTATGGTTTCAGCGTTAACCGAATCGTTAATATCTATTCCAAAAATATTTAGATTATCACAAACTAATTTGCGCAAAATATTGCAATTTTCTCCAATACCGCCAGTAAATATTATAGCATCAATTCTATCCATTGTGACTGCACAACTGGCAATATTTTTTCTTATACTGTGAAATAACATATCTACTGCTAATTTTGCTCTTTTATTTCCCGAATCTGCAGCAATTTTTATGTCCCTGTAGTCATTGCTAACTCCAGATATTCCTAACAATCCTGATTTTTTGTTTAATAATGTATACATTTCTTGAGGACTGTAGTTCTTCTTTTCCATTAAAAAAGTAATGCAAGAAGGATCTATACTTCCTGATCTTGTTCCCATCAAAACGCCGTCTAGAGGAGTTAACCCCATAGTTGTTTCCACAGATTTTCCTTGATCTATTGCGCAAATAGAGGAACCATTTCCTAAATGACAACTAACTAATTTTAAAGATTGCAAAGGCTTATTGATCAGTTCGGCAAATCTAGTGCTAACGTACTTGTGAGATATTCCATGAAATCCATATTTTCTTATGCCATATTTTTCGTATGTTTCATATGGAAGTCCATACATATATGCTTTTTGTGGAATTGTTTGATGAAAAGATGTATCAAAAACAGCTACTTGTGGAATTGAATTATCGAAAGTTTCTTCCGATGCTATAATTGCTTGAACATGAGCGGGATTGTGAAGTGGGGCAAGGGGAGAAAGAAGTTCAATTTCTTTTAAAACGTCATCTGTTATTATAACAGGTTTCTCAAATTGATCAGTTCCTTGGACTACGCGATGACCTATAGCATCAATTTCGTTTAAATTTTCAATAATTCCATATTTTTTGTCAACTAAAAGATCGGCTATAATGTGAAAAGCATCCTTATGTGACTTAATTTTTATGTTAGATTCAAAAAGTTGATCGTCATATGTTCTATGCGAAACAAGACCATCTATTCCTATTCTCTCGCATATTCCTTTAGCTAAAGTTCGATCACTATTCATATCTATTAGCTGATATTTTAAAGATGAACTACCAGCATTAATAACTAAAATTTTCATAAAATATCCTCTTAAAATAATTGTATATTCTGTATAATTTTAACCGGATAAAAATTAAATGTCAATACTATAAATTTTAAAATAAACTGTTATCAGAGTTTTTTACATATTAAAAACATTCAACAAATAAGAGCTTAGCTTAATGTTGAATGTTTCACATATTTTAATTTTAAAATCCTGAAGTTTTAAAAAAACAAATTATTCATTATCCACTTTATTCATATGTTCAATTAAAGTAAGAACTTTGTTACTATAACCCCATTCATTGTCATACCAAGATACTAATTTAACGAAGTGATCGTTTAACATAATGCCTGCTTTTTCATCAAATATTGATGTATGTGAGTCTCCAATAAAGTCTGAAGAAACAACCATATCACTGGTATATCCGAGGATACCGCTTAATTCGTTTTCAGAAGCATTTTTTATAGCCGCACATATTTCATCATAATTTGTCGATTTTTCTAAGCTAACAGTTAAATCTACCACGGAAACATCCAATGTAGGAACACGCATAGACATACCTGTTAATTTTCCACTCATTTCAGGAAGAACTAGAGCACATGCTTTAGCAGCACCAGTTGAGGAAGGAATTATATTGCCTGCAGCAGCACGACCACCTCTCCAGTCTTTTTTGGAAGGACCATCTACAGTTTTTTGAGTTCCTGTTGTTGCATGAACCGTAGTCATAAGGCCTTCTTTTATACCGAAATTCTCATGAACTACTTTAACCAATGGAGCAAGACAGTTTGTTGTGCATGAAGCATTTGAAACAACTTTCATGTCTTTGGTGTATTTATCTAAGTTAACACCGCAAACAAAAGTAGGAGTGTCTTTATCTTTAGCTGGAGCAGAGATAACTACTTTTTTAGCTCCTCCATTTAGATGAGCAGATGCCGCCTCTGTAGTACAAAAAACACCAGTAGATTCAACAACAAACTCTGTGTTACATGAAGCCCAATGAATATCTTTAGGATCCATATTATCAAAGAATTTTACCTCTTTTCCGTTAACAATAATAGAATTTTCAGTGTATGAAATTTCTCCATCAAATCTTCCATGAACTGAGTCATAGCGTAACATATATGCACAATAATCAGGTGTCATGAAAGGATCATTGATTGCAGTAAATTCAATGTTGGGATTGCTTAAACCAGCACGAAAAACCAAACGACCAATTCGACCAAAGCCATTTATACCAACTTTAATAGACATTATAAAAACCTCCAAAATATTTATAATAATACTTAACATTATAAACTAAATTTGTTTTAGTTACAAGTTTTTTTAAACATTTATTTGAATATATAATGTCCATTTGATTAAGTAATGTAGAATTAAAATTGTTTTGACAAGTAAAATTAATTGATATATAATATTCTAGAGTTATTTTTAATTATTTCTTAGAAAATTTTTTATTATTTTAATTTGTGGTAAATAATTTTGGCTTTTGAGTGATTGGAGCGATCAATGGTAGAACAGAAAACTAAATATGCAATACAACAATATTATAACGGACTTAAGACGCCGGTTTTTTTGTGTATGGACAACGATATTGTTTGGTATAATGTTGCTGCTGATGAGTTAATTAAGAATGTAAACTTTAGAAATTGTATCATGCAGATTAGTAGGCCATCAGATGGTGAAGAAGTTCAGTTTGTAACATGTGGTGGGTTTCAATATAAATTATCGGTACGGCCCTGTGATGAAGAATTTTTTGTAGAGGTTGTAGAAATAAAAAATTTAAAATCGGTAGCTTGTGCGTATGAAGTTATTGGTGGTGTTGAATCTATGGAAAATACTGTAAGAAAATCAGCACATCAAATATTTCAATCGATAGCTTCTTTGAGCGAAATTTTTGAAAAGTTAGAGCAACATGATGTTCTTGAACATTTGGATAATATTTCGGATGGAACTTATGGGATATTAAGAGCAGCTAATTTGTATTATGAATATAATTTATTACTAAAAGATAAATTAGAATTGGAAGTTGTTGATATATTTAGTGAAGTAGAAGCACTTTGTTCGTCTATTAAATCAATAATGAGTAAGTCTACAACGTCATTTGTATGGTCTATACCGGAGAAAAAACTTTTTTGTAATGTGGATATGCACAAACTTAGTTTTGCTTTGTTCCATTTAATTTGTAATTCATATTGTTTTACATCAAGCAAGAACGAAATAAAGCTTATAATGGATAATGTTCAAGATGAGTATGTGCGAATACAAGTTGTTGATAAAGGTTGTGGAGTGTTATCTGAAAATTTGGATAGAGTTTTTGAACCTTTTTATTCATATAATCCTTTAACTGGCGATATTGCTGGGTGTGGACTTGGTCTTACATATGCTAATGAATTAATTGGTAAGTTGGATGGAACTTTGACTTTTAATTCTTCAGAAGGAAAAACTGTTGTGTCTATTATGATTCCGGTTCAGTTTGTTTCAAATTCCATGGACTTGTCTTCTGATATTATGAGATATGGAATAGGTAAATATGATCCTATGGTTTCGACTATGGTTACTCTGGAAAACAATTCAAAACATTAGAATTTGTGTTAAATAAAAACCTATTTATATAACTTAATTTGTTTTTGTTATATTTTATTGGTTTTTATTTTTTGTTTTTGATATTAATAAGAATTTTATAGGAGGATATTTTGATGTCAGTTAAGTATATATTTGTTACTGGTGGGGTTGTTTCAGGTTTGGGAAAGGGAATAACTGCTGCTTCTTTGGGTAGATTGTTGAAAAACAGGGGATATAAGGTTACAATTCAGAAGTTTGATCCATATATAAATTTAGATCCAGGAACAATGAGTCCATATCAGCATGGAGAAGTTTTTGTTACAGAAGATGGAGCAGAAACAGATTTGGACTTAGGACATTACGAGAGATTTATAGATGAAAATTTATCAGTTAATTCTAATATAACTACTGGTAAATTGTATTGGAATGTTATAAATAAAGAAAGAAGAGGGGATTACTTAGGTAATACTGTGCAGGTTATACCACATATAACAAACGAGATAAAGGACAAAATATATAGTGTGGGTAGATCTAGCAATAGTGATATTGTTATTACAGAGATAGGCGGAACAGTTGGAGATATTGAAAGTCAACCGTTTTTGGAAGCTATCCGTCAAGTTGGTATTGATAATGTTGGAGATGTTATGTATATACATGTTACTTTGGTGCCAACTGTGCCCGGTTCATGTGAACTGAAATCTAAGCCAACTCAACACTCTGTTAAAGAATTGTTATCATTGGGAATAAAGCCAAGCGTAATAGTATGCAGGAGTGATTATAAGATTCCTGAAGAGATGATAAATAAAATTAGTTTGTTTTGTAACGTTAAACCTGAAGATGTTATACAAAATTTAACAGCTGATACCTTGTATGATGTTCCTATAATGCTTGAGAATAATGGACTAGCTGAGAGAGTTTGTCATCATTTAAATATAGAAAATCGTGTGCCTGATCACACTAAATGGATCGATATGATCAACAAAGTAAAATCAGCTAAATCTGAGGTAACAATAGGATTAGTTGGAAAATATGTAGAGCTTCCAGATGCATATATATCTGTTGCTGAAAGTTTACATCATGGTGGTATACAAAATAGTGTTAATGTTAAAATTAAATACATAAGTTCTGAAGATATCGATAAAAATGCTATAGAAAGTGTTATTGATGGATGTGATGGTGTTTTAATTCCTGGAGGATTTGGTGAGCGCGGAGTAGAAGGGAAAATAGAAACAATTAGATTCTGCCGCGAAAACAACATACCTTGTTTTGGAATTTGTTTGGGTATGCAAATGATGGTTGTGGAATATTTAAGAAATGTTAGTGGAATTTCTGATGCTAATTCGGCTGAGTTCGATGAAGAGTGTGAAAACAAAGTAATAGATATAATGGAAGATCAAAAAGAAATAACTAAAAAAGGCGGAACTATGCGTTTAGGAGTATATCCTTGCAAAACTCAGGCTGATAGCGTTTGTAGAAATGTTTATGGGGAAGAATTAATATATGAAAGACACAGGCATAGATATGAGGTTAATAACGCTTACAGGAAATTTTTAGTTGAATCTGGAATGAAACTTTCTGGTATATCTCCTGATGAAAAATTAGTTGAAATTGTTGAGCTTCCTTCTCATCCTTGGTTTGTTGGAGTTCAATTCCATCCAGAGTTTAAGTCCAGACCGAACAGGCCTCATCCTTTGTTTGTTGATTTTATTAAGGCGACTTTAAATAATAAGAGAATATAAAAAAATTGTGTATTGTTGAATGTTTTTTGATTAACATTCAGCAATACACGTTTTTTTATATAATTTCAAAATCAATTTTGCCAGAATTTACATTTGCCATAGTGCAGGTTATTGATACGTTTTGGCCTATTCTATAGCTGTGACCAGTTTTTAAATCGATCAATTTTGTGAATTGATCGAACTGATAGTTACCTTTTAGAGTTTCAATTCTAATAAAACCTTCAATTGTATTTGGGAGGGTAACGAACATGCCATTTTTTATTATTGAAGTTATTACCCCATCAAATTGTTTTCCTATATGGTTTTTCATATATTCCGCTTTATAGCAATCTGCAGTGCTTCTTTCAATAAGCATGGCACGTTTTTCTGTTTCAGTTATATGTTTTGACGCTTCAGAAACAAACTTCGAGTAATGTTTTTTTATAATTTTAGCGGAATCTTTTTTGTATAAGTAATCAGTTAAAATTCTATGGATTGTTAAATCAGAATATCGTCTTATTGGAGAGGTAAAATGTGTATAGTTATCCAACGCTAAACCATAGTGGCCTACAGATGAAGGGGAATATCTAGCTTTTGCCATGGATCGTAATACATGCATATTCATTATGGGAAATAGATCTGTATTTCGAGTTTGCTCTAACAGATCAGATATGATTTTAGGCTTTAGTTTTGGTTTGATGTTCTTACTGTTCAAACCTAATTTTTCTGATAATTCTTTTAGTGCTAGAACTTTTTCGTCACTTGGTAGTTCGTGGATTCTATATACAAAAGGTATGTTGGCTTCTTTTGCTAAGGTTGCTGCTGCTTCGTTAGCCAATAGCATAAATTCTTCGATAATACCTTCAGATATTCCTTGAACTCTTTTTTCGATATTTTTGGTAAAATCATGTTCATCCAAGATTATTTTACTTTCAGTGGTTGAAATTTGAGGAGAACCGCGCTTAATTTTATTAGCTTTTAATATTGTATATAACTCTTTCATGAGTAATATAGAGGGTAGAACATCTTTATATTTTTTAATTAAGTTTTTATTTTGATGTTCTCCTAATATTTCATTTATTTCTTTATATACTCCTTTAATTTTTGACCTGATTATAGTCTTTTTAAAATCAAAATTAATTATTCTTCCGTTAAAATCAACATCAATTAAAGCTGAAAATGTTAAACGATTAACATTAGGATTTAAAGAGCAAATACCATTAGAAATGGATGGTGGAAGCATAGGTATAACGCGATTAGCATAATATATTGATGTACCTCGCTTATATGCTTCAACATCTAGAATACTCTTAAATGGAATATAGTGAGACACATCAGCAATGTGAACTCCTACGTGATAACAATTACTTGATTTTTCAATAGAAACTGCATCGTCTAGATCTTTAGATTCTTCACTATCTATTGTGAAAATCACTTTATTAGTTAAATCAAGACGGTTTTGTTTAATTTTTTTTGTGATTTTGGTTTTGGATATTTTGTCAGCTTCATTTAACATCTTATTAGAAAATTCTATATTTGCACCACTAGATTCAACTATTGCGTTAGCGCAAACGGAAGCTTTTTGAGAACTGCCGCAATTTGTAATTATATTACAAATATGCATATTATGTTTATTGCCTCTTTTGCAAATTTTAGCTATAACTTTGTCATTGGCTTTAATAGGACAATGATTATTTTTGCTAACTAGCATTAATTCAGATGTTAAATTGTCTGGACTAACGTAATATTTTGATTTCTTCTTGACAATAAGTCCTGTGAATTTGCAGTTGTTTTTTTTATATATTAATTTTACAGCGCCCTCTTCAGATTTGCCGGAGATGTGTTTGTTTGGTGCAATAGGGTATATAAGAACTAAATCGTCTATCATAGCACCTTTTAAAAATTTTCCAGGTATAAAAATCTTTGCTTCATCAGATAATCTTTGAGCAAAACCGAATTTTTGGCAAATTTGTATTATTTTAGCACGATATAAGCCTATGTTCTTTGGATTGTAGAACATATTTTTATGTTTAACAATTAAACCTTCTTCTTTAAGTGATTGTAAACATTTTTCTAGTTCTTTTTTATTTTTTATACCTGCGTATGTTTTTAAATTTTTAAAATCTAAAGCTTCTTTATTCAGCTTGGATAGAATTTTGTTTTTTAACATTTTTTTCATTGAAAATCTCCGTTTCATGTTTATAATAAAACAGCAAAAAACCCGTGAAAAGCCTCACGGGAATTTATAAATCTAAATAACTTAATTAGCAAAAAACGCTTCAAAGATGTTAGCCAAAATTGTAATTATAAAAAACACGACTGCAAAGAATGTTGTAGCACGTTTTAATTTAGCATCTTTTGTTCTATCACCAGAAGTATTTAAAAAAGAACCCGAACTTCCACCTTGTATTGAACCAGAAAGGCCATTTTCTTTTCCCTCCTGTAATAATACTACTGTTACCAAAAAGAAAGCCGATATAATTAAAGCAATGCCACCAACTATTTCAAATATTGACATATACATAACCTCCAAACCATAAAAAAAGATCCAATTAACACTACAATAATATCATAATACAAAAAAAAATGCAAGACATTTATTAATATAAACAAAAGCATAAGTCTTATTAATTTTGGTGTTTAATTATTTATAGAGAAAAATAAAAGAATATTTGCTACAAATATGATAAAAATATTATTGATGAAAATTAATTTTTTTGCGTTTGTAAAATTAATTTGAATCTTTGCTGTTTAGAAAAAGTCTAAACAGCACTTTTATTTTTAAAGTTTTAGTTGATATTCTAAATCATCTGATTTTGGAATTACTCCACGAGCAGGAAGATTTTTGGTCCTAAATTTGTGAGAATTGTAAATATCACCGTCGTTATATGTTTTTACATTTTCAACAAAACAGTCTTTATTTAATTTTATAACATTAACACCTTGGGATGTTCTTGTTGATTTTATAGATATGAGTGCAGAATCTATAATCAAATATCTTTTGTTGTTTGATATAATTAAGTACTCACTGGATGTTTGCTCAAAAAATAATTTACATACTGGCGATATATCAGAATATGCTTTGGCAAGTTTTTTCCTATTGGTTTTTGTTTTATATGAAGATAATGGTATTTTAGCAAGTTTTCCGTTTTTAAAGAAAAATAAAATGTTTCCAGAATAATCCTTAGTTGCTATCATGCCTATTATTTTTTCGTCATTTTCGAAATTAAGTTTGGCTGGAACATATTCCCCTAACGAACTAGCTTTAGAGTCTTTAAAAGCAGATAAATTTGTTTTATATACTTGACATTTATCACTGAAAAACAGTAAATCTGTATTATTTGTTACATTGAGATGAGTAACTATTTCATCATTTTCTTTCAGTTTTTGCTCACTATTTAATCTTAATGAATTAGGTGATATTTTCTTTAAATATCCATCTTTGGTTAAAAACAGATTAACAGGATGATCGGATATTTCATTTTCATTAAATGTTTCATCTTGTTCAACATTATACAAGAACATAGTTTTACGAGGTTGACCATATTTTTTTATTATTTCTCGCAATTCGTCACATATTATTGAGTTAATTTTATTATCACTTTTTAAAATATCTGATAATGTTTTGATATCGTTTTCTAATTCATCTTTTTCGTAAACTCGTTTTAATATATATTCACGGTTTAAATTACGTAATTTAATTTCAGTAACATATTCAGCTTGAATTTTATCTATTCCAAAGCCTATCATCAAATTAGGAACAACTTCGCTTTCTTCTTCTGTTTCACGAATAATTTTTATTGTTTTATCTATATCTAATAAAATTTTATTCAAACCTTTTATTAGGTGTAATTTTTTTTCTTTTTTATCTAATTTAAATTGAACTCTTCTCTTAACACAATTATATCTAAATTTTCTCCATTCTTGAATTATTTCTTTAATTCCCATAACTTTTGGGGAACCATTAACTAGAATATTAAAATTACATGCATATGAGTCTTCAAGTGGAGTATATTTAAATAGTTTCAGCATTAATTTATCTGGATTTGTTCCGCGTTTTAAATCTATTGTTAGTTTTAAACCATTCAAATCAGTTTCGTCGCGGATATCAGAAATTTCTTTGATTTTATTTTGCTTTATAAGATCAACTATTTTTTCAATTATTGCTTCAACAGTAGTTGTGTATGGTATTTCAGTAATATCAATACAGTTATTTTGTTTGTCAAAGCTATATCTACTACGTATTTTTATGGAGCCTTTACCTGTATTATATATCTTTTTTAATACAGAATCATCTTTAATTAAAAAACCTCCGCCAGGGAAATCTGGTCCTTGAAGTGTTTCTAATATATCAAAGTTTTCATCTTTTATTAAATTAATTGTTGTTTCACAGACTTCTTTAAGGTTAAAGGGACATATAGATGATGCCATAGAAACCGCTATTCCAACATTAGAGTTTACTAAAATTGACGGAAATTTTGTTGGCAAAAGAGAAGGTTCGGTAGTCGTATTATCATAGTTTGGAACTAGATCGATAGCATTTTGTTCGATTTCATTAAAAAGTTCATTACAAATAGGTGCAAGTTTTGCTTCAGTATATCTCGAAGCAGCGTACGCCATGTCTTTGGAATAAAACCTACCGAAATTACCTTTGCTTTCTACATATGGATGTAATAGTGCTTGATATCCTCTAGATAGACGTACCATTGTTTCATATATTGCAGAGTCTCCGTGAGGGTTAAGTTTCATTGTTGCACCAACAATATTTGCACTTTTTGTTAATTTTCCAGTTAAAAGGCCCATTTTATACATAGTGTATAATAACTTGCGATGAGATGGTTTGAATCCATCAATTTGAGGAAGTGCTCTAGAGAGGATAACACTCATTGCATAAGGCATATAGTTTTTTTCTAATGTTTGAGTTATTGGTTGATTTTCAACTACGCCTGCACCTTCAATGTATGTATTATCCATCGATACAGATTTACGATTTTCAAATTTTTTCTTTTTCATATTTTTCTCCAAAACATAATAGTTATGAAATGTCTGCTTGACTTATATAATTTGCTCCAAATTCAGAAATAAAATCTTTTCTGCCTTGTAAATTGTCTCCAAGCATAAGATTAAACATATCAGAAGTTTTTTCAGCTTCTTCTGGAGTTACTTTAATCAAACGTCTTGTTTGAGGACACATTGTTGTAAGCCACATCATATCAGGTTCATTTTCACCAAGACCTTTAGATCGACTTATATCATATTTTTCGTTATTTTTATCTAGTTTATTTAAAATATTAACCTTTTCTTGTTCGTTGTAGGCAAAGTATGTTTTGTTTTTTGCTTTTATTTCAAAGAGAGGTGACTGAGCAATATATACAAAATCCTTTTGAATTAAAGTGGGTGTTAAACGGTAAAGCATGGTTAATATTAACGTTCTAATTTGAAATCCATCAACATCCGCATCTGTACATATTATTATTTTATTCCATTTCAATCCGTCAATATTAAATAGTGAAAGTTCCTTGTTTGCTTTGGATTTTACTTCAACACCGCATCCAAGAACTTTTATGATGTCCCTAATTATATCATTTTTGAATATTTTATCATAATCTGATTTAAGGCAATTTAGTATTTTACCACGGACAGGAATTATTGCTTGAAAGTTTGCATCTCGACTTTGTTTACAAGCTCCTAGTGCCGAATCTCCCTCAACAATATATAATTCTCTTAAACTCTTATCTCGAGTTCTGCAATCTACAAATTTGTGAACACGATTTACCATATCCACGCTTCCGAGCAGAGTTTTTTTCAGGTTTAATCGAGTTTTTTCAGCTTTTTCTCTGCTTCGCTTATTTATTAAGATTTGATTTGCTATCTTTTCACTCTCTATAGGATTTTCTATAAAATAGACTTCTAAATGATGTTTTAAAAAATCTGTCATAGCTTCATATATAAATTTGTTTGTTATAGATTTTTTAGTTTGATTTTCATATGAAGTTTGTGTTGAAAATGATGATGAGACGAAAATTAGGCAGTCTTCAATGTCTGAAAATGTTATTTTGCTTTCATTTTTATTATATTTATTATTTTTCTTTAAAAAGCTATTTATTTCAGAAACAAAAGCTTGTTTTGCAGCTCTTTCTGGAGATCCTCCATGTTCTAACCAGCTAGAATTGTGATAATATTCCATTAGTTTTACACGGTTTGAAAAGGCAAACGCACATGAAAGCTTAACTTTATATTCTGGTTTATCTGCTCTGTCACGACCTTTCCTTTCAGAATTACAATAAATAACTGAAGAAAGAGCATTTTCACCAGCTATTTCTTCAACATAATCTTTTATTCCGTTTTTATAGAAAAATTCTTGTGTTTTTTCATTATCTTTATATATAAAGGTTAGGCCACTATTTACAATGGCTTGGCGTTTTAATACACTTTCAAAATATTCAGAAGGGATCATTATATCTGTAAAAACTTCAATATCTGGTTTCCATTTTATCTTAGTACCCGTTTGTTTTCTAGATGTTTCTTCAGATTTTAATCCACCAATATTTTCTCCATGTTCAAAATATAGTGTAAATTTTTTTCCATCTCTATATATTTCAACGTCCATATATTCCGAAGCATATTGCGTAGCACAAAGACCCAAACCGTTCAATCCTAATGAATATTCATAATTTTGAGCATTATTTGTGTTATATTTTCCGCCGGCATATAGTTCACAGAAAATAAGTTCCCAGTTGTATTTGTTTTCTGATTTATTAAAATCTACTGGAATTCCTCGGCCAAAGTCTTCTATTTCTATTGATCCATCGTCAAACTTAGTAATTTTAATTTGATTTCCAAAACCTTCGCGTGCTTCATCTATTGAATTTGATAAAATTTCAAACACAGAGTGTTCGCAACCTTCCAGACCATCTGACCCAAAAATAACGCCAGGACGTTTTCTAACTCTGTCTGCGCCCTTTAAAGATTTAATGCTGTCATTATTATATTTTCTATTTGTAGACATAATTTATAAATCCTATTCTAATTATATTGTATATTTTTTTATGTTTTTATTTAATATTAATAGTTTACTATTTCTACTTTTTCTAAAATCACTTCAGGATCTGGGGTAGACTTTTCACCTGTTGCAGACATTTCTGAACTTTTTGGGCAACTTGCAATTTTCTTTACAACATCTTGTCCCTCAAATGTTTGACCAAAAACAGTATACTGCATGTCTAGACCAGGATATCCTCCAACTTGTTTATAGGTGTTTTTAACGCTATCGGTATATTCTAATGTTATTTTTGAGCCTTTTTGTTTATATTGTTGATTTACTGTTTGAGATATTTTGTCAAAATCTGCTTTTTTCCCATTTTCACTAGACACTATATAAAATTGACTAGATTGTCCAGATGTTTGACTATTTGTTCTGGCAGCACACAATGCACCATTGTAATGGTGAAGGGACTGGTTTAATTCCACATTAAATCCACTGCCATATATGCTATCGCTATTTCCACCACTTTGAATCATGAAATCTTCTATAACCCTATGAAAAGGTACATTGTTGTACTTTCCTTTTTGAGCGAGACCTATGAAATTTTGCACTGCTTTTGGAGCAACTTGAGGAAATAGTCTGCATTTAATTATACCGTAATTTTTCACATGAAAAACTGCTATTTGTTCTCCTTTTTCTGGTAAAGCTAGTTGATTTTCAATTTTACCTTCTGTAACTAGAGAACTGGCAACTGCTGTGTCCTTGGAACTTGCCGAAGATGTAGAACTAGATGAGGATTTTTGGGCATTTGAACACCCCGTAATAGAAAAGCAAATTAAAATTGAAATGCCTGTTAAAACATATTTAAACATTTTCATAAATTATTACTCCTAACTTTTTAATTTTATTTTTTTAACACGAGTCGACTACCTTGCCTTGTTTCTTCAACTAGATAACCTAATTCTTCAATCTCATTGCGCAAACTATCGGCAAGAGTAAAATCTTTGTTTGCTCTTGCAATTTTTCTTTTTTCAAACAGGTCTAAAACTTCTTGAGGAATTTCATTATTAGTATTTTTATGGGTTACGATTCCTAACACACCTGTTAATTCTTCAAATAAATTTTTTATTAACCCCAAATGTTCTTTAGAAGTTGGAACAGTTCCAGAAACATATTTATTCATATCTCTTATAAATTCAAAAATTACAGAGATTCCGTCAGCTGTATTAAAATCATTATCCATAACTTTAATGAAATCATCCCTATATTTTTGAATGAGTTGTTGGTTTTCGTGTGAAACATCACCTTTTGCAGAATTGTTTATTATAAATGACAAGTTTTCTTTGAATGTATACATTCTATTCAATGATGATTTGCACTGCTTTATTACTTCTTCAGTATAATTGATTGGTGTTCTGTAGTGAGCTTGAACCATTAAGTATCGTATTGGTTCGTAACCATGCTTTTCAGCAACTTCTCTAACTGTAAAAAAGTTACCTTTAGATTTAGACATTTTTTCATTATCTATGTTTATATAACCGTTATGCATCCAATAATTTGCAAACTGAACATTGGTTGCACATTCACTTTGAGCAATTTCGTTTTCATGGTGTGGAAATATTAGATCTTGACCGCCACAGTGGATATCTATTGTTTTGCCCAAAAAGGTTATTGCCATAGCAGAACATTCAATGTGCCAACCAGGACGACCATTTCCCCAAGGAGATGGCCAAAATGGTTCACCTGGTTTAGATTTTTTCCACAAAACAAAGTCTAGAGGGTTTTGTTTTGATGAATTAACTTCAATTCTTTTTCCAATTAATAAGTTATCGATTGGCATATGAGATAACTTACCATACTCTTTAAAGGATTCGGTTTTAAAATATACATCTCCGTCAGTCATATATGCGTGATCATTATCAATTAATTTTTTTATTATGTCTATAATAATATCAATTGATTCTGTTACTTTTGGTGCTATGGATGGGGGGGTTACTCCTAGACCAATCGCATCTTTTTCATACTCTTTTATATATTTTTCAGCAATTAAATTGGCTGATTTATTTTCTTCATTTGCTTTTTTGATTATTTTGTCATCTATATCAGTAAAATTTTGAACGAACTCTACTTTGTATCCTCTATACTCGAGATATCTTCTAAAACAGTCAAATATAATGATTGGTCTGGCATTTCCGATATGAATATAGTTGTATACCGTTGGACCACAAGAATACATTGTTACTTCGTTAGGCTTTATAGTATGCAATTCTTCGAGGTTTTTACTAAGTGTGTTATATATTTTCATTAAAATAATCCTCCAAAATATGTAGTATAAACAAAAGAATCTGTTTTTATTTCTATTTACACTGTAATTTATTATACATCAAAAGAATACTAAAATCAAAAACATTCAATTAAAATTGTTTTTGATTTTGAGTTGAAGTATTAAATGGTGTGTTTAATAACTATTATTATTTGAATTTCACTCTGTTTATTATTTTTATAGCATTTTGGATTATACCATAAAATATGCAGCTTTACAATGTTATTGAGTTTTGAAATAGAATATGTACATAATTTGTTAACAGTTTTTGTTGGATATTTTTTGAGAAAATTATAGTTTTTATTGATTATATAGGATTTATGGGAATTAATTGTTTTAAATTAATATTTTACTATTATGTAAACTTATTGTTAATTTTTTGCGATTTTATTGATGAATATCATAAAAAACGATACAATGTTGGGCGTGATCAAGATATTATCTGCTCATTTAGAAATATTCTTGATTGGTTAATTATTTACACATACTGTGTCTTTTTCGCTCAGTACTTTCGCTGGCCAGCGTATTGAAGTTAGATTAGGTAACAGTGTGTGAATTAACTAGATTTAATGTAGTGAAAGAAAGTGGGTTTTTTTAGTGAGAAAATTAAAACAATCATCAGCGTTGTTGTTAATAGTTAGTTTGCTGTTGTCTATATTTTCTTTATCAGCGTCTGCTTTGGAAGGAACAGCTAGAATAAATTTTCATCCTAGATTATTGAAGGCGGATCAAGCAGCGCAAGTTAGGTTTAATTATGATGGTACATTACAACAAGGTGTGCCCGGGGAAGAAACTAAGGAAATTAGATATAAATTGTATAGAATTGCTGATGCGAATACTTCGAGAAATGATGTTGAGCATGACAATAATGTTATTGGTAATGGGCCAAATGGAATTGATATTGATGGAAAAACAATACAGTATTACGGTGATCCAATTGTAAAAGAATTACACCAAAGTGAAGGATATATTGATTTACCAGCGAATAGATATGGATTGTATTATGTTGTAGTTGAAGATATGTTAGGTGAAGGTAGGAAAGGTGAACCCGTTATTATTTCAGTTCCTTCAACTAAAGAAAATGGTGAAATCAACGATAATGTACATATATATTCAAAGATTATTGCTAAAGAACATAAGGTAACTGTTAGAAAATTGGTTAATGGTTTAGAATTGGATAACCCAAACCAAGGTCCTCATATTAGACATGGTAATTATGTTATGAAATTTCGCCTTATGAAAAAGATAAATGGTCAATGGAAAGATGTTGGTGCCAATGGTCAAGTGCAAAACAATAGAGAAATTTTTTCTACAGAGGGTAGAAATGGTAATTATGGAATGCGTGGTATAGATGGCCTTACTAATGGTGAATATAAAATTGTTGAAACGGAATTTTTGGTTTCAGAGCATGATGGAAATATACAAAATGTACTAAATCAATTAGGTAAGGGTAATTTATACGACGTATTTAAGTTGAATGATAAGGCTCAAGGTAGAGATGGTTTGATCGACCAAAATGCAAATATGACAGAACAGTTGGTAGAAAAAACATTTGAACTTACTGGGCAGGATAATGACGTAGTTGTTGATGTAGATAATACAATGCGACCTCAAATTACCAAGTTTATTATGGATGGTAATGATAAATATGTTGTTAAGGGAGTAAATCCAGGTGAGGATATTAACTATAGATTAGAGGTAGGCAAACCTTATGTATTTGGACAAAATAATCAAGATGTTAATAGGCAAGCTTTTGGACAATTATTAAATAATAAATATAATATGTTTAGAGTTCTGGATAACGAATTAGTTCTTAACCATTTGATAACTAGAGATGCAAATGAGAATGATCTAAATGTTTATTTTGTAGATGATAATGGAAGACATCTACTGCAGAGTGGAGCAGATTTTAATGTTGTGTTTGCTAATGGTGATGGTAGATCAATACTTATAGATTTTAAAATAAATAACCAAGGATTTTCAAATGCTGTTATTGATTACCTCTATAATAATCGTGAAAATTATAATGCACATTTTGAAATTGATTTTAAGGTTAAAGTGAAGGACAATGCCACTTTAGCGGCGGTAGATAATTTTCAAAGAGCTAATAGTGGTGATGATTTAATCAATAATCAAGTGCGTGTACGTGATTTGTTGTCTATATATAATACTGCTAAGATAATACTTGATGAAAATACTGTTGTTAATTCAAATGCAGTAAAGAGTCAACTTGGGTTTATGAAAGTGCGCAAAACTGATGATAACGGAAATCCTTTAAGAAATGCAAAATTTAAACTAATAGATAGTGCAGGGGTAGAAATTGGTGAAGAAACATCTAATGAAAATGGTTGGCTGTATTTTGCAGTTCCTGTTGGAGAAGATGTGAGATTTGTGCCAAAAAATGATTATTTACATCATAGAGGTATAGGTATTCCACTTGAGAACAACCAAGGTGAGATGCTCAGATTTAGTCGCAATATGGCAATGGATGAATTTCTTTTAAATGAGGTTTACTTTAGTAATGGTAGACTAGCTGTAAATGCACGTCAATATCAGTTAAGAGAAACTCAAGCACCAGATGGTTATGAAATAATTAAGCAACCTTTAAATATATCAATGGATGCATTAATTAAAGAACTTAATGTTACCAACCATCCTAGAGTAGAACTACCATTTACTGGTGGAATGGGAACAATTTTGTTCACAGTAGTAGGAATCTTGTTAATTGGTTCAGGTGCATACTTGTTAATCAATGCTAAACGTAAAAAATCTTTTTAACAGGATTTGAAATATTATTTATAATAAAGGCTGAAATTTAGTTTTCAGTCTTTATTTATGTTATTGCGAAAATATATTTTTTTTGTTAAAATTAAGTAAAAGTTTATGTGTGGTGATGCTGATGAAAGTGAGCAAATGGCTAATAGTTTTATTGTTAGTTTTAGGTGGCATTGTTTTGTGTTACCCTTTTATGGGAAGTGTTTATACTCAGATACAACAGACAATTGAAGTTGAATCACATAACGCAAAAGTTAGACAAATAGATGAAGAGCGTAAGCGTGAAATGCAAAAAGCTATGGAAGAATATAATAAGAAATTGGTAGATGAGGAAGCTTTGCGTGAAGTAGAAGATCCGTTTTCTGAAGATAATGATTCTGGTGCTGGAAATAAATTGAGTTTTGAAGATTCTATTATAGGAACTATAAAAATTCCCACAATAGATGTTAATTTACCGATATATAAAGACACATCAGAGAAGTTTTTACTTAAAGGTGTTGGATATTTGAATGGAACATCATTCCCTACTGGAGGAGAGAGTACACATTGTGTTTTAACGGGGCATAGTGCAATTCCTACTGCGAAGTTATTTACAGATTTGGAAAAATTAAACATAGGTGATGCCTTTTTTATAATGGTTTTAGATGAATTACATGCTTATAGGGTAGATCAAATAAAAGTAGTTCTTCCTAGCGATACTTCTGTATTAAAGATAGAGCAGGGAAAAGATTATACTTCTTTGATTACATGCACACCATATGGTATTAACACCCACAGATTAATTGTTAGGGGAATTAGGGATGATTCGTTAATTCGTGATGATATTTTGCAAGACGATAATGATTTTTGGAAGTTTTTGCTAGGTTCGCCATACTTTATTGTAGCAATAATCCTGATTATACTTGTTTTGATATTAACATTAATTTGGCTTTTTATGCGAAAAAAGAAAAATAAGGATAGGGATAATGATGACAATTAAAAGACGTATTAGTATTGTTCTCGCGGTATGTATTTTTGTAACTGGTTTAGTATTTGTAATTTTTCCAATAGTTAGTAAATGGATTGGAGATTACGAAGATAGTAGTGTGGTGGATGATTTTGATGATTTGGTAAATGATTCAGGAAGTATGTCCAATATAGACTTAGATAGATTATATCGAGATATAAAAAAATACAATGATGAGTTGTTTCTTCGTGGTAGAGATTATTTGCCGGATATGTATACTTTCGACAAGCCTCATTTTGATTTAAGATCTTATGGTGCACCAGATGATACGTTTGGATATATTGAGGCGCCAGCTATTTCTTTAAGATTGCCAATATATTTGGGGGCAAGTGTTGAAAATATGAAAAGGGGAGCTGGAAATTTATATCAAACTTCTGTTCCGATTGGAGATAAAAATACAAACGCGGTTTTGGCTGCTCATACGGGAATGGAAAACAAAACAATGTTTGATAATATAGTGAAGCTTCATAATAATGATGATGTTTATGTCACTAATTTTTGGGATAGATTGCATTATAAGGTTGTAAAAACGTATATTGTGTTGCCGAATGCATCTTCGGTTGTTGATATTGAACCAGATAAAGATATTGTAACTTTATTAACATGCTATCCTTATAGAAAAAACACGCATAGGTATGTTGTTGTTTGTGAGCGTGTCGATTAAACTATAATAAAAAATGTCTTGCATAAAACACACATTCTTTTATGCAAGACATTTTTCTTTTTATGGTTTACAATTAAAAATAGAGTAATAGTTATCGAGTTTTAATATACCAATTTGTTGTTACAGTGTTTGGTTTTAATTCTGAACATTGTTTTGTTTCTTTTTTTATAAAATTAAATCCATTTTTTCTTATTACACGATTGCTACCTATATTTCTTTCATCAGCTTCTATAAGAATGCGTGAATATCCATCACAAAATAATTTATCTAAAACTGCCTTTAGTGATTCAGTCATATATCCGTTGTTCCAATACGCTTTTCCAAGAACGTAACCAATTACTGGATCATTGTTGATATAGTTAACTACATCTATCATGCCAATTAGGTTATTTGTTTTTTTGAGCTCAATTCCCCAGCGGTAGCAATTATTGTTTTTATACTGAGAGATCCAGTTACTTACTATATTTTTTGTTGTTTCTATGTTTTTATGAGCATGCCAAGTTAAGTATTTTGTTACCTCTTTATCGCTTGCCCAACACGAAAAAATTTGATTGCAATCGTTCATTGTTATTTGTCGTAATTTTAAACGTTTTGTATATAGGTTTATCATTTTATTTTCCCCTATAAAGATTATTTTTCTGACATATATTTTATTATTTCATCGTTAGTTAATTTTTTATGATTTTTACTTGTTGTTTTTATTTGTTTTTCATTCTTCTTTTGTAATGCAACTTACGTGACCTGTTCGTTTTTCATTCATTAGTGGAACGTCTACTTCTTTTGTTGTCCATTGGTATTTGAAGCCTATTTTTTCTTGAACACGCTTTGATTTTTTGTTTCCATCATAATAACCACACCAAACTTTTTTCATAGCTAAATTTTCAAAAGCATATTGTAGTATTTTCTTTGCGGCTTCTGGCATTAAACCGTGACCCCAAAAAGGTTTTCCTAGCCAGTAACCAAGTTCACATTCATCATCTTGATTTGTCATATCTGTTTGGTCATTTAGTTTGAGATAAATAGAACCGATAGCTTTATTATCTGATTTCAGACATATTGCATAATTTTCCGCATGGCAAAGCATTGTTCGGATAATGTAGGAACTTTCGTCAATACTTTTGTGGGGTGGCCATCCAGCAATTGGGCCTACATCGGGATTGCTGGCATATTTGTATAAATCTTCCGCATCACTTTCTTGCCATGAACGAAGTATAAGACGTTTAGTTTTCAATATCACAATATATATTCTCCTTATGATTGTTACTAAATAAATTAATATTTGATTAAAAAATAGCGTTATTTCAAACTTTTTATTAAAAAGAATAAAATAACGCTACAAAATATAATGTTAAAATTTAAAATATTCGTTTTATTTGTTATTAGATTCGTAGGCTGCAACGGCACATGCAACTGTTGCTCCAACCATTGGATTATTTCCCATTCCTATTAATCCCATCATTTCTACGTGAGCTGGAACAGAGGATGATCCTGCAAATTGAGCATCACCATGCATTCTTCCCATTGAATCAGTAAGACCGTATGAAGCGGGACCAGCAGCCATATTATCTGGATGTAAAGTTCTTCCTGTTCCGCCACCTGATGCAACAGAAAAATATTTGAAATCATTTTCAATACACCATTTTTTATATGTTCCTGCAACTAAATGTTGAAAACGTGTTGGATTTGTGGAGTTACCTGTTATCGAAACATCAACAGATTCATGACGAAGAATTGCAACACCTTCTCTAACGTCGTCTGAACCATAGCATTTTACGGCACCACGTTCACCTTCGGAATATTTGGTTTCATTAACTATTGTTAATTTATTAGTAGAATAGTCAAATTTTGTTTCTACATAAGTGAAACCGTTAATTCTAGAAATAATAAATGCAGCATCTTTACCAAGTCCGTTTAATATAACTCTTAATGGAACTTTGCGGGCTTTATTGGCTGTTTTAGCAATTCCAATAGCACCTTCAGCAGCAGCAAAAGATTCGTGTCCTGCTAAAAAGCAGAAGCATTTTGTGTTGTCGTCTAGAAGCATTGCTCCTAAATTACCATGACCAAGACCAACGTGTCTTTCTTCAGCAACTGAACCGGGAATACAAAAAGCTTCTAAACCTATTCCGATTAGCTTTGCAGCTTCTGATGCAGTTTTACAATTTTCTGTTAATGCGATTGCGGTTCCTAAAGTATATGCCCATACAGCATTATCAAAAGCAATTGGCTGAACTCCTTTTACTATTTCTTCGCAATTAATTCCTTTAGACAAACATAATTCGTTGGCAGCTTCTAATGAATCAAAGCCATATTTTTTGAGACATTCCTCAATTTTTGGCATTCTTCTTTCTTTACTTTCAAAATTAGCCATAATTATAAGATCCTCCTTTTTAATTATTGATTGCGCGGATCTATATATTTTTCCGCTTCATCGTAACGACCGTATGTTGAGATATTTTGTTCATATGCTTGTTTAGGGTCTATGCCATTTCGAATGTCTTCCAACATTTTTCCTACACGAACAAATTTATATCCAATTGGCTGATCATCTTTTAATCCTACACTTAATATATATCCTTCAGCCATTTCTAGATATCTAACACCTTTAGCTTTTGTGCCAAAGATTGTACCTACTTGAGATCTAAGACCTTTTCCGAGATCTTCTAAAGCAGCACCTATTGGTAATCCACCTTCAGAAAAAGCGGTTTGAGTACGACCATATACTAACTGTTTAAATATTTCGCGCATTGCTACGTTAATTGCATCGCAAACTAAGTCAGTGTTTAGTGCTTCAAGTATGGTTTTCCCAGGTAAAATTTCTCCTGCCATAGCTGCGGAATGGGTCATTCCAGAACAACCTATAGTTTCAATTAGTGCTTCTTCAATTATTCCATCTTTGACGTTTAAAGTTAATTTACATCCTCCTTGTTGTGGAGCACACCAACCTATGCCGTGAGATAAACCGGATATATCTGAGATTTGATAAGCTTTAACCCATTTTCCTTCTTCTGGGATTGGTGCGGGACCGTGATTAGGACCTTTTTTAACAACACACATATTTTCTACTTCATGTGAGTAATTCATATATAAACCCCTTTCAATATTAGCAATTTGTATTTTTTGAATTCAAAACAATTTTCAAAACACACACATATAAGTATACTTTAAACGAAGAAATTGTGCAACAAGCAAAACACACAGCTTGTAATTTTGTGTGTTTTGCTTGTTTATTATTATTACAAATTTTGTTAATGGAATTTGTCGCATGTTTGGAATTACTAGCATAATATAATTTTAGCAACGATTTCCGCCGGATCGAAAAATATGGTGCACTATATTTTTGTTTAAAATAAAAATATAATGCCATGAATAGCCATATAATAAATTCCGCCTGGCGTTGCTATATATAGCACAGAATCTGTGTGGAAAGGGTGAGCGATAGCGAGGTCGCTCGCCTTTTTTGTGAAAAATAAAGCATACAGTATTTGTATGCTTTGAAAATATATTATGCAAAAGTTTTGTTAAATTCATTGGCTATTTGTATGCCTACCTCTTTAAGCTCATGTGGTATGGCATAGTGTAAGTATGCGATAATATGATCCATTCTTTCTTGATCATTTTTGTATGTTTTATCTTCGAAAGTTTTATTGAATTCATTTGCTAATTTTATGCCGATATATTTATGATTATATGGAATTATAGCGTGTAAATATGCAATCATATGATCTATTTTTTCTTCTTTTGATTTGAAATTGAGTTGCCCTGAATTATTTGAAATATTAATTTCGTCTAACCTTTTGTTTAGACTTTTCATTATTGATGAAGCACGCATTTCAGCAGTAAATGTATCTTGAGTGTATGGTTTTTCGATAATTTCTAAAAAATTAAACAAATGCTCTAACAGCGAACCTATTTTTAATGATTTATGATATAGATTAGCATGCATGTTTAATTCATCGGCAGTATTGATATTGTAAACTACCAAATTATCTAATTTTTGATATAAATTTATTAGGTCTTTAGTTATAGGATGTTTAGTATTTATTTTTAAAATATATTGATTTAATTCTTTTAATTTTGATTCATTAAACAGTTTTACCTGATTAACTATTTGAGCATTTTCTAAACTTGCACTTTTAGCTGCAGATACCGGACATACTGTTAATGACGAAATTGTAATTATACATAATCCAACAGAAATAATTTGTTTAATATTCATAGTTTAAATTCTCTCCCAAATACATAATATTAACACTAATTATAGACATTAACTGTTAATATTTTAATTTCAAGTATATATAAATTTGTCGAAAAACTGAATTTTGCTCATTATGTGTAGTTTTTTGACTGTTAGCTTCATAATTTCCATTTGCCAAGGGAGTAAATGCTATATCTAAAATTTTATAAACTACTAACTTGATCTATCTTTGTAATTAAGTTTCTTATTTTAGTGTTTAAATTTGCAGTAAGATAACATTTTGAATCGTTTAAATTGGGAGTTTTTAATTGATTAGTATAATATTTTTCATTTATAATATCCATAAAAGAAAAAATGTTGTCTAATTGAGAACCTATTGAATTAGAATTACCATCATTAGCAGTTTCATTTAGTTCGTTAGCCACACTAATGTCAGAGACTTTTAAATTATTTAATTTCTTATAAACAGTCATTAAGTCTTTTGTGACAAAATGATCAAAACTAGCGAACAAAATATACCAATTTAACTTTTTTAGTTTTGTTTTGTTAAACAATTGCACTTGGTCATCTATTTGAGCATTGCTGCAATCTGCACTCCTAGCAGCGGATGTGGGAAGTGTTGTTACCGATGAAATTGTAAGTATGCATAGCATAGTTGAAACAATTTTTTTGATAATCATAATCATAACCTCCTAAAAATATGTAATAATTAACACCAAGTGTATGATATGGACTGGTAAATGTTAACCATAAATGCATATAAATTTGTCTAAAAAATCGATTTGTGTATTGAGTTTTAATTTCTAAATAATTAAGTGGGCATGATTAGTTTTATTATTAATTTCATTTCAAATTTATTTTTTTAGAATTTTATAAATTGCTGACTTGATCTATTCTTTCAAATAATTTTTTGATTTTAGTATTGAATTTTGGGGCAAAATAACGATTAAAATAAGTTGGATTTGATTTTTCAAATGGGTTTCTACCAAACGTTTCGACGATAGTGTCAAGAAATGAAAATAGGTTTTCCAACTGACAACCTATTGAATTAGAATTACTACTGTTAGCAGTTTCGTTTAATTCGTTGGCAACACTAATGTCAGAAACTATTAAATCATCTAATTTTTGGTATAACGTTATTAAACTTTTTGCCATAGGATGATAAGGATTTATGTGTGAAATATACCAGTTTAACATACTCAATTTTGAGTCGTTAAAGTCCATTACTTTAATTAAAATTTGAGGATTGCTTAATTTTGACAACTTTATAGTCTTAGCTGCAGAAACTGGAATTAACATTGATGTCATAGTTATCAAAAAACAAAAAATAATTAAAGCAACATTTCTAATATTCATTATCTAAGCCCCCCAAACAATTAAATTAATTTAAAACTCTGAAGAAATTAATGAAAAAAAGTATATTATTTTACGCAATTATACATGTCAAATTTGTTTGTGTCAAGTGTAAAATGGATAAAATTATTAAAAATTAATAAAATATTTGATTTTTATATTAAACTTTCTTGATTTCTATTTTTATATAAGGATAATGCAATTTGAATTATTATTGGAATAAATATTACTCCTAAAATTCCGAACAATTTTATTCCTATATATACTGATATTAATGTAACAAGAGGATGCATGCCAAGTTGATTTCCTAAAATTTTTGGTTCTAAAAAACTATGTAAAATTCCCACTATTAAATTTAATATTATTAATTCTAAACCTAGCTTTATGTTTCCGATGCTTATTGATATTAAACACCATGGTAGAATAATAATTCCTGATCCAATTAGAGGAATTGCATCACAAATTGATATTAATGCTGCTATGCCGATTGGATTTTCTATTCCTATTATTAAAAAGCCAAATATTAATTCTATGAAGGTTAAGAACATTAATATTAGATAAGCTTTAGTATACTTTGTTATTGTTTTGATGGTGTACATTTTGGTTTGAAATATTAATGTTCTTTGTTTTTTGGGCAAAAATTTTGTTATATTTAGAGCTATGTTATTATAATCTGAACTAATAAATATTGATGACATTATTGCAAATATTAAACCAACAAAAAAATTAGGAACGCTAATTCCAATTTTTGCAATCCAAATTATTATTGAATGTGATAGTGTAGCTATGGCTTGATTTAATCCGCTAGTAGCAATTTTTATGATTTCATTTGTTTGTTCTGTCAAATTAGGTAAGATTTGAGATACTATTGTGATTGTCAGTTCATTAATTTTGAATATGTAGGGTAGAATATAATTTTCATATATGCTATTTGAAGATCCATAAAAAGATTGTATAGCTTCAATAATTTTACTGCCAATTAAACATACTAAAAATATTATTAATATGTATGCTATTACTACAACTAAGGTTCCGCAAATTTTACAATTTAAATTGCTTTTTTTACAAATGACTCTAGATATGGGCTTTAAAATTATTGATATAAAAAAACCGACCAAAAATGGCATAAAAAATGGAAGAATGTATTTTAATAGTAAAAAGATTATTAAAATTATTGTTGAAATGTAAGCAATATAAATTAGTATTTGTTTTTTATTTTTTAAATTTATTTGTTCCATTTATCTACCGCCTCTATTTTTGTTATATGATATGTAAATTAATTATATTTATATTCTGAAAATATCGTTATAATGAATGGTATATATGTAGTAAAAATAAATATAATGTTGTGGAAATTGGGGACTTTTGTATATTATTGTAAGCTTGACATAATCGATTTTATAAGCTAAAATATCACTTAGTATTTTTATAATGGGAGAGGTTTTAATCATGGGTTACACAATAGCTGAAAAAATCATTAAAGAGCATATTGTTTCAGGTGAAATGAGACGTGGAGCTAAGATAGCTTTAAAGATAGATCAAACATTAACTCAAGATGCAACAGGAACAATGGCTTATTTGCAATTTGAAGCATTGGGTGTTGATAGAGTTAAAACCGAGAAAAGTGTTGCGTACATAGATCATAATACTTTGCAGTCTGGTTTTATGAATGCAGATGATCACAAATATATAGGAAGTGTTGCCAAAAAACATGGAATATATTTTTCAAGGCCAGGGAATGGAATTTGTCATCAGGTGCACTTGGAGCGTTTTGGAAAACCAGGCAAAACTTTAATTGGTTCAGATAGTCATACGCCAACTGGTGGTGGAATTGGAATGCTTGCGTGTGGTGCTGGTGGATTTGATGTTGCTTGTGCTATGGCTGGTAAACCATACTATATTACCATGCCTCAAATGGTTAGGGTTAATTTGATTGGTGCACTAAAGCCTTGGGTTAGTGCAAAAGATATTATATTGAAAGTCTTGCAAATTATGACTGTTAAAGGTGGAGTTGGAAAAATAATTGAGTATGGTGGAGAAGGTGTGAGCTCTTTGTCTGTTCCGGAGCGTGCTACAATAACTAATATGGGAGCTGAACTGGGAGCAACAACTTCAATTTTCCCTTCTGATGAGGTAACTCATGAGTTCTTAAGAGCTCAGGGGAGAGAACAAGATTGGGTTTCTTTGTTGGCAGATAGTGACGCTGTTTATGATGAAGTAATTAATGTTGATTTAGATTCGTTAGCTCCTATGGTTGCGTGTCCACATTCTCCTGATAATGTAAAATCTGTGGACGAAGTTGGTAAATTAAAAGTAGACCAAGTTTGCATAGGATCTTGTACAAATTCTTCATTAACAGACATGATGAAAGTTGCGCACATATTGAGAGGTAAAAAAATTCATCCCGATGTTTCTTTGTCTATAGCACCAGGATCTAAGCAGGTTTTAACTATGTTGGCGCGAAATGGCATGCTTGCTGATATGATTGATGCAGGAGCAAGAATTTTGGAGAGTGCTTGTGGACCATGTATAGGAATGGGCCAATCTCCAAATTCAAAGGGAGTTTCTTTAAGGACTTTTAACCGTAATTTCCTTGGACGTAGCGGAACAAAAGATGCTCAAATTTATTTGATTTCTCCTGAAGTTGCAGCTTATTCTGCATTGAATGGTGTTCTTTCTAATCCAACAGAATTGGAAAGCATGCCTAGCTTTAAAATGCCTGAATTTTTTATGGTTAACGATAATATGATTGAACCTCCAGCGAGCGTTGAAGATGCATCAACAGTTGAAGTGTTTAGAGGACCTAACATAAAACCTTTCCCTGTTGCAGATAAACTTCCAGAAAGTATTAGTGCAGAGGTTGTTTTGAAAGTTGATGATAATATAACCACTGATCATATTATGCCTGCTGGTTCGAAAATTTTGCCATATCGTTCAAATATTCCTTATTTATCTAAATTTTGCTTTGAAGTTGTGGATCCTACATTTGCTGAGCGTGCAAATAAGGTGGAAAATGGAGTTATAGTTGGTGGAATAAACTACGGACAAGGTTCGTCTCGTGAACATGCAGCTCTAGTTCCGCTTTATTTAGGAATTAAGGTTGTTCTGACCAAGAGTTTTGCAAGAATACACGAAGCAAATTTGATTAACACAGGTATATTGCCATTAACTTTTGTAAATGAAGACGATTATAGCAAAATAGATCAAGACGATAAGTTAGAAATTTTGAATTTGAGAGAAGCTATTCAAAATAATGAACCAATTGTTTTGATGAATAGGACTAAAGGCATTGAAATTGGAGTTAGATATAATCTTGAAGATAGAGATAGGGACATTATATTAGCTGGTGGGCTTTTGAATTATTTGAAAAGCACATTTTAGTCAATTTGAGATTTTATTGAGTTGAGCGCAGTTTTTTCTAGCCGACTGACTTGTGCTTGAGATATGCCTATTTCTTCTGCAACTTCTACTTGTGTTTTTCCAGATAAAAATCTTAGAGACAATATTCTTTTTTCACGATCAGTTAAGTTTGCGATTGTTTTTTTGATAAGCATTTGATTTAGCCAATTTTTGTCTGTTGATTGACTGCCAATTTGATCCATAACATATATTGTATCATTGGTGGAATCAGAATATATTGGTTCGTATAGTGATACGGGGTCTACTATTGATTCTAGTGCCATGAATACGTTTTTACTTGATTCTTGCATCTCATCGATGATTTCATCAAAAGTTGGTTCTCTGTTGTTTTTGTTTATGAAAGATTCTTTGATTTTCATTGCTCTATATGCAATATCTTTTAGTGATCGGGATACTTTTATGCTGCAGTAATCTCTTAGATATCTTCTAAGTTCACCTTGAATCATTGGAACGGCATATGTTGAAAATCTAACGTTTTGATTTATGTCAAATCGGTCGATTGCTTTTATTAGGCCTATACAACCCACTTGAAACAGATCATCCATATTTTCTCCGCGGGATGAGAAACGTTGAACTACGCTGAGCACTAATTTTAGGTTGCCTTTTATGAGTTGTTCTCTAGCTTTTTCCGGATGATCATTGTTTTTTATCTTGGTTAGAAGAGCTTTTTTTTCTTTTTCAGTTAGAACTTTTAAGCTCGTTGTGTCTATTCCACTTATTTTAACTTTATTGAAATACATTGTTGTTTTAGCCCTTTCTATTTGTTGTTTTTAAGTATGCCTTTTTAAATAGTTTGGGCAAATAATTAAAACAAATTCAGTTTATTTTATGTAATAGTTAATATTTGTTTGGTAATTTTAGGAAAATATTATAGTTTTGGAGGATATGTATGAAGTACTATGTTGGAGTTGATTTAGGTGGAACTAATATAGTGGTCGCAGTGGTAGACGAAACTGGAAAAATATTAGGTAAAAGCTCTTGTAAGACCAATTTGCCAAAAGAACCTGAGGTTTTAAGTGCAGATATAGCTAATCTTATTGATCAGGTTTTGACAAATTTGAATATCACTATAGATGACATTGAAAATGTTGGTATAGGTGTTCCGGGGACTGTAAACACACAAGATAAAGTTATTATTTATTCCTGTAATTTTAACTATAGTAATGTAAAAATCGCTGAGTTGTTGGAAAGAAAAATAGGAAAAACTGTATATGTTGAAAATGATGCTAATGCTGCTGCTCTGGGAGAGTTTGTTTGCGGAGCTGGGCGAGGATTAGATGACGTGGTTGTTATAACTTTAGGAACAGGTATTGGCGGAGGAATTATTTTAAATAAAAAGCTTTATAGAGGATTTAATTATTGTGGTGGAGAACTTGGCCATATAGTTATTGAACAAGGTGGAAGACCTTGCAATTGTGGACGTAGTGGATGTTTTGAAGCGTATGCTTCTGCTACTGGACTAGCTAAAACAGCCGCAGAAGTTATTAATAAATATCCAGATAGTAAATTATGGAACGTATATAACGAAAAGCATAATATAAGTGGAACCGCTTTATTTGGCGCAGTTGCTGATGGTGATCCTGCAGCTAAAGAGGTTTTAAATATATTTGTTTCACATCTTGCTTGCGGAATTACTAATATAGTTAATATATTCCAGCCACAAGTTTTATGTATTGGTGGAGGTATTAGTCAAGCTGGAGAGTTATTAATTAATCCTTTAAAAGAAATTTTTGATAAAGAAGATTATGCTAGAGATTCAAAAGATCGTTGTAAAATTGTTGCGGCTCAATTAGGCAACGATGCTGGTTTGATTGGTGCTGCTATGTTGTTTAAATTTCAGTAAAATTTTTGCATTTTATATTGTCCAACACTTAAGGTTGAAGTGTTGGACAATTTGTGTTATATTTAAAATAAAATATATGGATTAACCAGATATTACTTTAGAATTTAAGGAGAAATTTTATGATATGTCCATATTGTAAAAGTGATGCCAATAAGGTTGTAGATTCTCGATCAACTGCTGATGGAAAATCGATTCGCCGCAGAAGAGAATGTTTGAAATGTTTAGGACGATTTACAACATACGAATCTATAGAGACTATACCTATTTTAGTTATAAAGAAGGATAACTCAAGACAAAGATTTAATAGAGATAAATTAATTTCTAGATTGCTTATAGCTTTCGGAAAAAGATCTGTGGATTTAGATGTTTTAAAAAATATTGTTTTTGAGGTTGAAAATGAATTACTTGGGTTATTTGTAGAAGAAATTCAATCTTATAAAATTGCTGAAATAACTATGAGAAAATTGAAGAAAGTTGATGTTGTTGCTTATATACGATTTGCTTCTGTTTATTATGAGTTTTCCTCAGTTGAAGAGTTTATGGATGAGTTAAAAAAGCTTTAATTATAGTATGTTACATAATATAGGCTTTTCATCTTCAATTATTTCGTGACAATATTGAATGATCGAGTCTAAAGCTTTTCCAGATTCTAATTGGTCTTCTAGTTTGATTATTTCTGATAGACTTCCCATTTCGCGTTCTATGTCTTCTAAATTATTTCTTCGAAGATATAGGCGCATTATTTTTTCCTGATCTTTCCAAAAAGATTCAAGTTTTTCTTGATATTTTTTTGCGTTTTCCATGTCATAATTTTCTACATAGTTTTTGGTTTCTTCTGCAATTTCAATTACTTGATGACATCTATGGTTTGTATCTAGCATTGCGAAAATACCTGCTAATATAAGTAATATAAAGATAATTGATACTGTTATTATTCTTTTCATTTAACATTCTCCTTGAGGGTAATAAATGTATTTTTATTAGGATCTGATGTCATTATAAATATATCTTTTGTATTTATATTTTTCTTTTGTAATTCGTTTAGTAGCCATTTTTTTGTTAAACCAACTTCTTTTAAATTATCATCCACTATTTTACCATCCGAAACAATAACTAATGGAATTGTGGTTTGTTGATTTTTTAGCTCCAGCATTTGGGCCGTTACATTTTGAGATTGAAATTTTTTGATTACACTCATTGATCCGTTTGTTTCTACTATTGCATATGCAACTTGAGATATATCAAAAACTTCACAGCTTCTAAGGCCTTCCATTAAATCATCAATAGTGAATCTAAGTGCTTTAATTGCTTTTTGATTAATTTTTCCATTTTGTATTACAAACATAGGTTTGCCTGATAAAATAGTTCTTAATTTAGAACTTTTCATATTTAATATTGATATTAACAGTTCAAAACAAACCAGAGTTAGTATGGGAACTGCCCCCAAAGCTAGAGGAACGTTTATATCTTCAATGGGCAATACAGCTATATTTGAAATTAATATGGTTATTGCTAGCTCTCCTGGTTGGAGTTCACCAATTTGTCTTTTGCCCATTAATCTTATTGCAAATATAATTAAAGTGTATAATATAATGGCTCGTATTAAAGAAATTATCACAAAAAACTCTCCTTATAATTTAGATTAATTTTATTGTTTCGCAATAAATAATTTTTATACTAAAAAATAAAAAAATCTTCAGTTTTTATTAACTGAAGATTTTCAATTGTATTTTTATTTTAAAAAAGATGATATATTTATGCAATAACACTTCCGCATACAGCTATTATTTGTTGTTCATAAGTTTTTTGTAATTTTTTAAGCAGTTCTGGATCTTTTCCACCAACTTTTTGATTTTCGATTTTATTAACTCCCATAAATAATGAACCACTTGCACAAACTATAACTTCATCACAATCCATCAATTCAGTTATTGTAAAGGCCTCTTCAATTACAGGAATATTTAACTCATGACAAATTTTTATTAAATGGGCACGTGTTATACCAGGCAGAATTAAGTTGTTGAGAGGAGCTGTTTTGAGTTTGCCATCTTTAAGTATTGCTATATTTGAATGGGCGCATTCTGTTACATACTCTCCGCGGTGGAAAACAGCCTCATGACAACCAGCTTGTTTTGCCTTTTCAGATGCTAAAACAGTTGGAATTAGGTTTAATGTTTTTATATTACAGTGAAAGAATCTTGTATCTTCAACTAATATAAGATCATATTTCATATTATTCATATCTTTTAAAGGATCGTCTGTAATCATAATTAATAAATTTGGTTTAACTTTTTCAGGGAATGCATGGTTTCTTAAAGCAGATCCTCTAGAAACTTGCCAATATATTTTCTGATTTTTGCTGCCCTCTTCTTTGGCTAAATTTTCTATTATATTTTTTAATTCTTCTTTTGGTGTATCAAAAGGTATATCTAGAAGTTTACAACTGTCATAAAAGCGGTCTAAATGATCATCTAACGCAAAAATTTTTTGATTTACTGCATGAACAACATCATATAAGCCATCTCCAAAATATATGGATCTATCTGTTACTGGAATTTTTAATTCATCTATAGGCACAATCTTGCCATTATAATAACCCAAATTTTTCATATAGAAGTTCCCCCGATAAATAATGCTTAAATTAATAAATAAAAAATTAATATTTATTAATTCCGACAATAAGAGATTATATCATAATATGAAACAAATATCAATGATATGTGAAAATATATTGTTTATTTAAAGAACAATATTTTAAATTTTTAATATAATAAATTAGAAATTTAATTATCGGGGGTATGATTGTGCCTAATATTTATTTAAGTCCATCAACACAAGAATCTAATCTGTATATTAACGGCGGAACAGAAGAAGAAATTATGAATCAATTGGCGGATTTTGTTTCTGAGTATTTAAATTCTAATGGAATTAGATATACGAGAAACACACCTCAAATGACAGCAGCTTCTTCAATTCAACAGTCGAATGAAGGAAATTATGATTTACACTTAGCGCTTCATTCCAATGCTGCTCCAGAACAAAGATCGGGGCAAGTAAAAGGAGTAGAAGTATATTATTCTCCTTATAGTGAACAAGGAAAGAAAATAGCAGATATTTTAGTTGAATACTTAAAAAGAATTTATCCAGATCCTAATTTAGTGCGTGCTTTATCTACGACAAATTTGGGAGAAGTTGGAAAAACACGTGCACCGGGAGTACTAATAGAAACTGCATATCATGACAATCCTGAAGATGCACAGTGGATAAAGGACAATTTGGATAATATAGCTAAAACTATTGTAGAAGCACTTACTAATTATTTTGGGATGTCTTTTATAGGAAAGACGGCGCCATATCCCGGAGTTGTTAATATAAGAAATGGTGGATTGAATTTGAGAGACAAACCTACAACACAGGCACCAATTATTGGTTTGCTTGCAAATAAACAACAGATTATGATTTTGGGACGGCACGGGGATTGGTATGCAGTTCAGACACCTTTTGGTATTGGTTTTGTTTTTGCAGATTATGTTCAGTCATATTAAGCTCTATTTGAATTGGCTTCCTTTTAGAGGGAAACTTAACCGATTTTTTTGAATGAGAAAGTAACATAACATCACACCCTAATTTAATAAAAATTTTATTAAAAATAGGATGTGATTTTTTATTAATTAAATTACTGTAAGTTTTTAAATTTTTTCAAAAGTTTATTTTTTATAAATTTTATTACGTTTATTTTTTGATGTGACGTATTAGGACTATTTGATCTTGATAGTTTTAAGAAATATGATTGACTATCTATTTTTATTTTGTTATCTTCAACATGAAGCTTTTCCAATTTGCCATTAGATTTTATTTTTCTTGCTTTCACAGTATCTTTGTTAATTATATTAATTATATTTAAAATTTGCTTCTTTATTGTTTTGTTTTCTATTGGAACTAAAATTTCAACTCTTTTTTCTGTGTTTCTTGTCATCATGTCAGCTGATCCAATATATATTTTTATATCGTCTATGGATTTTCCAAAGCAATATATTCTAGGATGTTCTAAAAAGCGGCCAACTATGCTGGTTATTTCAATATTTTGAGTTTTTCGTTTTATGCCAGGTAATATGCAACAAATTCCTCGTATATTTAATTTAATATTTACTCCAGCGTTTGATGCTTCAGATAATTTGTTAATAATATCTATATCTGTTAAAGAGTTCATTTTCATAAATATGTTGCCTTCACTGCCTTTGGCTATTTCTTTGTTAATTAGTAATATTATTTGAGATTTTAGATTGCTAGGAGAAACAAGTAACTTAGAATATTTGCCATAAAGGTTTGATATTGACATATTTTGAAAAAATAAACAAGCGTCCCTGCCAATAGATTGGTTTGCTGTCATTAAACATAGGTCTGTGTATATTTTAGCGGTTTGTTCATTATAATTTCCAGTTCCTATTTGAGTTATATATTGAATTTTATTTTTTTCTTTTCTGGTAATTAAGCATATTTTAGAATGTACTTTATAGCCTTCAAATCCATATAAAATTTTACATCCAGATTCTTCAAGTTCATTGCTCCATTTTATATTACTTTCTTCATCAAATCTTGCACGTAGTTCTATTAATACAACAACTTCTTTTTTGTTTTCAACTGCTAGTTTTAAACAGTCAACTAGTTTGGAATTGTTAGCTAAACGGTATATCGTAATTTTTATTGATATGACGTTAGGATCTATGGCTGCATCTTTAATTAAATCAAGAAAATTGTCCATTTTGTGATAGGGATAAAACAACATAATGTCATTTTTAATTACTTGCTTTATCATATTTTCATTGGGATTTATGAACGGAGGAGTTGTAGGAGAAAATGGTTCATATGATATAGCTTTTCTTGTTGATTTAGGCATTTTATCTCCGATAGAGAAAGCGTAGCCCATAGATAAAGGCGATTTTGATTTAAATATTCTTTGTTTTTTTAAGTTTAAATTATTGCATAAAAAGGTTAAAATGTCATTTGAAATATTATTGTAAAATTCCAATCTAACTGGACATAATCTGCCTCTTGTTTTTAAGACTTTTTTAACGTGGCGTCTGTAATCATCATCTACATCATATTGTTCGTCATCTGGATTAATATCCGCATTTCTTGTTACTCTAATTATAGATTTATCTATTATTTCGTACATAGGAAATTCTTGATTTATAAATTGCAACATTATGTTTTCTGTTAGCATATATCTTAAAGAATTGATCTGAGATAGTGTAACAATCTTAGATAGCATTGTTGGAACAGGGACTATTCCATAAAGTGTGTTTTTAGATTTATTATTTAACTGTGCCACAATGTACAGTTCGTTATTTATTAAGTGAGGAAATGGATGACGAAAATCTATAATTTGTGGAGACAAAACTGGTTTAATAAATTCATTGTAGTATTTTTTAACAAAGTCTTTTTCTTTTTTAGACAATTCATCATAATTTAAATTATATATGTTATGTTGCCTAAAATTTTGCTCCACTTGACAGTATGTTTTATATCGTTTTTCATATAAACTTGGCACAATTTTAAATATATCATTTAGTTGTTCTGTTGGAGTTTTACCTGTCTTACTGTCTATAGGGGGTTGTTTTAATAGTGAGAGATCTGTTAGACTTCCTACCCTAACCATAAAAAATTCATCCAAATTACTTGTGAATATTGATATGAATTTCAATCTCTCATACAGAGGAACGGTTTTATCCGAGGATTCATCTAAAACACGCTCATTAAATCTAAGCCAAGATATTTCTCTGTTTTGAGTATACAATGTGTCTTGGCAAGATTTTATTTGTTCTTCATTTTTACACTTTGGCATTTTAATCACCACAAAAATTTAAAAATATTAACTTTATTATAACATATTTTTTGTCATATTTGTATATAATATATATTTTTTTATAAAAATAAAAAGCACTTTTATCGCATATTGCGGATTAAGTGCTTTTTATTTTAAAATATTAGTTTTTATTTTGCCATAATTTGTGAAATTTTATTTCCAAAATCTACTGGATTTTCAGGACTAATTCCTTCGATTAATGCTGCTTGTATGTAAAGTAATTCAGCATATTCTTTTAATTTATTTTGATCTGTTTCTTCAAGGTCACACAATTTTTTGAATATTGCATGGTTTCCATTAATTTCTAAAACTCTTTGTGCTTTTACTTTGTGGTCTGTTGGCATAGAATTTAAAACTTTTTCCATTTCTATCGACATTTCACCAGCTGTTGTGAGGCAAACAGCTCCATTTTTCAATCTGTTTGATAGTTTAACATCGGATACTTTGTCTTTTAATGCTTCTTTCATTATTTCGAATAAATTGCTATGTTGTTTTAGTTTTTCCTCGTTTTCTTTGTTTTTGTCTTCTGTATCTAAGTTAATGTCTCCAGATGCAACATTTTTAAATTTCTTTCCATCGTATTCATCTAGCATTTTTATCGTAAATTCATCTATGTCGTCTGTTAAATATAACACCTCATATCCAGCGTCTCTGATAGATTCTATCTGAGGCATGCGTGAAATTTTTTCAACATTGTCCCCACATGCATAGTATATTTCTTGCTGTTGTTCTTTCATTCTTGAAACATACTCTGCGATTGTTGTTAGTTTGTTTTCATTTGATGATTTAAATAATAACAAATCTTTTAGTTTATCTTTGTTAGCTCCATATGATGCATAAACGCCATATTTAAGCTGCAATCCAAAATTGTTGAAAAACTTTTCGTAATTTTCTCTATCGTTTTTAAGCCAACTTGATAATTCATTTTTTATTTTTTTCTCTAAACTTTTAGCAATTATTTTAAGTTGTCTATCGTGTTGCAAGGTTTCTCTAGATATATTTAATGACAAGTCTTCGGAATCTACTAAGCCTTTCACAAAGCTGAAATAATCTGGTAGAAGTTCAGCGCATTTTTCCATGATTAGTACACCAGATGAGTAAAGCTGCAATCCTTTTTCAAAATCTTTGGTGTAGTAATTAAATGGAGGAACAGATGGAATAAAAAGCATTGATGAATATGTTGCGGTTCCCTCTGTTTTTGATTGAATTACTTTTGCTGGATTCTCAAAGTCCATAAATTTATCTTTGTAAAATTGATTAATTTCTTCATCTGACAAATCTTTCTTATTTTTTTTCCAAATAGGGGTCATACTATTAAGAGTATCTAATGTTTTGTATGTTTCCCATGCGTTTTCGTCATCATCTTTAGCGCCTTCTTTTTTTCTAGAATGTTCACATTCCATTTTTATTGGATAACGGAGATAGTCAGAGTGTTTTTTAACCAATCTTTTAATTGTAAACGCATCTAAAAATTCACTATACTTTTCATCATCAGAGTCCTCTTTTATGTGTAGAGTTACTGTTGTACCTAAATTTTGCTTATCACTTTTTTCAATGATATAACCATCAGCTCCTTCTGATACCCAACGGTTTGCGTCTCCTGACTCACAAGATTTTGTATCAACAGTTACTTTATTTGCAACCATAAATGCTGAGTAAAAACCTACTCCAAATTGACCAATAATATCTAATGCATCGTTTTTATTTGCTGTTTTAAAATCTAAAGAACCACTTTTAGCAATGGTACCTAAGTTAGATTCAAGTTCATCTTTAGTCATGCCAATTCCAGTATCCGATATAGATAGTGTGCGGTTTTCTTTATCTATGTTTATTTCTATGGAAAAGTCACTTTCAATAGAGGAGTCGGTTAAGGATTTGAAGTGGAGCTTATCGATAGCATCACTGGCGTTAGATAATAATTCGCGTAAAAAAATTTCTTTATGTGTATAAATAGAATTAATCATTAAATCTAATAATTTTTTAGATTCTGCTTTAAATTGAGTTTTCATAAGTATATTTTCACCTCTTAAAAATATTTAGCACTGTGTTTATGCGAGTGCTAAATATTAGTATAAACTACTAATAATAAAAAATCAAGAGTTTAAAGTTAAAGTTTAGTATAAATCAGTATACTTATAGTTAAAATTTATATTTTTGTTATTTATGTATACAATGTATTGTATGTTTACAATCATTAAAAATAATGATAGAATTATTGAGTAAATATTTGACTATTATATATTGTGTATATATTGTTTAAAGTCTATATGGGAGAGGATATGGTATGAATAGAAAGAAGAAAACTATGGATGGAAATACTGCGGCTGCGCATGTTTCTTATGCATATACAGATGTTGCGGCTATATATCCTATAACACCTTCATCTACTATGGCAGAAGTTTCTGATCAGTGGGCCATTTCTGGAAGGAAGAATGTTTTTGGATATCCAGTGAAAATTGCTGAGATGCAGTCTGAGGCGGGGGCAGCTGGAGCAGTGCATGGCTCGTTGCTTGCAGGGGCGTTGACAACAACATTTACAGCATCTCAAGGTCTTTTGCTTATGATACCTAATATGTATAAAATGGCCGGAGAAAAATTGCCGGGAGTTATAAATGTTTCGGCTCGGTGTGTTTCCACACATGCGTTATCAATATTTGGAGATCATTCGGATGTGTATGCATGTCGTCAAACAGGTTATGCTATGCTTGCAGAGAGTTCGGTTCAAGAAGTTATGGACCTAACCCCTGTTGCTCATTTATCTGCTTTAAAGGGAAAGATACCTTTTTTGAACTTTTTTGATGGATTTAGAACATCTCATGAAATACAGAAAATTGAAGTTTGGGATTATGATGAATTAAAAAATATGATGGATATGGCGTTAGTAGATGAGTTTCGCAAAAATGCTCTAAATCCAAATCATCCAGTTCTTCATGGTTCAGCACAAAATGGCGACATATATTTTCAGAATTTTGAAGCGGGAAATCCCTATTATGATAATCTTCCTGATATTGTCATGGAGTATATGAATGACATTAATAAAAGAATAGGAACTAACTATAAGCCGTTTAATTATTATGGAGCTAGTGATGCTACTCACATTATTGTAGCTATGGGATCTGTTTGTGATACTATTGAAGAGACTGTGGATAAATTAGTTGAGAATGGTGAGAAAGTAGGAGTAGTTAAAGTTCGTTTATATAGACCATTTAGCGCTAAGTATTTGCTAGATGTTATTCCGGATACTGTAAAGAAAATAAGTGTTTTGGATAGATCTAAAGAACCAGGATCTATTGGAGAACCATTGTTTTTAGATGTTGTTGCAGCATTAAAGGGAACTAAATTTGAAAATATTCCTGTTTTTGGGGGACGATATGGATTGGCCTCTAAAGATACTAATCCAACTCAGATTAAAGCTGTTTTTGATAATAATGAAAAAGCTCATTTTACAATTGGAATAAATGATGATGTTACGTTTTTATCGCTTCCTTTAGGTGATCATTTTGAAACATCTCAAAAAGGAACAACATCATGTAAATTTTGGGGGTTAGGAGCAGATGGAACGGTTGGAGCCAATAAAAATTCCATAAAAATTATTGGTGATAACACAGACATGTATGCCCAAGCATATTTTGCTTATGATTCTAAGAAATCTGGAGGAGTAACAGTATCACATCTTCGCTTTGGGAAAAATCCAATAAAATCTTCATATCTTATATCCAAAGCAGATTTTGTTGCTTGTCATAATTCTTCGTATATCTCAAAATATGATATTGTTCAGGATATTAAACCTGGTGGAACATTTTTGTTGAATTGCTCCTGGAAAGATGACGAGCTAGAGAAAAATATACCTAACAATGTTAAGGCGTATATAGCTAATAATAATATTAAATTTTATACAATAGATGGAATTCAAATTGGAAGAGACATTGGTTTAGGTGGACGTATAAATACTGTGTTGCAGGCTGCGTTTTTTAAATTAACTGGGATTATACCTATAGATGAGGCAAAAAAATTAATGAAAGATGCGGCAACTGCGTCCTATTTATCAAAAGGCGAAAAAATAGTGAAAATGAATCATGATGCTATAGATATGGGTGTTCAGGCAGTTGTTGAAGTTAAAGTTCCTGATTCTTGGAAAACGATTTCGAACAATGAAAAACCAGAAAAAACTGAAGGAGAAGGCGGACAGTTAATTGATTTTGTTAATAATGTGTTAAAGCCTATTAACGCTCAAAAAGGTGATGATTTGCCTGTTTCTGCTTTTTCGAAATATGCTAATGGATTTCTTCCGCAAGGAACAGCCGCTTTTGAGAAACGTGGCATTGCTGTTGATGTTCCATGTTGGAATAAAGAAAATTGTATTCAGTGTAATTTTTGTTCATATGTTTGTCCTCATGCAGTAATACGTCCTGCAGTTATGACCGAAGAAGAAGCTGCTAAAGTTCCGGAAGGACAAGACACAGATCAAATGATTGGGAATTCCGATTATAAGTTTGCTGTTACGGTTTCTGTTTTGGATTGTACTGGCTGTGGTTCTTGTGTTAATGTGTGTCCTGGAAAAAAGGGAAACAAGGCGCTATCTATGAAACCATTAAATTCTCAGCTTGAAAAGCAAAAAGGATTTGTTTATGGACAAAGCTTACCAGAAAAAACTGAAATATTGGATAAATTTAAAGAAACTACTGTAAAAGGTAGTCAATTTAAAAAGCCTTTATTGGAATTTTCTGGAGCTTGTGCAGGATGTGGAGAAACTCCATATGCTAAGTTAGTAACTCAATTGTTTGGAGATAGAATGTATATTGCTAATGCAACAGGATGTTCATCTATTTGGGGAGGTTCTGCTCCTTCTACTCCATATACAACGGACAAAAACGGGAATGGTCCGGCTTGGGCAAATTCTTTATTTGAAGATAACGCTGAGTTTGGATTTGGAATTAATTTTGCTCAGGAAACTTTGCGTAATCGCTTAATAGGTAAATTGGAAGACTTGTCTAAGAATTCTAACGAAAAAGTAGGTAGTGCTATAGAAAAATATATGCAAACGAAAAATAATAGTAAGACCAATAAAATTGCTACTGACAATTTAATTGAAGTTTTAACTGAAGAGAATGTTGGAAAGGATATTTTAAAATATAAAGACTATCTTAATAAAAAGTCTGTTTGGATATTTGGTGGAGATGGCTGGGCATACGATATTGGATATGGCGGGTTAGATCATGTTATAGCTTCAGGAGAAAATGTTAATATTATGGTTTTTGATACTGAGGTATATTCTAACACTGGTGGGCAGTCTTCTAAATCTACACCAACTGGAGCGGTTGCAAAGTTTGCAGCAGGAGGCAAGAATATTAAGAAGAAAGATTTGGCTAGCATTGCTATTAGCTATGGATATGTATATGTTGCTCAGGTTGCTATGGGCGCAAACTATAATCAATGCATAAAGGCAATATCGGAAGCTGAAGCATATAATGGACCATCGATTATTATTTGTTATGCACCATGTATAAACCATGGAATTAAGGCAGGAATGGGTAAAGCTCAAACAGAGGAAAAAAATGCAGTTGCAGCGGGATATTGGCATTTGTTTAGATTTAATCCTAATAATAAAAACAAAAAGTTGACAATAGACAGCAAAGAACCGTCTGCAAATTATCGTGATTTTTTAATGGGAGAAGTTAGATATAATTCGTTGTTTAGGAAAAATCCTGAAAAAGCTGAATGTTTGTTTGAGAAGTCTGAGGAAGAATCTAATAATAAGTATAAATATTTGAAAAAGCTTGAAGATATGTATACAACCAATTTATCTGAAGATTAAAATAAAAAAACACATTGTCATTTTTAACAATGTGTTTTTCTTTTTAGTTTATATAATTTTGATAAAGATTTTTATATAAATTACTATTTGCAAGTAATTCCTTGTGAGTTCCTTGCTCTATAACTTTTCCATCATTGATTACATATATTTTATCGGCTTTTTTAATTGAAGTTAGTCTGTGCGCTATGGTTATTGTTGTTCTTCCTTGAGAAAGTTTTTCTAATGATTCTTGAATAATTTTTTCACTTTCACTATCTAGTGCAGAAGTGGCTTCGTCTAATATGAGGATTGGTGGATTTTTTAGAAAAACTCTGGCTATGCTTATACGTTGTTTTTGTCCGCCAGATAGTTTAACTCCGCGTTCGCCAATATATGTGTCATATTTATCTGGAAGAGAATCTATAAAGTTGTGAATTCCAGCTTTTTTTGCTGATATAATAATATCATCAAGAGTCGCATCTTTATCTCCATAGCAAATATTATCATATATTGAACCAGTAAATAAATGAACATTTTGGTGAACTGAACCCACAATTTTATGAAGCTGATTTAACTTTATATTTTTTATATTTACATTATCTATTAAAATTTGTCCGTCTGTTACATCATAGAATCTTTCTATTAATGTGCACATTGTTGTTTTTCCGGCACCAGAAGGACCGACTAAAGCTATATTTTCGTTAGGGTTTATTGAAACATTTATTCCCTTTAGTATGGATTTTTTTGATTCAGAATATTTAAACCATACATTTTTGAAATCAATTTTTCCTGTCACATTAGGTAGAGTAATTGATTTATTTGTGTCTTTGATGTCTATATCAGTTTCCATAACTTCAACAAATCTACCAATTCCTGTTATTCCTTTTTGAAATTGTTCTGTGAATTCTAAAATTTTTGATATTGATACTATCAAAACGGAAATATAAGCAGCATACGCAACGAGGTCTCCTGGTGATATTTGTCCTAATGTTAAAAATATTGAACCAACTATAATTAAAAGTAGGTACATAAAATTAGTAAATGACATTTCTATTGCTCGAAATTTTCCCATTATTTTGTAAAATATTTGCTTTGTTTTTAGAGTTTTTACGTTACTATCATTAAATTTTTTTCTTTCTATGTCTTCTCCCGCAAATGATTTAATAACTCTAATTCCCAACAAACTATCTTCAGCTTGGGAATTTAGTTCTCCAACCTGGATTCTGTTTTGTTTTAAAGCTTTTTGCATTTTTTTGTTGTAATGAGCTGAAAATATTACTACAAAAGGTAGTGTGGCGTATATAATTAACGTTAAGTATATGTTGAAATAAGACAGAATTATAAATGATACTATAATTTTTACGCCAGCTATCAAGAATTCTTCAGGGCAGTGGTGGGTAAATTCAGTAATTTCAAATAGGTCTGTTGTTAAACGAGACATAAGTTGGCCAATTTTATTATTGTCATGGTATGAAATGTGTAGCTTTTGTATATGATCAAATAAATCTTTTCTCATTTCGGTTTCAATTTTTGCTCCCATTATATGGCCTACTGATGTCATGTATTGTATACCAATAATTTCAATAATGGATACGAGCAAAAATATAAGACCAATAAATATTATTGAATTTAAAGTTAGTAGTTCTGGAGAAAATGATATTGTATTTGTTATGTGTCTAAGCAAGACAGGATAGACTAATTCGCATGTTGTAGTCATCAATGCGAAGAATAAATCTAAAATAAAAATTTTTTTATGTTTTTTAAAGTAAGGGATAATTTTTTTTATCAAATATAAAGTTTGATTCTTTTTTATCATATTCAACATCCTTAAAAAGTAATAACATGTAAAAATTATATCACTATTGATTTATATTTACAAATTTAAATTATAAATTTGTTATTGACAAATTCTTGTATATTTGATAGAATTGATAATATAGTATTGAATTTTGAGGAGGGTTTCCACTATGTTGACTTTATATTTTTGTGATATGCATTTAAGCCATCATGGATGGAGATTATATCTATAATTAAGTTTGAGTTTTATTCAGCTGTTGTAGATATAATCTCGTGTTTCGTTGTTGCGAGGATCTATGATGGCTGATTTTGTTTTTTATATATTAATGAATTCAGCTTGGTTCGTGAAAGAATTTCTTTCACATAGAATCAAGTTTTTTTATTTGTCAGAAATATGGTTTTCGCAATTAATATTTAGTATTTATTAAGATTTTGGAGGATTTATTATGAAGGGCAAAATTTTTGTGTTTTTGACTGTGTTTGTACTTTGTTTTAATTTTTTGTTTTCTGGATTGTGTAGTGCAGAAAATGATGAATTTGTTATAGGTGTTGATGTTAATGTGCCACCTATGGGATTTCTTGGGAAAAATGGAGATGTCGTTGGACTAGATATAGACCTTGCTAGAGAAGTATGTAAAGTAATGGGTAAAACTTTAAAAGTGCAACCCATTGATTGGGATGCCAAAGAATTGGAATTAAATACAAATAAGATAGATGCAATATGGAATGGTATGTCTTATACGCCGGAAAGAGATCAAAATATGTTGTTGACTAGTGCATATATGCAAAATAGACAGGTTTTGGTTGTTAAGAAAGGTGCAAATATTTCTAATTTAGACGATTTGAAACAAAAAAATATATGTGGACAAAAGGGGTCTACAGGAATAATATCACTCAAAAATAGTGCTGTTGGGAAAAACGCTAAAACAATAACAGAGCTTGATAATATGGTTGATTGCTTAAATGAAGTTAGGTTGGGTAAATCTGAAGCAACTGTAGTAGATGAAGTTGTTGTGAGATATTATTTTACTAAAAATTCGCTTCAAAATGACTTTAAAATTTTGGATCAAGAGCTTGAGACAGAAGACTATGTTATAGCTGTTAGAAAAGATAATTTGGAGTTAAAGGATAAAATTGAAAAAGCATTAAAAGTGGTTGTTGAAGATGGCCGAGCAGGAGAAATTTCTAGAAAGTGGGTTGGAAGTAATGTTATAACTTTTAGTGCAATTAAAGAAAAAGAATCTGCGACGGATAATAAAAATGTTAATGTTTTTTCAGAATTGTTTCAAGGACTTTTAGTGACATTAAAATTGTTTGCAATTTGTTGGGTGATGTCAATTCCACTTGGTTTAATACTATGTTTTTTGCGTAGAGTTAGATTGAAATTTGTTAAGATCATAATTGATGTGTATATATGGATTATGAGAGGAACTCCACTTTTGCTACAAATATTTTTCTTGTTTTATGGACTACCTTTAATGTTTCCAAATTTGCAGATGAATGACAGATTTTTAGTTGGAGTTATTGCATTTGTATTAAACTATGTTGCATATTTTGCAGAAATTTTCCGTGGAGGAATTAAGAATGTTGATAAAGGACAATTTGAGAGCATAAAAGTACTAAAAATACCGAAAATAAAGGCTATGTTTAGAATAATTATTCCACAAATGCTTCGTGTTTGTTTACCATCAATTTGTAACGAGTCTGTTGCGTTAGTTAAAGACACTGCCTTGATTTTTTCTGTAGGAGTTATTGAGTTATTAACAACTGCAAAAAATCTGGTTAATACGAACGCTGATATTTTAGCATACATAATTGCTGCGGGGATATATTTACTAATATGTTCTTTAGTAAATTTGATTTTTAAAATTTGGGAAAACAAGTTAAAGTTTGAATAAATTTGGAGGAATAATATATGTACATTATAAATGCTATAAATATAGGAAAAAAATTCGGTAATAATACTGTTTTTGATAATTTAAATTTTAAAGTAAAAAAGGGAGAAGTAGTTACAGTTGTTGGACCATCTGGAAAAGGAAAATCAACACTATTAAGATGTTTGATAGGTTTAGAAAATATTGATTCTGGAACTATTGAAATTGATGGAAAAATATTGGTCAAAGATGGGATATATGTTAATTCTAAGAAGCAATCTGAAATTTTGTCAGAAGTGGGAATGGTATTTCAAAATTATAATTTATTTCCCAATTTAACCGTTAGACAAAATTTAGAAATTGTTAATAACGATAGTAAAAAAATAGATATGTTACTAAAACGGTTTGGATTATATGATAGAAAAGATGCATATCCTGCTAATATTTCAGGTGGACAAAAACAACGGCTAGCAATTATTAGAGCTATGATGTTAAATCCTAAAATAATATTTTTTGATGAACCAACATCTGCTTTAGATAAGGATAATAGAGGAGAAATAGTTAAACTAATAAATGAATTAAATGCTGAAAAATATACAATAGTAATAGTTACTCACGACAAGCAGTTTGTTGATTGTTTAGATTCAATTATTTATGATATGACTTAAAAATATAAAGTAGAAAAGCACGTACCATTCAAAGTGAATGATACGTGCTTGAAATTTTGTGTTTTAAAATAACAAGTATGTTAAATTTTTATTTTTGGTTTTTATAGATAATGTGAAATGGGTATCCTTTTTTATCTATATTGTTTAAACTTAAATTTAACTTTTTTGCTAGTTTTAATAAACACTATATTCATCAATTGGATCTTTGGAATGGCTTGTAACTTCAATTTCTACAAAATATCTTAGTTTTTTTACATAATCTAAAGCAATTTTATATTTATTTAATATAGATAGGTTTCTCTTTGTTTATCAACAACAGCAATTTTTTCTAAGCCTAAAATATTAAATATTTTATTTAAATTTTTGCTATTATCGATTTCTAATTATTTGTTTCTATTTTCACATCATTTTTGGAGTTTTCGTCATATTGCTAAATATTCAATGTTAAAAATAATTGTTTGATTATGATGCAATATTCACTAGAAAGGAGGGTTGAATATGATTTCTATTATAACTTCTGCTATAACTTATTTAGTCGTAGTGAAAAAGATTGAAGCAATAAAAATCTTGGCTGATAGTAAAATTGAACAAATAAGGGAAGAATCGGATAGAGAGTTGAAAAAAATTCAAAAGGAAACAGATGAGCAAATCATATTAAAAACTGTTGAAAGCGATTTGTCATCTAACCGCAATAAAAATGAACAAATAAATGATTTGACCTTTAAATATTTGAAAAATCATCTTAATAAAAATCCACAAGAATTGGGCAAAATTGTAGAGGAATTGAAAAATTTTTGCAAAAAGGTTTAAGGCAATAAATAGTTAAACAAAAACAAGTTGTATGTGTTAACAACTTGTTTTTATATTTTGTTCGAGTTTTGAAATTTTTATTTTTCCTTCTAAAACGAAAACATCAATCATTAGTACTTGGTGCGAGTGATGGGACTTGAACCCATACGTCGATTGACACACGCCCCTCAAACGTGCCTGTCTGCCGGTTCCAGCACACTCGCATATAACAATTTCCAAATATGATAGTATTCTATCAGATGTATAGGATTTTGTCAATAATTTAAGTGATTAAAATATTGATCTAATAAAAGAAGTGATATATATATAAGGATTTAAGAGTATTGTATATTCATAAATTGTGGTGGTTTTTATTGTAATGTGATGCTATAATTATGCTATAAGTGTGCAAATAATATGTAATATATGATTATTTAACATAATTGAAGCGTTTTTGTGAACAAAATAACTACTAAAAATGTAAATTTGTCGGAGGAATAAGAATGAATAAACAACAGCTTGCAGCAAAAATTTGGGAGTCGGCAAATAAAATGCGATCCAAGATAGAAGCTAATGAATATAAGGACTATATTCTTGGTTTTATTTTTTACAAATTTTTGTCTGACAAAGAAATTAAATATTTGATAGAAATTGGTTATACAAGTGATGATATGAAAACAGTTATAGAAGAAGATTCTGAGATTGTAGAAAATGTTCAGAAAAATATTGGGTATTTTATTGACTATAATAATCTATTTTCTACATGGCTTTCAAAAGGAAGTGATTTTAACGTTGCGGATGTACGTGACGCTTTATCGGCGTTTAGTCGATTAATTAATGCATCTCACAAAAAGGTTTTTGATGGAGTATTTGATACGTTGCAGACAGGTCTTTCTAAGTTGGGGGATAGCTCAAATTCTCAAACAAAAGCTATTAGTGATTTGTTACAACTGATTAAGGATATTCCTATGGATGGAAAACAAGATTATGATGTTTTAGGATTTATTTATGAATATTTGATTTCAAATTTTGCGGCTAATGCGGGAAAGAAGGCCGGAGAATTCTATACCCCACACGAGGTTTCCATCTTAATGTCAGAAATTGTTGCAGATCATTTGAAGGATAGAAGAAAAATCAAAATTTATGATCCTACATCGGGGTCTGGTTCGCTGTTGATTAATATTGGTAAGGCGATTGGAAAACATATGGGAAATAGTGACTGTATAAAATACTATGCTCAGGAATTGAAAGAAAACACATATAATCTTACAAGAATGAATTTGATTATGCGAGGAATTTTACCTGATAATATTGTGACAAGAAATGGGGATACTCTGGAGGAGGATTGGCCATATTTTGATGAGACGGATCCTTTTGGTTCATATGATCCGTTGTATGTAGATGCTGTTGTTTCAAATCCTCCATATTCTCAAAATTGGAATCCTGCTGACAAGGATTCTGATCCAAGATATTCAAGATTTGGATTGGCACCTAAAGCTAAAGCGGACTATGCCTTTTTACTTCATGATTTGTTCCACATTAAAAGTGATGGAATCATGACGATTGTCCTTCCACATGGTGTTCTCTTTAGAGGTGGTGAAGAAGGGACAATAAGAAAAAATCTTATTGAGAATAATCATATTGATGCAGTTATTGGTCTTCCTGCGAATATCTTCTTTGGAACAGGTATACCTACAATTATCATGGTGTTGAAACAGAAAAAAGATAATACTGATATTTTAATTGTTGATGCATCAAAAGGATTTGCAAAAGTAGGTAAAAATAATAAACTTCGCGCATCAGATATTAAAAAAATAACAGATGTAGTTACTAAGAGATTAGATATTACAAAATTTTCTCGTGTCGTTTCAAGAAATGAGGTTAGAGGAAATGACTATAATCTCAATATCCCTCGCTATATTGATTCTTCAGAAAAACCGGAAAACTGGGATATATATGCTTCAATGTTTGGAGGTGTTCCAAAAAGAGAAATTGATGAATTAGAAGAGTATTGGAAAGCTTTTCCGTCATTAAAAGAAAAATTGTTTGCAAAAGTTAATGAGGAGTATTATGAACTAAAAGTAGACAGTATTAAGAAAACAGTAGATGAATCTGGTGACGTTAGGGCATTCATCGATCATTATGTCTCAGCTTTTGCTGATTTTAAGCAATTTTTGAATAAAGAATTAATGCAAGCTATGACAGGAGTTAACATCTCAAAGGAAGAAGAAATTTTAAGTGAAGATATTTTTGATAGATTAAAGAGTGTTCCACTGGTAGATGCATATGAAGCATATCAAATATTAGATGATGACTGGAATAGGATTGCGATTGATTTAGAAATTATACAGACAGAAGGATTTTCAGCTACAAAGATTGTAGAGCCTAATATGGTGGTTAAGAAAAAGAACGGCAAAGATCAAGAAGTTCAGGAAGGCTGGAGTGGGCGTGTTATTCCTTTTGAACTTGCACAGAAGAAGTTTTTATCTGATGATATGGAATCTTTAAAGAAAGCTGAAGATCGTCTGTTAGAAATAACATCTGGATATGAACAGATTTTAGATGAGCTACCGGAAGAAGAAAAGGAAAAAGATTTTGTTAATGAAAATAAAACAGCATTTGTTTGGTCAGAAGTTAAAAAAGCAATTAAGGCAGAAGATGTTGATTTAAAAATTCTAGATATTTTAAAGAAAGTATTTGCTGATAACGAAGAGGAGAAGAAGCTTAAAAAGCAGATAAATAATCAGAGTTACGCTCTACATATGAATACAAAAAAGGTTATTGAAAATCTTAATGATGATCAGGCTATGGAACTGTTAAGCGATAAGTGGATTGTTCCGTTAGTTGATGGATTATATTCATTACCTCAAAGTGTTATAGGAAATTTAATTTCAAAATTAGAAAAACTTGTTAAAAAATATGATTCAACATTAGCAGAGGTTGAAAGCCAAATTAATAATACTGAAAAAGAGCTATCTAATATGCTTGATTTACTTTGTGGCAATGAATTCGATATGAAGGGAATTGCAGAATTAAAAAAAATACTTGGAGGTAATTGATATGGGAAAAAATGATAAAAAGCCAGCAATACGCTTCCAAGGGTTTACTGACGATTGGGAACAGCGTAAGTTATTAGAAGTGGCTGATAAGGTAACAGAAAAGAATTTGGATTTTGCAGTTCAGGAGACCTTTACGAACTCCGCAGAATTTGGTGTAATCAGCCAACGCGATTTCTTTGATCATGACATTTCAAATGCGGATAATATCGGTGGTTACTATGTAGTTAGAAATGAGGATTTTGTTTATAATCCGCGTATTTCAGTAACGGCTCCGGTTGGTCCCGTAAACCGCAATAAATTAGGCAGAAGTGGCGTAATGTCGCCACTTTACATGGTATTTAGAACACACGATATTGATACAACGTATCTTGAATGGTTCTTTAAGAGTAGTTATTGGCATCCGTTCATGTTTTTTAACGGGGATTCAGGCGCAAGATCAGACCGTTTTTCAATCAAAGATGCTGTCTTTTTTGAGATGCCAATACCTTTACCGAGTATCGACGAACAGATGAAAATCGGTGCCTATATGGATAAGATTGATAACCTTATCACCCTTCAACAGCGTAAGCTTGAAAAGTTGAAAAAAATCAAGAAATCAATGCTTGACAAGATGTTTCCTCGTGATGGAGCCAAAACACCGGAAATTAGGTTTGAAGGTTTTACTGACGATTGGGAACAGCGTGAGTTATCTTCTTTGTGTGAAAAGTTTACAGATGGCGATTGGATTGAATCAAAGGACCAGAGTGATTCGGGCATACGCTTAGTTCAAACTGGTAACGTTGGCGTTGCAAGATTTTTAGATAAGCCAAACAATCAAAAATGGATTTCTGAGGATACGTTTTATCGGCTTCATTGCGAAGAAGTTTTTCCCGGCGATATCCTTATTTCGAGATTGCCTGAACCAGCTGGAAGAGCATGTATTATGCCGGTTTTAACGACAAAAATGATTACAGCCGTTGATTGTACAATAGTCAGAACTATGCAAGATGTTAGCAACAAATTCTTGGTGCAATATTTGTCATCACAGGATTATTTTAAAGAAGTTAATACCTGTCTTGCAGGAGGAACAAGGCAGCGAATTAGCCGTAGTAATCTTGCAGATTTTGTTGTTCCGATCCCTGTAGATAAGGATGAACAGGATAGAATTGGTAACTATTTTGAATCTCTTGATAACCTTATCACCCTTCAACAGTGTAAGCTTGAAAAGTTGAAAAAAATCAAGAAATCAATGCTTGACAAGATGTTTGTATAAATTTTATATTAGAGGAAGTGCTACGATGGTTTTTAACAAAGAAGCAGATTTTGAAGAGGCTTTAATTGATTTACTTAAGAATTTTGGGTGGTCTGGTGGAGTAATAAAAAGCCCAACAGAAAAAGAATTAATTCGAAATTGGGCAGATATCTTATACGAGAATAACAGAGAAATAGATCGCTTAAATGATTATCCTCTTACAGATAGTGAGATGGAACAGGTTATGGAACAAATCGATAATATTAAAACGCCTCTGCACTTAAATGGATTTATAAATGGTGGAAGTGTCGCTATAAAAAGGGATAATCCAGATGATGTGCTACATTTTGGTAAGGAAGTTTCACTTAAAATTTATGATCGAATGGAAATTGCTGGTGGACAAAGCCGTTATCAGATTGTGCAGCAACCTAAATTTCCAACAAAATCCAAGATTTTGAATGATAGACGTGGCGATTTAATGCTTCTTATAAATGGTATGCCAGTAATTCATATTGAGTTGAAGAAGAGCGGAATACCGGTAAGTGAAGCTGCTTATCAGATTGAAAAATATTCTGATGAGGGGGTTTTTACGGGATTATTCTCGTTAGTTCAGATTTTTGTTGCTATGAATCCAGACGAAACATTGTATTTTGCAAATCCAGGAGCAGAAGGAAAGTTTAATTCAAGTTATTATTTTCATTGGGCAGACTTTAATAATGAACCGATTAACGATTGGAAGGAAGTTGTATCGACCTTATTGTCTATTCCTATGGCACATCAGTTAATTGGTTTTTATACGGTTGCTGATGATTCGGATGGTATATTGAAGGTTATGAGAAGTTATCAATATTATGCAGTAAATGCTATTTCTGATAAAGTATCTAGGGTAAAGTGGGGAGAAAATAATCAGTTAGGTGGATATGTTTGGCATACAACAGGTTCGGGTAAAACTATGACATCTTTTAAGGCTGCTCAACTTATTGCAAATTCAAAGGATGCTGATAAGGTTGTATTTTTAATGGACAGAATTGAATTAGGAACGCAGTCATTAAAGGAATATAGAAATTTTGCTGGCGCTGGGTTGACAGAGCAGCAGAAGAATAACACTGTACAGGAAACAGAAGATACATACGTATTGGTAGGAAAACTTAAAAGTACCGATCCAGCTGATACTCTTATTGTTACATCAATTCAAAAGATGAGTAATATTAGCGAAAAAAATGAAGGTCTGAAATCTGCTGATATTGATATCATTAATTCAAAAAGATTGGTGTTTATTGTAGATGAAGCTCATCGTTCCACTTTTGGAGATATGCTTATTACAATTAAGCAAACATTTAAAAAAGCAATATTTTTTGGATTTACTGGAACACCAATACAAGATGAGAATCAGAAGAAGATGAATACTACTTCAACGATATTCGGTAATGAACTTCATAGATACAGTATTGCTGATGGTATTAGAGATAAGAATATTCTAGGATTTGACCTATATAAAGTTCTTACATTTAAGGATAAGGACATACGAACATGTGTTGCACTCAATAAGGCGAAGGCTGGTAGTCCGGAAGAAGCATTTGCGGATTCTGAAAAAAAGAAGGTGTTTTTAGAATATATGCAAAATATTCCAATGGCAGGATATTTTAAGAAAGATGGTATTTATATAAAGGGAATAGAAGATTACTTGCCGATGGTTCAGTACTCTACCGATGCACATCAAAAAATGGTTGTGAAGGATATACTGGATAATTGGTTAATTTTGAGTCAGGGTGGAAAATTTCATGCCATATTTGCTACAAATAGCATTGAGGAAGCAATAAGATATTATAAACGTTTTAAGGATTCTGGTTCAAATCTTAAGGTGACAGCATTATTTGATTCAAACATTGATAATAATGAAGGATATAAGGTCAAAGAGGATGGACTAAAAGAATTAATTGAAGATTATAATGAAAGATATGGTCAAGATTATACAATGGCATCATTTGGTAAAATGAAAAAAGATATTGCTTCTCGTCTTGCTCATAAAAAGCCATATGAACGGATAGAGAGGGAAGTGGAAAAAGAAATTGACTTACTTATTGTTGTTGATCAGATGTTAACGGGATTTGATTCAAAATGGATAAATACTTTGTATTTGGATAAAGTTTTAAAATACGAGAATATTATTCAGGCTTTTTCGAGAACAAATCGTTTATTTGGACCTGACAAACCATTTGGAATAATTAAGTATTATAGAAAACCTTACACCATGGAAAAGAACATTGAAAATGCAATTAAATTATACTCAGGAGATAAACCACTTGGGCTTTTTGTTCAAAAATTACGGGAAAATCTAAAAAAAATGAACTTTTTATATGAACAGGTAAAAGATATATTTGAGCAAGCGGAAATTTTTAATTTTGAAAAGCTTCCGCCGGAAACAGCAGAGAAGAAAAAATTTGCTGACCTATTTAAACAGTTTGAAGAATATTTAGAGGCTGCAAAATTGCAAGGATTTACTTGGGAAAAAGTAGAGTGTTCGTTCAACAATGAAAAGACTGGCAAAACGGAAAAGGTTAAGATAGCTTTAGATGAAATAACGTATTTGATTTTAGTTAAACGATATAAAGAACTGTCCGAAGGGAAAACGGTTGGAACGGGAGATGGTAGTGGTGAAATTCCATATGATATCGATGGATACATTACTACAATTGATACTGAAAAAATAAATTATGATTATATGAATTTTCGATTCGAAAAGTATCTTAAAATATTGCACACAAAAGGTACGCACGCAGAGGAATTAAAGAAGGCAGAAGAAGAACTTCATAAAACATTTGCTATGCTTTCTCAGGGGGAGCAAAAGTTTGCTAATATGTTTCTTCATGATATACAGAGTGGGGATGTTGTTGTAGTACCTGGTAAAACTTTGAAAGAGTATATTATGGATTATCTCTTTAAAGCAAAAAGTGACCAGGTTAAAAGATTAACATATGTTTTAGGTATTGATGAAGTAATGCTACGAGAATTTATGATCCAGAATATTACGGAATATAATATAAATGAGTTTGGAAGATTTGATGCATTGAAGGCTACGGTTGATAAAAATAGAGCTAGAACATATTTCGAAAAATTAACAGGTCAAAAATTATCAAATCCTAAGCTAAATGTTAAAATAGATAAATTATTGCGTAAATTTATCATTGAGGGTGGATTTGAGATTGAAATTCTAGAATAACTAAAAAAATAGGTAACATGTACTCATAGAAAAGATTGCAGATAAATGTCTGTAATCTTTAAAATTTTTTCGCATAGATGCTATATTAAATATTAAATTTGGGTCTTTTTTGTTTAAATTATTTTTTTCGTTTTATATGTTTGCTTGACAATCTTTAATATACACAGTATACTTAATTTAGGTATTTAGTTCGGTTATATAAAAATTTTGCTGATGTGCAATTTGTACTTTGGCTTTGTTTGAGCTTGGAGCGTTTTTATGCTTTGAGTAGTGTTTTTAACTTCTTCTTGTTAGAATGTGTGGTAATTTATTTTAATTTATAGGCAATTTTGTTTATAAATTTGTTTTTATATATTGTTAGCGAGTTTAGTAATATAAATTGCGGATATTATTGCAAGTGTATATATATATTTATAAATTAAATATTAATTTTTATTGGGTGTGTCCTTATTGTTTTAAGGATATGTCTTGTTGTTCGTATATTTAAATATACGTTGTTTATATGGTTTTATATAAAAATGTTATTATTGTAAATTACTCGTATTTGAGATTTTAAAAATAAATTATTAAGTTTGTAGAAAGGAAAATAGTTGTGAATCAAGAAAAAGACAAAGCAATTAATAAAAATAGTGTAGAAAGTGGAAATAATCCTAGCAAAAAACGTGCTACTAAAACCACAAAAGGAAAAACAGTAAGGAGAAAGACTAATAGTGGTAAAACTTTTAAGCGCACTCCGATTAAAATTGTTCCACTTGGCGGGCTTAATGAGATTGGTAAAAATATGACATGCTTTGATTGTGGAAAAGACATGTTTATAGTGGACTGTGGAATGGGATTTCCAGATCCAGAGATGCTTGGGGTTGATTTGGTTTTGCCAGATTATACTTATGTTGAACAGAATATTGAAAAATTGCGTGGAATTGTTATAACTCATGGACATGAAGATCATATTGGAGGAGTTCCATTTTTCTTAAAAAAATATAATGTTCCGGTATATGGGACCCGGTTAACCATTGGTTTGATTGAAGAAAAATTAAAAGAACATGGTTTATTGAAGAATGCTAAATTGAATATATGCTCTCCGGGACAAATGATTAAGTTTGGATGTATGTCTGTTGAAATGATTCGTGTTAATCATTCAATTCCAGATGCGGTTGGGCTTGCAATATATACACCAGCTGGATTGATTGTTCATACAGGAGATTTTAAAATAGACTATAATCCTATTGAGGGAGAGATGATAGACCTTGCTCGCTTTTCTGAACTTGGTAGTAAAGGTGTATTGCTGTTTATGTCTGATTCAACTAACGCAGAGCGTCCTGGTTATACTATGCCAGAGAGGAAGGTTGGAGAGTCTTTTCAAAAATTATTCAATGAAGCGGGAGATAGAAGAATAATAGTTGCTTCGTTTTCGTCTAACATTCATAGAATTCAGCAGATAATCGATAATGCGATAAAATATAAGAGACATGTTGTAGTTTCTGGACGCAGCATGGAAAATGTTGTTGGCAAAGCAATTGAATTGGGATATTTAAAAGTGCCTGATGGTATATTGATATCTATGGATGCAATTTCCAGATATCCTAGGAATAAGGTAATCATTGTAACTACAGGTAGTCAGGGAGAACCAATGAGTGCTTTGTCTAGAATGGCAAATGGAACGCACAAAAGTGTTTCTGTTACGAGTGAAGATTTTATTATTATTTCTGCATCACCTATACCTGGCAATGAGAAATTAGTTACAAATGTTGTTAACGATTTAATGAGACTAGGTTCTAAAGTTATATATGAAAAAATGTATGAGGTTCATACTTCTGGGCATGCATGTCAAGATGAGTTAAAAATGATGCTGTCTCTTACAAAGCCTAAGTATTTTATGCCAGTTCATGGAGAATATAAGCACTTAAAAGCTCATGCTGAGTTAGCAATGTCTATGGGAATACCGGCAAGGAATATAGTTATAGGAGACATAGGCCATGTGGTTGAAATAAATGGAAGAGGAATACGTTCTGGTGGAACTGTTCCGGCTGGTTGTGTTTTTGTAGATGGATTGGGTGTTGGTGACGTTGGATCGATAGTTTTAAGAGACAGAAAGATATTATCACAAGATGGTTTGATTGTTGTGGTTGCTGCAATTGAAAGAAGTTCTGGACAGTTAGTTAGTGGCCCAGATTTGGTTTCGAGAGGCTTTGTATATGTAAGGGAATCTGAGCAGTTGTTGGATGAAGCAAGGCAATTGGTTAGAAAAATTTTTGATAGATGTTCAAATGAAAATGTTCGCGAATGGACAGTATATAAGACATGTGTTAAGGATGAACTTTCAAGCTTTATATTTAGAAAAACACGTAGAACTCCTATGATTTTGCCAATAATAATGGAAGTGTAATATTTTTACAGTGCTATTTAATATATTTTGATAGTAGGAGAAAATGGCCTATGCATAATAAAAATAAACATAAATCAGAAAAAAATATTTTTTTAAAATTTTGTTTTACAACTCAGTTTTGTTTAATATTGTCTGTTTGTGTTTTGTTTGTTTTTAGTTTGTTTTTAGCTTTTTATAATTTTTTAATTTTTTTAATTATCTCACCTTTGGTGGTATTATTTAGCATATATAGCATTTTTATTTTAATAAATTATAAAAAAGAACAAGGCTTATTAGTAGAAAGATTAATTAGTGAGTTTGTGACTGGCAGTGAACATGATTTTGAAAATTTTCCTATGCCAGTGTTAGCATGTTCAGATGATGGAGTAATATTATGGATGAATCGTTGTTTTAAAGATATAATATGTTTGGACAATAGTTCTTGTGTAGGTTTAAATTTTTTTGATATGGTTAAAGAACCTTTGGATGATTTTTGCAGTAGAAGTGGAGTCCAAGTGAAGCTGTGGGGTAAAGACTTTAAAGTGCATGCGACCTATTCGGACAAATCAGGAATGTATATATTGTACTTTGAAGAAAACACCAGTTTAATTTCTTTTGCTAAAGAGTATGTTATATCTAAGCCTACTGTTGCTTATGTTAAAATTGATAATTATGATGAAGTTTTGTCAGAAAAGAAGGAAAGTGAAAAATCCAATATAGTTGGTAAAATTGATGATGTTATTGAAAAATTTGTTGAAGAGTCTACTGGTTTTTTACAAAGAATTGAAGATGATGAATTTTTGATTGTTATGGAAAAAAGACATTTAGATGAAATGATTAATGATAAATTTTCTACTTTAAAAAAATTTAGTGATGCTTCGTATGATGAAAAAAATGGTTTGACTCTTTCCGTTGGTATTTCTAATATAGGAGATACTTTAAATGAAAATCAAAAATTTGCTCGACAGGCATTAGATATGGCTTTGGGTCGAGGAGGAGATCAGATCGCAATAAAAACATCCACCTCCTTTGATTTTTATGGGGGCAGAGCTAATGATGTTGAAAAAAGAACTCGTGTAAAAACGAGGATAGTTGCTAGTGCTTTATTAGAACTTGTGGAAGAATCTGATAATGTTATAATAATGGGACATAGGTTTGGAGACTTAGATAGTATTGGTTCTGCGATTGGATTGGCTTCTGCAATAAGAAAGTATGGGAAAAACAGTTTTGTTGTTGTTGATCCAACAAAGAATATGGCATCTGTTTTGATTAATAAAATAAAAAAATCTGATTTGGCTAGCTTGATTGTTGATGTCGATCGTGCTATAAGTTTGATATCACCTAAAACTTTATTAGTTGTGGTAGATACACATAATTCTGCTCTTGTGGAATCTAAAGAAATTTTTGAACGTTGTAATGACGTTGTTGTTATAGACCACCATAGAAAAGCAGTGGACTTTATAGATGATGCAGTAATTTTTTATCATGAGCCATATGCATCTTCAACATCTGAATTGGTGTGTGAACTTATACAATATTTTGGAGATGATTGTGAATTAGGCAAGATTGAAGCAGAGGCTATGTTGTCGGGAATTATGTTGGATACGAAAAACTTTGTTGTAAAAGTTGGTGTTCGAACTTTTGAAGCAGCAGCTTATTTGAAGAGACTAGGTGCTGATACAATCTCTGTTAAAAAATTATTTTCAAGCACAATTGAATCATACAAGAAGAAGGCAGATATTGTTGCAAAATCAGAAATATATAAAAATTGTGCTATATCAGTTAGTAATTTTCAAACTTCAGATATTAGAGTTATTTGTCCACAAGCTGCTGATGAGTTGCTTAATATTACAAATGTAGATGCTTCTTTTGTTATATATAAGACTGATGATATGGTTAATATAACTGCCAGATCATTGGGTGGTTTTAATGTTCAAATAGTAATGGAACGGCTTGGTGGAGGAGGGCATCAATCTCAAGCAGCATGTCAGATTAAAGACTCGAATATTGAAGATGTGCGTCAGATGCTTTTGAAGGCTATTGACGAGGTTTATGAATGAAAAATATAGTAGTTTTTGGAGGATTTTATTATGAAAGTTTATTTATTACAAGATGTAAAAAGTAAAGGGAAAAAGGGCGATATAATTAATGTTAGTGATGGGTATGCTAGAAATTTTTTGTTTCCTCAAAAAATGGCGGTTGAAGTAAATGCAAAAGTGCTTTCTGAGAAAAAGACTAAAGATGAGTCTGTGGCCTATCATAAAGAACAAGAATTGTTGGCTGCAAAGAAGGTGGCTAGTCGTTTAGAAGGACAGTCTGTTGAACTAAAGGCTAAGGCTGGAAATGATGGAAGACTTTTTGGCTCTATAACAGCTAAAGAAATAGCTAATGCCGTTAAGGTTAAATATAATGTAAGTGTAGATAAACGTAAAATTGAAGCGCCAGAAATAAAAGCTTTTGGTAAGTTTGATTTTAAAGTAAAAATAATGACGGGTGTAATTGCAAATATGATTGCTTCGGTAGTAGAATAAGTAATTTAAAGAAATAGCAGATAGTTTGTTTTTTGTTTTGGTGGTGATTTTAATTGCAGGGAAATTTGGATTATGAACAGTTACCATATTCTTTAGAGGCTGAACAGAGTGTATTAGGGGCGTTGTTGTTAGATCCTAATTGTATAGGAGAGTCTTTTTCATACATCTCACAAGCAAGTTTTTATAGTGAAAAGCATACAAAAATATTTTCAGTATTAACTAGATTATTTACGTCGGGATTGCCTATAGATTTTATCACTGTTTTAGATGCTGTTATGTTGGATAATATTTTTGAGTCCGAGCAAAGTGCTAAGGTATATTTGACTCAGCTTATGGATATGGTTCCGTCTATTACAAATTTTAATAGCTACTGCAAAATAGTTAAGGAAAAATACTATTTACGTAGCTTAATAGGTGCTGCTAGAAGTATTGTTGATTTGGCAACTAATGCTGATTTTGATGCTGAAACCATTTTAGATTCGGCAGAACAAAAAATATTTGAGATAAGGCAAGATAAAGTATCTGCTAATATAGTCCCTATAGATGAAGTAATTAGCCAGGAATTTGATCATCTGGATAAGATAGCTAGTGGAGAGAGTAGAGTTGGAATATCTTCTGGATATTCGGCATTAGATGCAATTCTTACAGGATTAAATGCATCTGATTTAATAGTTTTAGCAGCAAGGCCAGCTATGGGTAAAACTAGTTTTGCACTTAATATTGCATCTAGAGCGGCGAAACAAAGTAAAAAGCAGGTGGTTATTTTTTCGCTCGAAATGTCTAGTCAGCAGTTAGTTGAAAGAATGTTGTCTAGTGAATGTTCTATATTATCAACAAAGTTGCATTCTGGTATGCTAGAAAGTGATGAATGGGCACTTTTAGCATCTGGCGCTCAAGAACTTTCTCAGTGTAAAATATTTTTTGACGATACTCCTAATTTGTCTGCAATTGAAATGAAAGCTAAATTAAGAAGATTTTCAGATTTGGGTTTGGTTATCATTGATTATTTACAGCTTATGTCTAGTGGTAGGCGTGATGGTAATAGAGTTCAGGAAATTTCTGAGATTACTAGAATGTTGAAGATTATGGCAAAAGAATTGGAGGTTCCGGTTATAACGTTGTCACAGCTGGCACGTGGACCTGAGGCTCGTCAAGATCATAGACCTATTTTGTCAGATTTACGTGAATCTGGATCTATAGAGCAAGACGCGGATATAGTTATGTTTTTATATAGGGATGAATATTATAATCCTGAAGATGCAAAACCGGGAGTTGCAGAATGTATAGTGGCAAAAAATAGACATGGTGAAACAGGAACCATCGAACTTGGATGGGATGGGAAATTTACTAGATTTATGGGATTGGATAGGTATCACAATGAGTAACATGGTGTCAGTTGTATCATCATTTTTTGATTATGGTGAGCAAATTGTAGTTGGAGTTTCTGGTGGCGCAGATTCTATGACACTTTTGCATTGTTTATATAGTTCAAATAAGAATTTTCAACTAATTGTTGCTCATGTGAATCATAATCTTAGAGGACAAGAAAGTGATGACGATCAAAAATTTGTTGAAGATTGGTGTAAGAAACATTCGATACGATTTATTTGTAAAAACGTAGACATTATTAAAATATCTGAAAACACAAAAACTTCAATAGAACTTAGTGGAAGAAATGAGCGATATAAATTTTTTGATGAGATTGGAGGAAGAATTGCAACGGCACATACTTTGTCTGATCGTGTTGAAACAATGTTATTTAACATTTCGCGAGGAACTGGATTAAAAGGATTGTGTTCTATTCCGAATATTAGAGGAAAAATTGTTAGACCTCTTTTGTCGTTTACCCGAGATGAGATTGAAAATTATTGCAGAGAGCATGGATTAAAATATAGAAATGATACTACTAATTTTATGGATGAATATACCAGAAATAGAATAAGACATCATGTTGTAAGTGAACTTAAAAATATAAATAATAAATTTGAAAAACATGTTTTATATTTGTTAGATGGATTGACAAAAGATGAAGAATATTTAAGTAATATTGCTAAGAATGAATTAAATAAGCATACTATAAACAATGGGTTGGAATTAAAATCTGTTATTAAATTAGAATATTCTATTAAAATTAGAGTAATTGACTTATTTTTAAAAAGAAATAGTATTTCTCCTAGTTATGAGATTTTAATTAGAATTTTAAAACTTTGTGAGACGGGAGAAGGTAGGCAAAGTTTACCTCAAGATAATATAGCTGTTATTAGGAAGGGAATATTATTTATTGAAAAAATATGTGTGATTGAAGATTTTGATATTATTTTGACAGATCATATGGAATTTTTGTATAAAAATTTACATATTATCAAGTGTCATATTGAGCAGTTTGACTATTTTGTTAATAAAATCAAACATTCGTTTCTTTTTAGTGCAGATTATGATAAAATATTAGGTGATATTCATATTAGAAATAGAATTCCAGGAGATAAATTAAAACTTTTAAATCGTCCTACTAAAAAATTAAAGGTGTTAATGCAGGAAAAAAGAGTTTCCTTTTTGGAACGTAGTAAGATGGTTGTTTTATCTGATGACGTGGGACCATTTTGGGTTAGCGGTTTTGGATTGGATAGTAGGGTTTTGGTTGATAATAATACAGAGAGAGTTTTATTAATATTTGGATATTAATACCAACAAATTTTAAAATTTATTATGAAAACGTGTTTTTTGTTTTAAGTTTGGTTGTTATTTGAATTTTTTGATCGAGGAGGATTGGACTTTGAACGATAAAAGAGGAAATGGTGGTATAATTTTTCCGCTAATTGTTGTTGCATGTATTGCTTTTATGAGCATTTTCATGTTGAATCATTCTAGTAATTTAGAAAACGATTCTAAATATTATCAAATTATCGATTATTATGAAAAAGATGAGATTTCTGAATCTACATTGGAATATAGCAACGGTATTAGTGGTAATTTGGAATATACATTAAAGTCAGATACATCAAAAAAATATGTATATAAAGTGCCAGATGTTAGGCGTTTTGTTGATACTGTCAACAAGATTATGCTAGAACAACATAAGGATAACTTGAAAGAGTCATCAAATGTAATTAACTATGTCTCAGGAAGCGATTATTCTTGGATGATATCATTGTTGCCGACCTTTTTAATTATGTTTATGTTGATAGGCTTATCTGTGTTTATGTTTAAATTTTCAGGTGCTGGAGCAGGAAAAATTGGTCAGTTTGGTAAGAATAACTTTAGACATGTTGCTGAAAAGGGTAGAACAACTACATTTGATCAGGTTGCTGGAGCTGACGAAGAAAAAGAAGAATTGGCAGAGATTGTTGAATTTTTGAAAAATCCTAAAAAGTTTAGTGATATAGGGGCAAGAGTTCCGAAGGGAGTTTTGTTAATTGGTCCTCCCGGTACGGGTAAAACGTTGTTGGCTAGGGCTGTTGCTGGAGAAGCTAATGTTCCATTTTTTTCTATATCGGGTTCGGATTTTGTGGAAATGTATGTTGGTGTTGGTGCATCAAGAGTTAGAGATTTGTTTGATCAAGCTAAGAAAAATTCTCCTGCTATCATATTTATCGATGAGATAGATGCTGTTGGAAGGCAAAGAGGAGCTGGTTTAGGTGGAGGTCATGATGAGCGTGAACAAACTTTAAATCAGTTGCTTGTTGAGATGGATGGATTTGGTGCAAATACAGGTATAATTATCATTGCTGCAACTAACAGAAGAGATATTTTAGATCCTGCTTTGCTTCGTTCAGGACGTTTTGATAGACAGGTTATTGTTGGATATCCTGATGTTAAGGGAAGAGAAGGTATACTTAAAGTCCATTCCAAAGATAAGCCTTTGGGATTTGATGTTGATTTGTCTGTTGTTGCTAAGTCAACAGTTGGATTTACAGGTGCAGATCTTGAAAGCTTAATGAACGAAGCGGCTTTGTTAGCGGCTAAAAAGAGTCATAAAGCTATAACTTCTGCTGATATTCAAGAGGCTACAATGAAAGTTATAGCAGGACCTGAAAAGAAATCAAGAGTTATATATGAAGATGAAAAACGTTTAACGGCTTACCATGAAGCTGGGCATGCTGTAGCAACTTATTTTTGTCCAACTCAGGATCCAGTTCATGAAATTAGTATTATTCCGCGTGGAATGGCTGGTGGATATACTATGTCATTGCCAGAGAGGGATAAAAGCTATATTTTGAAAACCAAAATGGAAGAATCTTTGATTGTTTTATTGGGTGGACGTGTAGCTGAATCTATAGTTTTGGGAGATATTTCAACTGGTGCTTCTAATGATATTGAGCGTGCTACTGATACAGCTAGAAATATGGTAACAAAATATGGTTTTACAGAGGATATGGGTCCTATAGTATATGGCACAGGGGAACATGAAGTTTTCTTAGGACGTGATTTCAATAATAATAAAAACTATTCAGAGACAACTGCAACTGAGATTGATAAGGAAATTAGAAAAATTATTGATACTGCTTATTCAAAGTGTCATAACATTTTAACAGAAAATATAAATTATGTTCATGTGGTTGCTCAGTATCTTATCAAGGCAGAAACGATTTCTGGAGATGATTTTAAGAAGGTAATGACTGATGAGATTACTATGGAATATGTTGAGAATATAGATAAACCAAATGATAATAAAAAAGAGTCAAATAATTCTGATGAATGTTAGACGTATTAAAATAATTTATGACTCATAGTTGAATAAACACAAAAAATAAAGTTTACGATGGTGAGCTTTATTTTTTTGATGTTATTTAAAAGAAATATGTGAATTATGATTATGTGTCTGTGGGAGGATATACTATGGCTAAAGAGGCTAAAAAGAAAGATAGTGTTTGGCGGTGAAGACAGCTTGCTTTTTGCAATAATTATAGTGTTCGCTGTGATATTTGCTGCTTTAATTTGTATGGGTGTAGATAAGGAATATTTGAGTATTTTAGCTACATTATCTGTCGGTGTAATAGCAGTTTATCAAAACTACTTTTTTGCAAAACAGGAGAGAAAACGACACAAAAGAAGCATACAGCCTATTTTGTCGGTGAAGCTAATAATGGATAGGGAGAGTAAAATGATATCTGATGGTAGTTGTAATGTACAAACTATAGAAATTAAGAATGCTGGGAAATATCCTTGTATGAATTTAAGAGTTTTCTTTAATTTTAATAAAAATAGTAAATGCAATATTAGCGTGTTTGAACCAAATGATAAGAAAATATATACAATTATTTATCCGATAAAAGCATTAGAAAAAAAGACAGAAAACGAAAATTATATATTGTTGCAAGCTATATTAGAGAATAATTCAAGTGACAAAATTGGTTTATTTGAGCCTCAATATCAGTTAACTGAAGCATGTAAGCCAAAACACATAATTGCTTGCTATGATGATATAGATGGGAATACAATGATTCAAAAATTTGAACTTCAGAAAACTTCCTCAGGAGAGATGTATTATTCTCTGGAAATCAAGTCTTTCGATGATAAGAGAAAAACAAAACAAAAAATAGTCATGTAAGAAATAATTGGTTCTTACATGACTATTTTTTATTGTTTAGTTATCTTTTTATTTAGCACGACTAAGACGAGCTATATTACTTCTTTCATTTTCATCTAGTTTTAGCGTAATAAAACGTATTGTATCTTGATAGTTTGGTATAATTAAGTGTTCCAATGCATTTACTTTACGTCTAGTTTGATTTATTTCGTCAGATAGTATAGAAATTGTTTTTTCTAGTTCTGACAATGCTATAAGATTAGATATAATATTATCGTATAAATGAATAGAGTTATCTAAATGAGCACTATTTTGTGATAATGAATAAGCAATATTTTCTGATGAATTGTGACGTTTGTTTATCGAGAAAGAAGGAGTACAAACTCCCATTATATTTGATGTTGATATATCAACAGTTAAGTCTTGTCTAGACATAATCACTGCAGTATTTACAAATTGAGGAGATGTATTAACTTTGGAAAGTTCAAATTGTAAATTGGCTTTCAACATATCTTTTTCAATTTGAATTCGAAATTTAGCAGCTTTTTTAGCAGTTTCTAAAAATTTTCTCATTAGCCCATCGCGTTTATCTTTTAGGAGCTTGTGACCTCTCCTAGCTGTTAATAGACGATCTTTAAGTTTATTTAATTCCATTCTAGTTGGATTAATGTCTAAAACAGCCATATTAATCACTTCCTTTATAATACTTGTCTATGAACTCGTAGTCAATTCTTTTAAGCTCGCTTTTTGGAAGTAGTGACAAAAGTTCCCAGCCAACTTCTAGAGTTTCCTGAATGCTTCTGTCAGTATAAAAGCCTTGAGATAAGTATTTCTTTTCAAATTCATCAGCAAATTTTACGTATATACGATCAATTTCCGATATAGCATCTTCTCCTAGGATAGTCATCAATTCTTTGGCATCTTTTCCAATTGCATATGCTGAAAATAACTGGTTCATAACGTCAGCATGATCGGCTCTGGTTTTTTCTTCTCCAATACCTTTATCCTTTAATCTTGATAGAGAAGGAAGAACATCTATTGGAGGCACGATGTCTTTTCTATATAGTTCTCTGCTCAAAATAATTTGACCTTCGGTTATATATCCTGTTAAGTCGGGAATAGGGTGAGTTTTATCATCTTCAGGCATTGTCAAAATAGGAATCATTGTCACACTGCCTTCTTTACCCTTTAGTCTACCTGCTCTTTCATATAATGAAGCAAGGTCTGTATACATGTATCCAGGATATCCACGTCTACTAGGAATTTCTCTCTTAGCTGCCGAAACTTCTCTCAAAGCATCAGCATAATTTGTAATATCAGTTAGTATTACTAGAACGTGCATGTTTAAGTCAAATGCGAGATATTCAGCAGTAGTTAAAGCCATTCTAGGAGTAGCTATTCTTTCTATTGCTGGGTCGTTAGCTAGATTTATGAACAGAACTGTGCGTTCCAATGAACCATTTTTCTTGAAGTCTTCTATGAAAAAGTTAGCTTCTTCGAATGTTATTCCTATAGCTGCAAAAACAACAGCAAAATTTTCAGATTTTCCTAAAACTTTTGCTTGCCTAGCAATTTGTGCAGCAAGATTTGCATGGGGAAGACCACTAGCAGAAAAAATTGGCAACTTCTGTCCTCTAACGAGAGTATTTAATCCGTCAATTGCAGATATACCTGTTTGAACAAATTCTTCAGGATAGTTTCTAGAAGCTGGGTTCATTGCTACGCCGTCTGCAGGCATTTTTTTGTCTGGTAAAATTTCAGGGCCGTCATCTATAGGCCTACCCATTCCATCGAAAACTCTTCCTAATAGATCGCGAGAAACACCCAATTCCATTCCATGTCCTAGAAACTTAACTCTACTATTTTCTAAGTTAATTCCAGCACCAGATTCAAAAAGTTGCACAAGTGCGTTAGATCCATCAATTTCTAAAACTTTGCACAGCCTTTTTTCACCATTACTTAATATTATTTCGCCTAATTCGTTATAAGAGGCATGTTCAACATCTCTAACAAGCATTAATGGCCCTGCAACCTCATCTATAGTACGGTACTCTTTTGCCATTATTCATCGCCTCCATTTTTTAATTTTCCAATTTCTATTTGCATTTGCTCCGAAATTTCCTTATATTTTTTCTCAACTTCGCTGTCATCAAAGTATTTAAAACGTCCAATTTGTTCTTTTACTGGAATTGAAGTTAATTCACTTGATGTTGCTCCATTGGATATAGCATCTGCGGCTAGCTCGTAGTATTCCATAATAAGACTCATCATATAAAATTGCTTTTGTAATGATGTATATGTATCTGTTTTATGAAATGCATTTTGATGTAAAAAATCTTCTCTAATACACTTAGCTGCTTCCATTTTCATTCTATCGGCATTGCTGATTGCATTTATTCCCACCAATTTAACGATTTCTTCAAGTTTGGCTTCTTCCTGTAAAAGTTCAATCATTTTTGTCCTGAGGTTACTCCAACTGTTGGAAATATTATCGCTAAACCAATCTTTTATCTTATCCCAATAGAGAGAGTAAGATTTTAGCCAGTTTATTGCAGGAAAATGACGTTTATATGCCAACTGCGAATCTAAGTTCCAGAAGACTTTAACAATGCGCAAAGTAGCTTGAGATACAGGTTCTGATATGTCCCCACCAGGAGGAGATACCGCACCAATTACTGAAAGCGCAGTTTCTTTACCATTTAATGTGACAATTCTTCCAGCACGTTCATAGAATTCAGCTAATCTACTTCCTAAATATGCAGGATATCCTTCTTCTCCAGGCATCTCTTGTAATCTTCCGGACATTTCTCTTAAAGCTTCAGCCCATCTTGAAGTAGAATCTGCCATAAGAGCAACAGAATATCCCATATCTCTAAAGTATTCAGCTATAGTTATTCCAGTATATACCGAAGCTTCACGTGCAGCCACAGGCATATCTGATGTGTTAGCAATTAAAACAGTACGTTCCATTAAAGTTTTTCCAGTTTTTGGATCCTGAATTTCAGGAAACTCATTTAAAACGTCTGTCATTTCGTTTCCGCGTTCGCCACAACCAATGTAAACTATTATATCGGCATCTGCCCATTTTGCAAGCTGATGCTGAACGATAGTTTTTCCGCTACCAAATGGACCAGGAACTGCAGCAACTCCTCCTTTTGCAATAGGGAATAGAGTGTCTATTACTCTTTGACCAGTTACTAATGGAGTATTTGGTGGGAGTTTCTTTTTAACTGGACGATGTTTTCTAACAGGAGAACGTTGCATCAGTGTTAAGGAATATTCTGAACCGTCTTGCAGTTTTATTTTTCCTACCTCATCATTAACTTTAAAATCGCCCTCACTTATTGAAACAACGGTTCCTGATATGTTAGGAGGGAGCATAACGTGGTGAGTAATTGCTGATGTTTCTTGAACATAGCCAAATATGGCTCCAGCAAAAAGTTCATCTCCTACTTTTACGCTAGGAGTAAAAGCCCAAGCTTTTTCTCTATCTAAAGTTGGGACATCAATTCCTCTTGTTAATCTTTCACCAGCTTTTTCTTTCAATAAAACTAGTGGCCTTCCTATTCCGTCATATATTCCACCGATTAGTCCTGGACCTAACTCGATTGAAAGGGGATAATTAGTAGAAATAACATCTTCTCCTGGACCAACGCCTGAAGTTTCTTCATATACCTGTATTGAAGCCTTGTCTCCGTGCATTTCGATGATCTCACCTATTAGACCTAATTTACCAACTCTAACAATGTCAAATAGGTTAGTGTTTTTCATGTTTTCTGCTACTATCAACGGCCCCGATACTTTAACTATAGTACCTTTGGTTTGAGTCATATTTAATCCTCCGTATCATTTATAGAAATGTCGCTGCCTGTTGCTTTCTTAACATCAATTGCTAAAGATTCACTAGCAAAACTAGGACCTTGAACTGGAATTTGATCGGGTATCGGTGTTATTGTAGGCATAATGCTATGTTTATATTTTAAAATAGTTTCTGGAATTTGTTTTACTATAGACTCTGTGACAAATATTATCGCAAATTTTTGACTTGCTAGCCTATCTATAACTTCTATGGCTTCAGATTTATCTTCCACTAAAAAAGCATCTATTCCACACATTGAAAAAGCCTTAATATTGTCACTTGTTCCAATAATTCCAATTCTGTGCATTAATCCTTATTCCTTTCATATATTATTGTTAGTATTGTTCCAAAGCAAACTTACAGCAATCGATTTTAAAACAGTGTGCTCATCCTTTAAAGCTTTAATATATGCAACAATTGGAGCAAATCCAAACGCTGATGATTTATATGTTTCATCAAAGTTGTTTATTATATCGCTAGATAGTTGCTCAATAAAAAGAGGGTCCTTAGAAATAGTATTGTGCACATTTTTTATATTGATTTTTTCAAATAGCATGGCAACATTTTTGAGACCATCTTCGGTAGCTTTTACGATTTGATCTAAATCGATAAGTCCACCTTCAATTAATGTTTCACTAAGATGTTTTAAATCTTGGTTAAACATTAAGTATCTTAGTGCTATATTAAGATTTTTTAAAGTAATTTCTAATTTGGTTCTATTTAACAGAAATTCATCTTTGTGTGCTAAATTTAGCATGATTTTGTATAAACTTTGATCTATGTAAGTTTCTGTTTTTTTTGTGTTTAAGGTTTTAGACATAATTTCAAAAGCATCAAATGATGTTTGGCGAAAAAAATCTGGCATACTATCAAAATTTTTTGATTTTATACATTTTTCCATAAGATTTGGATCAATTGAATTTGGATATGAAATTAAATTCAGCCAAGAACTATTAGAAAAAATCGATTTTAGAACAGCCTTATAATTAGCTACATCATTTTTTAGCCACAGCCATTTAAATGGTGCTTCAGATGGACAAACTTTTCTAATGTATTCGCAATTGTCAACAAAATGCCTTTGTAGCTGTAGGCTTAATGTTTCTAGTGAATCAAAATGTTCAACAGGATATCCTATTGACTGCAGTTTATTTGACAGCTCTTCCAAATTTAAAGATTCCTTGAAGTTAGCGTAAGTTGTTTTGTTTAGCAAATGAGTTTCCAATGAGCGTATATATCCCACAGCAAATGCATAAGATGTATCTTTCATTTTATTTCTCCTAAATTAAGAGCATTAGATGCAACAGATCTTAATAAGTCTTTATTATCAGCAAATATGGATTCTACGCTTAAATCTATTATAGACTTTGATGAGACAATTTGAAAACCATGGCTAAATGCATCTGATTTTTCATATTCTACTTTTGAATTATTATCTTTTAAAAAATCATCAGGAAGTCTGGAAAAATCTTCAAAGCCTACGATTAATTTAAATTTTTCACTAGGTAAATTTTTGTCAATTAATTTACCAAAAAATGTAAAATATTTTTCGCTATCCATATTGCAAAAATAAGTCATAGACATGTTAAGAATTTTATCAATTAATTTGTGTTTTTTTTCTAAAATAGATTTATTTTTAAATATTACATTTGAAGTTTCAGTTTGAGATATGATTTGTTCTTTTTTGTGTGTAATATTTAATTCATTTTTTTCGTATTCTTTTTTTGCGATAGCCTCAGCATCTGATATGATTTTTTGACATTCTATATCGTTTTTTTCCTTAAGTGCGTTTATTTTTTCATTAGTATCTTTTTCAATAGATTTTATTATATTTTGTAGAGCGTCCATGTTTATATACACTCCCTTTACTATTTTATATTTATAACCATTAGGAAAGAAACTATGAATGCTAAAAGTGCATATAGCTCAACTAATGATGCAGAAACGATTGCTTTAGAACTTTCAGATGGCTTTTTAGCAATTATATTTACTCCTGAAGAACAAACTCTTCCTTGAGCCATAGCTGAGAAAAGACCACCTATTGCTATTGGTAAACAAGCAGCTAAATATAAAAGACCTGTCATAATATCAGTTGGGGCTTTTCCACCAAGAATACCAGTATTTAAAAGAACCATAACTGCTACGATAAATCCATATAATCCTTGAGTTCCTGGAAGAAGTTGCAAAACTAACAACTTTCCAAACTTACTAGGATCATCGACAACAATTCCTGTAGCAGATTCACTTGCCACACCAACTCCTTTAGCAGATCCTATACCAGCAAAAGCAACAGCAATTGCAGCTCCTAATAAAGCAAAAAATAATGACATAATTAATTCCTCCATGTAATTTTATTTTATTTTATTTAAAAATTTTATATATTTTGTATTCATTCCGAAAGGGCTAAACTTCTTTCCGCCTCCCTCATAAAACTTACTAAAGAACTCAACATATTGCAATCTGTTTGTATGAACATATGCTCCTAATATGTTAATTCCAAAGTTCATAGCATGCCCTACTATAGAAATTATTACAAACACAATAAATCCTAGTATACCATTACCTGCCATACTACCCAATATATTTACAACATTCGCAATAACTCCTGTAGCAATGCCTAACGCCATAAGGCGAGAGTATGACAGAGCATCACTTATATATGAAGTAATATCATAAAGACTGATTATTCCACCGAAAATTTTCATCGCACCTTTATTTTTATATCCACCTAACAAGACAACTAAACTTGTTCCTAATATGGATAAAATTAAACCAACTAAAGAAATAATATCGCTGTTAATTGTTTTTCCTGTTGCAAAAACTCCAATACCCAGTAAAATTAATATCCAGTCTAAAACTGTTGCAATAGCTTCCATAAATTTCTTTCTTCTGACTAAGGTATAAAACTTGATTGATAATCCAATTATTATTTGAATTAAACCTATAACAATACTAAAAATAAGAAGAGTTAGTGGTTCGGTAACAGTATTAATCCATAGTGGTGCCAGAGAAAAATCTGAATTAAAGAACACTTTAGCTACAGTGTCTATTGCATTTCCGAAAAAACTACCATACATGAATCCCCAAAAAGTCGTAGATATACCACAAAAAAAGAACATTCTAAATAAATCTTTTTTGCTTTTTTCAAATTTTTTGAAAAATGCTAACCATCCGCAAACAATTGACAAAACCAGTCCATAACCCGCATCGGAGAACATCATCCCGAAAAATATGTAGTAAAAAAGTGACATTATAGGGTTTGGATCTATATCATCATATGACGGCATAGAATATGTCTGAGTAATATTTTCTACGGGAGCAACAAAGAAATTGTTGGAAAAATCAACAGGAGAATTTTCATCAGACTCGGATATTTCAATGTATGCACCTATTTGGTTTTCTATTTTTTCTATTATTTTAGATTCAAACTTTGGGTTTACAAAACCTTTTAAAACGAAAGTATTGTCTGTTAAACCAATCTTACATATTGTTTCATATTTTTCTTTACGAAGCCTTAAACAGTCTGAAAAATCTTGAATATTTTGATATTCATTTTGCATGCTTTTAATTTTATTTTCATATTCTAAAATTTCTTTGTTTAGTTGAGTAATCTTTTCTTTGTTTGAAATAGTTTTTTCTTCTGGACTTTTTTTAGTAGACGAGAAAGGGGGTTGTGAAAATCCAATGTCTAGTAAAATTTTTCTAACTTTGTCATTTATATTTTTGGGTATTATAAAGAATACAGATGTTTGTAATTTGTTAGAATCTATTATTTCAAAATATACATTCTCACCAAGTTTATTTGAAAGACTTTCACTATTCCAAAATCCAGGAATATTTCCTATTAGAATATTTGTATATTTAGTGTTTTGTACATCAGTTGGTAGATCTAAAGAGAGGTAGTAGTACAAAAGAAGAGATTCATTTTCAAGTTTATTAATTTTACTTTGAATTTTTTCAATTTTTGCCATTGAATTCAAAATAGACTTTACCTTTTTATGAAGTTCATTTGACTTTGCAATGTCTACGTTTAATTTTTCAGCCGATTTAAAATTGGTTGACTTTAGGAAAGAATCTTTTTTAGTGGAATATTTTTCAATAATCTCCACTGCCTTATCCGCATCATGTATCATAGAGTCTATTTGTGATATAGTTTGATGTGGATTTATTTTTTTTAGATTGGTTATTGGTTCTACTTGAACACATTCCAATTTTTGCAGTGTTTCTAAGATTTTTTTTCTGTTTTTTAAAACACCGATGAGAAAAAATGGTTTCATTCTTAAAATTGCCATTTTAAATTATTCCTTTCATACCTCAACATTTTGTATAAGTTGGTGTATAACTGCGTCTACAGCTTTTTGCGAATTGACATCAAACTTTTCGTCCAATTCACAGCACTGTGAATTAACAATCTCTTCAAAATCTTTTTTGGTTTTTTCTGACTGCTCAAGATAGCTTTCTATTTTGTTGTCATAATGTCGTTTGTTTTCCTCTATCTGCTTTTCAATTATATTTTTTGCAGAAGTTTTTGCATTTTGAAGTTTTATATCAAATTCTTGTTGAGATTTTTCTATTAGCTCTTTAGAATTCTTTTCAACTTGAATTATTTTATCAAGAGCATCTTTTGCCATATATAACACCTTCTAAATTTTATATTTACAGTATATGATGTATTTATTTCTTTAATTCTAGCATACTTTTTTTCAAAAATCTATATAAATTTTGAAATTGGACAAATATGTCACCTTATGGTATAATATCAAGTGTAATTGCTAAATATTTGTGTATTTATTATAATTGAATTACTTAAATTTTTTAGAGGAATTAAAATATTCCAAACTGATTTAAAAATAGCTACTATCAAGAAGTTGTTGTAATATTTTTTGAAGTTTAGTGTATAAATATATTGAAAGGTGGAAGTTTTTAAGTGGATAATAAGGAAAATATGAATAGAGCATATAACATACATTCTTATAAAAGAAGTAATGGTAACTATAGTAGTAATAATACTACTACAAATGCTAGTAATTCTAGTAATGGTAAAAACACGGGTTTTATATTTTTGATTATATTGGTTGCTGTTGGGCTTGTCTGTTCAATTTTGGGAGGAATAGTTGGTTCGGTAATCACCAATTTAAGTGGTGTGTTCAGTAGTCAAAGTATAGTTAAGTCTTATAATCCCGATCTTAAAATAGATGACTCATATAAATCAAATATTGAAGCAATTGCAGACAAAAGTTCTCCTTCGGTTGTTGGAATACAAATAAAGGCTAAATCTAGTAAGTCATCTAGATATCCTTGGTTGAAAACGCCTAGTGATTCAGAAGCAGTTTCTGAGGGATCAGGAGTTGTATATACTGCGGATGGGTATATTATAACTAATTATCATGTTGTTAAGAGCGCTATTTTGAGTGATGATGCAATGATAGATGTGTTTACTTATTCAGATTATGAAAACGCAAAAAATGCTAAAATTGTAGGGTATGATGCAGGAGCAGATATTGCAATAATAAAAATAGATGCTGACGGGTTAACTCCTATGGAATTTGCAAATTCTGATGCTGTTAGAGTTGGACAGACCGCTGTAGTTATAGGCAACCCTGCTGGATTAGATTTTGCAGGCTCTGTTAGTAAGGGAATTATTAGTGGACTGAATAGGAAAATAAAATTGGAAAATGGCGTTGAAATGACTTTGATTCAAACCGATGCTGCTGTTAATCCTGGAAATTCGGGAGGAGCAATGGTTGATGGAACTGGGAAATTGGTTGGTATTGTTAATTCTAAATTAGTTGATACTCGTTTAGAGGGTATGGGATTTGCTATACCGGCTAATGTAGTTAAGTCTTTGGCTGATTTTCTTATTTCTCGCAAAGATACATCAAAGCCTACGTTAGGAATAAAAATGGATATTAGATATACTCCAGAGATATTAAATGGTTATGGAATGCCTACTGGTGTTGTTGTAGATAGTGTTAATGAAGGCTCTCCTGCAGAGAAAGCTGGAATTGAGCGTGGAGATATAATAACCAAGGTAGCCGGCAAAGCAACACCTAGTGCTGAAGTTTTAGGTAGTGTAATAAAAAACAACGTAAATGTTGGAGAAAAAATACCTATAGAAATTTATCGTGATGGTAAAACAATGACGGTTGAAGCAACATTAGGTGAATAGAAGAAAAAAACAATCGCACGAAGATAAGAGTCGTGCGATTGTTTTTTGTTATAATTTAATTGAATATCATTTGTGATTGAGAATTTCTAATGCTTTTTTTCCAATATCTTTGCGATAGTGAGCATTATTGAAATTAACCTTATTGAATCCAGCATATGCTTTTTCTATAGCTTCATTTAGGGTTAAACCTGTTGCTGATGTACATAGGACGCGTCCACCAGATGTTTTAAATTCGCCATTTTCCAAAATAGTGCCTGCGTGATATACAGTTACATCATCTGTTTGTCCGTCTGTGTTTAATCCATTTATAGTAATTCCTTTTGGATAAGATTCAGGATAGCCTGGTGATGCTAGAACAACACATGCAGAATATTTATTTGCAAATTTTACCTCTACTTTTTCCAATTCTTTTTTGCTAATAGCTTCCATTATGGTAAATAAATCTGTTTCTAATAGTGGTAAAACAACCTGAGTTTCTGGATCTCCAAACCTGCAATTATATTCAATAACTTTTGGACCATTATCTGTTAACATTAATCCAAAATATAAACATCCGCTAAAAGGGAAACCTTCTTCTTCCATAGCTCTTATTGTTGGTATGAATATATTTTTCATGCATTCTTGTTTTATTTCATTTGTGTAGGCAGGATTCGGAGCGATTGCACCCATTCCTCCCGTATTCAAACCCTTGTCGCCATCTAATGCTCGTTTATGGTCCATTGAAGAAACCATAGGTTTTATGGTCTTTCCATCAGTAAAGCACAGAACCGACACTTCAGGACCACACAAAAATTCTTCAATAATTATTTTATTTCCACTCTCGCCAAATTTATTATTTACCATTATATCTTTAACTGCATTTTCAGCTTCTTCAAAATTTTTAGCAATAATAACACCTTTGCCAAGAGCTAATCCGTCCGCCTTGATAACTGTAGGATATTTGTTTTGATTTTTGATATAATCTATTGCTTTGTCGGCATCATCAAAAACTTCATAATCTCCAGTAGGAATGTTGTATTTTTTCATTAATTTTTTTGAAAAAACTTTACTAGATTCAATTTGAGCTGCTTTTTTGTTTGGACCAAAACAGGGAATTCCAATAGATTCAAGAGCATCAACCATGCCGTCTGCAAGAGGGTTATCTGGAGCAACAACAACAAAATCTATGTTCTCATTTTTAACAAAAGATTTCATGCCTTCTTTGTCCATTTCATTTATTGGAACATTAATTGCATCGCATGAAATTCCACCATTCCCGGGAGCACAGAATATTTTTGTAACCTTATTTGATTTTTTAAGAGCACGTATTATAGCGTGTTCTCTTCCACCTTTGCCTATTACTAATATTTTCATAAAAATAAACCCACCTTTTACAAATTAGATATTTATTTAATGATGAAATAGGCGACATTTAGTGAACGCCATCACAATTCCATATTTATTACATGCTTCTATCACATCATCATCTCTAATAGAACCGCCAGGTTGAGCTATATATTTAACGCCAGATTGTTTAGCTCTTTCGATATTGTCATCAAATGGGAAAAAGGCATCAGAACCTAGAGCAACATTTTTTTGCTGTGAAATCCAAGCATTTTTTTCTTGCACGGTTAGTGTTTCTGGCTTAGCTAAAAATAGTTGCTTCCAATTATCATCTTTTAAAAATTCATTATCATTTTGTGATATATATACATCAATAAAATTGTCTCTTTGAGCCCTTCCTATATTAGGTAAAAATGGTAAACACATTACCTTAGGATGTTGTCTCAACCAGAATATATCAGCTTTATTACCTGCAAGTCTTGTACAGTGCACACGAGATTGCTGACCTGCGCCTATTCCTATTGCCATTCCATTTTTTACGTAGCACACCGAATTAGATTGAGTATATTTTAGAGTGATCATGGAAATTATTAGATCTAAAATTGCACTTTTAGGTATGTCTATATCCTTAGTAACAATATTATTAAATAAATCTTTTGTTATTGTTAAATTATTTCTTTTTTGTTCAAAAGTAATGCCAAATACTTCTTTAGATTCTATTTCATCAGGAACATAAGATTCGTCGATTTTAATTATATTGTAATTTCCACGTTTTTTTGTTTTTAATATTTCGAGCGCTTTTTCAGTATATCCTGGAGCAATTATTCCGTCAGATACTTCTCTTTTTAAAATCATTGCTGTTTGCTCATCACATGTATCTGATAGAGCAACCCAATCTCCATATGAAGACATTCTATCTGCGCCTCTGGCTTTAGCATAAGCTAGTGCAACTTCAGATGTTATATTTAAGTCATCTATATAGCATACTTTTTTTAAGTCATCAGACATAGGAGTACCTATAGCAGCACCTGCTGGACTAACATGCTTGAAAGATGTTGCAGCAGCAAATCCTGTAGCAATTTTTAATTCCTGAACTAATTGCCAACTATTTAAAGCGTCTAATAAATTGATATATCCTGGTTTGCCGTTCAATATAGTAATTGGTAAGTCTTGTCCATTTTTCATATATATTCTTGATGGAGATTGATTTGGATTACATCCATACTTGAGTTGAAATTCTTTCATGGGTTGTTTTCCTTTCAAATGTTTTTATTTATTATTCTGGTTTGGCTAATTCCAGTTTTTATATCAATGAATCTTGTAAATAAACTAATTTTATTATCATTGTTTAGTGAGTGCCATATGTCATCTCCAAATTGTTCCAAGTTTCCGGAGATTTTTACTAAATGAGGTTCTCCGCAAAAACTTGGTAGGGGATTAGCATCTTTAATATAAGTGTGAATAAAATGACCTTGACCAGATAAAGGTTTGCTATATTCAAAAAAGAATCTTTGGATTGAATTGCTATTTCCATTGCAACTTTTTAAAATTGATAGTTTATATTCTACGTCAGTATCATTAAGTGTTATAATCCCAGAAATTCTAGGGGTAAAATTGGGTTCATCTGGTTCAAATGTTCTTGTTCTTAATGATTGTTCAAAGCTTTTTCCGTTTTTTAAACCATCAAAAATGGTGTCTGTTTGATCACCATTTGTTACTATTGTAGTTCCACCCATTACGCGAACAGGTTTATATATTATTAAACTAGGATCTGTTACTTTAGATTCATCAAAAGCTTTTGTTCGAACATCTTCGTCATCTAAAACAAATATTCTGTTGCGCGAATTTTCACTTCTTCCCATAATAAAATATGCAATCGCGATATTTGAACGGTTTTCGTCGACACCGATTATTATTCCACGACCTGGGTAACTATTTGAAGAAATAATTTCACTTATGTTTTTCATTTTATACCTCTATGTTTACAATGTTATTTTTAATATTAACTTTTTCTGAGCATATCAAAGAAACAGCTTCTGGCAATATCAACCACTCTGCTTGCTCCATAACTCGTTTTTGAAGAATTTCTGGTGTATCAGTGTTGTAGACCGGGACACATTTTTGTAATATAATTGGTCCGCCGTCAGGTATTTCATTTACAAAATGTACTGTTGCTCCTGTTATTTTTATACCTCGTTTTAAAGCAGCTTCATGAACACGCAATCCATAAAATCCCTTTCCTGAAAACGATGGGATTAGTGAAGGATGAACATTTATTATTTTGTTTTCGAAATGCTCTATAATTCTTTTATCTAAAATGCACATAAAACCAGCAAGGACTATTATGTCAGGATTTTCTTTTTTTAGTTCTTGTAGCAACCTATCATTGAATTCCTGAACGTCACTATATTGTTTTCTATCTACAATAGCAGTTTTTATATCAGCTGCTTTAGCTCGTTCTATGGCGTATGCATTAGGATTAGATGATATAACTAATGAGATTTTTCCATTTTGTATTTTTTTATTTTGACAAGCAGATATTAGAGCTCCTAGATTTGTGCCTCCGCCTGAAACCAGTACTGTTATTTTTTTCAAAACGAACCTCCATGTTTATATATTGATAAAAACCAACTTTGCTTAGATGATTTCAATACCTTTATTACCACTTTGAAGTTCTCCAATGATGTATGCGTTTATTCCCTCGGATTTTAATATTTCTATTGCTTTATCAGCATCATCTTTAGAAACAGTGCATGTCATTCCAACACCCATATTAAATGTATTAAACATGTCGTGTTTTGAAATTTTTCCTTTTTCCATAATCAAGTTGAAAATGCTTGGAACTATTAAATTAGAACTAAATATTTTAGCATTAACGTTTTCTGGTAAAGTTCTTGGTATATTTTCATAAAAACCACCACCAGTTATATGACAAACAGATTTAACATCAATTTGATTTACAAGGGTTAAGATAGGTTTAACATATATTATGGTAGGTTCTATAAGAGTTTCTCCTAAACTTTTTTCCAACATTCCAAAGTTGTTTTCAAGGTCAGCATTTTCAATGTCAAACACTTTTCTGACCAAAGAGAAACCGTTTGAGTGAACTCCAGAAGATGGAAGAGCAATTAAAACATCTCCAGGTTTTTGAGACTGGTTTGAAATGATTTTATCTTTGTCAACTACTCCAACAGCAAATCCTGCCAAATCATAGTCATCTTCAGGCATCATTCCAGGGTGTTCGGCTGTTTCCCCACCAATTAATGCAGCTCCAGACTGAACGCAGCCTTCTGCTATTCCAGAAACTATAGTTGCAATTTTTTCTGGATAATTTTTTCCACACGCAATATAATCTAGAAAAAATAGAGGCTTAGCACCACTACAAATTATGTCATTTACACACATAGCTACACAGTCTATACCGATAGTATTGTGCTTATTTAATAACATAGCGATTTTTATTTTAGTTCCAACACCATCGGTACCGGAAACAAAAACAGGTTGCGACATTTTTGAAAGATCTGGAGAGAACATGCCTCCAAATCCACCAATATCGCTAAAAACACCGGGAATATTAGTTCTTGATATATGTGATTTCATAAGTTCAACTGACTTATATCCAGCGGTAACATCAACGCCGGCTTTCTTGTAACTATTGCTATAACTATCCATTTTACACCTTTCATCAAATGTATTTATTTACATATCAGTAATTTTTTGTTCAAATTTATTTTTGCTTGTTTCTTTTGGAGGTTCTGAAGGATATTCTCCACTAAAACATCCAACACAAAAATCAGTTTCTGCTGAACTTGCTATTTTTTTAACGCTTTCTATACTAAGGTATCCTAAACTATCTACACCTATATGTTTAGCAATTTCATCGATGCTCATTTTACAAGCAATTAAGTTGTCACGACTATCTATATCGGTTCCAAAGTAGCAAGGATTTTTAAAAGGAGGGCAGGACACTCTCATGTGAACCTCTTTAGCTCCAGCGTCTCTTAACATTTTCACTATTCTTTTGCTAGTTGTTCCTCTAACTATAGAATCATCTACCATAACCACTCTTTTGCCTTTGACGTTAGATTTTATAACGTTTAATTTGATTTTAACCACATTTTCACGCATACTTTGAGTTGGTTGTATAAAACTTCTACCAATGTATTTGTTTTTAACAAAACCATCACAATAAACTATATTGCTTTGCATAGCAAATCCTTTTGCGGCAATAAGTCCAGAATCCGGAACACCTATTACAACGTCCGCATCCACAGGATGTTCCATTGCAAGGAACTTTCCTGCTTGAAGTCTAGCTTCGTAAACGCTAGCTCCATCTATAATGCTGTCTGGTCTTGCAAAATAAACATATTCAAATACGCACATATTTCCTCTTTTTTTACATAAAGAAGTATCAGATCGCATATTTCCTTTTTCAACTATTACCATTTCACCAGGTTTAATGTCTCTAACAAATTTACCGTTAATTGTAGCTAGAGCACAACTTTCCGATGCAAACAATATAGATCCATCATCTTTCTTGCCTAAACATAATGGTCTAAAGCCTATAGGATCACGAGCTGCAATTAATTTTTGAGCCGACATAACAACTATGCTAAATGAGCCTTTTAGCATTTTAATAGTTTCTTTTACAGCTTCTTCTATTGATGATGTTTTTAATCTATTTGAAGTAATGGCGTATGCAATAACTTCCGTATCACTTGTTCCGTGAAAAATCGCACCGTCCAGTTCAAATTTTCTTCTCAGTTCATATGCATTAGTAATATTTCCATTATGAGCGATAGCTAATGGGCCTTTAATGTGTTGGATGCAAAGTGGCTGTGCGTTAGAACAGTTTAAAACGCCAGAGGTAGAATATCTAACATGACCAATTGCCATATTTCCTTCTCCAAGAGAATTTATACGTTGTTCATTAAAAACTTCAGAAACAAGACCAATATCACGATGATGTGAAATAACACCTCTATCGTTTACGGCTATTCCGCAGCTTTCTTGACCTCTATGTTGTAATGCATATAGTGCAAAATAGGCATCCCTAACGGGATCTAAAGATCTTTCTTTTGTCCATATTCCAAATACGCCACATTCTTCGTGTAAAGAATTTTTCATAATATAACTTATCCTTTTTCTGTATTTTAAATTTTTATTCTCCAATTATTCTTTTAAGCATTTCTTGGTATGCATGTTCTTCGTTTCCTAAATCTCTTCTAAAACGATCTTTATCTAATTTTTCATGTGTATCTACATCCCAAAAACGACATGTATCTGGTGATATTTCATCAGCTAAAACAATTGTGTTATCTGAAGTTTTTCCAAATTCAAGTTTGAAATCTATTAATTCAACGTTGAATTTTAACAAATATTCTTTTAATAGTGAATTTATTTTTAACGCATATTCTTCAATAGTATCTATTTCTTTTTGAGTAGCAACGCCTATAGATAGTACATGATATGTATTTATTAAAGGATCGCCTAAATCATCGTTTTTAAGTGAAAACTCCAATGATGGTTGATTTAAAATAGTACCTTCTTCAACTCCATATCTTTTTGAAAAAGAGCCTGCTGCAGTATTTCTAACAATAACTTCTAGCGGAATTATTTCAACTTTTTTAACAATAGTTTCTCTATCAGAAATTTCTTTAACAAAATGTGTTGGAATATTATTTTCTTCTAGCATTTTCATAAAATGATTTGTTAATCTGTTATTTATAACACCTTTACCCAATATAGTTCCTTTTTTCTCACCGTTAAATGCTGTAGCATCATCTTTGTAAGAAACAATAACATAATTATCGTCATTAGTTGAGTATACTTTTTTTGCTTTTCCTTCATACAATTGATTTAATTTTTCCATAATAGTCCTCCTGAGAGATGAATTTTTATATATTTTTTATTTTAAATTTTTGTTTTTTTCAATTACGCGATTGCGCATATTTTCTTTCATTTCAGATAATTTTAAGCTTATATCATTATCAGCTATTGCTAACATTTGTGCTGCTAAAATAGCTGCATTTTCTGCATTATTTATTCCTACTGTTGCGACAGGTACACCGGGAGGCATTTGGACTGTTGATAGCAACGCGTCTAAACCTTCTAGAGTTGATTTTATTGGTAAACCAATTATTGGAAGGGTAGTGTGTGCAGCAATTACTCCTGCCAAATGTGCTGCCATCCCGGCAGCAGCTATTATCACTCCAATATCATTAAAAATTGCATTTTTAGCAAAATCTGCGGCTAAATCTGGAGTTCTATGAGCACTCATTATATGTACTTCTGCTGGTATATCAAGTGAGCTTAATTTGTCTATAGCTTTTTTTACAATGGGTAAATCGCTATCACTTCCCATAATAATTGCAACTTTCTTTTTTTGCATTTTTAACCTCCGCTACAAGAAAAGTATTTTTGTTTTAATTATTTGTTTGAAAGACAAAAAACTGCAATTGACTTGCAGCTTTTGAATAATGTATTGTTAACGTGTAAAAAAGGTTGCAAAAACCCCGTGGAAACTTAAACTTGCTGAAACAAAAACCTTTTTTTTATGCACGGGAACCGTCCCCTCAAACTAAAATAATCACTTGTCTATATTGTACAACATTTTAATATAATAATCAAGAATCAATTTTTAGTAAATTATGAATTAGGATATAGTCTTAGTTTTTTTAGTGAATTTAAAATTAATGCAACTGTAGTTTTGTCATATTCTTTATACTGATTTGCCACGCGTTGAGCTGTATATTTAATTTTTTGTTTTAATATTGATGGAGAGATTATTTTTATGTCTGCTCCATGTTTTAAACTCCAATAAAACATAGTGTTAATGTCTATATTTGCTTTAACATAGCAATAATCGTCGTATTCACCTGTAAATTCAAAGTTGTCAAACTGATCTATTATGTCATTTATTATTGATTTTTTAGCTCGAAATTTTACAACTTCATCATTTTGCAAATTAGTATGTAAATTTTCATGAGAATAATAGATTGTGTTGGAATATATATTCTCTTTGTTTTTTTGCTCAACTAGTTCAATATTTGTTATGTGATCTATTCTAAACGATAAATTATTACTACTTATCACGTATGGCCAACCATTAGACATTATTATTTGATATGGCATGATAGTATATTTTTCTTCGGTTAGGGGGTGTAATTTTTTGTCGCATTTATATGAGTTATAATGAAATTTCACTTTTTTCTTTTCCATAATTGCTTGATTTAAAATTTCGATTGTGTAAAAAATTTGTTTGTTTTGGCAATAAGAATTTTTTATAGGTTTACTGTGGCTTAAATGAGACTGGAAGGATTTGCTAGCTAAGGATGATAATTTATCAATTAGCGAGTTACGGTGAATGTTTGGTATATATTTTGCATATAATATGTTGTTAATTATTAAACTGATTTCACAATCATTAAACTGTTGATCTACTATATAATATCCTTTTTCATTACGAATATCAAAACCTGCATCAATTAGATAATTAATATTTCTGGCTATTGATTTTCGTTCACAGTTAATATGGAAAGAATCTTTTAGTAATTGTACAATGTCTTTTTGACGAATGTGGTGGTCTTGATCGGTATGTTTTCTTAAAATATTTAGAATGTATAATGGTATTAATTTTTTATGATTTTTTATTTTTGACAATTTAAGCTACTCCTTTTAGCTTTTTTTACTTCAAAGTTTGTGTTGATATATTTATTTGTTCGTGATAAAATTTTGGTTGAGTATGTATTAAATTTGGAGGTAGTGCAATGAAAAATCCTATTGTTACAATTCAAATGGAAAGCGGAAGCAAGATAAAAATTGAACTTTATCCGCAAATAGCCCCTAATACAGTTAGAAATTTCGTGAATTTGGTAGAGAGTGGTTTTTATGATGGCACAATTTTTCATAGAGTAATCCCGGGTTTTATGATTCAAGGGGGAGACCCTGAAGGAACTGGAATGGGAGGATCTGGTAAACATATTTTTGGTGAATTTAGTATTAATGGATTTAATAATAACCTAAAGCACACTAGAGGCGTTATATCTATGGCAAGAGCATATGATTTAAATAGTGCTAGTTCACAATTTTTCATAATGGTTGATGATGCACCACATTTGGACGGAAGCTATGCTTCATTTGGAAAGGTAATCAGTGGCTTAGATGAGGCTGATAATATTGTTAACCAAGAAAGAGATTCTAGAGATAAGCCAATTAAACCGCAAAGAATGACTAAAGTTACAGTGGAAACATTTGGAAAAGAATATCCTGAACCAGATACAATTTAAAATGCAAACTAAAAATAGACATCATATTGTTTGGTGTCTATTTTTAATTTATTATTCAGATATTAAGTGACTCATGTTGTATAATCCAGGTGGTTTATCTTTAATAAAACAAGCAGCTTTAATTGAGCCTACCGCAAAAATATCCTTACTTCTTGCACTGTGAGATAGTGTAACGATTTCGTCTTTACCGGCAAATATTACTTCATGTTCGCCAACTATTGTTCCACCTCTAACAGTATGTATACCTAGTTCTTTATTATTTCTTGCGTGCCTGACATTATGCCTATCAAAAACAAAATCAAATGCATTATTAGCTTCTTCATTTATAGCTTCTGCCAACATTATTGCCGTGCCACTAGGTGCATCAATTTTTTGATTATGATGTTTTTCTATAATTTCTATGTCAAAACCTTCACCTAATACTGAATATGCTTTTTTGGCTAAATTTACCAATAAATTTATTCCCAAAGACATATTGAAAGTGAAAAAAATAGGAATTAATTTTGAAGCTTCTTTTATTTTGTCTATACGTTCTTTGCTATAGCCTGTTGTTGCTAAGACAACACCTGTTTTATTTTTTATAGCAAAACTTAATATATTATCTAAAGCGCTAGGATTAGAAAAGTCTATGATCACATCTCCTGCCAAATTATCAAAGTTTTTATAAACTGGAAAATCACATTCGCTCTTCCCATTAATATCTACGCCGGCGACAATTTTACAATCTTCATTATTTAACACAAGATCTGCCACCACATGTCCCATCTTCCCGTTAGCGCCACTTAAAATAATTGAAACCAAGATTCTTTTCTCCTTTGTGTTAGTATTTAAAAGTTTAAATTATATTAATTTGTATTTTTTTAAGCAAGATTTCAATATTTCCATTTTATTTTTATCTAGTGAGCATAGTGGAAGTCTACAAGGACCAACTTCCATTCCCATTATATTCATAGCATCTTTTACTGGAATAGGATTTACATCTATAAATAATGCATGAACAAGATCAATAAAATCAAGTTGCATTTTTGTGCTCTCATGGCATTTTCCGTCTAAATATAGTTGACAAATATCATGTGTTTCTTTAGGAAAAACATTTGAAATAACAGATATAACACCTTTTCCTCCGAGAGACATTATAGGAACAATTTGATCATCATTGCCGGAGTATATATCTAATTTATCTCCACACTCAGCGGCTAAAGTTGCAACGTCGGATATTACACCAGATGCTGCTTTAACGCCAACAATATTATCATGGTTAGCTAATATCTTAAAGGTGTCTATGCTTATTTTACATCCCGTCCTTGGCGGAATATCGTATATAATTAAAGGGATATTTATGTTATCTGCAATTGTAGAATAGTGTTTTACAAGGCCAAGCTGAGAAGTCTTATTGTAATAAGGACTAACAATCAAAACACCGTCTGCACCCAAATTTTCAGCCTCTTTTGATAATTCTATAGCATATTGTGTATTATTACTGCCGGTTCCAGCAATTACAGGCACTCTGCCGTTTGTTTCCTTTACGACTTCTTCTATAACCTTGCGATGTTCTTTGTCATCTAATGTAGAAGATTCGCCTGTTGTGCCACAAGCTATAATTGCGTCTGTTTTATTATCAATTTGCCAATTTACCAGTTCTTTTAATTTTTCATAGTTAACCGATCCATCTTCATGCATAGGAGTTATCAGCGCGACTCCAGCACCTTCGAATAAACAGTTTTTCATGTAAACTCCTCATTTCATTAAATATTATCCAAACTTATAGTTATATCTTATTCAAAATAACCCTGATCTGCTAATAATTCTGCCATTAAAACAGCACCACCAGCTGCTCCACGAATAGTATTATGTGATAAGCATACGAATTTGTAATCATACTGTGCATCTTGTCTTAATCTACCAATGCTTATTGCCATTCCTTTTTCTAGATCTCTATCTAACTTAGCCTGAGGTCTATCATTTTGTTCAAAATAATTTAAGAATTTTTTAGGAGCACTTGGTAATTTTAGTAACTGTGGCTTACCCATAAAATTATTCCAAAGTTGCTTTATTTCTTCAATTTCAGGTTTGTTTTTAAAACTAACAAAAACAGCTGCCGTATGGCCATCCGACACAGGAACTCTTATACACTGTGTTGTTATTGAAATAGCGTTCGTTGGATTAATTTTACCGTTTTCTAAGTTACCCCAAACTTTCAATGGTTCTAACTCAGATTTTTCTTCTTCTCCTCCAATATAAGGAATAACATTATCGTTCATTTCAGGCCAACTATCAAAAGTTTTTCCTGCTCCAGATATAGCTTGATATGTACAAGCTAATATTTTTGTTGGATTGTATTTTAAAAGTGGGGATATTGCAGGAACATAGCTTTGTATTGAACAGTTAGATTTAACAGCAATAAAACCTCTTTTTGTTTCAAGTCTTTTGCGCTGAAAAGGTATGATATTGGCATGATCTGGATTTATTTCTGGAATTATCATTGGAACATCGAGAGTGTTTCTATTAGCTGAGTTGTTGGAAATTACAGGACATTCAGCTAAAGCATATGCTTCTTCCAAAGACTTTATTTGTTCTTTTTTCATATTTACTGCACAAAATACAAAATCAACTTCACTAGTAATTTTTTTAATGTCTTTTTGAGCATCTAAAACTATAATGTTTTTTGCGAATTCTGGAATAGGTGGATTTAATTTCCATCTATTATTCATTACTTCTTCATATGTTTTTCCTGCGCTATTACTAGAAGCGGCAAGGACTTTTACATTAAACCAAGGATGATTTTCTAATAATACTAAAAAGCGTTGACCCACCATACCTGTGGCGCCTATTATTCCAACATTAAAAGTTTTCATATAACTAACCTCCATATTAGTTTTATATGATTTTTAGCGAGATATTATTATGTATCTTAATTTTAACAAATAAAAATCAAATAAAAAAACAGTCTGTACGTGTCAATCCAACAAATATTGGATATAAAACAATCAATTACATTTCATACTATCATTTGTTAATGATAATGTCAAGATATGTTTTTTCGGGTGCTTTTGGGAAATTTATTGTCAAATAATATGGTTTTACAAAATTAGTTGAATAAATTATAATGTTATATGAATTAGGTTTTAAAACGAAAATAATCGAAATATTGTAAAGGATAATTTTTATGAGAACGAAGGACTTTTATTTTGAATTGCCAAAGGAGCAAATTGCACAACATCCTGCTGAAAAAAGAGATCATTCTAAATTGCTGAGGTTAGATAGAACAACAGGAAAAATGTTACATTTAAAGTTTTATGATTTGTGTAATATATTAGAGGAAGGTGATTGTTTAATTTTAAATGATTCTAGAGTTTTGCCTGCTAGGTTATATGGTAAAAGAGATAAAACAGGGGGAGCTATAGAATATCTTTTATTAAATCAAAGACAAAAAGATATTTGGGAGATTATATGTAAACCAGCGCGTAAAGCAAAGGTGGGAACGGTTTTTAATTTTTCAGATAAACTTAAGTCAGAAATTTTAGAGGATTTGGGAGACGGAAAAAAATTAGTAAAGTTTTACTACGATGGAAATTTTTATTCTATATTGGATGAAATAGGTAGCATGCCTTTACCTCCTTATATTTTAGAAAAGTTAGATGATAATGAACGATATCAAACTATATATTCACGTGAAGTGGGTTCTGCTGCCGCCCCAACTGCTGGATTACATTTTACACAGGATATGTTAGAAAAGTTGAAAAATAAAGGAATTAATATTGGATATGTCACTCTACATGTTGGTTTAGGAACATTTAGGCCAGTTAAAGTTGATGAAATAACAGAACATAAGATGCATTCTGAAAATTATTATGTGCCTAAAGAGACTGCCGATCTAATAAACGCAACTAAACAAAATGGCAAGAGAGTTTTTTGTGTTGGAACTACTAGTTGCAGAACGTTAGAAAGCGTTTATGCTAAAAATAATTGTGTTTGTGAAGATAGTGGGGCTACTGATATATTTATATATCCGGGGTTTAAATTTAATGTTGTTGATTGTTTAGTAACAAATTTTCATCTTCCTGAGAGCACACTTATAATGTTAGTTAGTGCTTTTGCTGGTTATGAGAATACTATGAGGGCATATGAAGTTGCGGTTAATCAAAAATATAGGTTTTTTAGTTTTGGTGATGCAATGGTTATTGTTTAACTTTTAGTTGTAAAATTTTTAGTTTATTATTTTTGTTTGGAGATATAGTATGAGTATATTTAAGTTAATAAAAAAGGAAAATTCTGCAAGACTAGGCGAGGTTAGAACTGTTCATGGAGTTTTTAAGACACCATGTTTTATGAATGTTGGAACATCAGCTGCGATTAAAGGTGGTCTTTCTTCTTTTGATTTGATGAATATAAAATGTCAGGTTGAGTTATGTAATACATATCATTTACATGTTAGACCGGGTGATGAAGTAATTAGAAAAATGGGTGGATTGCATAAGTTTATGGTATGGGATAAACCTATTTTAACAGACAGTGGAGGATTTCAAGTTTTTTCTTTGGCGAAAATTCGTCGTATTGAAGAAGAGGGAGTATATTTTTCTTCTCACGTAGATGGAAGAAAAATTTTTATGGGACCTGAACAGAGTATGCAAATTCAGTCTAATTTAGCTTCTACAATAGCGATGGCGTTTGATGAGTGCATTGAAAATCCGTCAACAAGAAGTTATACAGAAGCATCTTGCGATAGAACTGTTAGGTGGCTTGAAAGATGTCTTAAAGAGATGCAAACGTTGAATTCTATGGAAGGAACAATAAATCCTAATCAGCTTTTATTTGGAATTAATCAGGGATCAACATTTGCGGATATAAGAAAAAAGAATATGATACAAATAGCAGAATTAAATTGTGATGGATATGCTATTGGCGGATTAGCGGTTGGTGAAACAAAGGAAGAAATGTATGAAGTTATAGAACACATTGAACCATTTATGCCTGAAAACAAACCGAGATATCTTATGGGCGTTGGAAAACCTGGCAATATTATTGAAGCTGTTTATCGTGGTGTAGATATGTTTGATTGTGTTATGCCGTCTAGAAATGCTAGACACGGCCATGTGAATACTTGGAGTGGAGTTAGAAATTTATTAAATGTTAAATATGAAACTGATTCAAATCCAATAGATATTAATTGTGATTGTCCGGTGTGCAAAAGATATTCTCGTGCATATTTAAGGCATTTGCTTAAGGCAAAGGAAGGTCTTGCTGCAAGACTTTGTGTTATGCATAATTTATATTTTTATAATACTCTGATGGAAAAAATTCGAGATGCCATATCTACGTCAACTTTTGATCAATTTAGAGAGCAGTATGTTTCAATATTGGATGAAAGAATATAGAACAATATATAAATAAAATATTTAAATTAAAAAAGTTAGCACATGAAAACTAAAAATGTGCTAACTTTTTTGTTTGCAAACATTGACATGATTTTTTTAAAACCAGGTGTATTATTATAAAAAATATTTGAATTATAATTTATTTAAGAGGATGGTGGAAATGAAGGAGAAAATATTAAAATATACCGGGACTGAAAATTTGGCACAAATTATAGAAAAGATTTGTTTTTTTATTATTGGATTTGTTATGAGTTTTGCTAAAATAGCGGGAATATTTTCACCATTTTGTATTTCTTTTTCTATGTCTTTGCCTAAAAAATGGTCTATGTTTTCGTTTTTAGGAGGAATATTTGGAGTAATAGTTTGTTTTAATAGTTTTAATGCAGAAGTATATACTTGTGCATTGACAATAGGTATGGTTTTAAAAATATTTTTTGATTTTAAGTCTAATTTTTGGAACACTATTTTTTCTATAATTTCTTTTGGAATACCAAGTATTATTTCTATGCTTATACATCCTGTAGGATTCGGCACGATTATAATGGTATATGCAGAAGTAATATTGGTTGGAAGTTTTACAGTTTTATTTAAATGCAGTTTAAAAAACATGAATATTAAGATAAGAAAAACGTCTGATTTGATAGGATTATCCATTATTGTAATTGCTGTTTTAATTGCTTTTTGTAATTTGAATTTTGCTAATTTTAATTTTGGTAGATTTTTAGCAGCTGTTTTGGTAATACAAGCTGCAATTTTGATTGGTGTTACTGGGGGAGCAGCTGTTGGAATTATAGTAACTATAGGGCTCGCTTTGTTTACAAAAGATTTTGCAATAATTGGAGCTATAGTTACTGTTTCAGGTTTTATGGCTGGAATATTTAAGCCTATTGGGAAAGCTATACAAGCTGTAGCTTTTATTGGAACATATTTGTTGGGTTGTGGATTTTTTGGGGGACTTAGCATAAACAGTTTTATTGAAGTTTTTATAGCATCCTGTATAGCTTATCTAGTGCCTATTGATATTTTTCAAGGTGTTATTGAGAAAAATAGTATAAAAAATTTTAATTCTAATTTTATGGCTAATGATGATATGGCTTTAAAATTGCAGTTTACAGCTAAAACTTTGTTAGATTTACAAAACAATATTCAAGAATGTGCAAAAAAGATGGACAAAATGAGTTATAAAGACATTTCAGATATATATGTAAAAACGGCAAATGATGTGTGTAAGAATTGTGGCTTGAGAACATTTTGTTGGATAACTTCATATAATGAAACAATGCGGTCATTAAACAAAGTGTCTAATATGTTGAGGCAGAATGGAAAAATTGTTCAAGAAAATTTGCCCATATTTTTAAAGCAAAAGTGTTGTAAGTTAGATAGCTTAATTCAATCCATTAATTTAGGATATCGTGATTTTGTGTGTAAAGAACAAACTTCGAGAAGAATTAATGAAGCAAGATCGATAGCAACTGAGCAATTTACGGGAATGTCTGATTTATTGATGGAAATGAGCAAGGAACTTGCAGACTTTGAAAAAATTGATAGAGAAACAACAAACATAGTTAAGAATATATTGAAAGATAGAGGAATAGAACACAATGGAATATCCTGTATATTAGATAGATTTGATCATCTTAATATTGATTTATATTTAGATGAATTGCCATTCAAAAATGAAATACGTTCAATTGTGGAAACTATAAGTGAATCTATAGGTAGACAAATTGAATTGCCAACAATAATAAAAGCTAATAAAAGTTATAAAATATCGTTCTTTGAAATAGCTTCTTTAAGTGTAGATTTTGCAGTTATGCAAACATTGCCTAACGGTAATTCATGTTGTGGAGATAGTTATGACTTTTTTATGGATGGTAAGGGCTTTGCACATATGTTATTAAGTGATGGCATGGGTAATGGAAGTAGGGCTGCTGTTGATAGCTTAATGACTTGCTCTACCATGCGTAGACTTATTCAAACAGGATTTGGTTTTAATTCTACTTTAAAACTATTAAATTTATCTTTTGCAATAAAGTCTAAAGAAGAATCTTTAGCAACAATAGATACTTGTACAATTGATTTATATACAGGCAAAACTAAGTTTGTTAAAGCGGGCGCAACTTCGTCTTATGTTGTTAGAAGAGGGAAGGTTACTGAATTTGGATGTACAAGTTTACCAATAGGTATAATTCAAGGTATAAATTTTGACAGCAAAGAATTAAAGTTATCTAAAGGGGACGTTATTGTTATGGTAACAGATGGAGCAACATCGTCTGGTACAGAATGGATATCTAGTGAGTTAAAGTTAATTTACAATCAAAATGCAAATGAAATAGCAAAAACAATAATAGAGAGTGCTAAAAAGCGTTCTGATCCCAAACACACAGATGATATAACGGTACTTGTATCTAAAATGGTTTAAAACAGAAAAAACTTCTTACGCGGGCTATTTTGCGTCACGTAAGAAGTTTTTGTTTTTCCACAAATACACTATACCCGATATAATGGTTATTACGGTGCATAGAATAAACAGCCATTGATAAATGTAAAATAAAGCATCATTATATGGACAACTCTTAAATACTAGGCATGATATTATTGCTAAAATTTGAGAGATTGTTTTTAGCTTTCCAAGAGAATTTGCGGCTATTACTTTACCATTTGAACTTGCAATTAATCTAAGAGATGTCACTAAAAACTCTCTGGATAAAATGACAATAACAATAACAACATCAATTAATTTCAAATTTAAAAGGCAAAGTAAAGCAGACATTACAAGTATTTTATCGGCTAAGGGATCCATGAATTTTCCAAAATTTGTAACTAAATTATATTTTCTAGCAATTTTTCCATCAATTGCATCAGTTATTGATGCTACTATAAAAATAATAAGTGATGTGGTTAAGTAAAAACTATCATTTGGGTTTATTAGCATAAAAAATACAAATATTGGAACAAGCAAAATTCTAAAAATAGTTAGCATATTTGGAACGTTCATATATAAAAATTCTCCTTATTTACTCTGTATATTCGCCAAACAGATTACCATATTCTGTTTTATATATTTTAACTTTAATCATATCTCCTGAGTTTAGTTCACAGTTAGAACTGATATAAACGCAACAATCTATGTCTGGAGCATCTGCCATAGATCTTCCAACATAATAGTTGTCTTCGAAATCATCTACAATAACTTCAATGTATTTGTTCATCATAGATTGACAATATTTATCAAGTAAAAGTTCCGTTTCCATCATAATGGTTTGAACTCGTTGTTCTTTAATTTCACTTGGTATTTGATTTGGAAGCAGAGCTGCTGCTGTTTCTTCCTCTTGAGAATATGGAAAGCAACCAATTCTATTAAAATTAGACGTTTTAACAAATTCAACTAATTCATTAAATTGATCTTCTGTTTCTCCTGGAAAACCTACAATTAAAGTTGTTCTTAAAATAGAATTTGGCAAAATAGTTTTTATTAATTTTATTTTATCAAGAATTTGTTCTTTTGTTGTTTTACGATTCATTTTTTTAAGAATGTCATTGTTAATATGTTGAATTGGTAAATCTAAATAAGGTAGGATGTTGTCGTTTTCTTTGATAACCGTTAGCAATTTTTCGTCTATTTTTTCAGGATATGCATATAAGAATCTGATCCATTTAAAATTTAATTTAGCTATTTCTTTAAGTAAATCAGATAGGGCATATTTACCATATATATCTATGCCATAATATGTAGTGTCCTGAGCTACAAGTATTAGTTCTTTAACGCCTTTTTGTTCTAACCATTTTGCTTCTTTTAAGATGTTTTCAATTGTGCGGCTTCTATACTTTCCTCTTATTTTTGGAATAGCACAATATGTACAATGATTATCACACCCTTCAGCAATTTTTAAATATGCATAATGTGAGGGAGTGGTTAATATTCTGTCGTGGTCTAAACAAAGTGCTTCACTAATTCCAAATTGAGCAATTTTTTTGCCTTGTAAGGAATCAATAATCGCTTCTTCTAAATTTTTGTTTGATCCTAATCCTAAGACAACGTCTACTTCTGGAATTTGCTCTAAAATTTCATTTTTATATCGTTGAGCTAAGCAACCTGTTACAATTATGGATTTTAAATTTTCTTCTTTTTTTTCAGCAAATTCTAAAATTGTGTCGATAGCTTCTTGTTTAGCACTTTCTATAAAAGCACATGTATTAATAACAACAACATCGGCAATATCTGGATTGTTGACAATTTTAAAACGTTTGTTTTTAGATATATCACTTAAAAGATGCTCTGCGTCTATTTGATTTTTAGGGCACCCTAACGATACCATACCAACTTTTATTATCATTTAAATTTGTTCTCTCCTAATATTTATATATAATTCAACATTGATTTTCAATTTCTTGTTCAACAATACTTATGGCACTTTTTATGTCATTATAAGAATGGCCTTTTTTTAAAAAAACGGCAATTACTTTATTCTTAGATTTAAAGTCACTTAATTTATCTGTATATTTTTTACGAATAGTCTCTGATATCTGATCTACGCTATTAAATTTTATTGAATCTATGGCTTCTAAGGCAACTTCTCTTTCAATTCCTTTAAGTTGCATTTCATACAATACCCTTTTTAGACCTCTGCCTTTATTTAAAATTAACTTATTAGCCAGATTTTTTGCAAATCTTTTATCATCGATTAAACTTAATTCTTTCATTCTTTCTGCAGTGAGCATTGCTATTTCTATTGGAACATTTTTTTGCAATTTTTGTATTAATTCTTTTGTAGAGTAATCACGATAACTTAATAAAAACAATGCTCTGTCTTTGGCATATTTGATTTGTCCTTCATGCTTAAAATTTTGGATGTGTAAGTCATCGTAAGATTCTCCATCTTTAATTTTAAATTGCTTAATGGTTTCAATATGAAACAATCCCATAAAATTACTATTTAAATATATACTATAATAATTTCCTCTTTTTTTGTTGCCTATATTTATAATATTCATTATTCAAAATCTGCAGCATCTGGAACGATATCCAGTTTGGGTTCGTTTATTTCAATTGTAGATGATTTACTAGAAGATTTTATGGCTTTAGCTATAGCTTTATCTGCAGCTTTTGTAGTTTTTTTAGAAGAAATGTTCATTTTTGTAATATTTTCTTTTACTAGTTGCTCTATTTCGTTTGCAAGGTCAGGATGTTCTTTTAGATATGTTCTAGCGTTGTCGCGTCCTTGACCTATGCGTTCTTGTTTATAAGAAAACCATGCTCCACTTTTGTTAACTATGTTTAGATTTACTGCCATATCTAAGATTTCTCCCATATGAGATATACCAACACCATATAGCAAATCAAATTCAGCTTCTTTAAATGGAGGTGCAACCTTATTTTTACTAATTTTGCATCTCGTTTTATTTCCTATAACTTTAGTACCATCTTTAATTTGTTCTCCACGTCGTATTTCCATTCGAACTGAAGAATAAAATTTTAAAGCTCTTCCTCCTGGAGTTGTCTCCGGATTGCCGTATATTACGCCTATTTTTTCACGAATTTGGTTAATAAATATTGCTGCACAATTTGTTTTGCTAATAATTCCAGTTAATTTTCTCATTGCTTGTGACATTAACCTGGCTTGGAGACCAATATTACTATCGCCCATATCTCCTTCGATTTCAGCTTTAGTTGTCATGGCAGCAACAGAGTCTAATATAATTACATCGACAGCACCAGAACGAACTAGTGTTTCAGCTATTTCTAAAGCTTGTTCTCCTGAATTTGGCTGTGAAACTAGAAGGGAATCTATGTCTACACCTAAAACGCTAGCGTAATTTGGATCTAGAGCATGTTCAACGTCTATAAAAGCGACAGTTCCTCCATTTTTTTGTGATTGAGCAGCAATTGATAACGCCACAGTAGTCTTACCGGAAGATTCTGGACCATAAATTTCAGTAATTCTTCCACGAGGAACACCTCCAATACCTAGTGCAATGTCTAAACTTAAGGAGCCAGTAGAAATTGCTTCAATGTCTAAAGATTGATTACTTCCAAGCAACATTATGGCACCTTTACCAAAATTTTTTTCAATTTGATCCAAAGCTGTCTGAAGAGCCTTTCTTTTATCCGATAATAGATCATTTTTACTAAATTCTTTTTTTAAACTTGTTTTTTTAGCCATCTAACTGATCTCCCTCTATAAAAATTTTAATTATAATTGGTTGGGTTTTGACCTATAACAACTCTGTTATTACCCGATAAATCTTTTATTGATTTTGTATTTATAAAACCGTTTTGTTTGAGTATATTTAAAACATCTAATTTTTGATTATAACCTATTTCAAATATAATCCATCCATCTTTCTTTAATGATTTTTTCCATATTTTTGAAATCTGCTTATAAAATAATAATCCATCAGGTCCGCCATAAAGAGCCATGCTAGGTTCAAATTTTACTTCATCTTGCAAATTAGACATATCTTTAAGCGTTAGATATGGTGGATTACAAACAATTATATCAACATTTTGAAATTTTGTAGGGGTTGTTTTATTTAAAACATCGTAGTTTAGTATTTCAACATTATTTCGAAATGGTAATAAATTTGTTTTGGCATATGAAATAGCTTGAGCTGATAATTCAATTGATGTAATATGTGAATTTGGTAAATTTGTTGCAATGGCTGCAGATATACAACCACTGCCAGTGCATAGGTCGATAATTTGTGCATGGGAATTTGCCAATTTAAGAGCAACATCAACTAAAATTTCAGTATCTGCTCTTGGAATCAAAACACCTTTTCCCACTTTTATTGGTATGCCATAAAATTCCCATTCAGAAATTAAATATTGCAAAGGTTTGCCACTAGCCCGTTTTTTTGCTAGCTCTATACATTCTGTAGATATTTTATCTGACACATTACTTTGTAATAGCCAACTGTGTTTTGGTTCTTTTGTTACGTGCGAAATAATTATGTCTGATTCAAAAATAAAATCTTCTTTTTGTTTGAGAATACTATGCAATTTTTGGCGAAGTTCCTGAATTACCATTTATCTTCCTCTTTATTTTTAGGAATTACCTCATTAAACGCAGCAATTGCAACTTCAATTTGATCTTCATCCGGTTCACGAGTGGTGAGTCTTTGCAACCACAATCCAGGGGCAGATATAATTCTGGTGCAGATGTTATTATATCTACCGGCTAGTTGTATTATTTCATAAGAAAATCCCGTTACTAATGGTAATAACGAAAATTTTAAAATAACTCTAACCAATAGACTATCCCATGTGATTACTGAAAAAATAATAATTGAAATTATAAGAACAATTAGCAGAAAACTTGTTCCGCACCTTGGATGGAATCTTGTGAATTTTTTTACATTTTCTATTGTTAGGTCACAGTCTGCTTCGTAGCACGAAATTGTTTTGTGCTCAGCTCCGTGATATTGGAATGTTCGTCTTATATCTGGCATAAGAGATACTATAGACAAGTAACCTATAAATATAGCAATTTTAAAGACACCTTCTAAAATTGATTTAGCAAATTGATTTAAATTTAAAGCGGAGTCTACGCTTTTTATGGCAAAGGCTGGAATGAACATAAACAATCCTATTGAAATTAATAAAGCTAGAATTGTTCCAATTGTTCCTGCAACTTTAATTAAATTGCTATTTGACTCAGAGGTATTTTGGTTATTGGCGTCATTATCACTGTCATCTTGTTCTTCAGCAGTAGCCTTTTCGGCTGATTTCATTAGGCATTTATATCCTAAAATAAGAGAAGAAACCATGCCTACTACTCCTCGTAAAATTGGGATTTTTCTATACCATTTTGGGTGAACGAGACTATCCACTTGCCAAGTTTCAATATCTATTTTCTTATTAGGTAGCCTTACTGCCATGGAAACTTTATCTAAGCCTCTCATCATTATGCCTTCAATTAGGGCTTGACCACCTATTTTACTTTTTCTTTTTTCTTTATTCATAACATAAAATCTCCATATTTTATTATGCTTAAATTTTATTTTGCAAAGCGTCTTCTTTATATAATGGAAATACAATTGTGACTGTTGTACCTTCATTTTCAACGCTATCAAATTTTACACTACCATCATGTTGATTAACTATTTCTTCTACAACAGACAGGCCTATTCCTGATCCTTTTTTTGTGTTGTTGGCTTTAAAGAATTTCTTAGTAATATTAGGTAAATCTTCTTTTGCAATACCACAACCAGTATCTTTAACGATTATTGTTACATTGTCTTCATCTACAAATGCATCAACAGTGATAGTGTCTCCTTGATTGGAATATTTTATTGCATTATCTATAATATTTATAAACACTTGTCTTATTCGATTTTTGTCACCATATATTGCAGGAACAGCAGTTTGTTCATTATATATTAATTTTTTTCCTTCACGAACTGCAACATCGGTATATATTAGAATAGTTTCTTCTAATTCTGCAAAAAGATCCATTTTATTTTTTGTTAATTGGAACTGACCGTTTTGAATCCTAGAAAAATCTAAAAGGTCTTCCACCATATCGGAAAGTCTTGCTGTTTCTTTGGATATAACAACCATTCCTTTGTTTAATGTTTCTTTGTCGCTATAAGTAGTATTCAAAATGGTTTCACTCCAACCTTGAATTGCGGTTAATGGAGTCCTGAGCTCATGTGAAATAGAAGATATAAACTCATTTTTTATATGTTCTGAGTTAGATAATTCATCTGCCATATAATTAATGGAAGTGCATAATTCTTCAATTTCGTAATTTGATTTTTTATTAATTCTAACTTTCATGTTTCCAGCAGCTATTTTTTTGATTACTGAGCTAATTTCTCGAACTGGTTTAACAAAAGAATTAACAAAAAATGTTCCTGAAATCACAACAAAAAAGATTGCTATCAAACTAATTGATACTAATATTATTATTAAATTCATTATTAGTGAGTCTATTTCATTTAGCGATACCACATATATTATGGCTGAAAATTCTGTATTTGTAGTAGATATAGCTTTAGTATATGTCATAATGTGTTCACCGTTGCTTAAATATTCAGTGTTTAATGTATAGGTTTGTGATGATGATATAACATTGCTGTAGTTAGAAAAATGTTCTGAATAATTTGTTAAAATTCCATCGGAAGACGCTATAACATTGCCGTAAAAATCCAACCCAATCGCCACTATTTTATCTGAGCTAGAAAAATTTTCAATTAAATTTCTAATTTCTACATTCAGACCGTTAGAAGTGTTAGATGCAGATTGAATTGTGTGTGCATTGGAAGTAGCACTTAATTCAAGTGCTTGTTCAGCGTAATTATAGTAATATCTTTGAATATGAATAACAAATAATACATTTATAATTAATAAAATTAATGTAATAACGCCAAAAGTATTAAAAACCCATCTATGTGTAATGCTTTTGATTTTCAAGTAGACTCACCTTAACCCTCAATTTTATTAATATAGAATAGGTTACCTTATTTTTCACCCCATTTATATCCATATCCCCATACTGTTTGTATAAAAGTAGGTAGGGAAGGATCATCTTCTATTTTCATCCTGAGGCGCCTAATGTTGACATCGACGATTTTGACATCTCCAAAGTAATCTTTTCCCCATATTTTGTGTAAAATTTGCATCCTTTCCAAGGCAACATCTGGATTTTTTAGAAAGAGATTCATCAATTGATATTCAACCTGTGTTAATTCAATAACTTTATCATTTTTTGTTAAAACTCTACTCTTAGTATTAAATTCAAATGGTCCTGATCTAATTATCTCAACCTTTTTTGAACTACTGCTTAGCATATTGACTCTTCTATGTATTGCATCTACTCTAGCAATTAGTTCAGATGGAGAAAAGGGTTTTGCTATATAGTCATCTGCTCCCAGCATTAGTCCTCTAACTTTGTCCATTTCCTGTGTTTTAGCTGTTAGCATAATGATTCCTACATTTTCATTACTTTTTCGAATTTGTCGACATACTTCAAAGCCATCAATTCCAGGCATCATTATATCTAAGAGAATTATATCAAAATTTTCACCAGAATCATTAAACACTTTTAGGGCATCTTCGCCGTTAGAAACATCAGTAGTATTATAGCCAGATCTTTTTAAGTTAATTACTATAAAATCACGGATTGCGTCTTCATCTTCACAAACTAAAATTTGCTTCATAAAATTCCTCCAAAAAATACAATATTTTATATTTTAAATAATTTTATCTGGATATTACAAAAAAATTATTTTTTAATTCTTCTAATGAAACTGAAAATTCTGAATTTGATGATTGCATTTTCTCATTAAAACTTACCAAATATAAGAGAGCTCCTTCTGATTTTAAAATAAAATAATCCATCGGAACATTGTTTTTATTTTTTTGGTAATCTACTTTTATTTTGAATAGTTTATCATCGTTGTTTTTTAGCGAATTATGGTATACAAAAAATTCTATTTCATCTTCACTTATTTGAGTAACACTGACTTTATTTTTCCATTTTTCTGGTAAAATAATTCCAAATCCATGGACATAGTCCATGTATGTATCAAACAAAGCATCCATTTTGTTGTTTTTATATTTGCACCAGGTTGTAATAAAAGGTTGGAATTTAGTTTGTTCCAGAGGATTATAATAATCGTAGTAGCCTGGAAATAGATCTGTTTTTGGTATTTCAATTTTTCCATCATTATCTATATCATAAGAAAATGATGCAAAATCTCTATATGTGAAGTCAGCCATATCTGTTAGTGTTATATTTTTTAATTTATTATTCTCAAAAGTTAATATTTCTGTTTTATATGTGTAGTCAGATACTTGACTGTCTATAAACATAGATGGTTTACCAAAAGTTTTATCGTCTATACATATATTGGTATATTTTTGAGCATAGGAGTTAATTTTTGTATCTCCCCACAGAGTAACACGATTATCGGATATAGAGTTAATAACAGCTTTTACAGTGTTTTTGGAGTCCGAGGTCGAAGTGTTATTAATAACATTGTATCTTTGGGTATCTATATTGTTTCGATCATAGTTTCCTATAGTTATTAGTTCATTAATTCCATCGGAATTTATATCGCATAATTTCATTAATTTATATTCTCCGGTGTAAATAGTTTGAAAATTTTTAGCACTAAGATTATATATGCAATATTTTTTTTGGACATTTTGTTCTGATATATACCCAGCGATTAAATAAATATTGCTTTGATTACTATCTTCCATGAACATAATTTGATCTATAGTTTCACCTTCGCATGGAATGTCCCAAATGCATTGCCAATCTTTGTCAGCAGTTTTATTTAATATTCCCATTCTTAAATTACATTTATCAGTTACTTGCTGAACTTCATTTTTATAAAAAGCAATAGCATATTTTGAATTATCAATATTATTGTTATATATTGTTATAGATGATTTATAATCTCCAGATATTGGAGGTTGTAGCGAAAGCGTGTTCAATGAAGTTGATGATTTAAGGGTGTTATAAATTGTTTGATATTCTCCAGAAAGTTCTGGGGGACGAAGCAATTTTTCGTTATCATTTAACTTAGCACATCCTGTTAAATTTATACACATAACAAATGCTAATATAACAATAAGTTTCTTTATGAAAAATCATCCTTTCTACCCATATTAATAAAATTTAAACACAACAAAATTATACCATATTGGTTTTAATTTTGCAATTATGCTTTTTGGTAATAATTTGAATTGTTTTATTTAGTGATTTAAATGTATAATATAATTAGTTTTGTTTGGTTTGTTGTAATTTTTTTGAAATAGATTTATAATTTATATAGTGTGTTGTGAATTTAAGCGTATGTTAGTGAATAGAGAGGTACTAGGATATGTTGAAAAATTTTAATTATGAGAGTCAACTTTCAAAAGATGTATATGCCAAGGAGCTGGATAAGCTAAAAGATGAGATGTCGTTATTACAGTTGGAAATTAAGAAGAACAAACTACCTGTTATAATACTTTTTGAAGGAACGTCTACTTCGGGTAAGGGTCAAAGCATAAGCCAAACGATATTGTCATTAGATCCTAGATTTTTTACAACGTATTCAATTATCAAGCCTAATGATTTTGAAATGAGAATGCCTGACATGTGGAGATATTGGGTAAAAACTCCGTGTAATGGACAAATGTGTTTTATGGATAGATCATGGTATCAAGATTTATTTAGCATATGTGAAAAGAGCAAAAATTTATTTAAAAGTAGAAAAGCTAAAGATAAACTAAATAATATCGAATGTTTTGAACGATTTTTAGTTAGTAGTGGAACCTTGATTATAAAAATTTATATCAATATTTCTAAAAAAGAACAATGTCGCAGACTTAAAGAGCTGTCTAAAGAAGAAAGCACTGCTTGGAGAGTTACCAAAAAAGACTGGAATAAAAATGATAAATATGAGCAGAATATGGAAATAATGGATCATATTTTGGAAACTACTAATTATAATTTTTCACCATGGTATGTTGTAGATGGTACATACAAGAGAAATAGAAATGTTGCAATATATAATGTAATAATTGATTCAGTAAAAAATGCACTTAGTAATAATTTTTTAGAATTAAAAGAACAGTCTTCTAAGTTTTTTTTAGATGCAAAATTTAATCTAAAAAATATTAATAAAATAGAGAAAGTTAATTTAGATAGATGCATGGACAAAGAAAATTATAAAAGTCAATTGAATAAGTTACAAAAGGAATTGTTTAGATTACAAAACATACTATATTGCAAAAAAATACCTATGGTAATTGTTTTTGAAGGCTGGGATGCTGCAGGTAAGGGTGGTGTAATTAAGCGTGTTGCAGGGGGATTAGATGCTAGAGGATATAATGTTAATCCTATATCGGCTCCAACTGATATTGAACTTAATCATCATTATTTATGGCGATTTTGGAAAACAATACCTAAAAAAGGACATGTCTCAATATACGATCGTAGTTGGTATGGTAGAGTAATGGTTGAGCGAATAGAAAAAATAACACCCAAGGATGAATGGGAGAGGGCATACAATGAAATCAACTTTTTTGAAAAAGAACTTTATGAGAGTGGTATTATAATTGTCAAGTTTTGGCTTCAAATAAGCAAAGATGTTCAATTACAAAGATTTAGAGAGCGTGAAAATACTCCTTCAAAAAACTGGAAAATAACATCTGAAGATTGGAGAAATAGAGCAAAGTGGGACGAATATAATGTGGCTATTAATGAGATGATTGAAAAAACCTCTACTGAGTTTGCTCCATGGAATATTGTTCCTTCTAATGATAAGTTGTTTTCAAGAATATATGCACTAAATATTGTAATAAAAACTATAAAAGAATATTTAAGTGGTGGTAAAGTAAATTGAAACAAAAAAATAAAAGGTAGCTAGTTTTCTGTTAGCTACCTTTTATTTTTTATAAGCCTAAATATTTAATTAGGTCTTGTTTTGAACGTGCTCCCACAATATTTTCTTTTTGTTTTCCATTCTCAAAAATTATCATATTAGGAATTGACATTACACCATATTCTGATGCAAGTTCTGGGTTATTATCCACATTTATTTTAACTATTTTAATTTTGCTATCAAATTCTTGGCTAAGTTCTTCTAAGATAGGTGACATCATTTTACATGGTCCGCACCAATCTGCATAGAAATCAACCAAAACTGGAATTTCAGATTGTAATACAACCTCATGGAAATTTTTGTTATCGCAAGTTAAAACGCTCATTTTAAAATACCTCCCTTTTTAATTTTCATTATATATTTTTATATTACTGAGATTATCAGTGTTGACTGCATATAGTTTATTGGAAAGATCAACATCTAAACAATCAAAAAATTGTTTGCAACAATCTTTCAACGGAATAAAACTGTTTTTGTTATCAGAACCACATGTAGCAATTAGCGCGCCTGTTCGTATTTTTAAATTTTTTACTTTACCGCTGCGTGCTTTATTGTTATACAATTGCTGAGCTCTGTCGATTAGAGCTTTTAGTGGAGAAGGAAAACCTGAAAAATAAACAGGCGAAGCAACTATTACGTGATCTGATTTAAAAATACAGTCAAATATTTTTTTTACATCATCTTTTTTATTTTGTGGACAAATACAACTTTTTATGCACATATTACATCCAACACAGGGGAGAACATGCTGATCGAAAACTGGCAGAATATCAACGTTGCAACTATCAGTTAAAGTTTGTAGATATTGTTCCAGATAAATATTTAAAAGAGCAGCTGTTTTTCCCTGTTTGTGTGGTGAAGCAAATAATACTAATATGTTTTTCATAATTTAATTTCTCTACTACAATATTCACAAAAATAAGAATTACTATCTTTTTTAAAATAATGGGGTAGATATTTTTCATAGTTTGTTATGCATGACTGATTGTTACATGACTCATTTAAAGTTAAGTTTTCAACGTTTTCACCGGTTTCTGTTGATAAAACATGCAAAATCAAAGACATTCTTACAAAAACACCATTTGAAGCTTGTTTAAAATATAACGCTCTAGGGTCATCATCAACAGAAATATCAATTTCATCTACTCGAGGGAGAGGATGCAATATAATCATGTTTGGGTTAGCGTTTTTAAGTTTGTCTGTAGTTAATTTGAAAACATCTTTTTGAAGATTATAATCTTGTATAGATTTAAACCTTTCTTTCTGAATTCTTGTCATATAAAGAATATCCAAATTATCTATGGCATCCTCTAATGAGAAAATTTCCTCAAAAGAATTCCCCGAACTTATAATTATATTTTTTATGTAGTTTGGAATTTGGAGTTCCTTCGTTGATATAAATATAAACTTGTTATTTTTATATTTTAACATCATTTTTACCAACGAATGAACCGTTCTACCATACTTTAAATCGCCGCAAAAGCCCACAGTTAAACCATTTAGTGTGTTTTTTTGTTCAGTTATGGTTAACAAATCGGTTAAAGTTTGAGTAGGATGTAAGTGGCTTCCATCACCTGCATTAATAATTGGACAATCTGCGAAGAGTGAAGCCGCTTTTGCAGCACCTTCTAGAGGATGTCTAATAGCAATAACATCAGCATATCCACCTATTATCTTAATAGTGTCTTTAAAATTCTCACCTTTTGCTATAGATGAATTTTGTGGATTATTAAAACCTATAACCTGTCCGCCTAATTTTAACATTGCAGTTTGAAAAGACATCTGAGTTCTAGTGGATGGTTCATAAAAAAGGGTTCCTATAATTTTTCCATGCATAAGATTTGAAAACTCATGTGGATTCTTTTTTATTTCAATCGCTTTTTTTATTATTGAATCTATTTCATTTAATGAAAAATCATCAAGATCTATAAGATGTTTCATTAAAGCCTCCAAAAGATTAAAATTTTTTATTTTGACATGCTAACAATATTATTTAAAAAATAGCTATGAATTTTAACGTCGTTAGTAAGTTCAGGATGGAAAGCGGTAACAAGTTGTTTTTTTTGCTTTGCCGCAACTATTTTTCCATCTACTTTCGCTAAAACTTCTACATCTGCACTTACTTTAGTTATATATGGTGCTCTTATAAACACCATTGGGGTTTTGCCAATATCCGCAAAATCGGAATTAACACTAAAACTACCTAGTTGTCTACCATATGCGTTTCTAGAACATTCTATGTCCATAGTTGCTAAAGCAGTTGAGCTTTGATTTTTAATTTTTTTTGAAAGCAATATTAATCCTGCGCATGTTCCAAAAACTGGTAAACCATTTTGTATTTTGTTTCTTAAATCATCTAACATATTTAATTCTGACAGAAGTTTAAATATTGTTGTGCTCTCACCGCCAGGCAAGATTAAACCATCAAATTTAGTATTCAAGTCTTTATATTGGCGAATTTGAAAAGTTTCTGCTCCAAGACTTTCTAACATATTTTGGTGTTCTTGGAATGCACCTTGAAGAGCTAAAACGCCTATTTTCATTACTGTCCACGCTCTGCCATTAAAATTTTTATTTCATCTTCATTAATTCCAACCATTGCTTCGCCCAAATCTTCAGATAATTTTGCAATCATATCAGGATCATTGTAATTAGTTACAGCTTTAACTATAGCTGTAGCACGTTTTTCAGGATTTCCAGATTTAAATATTCCAGATCCTACGAAAACGCCTTCAGCACCTAAATGTACCATCAAAGCCGCGTCAGCAGGGGTTGCAACTCCACCGGCAGAAAAATTAACAACAGGTAGTCTTTTATTCTTATGTACATATTCTATCAATTCATATGGAACCTGCATGTTTTTGGCTGCAACAAAAAGTTCGTCTTCGCGCATAGCTGCAATTTTGTTAATATCTCCATTTATAGCACGCATATGAGAAACAGCTTGAACAATATCACCTGTTCCTGCTTCACCCTTAGATCTTATCATAGAAGCACCTTCAGCAATTCTTCTGAGAGCTTCTCCCAAATTTCTTGCACCACATACAAATGGAACTTGAAATTTTGTTTTATCTATATGATTTATATTGTCGGCAGGAGTTAATACTTCACTCTCATCTATATAATCTATTTCAAGGGATTGTAAAATTTGCGCCTCAACAAAATGACCTATTCTGCACTTTGCCATAACAGGAATTGAAACAGCATTTTGAATACCTTTTATCATTTTAGGATCACTCATTCTTGATACGCCGCCAGCAGCACGTATATCGGCTGGGATGCGTTCGAGAGCCATAACAGCACATGCACCAGAAGCTTCAGCAATCTTTGCTTGTTCTGGAGTTGTTACATCCATTATTACGCCACCTTTTAGCATTTGAGCTAAATTTTTATTTAGTTCATAACGATTTGACATTTTTAAATTACTCCTAACTGATTTTGTATAAAAACAAATTTTGTGTATACGACCACATATTCAGTATATCAACTTTTGTATGTTTTGGCAATATTTAAATACGTGTAATTAAACATAAACTAATTGATTTAAGATTTGTTGTTTAGTATAGTTAATAATTCTTTATCTTGTGATGTTTCTAGACATCTACGTGGAATGATTATATATGCTTTATTGTGGAAAGTTAAGTAATAATATTCTGATGTTTCATCATAATTTTGTAGATCATATATTGAATATTTACCACAAAAATTTTCATTTGTATCACACATTATGCTTAAAGATCTTTGATCTATAAAAACTTCTCTGTCTTTATTTACTATATCTAAATTTTTAACTAGTATTTTTTGATATGTCGAATAAATTCTGTATATTCTAAAACCAAGTAATAGCAGCAAAAAAGCTACAACTAACCACCCAGCTATGCCTAAATCGGTGAATATATTAGCAACTATTATAACAATTATGGCCAATATATATGTGATAAAAGGGATAATTGTATCTTTGCTTTTTAAATTCATTCTGTACACTATAAATTTTTTTATGTCATTTTCTGTTAAACTAACATTAAATTTTATCATATTTTCCACACTTTCAATAATTCAATAATTTAATTATACGGCTATAAATTATATCACATAAATATTGTTAAGTCTAGTTTATAAAAATAATTTTAAGATATGTGTCATATATATATTAAAGCATATTTTCACAAGGCAAAGTCATAAATATGTGATTAAAATTAGGAGGTTAATATGAATATGCAATCAAGTAATGGTAATTTTGAAAAGTACAAAAGTGAAATGCTTAGGATGTATCAACAAAAAAATAGACCTGTTAATTCTTCTGAAAACAACTATGTAAAAAATGACAAGAATAATTTTTACGATGATGTAAATTCAAATGATAGACTAAATAACGTTAATGATGAAACTAATTATTTTTCTCAGCAGATAAGTGATGAAATACGTTTGGGAGACGATTTTCCACCGGCATCATATAGGCAAGATATTTCTCCTCACACAATAAGAGGTGATAGACCAATAGAGTATGATAGTGCAGGAAAAAGAACATCTAATTTAATGTATGATAGCACACAACAAAATGGATTTAACATGGGAAATAATGAAAATCAACTAATTGATCAATCTGATGAAGTTGAATTTAATAACTCTAGCCTAGCTCCAAATTTTGATCAATCGCAAAGTAGTGATTTAGATTTTGGGAATATGTTTCAACGCAACAATGAAAATTCTGATATGAATCAGTACTCAAATTTGCAAGAAGAAGTTATAGATAATAATTTAAACGTTAATACAAATGATACTAACACATCTGAAAATATGCAAAGACAGGAAGATTGGATGAATTTTGAGGCTAGAAATACATCAAATGGTTTTTTAAAAGTTCAGGTATATTCTGCACAGGGGGCTTTTCCACTTAAAGATGCGAGGGTTGTAATATCTAAAGAATTAGATAGTCAACAAAAAATATTTTATGAGATGGTTACAGATGAAAGCGGAATAACACAGCCAGTATCTTTGCCAGCACCGGATGCTAGCCACTCTTTTGTTGTTGATGGAATGCGGCCATATGAAAACTATAATATTGAAGTTTCAAAGGATGGATTTCAGACCTCTTTACGAGAAGGATTACCTATTTTCCCTGGGGTTGTTTCTTTGCAACCTATTCAGCTTAGGCCGTTGCTAGCTTCAGAACAAAATAATAATGCTAAGTACTAAGTAGGATTACAGGAGGATTAAATAATATATGGCCGATTTATATCCTAAAATCCCAAATGAAATTACTGTTCATTTGGGAACACCAGCTAGTGGTGCTGAAAATGTAACTGTGAATTTTGTGGACTACATAAAAAATGTTGCATCTAGTGAACTTTTGCCGTCTTGGCCTGAACCTGCTTTGAGAGCTAATATTTTAGCAATTGTTACTTTTGCATTAAATAGAGTATACAGTGAGTGGTATAGAAGTCAAGGATATGATTTTGATATAACTAATACAACTCAATATGATCAATCGTATAAAAGTGGGAGAGATGTTTTTGAAAATATCAGCAGATTGGTTGATGAATTGTTCAATAATTACATCATCAGAAAAGACACAGTGCAACCTTTGTTTGCTCAATTTTGTAATGGAACCACTGTAACTTGCCAAGGATTGTCTCAATGGGGATCGGTTCAATTAGCAAAAAAAGGGTATACGCCATTTCAAATTTTGCAGTATTTTTATGGTGATGATATAACCATTGTGCAAAATGCACCCGTTGAAGAAAAAATTGAGTCTTATCCTGGAAGGCCTCTTAGATTAGGAGATTTTGGAAATGATGTTAGAGTAATACAGTTTGAATTAAATAGGATAGCAGACAATTATCCTGCTATCCCTAAAATATCCGAAGCGGATGGTATATTTAAAAATTCTACAGAAAATGCTGTTGTAAAATTTCAAGAAATTTTTTCTTTAGTGCAGGATGGAATTATCGGTAAGGCAACTTGGTATAAAATAAAATATGTATATAATAGCGTAAGAAAATTGGCAGATCTTTCTGCAGAAGCAATTCCAATCGAAGAAGTAACACCTAAATATCCGGATACTTTACAATTAGGTTCACAAGGAATTGCAGTTAGATATGCACAGTATTATTTAAACGTGATTTCGCTGTTTGTATATTCTTTAGATCCTGTTACAATTGATGGTAATTTTGGCCCCAACACTAAAAAAGCGGTTGAAGAATTTCAAAAATACTATGGACTTGAAACTACTGGAATAATAAACAGGGAAACAATAAATAAAATGATAGACGTATATCGTGGAATTATACAATCACTTCCAGAGGGATATGAAGGTGAAAAAGCGAAGTATTACCCTGGATATATTTTAAGCCCTGGCATGGAAAATGAAAATGTCAGGGATCTACAAAAATATCTAGCGTTGATTGGAAGAACATATACTAGTTTAAAAACAGTTCCAATAACTGGATACTATGGTGAAGTTACTGAGGCTGCGGTTAGAGATTTTCAGAAAGCATTCGGTTTGCCTCAAACGGGTTCTGTTGGAGCAACTACCTGGGGAGAAATTGAAAGAGCATACAACGCAATAACATTGGGAGGACTCAGAAATAGTATTTAAAGATTGTAGATTTAGAAACCGCCATCAACATTTATAACTTGCCCTGTTATATAGGATGCTTCATCACTTGCTAAAAATAAAGCAGTATTTGCAACGTCTTGAACATTTCCTATTTTGCCACAAGCAATTTCTTGCTTTAAAATATCCATGGTTTGTTGATCGTGTATAGCGGTCATATCTGTTGCTATAACTCCAGGAGCAATGCAATTAACAGTTATTCCACTTAGTGCTACCTCTTTTGCTAAAGCTTTAGAAAGTCCTATTATTGCTGCTTTTGATGCGGAATAATGTACTTCGCAAGATCCGCCGACAACACCCCATATTGATGATATATTTATTATTCTGCCACTTTTTTCATGTATCATATCTGGTAGAAATTCTTTACAACACAAAAAAGTACTTTTTGTATTTGTATTTATCATGTTATCCCAATCATTTATCGTAATATCGGTAAATAATTTTTGTTGTGCAATTCCCGCATTGTTAATTAACACTTGGGGATTGCCTAATTTATTTTTTATTTCTTCTCGCATTTGTTTTACGTCATTAGGATTGGATACATCAGCATAAAAAATTTCAGAATGTCCGCCACTTTTGTTTATGGTGTATGAAAGTTGGCTTGCTTTTTGTTTGTTTTTAAAATAATTTATTGCTACGTTATAGTTGTTTTGTGCAAACATTTTTGCACAAGCAGCACCTATTCCTCGACTCGCACCAGTTATTAGAACGGTTTTTTTCAATAAATTTCCCCCTAATTAAATGTGGCTAGTTAAATAGCTTTTTTAGATGTTTTTTGTTATAATCTTTTGTAGATATTACAACATTGTCCCCAGCTTCAAGAATTGAATCTCCATTAGGAACAATTGATTTTTGATTTCTGGATATTGCAATAACCAGCGTGTCTTTTGGCCAACTTATATCTGAAATTTTTTTATTACATATTTTGTCATTTTGTGGTACAATAAATTCAAAAATTGACGTATCGCCCATTGTCATTCTAGTTATAAAATGGTAGTCTATTGCGTTAACTTGCTGTTCTATTATTTGTGATAGCATATTTACGCTAGATATTACAATATCAGCAGCCAAAGCTTTTATTGTTTCCACATTTTTTGGATTGTTTACCTTAGCGATAGTTGTTTTAGTGTGAAATCTTCGTTTTGCTAACTGACAACATATAAAATTATCTTCATCTTTTCCAGTTAATGCTACCAATATATCTGCATGAGCTGCATCAGCTTTTTCTAATGTGGATATGCTAGACCCATCGCCATGAATTATTGGAACGTTTAATTTATTTGCAGTAATCATAGATCTTGAGTGATCTTTTTCTATTAGTGTTACTTCATGATTTGTTGTGGATATTAGTGAATATGTTAAATAATATCCTATATTTCCGGCACCCACGACTATTATGTTCATTATTAATGGTTCCTTTCTTTAGTCAACTATAGACGTGTAAACTAGTCTATCGGTTTTTTCAACTTTTCTATCGTTTTTGTGGTTAAACATAACTAACTTATCATTTTCATCCAGAAAACCAATTAGCTTATATTTTGCTACAAATTCGATTTCAGAAAGTTTTTTATTTCGCATCCATTTTTCATAAGGAGCTGTTGTTAGTGTTACCGATGATTTTCCACAATCAACAATCTTATTACTGCAACTATGGAAAATTTTAGAACATATAGATTCAAAAGCTAGAGAAGTGGGCGATATTGTTGACATATTCATTTGAGTGTATACACGACATTTGACAGGATCTAAAATTCGAACTAATATATTATCTATATTGAAAGTGTCTTTTACTATTTGTGCTGCCATTATATTTGCATTATCATTTTCGGTTACGCAAATTACATAATCGCAGCCCTCTACTCCTGCGGATTTCATAGTATCTAGATCTATTGGATTTCCTGGAATAGATAGACCAGAAAAATTTTCATCTAGGTTATCTATAAGAGCTTGTTCGTGACCAATTACTGAAATATTATGATCTTGACTATCTAAGACATTTGCAAGTCTAGCGCCCAATTGACCGCATCCTATTATTAGTATATTCATAATTTATCATCAGTCCTTAATTATATTAATATATTAATTTTAAACATTTTTAATGGAATTATAAATTTAATGTTATTACTTAATTTGATTTTTGTCAAATTTTGTTTTCAATATTTCAAGGAGGTTAAAATATATGCCGCGTTTTTTTGTTGAAAATCCCGATAAGGAAAAAATAGAGTTGCAAGGAGAGAGTGCAAATCACATAATACATTCATTAAGAATGAATGTTGGAGATAGCATTACCATATGTGACGGAAAGTCTAATGATTATTTGTGTACTATAACTGATATATATCCAAACACAGTTATTTTAAAAGTTGATGAATGTGTTAATAATATAAATGAACCAAATAAAAACATACATTTGTATCAAGCAATGCCTAAGGGAAGCAAGTTTGAATATATTATTCAAAAATCTGTTGAACTGGGTATTACGGGAATAACACCGGTTTTAACCAAAAGGTGCATATCTAGGCCAAATGAAAAAAGTATGAAAAATAAAATTGTTAGGTATAATAAAATTGCAGAGGAGGCAGCAAAGCAGAGTGGACGTGGAATAATTCCAACAGTTTATCCTATGTTGTCATTTGAAGAAGCTATTTTAAATATGAAAAAATCTGATATTAATATTTTATTTTATGAATGTGGCGGAGAAAAATTGAATAATATAGATATGTGTAATAATAAAAATATAAATTTTATGATTGGAAGTGAGGGTGGTTTTGAATTTGATGAAGTTGATTTTGCAAAAAAAGAGGGGTTGATAATTGGAAGTTTGGGCAATAGAATACTCAGATGTGAGACAGCACCAGTATGTGTTTTGAGCATATTAATGTATAAAACAAAAAATTTATGATGAGAAGTATTGAATTATTAACAATATGTGTATATAATAATATAGGATTTACTTTGTTAGATTTATGAGGAGGTAATTGTTTTGAAAAAGAGTCTAATTATGGGCTTAGTTGCCATTTTAGTTGCGTGTGTTGGTGCTGCAATAGCAATAGTTTCTTTTATTCAAAAAAGCAAATGCCATTGTGACGATTGTTGCTGCGATGATGATTTGGAACTATATGATGGCTATGATGATTCTTTGGTTGAAAGTGAAATATCTGAAAAATCTGACTTTGAAGAGAAAGATGATATTTTAGAATCTGAAAAAAAATAAAAAAATTACTTGCATTTATATTTAAAGTGTGATATACTCAATGAGCAGCTTGATTTATGGCTTGTTGTTGAGTATATGGCTTATATCGCGGAGTGGAGCAGTTCGGTAGCTCGTCGGGCTCATAACCCGAAGGTCGCTGGTTCAAATCCGGCCTCCGCAACCAAATGGATGAAAAAGTTCTGCTAATTGATTTAGTGGGACTTTTTTGCTTTTTAGATACGTATTTTGTAAATGTAGAAAATGGGAATATATTGCAATTTGCATGAGAAATTAGTTATAGACAAACTATGGATTAATATTTGTGTATTTGAATGGATTTGTTTTATTATTGTGTTTGATATAGAAGATTTATAAACATTTTAATTTTAAAAAAGGAAAGATAATATAGATGCATTGTATTTGGCAGTATTTTTTAATACTGTTTTTTGTTTTGTATATAAAATTATAAAATATTTAAAATTATATTGACAAATTGTGTAAATATTGATATTTTTATAAAGCACGCTATGTGTTGAGGGATTGTTGTTTATGGTTTAAAAGTCCAAGTGACAGAGGAGATATTAATTTGAAACTTAAATTAGCAAAGGAATATAGTTTATTATTAGCACTTGTTATGGTATTTAATTTATTTGTGCCCGTGATGGTTAGTGCTGGTGGTGGTAGTGAGGATGTATCAGAATTAAATGATAACGAATATTTTGGAGGTTCGGATAATATAGATTGTTTTGGATCTAAATATATCTGTAATTTTATGGATGAAAAATCAAATAAAAAAGAAGATACTGGTATTGATTGGAGTGGCAATAACAATAAATTGACTAATGTGAAAGAACAAGAGTTTCCCAAAAATATGAGTTTATCTGTAATGTGTTCAAAATTTGAAACTGATTTGAATAATTTGAATTATGATGTGGCTTTTGATGACGATGATACGACAGATGATGAATATGATAGTACAGATGCAAAAAATGTAGATAACGAGAAAAGTTTGGGTAATGAAAATATTAATAATATGGATAGCAAAAGAGATGATAGCATCGTATATGCTAAGAAAAATTTTAGTGAGGAAGATGTTAATATAAAAGATCATATTGTAAAGTTTAGTTTTAATTTAGGCGATGACATTGATATATATGCTCAACAAAGAGTAAAAGAGGGTGATGTGGCTCAACAAATTGCTGACCCAGAAAAGGCAGAATATATTTTTGACGGTTGGTATGATAATAAAGATTGCAGTGGAACGTCTTATAATTTTAATCAACCGGTTTTGAGAGATTTTACATTGTATGCAAAATGGATTGAGAAAAAGCCAGTGTCTAAAACGAAACCATTAAAGAACGGCATACCATCTAAAGAAAAAAATGATATTACAAAGCTTTTTCGAATTAACAAAAATGTCTCATCACGCTTAAATATGTATCCTGTGCAGCCAAGAAACTCAATAGCAAGATTTAGAAGATTGGGAAATGTAAAACCTCAAAACGTGAATAATATACTTATGGGAAATAGCATATTCAGACTTTTACCGAAAAATATGGATTTTTTTAATAATTTTAAAGTAAAAAAAGATGTTAAAATTAAAGAGGAAAGACAATTTTCAAATGATTTAGATCTAAATAATCCAAAGACTGGCGATATGGAAATAATAATGTGGATTGGTTTTATGGTAGCTTCAGTAATAGGATTTATAGAGATATTTAATAATATGATACATATTTAGACAATAGCATATTTGTGTTGTTGTTTTTTTATTAAATATTTGCATAATTTTGCAATATATTTGAAAATACTATAATATTGATTGCTATGCTTAAAAGCAGTGTATTATATAACAAAAGTTACAAAAAACATCTTGACATATGTAAATTTTTGGTATATATTGGCATATATATCACGTTATGTGCTACACATAAAGAAATAAGTTTACAATTTGAGGAGGGAAAATTCATGCAAAAGGTGTTAAAAAAGAAAATAACTACCCTAATTGTGATGTGTTCCATGATTTTAATGGTGGTGGCGTTTCCTGTTGCAGTTAGCGCTGCTAACCTGACGTTTGATCCTGGTAATGATGGAGTTATTGGCCAGCAAGATGAGGGACGACCCTACACTTGTACAACAGTATCAGGTCATATTAAGCCAGATGATGTAGCTTTAGTGTTTGGTGCATCAAGAGCCGGATATAGGTTAAAGCTTTGGAAGATTACTAATCAATCGTCAATAACAACATCAACGTCATCTCAAGAGTTTGCTGATGAAAATAGTTTGCTTAATTATACATTTGATGATGCTTCACAATATACTTTAGAAGCAGAATGGGAAAAGGCCATTGACCTACTTTTTTATAATGTAGGTCCGACTGATGAGAACACATCTTTGAATATGTCTCTTTCTAACGGTTTTTCTATAACAGAAGAGTGGGTGCATGCCAATTTTCCTGATAGATATGGGTATACAGTAATTGGTTTGGAATATGCAGGAAAAGGAGGAAACGATGGAGATGTGTATGAATATGGTACTCCAATAAGTCAAGATACAGAATTAAGGCTACGTTGGAAAAAAGTTGCTGTTCCTGGTGGCGGTGGTGGTTCTGCTGATGACACTCCTACTAGACCAGATCCTTCCGGTGGTGGAGGTGGCGGAGGTCCTCGCGGTGGCGGTGGCGGAGCTCCGAACCCAAAAACAGGAGATTTGGGAATAGCACCATATGTTGGTATTGTAACAATTTCAGCTTTAGGAACTGCGGGTGTAGTTAAATTGTTGAAGAAAGAAAAATAATATGCATATGTTTAGACAATAGCATAAATATGCTATTGTCTTTTTTTATTGGTTTGTAGGAATTAGCGATTCTAATGAAGAATATATGAAAAAATTGTTGAAAATTGTGTTGACAAAAATGTGTGGGATGATTATTATTTAAATACAACACGTTTTGTGGCTTGTTGATTTTGCCTTAATTTAAAATTGTGAAGGAGATGGTTATATGAAGAAAAAATTAAACAAAACGATTAGTTTAGCAGTGATGTTTGTGATGCTTTTTACTTTATTTGTGCCCTCATTAGTTAGTGCATTAAACTATAGCTTAGGTGAAGAAATTGCTAATCCTAATGCTTCCAAAAATGAATTATATCAATATAATGTAAATCCTAACGAAGTGACATTGTATATTGGTAATATATCAATAAACCATGGGTGCAAACATGAAAGATATTTATATACTGACAAAGAGGTTAATGAGCAAACTTTAAATAAAATTAGAGATATATTAACTATTGATTATAAAAAATTACTTCCAAATCAACCAGGACAAATTTTAGTTAATAATTTTGGTGCGGATATGGCTATTGGTAATTGGGAAAATGCTTATGATATTGCAGTTCAGCGTTATGGAGGAGTTAAAGTAGAAAAAAAAGAATATGGTGATAAGTCATTATACTATAAAGCAACTCTAAATAAATTACGTAGAGAAAATAGGCAAGAATGTGAACAGGAAAAACAAAACAAATTAGAAATATTAGGGGATAAAAAAGAGAAAAAAGATGTTTTTAAACATTTTATATTTAATGGAAATGTTGATTTGAATGATAATGATAGCTTTATGGTAGATACTTTAACGGAAAGTAAATCAAAGAATTGGATTTTAAATAATAGCAAAAAAACTTTAAATGAGAAATTGAATTATAAAAATGTTAATCATACTGTAAAAGTTTTCGATGTAGATAGAACTATAGTAAGAGTAGTGTCTACCTCTGCAACTGTAAAATTACCAAATAGGATGCCTGAAATTAATATATCTATAGCCCGTCCAGTTGTAGGAAAAGAAATTAATTTGACTATTAATGATGATGAAAATCCTGATGGACGTCCAATTGTCAAAATGAACACTAAAGGAATTAGTGGAAATTATGATTCTATGTGGCTTAAGAAAGAACATTCTAGCAATTTATGGGACATTGATAACAATTCTGCATTCATAGGAAAGTTTGAAGAAAACAAAGAATACGAAGCTTTGGTGTGTATTAATATTAATAGCGATTACGCATATAACTTGACCGATAGGGTAAATGTTTTAATAAACGGAAAACCACCAACAGACTGTGTTTTTATGGGTAATAAAATATTATTGGCTGTGGCAAAAGTTGAATCACAGAAATAATTGATGTATACTGTATTTATTACGAACTTATTTTAGATAATTAGTGATAACTAAAAACATATGTTTTTTAGTTATCACTTGATTTGTTTAGATATGTGTTAAAGATTTATATTGTATATAAATTAAGTAATGATAGAGAGAAGAGATAGCGATGAATACGTTAAAAAAATGTGTCATGCTGATTATCACATTTACATTTGTATCAATATTTATTTTTTCAGCAATTCAAATAATAACTTATATTAATGATAGTAATGAAAATGCACAAATAGCAGATGAAATATCTGAAAATATTCAAGAGGATATTAATGAAGAGTCTGAAAATAATATAAAGTATGACGATAAAGTGAGTGTTGATTTTGCTTCTCTAAAGGCAATGAATTCAGATACAGTAGGGTATTTAAAAGTAAATGGAATTAATATAGCGAGTGCTGTGGTTCAAGCACAAGATAATGATTATTATTTATTTCATAATTTTAACAAGAAATATAATAAAGCGGGATGGATATTTGCAGATTTTAGAAACCGATTGGATGGCACTGACAATAATATAATTATATATGGGCATAATATGAAAAATGGACATATGTTTTCAAATCTTAAGAATATTCTAACTAAAGAATGGCAGGAAGTTGAAGAAAATATGTATGTTACTTTTGTTACTGAACGTGAACATTCAATTTATAAGGTATTTTCGGTATATCAAATAGAAGTTGAAAATTACTATATTACAACCAATTTTAGTGATGGAAGTTTTAGGCACTTTGTTAATAAAATGAAATCTAGGAGTATCAAAGATTTTAATGTGAATGTTGAAAATAAAAATCAAATACTAACGCTTTCTACTTGCGCTGATGATAATAATTATAGGGTTGTTTTACATGCTGTAAAATGTTAAATTTTTAACTGTATTTGCAAAAAAATATATATATGTTATAATATAGTATATCCTGTTCTGGGTTCAGCCGTTAACACTTTGCCTTAGGGGGTTTACTTGGAATTTAGGAATTTTATTAAATTAAGGTGGTTTTTACTATGTTAAAAGATGAAAAGACAAAAATAATTAAAGAATTTTCTAGAAGTGAGAATGATACTGGGTCAGTTGAAGTTCAGGTTGCTTTGTTAACTACTAGAATAAATTCATTGAATGAGCACTTGAAAATTCATAAAAAAGATAAAAGCTCTTATCGTGGATTGTTAAAGATGGTTGGTAAAAGAAGAAGTTTGCTTAAATATCTTAAAGGTATTGATGTTGAAAGATATCGTGGTTTGATTGCTAAGTTAGGACTTCGTAAGTAATAAAAATGCTGTAACGGTTTCTTTAGAAGAAATTGGTTACAGCATTTTTATTTTTGTTAATCATTAGAATTTATTAGAGCAAATGCAATTAATAACAAGGTGGAGCATACCCATAGGGTGTGTTCGCCAATTGATTGAGTGAGTAAGATTCCTATCAATGCACCAGCGAAAAATGATGATATTATCATAAGATATCTTAAGCAAATAATACCGGCTTTTTTATCTTTTTTAAAAATAAAGTTGGCTAGGTTTGTTGATGCACTACGTAAATTTCCTGTACACATAGTAGTTGCATATGGACTACCTTTTAAACTTTTAAAACCGCTTGCTTGTAATGAACATACAAAAGATATAAATATAATTACAAGATTATTATAGCAATCCTTAGGAATAAACCCTATAAGAAATAAAAACAGGATTTCTATTAAAAGTATCATATGAACCCATTTGAAATTTGACTTGGGTGGTAAAAAATTTTTTATCAATTCAGTTAAAGCGGCACCGATAGCAAACGCTACCATAGGCAGAATAAACTGTAATGTTTTTCCAAAATTATCATTTAAAATAGAAAGAGCTAAGAAAACAATGTTTCCTGTTTGAGTATTTGCAAAAACTCTATCTCTAAATATAAACGTGTGGGAATCTAACATTCCACCTACTGCGCTTAAGATTAATCCTATTTTTACAGAATCATGAGAAGTATATATTTTTTTATTCATAGTTCTTCAGTACCTAAATATAATTATAATTTTCTTATAATTCTATCATACATATATTCATTTTTCAATTAAAATTCAATAAAGTTGCATGTTTTGATACAACTTTTTTTCTTTATTGCCTATTATTGGGAGGGTAATATCTATGATAATAAAGCTTTTTAAAAGAACTTATGAAAAATTTTTAAGTAATATATTTGTTTATAGAATAAATTGCATATGAAAGGACGATGTTTTTTTTGAATGACTATATACAGCAATTAGGGGTGTGGGCATCATCTGCTCTAATATCTTTTTTGTTGGGATTGTTTTGGAATAATTATTTAAGAGAAAAAAATATTGAAAAAAATTTTAAATTGGGAGTTTTGGCATTATTAAGATCTGAAATAATAAAAGAACATGCTAAATGTAAAGAAAGCGGTTTTTGTTCGGTATATTCTGTTAATTTGGTGAATGATGTTTATGAAAGTTATCATCAGTTAGGAGGAAATGGTTTGGCAACTAAGTTGGTTAAAGAAATCAGGGATTTGCCAACAAAAATGTAAAAACAAAAAAGCAATGATTAAAAGATTAAAATAATCATTGCTTTTTTGTTTTTACATAATATAAATTTTGTATTTTTTAAGCCAATAATTAATTTGTAAAATATATGCTAGCATTTGGGGACCAGCCATTAGTTGACCATACCATGGTTTTGTATAGTTGGATGGAGTTTTTATAAATTTTTTCACCTTTGATCTACTTATAAAATTTAAAATGGGAGAATTATTGTTAGAAATCATGTCCATGGTCATGTTTTTTAGTGCCTTTTCATATGCTGGATTGTATGTTTTGGGGTATGGACTTTTCTTTCTATACAATACTTGTTTGGGTAAATATTGTTCACTTGCTTTTCTTAAAAGACCTTTGATAATACCGCCATTGCATTTCATATTCCATGGAACGTTCCATATATATTCAATTATTCTGTGGTCAGCAAATGGGACCCTAGCTTCGAGACCGCTGTACATGCTGGTTCTATCCAAACGATCTAATAAATTTTGCATAAACCATTTTAGATTTAAATATGCCATTTCTCTGCGACGTGATTCTTGAGAGGATTCACCATGTAGTTTGGGTGTTGATGATATTGTTGATTCGTATGCTGATTGAATATATTCATCTAGAGGAAGGTTTTTAATTGTTTGATCTGATAGTAAAATTTTTCTGTGTGAAATGTCCATAGACCAAGGAAATGTTGTAGCATTGAACATTTCTTGATTGTAGAACCATGGATATCCTCCAAAAATTTCATCTGCGCATTCTCCTGTTAAAGCAACTTTGTTTTTTAAAGCAACTTTGGAACAAAAATATAGGAGTGAAGATTCAACATCTGCCATACATGGTAAATCTCTTGACTCTACGGCGTTAAAAAGATTGGAAACAAGATCATTGGTGTTGCATTCTAGGTATGTGTGATTAGTATTTGAATGATTTACCATTATGTCTACCCATGGACGATCTTGAGAAGGTTGAAAGTTATTAGATTTAAAAAATATATCGTTATCTTTAAAATCAAAAGAAAATGTATTTAGTTGAGTGCCGACAGCGTTTAATTCTTTAGCACATATTGCAGTCACTATGCTGCTGTCTACGCCACCCGACAAAAAGGTACATATGGGAATATCTGAAATCATTTGTCTTTTAATACTATCATGTATTAAAAAAGAGGTTTTTTCTACAGTTTCTTCAAATGTGTCAGTGTGGTGTTTGCTTTTGAGTTTCCAATATTCTGTTTGATAAAATTCAGATTTTGACATTTTTATAAAGTGGCCCGGAAGAACTTCAAATATATTTTTAAAAACACCATTTCCACATGTCTTAGCAGGGCCTAGTCCAAATATCTCACATAATCCTTTGTAATCTAATTTGGCTTCAACTTTAGGGTGTTGAAGAAGTCCTTTTATTTCTGATGAAAATATTAAACTTTTTTCTTGGATTGTATAAAAAAGAGGCTTGATTCCTATGTGATCTCTATATAAAAAAATTGTTTTATTGTTTTCATCCCAAATTGCATAGGCAAAGATTCCGTTTAATTTTTTGACAAAATCCTGTCCATAAATTAAATGTCCAAATAAAATAATTTCTGTATCTGAGGTGGTTGAAAAAATGGCATCATTTTTCTTTAGATCGTCTCTTAGCTCTTGTGAATTGTATATTTCTCCATTGTAGACTATAGTGTATTTTTTATTGTTAAAACATCTAGTCATTGGTTGAGAGCCGTTTTTTAAATCTATAATTGATAGTCTTGCATGTGCAAAAGCACATTCATTTGTGATAAAAGTATTTTGTTCATCGGGACCTCTATGTTTTTGTATATTATTCATATTGTCTAGAATATGCTTCCATTTTTGTTCGTTTTCTAGGTAATTGATATTAGGATTGCAAAATCCTGCTATTCCACACATTAATTTTACACCTCTTTATTTTATGATAGGTTGTATTTGTTTATGATTTAAAGCATTTTCGATTGAGGGAATTAGAAGATTTAAATGAGCGGTCATAGAATTTGGCTTGTTTTTTGGGTCATCTTGGCCAAATGGAATAAAATATATATTTTTTGAATTTAGAAGTAAACCTATATTTTTCATGCTCAATCCTAATGCATCGTTAGTTGAAATAGCGAGTAAGAGTGGCTTTTGATTTCTAAGATGAGCTTTGGCAGCCATGAGAGTTGGAGTATCGGTTATTGCGTTTGCTAACTTAGCTATAGTGTTTCCAGTGCATGGCATTATTACTAAAATATCTAATGAGTTTTTAGGCCCAATAGGTTCAGAATCTTCGATTGTTAAAATAGGTTTATTTTTTGTTATTTTTTCTGCTTTTTTTATAAAATCATTTGCTTCTCCAAAGCGACTATTTATTTTTTGGGAGTTAAATGAAAATATTGTTTGAATTTCGGCACCTGTATCTGCTATTTTGCTTAGTTCATTAAAAGCTTTGTTCAATGTGCAAAACGATCCAGTAAAGGCAATGCCAATTTTTTTGCCTGTTAAAGACATACTAACACTCCTTTTTATATTTTTTAGTTTTCTTTAGTGCTTTTAGGGTTATATTCGTTAAAGCTTCTGCGGAAGATTTTGCTTTGAATTTTCCGGGAATGGCTAGACTAATTTTTGCATTAATTGATTTTTCTTGGCATGCGGCTATATCCGTGCCAATAGGAGTAATATCTAGTATAAATGAATCTTTAGACATACTATTTATAATTTCTTTATTTAATATCATTGTTGGAATAGTGTTAAAAATATATTGAAAATTATTTATATTTGTTTTTAATTTGTTGAGATTGAAAGATTCATATCCATATGCGTTTGCAAAAGCTCTATCATTTTCATTTCTTGCGCATATTGTCACCGTTTTACATAAATTTTTTAATTTGTGAGCCATTAATTTTCCACATTTTCCAAAGCCTAAAACCAAGCAGTTGCTTGAATGCATATTCACTTGATGGTTTAATATTGCTTCGGCAATGGCTGCTTCTGCAGTTGCTATTGAATTGTAAATAGAAAAGCTGTTGTTTTTCATATAGTCATATATAAATATATTTTTTTCACTTGAAAATTTTACAAATTCTTTTGGTATACATCCAGCAAAAAAATTTTGACTGGAATTTAAATTATTTTGCAATTCTAGTATGGATAAATTGCAATTTTTCAATTTATTTGTAATTGATTTACCATCTCTTGTTAATGGAATTGGACATATGATATTTTTTGAAGCTATAACTGCATCTTTTATAGAAGTTGTTTGTTTGATTTTTTGTTCATTAATTTTAGATGTAGTTTTGTATGTTATAACACTAAAGTTCATATCACTTAAATTGTTAGCCATGTATGATAGTCTATCATCTCCACCAATTATTGAAAAATCAAATAACAAACTTACCACCTCTAAAAAATCACTCTTAATATAAATATATGTTTTTCCATATTTTATAGTTACTAAAAAAATAAAACGCATACAGTATGTTTATAACACCGTATGCGTTTTTATAAATACTTTTAATTAATCTATGCTTGGAACATTAACTTGGATGTTGACGTCTTTATCATAGTCTATATTGGGAAAATCAAAACCAAACATTTTATAGAATTCTTCCCAATATCCATCTATATCTGTTAATTCTTTGATATTGTCATTGTTTATGGTTTTCCAAACGTCTAAAACTTTTTGTTGAATGTCTATTTTCATTTCATAATCATCTAGCCTTATGCGGCCTTTCTCGTCAAAATTGAGATTAGACCCGAATTTTTCACCGAAAAGTCTGTACATTTGTTCAATACAACCTTCATGTACACCACGCTCTTTCATTACTTTGTAGAGAATAGTAATATATAGTGGCACGATAGGAATAGCAGCGCTGGATTGAGTTACCAAAGCTTTATTTACTGAAATATATGCTTTAATTTCGCCCATAGAATTAGTTATTTCATTAGCTGTTTTTAGCAGGTGGTTTTTAGCCATACCAATCGTTCCTTCAGCATAAATTGGGAATGTGATTTCTGGACCAACATATGAATATGCTACTGTTATAGCATCATCTGCAATGGCATCTGCTTTTTTTAAGGAAGTTATCCAGTTTTTCCAATCTTCGCCGCCCATAACTTTAATTGTGTTTTCAATTTCTTGTTCGTTTGCACATGGTATTGTTACTTCGCTTAATGTATTGTTATTTAAATTGATTGTTTTGTTAGTATATTCTTTATCAACTGTTTTTAAAACAGACGATACTTTAGTTGAATCTGGCATAGTTCTTCTAGGAGCAGCTAGACTGTATATAACCATATCGACTTTACCTAGATCAGATTTAATGACATTAATAACTTGATCTTTAATTTCTTGAGAAAACGCATCTCCATTTATTGTTTTGGCATAAAGATTATGATTTGTAGCTATCTTTTCAAAAGCAGCTGTGTTATACCAACCAGAAGTAGCCGTTCTTTTGCTAGTTGCGGGATGTTCAAACATAACACCGATGGTTGAAGCATCTCCTCCGAAAGCACAAGCAATTCTAGATGCTAGGCCATATCCTGTAGAGCAGCCTACGATAAGTATGTTTTTTTTACAATTAAATTTAGGTTTACTTTGTATAAAACTTATTTGTCTTTTTACATTTTCTGCACATCCTTCTGGGTGAGCTGTTGTACAAATAAATCCGCGAATTTTTGGTTTAACAACCATAAAAATTTCACACTCCTATACTATATATGAATTAAGTGGCAAAGTAACGAATATAACTTACATTTTATCATATAAATTTAAAATTACAATAAAAAATGGTATTTTTCAATTAATTATTTATGAAATTTAGTAATAAAAATTTTGAAATTAGATTGTATTACAGTGGAATAATTTAGGTGAATTAAGGATATTTTTAAATTTAGTAGTACTTGAAAAATATAATTTTTTGATATATACTTCTAAGGTATATTGTTTTATACTATACTTTAAAATTGAGGAGAGTTTTATGAAACATCAATTTGTGTTGATATTAGATTTTGGAGGGCAATATAATCAAGTTATTGCTAGACGTGTTAGAGAGTTAGGAGTATATTGTGAAGTTTATTCTTACACAAAAGCTTTGGATATTATTAGTGAAAAGAAACCTGATGGAATAATTTTCACTGGAGGTCCTAATAGTGTATATAGTGATGATGCTCCTAAGATTGATCCTAGAATTTTTGAAATGAACATACCGATTTTAGGAATATGCTACGGTGCTCAGATGATGGTTCATATGCTTGGAGGACAAGTTAAATCTGCAAAAATTAGTGAATATGGAAAAACTAATACTAAGTTTAATTCCAATAGTTTGTTGTTTGAGGGTCTTTCGGATGAAAGTATAACTTGGATGAGTCATACTGATTACATAGTTGATCTTCCAGATGGCTTTGAAATTATTGCTAGCAGTAAAGGAGCTCCTGTTGCTGCTGTGGAAAATAGAAGTAAAAAATTATTTGCAGTTCAGTTCCATCCAGAAGTTAGTCATACAGTATATGGAAAAGAAATTATAAAGAATTTTTTGGTTAGTGCTTGTCATTGTAACTGCGATTGGACTATGAAAAGTTATTTAGACACAGCAATTACTGAAATTAGAGATAAAGTTAAAGACGGAAAAGTTTTATTGGCACTTTCGGGTGGTGTAGATTCGTCTGTTTTGGCGGCTTTATTATCAAAGGCAATTGGAAATCAGTTGACGGCTGTTTTTGTGGATCATGGTTTTATGAGAAAAAATGAAGGCGATGAGATAGAGGAAAGTTTTAAAGATTGGGATATGAATTTTGTAAGAGTTGATTCGAGTGAACGCTTTCTCAACAGGCTATCTGGCGTTGTTGATCCAGAACAAAAACGAAAGATAATTGGTGAAGAATTTATACGTGTTTTTGAGGAAGAAGCTAAAAAAATAGGAAAAGTTGATTTTTTAGCACAAGGAACAATATATCCAGATATAATTGAATCTGGGCTCGGTGATGCATCTGTTATAAAAAGTCATCATAATGTTGGAGGATTGCCAGATTGTGTTGATTTTAAAGAGATAGTTGAGCCTCTCAGGATGCTTTTTAAAGATGAGGTTAGACAGTTAGGCGCGGAACTTGGTTTGGCTGATATTTTGGTTCATAGACAGCCGTTTCCAGGACCTGGTCTTGCTATAAGAATAATTGGTGATATAACGAGAGATAAGTTGGATATTTTGCGAGATGCAGATTATATATTTAGAGAAGAAATATCTAATGCTGGTTTAGATAGAAGCATAAACCAATATTTTGCTGTTTTAACGTCTGTTCGCTCGGTTGGAGTTATGGGAGACTTTAGAACATACGACTATACACTTGCATTAAGAGGAGTTACAACAACAGATTTTATGACTGCTGATTTTGCTAGAATTCCGTATGAATTGCTGGAAAAAATTTCAGTTAGAATTGTTAATGAGGTTAACCACATAAATAGAGTTGTATATGATATAACAACAAAGCCACCTGCTACAATTGAATGGGAGTAGAACATATGTTTGCATTTTAAAATGATTGTGTTATAATGACCATGGCGAGTGTGAATAAATCATTTGCCGTGTTTTTTTTTAATTACGAAAAGGGGATAGAGGCATGGTCTATTTATTGAGTTTTAAACTGAGTCAGGAAAGGGTGAGTAATCCCAACATTTATCCTTATAATGTGTTTTGGGGAAAGGAAATCGAGCCCTTTATCTTTTCGCCTATTACTATTCTCTATGGAAATAACGGATCCGGGAAATCTACGGTGCTGAATATTATTGCGAATAAAATGAGGCTAAAAGGGAAAGAATACGCAACACCGAATTCTTATGGGATCGTGGATTATTGTGGGCGGTTTTCAAATGAATGCCGATACGGACTGGGTGATGATGAATATGGGCGAGAGATTCTCGGCGTTCCTGCGGAAAGTAGGTACATCAAAAGCGAGGACATCCTGTACGAAATAAAAAAGATCCAGCAACGGCAGGTGCTGTCGGATGGAATGCTGTATGATTACGTGAAAGGCGGCATGACAAAGGAGGAAGCTGGGAGTTTTTTAGCGTCTAAGGAGGGAATAAAACAGCAAGAGTATATTAAGTTTGCACAAGAAAAATATTCAAATGGTGAAACAGCGCTTCAGTTTTTCGAGGAGGCTTTGTTACCAGACGCATTGTATCTTTTGGACGAACCGGAAGTATCCTTATCACCTATGGCTCAAGTGTCATTGGCAAAAGAGATTAATAAGATGACCAGATTCCTGGGGTGCCAGTTTATCGTGGCTACGCATTCGCCGTTTATGCTGGGTACATTAGATGCAAAGATATATAATCTTGATACGCCGAACTATCAAGTTTGTGAGTGGAGCGAACTGGAAAACGTGAGATATTTTTATCGCTTCTTCAAAGATCGGGAGAAGTGTTTCTCATAAGTGTTTAACTAGGGTAGGTGCACTGTGTCAAAAGAGTTTTCTGTAATATGTTTGAATTCGATGGATAGAGATTCTATTAGGAAATTAAAGTAGACTTTAAGTATACTTTGAATGTGTCGGAAGCATGATGAGAATCAGAAATGGGGGCTATAACGATGTCAGAAGAGAAGGCAACAAAAATCAAAAAAAGCATCTTACTACAAAAAAAGTGTTGTTTGTTTAAGGAGGAAGCACTATGAATAGGAAAAGTATTTTTTTATTTTTTTAGTAGTTATTATAGCATTTTCTTTCTCAGCTTGTGGTGTGAATGAGCAATCACAAAAGTTTTATGATGATGATAATAAAGAACAATTGAAGGCAGAAATTACTGAATTTGAAAATGGAGCAAGACTTTCTAATGATTCTTCGGATTTTGTTGAGTGAAGCGGTGCCAGATGTTATATTGGAAATTCGATATTATTCAACATATAATTTTGTCGGGAATAGAATTTATGGGTATGAAGAACCTGTAGCACTAATAACAAAGGAGGCTGGCGAGGCATTAGCTAAGATCAGTGATAGTTTGTTGAAAAAGGAATATCGATTGAAGATTTTTGATGCCTATCGTCTACATAAAGCCGTTAAGCATTTTGTTCGTTGGGCTAAAGATGTGAATGATACTAGTAGGATGATTTTGAAAAAAGCTATGATTGAAGGAGAATTTGAACCATTAGCAGAGGATTAGTGGTATTTTACTCTGAATAATGAACCATATTCGGAAACTTATTTTACGTTTTATGTAAATAAGGATTCGATTAAGCAGTAGTTTTTAGATTTAATAGCATAAATTGGCTTATGTTATATTAAAATGGCATAATTCGTTAGAAATTTAGTTAATATAGGAATTGCTAAAGTGAGAGTTAAAAAGCAAATATTAAGCTACATATGATATGAAATTTGAAAATTTCAATATTTAAAATTAACTGTAGGAGCAGTAATGATGAGTGAAAAATGGACTATTGTTGATATAAATGAAAATGAAGTAGGATTAACATGGGAACGAGGTTCGAATTTAAAAATACCAGATGGTCTATTTCATGTGGCTGTTAGCATATGGATTAAAGATCAACATGGTAATATACTTTTGACTCAGAGGCATCCAGATAAATCCTGGGGACTAAAGTGGGAATGTAGTGGAGGATCCGTTTTGGCAGGAGAAAGTGTTATAGAGGGTGTCCAGAGAGAACTTAGAGAGGAAACAGGAATTATATTGTCTGAGGATAAATTAAAATATTTAGGAAAGATAGTTATGCAAGACAGGCATTGTATTATGCATACGTTTTTGGGACATGTGGATTCGGAAATGAATCTTGTGCTTCAGCCAGAGGAAGTTGTAGATGCTAAATGGGTAAATGAACAAGAATTAGAACAGATGAAAGATGAAATTGTTGAAACGGTCTGGGATAGATATCTACGATTTAAGATGAATATAATTTAGTGATTTTGATGTTAGGTTTTTATGTGAATTTTCGACATCTTTTTGTGCTCGAATATTGACGGATCGAGAGATTTTGCCGAAAATGAGAATGAGATTATTTTAAAAAATAATATATATTTCTTTGTGTTATATGAAGCGCTGGTTAAATTGTGTTGCAGGGTTTGGTATGGCTCAGGGAAATGTATTATAATATAAATGTATAATAAAAATAATGTACGGTAAAACGGGAGGGAAACAAAAGTTGAAAGCTATAGTTATAACATGGAATAAAACAAATTTGATTTTGAAGATACTGTGTGGTATTATAATTGGTTCCATATTGGGGGTTGCGGTTCCACAGGCTACAGCAATAGGTTATTTTGGTATTTTATTTGTTAGCGCTCTAAAAGCTGTTGCTCCAATTCTTGTGTTTGTTCTTGTAATGAGTTCAATTTCGCAGGCAGGAGCAGGAATTGAATCAAAATTTAGAAATATTGTAATTCTTTACATGACTAGTACTTTAGTTAGTGCGATTGTTGCGGTGTGTGTTAGCTATGTTTTCCCTTTAACCGTACAGTTGAGTGAAAAATATACTAAAACAGAAGCTACAAAGTCACTTACAGAAATTTTTGAAAATTTGTTAAAGGGTGTTGTTGAAAATCCAATTAGTGCATTGTTAGGAGGAAATTATTTAGGAATTTTATTTTGGGCAATTATAATTGGATTTGGGTTGAAGAAAGTTGCTAATCAAACAACCATAACAGTGATTGGAAATATATCTGATGCGATTTCAAAGGTTGTTGGTTGGATAATACAGTGTGCACCTTTTGGCGTTATGGGAATTGTGTTTACTACTGTTTCAGCTAATGGAATATCTATTTTTACATCTTATGGAAAACTAATATTAGAATTGGTTTTAACAATGTTGTTTGTGATGTTGGTATCTAATCCTTTTATTATATTTGTATGTACAAGAAGGAATCCATTTCCGCTTGTGCTTAGGTGTATTCGTGAAAGTGCGATTCCAGCGTTTTTTACGAGAAGCTCTGCTGCAAATATCCCTGTAAATATGGCACTTTGTGAAAAACTTGGTTTAGATAAAAATTTCTATTCGGTGTCTATACCGCTTGGATCAACGATAAATATGAATGGTGCGGCTGTTGTTATAACAATTATGTCATTGACGCTTGCAAATACATTAGGAGTGTATGTTCCAATTACTATTGCGATTTTATTGGCAATAATTTCAACATTGGGTGCATGTGGTACATCTGGTGTTGCAGGTGGTTCTTTGTTGTTAATTCCGATGGCTTGTTCATTTCTTGGTATTTCGTCCGATGTTTCTATGCAAATGGTTGCTGTTGGATTTATAATTGGTGTAATTCAAGATTCAGTTGAAACTGCATTGAATTCTAGTGCAGATGTTACTTTTACTGCTGTTGCGGAACAAATGGAAGAAAGACAGATTGATGTTGTTGACAATATATGAAATTATGTTAATGGGAGGTTTTGAGTAAATATTTCATGTGATTAAGTTTGTAGGGAGAAAGATTTTGTGAAATATTATAATAGGATAACAGATCTTGTTGGTAATACTCCTCTTTTGAGATTACATGCTTGTGAGAAAGAAAATAGTTTGTGTGCTCAACTTTACGGGAAATTGGAATATTTTAATCCTGCAGGAAGTATTAAAGACCGTATTGCCAAAGAGATGATAGGTGCTGCTGAAAAGAGTGGAGAATTAAAATCGAATTCGGTTATTATTGAGCCAACTAGTGGGAATACTGGGATTGGATTGGCTGCTATTGCTGCTGCTAAAGGATATAAGCTTGTTTTAACTATGCCAGAGACTATGAGTGTTGAGCGAAGAAATTTATTAAAAGCATATGGAGCTCAGATAGTTCTAACTGAAGGATCTAAAGGGATGAAAGGTGCTATTGAAAAAGCCGATGAATTAGCACAACAAATTCCAGATTCTTTTGTCCCAAGTCAATTTTCAAATAAGTTTAATCCGATTGCTCATAGATTGACAACTGGTCCTGAAATTTGGAGAGATACAGACGGGAAAGTTGATATTTTGGTTGCTGGTGTTGGAACAGGTGGAACAATATCGGGAACAGGAAAATATCTTAAAGAGAAAAAATCAGATATGAAGGTTGTAGCTGTTGAACCTTGTGGCTCACCTGTTCTTTCAAAAGGAGTTTTAGGTGGTACCCATAAAATTCAAGGAATTGGAGCGGGTTTTGTACCTGATGTGTTGGATACTTCGATTTATGATGAAATAATAACTGTTGAAGATAACTGTGCTTTTGAAATTGGAAATTTTTTGGCAAAAACAGAAGGAATACTTGTGGGAATATCCTCTGGAGCAGCTGTTTATGCAGCAATTCAGATTGCCAAACGTATCAAAAACAAGGATAAGGTTATTGTAGTCATATTACCAGATACGGGAGAAAGGTATTTATCGACTCCAATGTTTGATGATTAAAAATTATATTAAAATAAAAAACAGATAAGAGCTTGATTAAACTGAACTCTTATCTGTTTTTTAAATGGGAGTAATTTCTTGTTGATCAAAAGTTAAATATACAGATGTACCTTTGTTATATTCTGATGTGACTTTGATTTTTATTTTTAGGTTATTACATATTCTTTTACAAATATATAAACCTATTCCGCTGGAATGCCTAGCATTATGTCCGTTATATCCAGTATATCCTTTATCAAAAATTCTAGGGATATCTTCTGGTTTAATTCCTATGCCAGTGTCTCTTATGCAGAGTGTTTGATCATGAGGACAATATATTTTTATGCTACCGGTTTGAGTATATTTTAGGGCATTCGATAAAAGTTGTTCAATAATTAGAGAAAACCATTTTTTGTCAGTGATAATTAATTTATTTAATGAAAGATAATCTAATTTTATTTTTTTAGAAATAAAATCATGCGAAAATTTCTTTATCGATGTTTTTATTATCTCATCTAGGGAATATTCTTTAAAAATATAATCGCTGTATTCGGAATTAAGGCGCATAAAAGCTAAAACCATGTCTACATATTGTTCAATTCTATGTAAATCTGTTTGAAATTGGCTTTTTAAAGTGTCAGATGGATTTTTTAATGTTAGTTTCATTGATGTTATGGGTGTTTTTATTTGATGTGCCCATAAAGTGTAGTAGTCAATCATGTCACTATATTGTTTGTTTTTTGTTGTTTCTAGATTATATATGTTTTGCTTTAAATTTTTAATTATTATTTGATAATCATATTCTAAAATATTATCGGTTTTTGGCATATTTGAAATTAATTTAGGCTCTAATTTTTGGATTTCTAGTAGTTTATTGTGAATGTGAAGCTTTTTTATATAGTCGAATATTATAAAAACCAACGCAATAAAGAAACATAGTATTGCAGGATATGTGATGGCTCCAATTGGTATTTCATACAAAAAGAACATTATGGCAAATACTGTAAAAGAAAGCAGTGAAAAATAAATTAATTTAATATTTTTTAATATATATCGTCTGAAAAATTCCATTTAATATTCCTTTCGTTTGTTTAAATCGGAGGATTTTATTTGATTATATATCCAACACCAAATTTGGTAGATATAAAATTTTTCAACCCGACATTGTCGAGCTTTTTCCTTAATCTATTAACATTTACAGTTAGTGTGTTTTCATCTATGAAGACATCGGTTTCCCATAATTGTTCCATTAATTCGTCTCTACTCACAACTTTACCTTTGTTTGTCATTAGACATAATAAAATTTTGTAGTCATTTTTAGTTAACTCTATTTTTTTATCGTTAAATGTTAATGTGTTGTCTTCAGTGTTCAAAAAGGCACCGTTATGCTCTAAAATAGAATTTGTGTTCGTAAAATCATAGGCTCTTCTCAATAAAGCTTGTATTTTTGCTATTAGCACATTCATGTCAAATGGCTTTGATATAAAATCATCTGCGCCCATATTTATAGTCATTATAATATTCATTTTATCGTTGGCTGAAGATATGAATATAATCGGAACTTTAGAGATATTTCTTATTTTTTTGCACCAATAATAGCCATCAAAAAAAGGTAATGATATGTCCATTAAAACAATATGTGGTTCAAAATCAGAAAATTCAGTTAGAACATTGTTAAAGTCTTCTATAATTTTAACATCAAAATTCCAAGTTTCTGCTTGGAGCTTAATTGCATTAGCTATTCCAAGATCATCTTCTACGATTAAGATTTTATACATAAAAACCTCACAAATACATTGATATAGGGTTAATAGGTAATGAAATATTAGTAAAATTATATCATGAATTTTTAAAATTAGCAATTTACATGTGTTTGTAATTCTTACAAAATTGTAATAAAATATAAAATAATGTAAGACGATAATATAGAAATTGGTTTAATGATTTGCTAAGATTTATATATAGTGTTTGATGGAAATTAGGAGGAAAAATTAAATGAGTATTTTGGAGGTCAGTCAATTAAAAAAAATATATTCAACTCGATTTGGAGGAAACCAAGTTGAGGCTTTGGCAGATGTTAATTTTAATGTTGAAGAAGGTGAATATATTGCTATAATGGGTGAATCTGGTTCTGGAAAAACAACACTATTAAACATTTTGGCAGCTTTAGACAAACCAACTAGCGGAAGTGTTATTTTGGATGGAAGAAATATTTCTAAAATTAGCGAATCGAAAATGGCTAATTTTAGGAGAAATAATATTGGATTTGTTTTTCAGGATTTTAATCTTTTAGATACATTTACTTTGGAAGATAATATATTTTTGCCTTTGGTTTTAAGTGGAAAAAAATATAAAGATATGAAGGATAAACTAAAACCTATAGCTAAAGAATTGAAAATAGAAGATATATTAAAAAAATATCCATATGAGGTTTCAGGTGGTCAAAAACAAAGAGCTGCTGTTGCACGTGCAATAATAACAGATCCAAAACTTGTTTTTGCAGATGAACCGACTGGGGCTTTAGATTCAAAATCTGCAGATGAACTTTTAAGATTGTTTGCAAAAATAAATAGATTAGGACAAACAATTTTAATGGTTACTCACTCAGTTAAATCAGCTAGTTTTGCAGATAGAGTTTTATTTATTAGAGACGGAAAAATTTTTCATCAGATATATAAAGGTAACGATACTGATTTTAAATTTTATGAAAAAATATCGGATACAATAACATTGTTAGCATCTGGTGGTGAATCGTAATGAGATTAGGTTTTTACTTAAAATTTGCGATAGATGGAATAAAAAAGAATAAAAAGATTTATGTGCCATATATTTTAACATGTTCAGTAATGTTTGCAATGTGCTACATAATTTATTTTTTGAAAGATAGTCAAGCTGTTGCTAAAGTTAGTTTTTTAATTAATACAGGTTTTTTTTCTTGGATTTTTGCATTGTTTTCAGGACTCGTCTTATTCTATACTAACTCGTTTTTGATGAAAAAAAGAAAAAAAGAATTTGGACTATATAACGTTTTAGGAATGAATAAACGTAATATTTCAAAAATTTTGTTTTTTGAAACGTTAGTAATGTTATTAATTGTTGTATTTTTGGGACTTATTATTGGATTTTTATTTTACAAATTGGCAGAAACTTTGTTATTAAGCATGCTTAGTGGTGATATTGACTATAAGTTAGTTGTATCTCCAGATGCAGGTATATGGACAATCGTTGTCTTTTGTATTATTTTTGCGCTAATATTTTTACATTCATTGCGCCAAATTAGTTTTTCTGATGCTATTTCTTTAATTAAAAGTGAAAATTTTGGAGAAAAGCCTCCAAAAAGTAATATGTTTGTTGGAATAATAGGGTTATTGTTGCTTATATTTGCGTATATTGCTATCTTTAATATCTATAATGCGACAGGACCTTTTTGGCTTTTTATTGGAGTTGTTTTGGTTATTGTTTCAACATATATTATTATGATATCAAGCTCAATATTTGTATGTAGAGTATTAAAAAATAATAAACATTATTACTATAAATCACACCATTTTATATCTATTTCGTCTATGATGTATAGAATGAAAAGAAACGGGGCAGGACTTGCTTCTATTTGTGTTTTGTTAACCATAATTCAGTTTATAATGTCTACTTATATTTTTGTGCAGTGGGTTACTGATGACATACTGAGATGTCAATATCCACAACAAAATACACAGGTGAGAGTTACCGAGGAAAACATTGATAGATTATTAAGTGATGATAACTTAAAAATAAAAAAAGACATTTTAAATTTTGCTAGTGAAAATGATATTGATTTAAAAAACTATTCGGAATATCGAAGTATTGGATCTTGTGGAAGTGTTGTTTCTATATATGGTGATAAGATTAATATGAGTCGTGATTTGGACTATAGTCGTGATCATGAACCTGCTAAATATATTGACTTTGAAATTATTCCAATTGAAGATTATAATAAAAATATGGGAACTAACGAAACTCTAAATTATGGTGAGGCAATTGTTAATGTTTTGGGAGGAGAATACGATAAGGATTCAATATCTTTTACCTGGGATGGCAAGCAAGAAAAGACGTTTAAAATTGTAAATAGACAGCTAGAACCTATGAAAATAGATAGATCGTGGTATAACGCTAAACTTGTGATTTTTATATCTAACATTAGTGAAGCTAAAGAAATTGAAAATATGATTTTGTCTTGTGGCGGAGATGTTCAACAAACTATTTTATCTCATTTTCAACTAAGATTTGATATAGATTGTGCTAATGATAGAATAAAAGATGTTATAGATCGACTTAGAAAAAAAACATATGAATCTTATGACAATTTGAAATTAAGAGGAGTTATAACAAATAATTACAATCAGTCAAAATATGTGGATTTTAAGGATTTAAAAGAAGTATTATTTTTGAGCATATTCTTTATAATATTGTTCACACTAGTTGTAATACTAATTATGTACTATAAGCAAGTTTCAGAGGGGTATGAAGATGCTAATAGATTCGATGTTATGAGAAAAGTAGGCATATCTAAACAGGAAATTAAAAAGAGCGTGAATTCTCAATTGTTAATCACGTTTTTTGCACCTTTAATTTTGGCAGGATTGCATACGGTGTTTTCTATAATTTGGCTCACTAGAATTATAAATTCTACTGCATATCATGATTATAGTTTCTTTATTTGTATGGCATTAATTAGCTTTATAATATTATCTTTATTGTATTGCGCAATATATAAAGTGACTTCTAAGGTTTATTATAGGATTGTCGGTGGTGTAGATAAAGATTAATAGATTTTAATTAAAAAATGGGCTGTGTTTCTTGTACATGCTCATTTTTATTTTGACGATGTTTAAAAAATAAAAAAATGAAAAATTTATATTAGGTGTGTCTTGTTCGCTTGTTACAATAAGGCAATTATGATATAATAAGCACAACTATTACTGTTTTAAATTGTTTGCTTATTTTAGGAGGAAACATGAAGCGTGTTTGGAATGTTATAACGAAAAAAGCATTTGTTGCTACAATTTTGTTGGTTGTTGAGATAGTGCTTCTAATATTTATGATGGTGATTTTAGGAAGATTATTTATTTTCTTTGGAATTGGATTGTATATTGTTAGTCTAATAACAATACTTTTTGTTGTTAATGATATGGGTAATCCGGCATACAAAATTTCTTGGATAACTAGCATAATTTTAATACCGTTTGCAGGTTCTGTGTTATATATTATTTTTGGTAAAAAACACACAACTAAAAACATGAAGAAAAAATTTAACTATATTGATGCACACGGTAGAGAATGCATGTGTAATATGGAAAATAACGCTAAGAAATTAGATATTGATTTTAATTGTAGGCAGATAATTGATTGGATGTGGAATGTTTCGAAACAAACTGCGTATACAAATACTTTAACTGAGTTTTTAAGTCCGGGAGATGTTTATTTTAAGAGATTAATTCAAGATTTAAAACTGGCAAAAAAGACTATTTTTATGGAGTTTTTTATAATATGTCCTGGTAAAATGTGGAATGAAGTGGTTGACATTTTGGTAGCTAAAGTTAAAGAAGGTGTGGATGTAAGGTTAATATACGATGATTTTGGAACCATAGCATCTTTACCTGTTGACTATCCTGAATATATGGAAAAATTAGGAATAAGAACTAGGGTGTTTAATATAATAAAACCTCGATTAGATGCTTTTATGAATAATCGTGACCATAGAAAGATTGTTGTAATTGATGGAAATATTTCTTATACCGGGGGAATAAATTTAGCAGATGAATATATCAATGAAATAGAGCGTTTTGGTTATTGGCAAGATTGTGGTATTAGATTGGAAGGAGATGCAACGGCTAGTTTTACTATTTTGTTTTTGAGAATGTGGCATTATTTATCTGGAGAAAAAAGTTATTATCAAAATTATATGCCAACTGTAAAATTGAAAGATTCAGGGGTTGTTGTTCCATTTGGAGACAATCCAATTAGAGATCATAATTTGCATGATTCTACGTATTTAAAGATAATTACTTGTGCGAAAAAATATGTTTATATTGAAACACCATATCTTGTTATGGATTATGAATTAACTGCTGCGCTTATTTTTGCTGCTGAGAGTGGAGTTGAAGTTGTTATTATTACTCCTCATATACCTGATAAAGCGTATGTTCATGCTCTGACAAGAAGTTCTTATAAAAAGCTAATAAAAGCGGGTGTTAAGATATATGAATTCACTCCTGGTTTTATACATTCTAAACTTATAGTGTCTGATGATTCGGTTGCTGTTGTTGGGACTGCTAATTTTGATTTTAGGAGTTTATATTTACATTTTGAATGTAGTGTATTTTTATATAAGACAGCATCATTACAACAAATATATTGTGATTTTAAACGTGTAATGGGAGCATCTCAAGAGATTACACTGGAAAAATGTAAACAGAGAAGTTGGATTCAGAAATTATTAGGTTTTGTTTTAAGACCTTTTGCACCACTTATGTAATATAGATGGAGGTTATATTATTGATTCTTGCTATTGATATTGGAAATACTAATATGGAGTTCGGGTTATTTAAAAATAGTAAATTGATTAATAATTTTAGGTTAGTTACGGATAGAAATACCACATCCGATGAGATTGGATTAATGATGTTACAATTTTTCAGAGTGCGTGGAATTAATACTATCGATATTGAGGATGTGGTTATAGCTTCTGTTGTCCCTCAAATAATGTTTGCTATGAACAACGCAATAAAAAAATATTTAGAGAAAGTTCCAATAATTGTTGGAGAAAACTGTGATGTTCCGATAGAGAATAACTATAAAATAAAAAAAGAAGTTGGGATTGATAGATTAGTTAATGCTTTTTGTGCATATAAAATATATTCTAGGGCTCTTATTGTGGTTGATTTTGGTACGGCTACTACTTTTGATGTTGTTTCAAAAGATGGATGTTATGAGGGAGGATGTATTTTTCCGGGAATAAAAATATCTATGGAAGCTTTGAATAGATATGCGGCTAAGTTGCCAAGAGTGGAAATATCAGCACCAGAAGTTATAATTGGGAAGGATACTGTAACTAGTATGCAGTCTGGAGCAATATGTGGATTTGTTGGTGCGACTGTACATACAATAAAGTGTTTAAAAAAGGAAATGGGTTGTGATGCATATGTTGTTGCTACGGGAGGACTTTCTGGGTTAATTGCTAGTTATACCGATTCCATTAATGTTGTTGATAAAACACTGTCACTACAAGGTTTAAATGATATATGTATCATGTTTAGAGAACAAAGTTAGTTACGTATAATTGTTATTAAAATACATATTTTTTGTTTATTTGGAATATATCTTATAGTATATTTAAGAACAATGTGAAAAATTGAGGATGCTAAAATATTTAAATGAAAATAATAATATGGAGGCATTCTAAATTATGACTAAAAAATCTGTGGCAGCAATGATTGTTTTAATATTATTTGCATCTTTTATGTCAATTATATATATTATTAATACAGGTAGTTATGTTCCTGTATTTGTAAAAAATAAAACATCTCGGCAAATTGTTATTGATCCTGGACATGGTGGAGAAGATGGAGGAGCAGTTGTTGGTGATGTATTTGAAAAAGATATTAATTTAAAAATTGCAAAGATATTGAAGGATTTGTTGGATGTATCTGGATTTCAAACAATTATGACTAGAACAGAAGATATTTCCATATACGATAAGGGAGCAGATAGTCTTAGAAAAAAGAAGTGCTCCGACTTGATTAATAGATTGAAAATTGCTAACGAAAATGAAAATGCTATTTTTGTGTCCATTCATCAAAACAAGTTTCCACAATCCCAATATTGGGGAGCACAGGTTTTTTACGGATCCCAAAATGAACATAGTAAAGAATTGGCGGAACAACTACAAAACACAATAGTGAAAACGTTGCAGCCTAACAATAAAAGAAATATAAAACCTGTTCAAGATAATGTATATTTAATTTATAATGCTAAAACGCCTGCTGTTTTATGCGAATGTGGTTTTATGTCTAATAAGGATGAGATGTTGTTACTTAAAGATGAAAGTTATCAAAAGAAAATGGCGTTTTCCATATATACTGGTATTTTAAAGTTTTATAATTCTTAAAATTTTGTTATAATGTGACTTCATAGCAAGTTTTTGTGTTAAATAACGGTTTCTTTAGGAAAGGAATGTTTAAGAAATATGTCTAAAAATAAAGTGGAGTTTGTTTGTAGAGAGTGTGGATATACTTCTGCAAAATGGACAGGATGCTGTCCAGAATGTGGAAATTGGAACACATTTGATGAAGCGATGGTTGATAAAATTAGCAAAACAAAATCTTTTATTGAGTTTATTCAACCTAAAGCATTAAAAGAAATAGATTTTGATTCTGAACTGAGATATGATACGGGGATTGATGAATTAAATGTGCTTTTTGGAGGTGGAATTGTTAAAGGGTCTATCTCTTTGATTGGTGGAGATCCTGGTATAGGAAAATCTACATTATTACTTCAAATTTGCAGTAATTTAGCTAATAACAACAAAATTCTTTATGTTTCAGGAGAGGAAAGTGCAAAACAATTAAAATTAAGAGCAAATAGGTTGCAGGTTGATAATGACAATTTATTTATATTACCTGAGTCTGATATGGACTCTATAGTTAGTTCAATAAAAAACATTAATCCTGATATTGTAATGATTGATTCAATACAAACTATGAATTTGTCTGAAATTTCATCTGCTTCTGGAAGTGTTACGCAGGTTAGAGAGTGCACGTATGTCTTGCAAAAAATTGCTAAAGAGAAGGATATATCAATAATATTAGTAGGACACGTTAATAAAGAAGGAAATATTGCAGGACCAAAGATATTAGAACATATTGTTGATGTTGTTTTGTATTTTGAGGGTGAAACTAAATTTGCTTTTAGGATATTGCGTGTTGTTAAAAATCGTTTTGGTTCTACTAACGAGATAGCGGTTTTTGAGATGCTAAAAGAGGGGCTAAAACCTGTAAATAACCCATCAGCTGTTTTATTGAATGAAAGACCTAGTGGTGTATCGGGGAGTTGTGTTTGTTCTATAATGGAGGGGACAAGACCTATTTTGGCAGAGGTTCAATCATTGGTTACTAAATCTGGATTTGGAATGCCTAGACGTATGTGTAAAGGATTTGACTATAATAGAATGTCTTTAATAATTGCGGTATTGGAAAAAAGAGCTGGATATTTTTTTGGTACGTTAGATTGCTATATAAATGTTGTTGGAGGAATTAAGTTGGATGATCCGGCTGCAGATTTGGCTATTGCATTATCGCTAATTTCTAGTTTGAGAGATAAGCCATTGGATGAAAAATTAATTGCGTTTGGTGAGATTGGTTTAGCGGGTGAAATAAGATCGGTTGCTGGAGTTGATAAAATAGTTATTGAAGCAAAGAAATTAGGATTTAATAAGATAATAATTCCTAGCAACTGTATGCAAAAGGTTAAAAAAATTCCTGATTGTGTTGAAATTATACCTGCAAACAATATAAAATCGGTTATTTCTAAAGTGTTTAGTAATTAATAATTATAAATTGATTTTATGCTGTAGTATAAGTTGTAATACTTGTGGTTTTGTGGTAGAATGTTTTTAGAATAGATTGTTTTAATAAGTTGTTTATTTATTAGAGAGGACTAAAAATATATGAATCAGTTAGTCGCTTTTTTTAATATGCTATGGGGCGTTGTTTTGTCATTTGAATTTACAGATTTGTTAGACATACTTGTGATTTCATATATAATTTATAAGATTATTCAGATTCTTAGGGAAACTAGGGCAGTTCAGTTAGTGAAAGGGTTGCTCTTTTTGTTGTTTATTGCTTTTTTTGCAAAAATTTTGAATTTAAAAACTTTAGCGGTTATGACTTCAAACATTCTTTTGTGGGGACCGCTTGCAATTGTTGTATTGTTTCAAAATGAGTTGAGACGTGTATTGGAACATGTTGGAAGAGCTAAAATGAGTGGTCGTTTTAAAAATTTTTTATATAGTGGAAATAGTGAAAATGAAAATACTGAATTTGATAGAGTTGTGATATATAAGGTAGCGAATGCGTGTGAAAGTATGGCTAAGTCGCGAACTGGAGCTATAATTATTTTCGAAAGAAAAACAAAATTGGGAGATATCATTGAAACAGGTGTAGAGATAAATGCAAATATAAGTGAAGACCTTATACAAAATTTATTTTTTAAAAATTCACCGCTGCATGATGGAGCAGTTGTGATAAGAAACACTAAAATTGTAGCTGCTTCATGTTTTTTGCCAAAACCATCAAAGGAAGAATATATATCTAGAGTTTTAGGTTCTAGACATAGAGCAGCAATCGGAATGAGTGAAAATTCAGATGCTATTGTTGTGGTTGTTTCTGAAGAAACAGGGTTTATTTCGATTGCAGAAGATGGAAAACTCAAGCGTAATTTAAGTAGAACAGATGTTATTTCTTATCTACAAAATGGTTTGAAATAAGCTAATATTTCATTCGGAAAGGTGTAAATAAAATGAAAAAATTTGATTTAGATGAGATTTTTTCTAACAAGAAATTTACTATAGTTATATCTGTTGTTATAGCTGTTATTGCTTGGTTTGTTACGGTAATGGTAAATGACAGTAGTGGGACTGTGACTATATATAATGTTCCCATAACTTGTGATACTAAAAATACGCAAGCAGAGCAATTGAGTTTGGAAATTGTGGATATAGAACCTAAAACTGTATCAGTTACTGTACGAGGCCCTAAATATAAAATAGGCTTAATATCTAATAAAGATATTGTTGTATCTCCAACTTCTATGATTAATGTGACAAGTGAAGGAACATATGAAATAAATCTTACTGCAAATTTAAAACAGCCTCAACGTGATGTTTATATTGATGAAATTGAGCCTCAATTTGCCAGTTTTTCTTTTGACTCTATTTCAACAAAGACAGTAGCATTAGTTGCGGAAACGCCTAATATCAAGGTGGATCCTGGATATGTTAGTGATCAAGCTGTATGCCAGCCAGAAAAATTATTTGTTAGTGGTCCAAAACAGATGATAGATAAGTTGGATTATGTTAAATTGGTGGTAGATGCATCTGCAAATTTGAATACATCTAAAGTATTTGAAGCAACACCCAAATTTATATCTGTTGATGGATTTGAAATGGATGCTACCTCATTTAAATACAATGAAGATATAAAGTTTAAAGTAAATGTTCCTGTATATAAAGAAAAGCAAATTCCATTAAAGTTTATGTATAAAAATGCATCAAATCATTTTAATACTGATTTATTAAATGCAATAATATCACCTGGCCAGATTAATATTGCTGGAGCACCGGATATAATAGATAGTATTAGTGAAGTGAATCTTGGATATATTGATATGCGTGAGTTGGATATTGGAAAGTCGTTTATATTTACTGTTAAAGTGCCTTCGGGATACAAAAATATAGATAGAATTGATGCTGCTACGGTGTCTTTTGATTCTAGCAACTGGAAGTCTAGAAATTTTTCAGTTAGTGATGTGAAATTAAGTAATGTTCCTAGTGATTACGATGTAAATATAAATTCATCGGTAATTAAAGATGTAAAATTTGTTGGATTTGTGGATGTTATAGACAATCTTAATGCGTCTGATATAACTGCAACAGTAGATTTGACAAATGTATCCATAAAGGAAGGAAAACAGATTGTTCCAGTTATAGTGGAAACTGTAAATAAAGATGGTGCTTGGGCAGTTGGAGAATATAAATGTTCAATTACTGCAAATAAAAAATAATTTTTGTATTATTTGAGAAAGACGGGGTAATGGAAAGTAATGCCAATTTTTGTGCCACAAGTTTGTGTTGACTTGGATATGGATGAAAATGTAGCAATTTTAAAAGCTATTAAAATGTTAAATTTAAATAGAAGTGATATAAAAATGGCTAGCATTGCTAAAAAATCTGTTGATGCGCGGCACAGGCAACGTATAAAATTGGTGTATGCCGTTTGTATTGAACTGAAAAGTTTGGAACAAGAAAGAATTATTTCTAAAAATAATCCTAGAGTTATTTTTAGATGCTCTGAAAAATTAGAGGTTCGTTATGGAAAAGAGAGACTAGACGGTAGACCGGTAGTTATTGGGTTTGGACCTGCTGGCATATTAGCTTCGTATATGCTGGCTAAAAATGGATATAGACCAATAGTTATTGAAAGAGGAGAAGATGTTGATAGTAGAGTAGATAGAGTTGAAAAATTTTGGGAAGAGTGTGTTTTAGATGAAAATAGCAACGTTCAGTTTGGTGAAGGTGGAGCAGGAACATTTTCTGATGGTAAGCTCGTTACCCGAATAAGTGATCCTCTTTGTGACATTGTGACTGATTTGTTTATTAAACATGGAGCGCCTGATGATATAAGAATCAAAGCAAAACCTCATATTGGAACAGATATTCTTAGAAAAATTATAAAGTCAATTAGAGGTGAGATTATTTCGTTAGGTGCAGAAATCAGATTTATGGAAAAATTGGAAAATATTAAGTTTGATGGCAATAGAATAGCTTCTGTTGTAACGAATAAAGATGAAATAAAAACGAATGCTGTAATATTGGCCATTGGGCATAGTGCGAGAGACACTTTTGAAATGCTTCTAAAAAATAATGTTAATATTGAATCTAAGCCATTTTCTGTTGGGGTTAGAATAGAACATTTGCAAAAAAATGTGGACAGGGCTTTATATGGTAAATTCGCAGGACATCCTGCTTTGCCAAGGGGAGAATATGCATATTCCTACAAGATTGATGGTAGGTGTGTTTATACTTTTTGCATGTGTCCAGGAGGAGTGGTTGTTCCTGCTGCATCTGAATTAGGTGGTGTGGTAACAAACGGGATGAGTGAATATGCTCGTGATGGTGAGAATGCAAATGCTGCATTGGTTGTTAGTGTATCGAGAGACGATTTTGGGTCTAATCCTTTGAGTGGTATGCATTTTCAAAGACATATAGAAAATTTAGCGTTTGAGATGGGAAAACAATCATATGCAGCTCCTATGACTAATGTTGGGACGTATTTGCATGGATTGCCTTATAGAGAGGGAAAGATTATTCCGACATATAAATGTGGAACAAAGATTTCTAACATTGAGAACATATTTCCAAATTTTGTTAATAACATGTTGAAACTTGGCATAAGAAAGTTTGATACAAAGTTAAACGGTTTTGCATCTAAAGATGCGATAATAACCGCACCTGAAACAAGAACCAGTTCCCCTATAAGAATTTTAAGAAATGACAGTTTTATGTCTACATCGTGTGAAGGATTGTTTCCCTGTGGTGAAGGTGCGGGATATGCTGGTGGAATCATGAGTGCTGCTGTTGATGGAATTAAAGTTGCTATGGCTGTTATGAGTAAATTTGCTAATAAGTGAAAGGAATAGTTAAATATGGACGACAAAAAGAATGAACAAATAATAGTTTCAGATTTTGATAATGATTTTTGGTATGAACTTTTTGACCTTCAAGTTATGCAAATTAGAGCTAAAATTGCAGAGTTTGATGGGATAAAAATAATTATTCGTACTGATGAGAAAAAGGGTCATATCCCACACTTACATGCTGAATATGGTGAGTACGAGGTTAGTGTAAAAACTAATGGAGAACTTCTTAGAGGAAAAAAATTTCCTCACAAAAAAGCAAAAGTGTTGAAAAAGTGGGTATTAAGCGAAGAAGGACAAAGGAAAATAATAGAAAAATGGAACGAATACCATAAAGATGGAATTGCAAGTTTTACTCTTGCTCTGGGGGTATATGAAAAGTTGATGCCGAAAAAACAATAAAATATAGAATCCGGGCTAAATTGCTGGGAATTTTTGTAGAGACAAACCCATTAAATAATAAACGCAGCAATCAATAAAAAGCTTCTTAGTTTATTTTTATAATTAAACTGAGAAGCTTTTTGTTATAATGTTAAATTTTTTTAATAAAGATATTTATCATACGCCGAAAAGAAGTTGATCATATGTTGGCATAGGCCAGTATTCTTTTGAAGTCATCGTTTCTGCTTTATCAACTAATGAACGTAATTTTTTCATTTGAGAAATCATAGAATCTTTTACATATTGTGCTGCAGGAATGATTTCAGAAATTTCCTTTAATTTTTCTATTGTGTTTTCGAGTTCGATTGTTTCTACGTCGATTTTGTCAATGAGTTCAGACAGAATAAGCACAAGGTTTTTTTCACATTTACAAGTGGCTCCTGAAACGCTTGATTTTACGCTTATGCCGCTTGCTATATCCGCTGAAAATTTCATAATTGCGGGTAAGATTTCTTTTCTTGTTATAGTGATCATTGTCATTGCTTCGATATTAACTGTTTTAACATAGTTTTCAAGTATAATATCACAACGAGAACGAATTTCTGATTTGGTGAAGATCCCTTGTGAGGTTAGCATATCCACGTTTTTTTCATCGCAGATTTTGGGCATGGCATCAGCAGTAGTTTTAAGATTTGACAATCCGCGTTTTTCAGCTTCAGTAGTCCAAGCATCGTCATAACCGTTACCGTTAAATATAATTCGTTTATGTGTCTTTATTGTTGTTTTAATTAGTTCGTGAAGTGTTATATCAAAATCAGCAGCATTTTCAAGTTTATCGGCAAACTGCTTTAAAATTTCGGCTACTGCGGCGTTTAGATGAATGTTAGTACAGGAAATGCTATTTGATGAACCGAGCATGCGAAACTCAAATTTATTTCCGGTAAATGCAAAAGGTGAAGTTCTGTTTCTGTCGGTTGTATCTTTACTGAATTTAGGAAAGACGTCAACTCCGAGGTGCATTTTTTCTTTTATTGTGCCGTCGTAGGCTCTACCTTCTTCGATAGCATTGAGAATACTTGTTAGTTCGTCACCAAGGAAAATAGAAATAACGGCTGGAGGTGCTTCATTTGCACCAAGTCTGTGGTCGTTGCCTGCGGTTGCTACTGAGAGTCTTAGTAAATCTTGATATTCGTCAACTGCTCTAATTACTGCAACTAAGAAAAGCAAGAATTGTGCATTTTCAGCGGGGGTTTCGCCTGGAGACAATAAATTTTCACCTTGGTTAGTCGAAATAGACCAGTTATTGTGTTTACCGCTTCCGTTTACACCTTCAAAAGGTTTTTCGTGAAGAAGACAAACAAGATTATGACGTAGTGCTACTTTTTGCATAATTTCCATTGTAAGTTGATTATGGTCTACTGCGATGTTAGTTGTGGTATAAATTGGAGCGAGCTCATGTTGAGCAGGAGCAACTTCATTATGTTTAGTTTTAGCAAGAATACCAAGTTTCCAAAGTTCTTTATCAAGATCGGCCATATATGCGGTAATTCGAGGTTTAATTGAACTGAAATAATGATCATCCATTTCTTGCCCTTTTGGTGGCATGGCTCCGAAAAGAGTTCTTCCTGTCATAATAAGATCTTTTCTTTGTTTCCACAAATCTCTGTCGACAAGGAAGTATTCTTGTTCAGGACCTACTGATGTGCGAACACTTTGAACTTCTGTATTTCCAAAAAGTCTTAATATACGAAGTGCTTGTTTGTTTAATGATTCCATTGAGCGGAGAAGAGGAACTTTTTTATCAAGTGATTCGCCTGTGTATGAACAAAAAGCGGTTGGAATATAAAGTGTTCCATCCTTAATAAATGCGTAAGAAGTTGGATCCCATGCGGTGTATCCACGTGCTTCAAATGTTGCTCTAAGTCCGCCCGACGGAAAACTTGATGCGTCTGGTTCGCCTTTAACAAGTTCTTTGCCTGAAAATTCCATAATTACTCTGCCGTCGGGAGCTGGAGAAATAAAACTGTCGTGTTTTTCAGCGGTCACACCTGTCATGGGCTGAAACCAGTGTGTATAATGTGTTGCACCTTTTTTAATTGCCCAATCTTTCATAGCTGCAGCAACTGCATTAGCAACTGAGATATCAAGCGGTGTACTTCTGTCAATAGTGTTTTTCAGCGATTTGTAAACACTTTCCGATAATTTTGCTTTCATTACTCTGTCATCAAAGACCATACTTCCGAAATAATCTGTAACTTTTTCCATAATAATTGCCTCCTATTTTTATGGTTTGAAAACCATAATTGTTTTTTTATTGTAAGATGTTGATGATTTTATATGTTTAACTAATTGTACAAAGACATAATAGTTAAATTTTAAATTGATTTTTCTATGAAAATTTTATATTAAATTATTTATGAGCGATCCCATTCATCAGAATCTTGAAGAGCGTTATAGTTTTCTTCGCCTGTACGAATTTTAATAACACTTTCTATATCGTAAATAAATATTTTTCCGTCACCGTAATTACCTGTGTATAAAGCCGATTTTGCAGCGTCAACGACTTTATTAACTGGAACTGCGCAGACCACTATTTCAGCTTTAACTTTTGGTAATAAGTTCATTTCAACGCTTGTTCCGCGATAGTAATTCAGTTGACCACTTTGCATACCGCAACCAAGCACATTGGTAACTGTGATACCCTTTACATCAATAGCCTCCATAGCCTCAATAAATGTTTGAAGTTTTTGCTGTTTGAAGATTACAACAATCTTTGTCATTTTGGGTTTGCCGTCAATTCTTGGTACAGAGTAGTTTTCAACTTTAACTGCTTCATTTACAGGCACTTTAACAGCACTTTTTGTATCATATTTTGTGTATTCTTTAGTTGAGACCTCACTTGAAGCAGGAGCAAAATCTGCGTAAGAAGAAACAAGTCCGTGTTCGGTAACATCGAGACCGATGATTTCTTCTTGTTCGCTTGCTCTAAGGCCGATAGTTTTTTTTATGACTATAAAGACAAGTGCCATTGAAATGGCTGAAAATGATGCTATTGAAACGATGCCAATAAGTTGTTTTCCGAAAAGTTCAAATCCGCCACCGTAGAACAAACCCGCAAGTTGATTACCACTTGCATCTTTAAGCGCATATCCTGGAACGACAGGATTAGCAAAAAGTCCGACAGCAATAGTTCCCCAAATACCATTCATCATATGTACTGCAACCGCACCTACAGGATCGTCAACATGAAGTACATAATCAAGAAACCATACACCAAAGCAAACAAGAAATCCTGAAACGATACCTATACAAATTGAGCCGAGCGCATCGCAAACATCACAGCCAGCTGTAATTCCGACAAGGCCCGCAAGAGATGCATTAAGACACATTGAAACATCGGGTTTTCCATATTTAATCCAAGTGAAAATCATACATGTTATTGTTGCTATTGCTGGAGCGATTGTGGTTGTTAAAAATACCGAACTGAGTTGGTCAACAGAAGTGCAGGCAGCGCCATTAAAGCCATACCAGCCAAACCATAAGATAAAGCAACCGAGTGCGCCGATTGTTAAGTTATGTCCAGGGATTGCATTTACTTTAATTTTGCCTGATTTTGTTTTGGTGAATTTTCCAATCCTTGGACCTAATATTGTCGCGCCAACAAGAGCCGCTATACCGCCCACCATGTGAATATGTGCTGAGCCTGCAAAATCATGAAAGCCAAGGTTACTTAACCAGCCGCCGCCCCAGCCCCAGTGTGCTTCAATAGGATAAACTATTGCACTTATTATTGCCGAATAAACGCAGTATGAAATAAACTTACAGCGTTCAGCCATGGAACCTGAAATGATTGTTGCGGTTGTTGCACAGAATACTAAGTTAAATATGAAGAGTGACCAATCAAAATTACCGTAGTTTGTGAAAATATCAAAACTCGGTTTACCGACAATTCCTAATAAGTCTTCGCCAAAAAGAAGACCGAAACCGATAGAAATGAAAACCACAGTGCCAATACAAAAGTCCATTAGGTTTTTCATTATAATATTGCCAGCGTTTTTTGCTCTTGTAAAACCTGTTTCGACCATTGCAAAGCCAGCTTGCATAAAAAACACAAATGACGCGCCGACTAAAAACCACACAGCAAATATTGTTGTGTTTGTGCTTTGAGCCACTTGATTTAAAATTGTTTGTGAATCCATAAAATTGCCTCCTCTAACAGCAAAAGGTTGAATAGTGTGTAAAATTTAAAGATTTTTGCACCCTACTGTTGTTTAAATAAGCGCTTAAAACAAAGAAAGCGCCGCAGACTTTCGTCCGCAGCGCCATTGCTGTTCACGAGTGTTATTATAAACCTGATAAAATTGTTTGTCAAGTATTTTTTGAAATTTTTAAAAATGAAAATTTCAAAAATTCACTTGACATTTTGGCAATAAAATGATAAAATTTTATTAGGACAAAGGAGTTCGATACGGGAATTTGCCCGTTTTGAGCGCCTTTTTATTTTTCAGCAAGATATACGATCTCGGAAAGGCGGAGAATATGGATAACTTCAATTTGGAAGGTTCATGTATTAAACAGGGACTTTATAATTCAAAATTTGAGCATGATAACTGTGGTATTGGTGCAGTTGTAAATATTAAAGGGGAACAGTCAAGAGTTGTTGTTGAAAACGCACTCCAAATTGTCGAAAAACTTGAACATAGAGCTGGTAAAGATTCCGAAGGCAAAACAGGTGATGGTGTTGGGATTCTTGTGCAAATGCCCTACGAATTTTTTAGAACTGTTGCAAAGAAACTTGGGTATGGTTTAGGTGAAAATGGCGATTTTGGTGTTGGAATGTTTTTCTTTCCTCAAAGTGAGGCAAAGCGCAATCAAGCAAAGAAAATTTTTGAAACTATACTTAGCAAAAATGGACTTACTCTTATAGGTTGGCGTGAGGTTCCTTGTAATAAAGATATTCTCGGCAAAAAGGCTCGCGATAGTATGCCGTCAATTTATCAAGTTTTTGTTAAGCGTCCTGGTGATTGCAAACGTGGTCTTGATTTTGACAGAAAACTTTATATTGCAAGACGAGAATTTGAGCATGCAAATAACGACACTTATGTATGCTCGCTTTCAAGTCGCACAATTGTTTATAAAGGAATGTTTTTAGTTGGCCAACTTAGAAAATTTTATTTTGATTTGCAAAGTGAAGAATTTATTTCGGCCATCGCTACCGTTCATTCTCGGTTTTCTACTAATACCATTCCTTCTTGGCCCAAAGCACATCCCAATCGATTGATTGTTCATAACGGTGAAATTAACACTATAACGGGCAATGTTGACAAAATGCTTTCACGGGAAGAATCGATGACTTGTAAATTTTTGAGGAACGATATACATAAAGTTTTTCCTACTATTGAACCTGTTGGGTCGGACTCGGCGAGGCTTGATAATGCTCTTGAATTTATGGTAATGTCGGGTTTGCCGCTTCCTCTTGCAGTTATGATTACAATACCTGAACCTTGGAAAAACGATTGCACAATTTCAAAGTCAAAGCGTAACTTTTATCAGTATTACGCTACTATGATGGAACCTTGGGACGGACCTGCTTCAATTTTGTTTTCAGATGGAGAAATAATGGGTGCAGTGCTTGACAGGAATGGTCTTCGTCCTTCACGTTACTGTATTACGAGTGATGGATTTTTAATTCTTGCTTCCGAAACAGGTTGTATTGAAATTCCTCCCGAAAAGGTTGTTAAAAAAGACAGACTTCGCCCTGGTAAAATGCTTATTGCAGATACTAAAGAAGGCAGGATAATAGAAGATGATGAAATAAAAAGTAAATATGCCGCTTATCAGCCTTATGGCGAATGGCTTGAAAGTAATCTTGTTAAACTTAATGATTTGCATATTCCTAGTAAGAATGTTCCTGTTTATTCAAATGATGAACTCGAAAAGCTTCAAAAAGTATTTGGATATTCCTATGAAGATATTAAAGATAGTATTTTGCCTATGGCTAAAAGTGGTTCGGAGCCAATAGCATCAATGGGAAGTGATATTTTACTGCCTCCGCTTGATAGCAAACGTCCTCCGCTTTTCAATTATTTTCGTCAACTATTTGCACAGGTTACAAACCCTCCTTTTGATGCAATAAGGGAGGAAATTGTAACCGATACGAGTATTTATATAGGTAAGAAAGGTAATATTTTAGAAGAAAAACCTGAAAATTGCCGAGTTTTAAAAATTGAAAATCCGATTTTAACCCAAAGTGATCTTTTGAAGATTAAGAATATGAATCAAAACGGTCTTAAATCGGCGGTTATTTCGATAACTTACAAAATCGGTACTTCACTTGACAAGGCTATTGAAGGACTATTTATTGATGCTGATAAGGCGTATAGTGATGGAGCGAATATTCTTATTTTGTCAGACAGAGATGTTGGTGAGTTTTACGCTCCTATTCCGTCATTGCTTGCGGTTTCCGCCTTGCAACAACATCTTGTTTCTACTAAAAAGAGGACTATGGTTTCTATGGTTTTGGAAAGTGCAGAGCCCAGAGAAGTTCATCATTTTGCAACGCTTCTTGGATATGGTGTGTGTGCAGTAAACCCATATCTTGCACAGGAAACCATAAGAAATTTAGTTGATACAGGAATGCTTGATAAAGACTTTGAGGCTGCAGAATACGATTACAATAACGCAGTTTTACACGGTATTGTTAAAATCGCATCTAAAATGGGAATTTCAACACTTCAGTCATATCAAGGTAGTAAACTTTTTGAGGCAGTAGGTATCGGCGAAAAACTTATAGATAAATATTTTGCTGGCACAGTGAGCCGTATTGGAGGTATTACTTTAAGTGATGTTTCAAAGCGTACAGAGTCACTTCACAGAGAGGCTTATGATCCTTTGGGACTTACAGTTTTAAAGGGAATTGACAGTATTGGCTTGCATAAACTGCGTAGTGGGAAAAGTGAACATTTATATTCGCCTGAAACGATATATCTTCTCCAAGAGGCTACAAGAACGGGCGATTATAATACATATAAAAAGTATTCCGAGGCTATTAACAGAGAAGATTTTAATCTTACTTTACGCAGTCTTCTTGATTTTAAATTTGATGAAAATGGTGGTATTCCTATAAGCGAAGTTGAATCTGTAGAAAGCATTTGTTGCCGTTTTAAAACGGGAGCTATGTCTTATGGTTCGATTTCGCAGGAGGCACATGAATGTTTGGCTGTTGCAATGAACAGTATCGGAGGTAAATCAAATTCGGGTGAAGGTGGCGAAAGACCTGAAAGATTTAATTCTGATAAATGCTCGGCGATAAAGCAGGTAGCATCAGGAAGATTTGGTGTAACAAGTGAATATCTTGTTTCTGCAAAGGAAATTCAAATCAAAATGGCGCAAGGTGCAAAACCCGGTGAAGGTGGACATTTACCAGCGAGCAAGGTTTATCCGTGGATTGCAAAGACTCGTCATTCAACTGCGGGCGTTGGACTCATTTCTCCTCCGCCGCACCACGATATTTATTCAATAGAAGATTTGGCTGAACTTATTTATGACCTTAAAAATGCTAATGATAAGGCTCGAATTTCGGTTAAACTTGTTTCCGAAGCAGGGGTTGGCACGGTTGCCGCAGGAGTTGCAAAAGCCGGGGCAGGAGTTATTTTAATTTCAGGTTATGATGGAGGAACAGGTGCTGCTCCGAAAAGTTCTATTTATAACGCGGGTCTTCCTTGGGAGCTTGGACTAAGTGAAACACATCAAACACTTATGCTAAACGGACTTCGATCGAAAGTTGTTATAGAAACTGATGGTAAGCTTATGACAGGTAGAGATGTTCTTGTTGCAGCGCTTTTGGGGGCAGAAGAATTTGGCTTTGCTACTGCTCCTTTAGTTACTATGGGTTGCGTTATGATGCGTGTTTGTAATATGGATACTTGTCCTATGGGTATTGCAACTCAGAATCCTGAACTTAGAAAGCGTTTTAAAGGCAAACCTGAATATGTTATTAACTTTATGCATTTTGTTGCCGAAGAACTGCGTGAATATATGGCTAAACTTGGTATTAGAACTGTTGATGAACTTATTGGAAGAGTTGATTTGCTTTATAAAAAGGATATAAAGGTAGCGGAAAAAATTGATTTTGGTAAAATTTTTTCTAGTGGTATTGAATCAGATAAGCAACACTTTGTGCCTGAAGATATTTATGATTTTGAACTTGAAAAAACAATAGATCGCTGCGTTATCATGAAAAAATTAAACAGTGCATTAAAGAATAAAACAAAAGCGAGTCTTTCAATAAATATTAGAAATACCGATCGATCAGTTGGTACTATTTTTGGCTCGGAAATAACAAGAGTTTATGGCGAGAATGTGCTCGATGAAGATATGTTCACAATAAATTGTTTTGGTAGTGGTGGTCAAAGCTTCGGTGCGTTTATTCCTAAAGGGCTTACTTTGAATTTATGTGGTGATGCTAATGACTATTTTGGAAAAGGCCTTTCAGGAGGTAAATTAATTTTATGTCCACCACAAAATGCTGGTTTTAAAGCAGATGAAAATATCATCGTTGGAAATGTCGCTCTTTATGGAGCAACATCAGGTAAAGCTTTTATAAGAGGTATTGCTGGTGAGCGTTTCTGTGTTAGAAACTCTGGTGCTGTTGTAGTTTGTGAAGGAGTGGGCGACCACGGCTGCGAATATATGACAGGTGGTAGAGTAATTGTTTTAGGAAGAACGGGCAAGAACTTTGCTGCAGGGATGTCTGGTGGTATTGCTTATGTTCTTGACATGGAAAGAGACTTGCATATGCGTTTAAACAAGTCACTTGTTAGTATGCAAACTCTATCAGAAAAAGAGGATATCATAGAATTTAAAGGAATTTTAGAAGAGTATTTTGATTCTACACATTCTGAAAAAGCGAAGATGATTCTTGATAATTTTGATGAATATATTTCTTCAGTTAAGAAAATTATCCCTTATGATTATGAAAAAATTCAAAAGAGCATAGTTTCTTTTAAAGAAAAAGGAATGTCTGATGAAGATGCTCAAATTAAAGCATTTAATGCTTTAAAAAAGGAGGTGTAGTTATGGGTAAACCGACCGGATTTCTTGAATATAAAAGAATTCAAAATACAGCTATTTCACCGTTGGAACGCATTAAAAATTTTGATGAATTTCATTTGCCACTTACGAATGACGATCGCAAAACTCAGGCTGCAAGATGTATGGATTGTGGTGTTCCGTTTTGTCAAAACGGTCAAATGCTATGTGGCATGATTTCGGGGTGTCCTTTAAACAACTTAATACCTGAATTTAATGATTTAGTTTATCAAGGAAAGATGCAGGCCGCATTGATGCGACTTTTAATGACTAACAATTTCCCGGAATTCACTTCAAGAGTTTGCCCCGCGCTTTGTGAAAAAGCTTGCACATGTTCTCTTAATGGTGACGCTGTAACAGTAAGGGAAAACGAGAATGCGATCATTGAATTCGGCTTTGAAAATGGGCTAATTTTACCACAAATTCCTAAAGTAAGAAGTGGTAAATTGGTAGCAGTAATTGGTTCAGGACCATCAGGACTTGCTGCTGCAGATATGCTTAATAAGCGTGGACATACTGTTACTATTTTTGAGCGCTCAGATAGAGCAGGTGGACTCTTAATGTATGGTATTCCAAATATGAAACTTGACAAATCGATTGTTGACAGAAGGATTAACCTTATGAAAAAAGAAGGTGTTGAGTTTGTGCTTAATGCTGATATAGGAAACAATATGTCTGCTGAAAGTCTTATGGATGGTTATGATGCAGTTATTCTTGCTTGTGGTTCTTCAAATCCGAGAGATGTTAATGTGAAAAACCGAGATGCGAATGGCATTTATTTTGCAGTTGATTTTTTGAAAATGACCACGAAAAGTCTTCTTGATTCAAAATTAACCGACAAAAAATATGTTTCCGCCAAAGATAAAGATGTTATAATAATAGGTGGTGGAGATACAGGTAATGACTGTGTTGGAACTGCAATTCGTCATGGAGCGAAATCGGTTAAACAAATTGAAATTAAGCCAAAACTTCCGGATAAAAGAGCTGAGAACAATCCATGGCCAATATGGCCAAGAGTCAGCAAAATTGATTACGGTCAAGAGGAATCAATAGAAGTTTTTGGATGTGATCCACGTATATATGAAACCACCGTTAAGGAATTTATTAAAGATGAAAATGGTGACCTTTGTGCTGTTAAAACGGTAAAACTTGAATTGGCAATTGATGAAAAAACAGGCAGGAGAATTTCAAAAGAAATTGAAGGTAGCGAGAAAATTTTACCTTGCTCACTTTGTCTTATTGCTGCGGGATTTTTAGGTTGTCAGCAATATGTAGCTGACGCTTTTGGAGTTGAACTTAATGAGCGTACAAATGTTAAAACTGCTGTTGGCAGTCACTATACGAATGTAGAAAAAGTCTTTACTGCAGGTGATATGCATATAGGTCAGTCGCTTGTTGTAAGAGCAATTAAGGAAGGCAGAGATGTTGCAGCTGAAGTTGATGAATATTTGATGGGATATACCAATTTGAAATAACGGAGGAAAATATGGTTTATTCAGAAAATGAAATCTTACAATATATTGAAGAAAACGATTTAAAATTTGTAAAGCTTACCTTTTGCGATTTATCGGGGAAATTGAAAAATATTTCAATCCTATCATCAGAACTTGCGCAGGTTTTTGAAAATGGTATTCGAATTTCACCGAACAAAATTTTTGGGTTTAATGTTGCTGGTGGAAAAGACTTGTTTTTATTTCCCGATCTTCAAACAATGACAATTTTGCCGTGGCGTCCGCAGCAAGGCAGAGTTATGCGAATGTTTTGTTATATTCGTTATGCTGATGGTTCGGATTTTGAAGGTGATGGAAGATGTTTTCTGAAAAAAGCTGTGAAGGTGGCCATAAATAAAGGTTATTGTTTTAGATTTTCGACTTCGTGTGAATTTACGCTATTTAAAAAGGATAGTATGGGATTCCCAACAAAAGTTCCTCATGATTTAGCAAGTTACTGCGATATTGCGCCCGATGACAAGGGAGAAAATATAAGACGAGATGTTTGTCTCGCACTTGAAGAAATGGGAATTCACCCGATTTCTTCCCGTCACGAAAGTGGTCATGGTCAGCATGAAATTGACTTTAATGCTTCAACTGCCCTTAAAGCTGCAGATACTTTTTTAAGTTTCAAATCGGCTGTCAAATCAATAGCGGAAATTCATGATGTTCATGCAAGTTTTATGCCAAAGCCTATTTCAAATGACTATGGAAATGGTATGAGTATAAGTTTTAATATTTTTTCCCAAAAAGACTTACTTGAAGAGAACAAATATGCTGAAAACTCAATTTTAAAAAATGCGGCGGCCGGAATTATGAAATATATTCGTGAGTTTACTCTTTTCACTAACTCAACCGTAAATTCCTATGAAAGACTCGGCAGTTTTTTTGCTCCAATTGAAATAGTTTGGGCAAAAGATGAAGGTTCGCAGTTAATAAGAATGGATGATGAAAATAGTGTTTTCCCTGTTGAACTAAGGTCAGCAGATTGCGTTTGCAACCCATATTTTGAATTTGGCCTCATGATCTATGCTTCTCTTTGCGGAATTGAAGAAAATTTGCAACTTCCGGAAGAAAACGCCGTTTGTGGTAAGCTTCCGACTACTTTAAAAGAAGCTTGTGAATGTGCCAATAATTCGAAATTTGTAAAGAAATATATACCGGATAATATCCTTAAAATACTAATCGAAAAAAATGAAAACGAGTGGCAGAAATATAGTGATTCTAACGATAAACAAACATTTGAAGAATATAAATATTTTTGCAGCCTTTAATGGAGGTATGTTTTGGAAAAGATTCTTGTAGTTTCAAGTGACCAAAAAACTTCTGAAATACTTGTGAATATCTTGCGTGATTCGTTTCGGATATTGCCAAAGGTTGTCGAGTCTGCTTATCAAGCAAAAATGCGACTTGAATCAAATTGTGACTATGAACTTGTTATTATAAACACTCCGCTTATGGATGAAGTTGGAATTAATTTTGCACAAAGTATAATTGAAAAAACCGCTGCAAACTGTATTCTTTTAGTAAAACAGGAAACTGTCGAAAAGATAAGCGAGTCAGCAGAAAAACTTGGTATAATTTTAATTGGAAAACCGTTTAATAAAACGATGCTTTACCAGGTTATAAAGACTGTTAATATTGCTGTAAGTCGTTCGTTGAAACTTTATCATGAAAAAATGCGACTTGAAGAGCGAATTGGTGAAATTAAAGTAATTGATAAAGCAAAGTTTATGCTTATGGAGTACAAAAATATGACCGAAAACGAGGCGCACTATTATCTTGGACAATATGCTATGATAAAGCGCAAAAAAAGGAGTATTGTTGCTTCGGAAATTATTGATAAACTGAGTGAATATTATTTATAACAAAGATAAAACTGTTTAATTTAACACGCATATTTAGTTATTTAAGGTGTTTTGAGCTTTTTAAGAAAGAAAAGCAGGCAAAGTTTTTTGGGAAAGCTCTGCCTGCTTTTATGTGGATATAGTTAGCAAATGATAGTTTCTAACTATCAATTTGATGTGATATTATATTGTTTACAGAAAAGTGGAATTGATTTTATTAAAAATTCATGTATTGAGTGAAGGTGTTGTGAAATGCCATTAATTTTTAACATAAAAATGTTTTATTGTTTATTATTTGTTTCAGACGTGTTTTGATTATTTAACTTGTTTTCTAGATCATTGATTCGATCGGATAAGGCTTGAATTTGATTTTGAACTGGATTTGGTATGTGAATGTGATCTAAGTTTTTGTTGGAATTTTGTATTTTTTTGCCATTAATTTTTACTATTTTTGCTGGAACACCAACGGCAGTGGAATTTTCAGGAACTTCTTCCAACACAACAGCTCCCGATGCAATTTTAGAATTTGAACCTACCTTGAATGGTCCTAAAACTTTTGCTCCGCAGCCGATTATTACGTTGTCACCTAGAGTAGGGTGCCTTTTGCCAGTGTCTTTACCCGTTCCTCCTAAAGTGACTCCTTGGTATATTGTGCAATCGTTTCCAATAATGGCTGTTTCGCCAATTACTACACTACTACCGTGATCTATGAAAAGTCCCCAGCCAATCTTAGCACCTGGATGAATTTCTATATGAGTAAAAAATCTAGATATTTGAGATAATAGTCGGGCTAAAAAAAACATTTTATGATTATATAGCCAATGAGCAGGTCGATGAAGCATTACAGCGTGAAGTCCGGAATAAAGCAAAAAAATTTGCAAGCTGCCTTTTGCTGCTGGATCTTTTTCTTTTATGATTTTAATGTTATATTTCAGACGTTTGAGAATAATTTAAATCACCTCCATAAAATAGGCAGTTAGAAGGACTATTTATCTTCACTATTTATTTTCCATTTACGATTTATATTTATCTGTTCTTTTTCTTTTAAACTTTTAAAAATATCAATGTTTAAAACATTAGCTACCGAAATCAAAACGATTAAAACATCTGCTATTTCACTTTCAATGCTATCATAATTATTTATTCTATTAATGTCAACAGAAGCTCCAGATGAATTTTTACGAACTGCTTTTGTAAGTTCTCCAACTTCTTCGGTAAGCAATAAAAGTTTATCTTTAACTGTTTGATTTGATAATCCCCGTAGATCAAGAACCTTTTTTATATAAGATTGTACGTCCGATAATGTAGAATTTAATTTTAAATTTTCAAATAATTCTTTTTGATTTTCCAATTTTAAACAACTCCCAATAACATTTTATTTTTTTCTTTGATATTAGGTGTTTATTATAACATTTAAGGTGTTAAAAAACAATATAGGTATTTTATAACTATTAATATGTTTTTTGAATCCAGTAAATTATTAATATATATCTATAATGATATTAAACTTAAAATAGATACATTAATTAACAATTTTGGTGTTATGTATTTGGCTGTTTGGGATGGCGTTTTATCTTTAACGTAATATCAAATTCGAGATATGGTACTTTTTGCTTGGAAGTTTTCATTTTATAAAAAACTTGAAAATGTTATAGTAAAGTTGTATAATACATATAGTTTTGTTTTTAATCAATTAAATGACGTGGGAATGGAGAAGCATTGTATGAATTATAAAAAATATTCTACAGATTTTGCAGGAAGAAAAGTTACTGTTGAAGTTGGAAAAACTAGTTGTATGGCAAATGGTTCTTGTTGGATTCGTTATGGAGACACCGTTGTTATGTCACATGCTACTATGGCTAATAAACCGAGAGAAGGAGTGGACTTCTTTCCACTGTCTGTTGAGTATGAGGAAAAATTATATGCTGTTGGAAAAATACCTGGGTCGTTTTTGAAAAGAGAAGGAAAGCCATCAGATCATGCTGTTTTGGTTGCTCGTGCTATAGATAGACCTATTCGACCATTTTTTCCAAAAGATATGAGAAATGATGTTTCTGTTGTTTCCACTGTATTGTCTACAGACATAGACAATAGTCCTGAAGTTTGTGCTATGCTTGGAACGGCTGTTGCTTTGTCTATTTCAGATATACCTTGGGATGGACCTATTGTTAGTGTATCAGTGGGATTAGTTAACGGTAAGATTGTGCTTAATCCTAGTCAAGAGGAGCGCGAAAATTCAGATATAGATCTTACTGTTGCGGCTAGTTCTGATAAAATTGTTATGATTGAAGCAGGTGCTAACGAAGTTGCAGAGGATGTTATATTAGAGTGTATTTCTAAAGCACACATTGAGATTAAAAAGATGGTTGAATTTATTAATGGAATAGTTGCTGAGTGTGGCAAAGAGAAGATTTTATATGAATCTAAAGAGGTGCCAGGTGAACTTTTTGCATATATAAGAAATGATTGTGCTGAAGAAGTGAAGTTAGCTTTATACACTAATGACAAAAATGAGCGAGATGAGAAAATACATTTAATTGTCGAGAAAATGCATGAGAAATATGATGCTCAAGTTGAGGATGACAATGTTAATTTAGTTGATGAGTGTATTTATAAATTGCAAAAAGAGATTGTTAGAAATTGGCTTTTAAAAGAACAAAAGAGGGTTGACGGCAGAAAAATGGATGAAATGAGACCTCTTTCTTGTGCAGTTGGTTTGATTCCGCGAGTGCATGGATCTGGTTTGTTTACTAGAGGGCAGACTCAAGCTATGTCTATAGCAACTCTTGGAGCTTTGTTTGAGGAACAACGCCTTGATGGAATAAATGAGCAGAAATCAAAAAGATATATTCATCAATATAATTTTCCATCATATTCAGTTGGAGAAACTAGGCCAAGTAGAGGACCTGGTAGGCGTGAAATAGGGCATGGGGCTTTGGCTGAACGTGCTTTGGTTCCTGTTTTACCAACTGAGGATGAGTTTCCATATACGATTAGAGTTGTGTCTGAGATATTGTCTTCTAACGGTTCTACTTCTCAAGCGTCTATTTGTGGTTCTACACTAGCTTTGATGGATGCTGGAGTTCCTATTAAAGCTCCGGTTGCTGGAATATCCTGTGGGCTCATAACTGATGATAATGGTGGATTTATGACCATGGTAGATATTCAGGGATTAGAAGACTTTTTTGGAGATATGGACTTTAAAGTTGGTGGAACTAAAAAAGGTGTTACTGCAATCCAAGTGGATATTAAAGTTGATGGACTTACTATGGAGATAATAGAAGAAGCACTTATGAAAACCAGAAAAGCTAGAATTCATATAATAGAGAATATAATTGAACCTGTTATAGATAAACCTCGTGAAGAAGTTAGTGAATATGCTCCAAAAATGGAAACAATTACTATTCCTGTAGATAAGATAAAAGATGTTATAGGTCCTAATGGTAAAGTTGTTCAAAAGATAACTTTAGATTATGATGTTAAGATTGACATAAAAGATGATGGAAAGGTATATATTTTAGGAATTGATAAAGAAAGTGTAAAATCCGCTAAAAATGTTATTGAATCTATAGTTGTTGATCCTGAGGTAGGAGCTATTTATCGTGGAAAAGTAACTAGAATTATGAATTTTGGAGCATTTGTTGAAATTGCGCCTGGAAAAGAAGGATTAGTTCATATATCTAAACTTGATTTCAATAAAGTAAATAATGTGTCAGATGTTGTTAGTGAGGGAGATCAGATTTTAGTTAAGGTTACTGACATAGATTCTCAAGGCCGAATAAATCTCTCAAGAAAAGATGCGATATCTAAATTAAAAGAAATGAATAGTTAGTTTTTGTGTTTTTTGTTTTAAATTTGGTTGTTTTGCGATAATTTAATTGATTTGTTGCTTTAATTTTAGGGATTTCTTTGAATTTTAATATTTTTTTAAAATATTAGTTGACAGTTAAAGAAAATTGATGTACAATACTACTTGTGATTGATTTTCGGCTGTTTATGCCGCTGTGGTGGAATAGGCAGACACAAGGGACTTAAAATCCCTCGGTAGTTTAAATACCGTGCCGGTTCAAGTCCGGCCAGCGGCACCAGAGTTGGAGTTTGGTAGGAGACAAATCAAGTGTATTTGCTTGATCTGTCTCTTTTTTTGTAAAAGGTGTAATAACATAATTTTATTATTGAATATTACTTTGATATATAGATATGGATTGTTTTTAGGAGGTTTGTATGAATAAAAATTGTGCAATTATTTTAGCTGCCGGAGAAGGTAAGCGAATGGCTTCAAATAAGCCTAAGGTCCTTTGTGAAGTTTTATTTAAACCAATGCTTGGATGGGTTATAGACGCGTGCAAAAATTCACAAATAAACGATAGATGTGTGGTTGCTGGATTTAAATCGGAGCAAGTTATTGATTTCGTGGGTGACAGTGCACAAATAGCATTACAAAATGAGCGTAAGGGAACTGCACATGCTGTTAAATGTGCAAAATCTTTTTTAGAGCAGCATACAGATGGTAATGTTTTTGTATGTTGTGGAGACTCTCCGTTTTTGGATGATGAAACAATATTGGCTGCATTAGATATGCACAATGAATCCAAAGCTGCTGTGACCGTTATAACTGCTAATATTGAGAAACCATATGGGTATGGCAGGATAGTTAGAAAAGATGGAAAAATGTTGGCTATAGTTGAAGAAAAAGATGCTAAAGAAGACGAAAAAAATATTTGCGAAATTAATTCTGGAGCATATTGGTTTTCTGTTAAAGATTTGCTTGAAATTTTGAATGATATAAAACCATTAAATAATCAAAATGAGTATTATTTAACTGATGCGATAAAATTGTTTATACGTAGAGGAAAAACTGTAAGTGCATATTTATCTCAAAATTCATTGATTGCTCTGGGAGCTAATGATAAGCGGAATTTGTTTAAATTAAATGATATTTATAGAAAAGTCTTGATTGAAAAATTTATGAACGATGGAGTGGAATTTTTGTCTTTAGACGGGGTAGTTATTTCACCTGATGTAGTAATAGGCAGGGGAACACAAATTTTGCCAGGCACTATATTGAAGGGAAATACTGTTATAGGAGAGGACTGCATTATAGGACCTAATTCTTTGATTGAAGATAGTGTTATTGGAGATGGTTCTATAATAAATTCTACTCAGGTATATCAAAGTAAAATTGATCATAATGTAAAAATAGGGCCGTTTTGTCACATAAGACCTAACAGTACAATTTGCCATAGTGTTAAAATAGGTGATTTTGTGGAAATTAAAAATTCTGAAATTGGTGCTGGAACAGCTGTTTCACATCTTACATATGTTGGTGATAGTGATGTTGGAAAGAATGTAAATTTTGGATGTGGTGTTGTAACAATAAATTATGATGGAGTTAATAAACATAGGTGTAAGATAGAAGATGGTGCATTTATTGGATGTAATACGAATCTTGTGGCACCTGTGGTTGTTGGTGAAAATGCCTATACAGGGGCAGGATCTACGATAACAAAAGATGTTCCAAGTTATGCGTTGGGTATTGAACGTGGAAAGCAGTGTAATATTGATGGCTTTTCAAAGAAAAAATTGGCAGGTCGAAAGTTGAAAGTAAAGGATTAGTTTTTTGTTGAAGTAAAAGTTCCTCCTAGAATAATCATTCTAGGAGGAACTTTTTATTGTTTATTACTAGCTTTCGTGATGTATTTTGTTTTTTATGCTTTTTTGTATTTTGTATGCAATCATTAAAATTACTACCCAAATCGGGAAGAGAAAAACACCTGCACGAAAATGATCATTTAATGCGCACATAACAAGGATTAAAACTAAAAGAGCTAAAGCTATGTAGTTAGCATATGGGAAAAATATGGATTTATATTTTAATTTACTTATTTGTTCACTATTTAAAGTTTTTCTAAATTTAATTTGAGTGATAAGTATAACGGCCCAAATAAACATACCTGAAACTACAGCGGCACTTAAAACCATATTAAATGCACCTTTAGGGAAGATTAAAAATAAACCAACTCCTATTAACATGAAGATTGTTGAAGCTAAAACTGCACAAACTGGAATATTTTTCTTATTTAATTTCTGTAAAGCTCTAGGTGCACAGTCTTGAGAAGCTAATGTATGTAGCATTCTACCAGAACTAAATATACCACTATTACATGCTGATAAAGCAGCTGTTAAAACAACAAAATTTATAACGCCCGCAGCAGATTTTAAACCTATTTGGTCGAAAGTTAGTACAAATGCACTATTTTCTGGATCCATTTGGTTCCAAGGAAATAGAGACATTATAACGAATAGAGAACCTATGTAGAATATACATACTCTAACAATAACTTTATTTATTGCAGATGGTAAAGTCTTTTCTGGGTTTTCAGCCTCACCAGCAGTTAAGCCTATTGTTTCTACTCCAACAAAAGATGCTGCAACAGGACCCAATGCAAATATAACAGATTCTATACCTTTTGGACAGAAGCCTCCGTGAGACCATAAATTCGAAAAGCCAATTTCTTGGAAATCACTATTAACAAAGTTTATAATTACTATAGCTAAGCCACCAACTATAAGCGCGATGATTGTTACTACTTTTATTAATGCAAACCAAAATTCAATTTCTCCAAACATTTTAACATTAGATAGATTGATTACTGTCAACAACACTAAAGAAGCTAACGCCCAAAGCCACCCTGGTGTGTCTGGAAACCAATACTGCATATAGCCTCCGACTGCTGTTATTTCCGCCATACATGCAAATGCCCATAAAAACCAATAACTCCAACCAGTTATATATCCCATAGATGGACTAAGAAATTCATTTGCATATGCACTAAAAGAACCTGAAATAGGATATTCAACTGATATTTCACCGAGTGATCTCATAATTATATAAGTTATCAATCCCACAATAATGTAAGTCAACAAGACAGCTGGACCTGCCAATTGGATTGTACCAGATGCACCCATAAATAGTCCGACTCCAATTGAACCGCCTATTGCAATCATCTGGATATGTCTTGATTTAAGATTTCGATTGAGATTTTCCTTATTCAATGATAACACCCCTTAAAAAATTTAATTTGATACTAATTATATCATACTTTATCAGATTTTCAATAGATTTTGTCGATAAAAAAATTTTTTACATTATTTACAAACTTACATACAATTTAAATTTACAAATATATCAATTATAGCCAAAAAATACTAGCGCATATTGTGTGTTTTGATAAAAATATTGTTAATTTTTATTCTTTAAGTTAATAAATTTTTATGTCTTAAATAATATCAATTTTATTGGTGTTTGAATATAAATGTATAATAAAGTGATTTTGGGGTGTTTATTATGGCCAAAATAATTGTTTACAACAATAATACTAACAGAATGGAACGGTTTTATAGAAATGAAAACGAAAATATGCCTTATACAAAAAACGGCTATTTAAAGGTTGGTGAGTTTAGGGGATCTAGTAAGAGTTCGACAATTTGGACAACAAGACGGGTTATGGAATCGTTTATGAAGCAAAGAGAACTGTGGGGAGGACCAATTCCAGTAGGATATGCATTTAAAAGGCCATGGGAAGGAGGTCACGGAAAACAATCACAACATTATGCTGGAACCGCTTTTGATGTTGCTCAAGGTTGGACAAATGAACAAAGAAGTCGACTTAGAACAAGTGCTAAAAACTCTGGACTTTGGGTATATGTGGAGCCAGCTAGATTGACCCCAACGTGGGTACATTTTGATAGAAGACAAACCCCACCTGCATGTTCTAGTGGAGGATATCCTGCTTTAAAAATTGGCAGTATTAGCACATATGTTTTGATTTTACAAGATGGTCTTAATAATTTAAGCTATCCCACTGGTGGATTGGATGGGATTTTTGGAGTTAATACGCAAAATGCTGTTAAAAGATATCAGAAGAATAGTGGATTAAAATCTGATGGAATGGTTGGCTGTGTTACTTGGAGAGCTTTGCAAAATGATGTAGTTGCTAGGGGAAGATCTAATACTACCATTGATTAGGAATAACAATAATTTAGTTATTTGACGAACTGACAAACATATATTAAAATAATAGATATTATTTTATGAGTTAGGTGATTATAATATGCGAAAGATTTGTGTAAATACGGATAATCCCTATGAAATAATAGTGCAAAAAGGTGTTTTTAAATATTGTAGTGAAATTATAGCAAATTTTTTTAATTCACGTAATACAGTAATTGTTACTGATGAGACTGTTTATGGAATTTATGGTAAAAATTTTGAAAATAGATTGTCAAAAGAAGGATTTAAAGTAGGTGTGTTTGTTTTAAAAGATGGAGAACAATCGAAAAGTTTAAATAGTCTGTCGTTGCTTTATGACTTTTTAAGCGAATCGGAAATAACTCGAGATGATTTTATAATTGCACTGGGGGGCGGAGTTGTTGGAGATTTAGCTGGGTTTGCTGCAGCTAGTTTTTTGAGAGGGATATCTTTTATTCAAATACCAACTACTTTGGTTGCTCAGGTTGATTCTTCTGTTGGTGGAAAAACGGCAGTTAACATAAAGAGTGGAAAAAATTTGGTCGGTGCTTTCCACCAGCCATCTCTTGTGATCTGTGATCCGAATTTATTAAGTACTTTGAGTTCTAGAGTGTTTTGTGATGGAATGGGAGAAGTAATAAAATATGCTGTTGCTTTTTCAGAGCCACTTTTTTTAAAATTAAGTCAGGCTAATATCTATGATGTTTTAGAAGAAGTCATTTTTGATTGTATAAGTTATAAAAAAAATATTGTGGAAAAAGACGAGCGTGATTTAGAAAATAGAATGAAATTAAATTTTGGCCATACGATTGGACATGCCATAGAAAAATATAATAATTATACCAAAATAACTCATGGACAAGCTGTTTCAGTTGGAATGGTTTATATTATGCAGCAAGGAGAAAAGTTAGGAATTACTAAAAAAAATGAAACTCAAAAGTTGAAGAAATTACTTAAAAAATTTAATTTGCCGACTAATACATGTATTTCATGGGAAGATATATTTATTAATAGTTTAGGCGACAAAAAAAGAAGAGGAGATAATATTACTATAGCTACAGTGCCGGAAATAGGAAAGTCTAGGTTGCTGACTTTAAGTTTAGATGAATATAAAAATTTTTTGAGTTGTTAATTTTGTATATAGGGATGTAAAGTTATGTGTGTTGTTGTTTCACCATCTAAATTTTCGGGATTGGTTAATGTGCCCCCTTCAAAGAGTTTTATGCATAGGGCAATTTTTGCCGCTGCTATGTGTGATGGGAGTAGCATTTTAAAAAATATTGTTATTTCAGATGATATTCTTGCAACATTAAATGTGATTGAAAAATTAGGTGCAAGTTATCAGATGGTGGGCAGGAATTTAAAAATATCTGGTGGATTGAACACCCTTTTAAAACCAAGTAAAAGAGTAATTGAAGTTGATTGTTTTGAATCTGGATCTACTTTAAGATTTTTAATTCCAATTGCTGTTGCTTTTGGGAAAAGTTTAGAAATAAAAGGAAGAGGTCGATTGCTGAGTAGGCCAATAGATTGTTATATAGACTCATTTGATAAACAAAATATAGTTATTGATAGAGTTAGTAATGAAAAATTATGCATATCAGGGCAACTTAAAGCAGGTACATATTTTATTGATGGGAAAACGAGCTCTCAATTTGTTACAGGGCTTTTGATGGCTTTACCTAATTTATGTGGAAAGAGCATTTTAAAATTAAAATCAGAATTGTGTTCTAAGCCATATGTTGATTTAACGTTAAGTGCTTTAAAATCTTTCGGAATAGACATTTTTGAAGGAAAAGGAGAGTATATAATAGACGGTGATCAGAAATATAAACCGGGACAATATGAAATTGAAGGTGATTATAGTCAGGCTGCATTTTTTGAGGTTTTGGGGTGCATTAGTCCAGTCTCTATATTAGGGTTAAATCCTAAATCGATTCAAGGTGATATGCAAATGTTGAAGTTAATTGAAAGATGTGGAGGCAATGTTACATGGGAAAATGGTTTGTTAAAAGTTGTTCCGGGAAATCTTTGTGGTTTTTGTGTTAATGTTGAAGATATACCTGATCTTACACCTCCAATCGCCATATTAGCGTGCATGTGTAAGGGAAGATCTGTGATTAAAGGAGTTTCTAGATTAAGGTTTAAGGAAAGTGATAGGGTTATTTCCATAGTTAATATGCTTAAAAATATAGGTGGAAAAATTTCAGTAGAATCTGATAGAATGCTGATTGATGGGGTTAAAGCATTTGATGGTGGAGTTGTTGACACTTATAATGACCATAGAATTGCTATGGCTGCGGCTATAGCTGTGGCTTATTCTAAAAAACCTATTACTATATTAAATGCTAGTAGTGTTAATAAAAGTTATCCTGATTTTTACAAGGATTATCAATCTTTAGGAGGAATTGTAAATGGCATCTGTTTGGAATAAGGGATTGAATATTTCTGTATTTGGCGAGTCTCATGGAAGTGCAGTTGGCGTTGTTATAGATAATGTTCCGTCTGGTATTGAAATAAACTACAGACAAATAGAAAGTTTTATGGCTCGTCGAGCACCACTAAATAGTAGAATAGGTTCTACTGGCAGAAAAGAATCAGATAGGTTTAATATTGTTTCTGGTGTTTTTGAGAATAAAACGACAGGTACGCCAATATGTGCTATTATTAAAAATCGAGACTATAGGGTTGATGATTATAGTGAAATTGAGTTTTTAGCTAGGCCGGGACATGCAGATTTTACAGGAAGTGTTAGGTATAAATTTTATAATGACTTTAGAGGTGGAGGGCATTTTTCAGGAAGACTAACAGCAACAATTACTTTTGCAGGTGCTATCTGCAAGCAAATATTACATACAAAAGGAATAAAGTCATTTGCACATATAAGCTCTATTGGAAATATAGACGATAAGCGATTTGATTCTAATAATACTACTATTGAAGAACTTGAGAAAATGCAGAGTAAATCGATTTCTGTTTTGGATGATATGATTATTCCTAAGATTGAAGATAAAATATGTGATGTAATAAAACAGGGAGATTCTATAGGTGGAACTATTGAATGTGTTGTGTTAGGAACTCCAGCAGGAATAGGATCTCCAATATTTGATGGTATTGAAAATTATATTTCATATCTGGCGTTTGGAATTCCTGGTGTTAAGGGAATAGAATTTGGCGCTGGTTTTAAGACTTCTTTAATGACAGGCTCGGAAAATAATGATGAGTTTTATATTGAAGATGGAGTGGTTAAAACTAAAACCAATAATCACGGTGGAATTTTAGGAGGAATAAGCTCGGGAATGCCTATAGTTTTTAATTTAGCTATCAAACCTACGCCTACGATTTCGAAAAAGCAAAAAACTGTTAATTTAAAGACATTAGAAAATACAGAAATATTAAGCAAAGGGCGACACGATGCGTGTATTGTGGTTCGAGCAGTTCCGGTAGTTGAGTCTATTGCAAATATAGCAATTTTATCTCAATTAATATATCAAGGGAGTTTTTAAGGAGGTTGAATTCTTTTGGAATCTCTTATTATAACTGAAAATGATTCTGGGCAGAGATTGAATAAGTTTTTAAAAAAAGTATTTCCTAATTTGCCGAAATCTATGATGTATAAATCCATTAGGAAGAAAAACATAAAAGTTAATAGAAGACGTTGTGATGCCAAAGATATTTTGTTAGCGGGAGACGTTGTCGATATATACGTAAACGATAAGTTTTTGTCAAAACAAACTAATAAAAATAAATTTGTTTTATTTGATAAAGATTTAAATATAGTTTATGAGGACGATAATATGATTATCGTAAATAAGCCGGTTGGACTTAAATCTCAACCTGATTATTCTGGCGAAGACAATCTTATAGATAGAATTAATGGTTATTTAGTAAAAAATGGGAAGTTTGATTATAAACTGGAGAAGAGCTTTAGACCAGCCCTATGTAATAGACTAGACAGAAATACTGATGGTTTAGTGATTGCAGCGAAGAATTTTAAAACTTTGCAGGAAATTAATAGATTAATACGTGAAAGAAGAATTGTAAAGATATATTCTTGTTTAGTTGAAGGAAATTTGCGGAATGATCATGATGTATTAGTTGGTTGGTGGAGTAAAGATAAAAAAAATAATAAAGTTAGTATTAGCAGCGAAAAACGTAGTGATTCAAAAAAAGTAATAACTGAATATTTTGTTTTGCAGCGATTTAAAAATAATACAAAATTGAAAATTGTTTTACATACCGGCCGATCTCATCAAATAAGGGCTCATTTAGCGTCAATAGGACATCCAATAGTGGGGGATGTGAAATATGGGAGTTCTGAAAAAGGTGTACAAAAGTTGACTTCTTTTGGAATGATATTTAAAAGTTCGGATTCTTTTTTAGACTATATGAATGATAAAATAATTACTTTATAGATATTTTTAAATTATATGAAAAATAAAAAGAACTTTGCTAATATTCAGCAGAGTCCTTTTTTGTTTATGTGTTCTTTTGACTAAATTCATCTGTACTTTTTAATTTATTTAATAAACTTACAGGCAATTTTATTTCACCATTTTTAATGTCTTCTTTTATAGAATCAGACGAATTTATAAATTCTAGCAATTTATTCTCATAATTTATATGTTGCAATTCTTTAGCTTTATATTTATCTATGAGTTGCTCTATGTTATCTTTATGTTCCATATCGCTGAGGTTTAAATATTTCCTTACTAGTGCTCTATCATCACTATTTGTTATATGCAGTATATTTTCACCTTTTACACGGTGGTTTACTAGGTAGTCAATAGAAACATTAAAGTACTTGGCTACCTTATAAACTTTTTCTATGCTAGGAGCACTTTTTTTCCATGTGTATAAAACTCCTCTAGAAATTCCTATCTGGTTTTCTAATTCAAAAATTGATATATTGTGTTCTTTACATAATCCTTTTATTCTGTTGAACATTTCCAAAGCACTTTTCTCCTACAAATGATAATTAAAATAAAAAAGTCTCAATAACGAGACTTATTGTAAATGTAAAATAAATGGTGCGCCAGAAGGGATTCGAACCCCTGACCTACTGGTTCGTAGCCAGTTACTCTATCCAGCTGAGCTACTGGCGCAACAGTAACATCACGACTTGTATTATATCACAGCAAATCACGGTTGTCAATGAAAAAATAAAATTATAAAAATTTTTATTTTAACAATATTCTACCATTTTTGGGATATTGCAAATGTATAATTGAAATTGTTTTTAAAATGTGTTTTGGGGAGAATTATTAATGAGTTCAAAGGAAATTAAACATAAGATAGCGTTGTCTTGCAACGGTGATATGAAAAAATATTTTGAAAAAGTGGCTATAGTAAATAAACTTTTATATACTGGTAGTGGTTTGTCTGATATAGATCTTATTAATAGAGTTGAAGATATGTACTTAAAAAATAAAACAGATTTAAAACAAAAGACCATCGTTAATAGTTAATAACGATGGCGAGATAATACGATATTTTAATTTTGATTCATATTCCAACGGCTTTTTTTGTTAGAATTTGTATCAAAAGCAGGATTAAATGCATAGAAATTTTTTGAATTAAGATTATCTTGAACAATTCGTAATGCTTCACCAAATCTTTGGAAATGAACAATTTCTCGTTCGCGCAAAAATCTTATGGGATCTATAATATCTGGATCATCGGCAAATCTTAATATATTGTCGTATGTTAATCTGGCTTTTTGTTCTGCTGCCATATCTTCCATTAAGTCAGCTATGGGATCACCTGTTGAAGCAAATTGCATTGCATTAAATGGAACTCCACTGGCATCTACTGGATATATTCCTACGGTATGATCCATAAAATATGGTGCAAAACTAGAGGATTCTATTTCTTTTTCTGTTAGATTTTTAGTCAATTGATGAACTATAGTATTTACCATTTCCATATGTGCTAGTTCTTCTGTTCCTATGTCTGTTAAAATTGCTTTTGCTTCTTTATATGGCATGGCAAATCGTTGGCTGAGATATCTTAAAGAAGCTCCTAATTCTCCGTGTGGTCCACCGAATTGGCTCGTAATTAGCTTTGCTAACTCTGGATTTGGATTTTTTATTGAAATAGGATATTCTAATTTTTTATCATATTTCCACATTAAGCATCTACCTCCCAAGGCCATGGATTATTTACCCAGCTAAACATGTTAGAACTCTCAACATCACAATTAGATAGTGGTTCAAATTTTGATATATATTCTTCTCTTAGAGATTCGCTTGCTTGTTTGACTTTGTCATAATAATTTAGAGCAGATTGATCGGTTGGATGTGTATCTAAATAGAGTACTGTATCAAACAAGGCAAAATCTGCTGTTTGTAGTTTTTTCATTAATTGCTGTCTTTCATCCATATTATATTACCTCCTGCCCTAAAAAAGGTAAATCAAGTTCTTGAAATATCGTGCCACGTTCAATAGCAATATCACTTCTGTATATTTTATTCCAGTTTTGCCAAGGAACATAACTCATGCCGATTGGAAAATGAGACATGTTATTTTTGTCCGAATTTATAATATATGCGTTGTTGTTCGGAGACATGTGCATGGTTTTACAATTTTGCATGTTGTAAAATTTATTCAATTTTATCAAACTCCCTTCATAGCTATCATATGATGAATATAAAAAATTGGTTATAATTTTCTTTTAAATTTATTGTTATGGGCATATGAAAAAATTGTGAAGTGTGGTATAATTAATTGCGATTAATTAATTTAGTGGAGTGATTTTTATGAGAATGAGTAAAATGGGGATAAAGACTAGGCATAATCGAGGTAATGATGAAGCTATTTCTCAGGAAATATTGTTTCAGGCTGCTCAGCTTAAGCGTCATGCAGCAGGAATTTATGGATTAGGTAGTTTTTTGGTTAAAGCCAGAAATAAAATAATGAATATAATTAGAACCAATTTGGAAGATTATGATTGTTCTGAAATTTCTTTGCCTATTATTCAACCTAAAAGTCTTTGGGAAAATTCTGGTAGATGGAGTACGTATGTAGACAGTAAACAAATGTTTACATTTGATGGTAGAAATGGTGAATATTGTATTGCTCCTACTGGAGAGGAAATTGTTCTGGATTTTATCAAGGAAAATATTGTTTCATATAAAGATTTGCCAGTTAATGTTTTCCAAATGGGAAATAAGTATAGAGATGAACTCAGAGTTAGAGGTGGCCTTTTACGCAGTAAAGAATTTGTAATGAAGGACGGATATAGTTTTCACTCGAGTGTTGAAGATATGGAAAGAGAATATAATGACATGAGAGAGTGTTATATAAAAATTTTTGCTGAGTTGGGGTTAGATGTTATACCTGTTAAAGCGGTTAGTGCAGAAATGGGTGGAAAAGTTTCTGAGGAATTTATGTGTTTTTCTCCTATAGGTGAAGATAAGGTGTTGGTTAACTCTGATAGAACTATTGCTTTAAACACCGAAGTTTTGGAATACCCTGATATGCTTAGAGATATAGAAACTAAAAACCCAGGAATAAATGTACATAATTTAGAAGAAATTCAGTGTATAGAACTTGGGCATATTTTTCAATTAGGAACATTTTATTCTGAAAATATGGATGGGTATTATGTTAATGCAGAAGGAAAGAAGCAGCCGTGTTATATGGGTTGTTATGGGATAGGTATTAATAGAACTTTGGGTGCTATTTGTGAAAATAACTGTGATGAGAATGGGTTAATTTGGCCTGAATCTGTTGCTCCTTACAAATGTGTTGTTATATATCTTGATGATTATGAAAAAGAAGCTACGAATATATATAATGCTTTGAAACAGAACAAGATTGATGTTGTTTTGGATGATAGAAATGGCACGTTAGGGTCTAAGATAAAAGATGCTAAACTTTTAGGATTTCCATATATGATATTAATAGGTAAGAAATTTGGGGAAAATGGTTTGTTTGAGGTTGAAAATAGAAAAACAGCGGAAAAGTTGTTTTTAAATCAACAACAATTAATTGATAAGTTAAATTAAACTAATTGGAAACAAAAAAGACTTACTCAAAATGTGTGAGCAAGTCTTTTTGTTTTAATTAAATATTCATATATTTAATAATCTATACACTAAATTTTTTATGTTATATCCATATTCTTTTGAAACAGCCCATCCACATCCTTGAGGATTTTCTTTGGCTCCAAGCCATTCTAAATATGTAGAACATCCTTTACGAACATATTTATACCTAGGATCAACACAGGCGTTAGATAAATTTTGTGTTGAAGCATATGCTTTAAGGTGTTGAACTTGAGCTAATATTCCTTCGCGAACAGAGCTAAAACTATTTCCTTTAATTCCATTACCAGTTGCGCCTAATCCGCCAAAGTTCAATTGTCCTATATCTACATTACCATTAAATCTTAACCAGCCTGTTTCATGGATGGCTTGACAAAAAGCAATTTCCGCACGAACTCCTTCTGAATTGGCGACATCATAATATAATTGACAGAATTTATTTAAATCTAGTCCGTGGTTTGCATAGAATGAAGGAAATGGGATTGGAGAATTGTTTTGATAGAATCTTGCCATTTTTTCGGGAGTTGTTTGCGAACTACCCATTATAGGTGTGAATTGTGGTTGTGGTTGTGGTTGTGGTTGTGGTTGTGGTTGTGGTTGTGGTTGTGGTTGTGGTTGTGGTTGTGGTTGTGGTTGTGGTCTTACTCCTACAAACTCTGCAATAGCTTGAGCCATTGCTTCGGCCATGCGATGTTGTTGGTTGTGGTCTACAATCTTGTTAAATTCAACTCTTGTTGATAAAAATCCAGTTTCGAATAGAACAGTTGGAGAGTGAGCTAAACAAATTTTATAATTACCTATTTTAACGCCCCTTCCGCGGCTGTATATGTTTTGACATCTATTGTACAACAAATTAGCTAAATGTTGGGATTTTTGCATTATTTCAGCTGAATTTCCGTTGTTTCGCCAGTATATTTCTAAACCTTGAGGGCCATCTCTATCAAAGGAGTTATGATGAACGCATATGGCTGCATCCGGATTAACTCTGTTGATCGCTCCACATAGGCTATTAGCTCCTCCTTCGGATTCTAATATTGGATATTTTCTGTTCATAGGAGGTAATATAATGTTTTTTCCTGCTAATATTCCATGAGTATCGTGTGTATAATATACTGTATATCCGAGGCTTTCAAGTTTGTCTCCTAGTTTACGAGCTAATTGTGCATTAACATCTGATTCGTTAACTCCAAAATGCTGACATCCGGGATCGTTATTATCATGACCAGGATCTATTACTATTGTGCCATTCGCAGCATATACAGTACCGCCAATACTAGTGCAAAAAATGATCATTAAGGTAGATAACGATAAGCACAGCATTTTCAACAAAGTTATTTTTTTGCTTTTTTTCTTTGTCATTAAACATCGCTCCTTATTAAATTTTATATTCGGACAACACTTGCACACGATGTGTGCAGCACGCCCAATGAAAAGTATAGAATATTAAAGGAGAGGATTGTAGTATTTTTGTTATAAATTTATCTAAAAAAGTCGAAAACAAAATTTGTATAAAGTCAATTTTTTCGTTATTTATGGCATTAGTTGCTTGATAAAATTTTCACATTGTGATATAATTAATTATCTTCTTTGTGGTTTGAGGTGTTTTCTATTGAAAATAATCGGTATAGATCCGGGATACGCTATTGTTGGTTGGGGTGTTATAGATTATAGTAATACAAGGTTTGTTACTATAAATTATGGAGCTATAACTACACCACCGAATATTGATTTTTCATCAAGAATTTGTATGATTTATGATCAGCTGAGTGGAATTTTGAATGCCTATAAACCAGATGAAATGGCAATAGAAAAGTTGTTTTTTTCGTCAAATAAAAAAACTGGAATAGATGTTGCTCAAGCTAGGGGAGTTATATTGTTGTCTGCTAAACATAGTGGATTAAGTGTTAGTGAGTATACACCTATCCAAGTAAAACAGGGTGTTGTTGGCTATGGTCGAGCAGAAAAGAAACAGGTTATGGCTATGACTAAAAGACTTTTAAACCTTAATAAAATGCCAAAATTAGATGACACTGCAGATGCGTTAGCTATTGCTATAGCACATGCCCATAGTTATTCTTCGAGACTTCTAAAATTAAAGGAGATAAAATGATATATAGTTTAAAGGGTGTTTTAATTTATTTAGAGCAAGTAGATAATATATATCACGCTGCTATTGAGTGTGATAGTGGAATAGCGTTTGAACTTAAGATTACAGCAACAACTGCTGCTATGTGCCCAAAAGTGGGAGAAAATATAAAGTTATATACTCATTTTGTGAGCAGAGAAAATGCTATTGATCTTTTTGGATTTTATGATCAAGATGAAAGAAATAGTTTTAGAATGTTAACTTCTGTTTCAGGAGTTGGTCCGAGTTTTGCTTTATCTATTTTGTCTTGTATAACAACGGGGCAACTTGTTGCCTGTGTTGCGTCTGGGGATAGTAAGACATTAACTCAATGTAAAGGTATAGGTTCTAAAACTGCAAAAAGAATTATTTTGGAACTTAAGGATAAAATTGGAAGTGTTTCAGTTAATGTTGGTGCTGGGGAATTGATGCCGACAAGTAATGAAACATTAAGTAGTTTTGAAGAGGCTATAAGTGCTTTGGTTGTGTTGGGTTATAGCAAGAGTGATGCAACTAAGGCTGTTATGGGACAATCTAAAGATAGATCAGTTGAGCAGCTAATAAAGGAAGCTTTGAAAATTTTAGCTGCTAATTAAACGGTTTAGTAATAATTAGATTTTGAGGTGAATAAACTTGTTTGATAAAGATGTGGATTTTGAATGTAGATTGACAGAACCAGAATTTAAACAAGAAGATGTGGATTTTGAATTTACTCTCAGACCCAAAACTATGAAAGAATATGTTGGACAGGATAAAGTTAAGGAAAATCTTTCCATATATATAGAAGCTGCTCGCAGACGTGGAGATGCGTTAGATCATGTTTTACTCTACGGTCCGCCTGGTTTAGGTAAAACCACTTTGTCTATAATAATATCAAATGAATTGGGAGTTAACATACGCATAACATCTGGACCTGCAATTGAAAAACCAGGAGATTTAGCAGCCCTGCTTTCAAGTTTAAACGAGAATGATGTTTTATTTATTGATGAGATTCACAGACTTCCGCGTCAAGTAGAAGAAGTATTGTATCCAGCGATGGAAGATAATGCTATAGACATTATAATAGGTAAAGGACCATCCGCGCGTTCTATACGTTTGGATTTACCTAAATTTACTCTTGTAGGTGCTACAACTCGAGCAGGTCAGCTTTCTGCACCGTTAAGAGATAGATTTGGTGTGATTTTGCGATTAGAATTATATAGTCCCGAAGAGTTGAAAACTATAATTATGCGAAGCGCAAAATTGTTAAATATTAAATGTGAGCCGGATGGAGCTTATGAGTTAGGAAAAAGATCTAGAGGAACTCCAAGAATTGCAAATAGACTTTTGAAAAGATCTAGGGATTTTGCACAGGTGCTTGGAGATGATATAATTAATTACGAAATAGTTCAAACATCTCTTAATAGATTAGGAATTGATGAAAAAGGATTAGAACCACTAGACATTAAAATGTTAAAAACTATGATAAGTAATTATTCTGGTGGACCAGTTGGGTTGGAAACTATAGCTGCATTATTAGGAGAAGAATCGGTTACTATTGAAGATGTGTATGAACCGTATTTAATGCAGTTAGGTTTTTTAACCAGAACACCTCGTGGTAGATGTGTTACCGCTAAGGCTTATGAATATTTGAATATAGAAAAATTGGGTCAACAAACTATAAATTAAGTTGTTTGATGTTGTTATTTTTGAGGAGTTATTTTAATATGGGAAAACTTTTTGGAACAGATGGAATTAGAGGTATTGTTGGAGCGGAACTTTCTTGTGAATTGGCAATGAAAGTGGGAAAAGCCGTAGCTTATGTTTTGGCTAAACATAATAAAAATAAGCCCAATATAATTATTGGACGTGATACGCGAATATCAGGACAAATGTTGGAAGCAGCTTTGGTTGCTGGAATTTGTTCTTTTGGAGCAGATTGTCTTTTGGCAGAAGTTGTTCCCACACCGGCAATTTCTTTGTTGGCAAAAAAATATAAATGTGATGCGGGAATCATGATATCTGCATCGCATAATCCAGCGGAATTTAATGGTATAAAAATATTTAATGGTGAAGGCTTAAAGCTTTCCGATGAATTAGAATTGGAAATTGAGGACTTTATTTTAAATTGTGATGATAAAATACCTTTAGATAGTGATAGAGAACCGGGAAGAAGCTTTTTATGTAAGGACGCTGCTAAGGATTATGTTGATTATGTTTGTGCAACTACAAAATGCAGTGATTTGTCTGGAATAAAAGTTATAGTAGACTGTGCTAATGGGAGTGCATCTGCGACGGCGCAAAGTATTTTTAAAAAATTAAATGTGAATGCAGATTTCATAAATAATGACCCGAATGGTTTTAACATTAATTATGAATGTGGGTCGACTCATGTTGATAAGCTTGCTAACTATGTTAAAGAGGGTAAGTATGATGTTGGGGTTGCTTTTGACGGTGATGCGGATAGATGCTTGGCTGTTGATGAAAATGGAAATGTAATTGATGGAGATCAATTGATTGCAATATTTGCTAAATATATGCAGAAAAATGAATGTCTTGATGGTAATACTGTAGTAGTTACAGTTATGTCTAACTTAGGGTTTTTCCATTTTGCTAAAGAAAACAATATAAATTTAGAAGTAACTAACGTTGGAGACAGATATGTTCTGGAAAATATGATAACTAATGGACATAAGATAGGTGGAGAGCAGTCTGGACATATTATTTTTAAGGATTTTGCGAATACTGGTGATGGTCAGTTAACGGCGATTCAATTATTGGATTGTATGAAAAACAGTGGTAAATCTTTTTCTAAGTTAGCAAGTGTTATGAATAAATTCCCTCAAATTTTAGTTAATGTTAAGGCTAATAATGAACAAAAGGAAATTTATTTAAATAGTCCAGAAATTGAAGATTACATACATCAAAAAGAACAATTGTTGGGAGAAAATGGTAGAATATTAGTTAGATGTTCGGGCACTGAACCAATAATACGTGTAATGATTGAAGGTAAAAATAAAAATTTAATTAAAGAAATATCGAATGAAATAGCAGAAAAAATAGTTGAGGTTGTTTGTGCATGAGAACTGCGTTTAATTGGAAAGACTATGAACTTATAGATACATCTAATGGAAATAGGCTTGAAAGATGGGGAAAAAAGATATTAGTTAGACCCGATCCACAGATTATATGGAATACAGATAAAATCAATTCACATTGGAATAATGTTGATGCAAGATATTATCGCTCATCGAGTGGAGGAGGAAGCTGGAAATATTTTCATGGTGAGATATCAAAGCAAAATATTCGTTGGAAGGATTTGACTTTTAAGGTTGAACCTACCGGATTTAAACATATGGGACTTTTTCCTGAACAGGCTGCTAATTGGGAATTTTTTATTAATAAGATAGAAAAAGCAAAAAGATCTATATCTGTTATTAATTTGTTTGCTTATACTGGTGGAGCGACTTTAGCTTGTGCTAAAGCGGGTGCGTCAGTTTGTCATGTTGATGCATCTAAAGGCATGGTTAGTTGGGCAAGGGAAAATGCAAAATTGTCTTTCCTAGAGAAGGTACCAATACGCTGGATTGTTGATGATTGTGAAAAATTTGTTGCTCGAGAAATTCGTAGAGGCAGAAAATACGATGCTATTATTTTAGATCCGCCTTCTTATGGAAGAGGACCTAACGGAGAAGTTTGGAAAATAGAGGATAAGATATATGGTTTATTAACTATGTTGAAACAACTTTTATCGGACAAACCTTTGTTTTTTGCTTTAAATTCATATACATCTGGATTTTCGCCAGAAACTATGAAATATTTGGTTGGCGTTACAATTGCAGATTCTTTCAATAATTTATCTTGCGATGAGGTTGGTTTAAAGGTTTCTCAAACAGATTTTGAATTGCCGTGTGGTAATACTGCTCTTGCGTGGAATTAAAAACTTTAAGAAAAGGAATATGTGGGTTATATGCAGTCTTTAATTGATGCTAGCAATTTATGTTTTTCATATTCAAGGGAAGGCAAAAATATAGACATTTTACATAATTTGAATTTTTCAGTTAAACAAGGAGAGTTTATAGCAATAGTTGGGCATAACGGAAGTGGTAAATCTACTTTGGCAAAATTGCTTAATGCTATATTTGTTCCGACATCTGGTACTATAATTGTGGATGGCGTCTGTGTTGAGGACGGACAGACTGTTTTTGAAGTGAGAAAAAAGATTGGAATGGTTTTTCAGAATCCAGATAACCAGCTTGTTGCTACTCTTGTTGATGAAGATGTTGCGTTTGCATTAGAAAATTTATGTGTTCCTGCTAGTGAAATAGGAAAAATAATAGATGACACATTGAAAATGGTTGGAATGTATGAGTCGAAAAAGAGTGTAGTTTCTAAGTTATCCGGAGGACAAAAACAGAGGGTGGCAATTGCTGGAATTTTGGCAATGAAACCAAAATGTATTGTTTTTGATGAATCTACATCGATGTTGGATCCTATTGGAAGAAGAGAAGTGCTGAATATAATGAAAAAGCTGAATTGTGAGAATAAAACAACAGTCATTAATATAACACACTATATGGAAGAAGTTGTTTTGGCTGATAGAGTCATTGTTCTTAAAGATGGGAAATTTTTAAAAGAGGGTACGCCTAGAGATATATTTTCAGATAAAGAAGTATTGAACAAAGCTAATTTATCTGTTCCGCAAGTTACAGAATTTTTTAATTTGTTGTGTGATAAGTGTAATATTGATGAAAAAACAGTTTTAGATGTTGATGAGTGTGTTGATGTTTTATCGGATTTGTTAGGGGGATAATATTTTGCCAATTATTGAGTTAAAGGATGTTACTTATTTTTATGATGGAACTAATAATTTGGAAAGTAGAGCTATAAGAAATGTGTCTTTTTCTGTAGAAAAAGGGGAATATATTGGAGTTATAGGACACACTGGATCGGGAAAGTCTACTTTAATAAAACATTTGAATTGCATTTTAAGGCCAACTTGTGGTAAGGTTTATATAGACGGTGTTGATGTTTGGTCAGATAAAAAAATTTTATCTAAAATTAGAAGAAAGGTTGGATTAGTTTTTCAATATCCAGAATATCAACTTTTTGAGGAAACTATTGAAAAAGATATTGCGTTTGGGCCTAAAAATTTGGGACTGAATAAAGAGGAAACAGAAAGAAGAGTTATGAGAGCTGCTCAAATGGTTGAGATAGATAGAAATTTGCTTTTTAAAAGTCCGTTTGAAATTTCAGGAGGAGAGAAAAGGCGAGTAGCAATTGCTGGAATTTTGGCAATGGAACCCGATATATTGGTTTTAGATGAACCTGCAGCTGGGTTGGATCCCATGGGTAAAGAAAAAATATTAAAAATTATAGAGCACTATCATAAATATGAAAAAAGAACAGTAATACATGTAACTCATAGCATGGAGGATATTGCAAAATATGCGGATAAGATTTTAATTATGAATAGTGGTGAAGTTGTGAGCTACGATTCTGTTGATAATACCTTTAAAGATGTGGACATGCTCAAAAATATTGGACTGGATATTCCTCAAATAACAAAGGTGTTTTTTAAATTAAGAAAGAAAGGGTTTAATATACCTTCTAATATCTACACCGTGGAAGATGCTGTTGATATTGTAAAGAATATATTAATAGAAAAGGAAAGGCAATGATACGTGATATAACTTTAGGACAATATTTTGCAGGAAACTCTATATTGCATAAAATTGATCCTAGGACTAAAATTTTATCTACAGTTGTTTATATTTTGGTATTGTTTTTATTTGATAACTTTTTGTGTTATGCAATTAATTTCTTGGTTATATTTGCTCTTTACAGTAGATGTAAAATATCATTAAAAATGATGTTAAATAACATAAAGCCTGTTTTACCAATATTGATTTTTACTTCAATTATAAATTTATTTACAATAAAAGATGGTGAGGTTATTTTTAGCGTTTGGATTTTTTCCATTACCGATAAATCAATATTATTTATTTTAATGATTTTTTTAAGGATTGTTTTATTAATATTTTCTTCTTCTCTTTTGACATATACTACATTGCCTATAGATTTAACTTATGGACTGGAAAGAATTTTAAAGCCTTTGTCTAAAATAAAATTTCCGGTAGATGAGATCTCTATGATGATTTCTATAGCAATTCGATTTGTTCCAACGCTAGTTTCAGAAACCGAAAAAATAATTTCTGCTCAAAAATCTAGAGGAGTAGATATGGAAAGCGGTAATATTGTAAAGAAAGTTAAGTGTATGATTCCAATATTAATCCCTCTTTTTGTTTCTGCTTTTAGGCGTGCTGATGAACTTGCTATGGCAATGGAGTCTCGCTGCTATAGAGTTGGCAAAAATCGTACTAGATATAAAAAATTACAATTTTGTCATTTGGATTTGATTTTTTTAGGTGGATTTGTGGCAATTGTTGTTGCTTTAATGCTAGTAAATTTATTTTTATGATTGTAAATAATTGAATGTTAGGAAGATATATGAGGAGATTACTTTTTTGTATTAGTTATAATGGCAGCGCATATCATGGTTGGCAAGTTCAAAAAAATAGTTTAACTGTTCAAAAGGTTGTGCAAGATGCTATTGAAAAAGTTACAGGTTGGAGAAACGATATTGTTGCTTGTTCAAGGACCGATGCTGGTGTTCATGCTAACAATTTTTTCTTTCACATGGATAGTGATTTAAATATAACACCACATAATATGAGAAGAGCAGTTAGTAGTCGTTTGCCTTTAGATATTGAAATAAAGTCGGTTGCTGAAGTGGATTCGTCGTTTCATGCACGGTATTCTGCCAAATCAAAGGAATATATATATAAAATTTGGAATTCTAGAATAAGAAATCCTTTTCTTGAGAATCTTGTTTGGCATTATGATAGACCCTTAGATTTAGTAAAAATAAAGTTAGCTGCTAAAGAATTAATTGGTGAATATGATTTTACGTCATTTTGTTCAATTAAATCTGATGTAGAAAACAAGGTGAGAGCTTTATATGACATTGAAGTGTTAAAAAGTGATAGCATGGTTAGTTTTAGATTGGTTGGTAATGGCTTCTTACATAATATGGTTAGAATAATTGTTGGAACATTAGTGAATGTTTCAGAAGGATTAATTGATCCATTAGATATTCGTGATATAATTGATAAGAAAAATAGACAAGAAGCTGGGAAAACAGCACCTCCTAGTGGGTTGTATTTGAATAATGTGTTTTATTAATTTGTAAAATTTTAAACAATTTTGTGTTTTTATGTGGAGGAAAAGTTAAAATGCGTGAGAATTTAAATATAGACACATATAGAAAAAAAAGACGCAGAAAAAATTTTTACAAATATTTTAAGTATGCAATGATTGCTGTTTTAGCTTTAGCTTTTTTTGTTTTAATTTGGAATTTTTTTATAAATCAAAGAATGTGTAGTCAGGATACTTTTAATTTTCCTATTTCACTTTCAGGTGATTCGGTGATAGATTTCCAAAAAAATGAAACAGGATTTGCGGTTCTTACTAATAAGCAGCTTGATTTTTATTCATTAAGCGGTATAAAATTACGAACTGTAAATAATACTGCTACTTTGCCAGTAATTAATAACTGTGGGGATAAGACTCTTTTATATGAGCAAGGTGGAACGGGATATAGTTTAGAAAAAGGTAATTCAACAATAATTAAAAATACAATTGAAGATAAAATTATATTAGGAAAAGTTGCTAAAAATGGAAATGTTGCTTTAGTAACTGAAGATGAAAGATACGCATGTAGTTTAGTGGTATATGATGGATCATCTAATCAGATTTTTAGATGGAATTCAGCTGAAAATATAATTACTGATTTTTGTTTTACTGATAGTGGTGATGGTTGTGTAGTTGCGACTATGGGAGCTAAAGATGGTGTGACCAAAGGAACTGTTTATGGACTTAATTTTTCTAACAATAAAGAAATGTTTAAAACTGTTATTGGAGATTGTATGCCGCTTGCTATAAAACTTAGTAAAGGACATAGCAATATTATTTGCGAAAACAAACTGGTTTTTGTTGATGACAAGGGAAGTGTTTTGAAGGAAAAACCATATGTAGATAAATTAGTGAAATATGTTTTAACACAGAATGATTATATTGTTATGCTGTTTTCTGAAGAGTCAAAATCTATAGCAAAGTTAGTTGTGTACGATAGTTTGGGTGAAGAGGTGTCACAAACTGAACTTAAAGAAAAAATAAGAAATATTGATAGTGATGGTAGAAATGTTGTAGTTTTAACAGATAATTCTGTTGTTTGCTGTGATATGCAATTGAAAATTTTAAATACTATAAACAACAAACAAAATGTTGATAGAATTATTTGTATAGATTCATTTGTCTACGATATATCCATGGGTCGTGTGCATAAGTTTGCACTACAATAAAAGGAGAGGTTTATGCATTTGTTTATGCCAATTATATATGATGCTATTGTTGTTTTTGTAATAATATCTAGTGTTATATTTTCATATAGAATAGGGTTCTTACGCAGTATACTATCTGTTGTTAGTTATTCTGTTAGTTTTTTTATCGCAAATTTTTTAGGAAGATTTGTTTCGCAAATAATTTTTGATAATTTTATACGATCCAATATTGAAAATGATATTTTTAGCACATTAAATAATTCTTTGAATTCTGGTAATATGGTGAGTGGTATTAATAAAATTTCTAGCGTTATACCGAACTGGTTAACATCATCTTTAATAGGAGAAAAAACGATAGATGATGTGGCTGGGGGATTTATTGCTAAAAATGATTTGAGTGCAGCGTCTAATGCTATAGCAAATCAAATTTTTAGACCATATATAATAATGATTATATCTATAATATCATTTTTTGTTTTGTTTGCAGCTGCGAAAATTTTATTTAGATATATATATATGTTAACTAGTGTCGTAGAAAGAATGCCTGTGATTGGAACAGTTAATGGATTGTTGGGTGGATTATGTGGTGTAATAAAGGCGGCTATTTTGTTGTTTATTATTGCTATAATTGCTTTTGTTATAATATTAATTACTAAAAATGAAATGAGTTGGATAAATACGGGTATAATAAATGATACACATTTGTTTTTTATGTTTTATAAATTTATTCCTTTTATCAAGTAATTTTTATTTCATTATAGTTTTGAAACTTTTTGTTGAGTGTTGTTGTCAATTTGTTTATATTATGCTCTTGAAAAATTTTTAATAATGTTGCATAATTATATTAAGTATTTTTATATCGTGTTATAAAAATTTAACAGAATTTAAACTTATTAAAGGAGAACATATATGCTCTGTAGTAGATGTAAGAAAAGAATGGCAGTTATATTTGTTAGCAAAGAAGTCGACGGAAAACCAGTTTCTGAAGGACTTTGTTTTCAATGTGCCAAAGAGTTAAATATACCGCAAATTAATGAGATTGCTGATAAGATTGGCATAGAAGATTTAGAAAATGTTAGTAATCAAATTATGGGAATGCTTGGAGGAGAGGATTTTGAACATGGTGGTGCAGGATTATTAAATCCTTTTATATCCAGTTTTACTAACAAAGAACATACCAATGAAGAAACGACTAAAAACGGTGAAACGGCGGAGGCTAAAAAGAAAAAAGAAAGACCTAAATATAAGTATTTGAATAATTTTGGGGTGAATTTAACAAAAAAAGCTAGATATAATAAGCTAGACAGAATAATTGGACGAGATAAGGAAATATATAGAGTTATTCAAATTTTGTCAAGAAGAACAAAGAATAATCCATGTTTAATAGGTGAACCTGGTGTTGGTAAAACTGCTATAGCTGAGGGAATAGCTCAAAAAATTGCTATGGGAGATGTTCCATATAAATTATTACACAAAGAAATATATTTAATTGATATGACTGCTTTGGTTGCAGGAACTCAGTTTAGAGGTCAATTCGAGAGCAGAGTTAAAGGATTAATATCAGAGGTTAAACAGGCAGGAAACATTATATTATTTATAGATGAAATACACACTCTTATTGGAACAGGTGATTCTGAAGGATCTATGAGTGCTGCAAATATATTGAAGCCAGCACTATCTAGAGGAGAAATTCAACTTATTGGTGCTACTACGTTCAATGAGTATAGAAAATATATTGAAGAAGATCCTGCGCTGGAGAGACGTTTTCAGCCAGTTACTGTAGAGGAACCTACCATTGAAGATAGTGTAAAAATACTTAAAGGAATAAAAACTTATTATGAGAAACACCATAATGTTAGAATAAAACCTCAAACATTATATGACTGTGTTGTTTTGTCAGAAAGATATATAAACGATAGATATTTGCCAGATAAAGCAATTGACCTTTTAGATGAGGCGTGTGCTTGTAGATCTTTGCGTAGTAAGGAAATAACTCATTATGAGAAATTGTTGGATAATCAAGTAAATTTGAAAAAGAAACAGGAAGAATTAGAAACTGAGACAAATGAACCGAATTATCAGGAAATTGCTGAGATAAAATCTGAAATAAGTAAGGTTGATCAGGAAATAGAAGATGCAAGTAAAGAAGTTGCTACGATATTTGTTGAACATAGAGATTTAGCTAGAGTTATTGAGCTTTGGACTGGTATACCCGCATCTAAAATAGAACAAAGTGAAAATGAAAAGCTGAAAAACTTAGATAAAGAATTAAAAACCAAGATAGTAGGGCAGGATGTAGCTGTTGATTTGATTGCTATGGCAGTTCGTCGTCATAGAGTTCAAATTTCAAAACGTCGCAGGCCAGCATCGTTTATATTTGTTGGTCCTACTGGAGTTGGAAAAACAGAATTGGTTAAAGTTTTGTCTAATACGTTATTTAATGGAGTTGATACTTTAATACGCTTAGACATGTCTGAATACATGGAAAAGCACGCTGTTTCTAAGTTAACAGGTTCTCCTCCAGGGTATGTTGGATATGATGATGCTGGACAGTTAACTGAGCAAGTTAGAAGGAGACCTTATTCAGTTATATTGTTTGATGAGATTGAAAAAGCGCATCCAGATGTTATGAATTTGTTATTACAAATTCTTGATGAAGGAAGAGTTAAAGATTCTCATGGTAGATCAGTTAATTTTGAAAACACTATAATAGTTATGACATCAAACGCTGGGAGCACTGATAAAACAGGTGTTGTTGGATTTGACAAAACATATAATCAAATGGCTAGTGAAAAGGCAAAAAAAGCTTTGGAAAAATTTTTAAGACCTGAATTTATTGCTCGTGTTGATGAAATAGTTGTGTTTAATAAGTTAACTGAAGACAATTTGAAATCGATTGCTCGTTTGATGCTAGATGAAACAAAAGAAGTTTTATTAGAGCGTGGAATTGAATTTAAATATGATGAAAAATTGGTTAATTATCTAATAGAACCATTAAAAGATGGAAAATATGGTGCTCGTGATTTGAGAAAAGAGATTAGAAAAAAAGTCGAAGATTTGATTGCAAATTTGATTATTGACTCTGAAGACGTCTTGGAAACAATCTCTTTCTCGGTTAAAAACAATAAGGTTGTATTTTTATTGAATAATCCAGAGAAGTTGTCTGTAACGGTTTAATAAAAAATATCAGGAAGCTAAAGTTGATTGTTGCTTCCTGATATTTTTTATTTGTTATGTTAGCACATTTTTAGTTATCATCTGAATTTTTAGTGTTTGGTGTATATATTTTAGTACGTGCGTTTGTGAAAAATTCTTTATTTGAAGGTTTATTTTTATTATTAGTTGAATATATGGTTGTAGGTGCATTTGATTTTTTTATGTTTTCGTTATTATTTTTATTCACTTTAAACCACGCTCCTTTAATTTCTATTATTTGAAATAAAGGAAAAAATATTCAGTTATATTATTTTTGTGTTAAGTTGAGTGATTGTGCAAATTTTTCTCCGAATGAAATAGCATTTTTGAGATCTTCTTCTGTTGGCGTAAAACACACTTTAAATTTCTCTTCGAATACGGATAGTTTCATTGAAGACATATAATTTGAAATTTGTTCTGTTGCTTCTCCACTCCAGCCAAAAGATCCAAAAGTTGCTGCAGACTTTTTTGTATTGTTTATAACATCTATTGTTGATAGAAGATTCCATACAGGAGATACTGAATTTTTATTTATGGTTGGTGAACCAATTAAAAATGCATCAGATAAATTTAACTCTCTTGTTAAATCAGATATGTTGTGTTTAATTATGTTATATAGCGGTACATTTACATTTGGTATTTTATTTTTTATGCCTTTAGATATTGCTTTGGCTATACGTTCAGTATTTCCATATGCAGAACAGTAAAAAATTGGAATTGTTGGAGTTGAATTTTGGTTATAATTACTCCAATTTTTATATTTTTCAATAATTTCGGCTAGAATACCATCTTTTGTTAACACTGGACCGTGACTTGGACAAACAAAAGATATTTCTAAATCATTAATTTTAGATAATCCATTTAAAACATATTTTTTAAATGGAGAAAATATAGAATTATAGTAGATTTGTAAACTCGACAAATAGGCGTCTTTGTTAGTAATATTAGTGTCTAATATATATGGCTCACAATAATGACAACCTAAGAAATCACAAGAAAATAATACTTGTTCTTCAACAAGCCAAGTAAACATAGAATCTGGCCAATGCAAAAATGGTGCTGATATAAATTTTAGAGTTTTGTTTCCAAGATTTAAAGAATCACCATCTTTTACGACTTTTACTTGTAAATCTGCTTTATTTGTAATATTTTTGAGATATATTGCTCCTGCTGGACTTGTTACAATTGTTAGATTAGGATTCAATTCAACAAGTTTTGAAATAGATCCAGAGTGATCTGGTTCATTATGGTTCATTATTATGTAGTCGATTTCATCTATGCTTATTATCTCCTGTATATTTTTTAAATAATTTTCAAAATAATCTTTGTGAGCTGTTTCTATTAGAGCGGTTTTATCGGTTCCTTTAACTACATACGAGTTATAACTTGTTCCATTATTAGTTTTTACTATAATATCTGCCACTCTGATATTTGGATTTAAAATGCCAACATTAAATATATTATCTGTAATTTTATTTTTCATAAACTATATACCTCCAATTAATATTGCAATTAAAATAATTATACTTGTTTGAATGTGTTTTAGTCAAGAATATAGGCAATATAAAAGCCGTTGTGTGTATTAAATTGTAAAATAAAATTATTTTTTTAGATTATATTATTTAAGATAAAATATAATATTGTTAATTTTTATTTTAAATGTTAATTCAATATTTTTGAGCTTAATGTTATTGAATTGATGCTTATATTATGTTATAATTATCTGTAAATTCAGAAGTTATGAATTATAGTTTCTGATTGGAAGGAGCGCTGAAAATATGAAAATGTTTTTTAAGGTTTTATTTTGGATAGTTTTATCTTTGTTAACATCTTTTTGTGCTTTTAAATTTGTTAAATATATTATAGGTGAGTTTTTTCCACAATATATATCTACAGATAGTAATTCATAAATTATTTTTTAAATATTTAATAAATTTTGTTCAATTTAAGAATTCTTGCTACTCGTATATATTCGTTTAGAAGGATTTATTTATGTTTTTTGTTTAATGTATGTTTTGGGAGGAAGTAAAATGGTTAATATTGCCATAATGGGGCATGGTGTTGTAGGATCTGGAGTTGTAGAAGTTTTAAATTTAAATAGTGATAATATATATGCGAGAGCAGGACAACAAATTAAAGTTACTAGAATTTTAGATTTACGTGAATTTAATGATTTGCCTTATTCGGATTTATTCACTAAAGATTTTAATGATATATTAAATGATGATAGTATTTCTATTGTTGTTGAGGCTATGGGTGGTTTGGAGCCTAGTTATGAATTTACACAAGCTTTATTAAAAGCTGGGAAAAGTGTTGTTTCCTCTAACAAGGAGTTGGTTGCTCAAAAGGGAGACAAACTTTTAGCTTTGGCCAAGGAAAACAATGTTAATTATTTGTTTGAAGCTAGTGTTGGTGGGGGTATACCTATAATTAGACCAATACATTCTTGTCTTGCTGCTAATAAAATAGAATGTATACAAGGAATTTTAAATGGAACAACTAATTTTATAATAACAAAGATGATTAAAGATAATCTCTCTTTCGATAAGGCGTTGGAGTTGGCTCAGCAGAAAGGATATGCTGAAAAAGACCCAACAGCTGATATTGGGGGAGCAGATGCGAATAGAAAAATATGTATTCTTGCAAGTTTGGCATATGGGAAGCATATATATCCTCATGAGGTGCATCAATATGGAATAGAAGACGTAACTTTAGCTGATGTGGATTTTGCGAAGTCTATGGGATGTGTAATAAAATTGATTGGAAGAGCAACTCAATTAGAAAATGGAAAAGTGTCTATAATGGTTTGTCCTGTGTTTTTGCCAGTTTCAAGCAAATTAGCCAAAATAGATGATGTGTATAACGCGGTAGTTGTTAAAGGTAACGCTGTTGGTGAGGTTTTATTTGTTGGTGCTGGAGCTGGAAAAATGCCAACTGCTAGTGCTGTTGTGGCAGATGTTGTTGATGCAGTTAAGGCTGAGCACACAAGTATATCTCAGCATTGGAAACCGTCAGATGGCGCTGTTGTTTCTAATTATAGAGAAGATATTATGAGGTTTTATTTAAGATTAAAGGTCGATAATATCGAAAAAGCAAAGGAGTTTATTTTTGCAAATTACGAGTCTCCAGTTATACTTTCCAGAGTGAATCAGCCGGATGATGAGATTGCTTTTAAAACTGACTTTATGCTAGAAGACAAAGTTAAAAAATTAACTGAAGAACTTCAAAATAAAGGATTTAAGCAATTATCTAAGTTGCGTATTATAGACTAATGGAGAGCATATATGATCATAAAAGTAAAAGTGCCGGCAACAACTGCTAATTTAGGAGCAGGATTTGATACTTTGGGAATAGCGCTTTCTCTTTATAACTACGTTTATTTTAGTGGAGAGCCTAATTGTGAAGTTGATTGTCTTAAAAACACAAAAACTCTTAGAGATAATAATAATCTTATGTATAAATCTGCTGCTAGATTGTTCGAATTTTGCGGAGAGGAGTTGCCATTTGATTTAAAAATTCACCAATCAAGTAATATACCAATTACTAGAGGATTGGGAAGTAGTTCTGCATGTATAGTGGCTGGTTTGATGGGTGCTAATAGATTATTAGGACTACCTTTAAATGATAAGGATATTTTGAAATTAGCTACTGAAATTGAAGGTCATCCAGATAATGTAGCACCAGCTATTTTTGGTGGAATGGTTGATTCTGTATACAATGACGGTGAAGTTTATTATGTTAAACATGATGTCAGTTCAAAGTTAAAATTTATTGCTATTATACCAAACTTTAAGATGTCTACTAATCAGTCGCGGTTAAGTCTGCCTAGTGTTGTTTCTCATGAAGATGCTGTTTTTAATGTATCTAGATCTGCGTTGTTTGTTTCTTCTATTGTTACTGAAAAATTTGAAAATTTAAGTGTTGCAGTTGGTGATAGGTTGCATCAGCCTTATAGGTTAAAATTAATTGATAGGTCAGAGGAAATTTTTGATATTGCTTATAAGTTTGGAGCATACGCAGTTTATTTAAGTGGTTCTGGTCCAACAATTATTGCGATTTGTGATAAGAGCAATACGTCGTTTTTTAATAAAATCAGAAATGAATTAAATAGGATGAATTTTAATAAGTGGAAGGTTTTAGATCTTAGTGTAGATAATGAGGGGGCCAGTGTGGAGATTATTTAATTGTTTTTTGAAATAATAGTGTTGGAGGAAAAGCTGTATGAGCTTAATTGTTCAGAAATTTGGTGGAACTTCTGTTGCAAATACAGAACGTTTAAAGAACGTTGCAAGAATTGTTACGGATACTAAGAAGAAAGGAAATCAAGTAGTAGTTGTTGTATCTGCTCAAGGAGATACAACAGATGAATTTGAAATGAAAGCTAAGGAACTTAATGAAAATCCTTCTAGCAGAGAAATGGATGTTTTATTATCTAGTGGTGAGCAAATTTCTATGGCCTTGCTTGCTATGGCAATTGAAAAATTGGGTTTTCCGGTTATTTCGTTAACTGGTTGGCAGGCAGGCTTTAAAACAAAATCGGATCATTGTAATGCTAGAATCAAAAAAGTTGATACTTCAAGACTTGAGCATGAATTAAATTCAAATAAGATAGTCATTGTTGCTGGATTTCAGGGAATAGATAAATATGATGATATAACAACACTTGGTAGGGGAGGATCTGATACTAGTGCTGTCGCGATAGCTGCTGCTTTAAATGCCGATTTGTGTCAGATATATACCGATGTTGATGGAGTATATACGGCAGACCCAAGATTGGTGAAAAATGCTGTTAAATTAGAAGAAATTAGCTTTGATGAAATGTTAGAACTAGCAACTTTGGGTGCACAAGTTTTACATAATAGATCAGTTGAAATGGCAAAGAAATATAATGTTAATTTAGAAGTTTTATCTAGTCTCACAAACACTTCAGGAACAAAAGTAAAGGAGAAAGTTGCTATGGAAAAATTGCTTATCAGAGGAGTTACAAAAGATGATGACACTTCTAGGATTGCGTTATTAAATGTGCCAGATAGGCCTGGATTTGCATATCAAATATTTGCTCTTATGAGTAAATATAATATAAATGTTGATATAATAGTTCAATCTATTGGACGTAGTGATATGAAAGATATAAGTTTTACTGTTCCGATGAAAGATATGGAATTAGCACAAAAAATTCTTAATGAGCGTAAGGACTCTATTGGAATAGGCGATGTTATAGCAACTGATGCAGTTTCTAAAGTGTCTATAGTCGGTGCGGGAATGCAAACTAATCCGGGTGTTGCAGCTAAAATGTTTGAGGCTTTATATAGTGTAGGAATAAATATAAATATGATATCTACTAGTGAAATCAAAATATCTGTTTTAGTAGATAAAAAAGATAGTGTACGTGCGGTAAATGTAATTCATGAAGCTTTTTTTGAATAGATAAAAATTTTTCATAATATTGATAAATTTTTATATTGTTTTGGGCATATTTTGTATTTAAAAGTTTTCTGGTAAGTTGTTTTTTATAAATCGATTTATCAGAAAATTCTGGAGGTTTTTTAATAATGCAGGAAATTTACAAAAAATATTGTGAGGAATTTTTTGATGAGAGAGGAGCATTAAAGGATATAAATATTAAAGTTCCAGATAATTTTAATTTTGGATATGATGTTTTAGATAAAATCGCTCAAGAATCTCCATCTGACTTGGCTCTTTTATGGTGTGATGTGCATGGAAATGAACGAAAAATTACTTTCGAAGAAATGAGCAAACTGTCCAATAGGGCTGCTAATCTTTTTATGGCTAATGGAATCAAACGTGGAGATTTTGTTATGCTAATATTAAAACGCAATTATGAATATTGGTATATAATTAATGCTCTACATAAAATAGGTGCAATTGCTATACCGGGTACATATATGTTAACTTGTGATGATTTAGAATATAGAGTAAAGTCGGCTAAAATAAAATCTATTGTTTTTACGCCTCAAGGAGATATTCCAGATAAAATTTTAGATGTTCATAAATTGTGTCCAGAACTATGTAATTTGTTTTCTGTTCGTCAAGACGTAGAAGGATGTTTGAACATATCAGAAGAATTGGAAAATTATTCTGATGAATTGGATAGGATACCAACAAGTGTTAATGACCCAATGCTGGCATATTTTACTTCTGGGACAACAGGGCATCCTAAACTTGTTGAACACTGTTATTCGTATCCTTTAGGACATATAATTACTGCTAAATATTGGCAGAATGTGAAACCAAATGGCTTGCATTTGACAGTGTCTGATACTGGATGGGGAAAGGCTGCATGGGGTAAATTATATGGTCAATGGTTAGTTGGAGCAACTGTGTTGGTTTATGATTTTGATAAGTTTGTTGCAAATGATTTATTGAATATTATTGAAAAATATAAGGTAAATACTTTTTGTGCCCCTCCAACTATATACAGGTTTTTTATGAAGGAAGGCCTTGGAAATCATGATATTTCTTGTTTGGAGCATGTAACCACAGCTGGTGAAGCTTTAAATTATGAGATTATTAAGCAATTTAAAGAAAAAACTGGTCTTCAAATAATGGAAGGTTTTGGACAAACCGAAACTACGGCTATACTTATAAATCAAATTGGGGCTGAACATAGCGGTTCTTTGGGCAGACCTTCTCCCATGTATGATGTTGTTTTAGTTGATGAAGATGGTAATGATGTTGGTGTAGATAAAGTAGGAGAAATATGTGTTAAGCTTTGTTTTGACAAACACCAGGTGGGAATTTTTAAACAATATTATAACAATGAAGAATTAAATGATTTTGTAAGACGAGGAGGACTATATCATACTGGAGATACTGCTATTCGCGATAAAGATGGCTATTTTTGGTATGTTGGTCGCATAGATGATGTTATAAAGTCTAGTGGATATAGAATTGGTCCGTTTGAAATAGAAAGTGTTCTTATGGAGCATCCTGCTGTGTTAGAATGTGGAGTAATTGGAGTTCCAGATGAAATTAGAGGACAATTAGTAAAGGCAAATGTGGTTTTGACAAGTGCATATAAGCCATCTCCAGAATTAGCGGAAGAACTGCAAAACTTTGTAAAAAGTAAAACTGCACCTTATAAATATCCTAGAGTAATTGAATTTATGGATAGATTGCCTAAAACAATATCAGGAAAAATAAGAAGAAATATTTTAAGAGAAACGCATAAAAATTAAATATAAATTTTTATAAAAAAACAAGAGTGCTATAAGATAAAGACACTCTTGTTTTTTGTATTAAAATAATAAAATTACTAAATAGTTTTGTTTTTGTTGTCAAAACGTTCTTTGGCAGTAGCGAGCATCAATTTTATTCTGTTTTCTTGATTGACTTTTGTTGCCCCAGGATCATAATCCACGCATACTATATTGGCCATAGGGTTTTTATTTGTTATTTGTCTTACCATACCTTTTCCTACTATGTGGTTTGGTAAGCAACCAAATGGTTGTGCGCATACAATATTTTCAGCACCATCTTTAATTAATTCAATCATTTCAGCAGTTAGTAGCCAGCCTTCTCCCATTTTTGCACCATAACCTATATATGATTTAACATTTCTTTTAATTGTCTCAAATGAGCTAGGAGGCGAAAATTTATTTGATTTTTTTATTGAGTCAATAAATATATTTTGTATGCCTTCCAGATATTTTTTGAATTTATAACAGATTAACCTTTTTAATTTACTGCCACCATATATGTCTATATCTACAATTCGATTATCCACTTTAAATATTATAAAGTCCATGATACCAGGAATGACTACTTCTACATTTTCATCAAGCAAAAAATCACTTAAATTGTTGTTAGCTAAAGGTGAGTATTTCACGTATATTTCTCCGACAATTCCAACTTTAACTTTAGGCGTTTTATTTATTTGAATTTTTGCATAGTCACTCACAATGTTGTTAAAATTTTGAGTCATAACTTTTTTACCAAACTCATTTGAATTTCTATATTGGTGTGCTAACTTTTCAACCCAATGTTTAGTTGTTTGTTCTGTAGTCCCTTTAACTACTTCATATGGCTTAGTTTGATTTTCTAATAACATTAACATATCACCATATATTAGAGCTGACACCAACTGCTTAATTAGAGATAAACTCATTTTGAACCCTGGATTTTTTTCAAGCCCAGCTAAATTTACAGATACAACTGGAACATGTGGATAGCCGGCTTTTTTTAGTGCTTTTCTAAGTAAGTGAATATAGTTAGATGCCCTACATCCACCACCTGTTTGGGTAATAAAAAGAGCGGTTGTATTTGGATCATATTTTCCACTTTTTAGTGCGTCAATAAACTGACCAACAACTAAAAGACAAGGGTAACATGTATCGTTATGAATATTTTGTAATCCCATTTTTACAATATTTGTATTGTTAGATTTCAATAAGTCGCAATCGTATCCTCTTTGCTTTAGAATATTTTTAATTAATTCGAAGTGTATTGGAAGCATATTTGGTATGAGTAATTTGTATGTTTTTTTCATTTGTTTAGTAAATATGACGCGTCCTGATTTATCATAGGTTATACTCATAAGTTAAACTCCCTTTATTTATATTGATTACTGCGTTCTTCAATGGCTGCTAATAAACTTCGAATTCTTATTTTAGTTGCTCCCAGATTATTTATTTCATCAATTTTAATTTGAGTATATAGTTTATTATTAGACTCCAAAATATCTCTGATTTCATCTGTTGTTATTGCGTCAACACCGCAACCAAAAGACACCAGTTGAATTAAATTCATGTTTTTATGTTTGGTTACTTCTTTTGCAGCAGTGTATAGTCTTGCATGATATGTCCATTGATTTAAAACTTTTGTTTTCACCTTACAATCAGATTGATATGCTATAGCATCTGAAGTTAAAACAACAGTTTCATAGCTTGAAAGAAGACGATCTATTCCGTGATTGATTTCAGGATCTATATGATATGGTCTGCATGCTAAAACAATAATTTCTTTGTTGTTTTTATTTGCATAATCAATTGCTTCAGATGCATAATTTTTTAGATCTTGTTTATAGTTTTTATAGGCTATATATGCTTTATCTGCTGCATTTTTGATGTCTTTTTTTTCTACGTTAAAATATTTAGAAAATATCTTAAATGCAAATTTGTCAAAGTATTTTGGTTTATCAATTCCTATATAATCCATTATAAATTTTTGATTATTGTTAAATATAATGTTGGATTTTATTATTTCTGGGTAATACGCAACAACCGGACAATTATAGTTGTTGTTTCCGGAATGCTCATCAAAGTTGTATGTCATGCATGGATAAAATATAAAATCAACATTTTCATTTATTAATGAGGTAATATGGCCATGAATCAGTTTGGCCGGATAGCAAACAGTGTCTGAAGGAATAGTGTGTTGGCCACTTACATATAATTCCCTGCTAGACCTTGGAGAAATTATGATCTCAAAATCCAAAGACTCAAAAAAAGCAACCCAAAATGGTAGATTTTCAAACATATTTAAGACCATAGGAATACCAATTTTGCCACGTTTGCCTTTATTATTTGGGAGATTAATTAATTTATTGTATGTATATTCAACCATGTTATATTTAACTGAATTAGATATATTATTATATTTATTACATTTGTTACCGGATATAAAAATCTTGTTGTTACCAAATTTATTTATAGTTAATCTACAATTGTTCGGACAATTTTTACATGTTGTAGATGTCACAGAATGTGAGAATTTTTCTAGGTCTTCAGGAGTTATAGTCGAAGAAGCCTCTGAAATATTATTTTTGGCGTATAGAGCACATCCATATGCTCCCATTAACCCTGAAATAGGTGTTCTAATAACATTAATACCTATTTCTTTTTCAAAAGCTCTCAAAACAGCATCATTTAAAAATGTTCCACCTTGAACAACTATATTTGTTCCTAAATCGTTTGGACTTTGCGCTCTAATAACTTTGTATATGGCGTTTTTAACTATTGATATTGAAAGGCCTGCAGATATATCCTCAATAGTTGCTCCTTCCTTTTGAGCTTGTTTAACAGATGAATTCATAAATACTGTACAACGTGATCCTAGATCAACAGGTGATTTAGCAAAGAGGCCTTTTTTTGCAAATTCAGGAGCAGTATATCCGAGTGCTGTTGCAAAAGTTTCTAAAAACGAGCCACAACCCGAAGAACACGCTTCATTTAGCATTATTGAATCTATAGCTCCCATTTTCAGTTTGAAACATTTAATATCTTGCCCACCAATATCTATTATAAAATCAACGTTTGGAAGGAAATGTCTTGCTGAAGTAAAATGAGCAATTGTTTCAACGATTCCGTAATCTAATGAAAAAGCAGTTTTTATCAAACTTTCTCCGTATCCAGTAACAGCACTTCCTGCAATTTTAATTTTCCCGTTACTAGCAAGAATTTTATCATATATTTCTTTTAGGGAGGCTATTACAATGCCAAGAACTTCTCCTCCGTTTGAAAGATATTTTGAATAAAGTATTTCATTATTCTCTGATATTAGAACAATTTTTATAGTTGTCGATCCAGCATCTATTCCTAAATATGCATTTCCAGTGTAATTATCTATATCTTTAAAATTAACAACAATTTTATTTTGTCTGGATAAAAATTCTTTATATTCATCTTCGTTATTAAATAAAGGTGGTAAAGTAACTTTATTGTTAGAATTTTTTTCTTTTTTCAGTGAATCAATGATAGAAGATAAATGTATAGGAGTAGTTGCTTCTGTGGCATATTCTGCTGCTCCTAAAGCAACAAAATATTGGCTGTTCTCAGGAAAAACAGCATTTTCTTTAGATAAATTAAGAGAGTCTATAAATCTTTCACGCAATCCTGAGAAAAAAGTTAAAGGTCCTCCTAAAAACATAACTTTGCCTTTTATTTCTCTACCTTGAGCTAATCCACCTATAGTTTGATTAACTACAGCTTGAAAAATGCTAGCTGTTAAATCATTTTTTTGAGCACCTTGATTTATTAATGGTTGAATATCCGATTTTGCAAATACTCCGCATCTAGAAGCGATTGTATATAGTTTATTGTATTTTAAAGAGAGTTCATCAAATTCTTTTAAATCGATTCCCAGTAAAACAGCCATTTGATCTATAAATGCACCTGTTCCACCAGCACATGATCCATTCATTCTTACTTCTGGTGCTCCAGATAAAAAAAGAATTTTGGCGTCCTCTCCACCGAGTTCAATAATAACATCAATTTCAGGATAATGTTTTTTAGCTGCAATTTTGGTTGCATAAACTTCCTGGACAAATTTTATATTAGCATCTTGAGATAGTCCTAATCCAGATGATCCTGTTACAGAAATATAAGCTGGAGCGTTTTTTAATATGTTTTCATTAATATATGACAAGAATTCTATTGCTTTTTCTTTTATCATAGCTTTGTGTCGTTCATAAGATTTAAAAACTATGTTTTGTTCCTTAAAGACCACGCATTTTATCGTGGTTGAGCCAACATCTAATCCAATTTTAAAATTTGTGTCTCTCAACAAAATCAATACTCCTTATAAATTAAAAAAATCAAACATTTGATACCAATTATACATTAAATATGCGTATAAATCAAGAAATTTTGCATTTTTAGTCAAAAATACTTCTAATAAATAGAAAATAAAAAAATTTAATATAAAATTGTATTTAAATTGCTTATTAATAATGTATATTCTGAATTTTAATATATTAGTATTTTTTGTTACTATGTTGACTTTTAGACGTTTTGTGTGATAAAATGCTGTCAGATTTAATTATAAATTATTGATTTAAGAGGAGGGAGATTTGTTTGTCTAAGATTCAGATAAAAACGGTAGTATTGTGTGCTTTTTGTTGTGCTTTAACCTGTATTTTATCCATGATTTCAATTCCAATTCAACCTATACCAATTACTATGGCGACAGTAGCGGTGTATCTCTCAGGAGTTATTATGGGGCCTAAATATGGAGCAATAAGTCAATTAGTTTATTTGCTTTTAATTTTAGTTGGCTTACCGTTTACTTCTAAGCTGATTGGAGGAATGTCTGTTTTTTTAGGCCCAACATCAGGATTTTTGATAGGATATGTGCCGATGGCGTTGGTGATTGGTTTAGTACATTGTTACTTTAAAAATAAGTTTGATAAAAATTCTACTAAAATATTTGGACTAGTGTTGGCTATGGTTTTGGGTACATTTGTATGTTATTTATGTGGATTATTATGGTATATGATTTATAGTTCAGTTGATATACATAGTGCTTTTGTGGTATGTGTTCTTCCTTTCTTGATTGGTGATGCTATTAAGATAGCTTTTGTGGCAGTTTTTGTTCCTAAACTTGAAAAAATTCTTAAAATTGGTTAAAATGTGATTGCTGTTAGATGAATTTTATATGTTGGTGGTTTGTTTATGAATCAAAGTTTTCATTTTCCTACTTTGGAATATTTGAAGTTTGGTAATATTTTTTCTAGTAGTTTGGATGATTTTAATTTTAAAATATTTCCCGATATTGATGCTTGTAAAATTAAAGCCATAATTTGGCAGGGACACAATTGTTTAGATGTTAGTGAAGCATTATTTGAAAAAATTTTTGGGTTATCGGAAGATGGATTTGGTGAAATGATAAATTGGATTAAAGATAATTATGAAAATTTTAAATGTTAGTTTTGTTTAAATTTCTTATTTAGCTCTCAATTGAGAGCTTTTTTGTTTTTAAAATGTAGGTATGTATTTTGAAATATTTGACATATTATAGTTATAGAATATTTTAAAATAATAGAGGGTGTTATTGGATTTGAACAAATTTATACGATCAATTATTATGTCTATAATTATTGTGGTTACTGGCGTTATGGGATTAGTTAGTTATTATTCCTATAGTATTCAGGATACCTATATGATTTATAGTGATCAAAATATAAAATCAAATTGGTTTGGAGTCAATGTTTCAGAGATAAAAGACGATACTGTGGTTGGTACTGATGAAAAATTTAATAAAGAATATAGGATAGATTTATTCGGAGTTATACCTATTAAAAAGATTCACGTTAGAGAAATAGACAAAATAAAGGTGGTTCCATGCGGAACACCGTTTGGAGTAAAACTTTTGACAGATGGTGTTATGGTCATAGACATTAAGAATGTGTCTTGTGATGGAGAAAATAGATCTCCAGCGAAGGAAGCTGGATTAAAAATTGGAGATGTCATAACGTCTGTTGATGGAAATAAAGTAAGTAGCAACAGTGAATTAAAGGAATTTGTTTCATCGGGAGAAGGTAAATTTTTATATATAAAGTATAAACGGAATTTTGAAGAATATGAAACTAAATTAAAACCTGCGTATTCTTTGAAAGACGAAAAATGGCTGGCTGGACTTTGGGTTAGAGATAGTTCGGCAGGAATAGGGACAATAACTTTTTGTACTGAAAATGGAATTTTTGGAGGCTTGGGACATCCAATATGTGATGTCGATACTGGAAATATTCTTCCACTTGGACGCGGAGAAATTGTTAGTGCATATATAAATGATGTTAAACATGGCACCTCTGGGTCGCCTGGAGAACTATGTGGAATATTTTCTAACAATGAAGCAATAGGAAATGTGAAAATTAATGACAATTGTGGGTTGTTTGGTAAACTAATAAAGCCTATTAATATACATGAACCTGTTTTAATAGGACTTAAACAAGAAGTGAAAATAGGCAAAGCAACTATATACAGCACAATATTTGGTGATGTGCCTCAAAGTTATGATATTGAAATTGAATCAATAGATTTTAAACAGAACAATAGAAATTATGTGGTTAGGATTACAGATCAAAAACTTTTGAAAAAAACTGGTGGAATTGTCCAAGGAATGAGCGGAAGTCCTATAATACAAAACGGCAAATTGATTGGGGCAGTAACTCATGTTTTTGTTAATGATCCAACACGAGGGTATGGTGTGTTTGCTGAAACTATGATTGAAAAATCAAATAAACTTTTAAATTTTAACTGATAGTAAAATTATAGTAATAATTTTAAATTTTGTTACGTATTGTTATTTAGGAGGATAATGAAATTGAAAAAGTTATTACTATGTTTTATTTGTTTTTTGTTTATTTTGTTTTTAACTGGATGTAAATCTTCTAAAGAAATGAATAATGATTATTTTGAAAAAAAGCAAGATTTTAGTATGTTAGCTAAATGTAAGCAAAATGAAATGGAGTATACTTTGAGTATTAATAAAGGGGGAAATCAGATCCGATTTGCATATGTTTCGCCAGAAAATATAAAAGATTTATGTTTTATTTTTGATTCGGAAAAACAGAAGGTTTCATATATGGGATTAGACATAAGTGAGGAAAACGGACAATTATTAAAAGCTGTTTTGCCGGAAATAATTTCAAAAGCAATAGAAGACAGTTTGGCTAAATCTGGAGAAAACATTGAAGGAGTAACTGAATATGGAAATTATACTGCGATTATTGATAGAGAGAGTGGTTTGCTAAAAACATTAGCCTTACCTAATTATAATTTTAAATGCTCGTTTGTATCAGAATAAATATTAGTTTGTTATTTAATAGCAAGACAAAAGCACATCCTACAAGTTAATTGTAAGATGTGCTTTTTATTGTTTGAAAATAGGAACCTAAATTCCTATTTTTTCATAAACTGATTTTAAGGTTTTTTGTGCTATTGAAGATGCTTTTTTAGCACCTTGATTACAAATTTCTTGTAAATATTTTTTGTCTTTAGATAGTTGATTATATTTATCTTGAACTGGTTTTAATGTTTCAGCTACTAATTCACCGACAGCTAATTTGAATTCGCCATATCCCTTATCTCTAAACTTCTCCTCAACCTCATTCATTTCTAGATCTGCAAGAACGGAATATATTGTAAGAAGATTTGAAATTCCTGGCTTTTCATCACTGTAATATATTTTTGATTCAGAGTCAGTTACAGCTTTTTTAAATTTGTTTATTATAACATCTGGGGGGTCTAAAACAGATATAAATCCATTTAGATTTTTATCTGATTTTGACATTTTAGAGGTGGGATCTGCCAAACTCATAACTCTTCCGCCAGATGGTGGAATATATGGACTAGGTAAATTAAAAGTTTCTCCATATAGGTTATTAAATCTATTCGCAATATCTCTTGTTAATTCAAGATGTTGTTTTTGGTCTGCGCCAATTGGAACAAAATCAGATTGATATATTAAAATATCAGCAGCCATTAAAACAGGATATCCAAATAAACCTGCATTAACATTATCTGCGTTTTTTGCACTTTTGTCCTTGAATTGTGTCATGCGGGTTAACTCGCCAAATTGGGTATAGCACTGCAAAACCCAAGAAAGCTCGGCATGTTCTGGCACATGACTTTGTATAAATAATATACTTTTTTCAATATCTATTCCACAAGCTAGAAGAAGCGCAACACAATCTAAAGTTAGTTTCTTTAATTTTTGTGGGTCGTTTCTAACAGTTAGTGAGTGTAGATTTGCAATGAAATACAAACAATTATAATCATCCTGTACCTTACGCCAGTTCTTTATAGCTCCAATGTAGTTGCCAAGTGTAAATATACCTGTTGGTTGAACTCCACTTAGCATAGTTTGCTTTTTTGGATCGCTAAAAATTGATTCCATACATTTTCACACCCTTTAATGAATTGAATTTATTTATGTAATAGCACATATATGCTAAACATACATTAGAAAAAAATACATTAATTAAATATATCAAATAAGATTGTGTTTGTAAATATATTTATGGTAAATTTTGTCTGTTTAATATAAATTATATTGTTTTAATTTATATTATTTTAATCTTTTGACAAAAATTTTTTCTATACTTGCAATTTTAACACACAGGCAAAAAACGTCCATAGCTGTGCTAAGTTCATCTATACTAGGGAATGTAGGAGCAAGTCTTATGTTACTGTTATTAGGATCTAATCGATATGGATAGGTTGCTCCTATATTTGTCAATATAACACCTGCTTGCTTGCAAAGTTCGTATATTCTTTTGCCACATCCTTCAAGTGAGTCAAAGGATATAAAATACCCACCTTTTGGATTAGTCCATGTCCCAATATGCAGCGGAGCAATTTGATCGTTTAATTTATCGATTACCATATCAAATTTTGGTTTTAAAATTTTTGCATGAGCTGCCATATGATTCTTTAATTTTTCAGTAGTGTTAAAGAAAATACAGTGTCTAAGTTGATTGATTTTGTCATGTCCTATAATTTGTTTTGACATTACTTTTCTAATATCTTCTATGTTTGATTCAGATGCAGCCAATGCAGAAATTCCAGCACCCGGAAAAGTAATTTTAGAAGTTGAACAAAATTCAATAACCATGTTTTCACTGTTGAATTTTTTACATTCATCAAATATGTTTAATAGTGAATCGTGATTTTCAGAAAGATGATGTATAACATATGCGTTATCCCATAAAATTCTGAAATCGGGTGCAGCAGGATTTAATGATGCAAATTGCTTAACAACATCATTGGAATATGTTATGCCACCAGGATTTGAATATTTAGGAACACACCAAACACCTTTAATAAGAGGGTCTGATTCCACAAGTTGTTTTATTTTATGCATATTTGGACCATCTTCAGTCATTTCAATATTGATCATTTCAATGTTAAACAGCTCACATATTGCAAAATGACGATCATAACCAGGAGAAGGACACAAAAATTTAACTTTATCTAATTTGTTCCATGGGGTATTTCCTAAAAGGCCGAATTGCATCGCCATATCGACATAATTATACATTAAATTTAAGCTAGAATTGCCACCAACAATTATCATGTCATCAGAAACATCTAAAATTGAAGCAAAAAATTTCTTAGCCTCAGGAATTCCGGTCAATTCTCCGTAGTTTCTAGTGTCAATACCACTGTCGGTTTTTGCTAATTGTGAGTAATTTATTTTATCAATCATGTCAGATGAGAGTTCTAATTGATCTGGGCATGGTTTTCCCCTGGACATATTTAAGTTTAATTTCATATCTTGGAATTTTATATATTCCTTATTTAACTTTGATAACTCTGTTTCAAGTTCTGTTTTTGTCATTTTTTCATATAAACACATTGTACGATATATTCTCCTTTTTAAAATTATATTGTGTTATTATGAACTACGAGTAACACTTAATATGTATAAATTATATTATATATGTAATTTTACAAATTTGCAACTTTTGAAAATAAATATTTCAAAATATTTGTTTTACTCAGTATTTATACCGAAAATTAATTGTTTTAATGGTGTATTTGATTGTTGCGATTATTTGACAAAAAGGGCAAAAAATAGTATAATTATACATATTTTTAATAAAAGATTCCTTGTTTTTACTGGATGAGATGAAAGGAAATTGTTAATTCATGGATAATAAAAAAAAGAACATTCACTATAAAAGCGCGAGTGGAAAAGCCTCTCAAAAATTTGATGATATATATATGCAAGCGAGTAAAGAACATAAGATTAATAATATGAAAAATATTAAGCGAGTTAAGCATAAAAAGCGTAAGTTCAAAAGGGTTATTTGCATAATATCTGTGATTTTAGCTTTGCTAATTGGGGGAGCTGTTTCAGCATTTTTGTATTATTTTGGTGATTTGAAAACTGATACTGATTTTACAAGAGTGCCTCAAGATTTAGGATTGACGTCCACAGATAGAATAAATAATAATGTGGTTAATATAGCTTTATTTGGAATAGATAAAAGAGCAAATGAAAAGGTGGGTAGATCTGACACGGTTATGGTGCTATCTTTGGACGGCGTTCATAAAAAAATTAAGCTTACGTCGGTTTTGAGAGATAGTAGGGTTAATATAGATGGTCATGGAAAAGATAAATTGTGTCATGCCTATGCTTATGGTGGACCTGAATTGGCTGTTAAAACGTTAAATAAGAATTTTAATTTAGATATAATGAATTATGTGACTGTTGATTTTTCTCAAATGGTTAATGTTATAGACGCTGTTGGTGGACTAGATATTGAGTTAGTTAATAATGAAGTTAAACGAGCAAATGGTATAATAGCAAGTACTAAAGAATTGGATTCTGTGGGGATTCCTTACTTTAAAGAAGAAACCAAGGTGGTACACCTTAATGGTGCTCAGACAGTTGCGTATGCTAGAATACGAAAAGGTGATAGTGAAGTTAAACGTGCCGGGAGACAGCAAAAGGTTATGCATGCTTTACTTGAAAAAGTTCAAGGAATGAGTGTGACGGCGTATCCTAATTTTATTAAGCAGATATTACCGTTGGTTCAGACATCTTTAAACTATACTGATATTTTAGGTTTTATTCCATTTATGGCTTCTGGAAAGCCGTCTATGGAAACATATAAAGTACCAGATGCAAATGACCCTAAAGTTAAAGGAGGACATATTGACGGCGTTTGGTATTGGAGCTATGATATATCTGAGTATGCAAAAAAATTGCATAATTTTATTTACAATAATTAATTTTTGAATAAATCCTCTCTTGTTTTGATAAACTAAATCATGATAGGAGGGTATTTTTATGCATAGAAACGAAAATCGAAAAAATTCTAATATTGGTCCAAAAAATAATATGGAACATCACAATGATATCAACATGTTTCAGGATATAACAAATGATAAAATGAGACAGATTGTAGATATGGGAGCTATAACGACAAATGGTAAACACACCATATATTGTATTAGTATAATTGGACAGGTTGAAGGACATTATGTTCTTTCAAATGATACGAAAACTACTAAATATGAGCAAATAATACCAGCTTTGGTGGCTATAGAACAGTCTAAAGAAATAGAAGGGGTTTTGTTAATTCTAAACACGGTTGGAGGAGATATTGAAGCAGGCTTGGCAATAGCTGAACTTGTTTCTGGAATAAGTAAGCCGACTGTTTCTATTGTTTTGGGTGGAGGGCATTCTATTGGGGTTCCTCTTGCGGTTTCTGCTAACCATTCGTTTATAGTCCCCTCAGCTAGCATGACAATACATCCCGTTAGAAGTTCTGGTACAATTTTAGGTGTGTCTCAATCATTTTTATATTTTCAAAAAATGCAGAACAGGATAGTGAAATTTGTGGTTGAAAATTCTAACATAAAAGAAGATTTGTTTTTAAAGTTAATGATGAATACTGATGAACTTGCTACAGATATTGGAAGTATTGTTGATGGAAGTGAGGCGGTAAAAGTTGGATTGATAGACAGTGTTGGTAGCATATCGGATGCTATAAAGGTTTTATATAACATGATTGAATCTAAGAAAAGTTGAATATATTATTTTTCATAAATTTTTGTGTTAATTGAAATTAACACTTTTAATAAAATGTTAATTTGTGTTTGCAACTAACCGTAATATATTGTATAATGACTCCTAGATATCGGAAATAATTCTTAAAATTTTTAATTTATGGGAGATAAGATGGCTAGGAAGAAAAACAGTTCTGTGGTTTCAAAGACAAATTCTAGAAATAGAAAAACTAAAAAGAGCGATAGAATCCAGAAAAAGGAACTAAATCAGTTAAATATAATATTATTGTTTGCTAGTGGGCTATTTTTGTTTTTTTTAGTTTTTATAGAAGGTCAAAATTTATGGAAAATGGCACATGATATTATTTTGGGATCATTTGGAATTTTAGCCTATTTTGTTGGTATATTAGTTATGGTTACTGCGATTTTATTTTCATTTAAGTCGTTTAATGAATCGTTTAGAGGTAAATTGTGGCAACTTATTACATTGTTTATATTAATTTGTACTCAAGTTCAAGTGTGTTTCCATCCAAGTTATAACGACATGTCTTTAATAGATTGTATAGTAAGGATATGGAGTGATGGTGTTTTAAGCACTGGTGGAGGAGTTGTTGGAGGAATTGTTGGACTTCCATTAGAATATGCTGTTGGAAAAAGTGCAGCAATTGTGGTTAATTGGATATTAATATTTGTATTTTCTCTAATACTTACTGGTTCAACATTAATTGGATTTTTTAAAACAGTGTATATGCCAGTAAAAAAAATAGAAAAAAGTGTGCATAATATAAAGAAAAATAATAAATTTAATATAGATATTCCTATTGGAAATTCGTCAAATTCTTCGCATAAATCAAAAAAATTTAGTGTTCCTAGTTTAGGCGATCATAAAAAAACGAAAAAATCCAAAGAACCGTTAGATATTGATACTATTCAAAATGACACGGATCGTTCTGCTAAAAGTATCGACGCTCAATTGGATAATTTAGTTGAAAGAGCTTCTATGGAAAATAAGGACAATAACATTGTTAATTGTGATAGCTCAAGAGAATATTCTAGTTCCGGTAATTATGTTTTTCCTTCTCTAAATTTTTTAAAAAAGTCGAAATCAGCTAATAATATAGATGTTTCTGGAGAGTTAAGGGCAAATGCAGATTGTCTTGTAGATACTTTAAAGAGTTTTGGCGTAGAGACTAGAATTATTGATATATGCAGAGGGCCTTCTGTTACTAGATATGAATTGCAACCTTCTGCCGGAGTGAAGATAAGTAAAATAACCAATCTTACTGACGATATATCTTTAAATTTAGCAGCAGGTGGAGTAAGAATCGAAGCTCCTATACCCAATAAGGCAGCTGTTGGAATAGAAGTTCCAAATAAAACAAAAGATATGGTTTCTTTAAGAGAAATTGTTTCTAGTGAGGAATTTTCTAATTCAAAAAGTTGTTTGTCTTTTGCTTTGGGCAAAGATATTGCTGGTAATGTAAAAATTGCTGATATTGCAAAGATGCCACATATTTTAATTGCTGGAGCGACTGGTTCAGGAAAATCTGTTTGTATTAATTCAATTATTGTTTCATTGCTATACAAAAGTTCTCCAGAGCACATTAGATTATTGATGATAGATCCGAAAGTGGTTGAATTGGGAGTATATAACGGAATACCACATTTGTTGGTTCCTGTAGTCACCGATCCTAAAAAAGCTGCAGGAGCTTTAGGATGGGCTGTTACTGAAATGTTAAATAGATATAAAATATTTGCCGAAACGGGTGTTAGAGATTTAAAAAGTTATAATAGATTAGTAAAATCGGGCAAGGTTAATTCGGAAGGACAACCATATTCAAATATGCCTCAAATAGTTATTATAATAGACGAACTTGCTGACCTTATGATGGTGGCTTCTAGAGAAGTTGAGGATTATATTTGTAGATTAGCGCAAATGGCGCGTGCTGCAGGAATGCATCTAGTTATTGCAACTCAAAGACCATCTGTTGATGTAATTACTGGTGTTATAAAAGCTAATATTCCTAGCAGGATTGCTTTTACTGTTTCTTCTCAAGTTGATTCTAGAACCATTATAGATTCTGCAGGAGCAGAAAAATTACTCGGTAAAGGTGATATGCTTTATTGTCCGATGGATCAACAAAAACCTGTTAGAGTTCAGGGATGCTTTGTTAGTGATGAAGAAGTTGAAAGTGTTGTTGACTTTATAAAATCTAATGAGCAAGTGGAATATAGTGAAGAAATTATAGAAGAAATTGATAGACAGTCTTTAGCAACCGACTGTAAAAATCAATCTGGAAATGGAGGAGGATTTGAAGATCAAGATCCTATGATACCTGCAGCTATTGAAGTGGTTGTGGAGAGTGAGCAAGCATCAACTTCTTTTTTACAGCGTAGATTGAAACTTGGGTATGCACGTGCTGCTAGAATTATGGATGAACTTGAATCACGTGGGATAGTTGGACCGCAGTGTGGAAGCAAGTCAAGACAAATTTTGATATCTAAACAGCAATTTTTGGAGATGCAGCTTGGTAGTGATGAATAATATATATTTTTGTGGGGGAATTTAAGTTTGGTGAAAAAACGTTTTAAGTTTAGATATGCAATAATTATTTTGTTGTTGTCTGTTGGAATATCTTTAGGATGGCATTATTTTAATGGTAATTTGGTTAGTGAATTTAACAACAATACAAACTCACTATTGAATGATGGTGTATCGGTTCATTATATTGATGTTGGACAGGGTGACTGTGAATTAATATTGGACCACGGAAAGACTGTATTGATTGATGCAGGAGAAGTGGATAGAGGTAGTGCTGTTGTCAAATATTTAAAATCTCTTGGTATAAAAAAGATAGATCTGTTTATTGGAACGCATCCTCATACAGATCATATTGGTGGATTTTTAAATGTAGCAAAAAGTTTTGACATTGATCGTGTAATTATTCCTGAAATTCCAGAAAATATGATTCCAACAACATCCACTTATCGGCATTTTTTACAGTTGATAAAAGATAAAAATATACTTGTTGATAGGGGAGCGATGAACAAGTCCTATAAAATTGGTGAGGGAATTATTAATATTTTGGGACCGGTTGGAAAAAACTATACCGAACTTAATGATTGGTCGGTTGGAGCAAGGTATACATATAGGGACAGATCTTTTTTATTTTGTGGTGATATGGAAAAAGAGGCTGAGAAAGATTTGTTAAACAGTAATCAATTAATAAAATCTGATGTTTTTAAATTAAACCATCACGGTAGCAAAACTTCTAATACAAAAAAATTATTAGATGCTATTGGAGCAAAAATTTTTGTTATAGAAGTCGGAAAAGATAATATGTACAAGCATCCAAGTATTGAAGTTATGAAAAGATTAAAGGATGCTAAAATATACCGAACAGATTGTGATGGAACAATTGTAATTTCAACTGACGGTAAAGATTTTGATATAAAATCTCAAAAAAGAAAGGAAGTAGAACATGTACATCTCAGTTGACAGATTTGAAGGAGATTTTGCTATTTGTGAACGTGAAGATTTTAAAATAATAAAAATATTAAAAAACAAACTTCCTCCTAATATACGTGAGGGTGATGTGTTAAATATAGATGAAAATGTATGTGTTATCGATAGTGACGAAACTTTAAGAAAAAAAAGAGAAATTTATCAAATGCAAGAAGATTTGTTTAGAAAATGATTTATGAGGTATAAATGGGAGGCTTTTGAGTGAATGATAAATATATTATTAGCTGAAAACGATAAAAATTTGAGCATGTTAATTCACAGTTGCTTGAAGCAGGAAGGTTATAATATAACTGAAGTTTCTGACGTAAAAGAGTTAAAAAATAGCTTATATGTAAATTCATACCATTTATTGATATTAGACGTAGACATGGTAGATATAAGTATAAATGAAATAGTTTTATATGTTCGATTGAAGCGTAATATATCGATGATTTTACTTGCCACGAAAGATAATGATTATAGAAAAATAGAAATGTATAAAAAATATATAGCTGAATATATAACTAAGCCATTTTCTATGCAGTTTTTATTGTGTAGAATTAATGCAGTTTTAACTAAATCTGGGAAGATACATAAAAATGAAATTGAAATTGGAAAAATTCGAGTTATATATAATGAACACAGTGTATACATTGATGATAATAAATGTAAATTGACATTAAAAGAGTATGATTTGATTTGTTGCTTGATTGAAAACCAGGGAAAAATTTTAAGTAGAGATCAACTTTTAAAAATGGTGTGGGGAATAGATTATACAGGTAATAGTAGAACAGTTGATACACACATTAAGCGATTAAGACAAAAAATATCATATGCTCAAAAACACATTAAAACTGTACGAAAATGTGGATATGTTTTGGAAATATAATTAAAATATAAAAGGATTTATTTAAATTTTGTTTTTAATCTTGACATATTGCGGTAAATTAGATATAATTACATAAGAAATTTATTAGGATAGTACTGTTTATTTTTAAGTATATTTAATTTTTAAGTATACTGATTTTTGCGTGCTTTTTAATACATTATTGTTCTTGTATATTATAATTATTATTGGAAACAATGCTTCAAAACTTAATTTAATGTGTGTAGATTGGAGGGATTAATTTTACATTTTGGTGTATTGTTGAAATTTTAATTAAATATATAATTTCGGAGGGGTAATTAAATGATAAAGCTTTTAATGACTATATGCAAGTTTAATTTTGGTAAATTCGAAGAGAGAGAATTTAGAAAATTCGTGCGTATGGGTACAATCTTTTTTATGTTGATTGGAATTTATTGGTCTATGAGACCACTTAAAGATTCTTTATTTGTTCAGTTAGCTGGTGCGGTTTATCAACCCTATGCTAAGACTGTTTCACTTGTTCTTATGATATTTTTTGTGGCTATTTACACCAAGATTTTGGACTTTGTGTCGAAATCTAAATTATTGTCGTTAATGCCACCGATTTACTTTGGTTCCATAATGTTACTTTATGCAATATTTATTTGGGCTTTTCAAAGTGGAACTATTCAGCCTAGTACTTTAACGGTTGTTCTTGGTTATTTCTGGTACTTTTTTGTTGAAAGTTTCGGTTCAATAATAGTTGCATTGTTTTGGTCATTTGCAACAGATATAACCAAGGCTGAGTCAGCTAAACAAGGTTTTCCATTGATATATACATTTGGTCAGTTGGGTGGAGTTCTTCTTCCTCTATTGCTTATTACATTGCCTGTAAGTATCGGGGTAAAATCAGATGCTCTATCTATAGTTGTTTTGGCAGTTTTAACTTTGGTTGTTACACTTTTGGTAAGACATCTTTTGAGAAGCACACCTGATGATTTACTAGAATCAGTTGTTAAAGAAGAATCTGATAATGGTTCTAAAAAGAAAGAAAAAACAGGTTTTACAGAAGGTTTAAAATTGCTTTTCACTCATAAATATTTGCTTGGAATGTTTGCTGTTAATTTCTTCTTTGAGTTTATAGTTACTGTTTTCGACTTTAACTTTAAATTATCAGCTAGTCAGGTATATAGTGGAGTAGAACTTACTAAATATTTAGCAATTTATGGTTCGTGTGTAAATATAGTTTCTCTGGTGTTCTTGCTTTTAGGAGTTAGTAACATTACTAAGAAATTGGGAATAGGTGTTGCGCTATCGTTGGTTCCTGTAATGTTTGGTTTAGCAATATTTGGATTCTTAACTATTAATAGTTTGACATTCTTGTTCTGTTTGATGATTGCATCTAAAGCTATTAACTATGCTTTGAGTGGACCAGCACTTAAACAGTTGTATATACCAACCAGTAAGGATGCAAAATCTAAAGCACAGGCTTGGGTTGAGACATTTGGCTCAAGATTTTCTAAAGAAGGTGGAGCTGGTGTGAACATGTTGTACTCAGCTTTGGGAACAGCAACATATCGTTTGCTCACTAGTGGATTAGGATTTGTGTTCGTTGTTGCATGGTTCCTTATTGCACTATATCTTGGAAGAACATACAAGAAAGCTGTCGATACAAACACTATAGTATGTTAGTATATTTTTGAAAGCTTAATTGATGTTAGGTAAAATTTACCCTAAAAAGTTTTGGTGACTTTATTATATTTGTCACTGAAGCTTTTTATTTTTATTAGTTTTTATAATGCCAAAAAGAAGAAAGGTGCGTTAAATATATGGATAATAAAATAAGAAATAGTGTAAAAATAATATTGATAAATGATAGAAAAGAACTATTGCTTTTGGCTACTGATGATAAAGAAATAAAAACCTTAGATGGTGACTATAATGGGAGATTTTGGCAGTTAGTGGGAGGGAAAATAGAGAAAGGCGAAACCGCGATATTACAAGCAGCTAAGCGTGAATTATTCGAAGAAACTGGTTTGAAAGAACGTGATGTTGAATTTTATCCTGATGTAGTTTGGAAAGGTAATTTAAAACTAAATATGCGTGGAATAGAAACTAAAATAAATCAAAAATTTGTAGTTGCTAAAGCTAAAAAAAGTAATATTAGTTTTAAAAATTTAACGGACGAAGAAATAGGCAGTATTAAATCATTCAAATGGTTTTCCTTGGATGAAATAAAATATAGTTCAGATATTATATATCCTGTAGATTTACCTGAATATTTACCTGATATTTTAAATGGCAAATTTCCAGAACGGACTATAGTTTTAGATTTAAACAAGCAACCTAAAAAATTATAGCATGAAGGAAATTGATATATTAAATAATAGAAACAGGAACATTTTAATCCTAAACCTATATAAGTTTAGGATTAAAATGTTCCTGTTTTATTGTTTTTAGTTAATATTTAGACATTATAAAATATATTAAAGAAGTTAATGATTGGATTACATTTTTTTGCGAAATTTCAAGAAATAGCCAAGTTGTACGACTATCGGAAGCATGCATAGTACGCCAAATACAATACAAGAGTTAGTGTCAATTATTTTTAACAGAAATGCATAAACTATTACCATAGGGAAAATAAAAGTTAAAATGTCAAATGCCTTAGCCTTAGATAAAGTGGTTATACTTTTAAGTCTTTCATCGTTTTTAGCTAATTCTATGTTTTTTAAATGTTCTTTATCTTTACTTGCAGCTATTATAGATAATATCCAAGTGATTACAAAAATACTTAAACTAGCAATATATAACATACCGTATAATTGAATGTTAAAAATTTGGGTAATAATAGCTATTGCCAACAGAATCAATATTACAATCCATAAGAATTTTACTATTTTTACAAATTTAGTTTGTTTCAAAATTAATCACCTTCATAAATAAAAATTTCTTCTATTGTTAAATTAAAAAAATTAGCAATCTTAAATGCCAAAGTGATTGAAGGATTATATTTTCCAGTTTCTAAAGAACTTATAGTTTGTCTTGTAACTTCAAGAGCTTCAGCTAATTCCGATTGGCTAATTTTTTTTGATTTTCTAAACATTTCAATATTATTCTTCAAAATATCACCGGCCAATCAATGTAAAGTTAACTTTACATTGATTATAATGCATTAAATTTAAAATGTCAAGAATATTGTATATTTAGAGTGTATAGTTTATAAAAATTATGCTATTTCTTTTAATAATTTTAAACTAACGATAAGCTTAAACGAAAAAACCAACTCAATTTGAGTCGGTTTTTTTAGGCTAAAGAATATTAATAGTGGTGGAGGCGAGGGGAGTTGAACCCCTGTCCGAAAGTAATCACACATAATTTTCTACGAGTGTAGCTAATTGTTAAAAATTCCTCGGATAATATAGACAAAAAGCAAACCAATAAAATCGAGTATCTCATTAATCCACTGTTCAAAGAACTGAGATATTCTATGAACTGTCTACTGCTAAATCAATGAAGCTGAATTCAGTTTGCAGTAAAACTAGAATATCAACTTTGGCAAAATTTTAATTAAGCTGCCAAAAGAGCTCTGTTATTATTAACAAAGCCTATATTTGCATTATTTTTTGCATTTAAAATTTAAATATGCCTTTTATAGAGATGACATCTCCTCTACTCGCTTATTATGCACTTTTATCTCCGTCGAATCCCTTACGCCCCCTAATATTTTAATTTTTGTTTTAATTCTCTTTCAATCTGTCGTTTAGCATCTCTGGTAGCAATGGATGCTCGTTTATCATATAATTTTTTACCTTTACATAATCCTATTTCAATTTTAACTTTGGATTTTAAAAAGTAAGCAGATAGGGGAATTATAGAATATCCTTGACGCTTAACATTACTATATAAATTTAAAATCTCTTTCTTGTGTAATAACAATTTTCTTTTACGTAACGGATCTCTATTAAATATATTTCCATGCTCATATGGCTTTATATGCATATTAAACAAATAAATTTGACCTTCGTCGATCATACAATAGGCATCTTTTAAGGTCAAATTTCCTTGTCTTATTGATTTAACTTCAGTTCCAAAAAGCTCAATGCCAGCTTCATAACATTTTTCAATGATATAATCGTGTCTGGCTTTTCTATTTAAAGAAATTATTTTTTTTGATGTGTCTCGCATAATAACAAAAACCAATTCCTTCTGTAATTATAACTTGTTTCGGTTTTCTATAGCTTTAGAAATAGTTATTTCATCCACATATTTAAGCTCACCACCAACAGGCATACCATAAGCAATACGTGAAACAACAACTTCCATTGGCTTTAATAATTTAGATATATACATAGCAGTAGCTTCGCCCTCGATAGTTGGGCTAGTAGCCAATATAACTTCTTTAATATTGCTACCATTAACTCTTTTTAATAAATGTTTAATTGTCAAATTATCTGGACCAATGCCGTCTAAAGGCGATATTAAACCATGTAAAACATGATATAACCCATTAAAGCTGTTGGATTTTTCTAAAACTACTATATCTCTAGACTCTTCAACAACACAAATAACACCATGGTCTCTGGATTGATCTGAGCACATTTCACAGATGTCTAAATCGGTTAAATTTTGACAAACTGAACACTTGTGTATGTTTTCATGGGCGTCCAGTAAGGTATTTGTGAAAATTTCAATTTGTTCTTTATTTAATGTGAGTATATAGAATGCAAGTCGCCAAGCAGACTTTCTGCCAATTCCCGGCAATGAAGCAAATTGCTCTGCTAACTTTTTTAGTGTAACTGATTCTCCACTCATGATTTAAAGTAACCCAGGAATAGCAAAGCCTTTTGTTATTTTATCTATTTCTTCGTCAGTATATTCATCAACTTGATGTAACGCTTCGTTAACGGCGCTAATTATTAAGTCTTGAAGCATTTCAATATCATCACCTGATACAACATCTGGTTTAATATTTAAAGATTTTAAACTTTTGTCACCCATAACAACTGCTTCAACAGCACCTCCGCCAGACTGTGCTGAAAAAGTCATTTTTTCAATTTCAGCTGTTCTTTCCTGCATTTTTGCTTGCATATTTTGCAATTTTTCTGTCATATCACTTTGTTTATTACTAAAATTTTTAGGTAACCTCGATTTCATAATTATTCCTCCTAAATTCTTTTATTATTGAGATTATTCTTCATCAACGATTATTCCAGCTTTCTCAGCTGACATTAAAACGTCTTTAAGTTTATTTTCAGTATGTTTAACAGCTGTTGCTTTTTTCAAAAATATTCGATAATCTTTTCCTGTTTTAGATTTTATTATGTCGTTTATAAATGCCTTTTTCTCCAATATTTTTTCTGCAACAATAGAATTTTTAGAATTTATATATAATTTGTCTTCAATTGTAAAAGCCTGAGATCCAACTAAAAATCCAAATAACATACCATTTTTATCTTTATCACGTATATCATCTAAGATATCTTGCCAACTATCCAATGGAATAATATTTTTACTTTCATTAAATTCTTTATCGTCAATTTTTTTACTATTTTTAGTTTTTATATCACTAGAAACTGATGATTTTAAATTATTAGTTTCAGAATTCGACACATTATCATAATTGCCAAAACCCCTTTTGTTACTAAAAACATTTTCATTATGTTTGGAAGAGTTGCCACCTGAAAGATTTGAACAAATTTTTAAAATACAAATCTCAAATAGGAGGCGTTTGTTTGATGAACTCCTAAGATTTTCAGAACAATTTTGAAGAAAGTCTAAAATTCTTATTATCTGAGACACATCCAAATGTTTGAACATCTCTTGTTGAGATACATCTAGAAACTCATTAGAACTCAAAGATTGATACGAATTTGGATCTAAAACTAGGGACAGCATAATATCGCGATAAAACTGAGTCAATTCAGAACAAAGATATTGAATATCAACTGAATTCTGATACAATAAATCAATAACTCTAATGACTTTTGAGGTGTCTCCATCCAATATATATCCATGTAGCTTTAATATATGTGTTTTATCTATAAGACCCAATATATTGCTAACAGTTTCCAAAGTAATATTATCTGTGATAGATGCACACTGATCTAAAACAGAAATCGCGTCTCGCATTGATCCATCTGAAAGTTTAGAAATTTTGCAAGCCGCCTCTTCAGACAATTTAAAATTTTCTTTTGAAGAGATGTGCATCAATCTATTCTGAATATCTTCATGGTTGACTCTTCTAAAGTCAAATTGTTGACACCTAGAAAGTATTGTTATAGGTATTTTATGAATCTCAGTAGTTGCTAGGATAAAAACCACATATTTAGGTGGCTCTTCCATAATTTTTAAGAGTGCATTGAAAGCACTCACAGATAACATATGAGCTTCGTCTATTATATATACGCGGTAACGACATGAACTGGGAACAAAATTAGCTTCATCTCTCAGTATTCTTACGTCATTCACACTATTATTACTAGCACCATCCATTTCAATAACATCTAGAATGCTACCGTCATCTAATCCTTTACAAACTGAACATTCACAACATGGCTCACCATCTTTAGTGTTTAAGCAATTTATAGCTTTAGAAAATATTTTAGCACAAGTCGTTTTTCCAGTTCCTCTAGATCCAGTAAAAAGATATGCATGAGCTATTTTTTGGTTTTTTATTTCATTTTTTAGAGTAGATGTAATGTGCATTTGAGAAACAACATCATCAAACATTTTCGGTCGCCATTTTCTATAAAGAGCAACATACATGCAAAATGATACCTCCAAAACATTTGTTAATTTAGTGCCAAATACACGCTGTAAACAAGACTATTTTTATAATCTCACATGTGAACACTCAGGTAGTTCCGTGACGCAACAAAGACATCTACTTAATGCTGCTCAGTTCCCTGCCTGACATGGTTCATAGAGCTTGTTCGCACAGAGCCTAAATGCTCACATGTCAAAATACAAAATTACAATCAACGTGAAGATATTATATCACATATTATTTATATTTGCAAGTATTATGTTTGTTTTTATAATTTGTATTTTGATAATTAAATTATATGTTTTTAAATATGCTTTTTAAGAGTCTCTTTTATAATTGATGGATTTCCTTTTCCTTTTGTAGCTTTCATACACTGTCCAACTAAATATCCAAATGCGTTTGTTTTCCCGTTTTTATAATCATTTATAGATTTTTCATTTTCTTTTAAAACTTTTAATACAATGTCTTCTAGTTCATCAGTGTTAGAAATTTGTTCTAATCCTAGATCAGTAATTAATTGATCAATTGATTTAGAATTGTTTGCCACGATTTGTTTAAATATTTTTTTACCGGAAGAAGTTGAGATAGATCCACTTTGTATATATGATATTATTTTGTTTAAATTTTCTGGAGTAATTATTTCTAAATAATTTTTAGATGTTTTATTAACTTGTTCAGATATTGTGGTTAAGACCCAGTTAGCAATTGACTTTGTATCTAATTTTTTGTTTAATTCATATGTTTTTTCAAATAATGTAGCTCGTTGAATATTATTAGCTATTAATTTTGCGTCAGTTTGGGGAAGATTAAAATCATTTATATATCTGATAGTTTTATGATTTGGCATTTCTGGAATGTCGTTGGATATTTTTTCTATGGTATCATTATCTACAAATATATTTTTTAAATCAGGTTCGGGGAAATATCGGTAGTCTTGAGCATTCTCTTTAGAACGTATAGCAATTGTTTTGGATAACTTTTCATCCCATCTTCTGGTTTCTTGATTAATTATACCGCCAGATTCTAATATTTCTATTTGTCTTTGATATTCATACTCTATAGCTTTAATTGCTCCACTAAAAGTATTTACATTTTTCATTTCACATCTTGTGCCAAGATTTTTTTGTGATGTGGGTTTAACAGAAACATTAACATCACACCTAATTGACCCTTCCTGCATCTTTGCATCAGATATGTTTAAATATGTTAAATAAGATTTAATTGTTTCTAAATATGCTTTTGCTTCTTCAACAGATCTTATGTCTGGTTCAGAAACGATTTCTATTAGGGGAACTCCACACCTATTGAAATCTATTAGTGTGCCGTCAAATTTATCAGTTTTTAGCAATTTTCCGGCGTCTTCCTCTATGTGTATTCTTGTTATGCCTATTCGTTTTGTTTTACCATCTTCGAGTAATATATCTAAATAACCATTTTCACATAGAGGTATGTCTGATTGTGAAATTTGATAAGCTTTTGGAAGATCTGGATAAAAATAATTTTTTCTATCTTGTTTAGATACTTGATTTATTTTGCAGTTTGTTGCTAATCCCATTTTAACTGCGTATTCTACAACTTTTTTGTTTAGTGTTGGTAATGTTCCGGGCATACCGGTGCAAATAGGACAACATACTGAATTTACTTCTAGACCAAATTCATTTTTACATGAACAATATATTTTAGAATTTGTAGATAGCTCGGCGTGTATTTCTAATCCTACTACTAAGTCATATTTGTTTGACATTTAATATTTCCCTCCGATTTTAAATATTTGGTAATTTTATATTACCAATCAACAGTTCACAACATTTTGCTATTTTGAATAGTTTTTCTTCCTCAAAGTGATTGCATATTAGTTGAAAACCTATTGGAAGATCATTTTTATTAAGACAACAAGGTAAGCTTATTGCAGGAACACCTGATATGTTAGATGAGACTGTGTTCATATCATTAGAATGCATTTTTGTTGAATCATTTATTTCTGCACCTATGCAGAATGGGGGAGTTGGCACAGTTGGAGTTAAAATCACATCATATTCCTTAAATGTTTCCTGAAATTCGGAAATTATTTTGTTTTGTAATAATTTTGCACGTTTATAATATGTATCGTAATATCCCGATGATAAAATGTAAGTTCCTAACATTATTCTTGTTTTAACTTCAGTTCCAAATCCTTCAGTTCTAGTGTTTTCATACATTTCAGTTAATGTTGAATAGTTCTTAGACCTATAGCCATAATGCACACCATCATATCTAGCTAAATTAGATGAAGCTTCTGCAGAAGAGATTATATAATAAGCGCTTAGTGCATGAGGTGTGCTTGGAAGGGATATTTTTGAGATTTTTGCCCCATTTTTTTCTAACATTTTTACTACATTCAAAACAGCGTTTTTAACATCATCATCTATTTGATTGCTAAAATATTCTTTAGGTATGGCAACTTTCAAACCTTTAATCATTGATATATCTGAAAAATCAATATCCCAATTTAGAGGTTTTATTTTTTGGCTAGTAGCATCTAGGTTGTCTTGACCGCTAATTATTGAGTATAGTAGAGCAGCATCGTCGACAGATTTAGTTATTGGTCCAATTTGATCTAAAGAAGAGGCAAAAGCTATCAAACCATATCTCGATATTGCTCCATATGTTGGTTTTAGACCGACCACTCCACAGTAAGAAGCTGGTTGTCGTATAGATCCTCCTGTATCCGATCCTAAAGACATAATAGCCTCTCCTGCAGCAACAGCTGCTGCACTACCACCAGAACTACCACCAGGAACACAATTGATATTATATGGGTTTTTTGTTGTTTTAAAGTATGATGTTTCTGTTGAAGAACCCATGGCAAATTCATCCATGTTTAATTTTCCGGTCATTACGACGTTTGCATTTTTCAATTTTTTGATAACTGTTGCATCATATGGTGGAATAAAGTTGTGGAGCATTTTAGAAGAACAAGTGGTTAATATATTTTTAGTGCAAATATTATCTTTAATTCCTATTGGAATACCTGCCAAAGAAGATATTTGTTCACCTTTGGATATTTTTTCATCGACCAATTTTGCTGTTTTAACAGCATCTTCTTCACATAGTGTTACATATGATTGTATTTTTGATTCAACAGAATTAATTTGTGAAAAAACATTATTGGTTAATTCTAACGCTGAAATTTCTTTTGCTTTAATCATTTTAGATAGTTTTGCTGCGGACATTTCATAAAGATTCATATTAGTATTTCCTTTCTAGTCAATTTCTTTAGGGACAACAGCACATCCTGCTTTTATTTGAGGTGCATTTTTTAAAATATCATCTCGAGTAAATTCTTGGTCTTTCACGTTATCATTGCGTAGAGTCATTATATTATCAGGATTAAAAAAGCTGTCGTTTTCGTTAGGATTTGGCAAGTCCTCTACGCTCTTTAATATTTTGCTAATATCAGTTTTTATTTTTTCAGCCAATTCGTCATCTATTTTGATTTTACATAGTTTTGCTAGATGTATTATATCCATATTCATAATTTTCCTCCTTAAGGTTATATTAATTTTTTCTAACCATATCTATGGCTTCATTTTCATTTATTATTTTTATATTTAAACTTTTTGCTTTTTCTAGTTTTTGTCCTGCGTTTTCGCCAGCTATCAAATAGTTTGTTTTTGATGATATGCTAGAGGAAACTTTACCACCAGCATCTTCAATCAATTGTTTCATTTCGTTTCGGGTTTTAGAAATTAGCTTTCCTGTTATCACAAAGGTAATGTTTTTCAAGGTGTTGTCTTGCTCTTTTATATCATCTGATTGCATATTTAAACCTAGTTCTTTTAATTTGTGTATTAAATTTTTTGTTTCATTGACCGAAAAGAATTTTTCTATATTAGAAGCTAAAACCGGACCAATACCTTCAATTTTAGCAAGGTTTTCTGCATTTGAATCCATAAGTTCAAAAATGTTTTTATAGTTTTTGCATATAAGTTTTGCTATATTTGCACCAACGCCTCGAATACCTAATCCAAAAATTAATTGCCATAATGAATTGTTTTTAGAATTTTCAATCGATTTTATTAAATTTTCTGATGATTTGTCTGCGAACCTATCTAATTTTAAAATTTGTTCTTTAGTTAATTTATATATATCAGAAATGTCGCTTATTAAGTTGGATTTTACCAGATATTTTATATTTGCTTCTCCAAGACCAGTGATATTCATAGCTTCCCTTGAAGCAAAATGAATTAAGTGTTGTGTTATTGTAGCTGGACAAGATGGGTTTTCACATCTAATTGCAGCTTCGTCTTTGTTTTTTATTACTTTACTTTCGCATATTGGGCAATGTGTGGGTAATTTATAGGGAACACTATTTTGTTTATGTTTTACTGATTTTACAACTTCGGGAATAATTTCTCCAGCTTTTCTTACAACGATAGTGTCTCCAATTCTAATTTCTTTTTTATCTATAAAATCTTGATTGTGTAGGGAAGCTCTGCTTACAGTTGTTCCGGCCAGCAGTATTGGATCAAACAAAGCTACTGGAGTTAAAACACCTGTTCTGCCTATATTTATTTCTATTTCTTTCAATATGGTTTCTTTATGTTCTGGTGGATATTTGAAGGCAATAGCCCAACGTGGATTTTTTGCAGTTGAACCTAGCTTTTCACGATCATCGAAAGAATTTACTTTTATAACCGCTCCATCTATATCAAATGGGTAGTTTGATTTTATTTTACCAATATCATTTATTTTATTTATACAGTCGTTTATATTGTAAAAAATACTAGATTCTGGTATGACAAGAAATCCCAATTTTTTGAGTAGTTTTATTGAATCTGAATGTGTTGATATTTCCAAACCTTTGATTTGCTGAATATTAAAAACTATAGCTTGTAAGCCTCTTGATGCTACAATTGAGGACTGTTTTTGTCTTAAAGATCCTGCGGCTGCATTTCTAGGATTTTTAAAAGGTATTTCGTTTGCATCTTTTTGCTTAGAAGTTAGTTCGTTAAATTTATCTAATGGCATATATACTTCTGCTCTTACTTCTAAAAATGGTATGTTTTGGGTTAGTTTGTTTGGAATTGACGATATCATTTTTAAGTTTTCGGTGACATCTTCGCCCACAAAACCATTACCACGTGTGGATCCTCTAATGAAGTTACCTTTTTCATATTCTAGAGAAACGGATAATCCATCTACTTTTGGTTCTACAACATATGAAACATTATGTGTTTTTTCGCGAACACGGCTATCAAACTGCAATAGTTCATCAAAATCAAATGCATCTTGCAAGCTACCCATTTGAATTTGGTGTTTTACTTTTTCGAAAGATGAAGAAGCAACACCTCCAACAGTTGATACAGGTGATGTTGAGAGTTTATATTTTGGATATTCCTTTTCCAGATCAGCTAGTCGTCTTAGTAGCATGTCATATTCATAATCTGTTATTTCAGGGTTGTCTTCGTTGTAATATAGATTGTTATGATATTGGATTTGTTGTGTAAGATTCTCAATTTCCTTTTTTGCATATTTTTTGTTCACGTGCAACCTCCATAATTATCATAGTGTAAAAATTACACTTTTATAAAACATACTTAATTATTTTAACACATTTACATATTAAAAAAAACTATATATTTTAATTATATTATTAAATATGGTTGAGATTTTGACAATATAATGGTAAAATTGGTAATGATAAGGTTGTTATTTAAATTATTTGAGGCAGGTGAAAGTATGCAACTTCATGAATCGGGAGAAAATTATCTTGAGGTTATGTTGATTTTAAACAAAGAAAAAGGATATATTAGATCGGTGGACATAGCTAATAAATTATCGTTTTCTAAACCTAGTGTTTCTAGGGCTGTTTCAATATTAAAAAAAGCGGGACATATAGTTATGGATGAAGATGGCCTTATTACATTAACTGAATCTGGAAAATTAATTGCTGAGAAAATATATGAGAGACATTGCTTTTTGGTTAAGTGTTTTAAATTTTTGGGAGTATCCGATGAAATTGCTGAAGAAGATGCATGTAGAATAGAACATGTTATGAGTCAAGAAACATTTGAAAAGTTGAGAAAACATTTTGAGAATATTGCAGTTTTTGAATAAAAAATAAAAATTTTATAAAAAAACAAAAAAAGTATTGACAAATATGTGCCTAGTTGATATAATAATATCCGTTGTCAGGTGAATGTCTGAGCCACTAGCTCAGTTGGCAGAGCATTTGACTTTTAATCAAAGGGTCCGGAGTTCGAATCTCCGGTGGCTCACCAGACCAAAAGAGTTTCATTTTGAAACTCTTTTTTTGTTGAATAAATTATTAAGTGTTTTTAGAGCAATATGTGATTATATAGTCAAAATTATAATTAATTTACTTTATAAAATAAAAAACAGTCAACTACATAATTCAAGTTGACTGTTTTTTGAATGTATATTGTCTATTGAATAGAACGTGGCTCAGGAACTTCTCTAATAATTTCTTCAGGACGTACATACTTTCTTATACTTCTCTTATAACGTGTGTTAAATTTGTCACGTTTTAATTTTCTTTTTCCGTGTATATATCCTTTCAAATATTTATTTATGCATTCTGATTTAAATTCATCAAGGTCCGCATCTAAACCCTCTATGTGATAATCCCAGCCATTGTAACCAGCTTTTTTGCCTAGTTCTTTCATTTGCTTAGCCGTTTTATTTACATTATATAATGTTAATGATGACAACTTTTTCATGATATCTTGTTTTTGTAGCTGCTCATCGGTTGAATTTGAGATGGTCTCTAACTCTTGTTCTAAATTATCAATCAATGAATGTAATTTGTTAATTTCCTGATGGTAGGTAGTTAAATCATCTAACTTAGTTGCGTTGAAATGTAGATCTTCCAGGGTTGAGTTTAATATTTCATTTACATTATCAAACTTTGTATTTAAATTATTTAATATATCAGAACTTAGTCTGTTTTTTACATTTTCTAAATGAAATAAGCAGTAATCTAAGCGACATTTTAATTGAGATAATCTAGCTTTAAATTGACGTAGTTCAGCTTTTTTATGAAGATCTTTAACATTGTTTTTTCTGTTTTCTATGTCCAAATTAACCACGCTAAACAATTTTGCCTTTACTTTATTATTTTCAATGTTAAAATTTACTATATATTCTTCGTCTAAAGCGTTATTTATTTCATCAATATCAGTATGAAAGTCTAATAATTTGGTGTTGAAATCTTCTGATGAGCAAGCCAATAATTCTGATTTGCCTGATTCAAAATTGTTTTTTATTTTAGAAAAATTGGACTTAATTAAAATTAAATCGTCTGAATTGAAAGCATATTCATTTAAACGATTTTCAAATATCTGCAGTCGACTTGTGACTATGTCTATGGCATTGTTACAGTTTTGATTATTTGATAATTGATTATTGCATGTTTTTGGAGGAACTGCGTAAGCAGGCATAACAATAGATGTTGACATGACTAATGCGCAAAGTGATGATATAATTTTTAAACTTTTATTCATTTTTATTAAACCTTTCTTTTTAAAGTATAATGGCATTGCAAATATATTTGCAATGCCATTATACTAAGGAATAAAAAATTTTTGTTAATAAAAAATTAATAAAAAGTAAATAATATGTTAACAAAACAACTTTGAGCTAATATATTAAAGAAAAATAAGACTTTTAAATGTTAATTTTAATGTTTTGGTAATTTTTTTATTAAACTGTGTTTTCTATTGTCAGTTCCTGTAAACGATAGTGTATTTAATGTAGAAAATATTCGAGAGACTATTCTCTCTCCATATTTTTTTTCTAAATCACGAGGAGATAAATTGGTATTGATAATTGTTGGACGATGGAGTGGAATTCTACTATTAATTATGTCGAATATTGCCGATTTACTAAATGCTGAATCGAACTCAGTTCCTAAATCATCCAATATAAATAAATCAGTTTCAACTATTAACTTTAAGTAGTCTAGATCGTTGTTTTGTTTACGATAGAAATAACGATCGGACATGTTTCTTGTTATTTCCGATGCAGTTGAATATATGACAGCGAATCCTTTTGATATTACTTCAGATGCAATAGCTAGTGATAAATGTGTTTTGCCGAGGCCAGTTAATCCACACATGACAAAGCCTTCTGAACAATTTGGAAAATTATCTGCAAATTCTTTACATGTTTTAAATATACTTGACATATGTTCGTATGGCGATGTTCCATATTTTGAATCATATTCTTTAGAATAGTAGTCCAAATTGAAGTCTTTAAAGCTTGTAAGATAAAAATTTGAGCTTTTTTGTAGGTCTTTTGTTAATATAGTTTTAACTAATTTTATCAAACAAGAACATTTTTTGTTGTCAACAAATCCAAAATCTTCACATTTTGAACAAACTGGTGGGGGAGATAAAAAATTTTTTGGCAAACCATTTTCTATTAGTAATTTACTTATTTGGTTTTGAATTTTTACGTTTTCTTCGTGAATTCTTTTTATTATTTCCGATTGATTTGCTGAGTTAGATAAAATAGATTTTGATAAGGCAATAGCAGTTTTACTAAGGCTAGTAGATAATATTTTAATTTCAGGACAAATAGATGTCGCTATTTTTAAGTTATTGGTTCTATCAAGTTGTCTTTTTAATCTTCGATGTTCGAGTTCTTTGTATGCCTTTTTATATATTTCTTTTTTGCTCAACATATTTTAACTCTCCATAAAATTTAGTCTGGAATAAATAATCCACTTTTTGTGAGTAATTCATCTAGATTATATGATGTGTTTTTAGATTCGGATTTTGAAATTCTATTTTTAGCGTTTTCAAATTTTTCTAAATCTTCCGGTGTTTTTATGTTTTCTTTTTTCCAATTGAATAGTATTTTGTTTATGTATTGAAATGATAATTTGCCAATAGAATCAATGCATTTATTAAAGGCTAACCTTATCATATTGATTCTAAAGTTATATTCTGAAAACCACTTATTTATTAGATTTTTTTCATTTACAGATAATTTGCGGTCATATATGCCAAAACAGTGGCGAACCTGACTTTCAATAGTATATCTTTCAGTTAACATTTGAATTTCTTTTTCAGCTTGTTCATGAGTTGTAATATTATTATCTGACATTTTTTCACATATTGATAGAATTTGCTTAGGTGGTTTATTGTATCTGATACAAAAATCAATAACCATTAAAATAACATCTATTGGTAGACTGTAAAATTCATATATGTATAGAAGTGTTCTTCTTTCCATCGGTTTTAGAGGTCGCGAATACAACTGTTCTGACTGTTTAAAGAGCATATTAACATACTTATTTTCTTTTCTGGCTTCTTTTAATTCTTCAGAGGATATTTGAGCTGCTGATGGTTTTTTTGCAGACAAAAGAGTTTTGCTTTTTTCGGAAATGGTAATTATTTCTTTTGATTTCCAAAATCTAAATGCATCTTCTACTTGCGAAATAGTTAAATCTAATTTAGTTGCAATTTCGCATGTATTAAGGTGGTTTTCTTCACTGAAAATTGTTAGTAAAACTTTTAAAGATTCTCCACTTACTTCGTTTATATATTTGTTAATTTCCGATGGCAAAGCCGTAAGTTTGCTAATTTTTTTTGGATTTATTTCATATTCCATTTAAATTCTCCTTAAGCTTAATAAGCTTAAATTTATTTGTTAAATTTTAAAATCATCTTTTTTAAAGTTATTTGAATAGTTGCAAATTTTAGGAACTCTTTTTAACGGATCGTATTTGAATTTTTTGCAATAATAAGACGAGTCAACTACTCCGTTTTTTACGCATAATATTGTATCTTTACCTAAGCACTTTTTACCCATGTGACAATATCCACAAGATGGTAAAATTTTTTTATTAAAAAGATTTTTCATTAATAACAACCTTTCACCTTATGCGTTTAAAGCTTTTTTTCATTATATCAATTTTTTTATCACAGCACAATAGCGCAATAGATAAAATTATTAAACTGAGTGAAGATATGGGATTTTGAGTTGATATATTTGTATTTGTTGATATGCTATTTGAAAAAACGTCAATAGGTATTTTTATTTTGGAAAATAGATAACACGATATGTTTGTGCTGATGAAGCAATATACCATTCGCCATAAATAGAATTTGCCAAATGATATATTGGCCTTGGATGCTATGGATTTAAGCTGAAAGTGAACACAGAAGCCTCCGAAAGATGTAATAATGGGTAGTATAAAAAACATGCTTGGTCCGTTTATTTGTTTACAATATATAACTCCATTTGTTACCTCAATCAAGCCAATAAAAAGTGAACTTAAATGTTTATTTGTTTTTATATTAAATATATTTAGCTCCATGATAACACCAATAATGCCAGAAAAAAATAGTGTGAAACTACATATTATTATCATTGAGTGGACAGCACTTTTTACGGACAATACAAAAGCATTAATTTTTTGATATTCTGTGTTAATTAAGCTTACTTTTTTTTGTTTTGCTCCAATTGAGCAAAGAGTACCTATTATGAAAAATGTAATAATTTGTGATATTAAAAGTATTATACCTGGAATAATGCTGTTAAATATTGGTATTGACAATCCACCTATTAGAAATGCCGGCCCTGAATTAACACAAAAATATAACATTCGAGTTGCTGTTTTTTTGTCAATTTTATTTTCTAAAACTAGCTTTGATATTAGATGAATACCAGTTGGATATCCGCATATTAAGCTAAAAAGCAGTGTTGGTCCTAATGAATAATCTAATTTAAATAATTTTCCGCATATATAACTAAAAGGTTTTAATATTAAATTTAAACTGCCTGTTTTTTGACAAAAATCTGATATTACTAGAAATATAAACATTGACGGAATTAATATGTCCATACAAATATTTAATCCGTTTTTTATATGAATAGAGATTACTTTAGAATATATCAGAATGATAAAAATGATTACTAATGATATAATTCCTTCGATAAATTTTAGTTTTGATTTCATAATGAATATTCCTCCGATAAAATATGTATATGCTTTGTACTTTTATAATATAAATTAATTTAAAATAGCATTATCTCATTTAAGGAGGTCAAAAAGTGTCAGATATGATTAATAAAATTGGAAGAAGTATTTCGAAGTTTTTAAATTTTTCACCAGATATTTTAACCAATGAGTTGAATGTTACTGTATATGGGGGACATCAAGCAGTTATTGATGGATATAATAAAATACTTGAGTATGATGATAATATATTGCGAATATCTAATGGAAAAAATCGATTAAGAATAATGGGAAGCAATTTAGTAATATGTGAAATGTCAGAAGATGCTTTGATTATAGAAGGAAATATATGTTCAACAGAGTTTGAAAACTGCAGGGGGTAAAATTTGTGATATCGTTGTTGAGATGGATATTGGGGTGGTGTGAATTTTCCATCGAAGGAAATATAGGATCTTTTTTTTACGCAACGAAAAAAGAAATATGGAAAATAAGTAAGCGAGATGGTGTTTTAGTTGCAAGATGTTTAATTAAAGATTATGGATATATATGTGAAATTGCAAAACAAAAAAGTTGTTTTTTGAATAAATTTCGAGAAGGCGGTTTTATATCTATATTGAAAAAATATAGATTTAGATTAGGTGTAATATTGGGATTATGTGTGTTTGTATTGTTAATGATAGTTTCAAATTTTTTTGTTTGGGAAGTTGAGATTAGCGGGAATATTCAGATTTCTGATGAGCAGATATTTAGAGTTTGTGATAAATTTGGCTTGCATCCAGGTAATATAGTTTGTAACATTGATGAAAATCAAATTGAGTTTGAATTAAAAAGACAATTTCCTCAAATAGCATGGATTTCTATAAATAGAGTTGCGTCTAAATATTTTATAGAAGTAAGTGAAACTAAACAAAAGCCAGATATTGTTGATCAGTCTACACCCTGTAATATAGTTGCGGCTTTTGATGGTGAAATTTTGTCTGTTGAACCATATGGAGGATTAACTTTAGTTAAAGCGGGCGATATTGTTACGAAAAATCAATTATTGGTTAGCGGTGTTCATGAGATTGAAAATAGTAGTGAGGTTATATATTCTCATGCAAATGCTAAAATAATTGCTAAAGTAGAAAGAAATAATGAAATTAAACGTGCCAAATGTATTACTAGGGCACAAAAAACAGGAGAAAAAAAAGATAAAAAAACATTATTGTTGTTTTGTTTTAAAATTCCAATAACTTTTGAAAAGATTGATGAGCATGCTGTGCAAATTGAGGAATATGTAGAACCAATTGAATTGTTTGGCATAAGATTGCCAATTTTTGTTCAAAATAATATATATGATGTATATGATGAGATAAAAATTGAAAATGATATAGAGCAATTAAAACGAATGTTGATGAGCGATCAAAAAAAATGGGAAATAAAGGAATTAATGGGAGATCGAATTATATGTCGTGATTATGTTTATGAAGAATCCGAAAATGACATGATTTTAAAATCTAAACTTGTGGTTGAACAACCAATAGGAGAAAAGCATGTTATTGATATAAAATAATATTTAAAAAACTTTGGTTTATTTATATTTTGTGCTATAATATATTAAACAAATTTTTGTTTAAAAATATTTTTTTCAATATTTTTAAATCGTGTTAATTTTTAGATAAAATGGAGGAATATGGGTTGATATGTTAGAACAATCTATCAATACAGATGATTTGCAAGATATTGTTGATTTGTTTGGTAGTTTCGATGAAAACATGAAGTTGCTTCAAAAAGAATTTAATGTCAATATTATTAATAGAGGGGGTAATATAAAAATATTTGGAAAGGTTGATGATGTCTCAAACGTAAAAAAAATAATTGAGATTATGATATACTCTTTAAAAAACAATGAAACTTTAGATGACAAGAAAATGAGATATATAATATCTCATGTGAAAAATGGAAAAATGAATGTTGTAAAAAATTCGTTTGGGGAATGTGTTTTTGTTACTAGTAAAGGAAGATCTATTATGACAAAGACGTTTTCTCAGAAGAAGTATGTGAAGTCTATTCGTGAAAATACCATAACTTTTGGAATAGGTCCAGCGGGAACAGGAAAGACATATTTGGCGGTTGCGTTGGCTGCCAAAGCTTTTAGAGAAAATAAAGTTGACAGAATTATTTTGACTCGGCCAGCTATTGAGGCTGGAGAAAATTTAGGGTTTTTACCGGGAGATTTGCAAAGTAAAGTAGATCCATATCTTAGACCGCTATATGATGCGTTGTTTGATATAATTGGAACTGATAGTTTTAATAAAAATGTAGAGAGAGGTAACATAGAAATTGCTCCGTTAGCTTATATGAGAGGAAGAACGTTGGATAGTAGCTTTATAATTTTAGATGAGGCACAAAATACTACTTCTGAACAGATGAAAATGTTTTTAACTAGATTGGGATTTGGGTCTAAGATTGTTGTTACTGGAGACATAACGCAGATTGATCTTCCTAAAAATAAAAGGTCTGGATTAGTTGAGGTAAACAAAGTTTTAAAAGGAATAGATGGAATAGAATTTATTGAATTTAAAAAAGAAGATGTTGTTCGTCATAGATTAGTACAAGATATTGTTAACGCATATGATAATTATAATGTGAGCTGTAACAATATTGTAGATAGAGATTTCGTGGGCGAAAATTGGAAAGGTGAGAATTAAACGTTGGGTAAACTTAAAGTTTTAATTAATAATAATCAAGATGTTTGTAAAGTTCCTACTGGTATAAGGCTTTTGATAAAGCGTTGTTGTAAAGCTGTTTTGCAAATGGAAAAATTTAATGATGATGTTGAAGTTAGTGTATCTTTTGTTGACAATAGTCAAATAAAAAATTTAAATGCAGAATATAGAAATAAGGATGTTGAAACAGATGTGTTGTCTTTTCAGATGTGTGAAGGAGACAAATATGAGAAAGATGCTGAAGGTGTAGTAATTTTAGGGGATATTGTAATTTCGTTTGAAAAAGCTGTTAAGCAAGCACATGATTATAATCATTCAATTTTTAGGGAATTAGCATACTTAACTGTGCATTCTATGTTACACTTATTGAATTATGAACATGAAAATGGAGGGCTTGAGGCTGTCCGTATGCGCGAAAAGGAGGAAACAATTTTGAATAAAATAGGGTTAACTCGTGATGCTACATATGTGATTTTTGACGATGAAAATTAGTTGGAGTGAATTTCGTAGCTTGAAAAAAAGCTTTTCTTATGCAATTAGAGGTGTAGTATATTGCATAGGAAATGAACGAAATATGAGGATACACATTGCCGTAGCGGCAAACATATTATTATTTTCATTAATATACAAACTCGATAGAATGGAATATGGTTTGCTATTTATTGCTATTGGGCTTGTTTTGTTGTGTGAAATGATTAACACATCTATTGAAACTTTGGTGAATTTGGGATCTCCAGCATATCACAATTTAGCTAGAATAGCTAAAGATGTTGCGGCTGGAGCTGTGTTGCTTGTTGCCATTATTGCAATTGTAATAGGTGTGGTATTATTTGGACAACCGGATAGATTATTCGTTGCTTTTTCAGAAATATGTAGTAATCTCTGGCTTGTTGGTTTATTTTTGATTTTTTTAGTTGGTGGATTTTTGTTTGTCTTTAAAGGGGTTAAGTTTAAACTTCCTAAAAAATCAACCAAAATTGATAAAGTTAAAATTTATACTCCAAAAAAGAAAAATAAATTTTAATATTTTTTAGTAAAGTGTGATATGTATGGATAAAAAAACAGCATTTGTTGCTATAGTTGGAAAACCTAATGTGGGGAAGTCTTCGCTTATTAATAGTTTAGTTGGTGAAAAAATAGCTATTGTTTCTAATAGACCTCAAACAACTAGAAATAGAATAGTTGGTGTTGTTACACATGGGTCGGAGCAGTATGTTTTTTTAGATACACCTGGTTTGTTTAAAGCTAAGGATATGCTTGGGCAGAATATGACAAAAATAGTAAAAGATAGTGTTAATGATGTGGATGTAATATTAATGGTTGTAGAGCCAACTACTAAAATATCTAAGGCAGAAGAAGATTTTATTGAGCGTTTTAAATTATTAAATATACCAGTAGTTTTAGTAATAAATAAAATAGATTTAGTTGCTGATAAAACAGATATAATGAAAGTTATTGAAACATATAATAATGCATATGATTTTAATGCTATAGTTCCTATATCAGCTATGTTAAATGAAGGTATATCGGATTTAATGGCAGAGATAAAAAAATATCAAATTGAAAGTGAACATTTTTTTCCAGATGATATGATTACAGACAAATCGGAACGTTTTTTAGCATCTGAGATTTTAAGAGAAAAATTATTGTTGAATATTCGTGATGAAATTCCGCATGGAGTAGCCGTTTTGACAGAAAAAATGAAAGAACGAAAAAATTGCTTAGATATAGAATGCTTAATATATTGTTACAGATTTAATCATAAGGGAATAATAATTGGAAAAAATGGAAGTATGCTTAAAAAAATTGCTACTCAAGCAAGATTAGATATGGAAAAATTTTTTAAGTGTAGGGTAAATTTAAAGTGTTGGGTTAAAGTTAAAGACAATTGGAAAAATCAAAGCAGTGTTTTAAAAATGTTGGGATTATCTATTAATGATTAGTTTGGTTAATTATACTTTTTGATTGTATAAAAAATTCATTTTCTACTAATAATAACTTGTAGAGGTGATGAATTATGGACGAGAAGGAACAGAAATGGCAGGTTTTTGAAAAAACTGGGCTAGTGAAGGATTATTTGCAATATTGTAAAATTGAACAGGAGAATAAAAATGCATTTCAAGACAACAGGAATAGTGTTGAAACAGAGGAGTTGTCTCAATGAGCAGAAATATATAACTTTATTGACGCCTGAAAAAGGACTCTTGGATTCTAGGGTTCGTGTTTTTGGGCAGGTAAATAAAAGCGTTTTTAGAAATATCAATGTTTTAGGGTATTACCATTTTAATATATTTGATGGTAGATATGGTTGTGTTGTAGATTCCGCTGAGGCAATAGAACAATTTTTTGATTTAAGATATGATCCAGAAAAGTTAGCACTTGCTCAATATTTTTGTGAACTTACATATTTACTAGTGCCGTCTAAACAGCGGGCATCTAGACATTTAAATTTATTATTAAATTCTTTATGGCTTTTACAAAAAGGTTGTTATGAGAATAAGTTTATAAAATGTGTTTTTGAATTGAGATTATTATCACTTTCTGGATATATGCCAAATTTAGTTTGTTGCAAAGTTTGCTGTAATTATGAAAAGGAACAGATGTTTTATGTTCCGAGTCAAGGATTTTTAATTTGTAGTGATTGCTTAAGATCTAACCAATACGGCAGTGAAATTAAACTTACTAAACCGGTTCTTCATGCTATGAGATATATAATATATAAGGACGATAAAGACATTTTTAAATTTAAACTTGAAGCAAGTCAATTAGATTTTCTTTCAAAATTAGTTGAAAAAAGCGTTATGATTTATGTTGAAAAAGAACTGGTAACGTTGAAAATATATCATCAATTTACTGGTGAATTTGGGTGATGAAATTGTATAATTTAAAAAAGTGCTGCAAAATGTTAGAGTTGGATAAAGTTTTAGAGATGCTGTTGGAATTTACAAGTTGTGATGGAACAAAAGATCTTGCTTTGAATTTGTTCCCTTCTTGTGAAGAACAGCATGTTAAAAAGCTTGTTAATGAGACGGATGAAGCGTTTATTATGACTTGTCGTTTTGGAGATCCTGAGATTTTTAATATAACTAATCCTAAAAGAGAATTAAAACGTGCTTCCTCTGGAATCTCAATGAATCAACGCGAACTTTTAAATATAGGTTTTATTTTTCGTCAAGCAAAAATTTTGAAAAAGTTTTATGAGAATGGGCAAGAAAATTGTAAATATTTAAAGTTTTATTTTGAAAATTTACTGGAAAATATTGAGCTAGAAAAGTTAATATTTAAAAGTATTTTATCTGACGATAATGTTTCAGATGATGCTAGTGTTGAACTTAGAGGTATACGCATTTCAATAAGAAATCAACAGCAAAAAATTAGAAATATTTTAGAAAATTTAACTAGAGGTTCTAAGCAAAAATATCTTCAAGATAGCATAATTACCATTAGAAATGGTAGATATGTTGTGCCGGTTAAATCTGAACATAAAAGTAAAATTCCTGGATTTGTTCATGACGTTTCTGCTAGTGGGTCTACAATTTTTATTGAGCCTAATACTGTGGTGAATGCTAACAATGATTTGCGATTTATGTTGGCTATGGAGGCTGAGGAGATAAACAAAATTTTACAAAGACTTACTGAAAAATGCTTAGAATTTTTGGATATTATTGAACAAAATTATGAAAATATTTTAAGTTTAGATTTGATATTTGCTAAAGCCAGACTAGCTATTAAAATGGACGCAAGATTGCCTGAAATAGTTAGTAATGGTGAAATGTGCTTAAATAAAGCTAGACATCCTCTTATAAATAGAGAGAAAGTTGTTCCTATAAACGTTGAGTTTGGTGAAAAATTTAAAGGATTAATTATTACAGGACCTAATACTGGTGGAAAAACTGTTGCACTGAAAACTGTTGGATTGTTGACATTAATGGTTATGTGCGGTCTTTTGATTCCTGTTGCTGAGAACAGTAAAATATCGGTTTTTGATAATATATTAGTTGACATTGGTGATGGACAAAGTATAGAAAATTCGTTATCTACATTTTCTTCGCATATGTTAAATATAGTTTCTATTTTAGAAATAGTGAATAGTAATTCATTGGTCTTGATGGATGAGTTGGGATCTGGAACCGATCCAGAAGAGGGCGCATCATTAGCAGTAGCTATTATTGAAGAAATACTTAACAAAAATGCTTGCTTTGCTGCAACAACTCATTATACTGAGCTTAAAATGTATGCTTTGGAACATGATAACGTAGAAAATGCTTGTTTTGAATTTGATATAGATACACTCACACCAACCTATAATCTTATGATAGGTGTGCCTGGTCAGTCCAATGCTTTTGAAATATCCGAAAAAATTGGTTTGAAGCATACTTTAATTAATAGGGCTAAAGGATTGTTGTCAAATCAAAAAAATAATTTTACTAAAATTGCAAATAAACTTGAAATGTTGCGTAAAGAGTATGAAAATAATTTGTGTGTGCAGCGAGATGAAATGAATGAAATTGAAAAAATAAAACTTGAATTGAAGCAAAAACAAGAAAAGATAGATAATCAAATTCAAAATGATTTAGATAATGCTCAAAATAAAGCGAGATATATTGTAGATAGTGTTAGGGTAGAATCAAATAGAATATTGGAAGAATTGAAAGAAATTAAAAAGAAAAAAGAAAAAGAAAATATAAATGATTTAATTTCAAAAACAAACTCGATTTTAAAAAATAATGTTGATAATTTGTATGACAAGGCTAATCCGGTAATTAGCAGAAAAAATGAAAATTATAAGTTGCCAAGAAAGTTGCAGATAGGTGATGACGTTTTAATTTATGATATAAATAAAAAAGGAAAGGTTTTATCTGAAGTAGACAAAAAAGGAAATGTTCTTGTTGGAATGGGTCAAATGAGCGTTAGAGTTTCGCTAGAAAATTTAAGACTTATTAAACAAGGAAATAATAAATCAAAACATTCAGGAGTTAAAAAATCAATTGTTAGCAAAGCGAAGAGAAATGTTAGCACAGAGATTGATTTACGTGGACAAAATGTTGAAGAGGCTATAATATGTTTAGATAGATTTATAGATCAATGTGTTTTGTCAAACATAGACAATATAACCATAATACACGGAAAAGGAACAGGCGTTTTACGGAAAGCCATTAATAGTCACTTAAAAAAGCATCCTAATGTTTGTGAAAAAAGATTGGGAGTTTTTGGTGAAGGAGAAGATGGAGTGACAATTGTTAAATTGAAATAGCACATTTATTCGTCTTTTGATTTGTCTTCGCAATTAGGATTAATATATTTATACATGTTTGATGAATTTTCTTTGCCGTTAGATATAATTTTCGTGTAATGGTTAGGAACAGATCCTACAATTAGAGATTCTGCTAATACATATTCGCATTTGACCTGAATTTCGGTTGAATAACCAGGGATAAAGCCTGCTATGTTTGCAACGATTTTTAGTCGAATTTGATGTAATGTTTGATTGATTCCTGCTTCCTCTAAGCTACTTATTATTTCCGAGCTAGATTTACCTTTTGGAGTTACTCTTACGGAAACTATGGGGCCTAACCCTGACAGCCACACTATACCGGAAAGTGATCCTGTATGTAAATCTATTGTTTGTGAGTTGAATTGTTCAATTGCATGATCGACTTTTTTCATTATATTTGTATGCATTTGTGTTATGTGACGTGCATTTGTATGTACAGCTAATATGTTTCCCTCTTTACCAGTTTGAATTGTTGCATAATCGGTGTAGTCGTAATTTAATTCTCTGGTTGATTCTATTATTGCTTCGTTTATTTTTGTTGTTGCGAATTGGTCAAGATGGTAGTTGCACATACTAATTATAGTGGGTCTGGTACGAAAATCCAGAAAAAAAGCTAATATTAAAAATAATATCCCTAATATTATAAATTTATGGGATAATTTTTTTTTCTTTTTTTTGTATGATGTCAAATAACCACCACCTCATACTAATGTTTATGCAAGAACATTAGTATTTGTGCGTTTAGTTATCAGAAAATGTGCAAATATCTATAAGTTCGCAGTTGTGGCATTTTGGGTTTCTTGCTGTGCAGATATCTCTTCCGAAGTCAACAATTCTGTGGCAAAAATCAGAACTTTCTTTCGGAGGAACTATTTGTAAAAGTTGATCTTCAATTTTTTTAGGAGATTTTTCGTTAACTAATCCTAACCGGTTGGAAATTCTAATAAGGTGTGTATCTGTTACGATAGCAGGTTTTTTATATATGTCACCTAATATTAAATTTGCTGTTTTCCTACCAACTCCAGATAGTGAAAGCAGATCCTTCATATTATCTGGAACTTTTCCACTAAATTGATTTATCAACTGTTGGCAAATTTTAACTATATCCTTTCCTTTTGTATTGCCAAGGCCACAAGGTCTAACTATACTTACAATATCATCTATATTTGCATTAGCTAGTTGTTGCATGGTTGGGTATTCTTTGAAAAGTTTTTTAGTGACAACATTTACTCTAGCATCCGTGCACTGTGCTGCTAGTCTGGTTGCAATTAGTAGTTTATATGGTTGGTCATATTCTAAAGAACATTCTGCTTCAGGATATCTAAGCTTTAAATGCTCAATTATGATTTTTATTTTTTGTTTATTTGTCATATACTTACTCCTATAGCATTCTATTATATTTATTATTTTTTACAAGAAAAATAGAGTTGAATATATTTATTTAATTTAGTACAATAATCTTAATGACAAAATATTAGGATAGAGAGGTGTAACTATGAATTATGATTTAATTATAATTGGGTCAGGAACCGCAGGACTAACAGCCTCAATATATGCTGCTTGTTCTGGGTTAAAAGTTTTATGTATTGAAAATCAGACATGCGGAGGACAAATAGTAAATACGTCTGATATAATAAATTATCCTGGTTTTAAAAATATTAGTGGGTTAGATTTTTCTCAAAAACTACAGTCGCAGGCTGTTGAATTGGGAGTTGATATAAAAACTGAACAGATATCTCAATTGAATTTAGAACAAAAAAATAAAATTATTGTTACGGACAATTGTGAATATAATGCAAAAGCAGTTATTATTGCTACGGGAACTCGTAGAAGAGAATTAGGATGTAAAGGAGAAGAATCGTTCAGAGGCAGAGGTGTTACTTATTGTGCAATATGTGATGGCAGATTTTTTAAAAATAAAGTAGTTGGAATAGTTGGTGGAGGAAACACGGCGGTGGACGATGCTATATACTTGTCTAATATATGTAAGCATGTTTATATTATACACAGAAGAGATGAATTTAGAGCTTCTGGGCGTAGTGTAGAACTCATGAAGCAGAGAGAAAATATAACATTAAAACTAAATAGTGTCGTAGATAGCATAGAAGGTAATAATTTAATGGATAATGTAATTTTATCCGATACACAGACAAATGAAAAGACAAGTTTAAAATTAAATGGACTTTTTGTTGCAATAGGATCTATACCTAACAGTAAGGATTTTTCTAAATGGGTTGATTTGGATGAACAAGGATATATTGTTGCGAGCGAGGATTGCAAAACAAAAACTAGCGGTATATTTGTTGCTGGGGATGTTAGAACTAAAAAAGTTCGTCAATTAGTTACTGCTGCTTCAGATGGATCTATTGCTGCTTTAGCAGCCGCAGAATATATTAATCATATAAATTAATAATATTTTATATTATACGACAATAAAATTATAATCAACTAGAGTATTTACCATGATATTCTAGTTGATTATTTTTTGCAAAATATTTATGTGTTATTTTAATGTCACTCGATGAAATACTTTTTTTCCTTTTTTTATTGTTAAACCATTTAAGAATTGGTTTTTATTTAGCATTGTTTTAGGTTCAGTTATTTTTTCTCCGTTAATTGATATACCGCCTTGAACTACTAACCGTCTAGCCTCTCCATTAGATTTGCATAAATTACACATAACTAGCATGTTAAGAATTCCTATATTATTATCTTCAAAATTATCATCACTGAGATTGGTTGTTGGCATATTTTCATCATCAATTTTGTTAGAAAATAAAGATTTAGCTGTTTGAAGTGATTCATTTGCTGCTTTTTCCCCATGAACCATTTTGGTTAGTTCAAATGCTAACGTTTCTTTAGCGTCATTTAATTTGGAACCTTCCCATTGTTCCATAGACTCAATTTCTTCAATAGGTATAAATGTCAACAATTTTAAGCATTTTATTACATCGGCATCATCAACATTTCTCCAATATTGGAAAAATTCGTATGGAGAGCATTTTTCGGGATCTAACCACAAAGCACCTTTTTGAGTTTTTCCCATTTTTTTACCGTCTTTGGTTGTCAAAAGAGTTAACGTTAATCCGTATGCTTCCTCTTGTTCAACTCTTCGTATTAAATCAATTCCACCTAAAATATTACTCCACTGATCGTCTCCACCTAATTGAATTTTACAATTAAAGTCTTGATATAGTTTTAAAAAGTCATAGCTTTGCATTATCATATAATTAAATTCTAAAAAAGAGAGGCCGTTTTGCATTCTTGATTTAACACATTCGGCAGTTAGCATTTTGTTTACTGAAAAATATCTGCCAACCTTGCGCAAAAATTCAATGTAGTTTAGATTTAAAAGCCAATTTCCATTTTGAACAACCATGGCTTTGTTATTTGAAAAATCTATAAATTTAGATATTTGATTTTTAAAGCGTTCTGCGTTACTATTTATTTCATCTTTGCTTAGCATTTGACGCATATCTGTTCTGCCTGTTGGATCCCCAATCATGGTAGTTCCAGTCCCTAATAATGCTATTGGAATATGGCCTGCTTGTTGCAGCCTTTTCATAACAATAAGTTGCAAAAAATGACCAACATGTAAACTATCAGCTGTTGCATCGAATCCTATATAAAATTTACATTGTTCATTTTCTAATATTTGTTTTATTTTTTCTTCATGTGTTGTTTGTGCAATCAAACCACGTCTTTTTAATTCTTCAAAAACTGTCATCAATCTGGCTCCTTTTCGTTATACAAGTAGAATATTACTAATTCTTATTAAAAAAATTACTTGCATGTAACTGTAGTTGATTTTAACATATACAATTTTTTTAGTCAAACTTATGAAACCTTATTTAGACATTTATTGGCTTTTTATATTTGTTTAATTATACTATGAGGTCTGGATTTTTTTAACATGGTATAGTATAATTAACAATGTGTATATTTATTATTTTGTTGTGGAGGATTTATTTTGATTCAACATTCACATGCAGGACATAGAAGCAGAATGAAAAATAGATTTTTAAAAACAGGTTTGGATAGTTTTGAGCCACATGAAGCATTAGAACTATTGCTGTTTTATGCAATACCTAAGCGTGATACTAATAAAATAGCACATGAGTTAATAGAAAATTTTGGTTCAATTGCTGGGGTGTTAAATGCTCCATATGAATTGTTAATTCAAGTTAATGGAATAGGTGAACACGCCGCCATACTCTTAAAGCAATTACCACAAATTTTTAGATTATACAGTGAAGATATGGCTAAACATGGTGAAACTATGGACACGCCAGATAAATGGAAAGAATTTTTGAGGGCCAAATTTGTTGGCAGAACAAATGAAGCATTATTTGTGGCAGGAATTGATGATTTTGCTAGATTTGTTGCTTGTGAGTTGATTTCTCAAGGAGGAAGAAAAACGGTTAGCCTTTCATGTGAGTCAATAATAAGATTTGCTATGAGATGGAATGTGGATAGGCTTGTTTTAGCACATAATCATCCTAATGGTGTGGCGACACCTTCTATTCAAGATAAAATAAAAACTCAAGAGGTAGTTTCTGCACTAAAAATTATGAATATGACGTTGGTTGATCATTTTGTGTTTGGTAAAAATGGAGAGGCTATTTCTATGAGAGAATACGGCATATTGATATAATTTTATGTTGTTATGTTTTGTATCAATGTAAAGCAATAAAATAGGTTAAAAAGGAGCTTTGTGGTGAGAATATTATTATATACTGAAAATGAAAAATTAGTTGGAAAGTCTGGATTAGGAAAGGCTATAAAACATCAGATAAAAGCATTAGATTTGGCGAGAGTTGAATATACATTAAATAAAAATGATGATTATGACATCTTACATATAAATACATATTTTCCAAAATCTTATTTTGTTGCAAAAAAAGCTAAAAAAAATGGAAAGAAAATTGTATATCATGCTCATTCTACCGAGGAAGACTATAGAAACGGTTTTATATTTAGCAAGATAACATCAAAAATATTTAAATGGTGGATTGTGAAATGCTATTCTTTGGGAGATGTTATAGTAACTCCCACACCATATTCAAAGAGAATATTGAGCGGATATAAAGGATTAAAAGGTAAAAAGATAGTTGATATATCTAATGGGATCGATTTGGATTTTTTCAAAAAAGATGAAACGTTAAGAAAAAAATTTAGACAAAGATTTAAGTTTAAAAATGAAGATAAAATTGTGTTTGGAATAGGACTTTATATAGCTAGAAAGGGAATTTTGGATTTTGTTGAACTAGCAAAAAGATTGCCACAATATAAGTTTATTTGGTTTGGATATAGTCCTTTGGCTTTTTCTGGTAGACAAGTTAAAAAAGCTGTAAAGACGCGACTTAGTAATTTGACTTTTGCAGGTTACGTTTATCCAGATATAATAAAGGAAGCAATGAATGGAGCAGATTTATATTTGTTTCCAACATTAGAAGAAACGGAAGGTATTCCTATAATAGAAGCGTGTGCCTGTAAACAAAATGCTATCATTAGAGATATTCCCATATTTGATGAGTGGTTGATTGATGGCCAAAACGTTTATAAAGCTAAAGATGTGGACGAATTTGAATCTAAAATTAGATTATTTTTTTCTGGTAAGCTTAAGGATGTTACAGAAAATGGTTATGATGTGGCTAAACAACGTGATTTTAAAATTATAGGTGATAAATTAAAAAAAGTATACGAATCTTTATATTAGTGGAATACTATAATATATATTTTTATTTGAAACTTATTAAGTTTAAAAAGGAATAAGTGATTGTTTTGGATAAGTTTGAATTAAAATCTAACTACAAACCTACTGGAGATCAGCCTCAGGCTATAGATGCATTGGTGAATAGTATATGTAATGGCAATAGGGAACAAACTTTAATTGGCGTTACTGGTTCTGGAAAAACGTTTACTATGGCAAATGTTATTGCTAAGTTAAATAGACCAACACTTGTTTTAGCACATAACAAGACATTGGCTGCACAGTTATGTAGTGAATTTAGGGAGTTTTTTCCTAATAATGCGGTTGAATATTTTGTCTCATATTATGATTATTATCAGCCTGAATCATATGTTCCTTCAACGGATACGTATATTGAAAAGGACTCTTCTATAAATGATGAAATTGATAAACTTAGACATTCGGCAACATGTGCGCTTTCTGAAAGGAGAGATGTAATAATTGTCGCAAGTGTATCGTGTATATATAGTTTAGGTAGTCCTATAGATTATCGTAGCATGGTTATAAGTTTAAGGCAGAATATGCAAAAAAATAGAGATGATTTGTTAAATCAGTTGGTTAGTCTGCAATATGAGCGTAATGATGTTAATTTTAGTCGTAACAAATTTAGAGTTCATGGAGATGTTGTGGATATATTTCCTGCATATTCGTCAGATAGTGCGGTGAGAGTTGAATTTTTTGGCGACGAAATTGATAGGATTAGCACGATAAATGCAATAACTGGAAATGTTAAGGAAAGAATATCACACGTGGCTATTTTTCCGGCATCGCATTATATTGTGGGTAAAGATAGACTAAATGTTGCTATCGAAGATATTGAGTCTGAATTAAAGGATAGAATAAAATATTTTAATGATAATGAAATGTTGATAGAAGCACAAAGAATAAGACAGCGAACTATGTATGATATTGAAATGCTTAGAGAAACAGGCTTTTGTAAAGGAATAGAAAATTATTCTAGAATTTTGTCAAGACGTAGAGCTGGTTCAGTTCCATATACTCTTTTAGATCATTTTCCTGATGATTTTTTAATGTTTGTCGATGAAAGTCATGTTATGTTATCTCAAATTAGAGCGATGTATGCTGGAGATCATGCTAGAAAGAAGACTTTAGTTGATTTTGGATTTCGTTTACCGTCAGCTTACGATAATAGACCATTAAGTTTTGATGAGTTTTATGACAAAATAAATCAAGTTGTTTATGTAAGTGCAACGCCAAGTGAATTTGAGAAAAATCATAGTAAAGCGATAATTGAACAGGTGATTAGACCTACAGGACTTTTAGATCCAGAAATAGAGGTTAAACCGGTTTCTGGTCAAATTGAAGATCTTATTTCAGAAATACAAAACAGGGTAGAAAGAAAGGAAAGAACTTTAATTACAACTTTAACTAAAAAAATGGCTGAGGATTTGGCTGAGTTTTTTGAAAATGTAGATATAAAATGTAAATATATGCATTCGGATATAGATACCCTGGAAAGAATGGAAATTATTCGAGATTTTAGATTGGGTGAATTTGATGTTTTGATAGGAATAAATTTGCTTCGTGAAGGATTAGATATACCTGAAGTTTCACTTGTAGCTATTTTAGATGCAGACAAAGAGGGATTTTTGAGATCAGAGACTTCTTTGATTCAAACAATAGGTAGAGCTGCTAGAAATGAAAATGGAAAGGTTATTTTGTATGCTGATGAAGTTACGGGTTCTATGGAAAGAGCTATAACTGAAACGTTGAGACGTAGAACTATTCAGATGAATTATAATAAACAACATGGTATAGTGCCTAAAACTATTAAAAAAAGTGTTCGAGATGTTATTGAAATATCGCAAAAAGAAGAATTGAATGAAACTATAGACCATAAGAAGATAGACAAGAAGGAAATAAGAAGTTTGATTGAAAAGCTTTCTGCTGAGATGAATGATGCTGCACAAATGTTAAATTTTGAATATGCAATTCAAATTAGAGATAAAATTGGTGAGTTAAAAAAATTGATTGATAAAAAATAGGAGTCTTAAAAATGGCAAGGAATAAAATAATAATAAAAGGAGCAAAAGAAAATAATTTAAAAAACATTAATTTAGAGATACCTCGAGATAAAATGATTGTTTTTACTGGTGTTTCTGGCTCTGGAAAGAGTTCATTAGCTTTCGATACAATATTTGCTGATGGACAAAGAAGATATATGGAAAGTTTATCGTCATATGCTCGTCAATTTTTAGGACAAATGGAAAAGCCTAACGTAGATGATATTGAGGGACTATCTCCAGCAATTTCTATTGACCAAAAGACTACTTCTAAAAATCCAAGATCTACTGTAGGAACAGTCACTGAAATATATGATTATTTAAGATTACTATATGCTAGAATAGGAATACCTCACTGTCCGGTTTGTGGTAAAGAAATTGTACATCAAACAATAGATCAAATAGTTGATAAAATATTAGAAATGCCAGAGAAAACAAAAATTCAAGTTTTAGCACCAATTATTCGTGGGAAAAAGGGGAAGCATGTTAAAGAAATTGAAGATGCTAGACAAAATGGATTTATACGAGTAAGAATAGATGGGATTTTATATGATCTTTCGGAAGATATTGATTTAGAAAAAAATAAAAAACATGATATAGATATTGTAGTTGATCGATTGATTGTAGGAAAAAATATACGCTCTAGACTGGCAGATAGTTTAGAAATTGTTTCCAAATTGTCTAAAGGGCTTATTGTTATTAGTGTGCAAGATGGGGAAGATATTTTGTTTTCTCAGGATTATGCATGTGCAGAACATGGTGTATCTGTTGAAGAGCTTACTCCTAGAATGTTTTCATTTAATAATCCATATGGCGCATGCAAATCGTGTATGGGAATTGGAAAATTTACAAAGATAGATCCAGAATTAATTATACCTAATGCAGAACTATCAATAAAAGATGGGGCTATTACTGCTACTGGATGGACATATGGTAAAAAAGACAGTATCGCAAACATGTATTATACAGCTTTGTCTGAAGAATATAATTTTTCTTTAGAAACACTTTATTGTGAACTTCCTAAAAAAATTCAAAAGATTTTGTTATACGGAACCAATGGAAAAAAGATAAAAATTTCAAGAAATACTAAATACGTTAATGGAACATATAATGTGACATTTGAGGGAATAATTAATAATTTAGAACGAAGATATAAGGAAAGTAACAGTGAATGGATTAAAAATGATATTTCTCAATATATGGATGAAGTTGTTTGCACTGAATGTAATGGAGACAGATTAAATAAGATAATATTGAGTGTAACTGTTGGTGGAAAAAACATTAGCGAATTTACAAATATGAGTGTAAAAGATTCAATTAAATTTTTAAAAAATTTGAATTTGACAGATAGAGAAAAGTTTATATCGGATTTGTTGATAAAGGAAATAAAAAGCAGATTAGAATTTTTGCAATCGGTTGGTTTAGAATATCTAACATTATCTCGAGCATCCGCAACTTTATCTGGCGGTGAAAGTCAGCGCATTAGATTAGCAACACAAATAGGATCTTCTTTAATTGGTGTTCTTTATATATTGGATGAGCCTTCTATTGGGTTGCATCAAAAAGATAATGATAAATTAATAGACACTTTGAAAAAACTCAAAGATATTGGAAACACTCTTATAGTGGTAGAACATGATGAAGACACTATAAGGTCTTCTGATTGGGTTGTTGATATAGGACCAGGACCAGGCGTGCATGGTGGAGAGGTTGTTTTTAATGGACCAACTGAGAAAATGTGTGAGTGTGACAAATCTATAACTGCTCAATATTTATGTGGGAAGAAATTTATAGAAGTTCCTAGTGAAAGAAGGAAAGGAAATGGAAAATTTTTAGAATTTATTGGTTGCAGTGAAAACAATTTGAAAAATATTAACATAAAAATTCCTTTAGGAACTTTTACATGCGTTACAGGAGTTTCAGGTTCTGGAAAGAGTTCCCTTGTAAATCGAATTATCCACAAGCATTTGTCGGCTAAATTGAATAGAGCTAAGGTGAAAGCGGGCAAGTTTAAAAAAGTTAATGGAATTGAACATTTAGATAAAGTTATTGATATAGATCAAAGCCCGATTGGAAGAACGCCTAGATCTAACCCGGGAACATATACATCAGTTTTTAATGACATTCGAGAATTATTTGCAAATACGAACGATGCTAAGATGTATGGATATAGTGCGGGTAGATTTAGTTTTAATGTTAAAAGCGGTAGATGTGAGCAGTGTAAAGGTGATGGTATTGTAAAAATAGAAATGCATTTTTTGCCTGATGTTTTTGTTCCTTGTGAGGTTTGTAAAGGGAAAAGATATAATAGGGAAACGTTAAGGGTGAAATACAAAGGAAAGAATATACATGATGTTTTGAATATGACAGTTGAGGAGGCTATATTGTTTTTTGAACATCATCCTAAAATAAAACGAAAACTTCAAACTCTTTTTGATGTGGGATTGGGGTATATTAAATTAGGACAGTCCGCAACTACTTTGTCGGGTGGAGAAGCTCAGAGAGTTAAGCTCGCAACTGAATTATCGAAGAGATCGACGGGTAAAACTATTTATATTTTAGATGAACCTACAACTGGGCTTCATACAGATGATGTAAAAAAATTGATTTGTGTATTACAAAAATTGGTTGATTTGGGAAACTCGGTACTTTTAATCGAACATAATCTCGATGTAATAAAAGTAGCCGATTATATAATAGATCTTGGCCCTGATGGTGGAGATAAGGGAGGAGAGGTTGTTGGGGTTGGAACCCCAGAACAAATTGCTAATAATGAAAAATCATATACTGGGCAATATTTAAAAAGAATGATTTAGAATAAGAATTATAAAGATGTTATTGACACCCCATTGTAATAATGTTTTAATATTTCTTCGTAACTTTTTCCTTGATTTGCTAATTCGTTAGCACCACATTGACTCATACCTACGCCATGACCCATGCCTTTACAATCAAATATAACGTTGTCATTTTCGAGGGATACATCAAAATTAGCGGAAGGAAGTTTTAAGATGGATCTCAGTTTTGTTCCAGATAACTCTACGTTGAAAATTTTTATGCTTTGAACATAGCCTGATTGAGATTTTGATAATATCGCGATTTCATTTTGTTTTATATTTGAAGTAACAGCGTTTGGAAATTCTTTTTTTATATTATTATATAATTCGTTTACACTGACAATTACTTTTTGGTGGAAATTTTGTAAATTTGTTTCGAGGGAGCTGTCTGCTTCAACTAAATATGGAATATTACCTCCCCAAACGTTATTGCTACTTTCTGTTTTTCCTGCAGACATATGGTGAAAGACAGCCTTTATTGGCAAATTATTGTAGGTGATTATTTTATTTGCAACACTGTTAACGGCATCTTGGAAAGTATTTTCATACTTTTCAAAATTATTTTTGTATTTGTTTTGTCTTTGCTCTTTGTTTATGTATGCTTGAAAAATATTTGGATTTGTTGGGAACGGACCGGTTTCTCCGTATCTATTTAGTGCATATGTGTGGGCAGCTATAACCTGAGCTTTTATTGCCTCTATCTGATATGTTGGTGATATTTCGGCGGCAATAACCCCAATGAGATATTCTTCCATTGTGATTTCTTTTATATTGTCGTTTTTTATTATTTTGACTTTTTTCTGTAAAATATTCCTACTATCTGTGTTTTCAATTGATGAGTATGGGAAGCTATTGTTTTTGCTGTAAGAAATGCATCCAATCAGTGGAATTGTAATTAAAATGCAAGTTGTTATTAAAATTTTTTTGATTTTCATATTTATCTTTTATACCCTTTCTATGAGTTTTACTTGTTTAATTTTGTTTTAGTTTTCAGTTGTTATATGTAACGCGTGGCAGTCCAAGATTATTGGCTTTCTTGACTTTGCGGAGATAATATTGTATAATTAATTTCTGTTATAGATGATACGTATTTTTAGTATAAATAGTTTTTATTTAGTTTTGGAGTGGTTGCTAATGAAGAAAAAGACACTAAATTATAGTGCAAAAAAAAAAGAAGCTATAGATGTTTTGTGTAGAGAGTTTAAAAAAAATAATCATATAGAATCTGGTCTATATTCAACTCTTGATGTAAAAAGAGGGCTAAGAAATGCTGATGGGACGGGAGTTTTAGCAGGATTAACTCGTATATGTAATGTGCATGGATATGTTATAGACGAAGGAGAAAAAAAGCCTGAGGAAGGTAGATTGATCTATAGAGGTTATAATATAAATGATATTGTGGATGATTGCATCAAAACACAGCGTTTTGGGTTTGAAGAAGTAATATATTTGTTATTATTTGGAGGATTGCCTCAAAAAGAGGAAATAGATTATTTTAAAGGCGTTTTGGCAATGTATAGGGAATTGCCTGATGGTTTTGTTGAGGATGTTATATTAAAAAGGCCTTCAAAAAATATAATGAACAAGATGCAGTCGTCGTTGTTGTCGTTATATACTTATGATGATTATGCTGATGTTATAACTATAGAGCAAGAATTAAGACGAGCGATTGAGATTATAGCTAAGTTGTCTAATATAATGATTTCTTCGTATCATGCTAAGTGCAAAGCTTTTGATAAGGAAAGTTTGGTTATACATTCTATTAATCCAGAAGAGAGTATTGCGCAGAGTATTTTGTCTACATTGAGATTGGATAGAAAGTATACTATTGAAGAGGCGCATCTTCTTGATGTTATGCTTATGATTCACGCAGAACATGGTGGAGGTAATAATTCTACATTCACTTGCCGCTGTTTAACATCTACTGGAACTGATGCATATTCAGCATATGCAGGAGCAATAGGTGCTTTGAAGGGACCAAAGCATGGTGGGGCTAATAGTAAAGTTATGTCTATGCTTAAAGAAATCCAAAAAGGTGTTAATGATTGGGAAGACTTGGATGAGATTAGAGCGTACTTGGCTAAAATAATTGATAAAAAGGCCGGAGATGGATCTGGATTGATATATGGTATGGGGCATGCAGTGTATACTAAATCTGATCCAAGAGCGGTAATATTAAAAAAATGTGCGATGAGTTTAGCTGAAGGTACTGAATATGAATCGCAGTTTAAGTTGATTGATAATATTGAAAGATTATCACCAGATGTTTTTGCTGAAAAGAAACAAGTGCAAAAGGTTATATCAGCTAATGTTGATATGTATTCTGGTTTGGTTTATCAAATGCTTGGAATACCTTCTGAGTTGTATACTCCTTTGTTTGCAACTGCTAGGATAGCTGGATGGGCAGCACACAGAATGGAAGAATTATTAACTGGTAGGAGAATTATTAGACCTGCTTATAAATCTATTACCAAAGAAATACCATACAAACCATTGTCAGAAAGATGATTTTATATGGAGGTGTGATTCTATTGAAAAAATCAATAAAATTTTATTTAACTTTGAATTTTGTTGTCTGTTTTCTATTTACTGCATTTTTGGTAGGTATTAGAACATATCAGCTCGCTAATTTTACTGATTATAGAACAGGCTTTTATAATGGTCCGGATTATTTGAATTATTGTTTTTTTGGTGGAGTATTTTTGCTGTTGGTAGCTTTATTCATATTGTCGTTTTGTGGCAGATATGATAGTGTAGTTGATTTGAGCGGCAATTTATTATTAAAGATTATATCAATTATTGTTGCTGTGTTTTCTGGTTTATATGCGTTTTTTGTTTTGTTTAATTCGAAAAATTATGGTGTTAAAGATATCCTGATTCCTATATTGTTGTTTGTTGCCAATATTTTATTATCTGTTGGGTTTATATATTTGTTTTTCAGATTAAAACAACGTAAGGAACATGGGTATGGTGATATATTGTTTTTGTTTCCGGTTTTGTGGGCGTGTATTAGATTAATAAGCATATTTTTGAACAATATGATTATGTTTTCCGTGCAAGAGAATGTATTGAATGTTTTAAAAACATGCTCTGTTTGTATATTCTTATTTTGTATGAGTAAATTTTTTGCTGGATTTTGTTGTAAAACAACTACAAAAAGAATGAATATATTTGGATTTTTTTCGTTGAGTTTAATTTGTTGTAGTGCTTTGCCTAGATACATAGTATTTTTTAGTAGTGGTTTTACTAGAAATTGTTATTTAAATGTGTCTGATTTAGTTTTATTAGATTTTGTGTTGTCAATTTTTATATTGGTATTTTTAGTTTCATATTTTTTAAAGTTAAAAAAATAAAATATTAGAAAAGAAAAATAGTTTAAATAAAAATTTAGGAATATTTTCTTATTGTTAGCATAAAATGGCATTGATTTAATAAATTAAGAGGTGTATTTATGCTTTTTAAGAAATTTTTGTGCATTTTTATGTTGTCTATGTTTTTATTTATGGTTTATATTCCGGTTGGAGCCGAAAAACAAAATATAAATGATTTACCGGCGAAGTCATATATTTTGGTGGAATCTAGCACAGGAAGGGTTTTGACTGAAAAAACTCCTGATGAAAAAATGCCGCCAGCATCAATGACTAAAATAATGACAATGTTATTGTTGGCTGAAAGTATAGAACAAGGAAAAATATCTTTAGCGGATATGGTTAATGTCAGTGAGCATGCTAATTCTATGGGTGGGTCGCAAATCTGGTTAAATATTGGAGAACAAATGTCAGTTGAAGATTTGTTGAAGGCTATTGCTGTCAATTCTGCCAATGATGCTGCTGTTGCTATTGCAGAACATATTGCCGGTAGTGAAGAACAGTTTGTTGACCTTATGAACAGAAGGGCAAAAGAATTGGGAATGGTTAACAGTCATTTTTGTAATGCGTCTGGGTTGGATGCGGATGGACATTTTTCTACAGCTAGAGATATTTCTATTGTGGGAAAAGAATTGCTTAAACATTCTATGATTACTAAATATACTTCAATATATATGGATAGTTTGAGAAATGGAAAAACAGAGCTAGTCAATACAAATAAAATGGTAAGATTTTATGAAGGGTGTAATGGATTAAAGACCGGAACGACAGATAATGCGGGTTCTTGTTTATGCTGTACGGCCACTAGGAATAATATGTCTTTAATTGCTGTATCGATGGGATCTAAAACATCGAAAGAAAGATTTAATACGTGCAGAGCTTTGCTTGACTATGGTTTTTCAGAGTGGAAACTGGTGAATCCGGATTTGTCTGGTATGGACATAAGGTCTATTGATATCATTGATGGAAAGAAAAAATCTGCAGCTATTAAAATTGAATCTAATGTTAATTCGGTGTTAATTCCTAAGAGTAGTTCTGGAAAAATTGAGACCAAATTAGAAATAGAGAATTCTGTGGAGGCTCCTGCAGAAAAAGGTATGTATGTTGGAAAAGTGAGTTTTTTGTTTGAGAGGCAAGAGGTATCATCAAATAAGATAGTTATAGATGAGGATGTTGAAGAAGCGGATTTTAATTTTTTGATGTTGTTTATGCTGAAAGATTTCTTTATGTCTGAGAAAAATGTTTTATAAGTTAGTAAAGTGTTGTTTGATTTATTACATGCCTGATGTCAAAAATGGTTGGTTCTTGTCTTGATTTTTTAAAATTTTTAAAGTAAAATTATAGAGTGAATATAATAAAATTTAACTGGGGTGTTTAATATGTCGGTTTGTTTAAATACGAACCATATTAAGAAATTTGTTTCAGATAATGAATTGGTTGAAATTTTTCCTATGGTTCGAGCAGCTCACGAATCTTTAATTGAAAGAACAGGTGCTGGTAAAGAATTTTTGGGATGGCTAGATTTGCCAAATAATTATGATATAGAAGAATTTGATCGAATCAAACTGGCTGCTGAGAAAATACGACAGAATTCTGATGTTCTAATTGTTATTGGAATTGGTGGTTCATATCTTGGAGCTAGGGCAGTTATTGAGGCTTTGAATTCTCAGATGTATAATCTGTTAAAGGAAGATGCACCAAAAATTTATTTTGTTGGTAATAATATTAGTTCTACATATTTAAATGAGATTTTAAGTTTATGCAATGGTAAGAATATTTCTGTTAATGTTATTTCTAAGTCTGGAACAACGACTGAACCAGCTATTGCGTTTAGAGTTTTTAAAAAATTACTTGAAGAAAAATATGGTGTTGATGAGGCGAAACATAGAATTTATTGTACAACAGATTCTAAAAAAGGAAAATTGAAAGAGTTAGCTGTTAAAAATGGCTATGAACAGTTTGTGGTTCCGGATGATGTTGGCGGTAGGTTTTCAGTTTTAACTGCTGTGGGATTGCTTCCAATAGCTGTTGCTGGGTTAGATATAGATAGATTAATGAGTGGTGCTAAGAAGGCATGTGAAGAGTTGAATGTTTGTGATATTGAAAAAAATGATTGTTACAAATATGCAGCTTTACGTAATGTTTTGTATAATAAAGGAAAGAACGTTGAGATGCTTGTTTCCTACGAGCCGTCGATGACAATGATGAGTGAGTGGTATAAGCAATTATTCGGGGAAAGTGAAGGGAAAAATGGTAAGGGTATATTACCTACATCGGCTGTGTTTTCAACGGATTTACACTCACTTGGGCAATATATTCAAGATGGATCAAAGTTTATTTTCGAGACAGTTTTAGATATAAAGAAGCCGAAAGAAGATTTTTATATTTTTGAAGATGAAAATGATTTTGATGGATTGAATTTTTTATCTAATCAAAATATGAGTCAGGTAAATCGTAGGGCGTTTGAAGGAACTATTTTAGCTCATACTGAGGGGGGTGTTCCTAATATTGTTTTGGAGTTGCCGGAAATTAATGAATATGAAATAGGATATTTGATATATTTCTTCGAAAAAGCTTGTGCAGTTTCAGGATATTTGTTAGGGGTTAATCCGTTTAATCAACCAGGTGTGGAAAGCTATAAAAGAAATATGTTTGCTTTATTGGGTAAGCCTGGTTTTGAGGATATGCGTCAAGAACTTTTGGGAAGGCTATAATATAGAAGATTATTTGCGTTTACTATTTTTGTTTATGTTCTTGACAAAATAGCTTATTTGTAATATACTTATTAGGTAAGTGATTGGTTCTTTTTTGTTGTTTTTAATATTACTTGTTCGATGTTTATAGTTTTTATGCCAAATTTTATTTACATTGAATTTTGTTTATTATATTTGATTTTATAGTATTTTAAAGGAGGAGCTGTAAGGTGGCAGTACCAAAGAGAAAAACTTCGAAAGCTAGGCGCGATAAGAGACGTTCAAATGTTTGGAAATTAAGCATGCCAAGCTTTTCGAAATGCACTCAGTGTGGAGAATTGAAAACTCCTCATAGGGTATGCGGAAATTGTGGCTATTACAAAGGCATTCAGATTGTAGAAAAAGATGCTTAATTAGTATTAGTTCAGACGAGGTGGTTTCCTCGTCTGTTTTCATGTTGCAAAAATTTTTGTATTCTTTAGTGTAGGGAGGCATGGTTATGTCTATGCCAGTTGTGGCTATAATAGGAAGACCTAATGTGGGAAAATCTACTCTATTTAACAAGATAGTTGGTAAAAGGATGTCTATTGTTGATGACACTCCTGGAGTTACTCGTGATAGAATTTATTCCGAAGGGGAGTGGTCTGGAGTAAGATTTTCTTTGATAGATACAGGTGGATTTGAAAATAAAACAAATAACTCTATATTGGAACAAATGCGACAGCAGGCAGAAATTGCTATATTGAGTGCAGACGTTGTAATTTTTGTTGCTGATTTGAGAAGTGGGGTTACTTCTTCAGATATGGAAATTTCGAATATGTTACAAAAAACGGATAAGCCTGTAGTCTTATGTGTTAACAAATGTGATTCTGTTGGTGAACCTCCAATGGAATTATATGAGTTTTATAATTTAGCACAGGGGGAACCATTTGCAGTTTCTTCTGTTCACGGACATGGATTGGGTGATTTGTTAGATAAGGTAATATCATATTTTCCTGAAGAAAATAATAATGATTTTTGTGAAGATAGCATCAAGATTGCGATTGTTGGTAGGCCGAATGCAGGCAAATCATCCTTAGTGAATATGCTAACAGGAGAAAATAGAGTAATTGTTTCTAATGTTGCTGGAACTACCAGAGATGCTGTTGATATGCCTGTTGAGCATAATGGGAAAAAGTATACTTTTATAGATACTGCTGGTATAAGAAGAAAGTCAAAGGTTATAGAAAACATTGAGCGTTATAGTGTTTTGCGTGCACATATGGCTATAGATAGAGCAGACGTTTGTATTATAATGATAGATGCTACTGAGGGATTTGCAGAGCAGGATTCTAAAATTGCTGGATATGCGCATGAAAAAGGAAAGGCTAGCATAGTTGTGTTAAATAAGTGGGATTTAATTGAAAAAGATTCTTACACTATGAATGAATTTAATAAAAAACTGAAAAATGATTTTTCTTTTATGTCTTATGTTTTATTTGCGTATGTGTCTGCAAAGACAGGTCAAAGATTGAATGAATTATATAATTTGATTGATTCAGTGTATGAGCAAAATAACAGAAGAATATCTACTGGTTCATTAAATGAATTGCTTTCTTACGCTACAGCAAGAGTTCAGCCGCCTTCGGATAAAGGAAAGAGATTAAAGGTTTATTATATCACTCAGGCTTCCACGAAACCGCCAACATTTGTTATTTTTGTTAATAATAAGGATTTGTTTCACTTTTCATATCAAAGATATTTGGAGAATCAAATTCGTGAGACATTTGGATTTAAAGGAACTCCAATGAGAATTATTGTTAGAGAGCGAAAAAACGAGAATTAAGGGGCGACTATTTTGCAATTTGAGTTATTGATAATTTTGGCGTGTTGTGTTTCTGCTTATTTTATGGGCAGTATAAATTTTGCTATTTTGATTTCTAGTGTTTTTTATGGAAAAGATATAAGAAATTATGGGAGCAATAATGCTGGAATGACTAATGTTTTTAGAACTTTTGGTAAGATTCCTGCCATTGTAACATTTATTGGTGATTTTGCTAAAGGTATGATTTCAATCTTTATATGTAATATTTTGTTTTCTGTGTTTTTAAAAATGGAATCGCCGGTTTATGCTAGTGGTTTGATTGGAGTATGTGCTTTGTTGGGACATGTTTTTCCTATATTTTATAAATTTAAAGGTGGAAAAGGTGTTTCGGTTTCTGCAGGGGTTTTATTAGCTGTTGATTGGTCTGTTTTATTGTGTGTGCTTTTGATATTTATTTTGGTTTTTTTAGTGTCTAAAATAATTTCGTTGAGTTCGATAATTTCTGCGTTAACATATCCAATATTTACATTTATTAAGTGTATAATTATAGGTGAATCGCTAATTGATCTTATTATGTGTGTTTTTTTCGCATTAATTATTTCTTTAATTATAGTTTTTATGCATAGGTCTAATATAAGAAGACTATTAAATGGAAATGAGCCTAAAATTAAAATGTGAGGTGTTTTTGGTGAAAAAAAATATTGCTATTTTAGGAGCAGGTAGTTTTGGTACCGCTTTGGCCAAATTAATAAGTGAACGTAATGACTGTAATGTTATTTTATGGTCAGCTGTTGACCAAGAAATTAAAAATATCATTAAAGACAAAGAAAACAAAAAATGTCTTCCGGAAATAAATATAGATATTAATCGTATTAAATTAACAACAAATGTTGAGGACATTTTATGTGCTGATATTGTTATTTTTGCAGTGGCTTCTAATTATGTGAGAAAAGTTGCACAGCATGTTTCTAGTTATATAAAAGATGGTGCTATTCTTGTTAATGTTGCTAAAGGTTTGGAGCAGGGCAGTTTGAAAAGATTGTCTGAAGTAATATGTGAAGAAATAAAAGGACATCCATTTGTTGTTTTATCTGGGCCTTCTCATGCGGAAGAAATTGCTCGAGGTGTCCCTACAACGGTTGTAGTTGCTTCTGAAGATGTGAATATAGCTAAACAGATTCAAGATGTGTTGAATTCAAATATATTTAGATTGTATGTAAATGAGGATTTGGTTGGTGTAGAGCTTGGGGGTGCACTAAAGAATATAATAGCACTTGCAGTGGGAATATGTGATGGACTTAATTTAGGAGATAATACTAAGGCAGCATTGATGACGCGGGGTATAACTGAAATTGGAAGACTTGGAGTTGCTATGGGAGCTAAAAACCAGACTTTTGCAGGACTTTCAGGTATTGGTGATTTAATAGTAACATGCACAAGTATGCACAGTAGAAATAGGAGAGCAGGAATATTAATTGGTAAAGGCAAAAGTTCAAGTGAGGCGTTAGAGGAAGTTGGAATGACAGTTGAAGGTTATTTTGCAACTAAGGCAGCTTATGAGTTAGGTAAAAGAGAAAATGTATGTATGCCTATAACAGAACAGCTTTATAAAGTTTTATATGAAAATGGAAATATTGAAGAGTCATTAAATAGCTTAATGAGTAGACCTGTAAAACATGAATCTGAAAAATTTTGGTTTGATAATTAGTTTTATTAAAAAATTGTTTGCAACATTTTTGATTATATGGTATAATTCAAAAGTGTTGCATTTTTGTATGTAACATATAGAAAATATTAAATCACACACATATTTGATTTGGGTCTGGTTAGCATATAGCGATTGACCTAACTGACAGAAATATGTGGAGGTATAACCAAATGGAGGTATAAAAATGTCAGTAGTATCTATGAAACAATTGTTAGAGGCAGGCGTTCATTTTGGACATCAAACTAGAAGATGGAACCCAAAAATGAGTCGCTACATTTTTACAGAAAGAAATGGAATTTACATTATTGATTTGCAAAAAACTGTAAAAGAATTGGAAAAAGCATACAATTTTGTAAATCAGTTAGTTGCTGATGGTGGAGAAATTTTGTTTGTTGGTACAAAGAAACAAGCAGGAGAGTCTATAAAAGAAGAAGCAATACGTTGTAATATGCATTATGTTAATGCTCGTTGGTTGGGCGGAATGATGACTAACTTTAAAACAATACGTACTCGTATAGATCGTCTTGAACAATTAAACAAGATGAAAGAAGACGGAACTTTTGATCTTCTTCCTAAAAAAGAAGTTATGAAGCTTAATCTTGAAATAGAAAAATTAGAGAAATTCTTGGGTGGAATTAAAAATATGAATAAATTACCTGCCGCTTTATTCATAATCGATCCTAAAAAAGAAAGAATTGCAGTTGCTGAGGCGAAGAAATTAGGTATTCCTATAGTTGCAATAGTTGACACTAACTGTGATCCTGATGAGATCGATTACGTTATACCTGGTAATGACGATGCTATAAGAGCAGTTAAGTTGATTTCTAGTGTTATGGCCGATGCTGTTTTAGCTGCTAAACAGGGTGCTGAAGGTGAAGAAGTTATGGCAGAGGAGTCTGCAGAGGCTGTAGTTGCTGAAGAAGCGCAAGAAGATAACGATAAAGAAGAAAATGCTGACTAGAATATATTTTTAAAAAATTATGTGATTTTGGAGGAATTAATATGGCTGAATTTACAGCAAAAGATGTGCAATTACTTCGCCAGAGAACTGGTGTTGGAATGATGGATTGTAAGAATGCTTTATCCGAAGCTAATGGCGATATGGAAAAGGCAATAGAGATTCTTCGTGAAAAAGGTATAGCAAAAGCTGCTAAGAAAGCAGGTAGAGTCGCAGCTGAAGGACTCGTTGTTGCTAAAGTTCAAAATGGAGTTGGAGTTGTTGTTGAAGTTAACTCTGAAACTGATTTTGTTGCTAAAAATAGTGATTTTGTAAGTTTTGTTAATGCTGTTGCTGATACTATTTTAGAAAAAAATCCTAAAGATTTGGAAGAATTGAAATCTCTAGAAATATCTAATGGCAATTTGACTGTTGAAAAAGCTTTACAGGAAAAAGTGTTGTCTATAGGAGAAAATATACAAATACGTCGTTTTGTTCGTATGGAAGGTAGTTTGTCTACTTATGTGCATGGTGGCGGAACAATTGGTGTAATGATTAAATTTAATACTGATTTGGACGGAAAATCAGAATTTGATGAGTATGCTAAAAATATCGCTATGCAAGTGGCTGCTGTAAGTCCTCAGTATCTAAATTCTGAGCAAGTTCCTGCTGAAGTTTTAGAAAAAGAAAAAGAAATTTTAAAACAGCAGGTTATAAATTCAGGAAAACCTGATAATGTTGCAGCAAGAATCGTTGAAGGTAAAATTAACAAATTTTATAAAGAAGTTTGTTTGTTAGATCAGCAATATGTTAAGGATAATAAATTAACGATAACTCAATATACTAATGAAGTTGCAAAAAATCTTGGCGGAAATATAGAAATAGTTGAATTTGTTAGAATCGAAAAAGGTGAAGGAATAGAAAAGCGTTCTGACAATTTTGCTGAAGAAATTGCTAATATGGTTAAGTAAGATTTTGTTTAAATGTATTGTTGTTTTTTGATGGTGGTTTTATTTTTGGAGGTATTATTGTGGTTTCTGAAAAAAATCATTTATTGTTTTTGGTAGACAATCCTGAAAAAAATGGGGATTTAATTGGTAAGTTACACAGTTTAAAAAATACTACTGTTACTAGAATAAGAAATATGGGATTTGAACAAATGAGAAACTTCTTGGTTAACCATAGAAACTGTATAGTTGTTTTACTCATAGAAGATAGACATGGCAAGGCGGTAGATTTACTATATAGATTGCATAATTGTTCATTTAATCCACCATATGTTGTGGCTGTTGTAAAAATAGAACCTAGTCGGTTTGTTGAACATCTTAAAGTTCATAACATATCTAAATTTTTTGATTACAATGATAAGAATTATAATAATGATTTGGTAATTAGTTGGATTGAAAAAATATATAGAGGTCTTTCTATGGCTTCAATTTTTCCTGTTTTTAGGCAACATTTATATTCATCTGTTAGATTTCAAATTGCTACTAGATTAGAAAATATGGGTATGTTACTTCATTTGACAGGACATAAGTATGTTGTGGATGCGATAGAATTGTGTGTTGAAGATCCTAGTTTAGGTATAACGAGAGATATATATTGGATTTTGGCCAAAAGGTATAAAACAACATATTCTAGTGTTGATAGGTGTATGCGACATGCCATAGAGATTGTATGGAGAGATACGTCTATGGAATGTTTGAAAAAATATTATCCGGATACTGATAGAGTATATAAAATGAGACCGTCAGTTTCTGAATTTGTTAAGTGTATAGCTGAGGATATGAGCATGATTTTTCCTAGTGTGCGCAGAAAGTTTGATGGTGACAAGAAAATATCTTGACAACAATACTTTCTAGTTGTATAATACATAAGTGGGTTTTATTACTTTGATTTTGATAAGGGTAGTGTTGTCTTGAGTAAGCGTATAGAGATAGGATTGTTGTTGGATTATTATGGTTCTTTGTTGAGTGAAACGCAGTATAATCTTGCTGAAATGTATTATAATCAGGATTTGTCTTTAAGTGAAATTTCAGAAATTAAGGGTATTACTCGGCAAGGTATTCATGACAGTGTTAAGAGAACAGAAGCTTTATTGTTAGGGTTTGAGAATAAACTTAAAATGAAGCATACTTATGAGAAAATACGGTCTTTAGCTTGTGATATTTTAAATATGCTTAGTGATTTGTGTGTTGAAGATTGTGAAAAGTTATCACAAATACGTAATCTTGTGAATGAGATTATTAAGGGGTCGGAGGATTAAGATGTTATTTGAGAGTTTATCTGGAAAATTGTCAAATGTTTTTAGAAAGCTTCGTTCAAAAGGAAAGTTAACGGAAAATGATGTTAAGATTGCAATGCGTGAGATTAAATTGGCTTTATTGGAAGCTGATGTTAACTATAAGGTAGTTAAGAGGTTTGTTGATCGCTTAACCGAGCGTGCAGTTGGTTCTGTGGTGCTTGATAGTTTAACTCCTGGGCAACAGGTGATAAAAATAGTTAATGAGGAACTTACTGCTTTGATGGGAAGCGAAGGAAGTGTAATTAATTTTCCATCTAAACCGCCGTGTATTATTATGATGTGTGGGTTGCAGGGAAGTGGTAAGACAACTCATTGTGCTAAGATAGCTAAACATTTTCTTGGAAAAGGGCATAGACCACTATTGGTTGCTTGTGATGTATATAGGCCTGCTGCAATAGATCAATTAAAAATTGTTGGAGAACAAGTTGGCGTTCACGTATTTGATATGGGAAATTCAAATCCTGTTGTGATTGCTAGTGAATCTTTAAAATATGCCAAGGATTATGGTCATGACATTGTTATTTTGGATACTGCTGGTAGATTGCATATAGATGATGAACTTATGCTAGAGTTGCAGAATATAAAGGATAAAGTAGATCCTACTGAGATATTGCTTGTTGTTGATTCTATGACTGGGCAAGATGCGGTTAATGTTGCTGAGGTTTTTGATAAAAAACTTGACATAACTGGAGTTGTTTTAACAAAACTTGATGGAGATAGTAGAGGTGGAGCAGCGTTATCAGTTTTAGATGTTGTTGGAAAACCCATAAAATTTGTTGGTATGGGAGAAAAACTTGGCGATTTGGAGTTGTTTCAACCAGATAGAATGGCATCTAGGATATTAGGAATGGGAGATGTTTTAACCCTTATAGAAAAAGCAGAAAGTAATATTAGTGCTAAAGATGCAGATAAAATAGCTAAGAAATTGAGAAAAAACAAGTTTGATATGAATGACTTGTTGGCGCAAATGAATCAGATGAAAAAGTTGGGTTCTATCAGAGATATTGTGTCTATGATTCCTGGAGTAGCAAACAAAATAAAAGATAAAGACATTGAAAATGGAGAAAGCAAAATAGTTAAAATGCAGGCTATAATATTATCTATGACTAAGAAGGAACGCGAAAAGCCGTCAATTATAGATTCTCGCAGAAAGAGAAGAATAGCTGCTGGTAGTGGAACGTCAGTGACCGATATTAATCAGCTTTTAAAGCAGTTTGATCAGATGCAAAAAATGTTTAAACAGTTAGGTGGAAATGGAAAGCGTAGAAAAAAACGTTTATTTTCTGGTTTGGGAATGTTTTAAAGATTAAACTGTTTGAGATAAATTATATTATGTTTAAATAAGAATTTTATAGGAGGAAAACAATGGCTGTAAAAATAAGATTGCGTAGAATGGGTGCAAAGAAGGCGCCTTTTTATAGAGTTGTAGTTGCAGATTCTAGGTATTCACGTAATGGAAGATTTATTGAGGAAATTGGGACTTATGATCCGTCAAAAAAACCGTCTGTATTTAAGGTGAATTCAGAAAAGGTGAAGTATTGGATTAATACTGGTGCAAAGCCTACTGATACCGTAAAGAGATTGTTTAAAGAAAATAATATAGAGAATTAATGTTTGGAGGTTTTTATCATGAAAGATTTATTAGTTGAAATGGCTAAAGGATTAGTTGAAAATAAGGAAGCAGTTAATGTGACAGTTGATGATCCTAATGAAGATGGGGTTATAGTATATCATCTTGAGGTTGCAACAGAAGATAAGGGACGTGTTATTGGTAAGCAAGGAAGAATAGCTAAAGCAATAAGAGTTGTTATGAGAGCAGCAGCAAATAGATTAGGAAATAGAGTTATTGTTGAAATAAATTAGTATTTTTGTATTGGTATTTTTTAGTATATGTTTGATGTGAGTTGGACCTATGAGTAAAAAAAATTTTTTAGAAATTGGGAAAATAGTAAGAACACATGGGATTAAAGGTGATGTTAAAATAATACCTTGGTGCGATGATTCTTCAATCATAGTAGGATTGTCGCATCTGTTTTTTGATTGTGAAGGTAAGTCTTTAAAGCGTATTGAGAGTGTAAAAAGATCTAAAAATGCAGTTATAGTTAAGTTTTTGGATATAAATTCTATGGAATGTGCGAATAATATAGTTGGAAGTATTGTTTATGTGTATAGAGAAGATATAATTTTACCAGAAGGTAGATATTTTATTCAAGATTTAATTGGCATGCGTGTTTATGATGTTGATAATACAGATATTTGTTATGGCAAAATAGTAGATGTTTTGCAGCCTGGTGCTAATGATGTTTATAGAGTTGTTGATGATAATGCTGTTGAACGCTTAGTTCCGGTTATAGATGATGTCGTAATTAATGTGGATTTGGACAATGATTTAGTTTATATTAAACCATTAGAAGGGCTGTTTTATGATTAGTATTGATATTGCCACTTTATTTCCTGATATGTGTGAAACTGTGTTGGATTGTAGCATTTTGGGTAGAGCTAGAAAAGCTGGTTTAGTTTCCATAAAAACACATAATATACGTGATTTTACTTTAGATAAGCATAGACGTGTGGATGATTCCCCTTATGGTGGAGGAAGAGGAATGCTAATGCAAGCGGATCCTATTTTTAGATGTTATGAATATGTGCGTAGTGTAAGATCAAACCAAAAAATGCATGTTATTTATCTTTCACCTCAAGGAAAAACACTTACTCAAAGTAGAGCTCTGGAGTTATCTAAACTTGACACACCGTTGTTTTTAATATGTGGACACTATGAGGGAATAGATCAGCGTGTAATTGATGAGATAGTAGATGAGGAAATTTCAATTGGTGATTACGTATTAACAGGCGGTGAGTTGTCTGCGTTGGTTTTGGTAGACGTGGTTGTGAGAATGTTGCCTGGTGTTTTAGCTTCTTCTGAATGTTTTGAGGACGAGAGTCATTTTGATGGATTATTAGAATATCCTCAATATACCAGGCCTGAAGTTTGGCACGGGAGAAGGGTTCCGGAGGTACTTTTATCAGGTCATCATGCTAACATAAAGGAATGGCGAGAAAAAAAATCAATTGAAGTTACGCGTTTTAAGAGACCAGATATGTTGAGAAAAAAGTGATATTTTTGTTTTTATTTTTTGAAAATTAAATAAGAGGTGTGTGTATGTGTATTAAAGAGATTTCTATTCAAAATCAGGTTGGTTTACATGCAAGACCTGCTACTTTTTTTATAAAAAAGGCTAATGAATTTGAATCTGCGATTTGGGTTGAAAAGGATAATAGAAAAGTTAATGCTAAAAGTTTGTTAGGTGTTTTGTCATTGGGAATTATAGGCGGCAATCCTATAACAATTATTGCTGACGGGGTAGATGAAAGACAGGCCTTAGATGCTTTAGTGGAATTGATTGAAAATGGTTTTAAAGAATAGTAAGAATTGTTTTGTTTAAATATTTTTGTTTTTGAGTTTTTGCATTTGTTGCAAGAACTTTTTTATTTTTAATTTTTTATTCATGATTTTTAACAAAAAGTTTATAGTTTGTTCCTATGTAATTAAATAAATGTATATATAATAATGTCAAATGAAGAAAGAATTTTAGGTGTAACTAAAAATGCATAGGAGGAATTGAAAACTTATGAGAATGTTAAAAAATGTTAAAAGAATGATAGCTACAGTTTTATCTGTTGCTACTTGTTTGACACCCGGTTTAGTTGTTTCAGCTGATGGAGGAAGCGATAAAGCTATTACTATTCAAACGGGATCGTCAAATCTTAAGCAATTGCCATTGGTCTATAATGATAATTATTTTGATAAAAGTGCGTTTGAATATAATGAATCACTTGCTACAGCTTCTTTAGCTTTAGAATTATCTGGTTTTGCAGACAGATCAGATTATAGTAATCAGGCTAAGAATGCAAAAAAGGCACTAGGTGAGTTAGGATTTGGTGACATACAAGAAAATGATGGTTACAAACAGAAAACCACAGCTGATAGTATCGGTGTTGTGGCAGCTAACAAAAAGATAAAATCAAATAATGAGGAATATACTCTTGTACCGGTAGTTATAAGAGGTGGCGGATATGAAAACGAGTGGGGCGGCAATGCTAAAGTTGGAAAGACGGGAGACCATGAAGGCTTTAATACAGCTGCAACAAAGGCTAAAGAATTCGTTGATGATTATATAAGAGATAAAAAAATTCAAGGTAAAGTAAAACTTTGGGTAGTTGGATATAGTCGCGGCGGCGCAACTGCTAGTTTATTGGGCGTTAAGTTCAATAATGATTTTACTTCAACATTAAATGAATTAAACAAAGATAGTAAAAACTCTAGTAATGAAGACTATTATAATAGTTATGTTAATAAAGAGAGAGCACGTACTTTAGGGAAGTATGGAAGCGAAATTGAAATGAATCCTAACGATTTGTATGTTTATACTTTTGAAGCTCCAATGGGTATGAATATAATTAATGGATCTGGTTTGAAAGAATATAAAGGAAATATACCATATTCTAAATCAGAAAAAAGTGATAAGGCAATTTATGAAAATATTCATAATACAATAAACGATGATGACTTTGTTACTAAGGTTGCACCTAAAGAATGGGGATTTGCTAGACCTGGAGTAGATCATAAATTGTTAGAAGGCAGAAAAGATAGTGATGTCAAAAGTACAGAAGAAATATTAAATAGCTTTTTAGTTAATAAGATATATCCTGGTTCTATTAAATATGTTGGTAATGCACTTTTAGAAAAACCAAAGAATTGGAAGTTGAAAATTTTTAACTATTTTGCTGGATTTAAAGATTTTTCTAACCTTAGCGATAGTATTGTTGATTTGTTTAATAGGTCGCTTGGTAGGGCTCGTAACTGGGATAGCTATAAGAATTGGGGTATGAATAATAGAGAATATTATGTTGCTAAATATCAAGCAATTATTTCGAAATTAGCTGTTGCTGTTATGTCGGATATGAATGCATTTCAATCAGCAAGATTTGATATATTAAATAATGGTATTAGTGATGTTAAAAAACTTAAGAACGCACTTAAGTATAATACAAATAACCTTGATGAACCATTTAATAAAATTATGGATAGATTTAGCAATAACATGAATATTTCTCTTAATAATGAAGAAAGAAAGGCTCTTATTGATTTGATAAAAGGTGCAGATCAAGGTTCAGAATCGTCATTGTTGTTGTATTGTTTACTTAATAAACCTGATATTTTCAAAATGCATGAACCAGAATTGCATTTAGCAACTTTAATCAGTAAAGATAAAAATAAGAAATTATATATTGAGCAAATACAAAAGATAAATGATGCTTATTATTCTCAAAGGCAAAATGAACTGAAAAAATCAGAACTTGAATTAGTTGATGATTTTGAAGATGGAGACTTGGGTGATGAATTGCTCGAAGATGAGAAAGAAGACGAGAAAGAAGATAAGAAAGTTGGATTTTTGGATGATTTTGTTCAAATAGAAAAAGAGGACAAGAAAGAAGACAAGAAAGTTGGATTTTTGGATGATTGTGTTGACTTTGATAAAGAGTGTTCTATATATGGTTTAAATAACGCTATAAAGTTTGAAAAACAACAAAAAGAAAAGAAGAGAGCTAACTCTAAGGGTATGGCAAAAAAAGCTGTTGGTAAGGTTGGTAAAGGTGTTAAGACTGGATTTAGATTTGTATTTTCACCTATCCAAGAAACTATAAATATGTATGAAACAGGTAAAGAATATGGTGCGTATTGGTTTAGCGGATGGGGCTCAAAAAAGAAATAGTATCATAGTTCAACAAAAATCTCGTGAAATAGGTCACGAGATTTTTGTTTGTTCAAATTGCACGAAAGTGGCTAAGTTTACATATTGCAAACTTACATGTTTTACAAAAATTAACAATTTGTTAATAATTTATCTATATATTAGTGATAAAATTAAACTAATGTTAAAAATTAATTTGAGGTGTTTTACCGTGAGTAAGGAGTTGTTTAAAATGGGAAAATCAAAAACAATTAATTGCCTTTCTCTTGTAATTTCTTTAATGTTAATTTTTACAATGTTTTTTAATGTTTATGGTTGTGGAAATGCTACTTGTCCTGAATTTTTTAGTGCTTCTGGTGTGTTTCAAAAAGGATCTAATAAATACGATAAACTACCATATGTTTATAGCGATTCATATTTTAAAAATTCTGCGACGCAATATAATTCAAGTTTAGCTACAATGTCACTTTGTTTGGAACTTTCTGCATTTGCAAACAAAGGGAGTTCAGGAACAGATTATAAAAATCAAAGTCAAAATGTAAAAAAATTGCTTAAAGATATAGGTTTTAAAAATATAGAGGTGAATATCGATTTTGAAAAAAAACCTACACTTAAAACTATTGGAGTTGCAACGGCTAATAAACAAATATATATTGATGGCAGAAAATATACATTGATCCCTATTGTGGTTAGAGGAGGAGGATATGAGGCAGAATGGGCAAATAACATGTTAATAGGTTCTGTTGGTAATCATCGTGGATTTGATGATGCAGCTAGAGTGGTTAAAAATTTTGTGGACGATTACATTAATAATACTGAAGAAATTGAAAAAAATATAAAATTTTGGATAGTTGGATATAGTAGAGGTGGAGCAGTAGCAGGCTTGGTTGGAAAATTATATAATGATTATTGTAATGTATATGATTGTGCAGAAATTTTGGATGTATATAATAAAAATATAAACATATCTCAAGACGATATATATACTTACACATTTGAAGCACCTATGGGCTATAGTGATGTAATAAGTAATAAGTGTGGAAAATATTATAATATTCATAATATAATCAATGATGATGATTTTGTTACCAAATTAGCGTTAAGTGAATGGGGATTTGTAAGACCAGGAATAGACCATAAACTTCTTGAAGAAATTTTAAAAGTAAAAGATGTTTTGAGTAAAATGTGTGTTAATATTCATGGTAAAAATAAAGTGGAGTATAAAGCTGATAAATTTCAAACATATGGTTGTAATTGGTTTTCAGAGGATATAAGTACGCAGTCTAAATTTTTAAATGAATTTTTCAAAATGATATCCAATAATATTTTTGAAAAATACTCTAATGACAAATGTATGAGTATTAAAAATAGTGCGAAATATAAACGATTAGCATATTCTGAGCATGAAGATATTGTTGCTCGATTTGTGGGGCTTATTCAATCGGATGAAATATTTATAAAAGCATTGCATAATGTTTTAGAGACATTTTTAGATGAAAATAGTAAATCGGCTTTAGTTGGAAAAGCGGTAATTAGCAATTCTAAGTTAAAGCAAATAGTTAGAAATGTTGTTGAAAGCACTTTTGTAGAATACAATTTGAAGCAAAGTAAAATAGATTCTTCTAAGCAAGTTAGCAGAGAAGAAATAGATGATTTAGAAAAAGGTATTAGTGATTTATTGATATCGGTTAATAAAATTTCTAATTATAGATATTTATATATTTTCATTAAAAATATTGATAATATAATTGCAATGCATGAACCAGAGATATGCTTAGCTACTTTAATAAATAAAGATGAAAATAACAAAATTGCATATTTAGATCAAATGAAGCATATTTCGGATAATTTTGTTTTGAATGGGTCAAGCAAAGCTGCATAGTTTTAATTATATTTATATTTTTAAAGACTCTCAGAATGATTATTAAGAGAGTCTATTTTTTGTTATTTTTTTATATTGTAGTATAATATATTTAAATTGGTGTTTATTTCATTATGTAAAAATAGGAGATAAGAAAGAATATGCATGATATAGAAAGATTGAAACAAAAAGCACTCCGATTAACTAAAAGTCCCGGAGTTTATATAATGAAAGATGTTAACGATAAAGTGATATATGTTGGCAAGGCTAAGGTGTTGAAAAATAGAGTGGTTAGTTATTTCAGAAATTTTTCATCACAAAATGAAAAAGTAAAAAAAATGGTATCAAATGTTAAAGATTTTGATTTTATATTGACTGATTCTGAATTTGAAGCCTTAATTTTGGAATGTAGTTTAATAAAACAATATAATCCTAAATATAATATTTTACTTAAGGACGATAAAGGTTATCACTATATTAAGATTTCAAATGAAAAGTTTCCTAAAATAACTTTAGCTATGAGAAAAGATTCAGACGGATCACAATATATTGGTCCTTATATTAGCTCGTTTTCGGTAAAAAAAGCCATTGATGAAGTTAATAGAATTTTTATGTTGCCCACTTGTTCAAAAAAATTGGGAGAACATAAAATGAATGGTCGACCATGCCTTAATTACTACATAAAAAGGTGTATGGGTGTTTGCTTTAAAAATATATCTGAAAAAGAATATGGTGAGATTGTAGATAGTGCAATAAGGTATCTTAAAAAGGGAAGTGTTTCTTTTTTAGAAAATATGAAATGTGAGATGAAACAAGCTTCTAAAGAATTGAATTTTGAAAAAGCAATAAAGTTTAGAGATAGAATAAATGCAATCGAAAAAATAAACCAATCTCAAAAAATATATTTAAATGATAATAGAAGTATTGATGTTATTTCTTTCGCAGTTACTAAAAATAATATTTGTTTTGTTATTTTAAAATTTCGAATGGGGCATATTGTAGATAAAGATAGTCATATTTTTAATAATATTAGTGAATTGGACAGTTTGTTTGGGAATTTTATTGCTAGTTATTATTCGGAAAATAGTATTGATATACCTGATATTATTTTAATAGATTATAATGAATTTGATTTAGACCTATATTCTAATTATTTAGAGACTAAAACCGGGAAAAATGTTAAAATAATGGTTCCACGCAGAGGAAATAAGAAAAAACTTGTTGATATGGCATATTCAAACGCAACTGAATATTTAGCTTCTCGCTTAAAATATAAATCTAGAGAAATACAGGCTTTGCAACAATTAACAGAATTGTTAAAATTAAAAAATTCACCAATGCGCATAGAAGCATATGATATTTCTAATTTAGGAAACACGGGTATTGTTGGAGGAATGGTTGTGTTTGAAAATGGCTTACCAGCTAAAAAGTTGTATAGAAAATTTAAAATTAAAACTATTAGTATAAGAAATGACTATGGTGCTATGAAAGAAATGATGTACAGAAGAATAAAAGAATACAAAGAAAAAAATGATGAAAGTTTTAAGATTATTCCGGATTTGATTTTGATTGATGGAGGGAAAGGGCACATTACAGCTGTTAAAGAAGTTTTAGAAAAAGAACATTTTAATGTTCCGTGCTTTGGAATAGTAAAGGATAGCAAACATAAAACTAGGGCAGTTAGTGGATTTGGAGGAGAAATTTCTATAACATCTTTTAAAAATGCTTTTTCACTATTAACTAGGATTCAAGATGAAGTTCATAGGTATACTATAGCTTATCAGCGAAAAGTCAGAAAAAAAACAAGCTTTGAAATTGAGCTTATGCGTATTGATGGTATAGGAGAAAAAAGAGCACTTAAAATTTTAAAACATTTTAAAACTAAAAATGAGCTGGTGAATGCAGATGCTTTAGAAATATCGAGAATTGCTGGGGTTGGATTAGAAAAAGCTCGTGAAATAGTCAGCTTTATTAGAAATGATTAAAGATTGATTTAATCGCTATTTATTTGTACTTTACAATATATTTTTTGTTGTAATAACTTTTATGATGTGGTACAATATTTTATATGGTATTTTGTAGAGGGGGATTTTAAGATAATGGAATTAAAAAATAACGGTAAAGTTATTGGAAACTTAAATATTTCTGCAAAAGCGCTCGAAACAATAATTGAGAAGAATATATCGGAAATAAAAGGTGTTAAGGGATTGGCTAACTTACCTTTTGACTTTAAACAATATATTTTAAAAAGAAATAATGTTAGCAAAATTCATTTTGAAATGAATAGTGGGACTGTTGAGATAAATTGTGCTATTAGTATAAAAATTGGTTATTCTGTAAAAAAAGTTTGCGAAGAGGTGCAACTTCAAGTTAAGAATGTTGTTCAAAACATGACAAATTTGGTTGTGTCTTGTGTGAATATATATGCTGTTGGTTTGTGTACCGAATAGTTTATTTGACATTAATGTTAGAAAGGTAATGGTTAAAAATTTATGAACAGACATAGGGCACGAGAGAATGCTTTTTTATTGGTGTTTGAATCTTTTTTTTTGAATTTGGAGGTTGATGAATTAATTAGTGTGGCCGATGAGGTAGAGGAGATACATGTTAACGGATATGTAAAGAAAATTGTCTCTGGTGTTTTACAGCATAGAGAAGAGCTTGATGAAAAAATTAAACCATTTTTGAAAAATTGGAAGATAGATAGAATATCCAGTGTTTTGCGTGCAATATTGGAAATATCGGTTTATGAAATATTATACGTTGAGGATGTAGACCCACCAGTTTCAATAAATGAAGCGGTAGAATTTGCTAAAAAATATTTTGCTGATGATGGACCTGCTTTTGTCAATGGTGTTCTTGGTAATTTTGTGAGATCTATTGAAGCAACAAATTAAATTTGTGAATTATTATTTATTTTATGTGGTGAATATAAAATGATTTGTTATACAGTTTCTGATATCAATAAATTTATAAAGCAAATTTTTTCATACGAAGATATTTTTTGTAACATATCTGTTAAGGGAGAAATATCTAATTTTATATACCACAAGTCTGGGCACATGTATTTTACATTAAAAGATGAACTCTCGTCTATTAAATGTGTTATGTTTAATGAACAAGCAGATAAGGTAACGTTTTTACCGGAAAATGGAATGTTGGTTGTTGTTAAAGGTGATATCGGAGTATATGAAAGAGATGGAATATATCAGATTTATGTTTCAAGTATAATTGAAGATGGATGTGGGTCAATAAAAAAAGATTTGGATGATTTGACGTCAAAATTGATGAATGAAGGTTTATTTGATTCGGATAAGAAACGATCTATTCCTAAAAAGCCAAAAGAAATAGGGATTATTACTGCGCCAGGCGGTGCTGCGTTGCAAGACATAATTCAGGTATTGTCTAGACGAATGCCTATGTTAAAAATAAAAGTATATCCTGCCTTGGTTCAAGGAAAAGAAGCTGTGGATTCTATTGTGAACGCGCTGAAATTTGTAGCTGTTGACTGTCCGGACATTTTAATTATTGGAAGAGGTGGAGGATCTGCTGAAGATTTAAGTGCTTTTAATAGTGAAGTGGTTGTTAGAGAGGTTTATAAACTAGATATTCCTGTTATATCTGCGGTGGGACATGAAACAGATAGGTGTTTATTGGATTTAGTTGCTGATTTAAGAGCACCCACTCCTTCTGCTGCTGCCGAATTGGTGTGTTTAGATATTAGAGAATTAAAAAATCATTTAGATAGTGTTATGAAATCTGTTGAACTGAGTATGCAAAGTATTATTAATAGATATTTTGTTAATGTTTGTGATTTGAAAAGTAAGCTTGATTATTTATCTCCAAACTCTTATGTTCTTAGCTTATATGAACGGATAGATCGACTATCAAAAGCGCTAGATTTGTCAATTTTTAAGATTATAGAAGAAAATGATTATAAATTGACAAAGAAAAAAATTTTATTAGATAGTTTAAATTCTTTTAGGATTTTAGAAAGAGGATATTCAATAGTAGTTGATAACAGAAATAGTGTTATTAATTCTGTTGATAAGCTGTCGTTGGGAGATGTTTTTAGGATCAAATTTATTGATGGTGAATGTAGTGTTAAATTAGTTGAAAAGTTATAGAATGTTTATTTGGTATTTTGAGATTTGATTGGAGATTTAGTAATGAATTCTAAGTTAGAAAATATGTCTTTTGATGAAGCTTTTGAGCAATTAGAAATTATATTAGAGAAATTAGAAAATGGCAATGAAACATTAGAAAATAACTTGCAATTATATTCTGAAGGTGTGGAGTTGTATTCAAAGTGTAAACATGAATTAGATAATGCTAAACTAAAAATAGAATATTTGAGCAACAAAAAAACGGAGGAGTAATTTTGTGAGTTTTAAAGAAAAATTTAATATGTATGTTGATATAGTTAATAGCGAATTAGAAAATATTCTACCATCGACACATACTATGTCTTCACGTGTTCACGAGGCTATGAAGTATAGTCTAATGGCGGGAGGTAAACGAATAAGACCGGTTTTGACCTTATCGGTTTGTGAAATGTTTGAATGTGAAATTAAAAAGGCAATCCCGTTTGCTTGTGCTGTAGAATTTATTCACGTGGGATCTTTAATACATGATGATTTGCCTTGTATGGATGATGATGATTTTCGTAGGGGAAAACCATCTTGTCATATAAAATATGATGAATCAACAGCTGTTTTAGCTGGTGATGGACTTTTCTTTTCAGCATTTGAAATATTGTTATTGGCTAAAAAGTTCGGAGTAGATGAATCTTGCGTATTAAAAGCATGTGGTTTGTTAAGCAAAATGTCCGGGATTAATGGAATGGTTGGCGGACAGGTTATGGACATGTTTATTGAAAAAAATGGAGCAGACGAGAACATGGTTGAAGTTATGCAGCAAAGAAAAACAGCGGCATTAATACAAGCTGCTTGTTGTTTAGGAGGAATTGTTGCTGGAGTTAATGATCGTTATCTCGAAATTTTGAACAATTATGCTTTATCATTAGGTTTAGCTTTTCAGGTTTGTGACGATGTGTTAGATGTTACGGGAGATGAAAATATATTAGGTAAACCGGTTGGAAGCGATATAGAAGAAAATAAAGTAAATAGTGTTTCTTTATTAGGTTTGGAAAAGGCAAAAATGAAAGCTAAACAATATACTGAGACTGCCATTTCTGAATTAAACAAATTACCTAATAATCAGTTTCTTATGAATTTAACTAAATTTTTATTAAATAGAGATCATTAAATTAAAAGTTGTTGTTTTGTGGAGAGAAATATATGGAATTAATTAACATAGCTAATAAATTTTTTTCTTATAATTATTGTTTGATCTGTGCGTTTGTGGGATGGATTGTTGCACAGATTTTAAAGACATTGTTTGTTTTTATATCAGAAAAACGTTTTGATGCGGAACGTTTGTTTGGGGCTGGTGGTATGCCGAGTGCTCATTCTGCTACCGTGTGTTCATTAGCTATTGCGGTTAGTAGAGAATGTGGGGTTGATTCTCCAATGTTTGCTATAGCGGCGGTTTTAGCTATTGTGGTTATGTATGACGCAACTGGCGTTAGACGTTCTTCTGGTGAGCAAGCAAGAGTTATAAACAGAATTGTGGATGTTTTAGATATTTCGGATATAAAACAAAAAGAAATAAAAAATAAACTTAAGATTTTTAGCAGAAAACCTGATAATTTTGAAGATTTTGAAGAAGATGATGAAGATATGAAAAAATTGAAAGAGAAGTTGGGACATACTCCATTAGAAGTTTTGGGTGGTGCGTTGTTAGGAATAGTTATAGCATTGGTTGTTCCACAATAAATTTGTAAAAAAAATAAGGTGGTGTAATGGTGGCTATTATTGGTTCCACTGATTATTTATGAGTAACTATAACTTGCTAAGGACTATTAAATCTCCAGATGACTTGAATTTTTTGTCAATTAAAGATCTTGAGAAGTTGTGTAAAGAAATTCGTAATAAAATAATTGAAACTGTGTCTTGCAATGGTGGGCATCTTGCATCTAATTTGGGAGTTGTTGAGATTGCTGTTGCACTTCATAAAAAGTTTAATTCACCAAATGATAAAATTATTTGGGATGTTGGACACCAATGTTATGCGCATAAGCTTTTGACTGGAAGATTTGGTGTCTTTGATAGTATAAGAAAAAAAGATGGTATATCTGGTTTTACCAAGCCTTTTGAAAGTGAACATGATGTTTTTATTTCAGGACATGCTTCCACTTCTTTGTCAGCAGCCTGTGGATTTGCTAGAGCTGAAATTTTAAAGAAAACTAACAATAAAGTTATAGCTGTAATTGGAGACGGTGCACTGACTGGAGGAATGGCATATGAAGCGTTGAATAATGTTTCTGATTTAAATAATTTAATAATAATATTAAATTATAATGATATGTCTATTTCTAAAACAGTTGGTGGTTTTTCTCGATATATTTCTAATATGAGGTCTAATCAGGCCTATATTTCAACTAGAGTTGCAATGGAAGAGGTGTTAGATAAAATTCCCTTGGTTGGTGAAATTGCGAAAAATAAAATAAGAGATTCTAAAGAAACCCTAAAAAAAATAGTATATAAATCAGATTTCTTTACGGATCTTGGTTTTTCATTTTTAAGTTCTGTTGATGGACATAATTTATCTGAGTTATTTCAAGCTATAAATTGGGCCAATCAGACAGATAAACCAGCTTTGATACAAGTTTTTACTAAAAAAGGTAAAGGTTACGATAAGGCTGAGAATAATCCAGATTTATATCACGGAGTAGGTCCATTTAATCCCAAGTATGGGGTTGTAAGTTCAAAAAACAAAAATTCATTTTCTGAGGTTTTTGGTAAAGAACTTTGTAATTTAGCAAATAAAGATGAAAGAATTTGTGCTATAACTGCCGCCATGGAACACGGAACAGGATTATCTAACTTTCAAAAAAATTTCCCAGATAGGTTTTTTGATGTTGGTATAGCAGAGCAGCATGCGGTGACATATGCTGCTGGATTGGGAGCAAACGGTATGTTGCCAATTTTTGCCGTGTATTCCACATTCTTACAAAGAAGTTATGATCAAATTTTACATGATGCTGCTATACAAAATGAGCACATATTATTGTGTGTAGACAGAGCTGGAATTGTGGGGGAAGATGGAGAAACACATCAAGGAGTTTTTGACACAGCTTTTTTGACTTCTATTCCGAATATGACAGTGTATTCGCCATGCAATTATTCAGAATTGAGAGGAATGTTGGATAGGGCGATATATAAAACAGATGGATTAGTTTCTATAAGATATCCTAAGGGACCAGAAGATCTTATAGTATCAGATTATTGTGATTATGACTGTGATTATAGGATTATAGGAAAATCGGATATTGTAATTGTTACATATGGAAGACTCGTAGGACAAGCTATAAGAGCACAAAAAAGTTTGATGGATGTTGGAATTAATGTGGCGGTAATGAAAATTGGAAAAATATGTCCAATAGAAAAGAGTATTTTATATGAACTAATGAACTTTCATAAAATTTTCTTTTTTGAAGAGGGAATTAAGCGCGGAGGAATCGGTGAACACATAATTTCAGATTTAGTGGAACTTGGGTTTAATGGTCAGTGGAGTTTAACAGCTATAGATAATTCTTTTATTCCTCAGTCTCGTGTATATTCCGCTTTAGAATCTTTGGGTTTGGATTATAAAAGTATGACAGAAAAAATTATTAATGACTGTGTTAAACTTTACAGGGATGAAGTTGTGGTTGTTAATGAAAGGGGCTAATGATTGAAAAAGGTAAGATTAGACCAACTAATTTTAAGTAGGGGACTTGTACAATCTCGAGAGCAAGCTAAGGCTTTGATAATGAGTGGCATGGTTATTGTAGATGGTGATCGTGCTGATAAAGCTGGAGATATGGTTAAGGAAGATTGTGATATAAAAGTGAAATCCACTCTTAAGTATGTTAGTAGGGGCGGATTGAAGTTAGAAAAAGTTGTTTCTAAATTGGAATTAGATTTAAATGATTGTGTATGTTTGGATATAGGAGCTTCTACTGGTGGCTTTACCGATTGTATGTTGCAAAATGGAGCAGAAAAAGTTTATTCTGTTGATGTTGGGTATGGTCAGTTGGCTTGGAAATTAAGACAGGATGATAGAGTTATTAGTTTGGAGAGAACAAATGCTAGATATTTGACTAATGAACAAATTCCTGACGAAATTGACTTTGCTTCAGTGGATGTTTCTTTTATTTCTTTGACTTTGATTTTACCGGTTTTGTACAATCTCTTGAAAGAAAATGCTATGGCGGTTGTTTTAGTTAAACCTCAGTTTGAAGCAGGTAGAGATCAAGTAGGGAAAAAAGGCGTTGTTAGAGATGCTAAAATACATGAAGCTGTTTTGTATAAAATATACGATTTTTGTATGGAGATAGGTTTTAGTGTTGTTTATATGGATTATTCTCCAATTAAAGGACCTGAAGGAAATATAGAATATTTATTTACTATAAAAAAAGGTGACTTTAAGAGTTGTGATAGGAATCTAATAGTTGATTTAGTTGAGAGTTCTCATTATAATTTAAATGAAAAGAAAAAATAAATGTGATTTTTATTTATTTTATTGCAAGGGGCTTGTTTATTATATGAAAATTTTTTTTGTTATAAATAAGGGAAAGTCAAAAGCAATTAAAACCGCGCAAAATGCAATATCAATTTTAAGAAATTTGGGTTGTGAGTGTGCAGTTGAAAAGAGTGTTTTTGAATTTTTTACAGAATATGCCATTTCTGAGAATATAGACAATATTTGTAAATATGACTTTATTATTGCAGTTGGTGGAGACGGAACAATTCTTGCGGCTTCTGAATATGCTGCAATGCACAATATACCTATTTTAGGAATAAATTCTGGACATATGGGATTTTTGTGTGGACTTGAATGTCATGATTTACAAAAGCTTGAAAAAATTTTGAAAAATCAATATAATGAGAAGAAAAGAATGCTTCTTGAAGTGGAATACAATAATAAGAAACATATAGCTGTGAATGATGTTGTGTTTGTAAAGCCTGTTTTAGGGAGCTTAATTGATTTAAAAGTTTTTGAAAGTGAAAATTTTGTAATAGAATATAGAGCTGACTCGGTTTTGTTTTCAACGCCAACAGGTTCTACGGCCTATGCTTTAGCTAATGGGGGACCGGTTGCTGATCCTAATTTAGATTTTATATCTATGTCTCCAATTTGTGCACATTCTTTAGCCTCAAGAACGTATTTGTTTTCTAATGATGCTGAACTTGTTGTGCAAATTGGAAATAGAAATAAAAGTAAAACACACATACTTATAGATGGAGTTGAGCTAGATTTACTTGAAAATGGTTCACAAGTTAAAATTAGAAAAAGTGACAAAAAATTGAGATTGGTTTATTTAGAAGATATTCCTTTTTTTGATTTGGTTAGAAAAAAATTTTTGCCCAATTAATTTTTTGTATTATAATGGAAATATTTTTTAGAATGGGAGGAAGAAAGTCTTGTTAGTAAACTTATATATACAAAATTTAGCGGTTGTTGAGAAGATTATAATAGAGTTTGGTAAAGGTATGAATTTGTTTACTGGTGAGACAGGTGCAGGTAAGTCTATCGTCGTTGATGCCATAAATTCGATAATTGGTGGACGCTGTTCTAAAAATATGGTTAGAAATGGTGAAAAAAAGGCGATAGTTATAGCAACTTTTCAGGATCTATCTGATGAGGTTAAAGAATTTGCAAAAAAATATGATTGGGATATATCTGAGGATCAGTTGATAATTCAAAGAGATATTTCTTTTGACGGGAAAACAACTGCAAGAATTAACGGTATGCCTATAAACATATCTATTCTTAGAGAATTGGGGAGTCTTTTGGTAAATATTCACGGTCAACATGATAATCAAATATTACTTTCTTCAGAAAAGCATTTAAATATACTTGATGATTATGGTAATTTGAATGAGTTGTTAGAAAAATATCAGTATCATTTTTCATATTTAAAAAGGATTAATTTGGAGTTAGATAATATTAAGGCAGATCAGGCTTTAAAATCTGAAAAAATTGAAAGCATAACTAATCAAATTAATGAAATAGAACAGGCCGACATTGAAGAAGGAGAAGATGTTGAACTTGAAGGCGATTCTAGGTCGATTAGAAATTCTGCGAAAATTTTGGAGAATTTGAATATGGTGCATCAGCTTTTATCTGGTGATGATGATATAAATGGGATTGTGGATATGCTGGATGATGCTGTTTCTCATTTAGATACTGCAGCAGCGTATTATGATGATATTGTTTTGTCTTCTGAAAAACTTAGAGATATGCTTTTTGAAATAAAAGAAATATCTTACGATATAGCTAATAAGTGTGAACATCTAGATTTTAATCCTAATAAACTTGATGCCATCGAAAGTAGATTAGACGAAATTTTTAAAATTAAGCGTAAATATGGTCCAACAATTGATGATGTTAACAACAAACTAGCTTCTTTGAAATCTGAACTTGAAAAAGTAGAAATGTATGACGTAAGACAAAATGAGTTGATGGTGTCCCAAAAGTCCGAAATGAAACAGGTTGCAGAATTAGGTCAAATGTTATCAAGAGAAAGAAAATTGGTTGCTAAACAATTTGCAGAAAATGTTGCTAGGGAACTTGAATTTTTAGATATGAAAGGTGTTAAATTTGAGGCAGTTGTTTCACCTCATGAGGGTAATATATGGGGATTAGAGGATGTTGAATTTTTAATTTCTACTAATATTGGAGAACCTCCTAAGCCTATCAGCAAAATTGCGTCAGGTGGAGAGCTTTCTAGAATTATGTTGTCTATAAAAAACACCTTGGCGGAAAAGGATAAAATTCCTACTTTGGTTTTTGATGAAGTTGATACTGGAGTTTCAGGTTCTGCTGCACAAAAAATAGGTTTAAAATTAAAACAAGCTTCCAAAAATAGACAGGTGCTTTGTGTAACGCATCTAGCTCAAATAGCTGCGTTGGCAGATGAGCATTTTAAAATTTCAAAAAAAGCTATTGATGGACGTTCTTTTGCTGAAGTAGAACAATTGAATGAAAATGGTAGGATTGAAGAAGTTGCTCGTATTATGTCTGCAGGTTCAATTACTAATTTAACAATGCAAACAGCGCAAGAAATGATTGAAAAGGGTAAGCAACATTAATTATAGTTATTGATACAGTAAATATAAAGAGATCTAAATTTTTTACATGAATTTAGATCTCTTTTGTTTTTTATTTTTTTGAATGACTAATTTTGATTTTATCATCTTTATAGTCTACGACTATATTTTCGCCGTAAGATAAATTATCTTCTAATATAACTTTAGCAATTTCAGTTTCAACGTGTCTTTGAATGAATCGTTTTAATGGTCTAGCACCATATACTGGGTTATAGCCATTATTTATGATGAATTGTTTAGCCTCATCGGTTAATTCGCAAGTTATTTGTTTGTTTGATAGTCTGTTGTTTAGTGAAGCTATTTGTATATCTAAAATTTTAGTAATATCATTTTTTGATAGGGGTTTATATAGTACAATTTCGTCTAATCTGTTTAAAAATTCCGGTTTAAAAGATTGCTTTAAAATATTTTTGATATCATTTTTAGCATTTTGTGTAATTTCTCCGTCATCAGCTATTCCGTCCAGAAGAATTTCGGAACCGAGATTTGAAGTTAATATTATTATTGTATTTTTAAAATCAACTGTGTGTCCTTGTGAGTCGGTTATTCTACCATCATCTAAAACTTGTAATAAAATATTAAATACATCAGGATGAGCTTTTTCAATTTCATCAAATAATATAACAGAGTATGGTTTTCGTCTAATCGCTTCAGTTAATTGACCGCCTTCTTCATAGCCAACATATCCTGGAGGAGCTCCTATAAGTCTACTTACAGAATATTTTTCCATATATTCTGTCATATCAATTCTTACAATATTTCGCTCATCGTCAAATAAATTTGCGGCTAAAGTTTTTGCTAATTCAGTTTTTCCCACTCCGGTTGGACCTAAAAATAAGAATGATCCTATTGGACGATTTGGGTCTTGTATTCCTGCTCGAGATCTTATTATTGAATCTGTTACTTTGGTTATAGCTTCGTCTTGACCAACTACTCTTTTGTGAAGTATTTCTGGAAGTTTGAGAATTTTTTCTTGTTGACCTTCCATAAGTTTTGATGTTGGAATGCCTGTCCATCTTTCAATAATCTGTGCAATTTCTTTTTCAGTTACTTTATCTCTCAAAAGAGATCTTGTTTTTAATAAATCAACAGCTATTTTTTCTTCTTCCTCAAGTTGTTTTTTTAATGCAGGAAGTTTTCCATATTTAAGTTCGGCTGCTTTGTTTAGATCATAATTTTGTTCAGCTTGTTCAATTTCAGAATTGAGTTTTTCAAGTTTTTCTCTTAGCTTTTGAACTTTTTCTATAGTTGATTTCTCGTTTTCCCATTTTGTTTTTAGTGTTTTAAATTGTGATCTAAGATCCGATAGTTCTTTCTGAATGTCAAGTAGATGTTCTTGTGATATGTTGTTTTTCTCCTTTTTTAAGGCAGCTTCTTCAATTTCTTGCTGAATAATTTTTCTTTGAATAATGTCCAATTCTGTTGGCATAGAATCGATTTCAGTTCTTATCATTGCACATGCTTCATCTATAAGGTCGATTGCTTTATCTGGTAGAAATCTATCGGTAATATATCTGTCTGATAAAGTTGCGGCAGTTATAATAGCTTGGTCTTGAATATTAACTCCGTGGTATATTTCATAGCGGTCTTTTAGACCACGAAGAATTGCAATTGTGTCTTCTACTGTAGGCTGTTTAACTAACACTGGTTGAAATCTTCGCTCTAATGCGGGATCTTTTTCTATATATTTTCTGTATTCGTCTAAAGTGGTTGCTCCAATGCAGTGCAGTTCACCTCTAGCAAGCATTGGTTTTAATAAGTTTCCGGCATCCATAGATCCTTCAGTTTTTCCTGCTCCAACTATTGTGTGTAACTCATCTATAAACATTATAATTTTTCCGTTAGATTTTTTTATTTCCGTTAGAACAGCTTTGAGTCGTTCTTCAAATTCTCCTCTAAATTTTGCACCAGCAATTAAAGATCCCATGTCTAGCGAAAAAATAATTTTGTTTTTAAGTGAATTTGGAACATCTCCTCTAACAATTCGTTGAGCAAGACCTTCTGCAATCGCAGTTTTTCCAACTCCTGGTTCACCAATTAATACAGGATTGTTTTTAGATTTTCTTGATAAAATTCTAATTACGTTTCGAATTTCATCATCTCTACCTATTATGGGATCTATTTTTTTTGTTTTTGCATATTCTACAAGGTTTATTCCAAACTTTTTCAAAGCATCATAGGATGATTCAGGTGTGTCGTTAGTTATTCTAACGGAGCCTCTAACTTGGGATAGTACTTTTATAAAATCGTCTTTGTTGATATTAAACTTTTTAAATATATCTTTAAATTTATTAGATTTTTCAAGTATAGCAATAAAAATGTGTTCAACCGATATATAGTCGTCTTTCATGGAGTCGGCTATTTTTTCAGAATAGTTTAAAATTTGATCTATTTCTTGAGAAACATAAATTTTACTTGCATCTTGACTATATTGACCAATTTGGGGTAGTTGATCTATTTCTTTTTGAATTGTTAAAACAAAGTCGTTTAGATTGATTTTCTGCTTTTTGAGTAATTCTGGTATCAATCCATCTTGTTGTGTAACCAATGCAAGTAATAAGTGATGTACATCCAAAGTAGAATTTTTATGTTCCATCGTTAGGGTTTGTGCTGTTTGGATTGCTTCGGTTGATTTTTGTGTTAATTTTTGTGAATTCATTTTAACAGATCCTTTCATTGTTTTTGTTAAAAAGAGATACTTAAGGTAAAGTATCTCTTGATTAATATTATTTATATACTAAGCTTTTTTGAGTTTAGCATAATTTGCCATTACTTTTTTTCTACCCTTTTTTTCAAAATCTACTTCTACTAAGTGATCATTTCCCATAGGAACTATAGATATTACAGTTCCTTTTCCAAAAACTGAATGAACCACCAAGTCGTTTTCATTAAAATTGATTTGTTGTATTTCATTTACGTTATTTGTCTTATTTATTTTATTTATATTAATTTTGTGTTTTTGCTTGGTTATAATATTATTATTGAATTTTTTAACTATAGTATCAGTAATATCTTTATATTCAATTGGAATTTCGTTTAAGAATCGCGAAGGCTTTGAATATCGTGTAGAGCCAAAAATCATTCTTTGCGCTGCATTAATTAAATATAGTTGCTCTTGGGCTCTTGTTATTCCGACATACGCCAAACGTCTTTCTTCCTCTATTTCTTCACTATCATTAGTTGACTGATTTCCTGGGAAAATACCTTCTTCCATACCAACCATAAATACCGCTTTAAATTCTAGGCCTTTTGCTGAGTGTAAGGTCATCAGTGAAATTTTGTCGTTATCCGAGTTAAAATCGTCAATATCTGTATATAAAGCTATCTCATTTAAAAAATCAGATAGAGTAGCATTTTCATTTTCATTTTCAAAGTGCATTAAAATTGTTTTAAATTCCTCTAAATTTTCAATTCTAGATTTGGCAATATCACCTTGATCTAACAATGATTGCATATAACCTGTTTGGCTCATAATTTCATCAAACAAATCGGGTAGCGACATATTTTCAGCACAAGTTATTAAATTATTAATTATTGATTGAAAGTTTTTGAGTTGTTTTGATTTTCCTAGTAAGGTAGAAAATGTTTCTGATTGTGACATTATGTTATACATTGATGTATTCATTGAATCTGATATTTTTTGCAGTTTAGAAACTGTTCCGCTACCAATTCCTCTTTTAGGTTCATTTATTATTCTTGATAATCTTAGATTATCATTTTTATTATTCAATACTGTTAAATATGCTAATGCATCTTTAATTTCTTTACGGTCATAAAATTTAGTTCCGCCTATAATTTGGTAGGGAATGGCATTTCTAACCAAAAATCTTTCAATATTTGCTGATTGTGCGTTCATTCTATACAAAATCACATGATCTTTGTATGCCATTCCGTTTGATATATTTTTATTAATCTCTTTGCAAACAAACTCGGCTTCTTCATTTTCATTTGAAACGTGTATTTCTTTGATTTTTTCACCGTCTCCTTTGCTTGTCCACAAATTTTTCCCTTTTCGTGCCGAATTATTTGAAATTACATGATTTGCGGCTGATAAAATATTTTGAGTTGATCTATAATTTTCCTCCAGTCTTATCGTTTTTACATTTTGCATTTGTTTTTCAAAATTTAATATATTTTCTATTGTTGCACCTCTAAATTTATATATACTTTGATCGTCATCTCCTACAACGCATAAATTTTGATGTTGTGCTGCAAGTAGTTTTATTAATTTATATTGTACGTGGTTAGTATCCTGATATTCATCAACCAATATGTATTTAAACTTATTCTGATATTTAGAAAGTATATCTGGATTATTTTCAAACAATTCTACAGTTAAGAATATGATATCATCAAAATCTAGTGCGTTAGCATTTTTTAAATAATTTTGGTAGTTTTTGTATATTTTGGCTATTTCTTTTTTTCTTAAATCATTATTTGCTTGCATGTCATATTGATCTGGTGTTAAAAATCTATCTTTAGCCTTGCTTATTTCTGATAAAACAGATTTTGGAGGATATATTTTGTCATTTAAATTCATAGTGGCCAAAATGTCTTTAACCACCCTTTTGCTGTCATCAGTATCATATATTGTAAAGTTTTTTTGATAACCTAAATGTTCTATATGTCTAGCAAGAATTTTTATACACTGTGAATGGAATGTTCCAGCGTTTATATCATTTGCACAGTCACCTAAAATTTGTTTTAATCGATCACATAACTCAGTTGCTGCTTTGTTAGTGAATGTTATTGCAAGAATTTCCCATGGCTTTGGAGGGTTACTTTTTAACAAATTATGACTAATTATATATTCATTTAACTGATTTTTGTCCTGTTCTATTATGTTTTGCATAGAGATATAGTCTAATTCATTTATGTTGCAATTTTCATTAAAATATGAATTTCCGTATTCTAACATATAAGCTATTCTGTTAACTATTACAGTAGTTTTTCCAGATCCTGCACCAGCTAAAATAAGTAAAGGACCGTTTATTGAAAATATTGCTTGTTTTTGCATTGCATTCATTTTGTTGAATTTATTTTCTAAAATTTGTTTTTTATGTTTTAAAAATACTTGGTCTATAGTCATTTGTTATCCCTCTTACATTTATAGTATCTTATTAAGATTATAACATAATTTGGGCAAAAATGAAAGATAGTATTAAATATGTTTATTGATAGTATTGTTATATTTTTTTGAAAAGAACTAATAATAAAATATATAAGATTTTATATTTTTTCCTTCAAAAAATAGTTTTTTATGTGAATTTTTAATAAAAAACGGTTGATTTTGCACGATTAGTGTTGTATAATTTATAGTGAATTTAGTGAATGTATTAAAAACTATAAATAGACAAGATTTTTTGTTAATAAATCCATTATTTTTTATTAGAGAGGAGATTGTTTTATGGGAAGTGTGTTTTTATAGTTTTGCAGCATACATGAAAAAATTTTGATGGTTTTAGAATTTGATTTGAGAAATTTTTATGGTCAGATAAAATGTGAAATAAAAAATAAATAAATAAATAAATTTTGATGTTTAATAGAGATAAGAGATAGTATATTTTGATATTATCTCTTAAATTATTATGAGGAGAGAGTGCTATGATAAAGAGTATTTTTTATAAAATTATATCTGATGATAAGCAAAGACAAAAAATGAATTCTTTAAAAAATCAAAACGAAATATACAACTTGTTTTGTAAAAATGGTTATACAAAATCACTTGATAAATTTAAAAAAGAAATGGACGCTTTTTTAAAGTCTGAGGATAGTTTGAAAATTGTTAATAACGATTTTCATGAGCTTTCGGATGAGGCTCTTGAAATGGTTGCTGGTGGAGCCAACATGAAAAAAGCCTTAACATTGAGTTTTGCTACATTGATGGCCGCTTTTACTATTTCAACTACTGTTAGTAACTCTCTGTTTCCAAAAAATGACGCAGATAATGTGTCGATTTCTACTTCTTCAGATTCTGGTTACTCTGGTAATGATGGTGATAATAAAAAAGATAGCAATATGCCAACTAATAATTCTGAAACAAAATCAATTGGATTAGAAGATAATATGCAAAAAAGACCAGATAAGCCTGGTGGCAATGGTGGAACAGGTGGGTCGGATTCAATAGCTAAATTGAGACAAAACATTGATCGTAGTATGGGAAGATTGGAAAAACAGTCTAGTGGAGCTGCGAAAACGGAAGAGAAAGTGCGAGTGGTTGTTGATTCTGGATCTCGCTCTGGTGATGATGCGGATAAAAAAGAAATAGCAAGATTGAAACAAGCCAATAATCAATTGCAACAAGAAAATGAAAGTTTAAAAAATCAAAATAAACTTTTATTGAATGCTCAAAGGGTAAATGAACAAGATAAAAAGAATCAGGCTCAAGATCATAGAAAACTAATAAATGATATTTTAGATGATGTGCAGGAAGTTCAAAGAATAAGTAACAGTAAAGATCAAGAAATTTCTGGTTTGAAGAAAAATAATGAAGCTTTTATCAATAAAATTAATCAATTAATTAACATTATTAATCAAAGTAATAATAAGAATCAAAATTTAGATAATCAAAACAAAGATTTGATTAAACGCCAAAATGAGATTTTTTCCGAACTAAATAATTTGAAAAAACAACTATCCGATGATAATGCTAAAATAAAAAAATTTGAAAATGATAATTCTAAATTAAAAGAGTTATTAAAAAAGCTTAATCAAGATAAGCAAAATATTGAAGTCATTAATAAAAATTTACAAAGTCAAAATCAAAAACAAATTGATAACAGTTCGAAATTACAGAAAGAAAATGATAGTTTAAAATTGCGAATAAATGAATTAAATACTCAGATTAATAATTTGAAAAACGAAATTAATAATATAAACAGTAATAATGATGAAAATCAAAGACAATTATCAAATGAAAACAATTTATTAAAGGACGATCTCAAGAACGAAAAAGAAAAATATGATAACGATATCAATAAGTTAAAAGAAGAGAACAATAACGCAAATGAAAAGAACAATAACTTAACTAACGAGCTCAAGATTAAGGGTGACGAGAACGAGAAGTTAAAAGACGAGCTCAATAAGTTAAAAGAAGAGAACAATAACGCAAATGAAAAGAACAATAACTTAACTAACGAGCTCAAGATTAAGGGTGACGAGAACGAGAAGTTAAAAGACGAGCTCAATAAGTTAAA
>JAZRQJ010000008.1:0-1563 GCA_045649685.1 Oscillospiraceae bacterium
ATCACCTCTTTCGGTTTAGTATTTTAGTTTATATAGTAGATTAAGTCAAATTAAAAGCAAGATTTAATCTTGCTTTTTCATTGTTCCTATTGGCGGCATACATTCAAGGGTATCTTCATTTAATTTACAACGAGTGGACCCTCCTATGTCTACAAATATGGTCAGATCATCGGATATACTATATGTACCACTTAATTCTACATCATCCATTTGGAACTTTACTTTTTTGTTTTCATTCAATTCTAATATATATGGCGGTATTTCTTTTTCAGGATCATAATTTTCATTATAAATTTGGTATTGTACTCCTGATGATTTCCAAGTGCCGATTAACTTTTTTTCTAATTGCTGTTTTTCATTATTTTCATTTGTTATCTTTTTCTCTTCACATCCGCTTATCAAGATAATAATTATAAGTAAGCCTAAAAACTTTTTCATATTTAGCACACCCATAAATATGGCGAATTGTTCGAACAAACACCTTGCATATTATCCCAGTTCGAGTGTGGCTGATTCCATAAAAATACGCCACCCATACCGTACTCATGAAAAATAAAGTTTTTTGAAGTTTCTAAAGTTATATTTTCTGTTGCATGTTGATACGAAGCAGCAAACTGTCCGTACCAATTTGAATCTAATTGTCCTTCTACCCATAGTTCATTTTCTAAATATGTATATACATTATCCACAATATTTTGAGAAATGCTAATTCCGTTACTTTCAATTTTCATATTAGTTCCACCATAACTATAATTTATAATTTGTTTTGAAGCATTGCTTGAAGTGTTATAGTTTTGATATCCGTATGCTGTTTGAGGTGTAAAAAGATTAAATAATAATCCGATAGTATCATACGATCTTATAACAGGTATTGTTTTCCATTGATTCAATACACGTATGTTTACATAAGGTAGATTGTTAATGTAAACAAACAAACTTAATTTTTTTGCACTAGTTTCCCAGCAGTCGTTTGCTATTCCACCATTTTGACAATTTCCAACAACTCCATATGTGCTAGCATTATTATATTCCTCTTCAGATATAATTTCTTCTCGACTTACTACATTACCTTTTGACCCAGAGTAGTAAGTTGTTGTTTTTATATACATTGTGTCAAAATCTAATATTTCCTTTACATTACCGTCTTCGTCAAACAAATTCTCAGATAAAGTATACGGGTCTTTTATATATTCCTCCGAAACTTCTTTAGGGGTATTTTTTATATAATCTTCGATTTTGTTTTCGTCAATGCTATTGCTTTGTGCATTAGCTGTACTACTTAACATAAACAACAACACAATTATTATTTTGAAAATACTTTTATTCATATTTTTCTCCTTTCTATAATAGTTATTTTCAATTACATATTATCATTTACTACTATTGTTTTCAATGTTTTTAAGCATAAAAAAACAGACTTTTATAAGTCTGTAAATTTAACAATGGCGCCTGATGCAGGACTCGAACCTGCGACCTAACGGTTAACAGCCGTGCGCTCTACCGACTGAGCTAATCAGGCATTGCTATTTAATTATAACATTAAAATTAGTGAAGTCAACACCT
>JAZRQJ010000009.1:0-179278 GCA_045649685.1 Oscillospiraceae bacterium
AGAAAACTATGATAAAGAGCTCAAGAAGTTAAAAGAAGAGAACAATAACGCAAAAAACAAGAACGAGAAGTTAGAGAACGAGATCAATAACAAGGATAACGAGCTCCAGGCAGCAAATGAAAAGAACAAGAACTTAGAGAACGAGCTCAATAAGTTAAAAGAAGACAAGGAGAACGATCTCAAGAACGCCAATCTAAAGCATGAGAACGAGCTCAAGAACGCCAATCTAAAGCATGAGAACGAGCTCAAGAACGCAAAAGAAAACTATGATAAAGAGCTCAAGAAGTTAAAAGAAGAGAACAATAACGCAAAAAACAAGAACGAGAAGTTAGAGAACGAGATCAATAACAAGGATAACGAGCTCAAGAACAAGGAGAACGATCTCAAGAACGCCAATCTAAAGCATGAGAACGAGCTCAAGAACGCAAAAGAAAACTATGAAAAAGAGAAGAATGAACTTATTGAAAATAACAAGCTACAGATCAATAAGTTAACAGATAAGAATACGCAATTAAATAACAAGCTCAATATTAAAAATAATGATATCACAAGTTTACAAAAACAGATAGAAGAAATAGAGCAAATAAATAAACAATTGGCTGAAAATAGTGAAAATGTTAATAATGAACTAAATGAGAAATTAAAAGAACAGATTGAGAATACTGTACGTTTACAACAAGAGAATGATAATTTAAATGTTTTGAATAATCAACTTCAGTATACTATCGATACTTTATCTAAAGAGAACAAGAACAAGGATAACGGGCTCAAGAACGCAAAAGAAAACTATGATAAAGAGCTCAAGAAGTTAAAAGAAGAGAACAATAACGCAAAAAACAAGAACAAGAACTTAGAGAACGATCTCAAGAACGCAAAAGAAAACTATGATAAAGAGCTCAATAAGTTAAAAGAAGACAAGGAGAACGAGCTCAAGAACAAGGATAAAGATATCAAAGATAAGGAAGAAGCAATCAAGACCAAGGATAAATCAATCAGACAATTGACAAACGACTATACCACAAGAACGCAAGAAATTATTGAGTTACAAGATAAATATAATATATTAAAAAATCAGATAGAAGAAATAGACCAACTAAATAAACAATTGGCTGAAAACAGCCAAAATGTTAATAATGGACTAAATGAGCAATTAAAGGAAAAGATTGAAGAAAATACAAAATTAAAAGAAGATATCAATAAGTTAAATAACGATCTCAAGAACGCAAAAGAAAACTATGAGAACGAGCTCAATAAGTTAAAAGAAGAGAACAATAACGCAAAAGAAAACTATGAGAAAGATATCACGAACAAGGATAACGATATCAATAAAAAGAATAACGAGATTGATAGATTAGAAAAAAATAACAAAATGTTTTCAAATGCAATTGTTACTAAGGATAATACAATCAATAGTTTATCAGACATTAACAAAAAACTACAAGATCAAAACGATAAATGGCAAAAAGAGTTCTCTGGTTTAAAAGGAGCAAATGATAAACTTATCAACGAGAACGATGAATTAAAGAAGACTAAAGAGAGCAAGGAAAAAGAGCTTAAACAATTAAAATCAAACTTGAAGAAATTGACTGAATTGGCTGAAACATTAGGAATTAAAGCGAAAGGAGCTGATATGCTTGGTCAGTTAGCTAAAGAATATAAAAGATTATATGAGACAGTTAGCAAATCTGGTGGAGAGAGCACACGATTAAAAGACCAGGTTAATAAATTGAAACTTAAGATTAATGAATTGGAATATGAGAATAAATCACTAAGACAAGCAAATTCAAAAAAAATAACTAACATGGATGCAGAAACTAAAAAATATCTTAGTAATGTAATGGGTCAAAGAGATTCACTAAAAGATAAAAATAAAGTTTTGCAAGATTCAAACCAAGAATTGAAAGAAATTTATGACTTTTTAACAAATAACATGAACGATCTTGTTTCAAAAGATGTTCAAAACAAAATAAAGAAAATCGTTATTGAAGAAGACAATTTAAAGAAAAAAATTAGTGACTATGAGGCTAGAATTGCTGATTTGGAGATGCAAATTAGTGATGCCAAATGCAAAATTGAAAATTATGATACTTTGAATAAAGAAAAGAAAGAACTGCAGAGCAGATACAATACATTAGAAGATGTCTTATTAAAAGAACAAACTGATACAAGCAATGAGAAATCGAATTACAAACAAAGAATACTAGAGTTAGAAGAATTGGTGAAGTCGCAACAAGCTGCTTACGCTAAAGCTCAAGAAACTGTAAAAACAGCGATAAATGAGAGAAATAGTATAGAAGAAGAATGTGAGAAATTGGAAGGAGAAATAGAGCAATATATGGAAGCTGCTCAATTGTATATTGATGAAAATGAAGAATTAAAAAAACAAGTTGAAGAATTAAGTAAGAATAATGATGGGGTGCGTAAAGATAAGAAAACGGTTAATCAAGAAAAAATGTTAAAATCTGTTCAGAGTATGCGTAATTTGATGGTTAATCGTAAAAAAGCAAATAATATTATTGAGGATGTGAAGGATTCTTTTACAGGTAGAATGGTTCAAAATCAAATTCAAAACAAAAACAACGATAAGCAAAAAGACAAATTAAACACAAATAAACATAAAGATAAAAGTGGAAAACAAGATAAAAATAAAAGTGGAAAACAAGATAAAAATAAATAAAATTTTTTAAAGGATTAGCACAACCTATTGTATGTGTTAATCCTTTTTTTGTTTTTTCTTGAAAAATTATTTTTTGTGTGTTAAAATGTATTCGGTTATTTTAAAACTGGGTGTAGCGCAGCTAGGTAGCGTGCCATCTTGGGGAGGTGGAGGTCGCGAGTTCAAATCTCGTCACTCAGACCAGTTTGATTTTATGGTGTTGTGATGCTGCAAATTTATTTGTTGGTGTTATAACACTTTTGTTGTTTTTTAAGTTCGATCATATTTGTAAAAAACAATATGTTACACTATATATTTTTAGAAAGGTTGATATTTGTGAATAAGAAATTTTATATAACAACGGCTATAACATATGCTTCGAGAAAACCTCATGTTGGAAATACATATGAGATAATTTTTTCTGATGCTATTGCGCGCTTTAAAAGAATGCAGGGATATGATGTTCACTTTTGCACTGGAACTGATGAGCATGGTCAAAAGATTGAAGAATTGGCTAAAAAAGAGGGAATAGTTCCCCAAAAGTATGTTGATATTATATCCTCTCAGATAAAAGACATTTGGGATAAGATGAATACATCTTACGATACATTTATACGAACAACAGACAAATATCATGTTGATGTTGTTCAGAAAATTGTGAAGAAACTCTATGATAAGGGAGATATATATTTAAGTAAGTATGAGGGTTGGTATTGTGTTCCATGCGAATCTTTTTGGACAGATAGTCAATTAGTAGATGGAAAATGTCCGGATTGTCATAGGAAAGTTAATAGAACAAAAGAAGATGCTTATTTTTTCAAAATGAGTAAATATCAGGATAAGTTAATTCAACATATAAAGAATAACGTAGATTTTATTATGCCTAAATCTCGCGAAAATGAAATCATAAATAATTTTTTAAAGCCAGGACTTCAAGATTTGTGTATTTCTAGAAATTCATTTAAATGGGGAATACCGGTTAGTTTTGATCCAGACCATGTTGTTTATGTTTGGCTTGATGCTTTGGTTAACTATATAACTGCTATAGGATATGATCCAGATAAGCCTAGTGACAAATTCAAAAATGTTTGGCCAGCAGATCTGCATGTGATAGGAAAAGATATATTAAGATTTCATACAATTTATTGGCCAATAATTTTGATGGCTTTAGATTTACCTTTACCTAAACAAATATTTGGACATCCGTGGTTGTTGGCGGGAGAAAGCAAAATGAGTAAGTCTGTTGGGAATGTAATGTATGCTGATGATTTGGCTGAGTTGTTTTCTGTTGATGCAATTAGATTTTATTTGCTTAGTTCAATGCCATATTCTCATGATGGTTCCATAACATATGATACTATAATTTCAACGTGGAATTCGGAGCTTGCAAACACATTAGGAAATTTAGTTAAACGCACTTGTGATATGGTTTGTAAGTATTTTGATGGTGTTATTCCAGAGGTGGACGTTGAAACTGACCTGGATGATGAATTAAAAACTTTTGCTATTTCGTCGTTTGAAAAATATGAAAAATTAATGGATGAATATAAAGTTTCAGACGCTATATTTGCTGTAATGTCGTTAGCTAGGAGATCTAACAAATATATTGATGAGACTACTCCATGGTTATTAATTAAAAACGAACAAGACCATGGAAGATTGCAAACTGTTTTGTATAATTTAATGGAATGTATAAGATTTATTGGTGTTATGTTAAAGCCAATTATGCCAAAAGTTGCTGAAGATATTTTAAAGCAAATATGTAGTGATGATAATGGTTTTGATTCTTTAAAACAATTTGGCATATTAAAGTCTGGAATAAAAATAGAAAAACCTCAAATTTTATTTAATAGAATATATGAAGATAAGAAACTTAAAGAGATTGAACAACTTAATAAGGAAGCTAAAAATGATTCGGAAAATTTGCCTGAAAATATTATAACTATAAAAGATTTTTCCAAAATTAGTTTAAAGGTATTTCAAATTTTAGAATGTGAAAAAATAAAAAAATCTAAGAAATTATTGAAATTACGCTTAGATGGAGGAAATGAGCAAAGACAGGTTGTGTCTGGAATTTCAGACTGGTATGAACCAGAAGATTTAATCGGCAAAAAAGTTATTGTTGTGGCTAATTTAAAACCAGCTAAACTTTGTGGAGAAGAAAGTCAAGGAATGATATTAGCTGCTGATGCTAGTGAAGATGATGTAAAAGTAATATTTGTTGATTCTTCAGTTCCAAATGGTTCTGAGATACATTAGTTAGATAGAGGTGTGTGATTTTATGAATAATTTGATGGGAATTTTTGATACACATGCTCATTATGACGATGTAAAATTTAATGAGAATCGAGATGAGTTATTGTCTTCGATGAAAGCCAACGGAGTATCATATATATGTAACGTGGGTTCTGATTTGAAAAGTTCTGAAACATCTATTGAATTAGCTAATAATTACGAATTTATATATTCTGCTGTTGGGGTTCATCCAGAGTGTGTTGATAACTTACCTGTTGACTGGTTGAATCAGGTTGAAAATTTGGTTGGACAAAATAAAGTGGTTGCTATTGGAGAAATAGGGTTAGACTACCATTATCCGGATTTTTCTAAGAAAAAACAGTTTGACGTGTTTGAAAAACAATTAGATTTAGCTCAAAAATTAAATAAGCCTGTTATAGTTCACAGTAGAGATGCTGTTGAAGATACTATATCTATATTAAAAAATTTTCCTAAGGTTAGTGGTGTGATTCATTGCTTTTCTGGTAGTGCGGAGGTTGCTTGTAGATATATAGAAATGGGTTGGTATCTTGGATTTACTGGAGTGGTTACATTTAAAAATGCGAAGAAAGCAGTTGAAGCTGTTGGAGCAATTCCAATAGAAAAACTTGTGATTGAAACAGACTGTCCATATATGGCTCCTGAACCTTGGAGGGGAAGTTGTTGTAATTCTAAGATGCTTGTTTCAGTTGCAAATAAAATTGCAGAGATAAAAGGAATGCTACCTCAAGAAGTTGTAGATATTACTAGAGATAATGCGTTTAAGTTATATGGAATAGATGTTTCCAAATAGATTGTTTTTGTGATTAACTTGATAAACATTTTAGATAAGCGTTATATTTTGGTAGGTGATATGTAGGTTGGATGACGATAAATATATGAAACTTGCTATTGAACAGGCAAAAATAGCAGCTAGTATGGGAGAAATACCTGTTGGAGCTGTAATTGTTAGCAATGGTGACATAATTTCAACCGGTTATAATAAACGAGAAATGCTTACTAATTCATTAGCGCATGCTGAAATAGTTGCAATAAATTCAGCGTGTAAACAACTTAATTCTTGGAGAATATTAAATGCTACGTTGTATGTTACGCTAGAACCGTGCGCGATGTGTGCTGGTGCTATAATAAATTCTAGAATCGAAAAAGTTGTCTTTGGTGCTTTTGATCCTAAGGCGGGCTCTTTTGGATCTTTGGTAAATTTATCTGAGTTGCCTTATAATCATAAGCCACAAATAGTTTCGGGTGTATGTGAAAAAGAGTGTGCAGATTTGTTGTCTGGTTTTTTCAGAGAACTTAGAAAAAAGAAAAAATTACTGTGAATGGGTTGGTTTTATTTGTTTTGCAAATTCTATTAAATCTAATCTGTTGTTTTGCAAATCTTCGTTTATGATTTTATTTAAAATAGTATTTAAGGCTTTACCTATATTAGGTCCTTGGGTATAGCCCAATTTTATTAAGTCGTTTCCGTTTATTTTCATTTTTTTGTGTGAATAGCAAATGTTATTTTTTATTATTTTGTCTAATAGGTGTTCTGCTGTAGTTATTTCTGTATGCGGAGCACCTATTGCTTTTAGGTGTGCTTTTTTTAATTTTAAAATTATTGAGTATATTTGAATATCTATTTTGTTTAAAATGTGGCATGTTTTAACTATATTTGAGGGTAAATTTATATTTTGATATTTAATTATTTTTGTGATTTGTTTTGTATGATTTTTTGGCAGTTTAAGATTTGATGATATTTTATTAAAAATTTGTATGCTTTCGTTTTCATAATTATTTAAAACGCCTAAATTGTTGTAATTTTTACAAATGCCAATATGTCTGAAAAGCAAAGCTAGTCTTAAGTTTATTAAACGTTCGCAATTTGATAATGTGTTGATAGCTAATTCCCATAATGATGAAAATTTCGTATTTGATTTAATTGAAAAATTTAAATATTTAAGTTCGGGAATTATCTTAAAAAATATTGATTTGAAACTACTTAGTGACTTTTTTGCGTATTTTCCATTTAATATTTTTAAAAATTCAGAACAAATTCTTTCAGAAGAGAGAAATTTTAACAAATAACTATTTTGAAACATTGCTTTTTTTGTGTTTTCTCTTACATTGAATCCATATGTTGATTGAAAACGAATACCACGCAAAATTCTTAGTGAATCTTCCTTAGCTTTATCAAAAGGATTGCCGACAAAAGAAACAACTTGGAATTTTAAATCATTTTTTCCGTTAAAAGGATCAATTATTCCAGTGCTGGGATTATATGCCATTGCATTTATTGTGAAGTCTCTTCTGTAAAGATCATCATTTAATTTATTTAGAAATACAACTTTTTGAGGTTTTCTATTGTTTTGATATGTTAGTTCTTTTCTATATGTAGTTATTTCAAAATTTAAATTGTTTATATTAACAATTACAGTGCCATATTTTATTCCTATAGTGTTAAGGTTAAAATTTGAAAAGATTTTTTTGATTTCTAGGGGTCTGGCATTTGTGCATATGTCCCAATCTTTTGGCGTTATGTTCAACAAACAGTCTCTAACGCATCCACCAACAATAAACGCTTCAAATTTATTTTCTTCTAAAGTGTTTATTATAAAAATCAACTCGTTAGGCAATTTAGAAAAAGACAACAATATGTATTACTCCTTTTATTGTTAAATTGAAATATCAATTTTAATTGTATCGATTAATTTTAACAGTTGATAGTAGATTCTGGTAGCAATTGTATTGTCACATTTTGTAGTGATGATGAATTTTATCTGTTTGGAGTCATTTATTATATCTGAAGATATTTTATCGATTTTACAGTTATATTTAGCAAATATGTAAGAAATTCTAAATAATATGTCTGTGCAATGGTTAGCAATAATTGATATTGTGCATAATGATTTCATATTCAATATTTCCCCTTATATCTAATCTATATCTATTGTCATTATTGGATCATTTATATCTCTTTTTGCATGAGCCATTGGTAAAACATTCATATCTTTATTTATTGGCACTTCTATAATAGTTGGTGAATTGTTTTTTAGAGCTTTTTTTAAAATATATTCAATGTCAGTTGGCGTTGATATTTTATAAAACATTATATCATATGCTTCTGCTAACTTGGCAAAGTTCACGTTATTTCCTAGTGTTGTTTGTGAAAATCGTTTATTATATATTAATCTTTGCCACTGTCGAACCATTCCTAAAACTTGATTATTAAATATTATTTCAATTATTGGAATGTTGTATCTTTTTAAAGTTATTAATTCGTTACAATTCATATGAAAGCTGCCATCTCCCGCTATATTAATTACGGTCTTGTTTGGGTTTGCAATTTTTGCCCCTATAGCACATCCAAGACCAAATCCCATTGTGCCTAAACCACCAGACGTTAAAAACTGTTTAGGATATCTGAATTTGTAATATTGTGCTGTCCACATTTGATGCTGGCCAACCTCGGTTGATATAATAGCACTTCCTTCAGTTAAATTACATAAAGTTTCAATAAATTGTTTCGGGGTAGTATCATCTTCATTTATAGGTAATTGATCCAACTGATATTCATTACGCCAATGTTGAATTTGTTTCATCCAAATAGTATCTTGTCTCTCAACTATACTACCATTTATTTTATATAATACTGATTTAACATCACCAATAATTGAACAGTCTACCTTTATATTTTTGTTTATTTCACTTTCATCAATATCAATTTGTATAATTTTTGCATTTGATGCAAATTTTTTTGTGTTTAGAGCGACTCTATCTGACAATCGTGTGCCGATTGCAATAAAAAGGTCGCAATTCATTAATGTTGTTGAAGCTGTTTTGGTTCCATGTAAACCAAGCATACCTATGTATTGATCATCAAAATTATCAAAACTTCCTTGACCCATTAGTGACGATGAAACTGGAGCATTTAATTTTTTTGCTAATTTGTTTATTTCAATATTTGCATTATTTGATATATTACAACCGCCACCAGTATAAATAAAAGGTCGTTTTGAATTATTTATAAGTTCTATTGCTTCTCTAATATTTTGGTGGGGAAATATTGTTTTTTCTTGATTTTTTTGGTGGTTTGTTTTTGGAATATATTCATATGTAGCAGATGTTATATCTTTGGGTATATCAATAAGAACTGGACCTTTTCTTCCAGAAGTTGCAATTTTAAATGCTTTCCTTATTGTGTTAGCTAGTTCAGAAATATCACGCACAAGAAAATTATGTTTGGTTATTGGCATAGTTATTCCAGTTATATTTACTTCTTGAAAACTGTCTAAGCCTATAGTGTTGGTTGCAACATTTCCTGTTATAACTATTATTGGGATAGAATCCATATATGCCGTTGCTATACCAGTTACAGTATTAGTTGCTCCAGGACCTGATGTTGTAAGAACCACACCTGGTTTTCCTGTAGATCTAGCATATCCGTCAGCAGCATGTGTAGCACCTTGTTCGTGGGCTGTTAATATATGCTTGATTTTATCCGAATATTTATATAAAGCGTCATATATATTTAAAATTGCACCGCCTGGATATCCGAAAATTGTTGTTGTTTCTTGTTCTAATAAACATTCTAAAATTATTTCAGCTCCATTTTTAAGCATATTATTATTTTACCTTTCAGAAAACATCTTTAAATTTGTACAATACTATTAAAAATTAATAATTATAGTTATTAGTATACAGCATTAATAAAAAAAAACAAAACATAATTTACTATAGTGTAATTTGACTTTTAAATTATTAATATTATGATAAAAAATTTGTTGTGTACCCTAACCAAATATGTTATAATATCAAATACGTTGTTGTGATTATTAATTAATTTTCAAAAACAGAAATTTTAAAATTTTATTTAGGAGTTATTAAAAGCGTTTTGAAAAAATATTTATGCTTATCAAATAGATTAAAAGCTATTGCGAACTTGGTTAAAGGAAATATAGTTGCTGATATAGGATGTGATCATGCTTATCTTTCTATATTTTTAGCTATGAACAAATGTAGTTATGTTTATGCGACAGATGTAAGGAAAAAGCCTTTGGAACGAGCAAAAAATAATATAAAAAGTTATGGTGTTGAAAATAAAATAAAATTAATTTTAACTGATGGTTTGCAAGATGTTCCTGAAGAGGTGGAAACGGTAATTTTGTCCGGAATGGGTGGCAAATTAATGGAACGTATAGTTTTTGAGCAAGATTGGTTAAAAAATAAAAATAAACAGTTGATTCTTCAACCACAAACGTTTTTAATGGAACTTAGACAAAATTTATACTTGAATGGTTATGAAATAGAATTAGAACATCCTGTTGTTGAATCGGACAAGACTTACTGCATTATTAGTGCTAGCTATTCTGGTAATGTAAAAAATATAAGTTTGAAAGATGCTGTTTTGGGAAAAGTTATGGGTTCGAATTCTCAATATTTATCAGAATATCTGAAGTGTAAGTATAAAAAATGCAGTAAAATTTTGAATGGGTTGCGAATGTCAGGATTGGACAAACAAAGAATTAAAAAATATGAGCAAATATGCGATATATTATCCGAATGGAAGTGATTAAAATGTTGGTTTCTGATATTTTTAAGTGTATGGATGAGTTTGTGCCGTTTAATACGTGTGAGGAATTTGATAATGTTGGATTGCTAGTCGGTGATGCACAAAAAAATGTCAAAAACGTTTTGATTGCTTTAGATTTAACTAGCGATATATTGAATCAGGCTAAGAATATTGATGCCGAGCTTATAATTACCCATCATCCAATCATATTTAAACCATTAAAGCATATTTATAATAATGATTTAATTGCTCAAGTTATTAATTCTGAGGTTTCTGTTATTTGTGCTCACACTAATTTAGACAAGGCTAATGATGGTGTTAACGATGTTTTGGCAGAAATTTTAGAATTGAAAGATGTTAGAGTTTTAGAAAATTCTTTAGGGTATGGAAGAATAGGATGCTTGGATAAAAGATTAAGTTGTGATTCTTTCATAAAACATGTTTCCAAGAAATTAAATACTACAGTTAGGGCAACTCGCTTTGATAGATGTGTTAAGACGGTTGCAGTCTTAGGAGGTGCCGGAGAATTTGCTTGGAGTGACGCAAAAAAATCCGGAGCAGATGCATTTATTACTGGAGAATCTAAACACCATATTTTTATTGAGGCAAAGCAGAATAATTTTTGTTTTGTTGATGCGGGACATTTTGAGACAGAGGTATTGGTCTGCAAGGCCTTAAGAGATAAGCTGCAATATAAGTTTGGAAACCAAATTAATTTTGTAGTTGCTAATCAAGAAAATCCAGTTTGTTTTTGTTGTGGTGATGATATATGGCGCTAGATGGAATTTTTTTAAGTGCTATAAAAGATGAGATTCAAGGTTGGATTGGTAGTAGAATAGATAGAATATATCAACCAATGTCTCAGGAAATTATAATATTACTTAGACGGCCTAAAGAGAATATAAAGTTGTTAATTTCTGCGAATTCTAATTGTGCTAGGATAAATTTTACGAAAAATGATTTCAGTAATCCTAAAAAACCGCCCATGTTTTGTATGTTGTTGCGTAAACACTTGGAAAATGGACGTTTAAATTCGGTTAGTCAAGAGGGATTTGATCGGGTCATTAATTTAGAATTTGAAACTAGAAATCAAATAGGAAATAAAGTTGTTTATATTTTGTCCGTTGAAATAATGGGAAGACACAGTAACATTATATTATACAACAAGGAAGACGGAATTATTGTTGATGCAATAAAGAGGGTAAGTAGTAGTATGTCTAGCATAAGACCCATCCTTCCTAAAACAAAGTATTCACATGTTCCTTCACAAAAAAAGTTAAATATATTGGATTGCGATTCGGCTGCTGTTGTTAATAAAATTGTTGAACAAAAAGATGCTTTTTTAGATCAAGCGTTGACTTTAACTATGGAAGGATTTTCTCCAGTGGTTTCTAGGGAATTGAGTACTGGTGTAAGAGATAAGGTCTTGGGTGATTTTGATATTAATGATAAAACAATTATTTTTGATAGAATTCAAAAATTAAAGCAGAAGATTATCAATAAAGAATATGTTTTTGTTGTTTTAATGAACCAAGATAAACCTGCAGAATTTTCTTTTATGGATATAAATCAATATGGTGAATCATATAATAAGAAATTTTTTAGTACAGCTAGTGAGCTTTTAGATTTTTTTTACTTAAAAAGAGATCATATTGAAAGATTACATAAGTTTTCTGATAATATTATAAATTATCTTAAAAGTAAAATATCTAGAGCTGAACGGACTTTAAATGTTAGACAGAGGGAATTAAAAACCTTTAGTAATAAGAATGAATATAAAAAATATGGAGATTTGTTGAGTGCTAATTTAAATAAGGTTAGCAAGGGACAAACCAGCGTTGTAGTTGAAAATTTTTATGATTCAAATAAAACCATTACGTTAAAAATAGATCCAGATAAGACGCCTATTCAAAATGTTCAAAAATATTATAAAATTTATAAAAAAACTAAAAATGCTAAGGTAAAGTTAAATGAGTTGATTATTCAAGCTCAAAATGAGATAGATTTTCTTGAGAGTGAATTAGATTTAATTTGTAGAACTACAAACGAAGAAGAAATTAATGAAATAATAGAAGAATTGCGTGAACAAAATTACTACTTACAGGCGACAAATAATAAATCAAAATCTGGAAAGAAAGCAAAAAACAAAATAAAACCGTTTAAATTTATCTCTTCTGATGGCTTTATCATTTGGTGTGGTAAAAATAACAAACAAAATGATATTTTGACAACTAAAAAGGCAAACAAAGATGATGTGTGGTTACACACTCATGATATCCATGGTTCGCATGTTATTATATTTACAGATGGGAGAAAAGTGTCTGACAAAACGTTGGAAGAAGCTGCTGTTATAGCTGCGTATAATAGCAAGGGGAGAAATGGAAGTAAGATTCCTGTGGACTATACTGAAATAAGAAATGTGCATAAACCAAAAGGTGCTAAACCTGGCATGGTTATTTTTGAAAAACAAAAAACCATTTTTGTTGATCCGAGTAGTGAGATTGTAGATAGTCTTTTAGTTGATTATTGATAAAGTTATAGAAATTTTAGGAGTTTAAGAGGTGCAAAAGCATGAAAAAAAACATTGAAAAAATTTATAATCCTGAGAGTTTTGAAAAAGAAATATACAAAAGATGGAATGATAATGGATATTTTAAAGCAAATGTAAATCCTGACAAAAAGCCATATACTATCGTTATACCTCCGCCAAATGTTACTGGACAGTTGCATATGGGACATGCATTGGATGAAACTTTACAAGATATATTAATTAGGTTTAAAAGAATGCAAGGCTATGAGGCTCTTTGGCTGCCGGGAACAGACCACTCTGCTATTGCCACTGAAGTTAAAGTTGTAGAAAAATTGAGAAAAGAAGGTTTGTCTAAAGAACAGTTGGGAAGAGAAAAGTTTTTAGAGGAAGCTTGGAAATGGAAAGAAAAATATGGAAACAGAATAATAGAACAAATTAAGAGATTAGGTGCATCTTGTGACTGGTCTAGAGAACGATTTACTATGGATGAAGGTTGTTCTGAAGCGGTAAAAGAATTTTTTGTTAATTTATATAATGAAGGGTTAATTTATCGTGGTGAACGTATAATAAATTGGTGTCCAAAATGTAAGACATCTCTTTCAGATATAGAAGTTGAACATAGTGCTGATGATGGTTCTTTTTGGTATATTAAATATCCTTTTGCTGAAGGTGAAGGATATATTGAGATTGCAACAACCAGGCCTGAAACACTTTTGGGAGACGTTGCTGTTGCGATTAATCCAAATGACGATAGGTATAAAGATTGTATAGGAAAGGAATTAATTTTACCTATTGTAGGTAGAAGAATTCCAATAATTGCTGATGAGTATGTTGATATGGAATTTGGAACAGGTGCTGTTAAAATTACACCAGCACATGATCCTAATGATTTTGAAGTAGGGTTGAGACACAATTTAGAAATTATAGACGTATTTACAGATGATGCACATATTAATGAAAATGGTGGATCATATGTTGGAATGGAACGATATGAAGCTAGAAAAGCAATTGTAAAGGAACTTGAAAACAGAGAATTGTTAATTAGAGTTGAGCCACATTCTCATAATGTTGGACATTGTTATCGTTGTAATAGTGTTGTAGAACCTAAGGTTTCTAATCAGTGGTTTGTTAAGATGAAAAAGCTTGCGAAACCAGCAATAGATGCAGTTAAGAATGATGAAACAGTTTTTGTTCCTAGTCGATTTGATAAAATATATTTCCACTGGTTGGAAAATATAAAAGATTGGTGTATATCGAGACAAATTTGGTGGGGACATCGTATACCTGCTTGGTATTGTCAAGATTGTAATAAAATGATTGTGTCTAAAACTGAACCTACCGAATGTTCGAAGTGTTCTAGTAAAAATTTAATACAAGATGAAGATACTTTAGATACATGGTTCTCTTCAGCATTATGGCCATATTCAACATTAGGATGGCCACATGATACAGATGATTTTAAATATTTTTATCCTACTAATACGCTGGTTACCGGTTATGATATAATATTCTTCTGGGTTGTTAGAATGATTTTTTCTGCACTAAAAAATATTGGTCAAGTTCCATTTAAACATGTTTTTATTCATGGGTTAGTTCGTGATGGACAGGGCCGTAAGATGTCAAAATCTTTAGGCAATGGTGTAGATCCGTTGGAAGTTATAGATAAGCATGGGGCAGATGCGTTAAGATTTATGTTAGCCAACGGAACAAATGCTGGAAATGATATGAGATATACTGAAGAAAAAGTTGTTGCAGCAAGGAATTTTGCTAACAAATTATGGAATGCTAGTAGGTTTATTTTAATGAATATTAATTCTGATTGTGATTTATTAAGTTTGCCTACCGAATTAAAAATTGAAGATAAGTGGATTATAAGTAAAACCAATAAGCTTGTAAAAGAAATTACCGAAAATATAGAGAATTTTGAGATTTCAATTGCGTCTCAAAAAATATATGAATTTATATGGGATGTTGTATGTGACTGGTATATAGAGATTTCAAAAATTCGTTTAGGAAAAGATGACGAAGATTCAGTTAATGCTCAAAAGGTATTAGTTTATGTTATGAGCGTTATGTTAAAACTATTGCATCCGTTTATGCCTTTTATAACTGAGGAGATTTATAGTGCTATTCCTCATGAAGATGAATCTATAATGATATCAAGTTGGCCTGAATATGAACAACAACTTAATTTTGAAATCGAAAGTGATAATTTTGAAAAAATAATTGCTGTTATAAGATCTATTAGAAATATTCGTTCGGAAATGAACGTGCCTAATAGCAGAAAAGCAGATATTTATATTGAGACTAGATTTATAGATATATTTGAGTATTGCTCTTTAATTATAAAGAAATTGGCTATGTCAGATAAAATCGAGATTATGGAAAACATGGATTCAAGTTTAACAGAGAATTGTGTGCAAGTTGTTACGGATTCTGCTAGAATTTTCTTGCCATTAGATAATTTGATTGATAAGAAGCAAGAATTAGATAGATTGTTAAAAGAACAAGAATTTTGTAAAAAAGAAATAGAAATGTTTGAGAAGAAACTTTCAAATGAAAACTTTTTAAGTAGGGCTCCAAAACATATTGTAGAAAAAGAACAAAAAAAGCTTGACAATATTAAACAAAAATTAGAAAAGACCAATAAAAGTATAGAGGATTTAAAATGATGACATATGATGAAGCGTTAAATTGGATAAACCAAATGCCATCATTTAGTTCAGATAGATATGGGTTAGAGGGTGTATCTAAGTTGCTAGATAGACTTAAAAATCCTCATTTAGAACTTAAGTATATACATATTGCTGGAACCAACGGCAAGGGGTCAACTGCGGTTTTTTGTGCATCATCTCTTATTGAAGCTAATTTAAAAACGGGACTTTTTATTTCGCCATATATTTTAGATTATAGAGAGAAAATACAAATTAATGGTGAGATGATTTCGAAAAACCAATTTGTTGAAATGATAGAATTAATCAAACCTCATGTGGAAGCATTAATAGATGAAGGTGTTGTATGCAGTCATTTTGATATTATAACTGCTATCGCATTAAAGTTTTTTTACATTAATAATTGTGATATTGTTGTTTTAGAAACGGGTATGGGGGGACGGTTGGACTCTACAAATATTATTCCTGCACCTCAAATTACAATATTAACTCATATATCATATGATCATATGAAAGAGTTGGGCAGTAGTATTGAAGATATTGCTGTTGAAAAAGCAGGCATATTAAAAAAAGGAAGTATATGTGTTTGTGATAGTCACCAGTTGCCTGAGGTAAGAAATATTATTAGTTCGACTTGCATTGACAAAGACATATCTTTGATTTATTCTTATGAAGCAAATAATATTGTAAACGATGATTCGGTTAATAAATTGAGCTACAATGGTGTTGATTATGCTACAAATTTAATTGGAAAGCATCAAATTTCGAATGCAATGCTCGCTATAACTGCTTTGTTAAATATGGGGATTAGTGCTTGTTATATAAAAAAAGGCATTTTAAATGCATATATTCCCGCTAGATTAGAAAAGTTATCTGAAAAACCTTTGGTTGTTTTAGATGGGGCTCATAATCCAGATGGCATGGCTGCTCTTAGTAATTCTTTAAAAATTTTTAATAAGAAGCCTTTAGTTGGTCTTATTAGTATGCTAAAAACTAAGGACTATAAAACAGCTTTGTATGAAGTAAAAGGCACTATTGACAAGTTAATTGTGACGCAAATGAACTTTGACAATGTTGTTGAAGCATCTTTATTGTTTAAAGTTGCGGATGAGTTGGGATTTGATGTTTTGATTGAAAAAGATATTGACATTGCTGTTAAACTTGCAAAAAAAATGGCTGGAGAAGAGGGTATGGTTGTTGTATTAGGATCGCTGTACTTTGCATCTCAAGTTAGAAATATTTTCTTAGAAGAAAATAGATAAATATATGTTTGTTATATGTGTTTGATTTTACCAAATGTTGACAATAAATTAAGTGAAAGTGTTCTATAATTTATATAGAGCACTTTTTATTTTAATGATTTGAATGGGGTGATAATTGTGAGTGTTAAAATTGAATTAAATGATCAGGTAATGATAGCGTATTTAAACGGAGAAATAGATCATCATACGGCTGCTGACATAAGAACTGATATAGATATAAGGGTTGAGGGTTCACATCCCGATATATTAATTTTAGATTTTACAAATGTTAGTTTTATGGATTCTTCTGGAATAGGTTTAGTAATGGGAAGATATAAACTTATGAACGATATAGAAGGAACTTTAAAAATAGTTAATCCATCTCCACAAATAAGGAAAGTTATGAGTTTGGCTGGAATTGATAGATTGGCTATTATAGAAAGAAATAAGCCTTGTGAGAGGAGTGGTTGTTTTGATAAAAAATGAAATGAAACTTCAAATTCCAAGTAAATCATCTAACGAGAGTTTTGCTCGTGTTGCTGTTGCATCTTTTTTTTCTCAATTAGATCCAACTGTTGATGAAATATCTGATATTAAAACTGCCGTTTCTGAGGCGGTTACAAATTCTATTGTACATGGATATGCTAATGAAATCGGAAATATATTTATACATGCTAAGATAATAGATGATAATAAAATATACATACGCATTAGAGATAAAGGGTGTGGAATTGATGATTTGGATCAAGCTATGGAGCCTATGTTTACGACTTGCAAAACAGGTGAAAGAAGTGGTTTGGGATTTACTGTTATGCAAAGTTTTATGGATAATCTTAGAGTAACCTCAAAAAAAGGAAAAGGAACAATTGTAACTTTAACTAAAAAATTAAGAAAACGCATATGAATATAAAGAACATTAATAGAGAAGAATTTATCAATAAAAATTTAGGTTTAGTTCATGCGTGTGCTAGACGTTTTTTTGGTAAAGGAATTGAATATGATGATTTATATTCGGCTGGTTGTATGGGAATAATAAAGGCTTATGATAGATTTGATAGCACTCGAGGTGTAAAATTTTCTACATATGCTGTTCCTGTAATACTTGGCGAAATAAAGAGACTTTTTAGAGATGATGGATCGGTTAAAATTTCTAGAAGTTTAAAAGAACTATCTATAAAAATTTTAAAAAAGCAAGAAGAATTGACCTTGAAGTTAGGTAAAGAGCCCACTATCAATGAATTGGCATTGAATTTGGATTTGACTCCAGAACAAGTTACCGAAGCAATATGTGCTTCGAGTCCAACAGTATCATTGACAGAAAGTTATGATGATAGTGATAATGGTCAAATTGATATAAAATTTAAGGAAATTGGATTGAAATTAACTGATAAAATCGCAATTAAAGATGCATTGAAAAAATTAGATAAAAAAGATAGATTATTAATTTTTATGCGATATTTTTCAGATCAAACTCAAACACAAACTGCTAAAAAAATGGGAATGACACAAGTTCAAGTTTCTAGACAGGAAAAGAGAATATTAAATAGATTAAAAAAACTTTTAAATTAATATTTGTATTTTGTGGGGAGGTAATTTTTGGTATTATATGTAGATATTCTTATAATATTAAACTTATTTATTGACTATTTTTTATTACTTTCTAGTGCAGTATTATTAAAACAAAATGCTAAGAAACTACGTTTAATATTAGCATCAATTGTGGGTAGTTTATCTTCGCTGTTTATATTTTTACCAACCTTACCTCCTGTTTGTATGGTTTTATTTAAACTAATGATTGGTTTTTGTTTAGTGTTAATTGCATTTGGATATAAAACTAAAATAGTGTTTATAAAAAGTGTTTTATTATTTTTTGCTGAAAATTTAATTTTTATAGGAATTATGTTTTTTCTTTGGATATTTGCTTCTCCACCAGGAATGTTGTGGAAAAATGGAGTTACATATATGCCGATATCACCTGCTATTTTGATTTTAGGAAGTATAATAGCATATTTTGCAACATGTCTTATTAATTTTATCATATCAAAAAGAATTGAGTGTAAAAAAATTTGTTCTATCATTATTGAATTTAATAATAAGACTTTAAAAATAAACGCTTTGTATGATACAGGAAATTGTTTGACCGAACCTTTTTCAGGAAAACCTGTTTGCGTTTGTGAATATGATTCTGTTTTTAAAATTTTGCCTAAAAACTTGATTGATTTTATAGAAAATTCATTAGATGTTACAGATAATTTTAAATCTGATGGAAGTTTACGATTAGTCCCTTGCGACACAATAACAGGGGGTGGAATATTGCCTGCTTTTTTACCTGAAACTGTTATGGTGCTATGCAATAATATCGAATATAACTATGAATGTTATGTTGCTGTTACAACAAATAAACTTTCAGATGGCGAATATAGTGCGATAATTGGAGATTTTAAATGAGAGGGATAGATGATTATGTTTTTATTTATTAAAAATAAAATACGAAAATTCTTAATTTATTTAAAAATTGCAAATGCAATTCATTATGTTAATGGCCCAACACAATTACCACCTCCTTTATCAAAAGAAGAGGAGGAAAAAGTTTTTAAAGATTTAAAAAATAACGATCCTAATGCTAGAGATATTTTAATAACGCATAATTTGAGATTGGTTGTATATATAGCGAAAAAGTTTGAATCGAGTGGTGTTGGAATAGAAGATTTAATTTCTATTGGAACCATTGGACTAATAAAAGCGTGCAATACATTTTCTCCTGAAAAAAATATAAAACTTGCTACGTATGCATCAAGATGTATAGAAAATGAGATATTAATGCATTTACGAAAAGTAACTAATAAAAAGCACGAATTATCGATAGATGAACCGTTAAAAGTGGATTGGGATGGAAATGAATTGTTATTGTCTGATGTTTTGGGAACTGAAAATGATTGTGTAAATAAAGATATAGAGGATCAGGCAGAATGGAATGTTGTTGTGAAATTCATAGATAAGCTTGAAAATAGAGAACGAGAAATAATGAGAATGAGATTTGGTATGCATGATGGTAAAGAACATACTCAAAAAGAAGTTGCCGATAAAATAGGAATATCGCAATCATACATATCTAGATTGGAGAAAAAAATAATACTTCGTCTTCGAAAAGAAATGAAAAAGAATAAAGTGAGAGGTTAGAGTTATAATATTATAAAAATCATGAAAAATGTTTAAACACTTTTCATGATTTTAATTTATGTAGATTATTTTTTTAATTTGTTATTGGCTTGGTGTTCAAATTTTTCTTTATCTACTATAATTCTATTGTGAAAACCTGTGCATATTAGATCATTTTGATCCCAAACATCTGCTTTAAATGTTATTTTATTACGGTCTACATTTAGAACTGTGGCTTTTGCTTTGATGTTCATACCCGTTGGTGTTGGGGATATATGTTTAATATTTATTTTTGTTCCAATAGATGTCAGATTATTATCTAGTAGATTTTCTTTTAACATTTTTGAACAAAGCATTTCTATGGTATTTATCAACGTTGGCATTGATAGAACAGCTATATCACCATTACCCATATTTTTTGTAACTTCTAGTGTCAAAACATCATTCATACCGTTTCTTATAGAATTTTGCATTTTATTTGATACTCCTTTGTTTTTATTTTGTTTTGTATGTATTTTAAATAATAGTAAATGTTATTGCTTAAAACAAGTGTAATGTGTCGAACTATGGTTTAAATAAAATATATTATTGTGTTATATATATGAAAATATGGAAAATGACTTGACTTTGAAAATTTTTTGAGTTATTATGTTGTTGTTAACTATTTTTGACGATGTTTTTACTGGAGTAGTTGATATTTGGGATTATGGATTTTTGTTTTTGATTTTTTAGGTAAAAGTAATAAATTAATTTAATTTTGATTTTAAGTTTTATCTATGTTTAAGAGAAAATTTCAGTGCCCGTTTTTTAGATGATATCTATTATTTTGAACTATGATGGTTTTTGAGCACTTTTTCTAGAACAGTGATAATGCATTGCTAAGGGTTAAACAAACAATAAATAATGATGATTAATTTTGGAATTTTATTAATTAGGCCCAATAGCTTAAAGCAGAGCGTTGTTTTTCAAAGGTGATGGTTCAAGTCCATCTGGGGCAAAATTTTATTTTAAGTGAGGTAGTTTATAATGTACGAAGACAAAACATTAGTATGTAAAGATTGTGGCGCTGAATTTGTTTTTACTGCAGGTGAGCAAGAATTTTATGCAGAGAAAGGCTTTACAAATGAGCCGCAGAGATGTAAATCTTGTCGTGATGCTCGCAAAAATGCTGCTAGAGGTGAAAGACAGTTTTATGAAGCAGAGTGTGCAGCATGTGGTGGAGCAGCTAGAGTTCCTTTTCAACCTAGACAAGAACGTCCTGTTTATTGCAGTGATTGCTTCTCAAGAGTTAGAGAGAGTCAATAGTTTATAATAAATTGTTTATTTTAATTGTGTGCTATTTGTTTATTTGGTGTTCTTTTGTTCTAACATTTTGTACATGGTTTGCATATATTTTTAAGGAGTATTTCATTAATGGAAAAGATAACTAAAGATATGATAATTGGTGATATTTTAGATATGGATGAAAGTACTGCAAAGTTTTTTTTAGATATGGGGATGCATTGTTTGGGTTGTCCTGCATCTAGAGGAGAAACTGTTGAAGAAGCGTGCTGTGTCCATGGCGTTAATGTAGATAAGTTTTTAGAAGACATCAACAAACACATAGATAATAATTAATGAGTGTTTTTAAAGTGGGACCTTGTGTTGGTCCCGCTTTTATTTTTGTTTTATTTCAAAAGTTGCATTTAGAGCTTGCCATGTTTGGTGTGATTTTTTCATTAGTGTCCAGTAACTAATTCCTGCTAAATTATATTTTTTTATTAGATTAAATTTAGCAATAGCGCTTCGAGCATCTTGGAACCATACTTCGAATCTTTGATTATTAATGTAGTAGTAGAAGTAAGGATGTTGACTTTTTTCATCGAATAGTATGGCGGCGTTTTGAGATATTGCTATTTGAATTGCTTCTTGATTTCCTATTATGCGTGGTTGAGGCATATTATTGTTGTTTTGTATAGTTCGCCAACCATATCCATGATTTGGAATTCCTAATATAACTTTGTTTGATGGAATTAGTGATGTTATATATTTTATGATATCTTCAATTTGTTGAATTGATGAAATTGTTATTGATGATGTTTGTGTAATTTCTATTCCGTAGGTCATTATAATTATTCCGTTTGAAACTTCTCCTAGAGCTGTGTAATATTGGTTTGCGTCAACCATATTGTTGGGGTCTAGTGCTATATATAGGGTATAACCATTTTCGTTTAAAAGTTTTTGCATATTTTGGATAAGGGATATATATGAGTTTCTAGATTGTATAGGTATTTGTTCAAAATTTAATATTATACCAGAATATTTTTTGTTTTGAATTGTGGTTAAAATTTGAGATATTAGTTTTTCTTGAGCATTGTTATTGTTAAGCAATTTTTCGGTTAGTTCATTAACAAATTTTCCGTCATCATCTATTGGAGATAAAGTCATTAATGGTAAAATATTGTATTCCATAGAACGTCTTAATATAAAATCATCTCTCAGTGGTTTTAGGTCTCCATCTGTAGAGAAACTATATGTGAATGGAGATATATATGTTAAATATGGTAAGGTTGTGGTTAGTAATTCACGGCTTATATTGGGATACACAAAACCATTAACCAAAATAGAAGATGTAGGATTATTAGTATATGATATTACTAGGTCATCTCCTGGAATTAAGAATGGTCTAGCAGATAGAGATGGGTTATTTCTATATAATTTATTTATAGATATATTATATTTTTGAGATATATATTCTAATGTTTCGTTGGGTTGGATTGTGTGTATAATTTCTGGTTCAAGGATTAATATGGCCTGACCTACAACTAAATCATTGGGCCTTTCAAGGCCATTTATTTCCATAAGAATATGTAAACTAGTTTTAAACATTTTTGCAATAGAATATAAACTATCTCCTGATTTTACAATATATATTTGCATAAAAAACCTCCCTTAAATATATCTAGTTAATTATATGCTAAAATTACATATAAAATTCAACTTGAAATATATTTAAGAGAGATTATATTCATTTTATTTATAATAAATGTTAAGTTTTATTCACTTATATCTTCATCAAGATCTTGTTGAATTATAAACCTTGGTCTCTGCTTAGTTTCCATGTATATTTTTCCAATGTATTCACCAACGATGCCAATAGATATTAGTATTAACCCGCCTATAGCCCATAAAGAAACCATTATACTTGTCCAACCAGAAACAACTTCTCCAGTAACTAGTCGGTATATAGAATATACAAACATACCAAGGCTTAAAACTAATGATAATACGCCAATGAAAGAAATCATTCTTATTAGTTTAATTGAAAATGATGTTATTCCATTGAAAGCTAATGCAAGCATTTTAGAGAGAGGATATTTACTTTCGCCTAATTCACGTTTTTTTCTAGAGTAGTAAACATAATCTGATTTAAAACCAATCATAGGAATAATTCCTCTTAAGAATACATTTACTTCTTTAAATTTTTCTAAAGCAGCAATTGAACGTTTACTCATCAATCTAAAATCAGCATGGTTAAATATTGTTTTGGTTCCTAAAGCATTCATCAATTTATAGAAAGCTTCTGCAGACATCTTCTTAAAGAAGCTATCGGTTTTGCGACTATCTCTTATACCATAGACGATATCAGCTCCTTTTAGATATTTATCTACCATTTGATCTATGGCATCAACATCATCTTGTAGGTCAGCATCCATAGAAATAACCATATCTGCTTTGCTTTTAGAAGATATAAGTCCTGCTAAAAGTGCATTTTGGTGTCCTCTATTGGAACTTAAGTTTATTCCTGTGAATATTTTATCTTTTTTATTAAGATTACAAATAATATTCCAAGTATCATCTGTGGAACCATCGTTAACGAAACATATTTTACTGTCTTTTGAAATTTTATTATTTTGTATCAAAATTTCTAATTTGTTTTTTAATATATTCGCTGTTTTTGGAAGTACTTCCTGCTCATTATAACAGGGAAGCACCATATATAACTTGTTTTTCATTGTTTCTCCTTCTAACTTTTATGACTTAAAATTTACGATATCAAATACGATTTTAACACTAAAGCTTACAAATATCAAGATTTTTTACATGTTTAAGTAATAACACAAAAAATTTAACAATTCATTTGACTTTAAAAATTGTTTGTGATAAACTTGTCCAGTAATGAGTTTGATGATGGTAACTTCTTGTTAAACATAGGAGGGGTTGAATTAATGAAAATAAAAAAGGCTGTAATTGCTGCTGCTGGTTTAGGAACAAGAGTGCTTCCAGCTTCGAAATCAATACCTAAAGAAATGTTGAATGTGGTAGATAAGCCAGCCATTCAGTATATAGTTGAAGAGGTTGTTAGTAGCGGAATAGAAGAAATAATGATAGTAATAAGTAGGGGAAAGACAACCATAGAGGATCATTTTGATAGGTCTCCTGAGCTTGAGAGTGCTTTGTTGAAGAAGGAGAATGCGACAAAATACGAACAGGTTTTAAAAATTTCTAATATGGCAAATATTTATTATATTAGACAAAAAGAAGCAAGAGGTTTAGGTGATGCAATTCTTTGTGCAAAGTCTTTTGTTGGAAACGAACCTTTTGCAGTTTTATACGGAGATGATATTATCAGATCTAATTATCCAGTTTGTAAGCAATTGTGTGATACATATGATGAATTTGGATTGGGTGTTGTTGGCATAAAGGAAGTTACTAGAGAACAGATAAAAAAATATTCGTCTATGAAGGTTGATTTTGTAAGAGATAATCTTTTTAGAATTACAGATATGATCGAAAAGCCTAATGATGACCAGATACTTTCGCTTTATTCAATTTTAGGAAGATGTGTTTTGCCTCCAGAGATATTCCCTATATTGGAAGATACTTCGGTGGGATATGGAGGAGAATTACAGTTAACTGATGCAATGAAAAAATTGGCACAAATTAACGGTATGATAGGTGTTGATTTTATTGGGGATCGCTATGATATGGGAAATAAATTGGAGATAATGCGTGCTAATATTGAGTTTGCTTTGGAGCATGAAGAAATAAAGGAAGATTTTAAAGCTTATTTAAAGAAATTAGCTGCAAGACTGTAAATAGTTTTTTTACTAGTAACGATTTTCTTGACAATTGTTTTGAAGTTTGGTAAAATTACTTAGTAAGTCTATGTTTAGATTTTATATATCCTTGCTTTGTGAGATATTCACAGGGCCAAAAGTCCAAGAGGAGGTGTATTTAAGTAAGATGACACAGTTAAAACAAAGTTATGAAAGCATGATTATTATAAGTACTAAACTTGGTGATGATGGTATTAAAGCTGTTATTGAAAAGTTTAAAGACTTGATTTCAAAAAATGCAACATTAGAAAGTGTTGATGATTGGGGAAAGCGTAAGTTGGCTTATCCAATTAATTATGAAACAGAAGGTTATTATGTATTATTTAACTTTGAGAGTCAGCCAGATTTTCCTGCTGAGCTCGATAGGGTTTATAATATAACTGATGGAGTTATTAGAACATTGATCATTTCTAAGGAAGTTTAGTAGGAGGTTTCTTATGTTGAACCGAGCAATTATTATGGGACGCATAACAGCTAATCCTGAACTCCGTCAGACACAAGGTGGAGTTTCAGTTTTGTCCTTTACTGTTGCTGTTGATCGTAGATTTACTAATCCAAACGGTGAGCGTCAGGCAGATTTTATATATTGTGTTGCTTGGCGCCATACTGCTGAGTTTATTAGTAAGTATTTTGTTAAGGGACAAATGATTGCTATAGATGGCGTGCTTCAATCTAGAAATTATGTAGATAAGAACGGTAATAACAGAAGTGTTATAGAAGTTGTTGTTGAAAATGCTAGTTTTTGTGGCAGTAAAGCTGAAACTAATGTAAATAGAGCCCATGTAGAAGATGCTGGCAATATGTCGGATAATATTCAAAACGGAGATAGTTTTTCTGTGGGAGATATTGATGGATTTGAAGAAATAGGAACTGATGATTCTGAACTTCCATTTTAGTTAAGTGTATTTAACAGATATTTGATATTATTTTTTGGGGGGTTCTTTTTATGGCATTGGATAGATCTAGAAAGGGACGCAAGAAGGTTTGTGCTTTTTGTGTTGATAAGGTTGATAATATAGATTATAAAGATGTTTCAAAGTTGAGAAAATATATTAGTGAGCGTGCTAAAATTGTTCCTAGGAGAGTTACTGGAACATGCTCTATTCATCAGCGCAAGCTAACTATTGCAATTAAGCGTGCTAGACATATGGCTTTGATTCCATATATAAGCGGTTAGTTGTTTGTATGGGCAATAAAAAACGTGGTGTTTACCTAAAAACATCCACGTTTTTTATTGCTTTTTATTGTTTTGAATAGCAGGTTATTGTTTTGCTCAAATGAACAGAGTATATAAAACATGAAATAACGGGCTTTTTTGTTAGATCTTCTAACGCTTGTTTGTAGTAAAGTAATTGTGGAGTATATAAATTCTTTAAATCATATTCTGAAATTTTATCAGTTTTATAGTCCACTACAATTAATTGATTATTTTTTTCAATTAAGCAGTCTATAATTCCTTGGATAATTATTTTAGAATTATCTGCGTTTTGATATATTTCTTTTGCTGATATTTCGTATATAAAACTTTTTTCTCTTTGAACCAGATCAGCATTCTCAATTAGTTTATAAATTTTGGAATTAAAAAAGTTTTTTAATTTTTCGGTGTTTAAATATTTTGCTTGTTTTGATGTTATATATTCATATTTAACTAATCGTTGAATTTCATTATTTATATTGTGTTTTGCATTTTTGAAATTTGCATATTGTAAGAACTCGTGAGTAGCAATTCCTATTTCTTTTGATGTTAAGCTATCTTTAAATGATGGTGTTTTTAGAGTGATATTTTTTTTGGATTTTATTATATCTGTTACTGAAAGTTTAGCTGGAATTGTTGAGAGAGGTTCATTTGAATGTTTAAAATTAATTTGTTTTCTAATTGTTTTGACCATATTGGGGTCTGATTTTGATATAGTTTTTGGTGTTTCGTTAATTTTAAATTTTTTAAATCTATTTTTTATTATTATTGAACAGTTAAATTCTTCAGAATCAAAGCGTATTTTTGAGCTTCCGAAGTAGGAATCTTTGTGGCGCATAAATCCAGCTAATAGCCAGTCATAAAAGCTGTTTTGATTGCGGCAATATGAGTTTGATAATAATATTGCATCAGATGATATGACGTTTTTATATTTTTGCTTGTTATCTATGGCAGTTAAAATTAATTTGTTTTTTGCCCTTGTCATGGCTACATATAAAAGCCTTAGTTCCTCTGCTTTCATATCGTTTTTTTCTGAAAATATCGATGCGTTAAACTGTAATGTGTTGTATCTTGAAAAGGCGGTGGGGTTTGAATGTTTTAGTGCTATTCCAAATTTTGATGAAAACAATATGGGTTTATTAAAATCTTTTTCATTAAATTTTTTTGCACAGAATGATACGAAAACAATTGGAAATTCTAATCCTTTGCTTTTATGTATTGTCATAATATTTACAGCATTGGTACCTTGTGTGCAAGCCGAATTTGAATTGCTTGAATCATTTTCTTTGTATGTATCTAAAGCTCGTAAAAATCCGGATAATCCGTAATTACTAAATTGTTCGTATTCTTCGGCATGGTGTAATAATAAGTGTAAATTGTGTAGTTTCTGATCACTAAAGTTAGATAGAGCCAATAATGACAAAAATGAATTACTATTATAAATTTCTTGTATTAATTGTGAAGTGGTTAGAGTAGCGGATTTTTGTCTCAAAATTGATAGTTCTTTTATAAAATTAAGACATTTATCATCTTTAGATTCTTTGATAGCACTGTATAGGGGTTTATCTTTGTAATTTGTTCTGATTTCAGCGAGTTCATAAGTTGAAAAATTGAATATGGGTGATAATAATACCGCACATAGAGGAATTTCTAAAAGAGGATTGTTGATTATTTTAAGCAGCGATATAATTATAGATACTTCATATGAATCTAGATATCCGTTATCACTTGATGATGTAAATGGTATGTTCAAATCAGATAGATATTTACCAAGAACTTTAGGAATTTGTTGTCCAGATCTAAATAATATTGCAAAATCTTTTGGCTCACATGATCTGGTTGCATTTCCGTCATTAATTTTAAATTTTTCAGTTAGCATTAGTTTTATCTTATATGCTATGTGTTTTGCTTCATATTCTAAATTCGATTCTTCTTCGGTATCATTGGTTATTATGTGAAATTCTGTAAACATATTTTCGTTAGAAATAATATTAGATGAACTGAATAATTGTTCTCCATCTTGATAATTTGATCCACCAAAATGTTCAGTCATAATTTGACCAAATAGAAAATTTGTTGCATTGGTGACCTCTTTTTGACTTCTAAAGTTGTTATTTAGTTTTATTAAAGTCCCTTTTGTTTTGTCATTGTTGTATAGTTGTCTGTGTCTTATAAAAACTTCTGGATCAGCTTGTCTAAAACGATATATGCTTTGCTTTATATCTCCAACCATAAATAAGTTTTTGCCGTTATTGGAAAGAATTTGAAACAACATGTCTTGTGCTTGATTTACGTCTTGAAATTCATCCACGAGAACTTCTTTAAAATAGTTGGACATTTCTTTTCCAACATCTGTTAAAGAAAATCCGTGTTTATCAGGCGTGATCAGTAGCTCTAGAGATTTTAAAAGAAGATCTGAAAATTCTAATAAGTTTAATTGGTGCTTCTTTTGTTCTACTTTTTCATAGAATTCAAAAGATAAATCAACAAGTTTTTGTAATATTGGAAGCTGTTGTTTTAAATCATATTCATATTGTTCTTCTGTGACGATGTATTTGGATAGGGATGATATGATTTTTTTTGCTGGGTTTATATATTTGGATTTTATTTCACTACATAAATCCTGATCAAACGGATTTGTTTTTTTATTATATCGTGGAAGATTTACGAAATTTATTAGGTTTAATATTGAAGGGATTTCACTATATTTTGAAATGTTTATTTTATTTGCTGCGGACTCTAGCTGATTAATAATATCTTTTATGCATGGAGAAAAACTTTTTCTAAGTATTGGATCATCCATATAAGTTAATGAATTTAACAATAAAAATTTTGCTTTGTTTATGCTATCATAAATTCCATTTTTAACTTCTTTAGCCCACTTGCTGTCATCTAGTTTGGGAGGATATTTATATTCATGAATAATATTCGATAAGTAAATTTTAGGAAAGGGATAAGTTCTAGCTTTTTGATATATTTCTAATAACGCGTTCTTTAAATTTAGATCGCTATTTAAGCTAAAATAGTCGCACAGTATTTGAAATTTTTCTGGTGATTTACTATACTGTTCTTCAAAAATTTCATCCAAAATTTTAGATTTAATTTCATCCATTTCGGCTTCTTCTGCGATTCTAAAATTAGGAGAAATGTTTGCTAACTCAAATTTTTCACGTAACAAATTAGAACAGAAAGAATCTATAGTTGTTATATTTGATTGTGATAGTAATGAATATTGTTTATATAGATTTTGGTTATTAGGATATTTTATTATTAAATTTTTCATTTGCAAAGATATTCTTTCTAACATTTCTTTTGCGGCTGATTTCGCAAAAGTTACTACTAACAGATCTTGTGGATATATTGGTTCTTGTGAATTTAATAATTTAAAAATAACTCTTGTAGATAAAACAAAAGTCTTTCCGCTTCCAGCAGATGCAGAAAGTAAAATAGGAGTGTTTTCAGATAAAACGGCTTGCTTTTGAGATTTGGTCATTAAATTTATTTTTAAACAATCGAATAATTCTTTTTTGTCTATCATAATTTGGTTCTTATCTCCTCACTCAATATATCAAAAAATTCCGATTTGGCTATATGCTTTATGTTTGGAACATTTTTTATGTTTTCTGGATTACAAATTTCTTTATAATCGCAATAGTCACAAGATATAGTTTTATTTTCAGATATACTAATTGGCGCTTGTTCTATTACTCCGTCAAGTAGGGAACGATACATGTTTTTTATTTGATTTTTTACAAATACAAATAAGGAATCTAATTCAAATTTAGATATTAGAAATTTTTCTGCATCATTTTTAAAAATTTTACCGTCTTTAGAAATTCTTAAAGGAATATATTGTCCATAGTTACCGCCTTCTATTTTTTCCATTGCTTCGATATTTTCTGGTGAATTTAATATTAACCCATTTTTTCTAAAGCCTTTTTTGATTGTTTCTTTAATTTTTTCGTCGCTAGGATTTCTTTCAGAAATTGCATAGTTTTTCATTGTTCCAGTTGCTGGCATATATAATATTCCTGCAGGAACAAAATCTCCAAACTCTTCTTCGCCATTTTGATAAATTGCAAAAAGATATATTAACATTTGAAGGTTTAGTCCTCTTTGTAGGTCTGTAAAATTAATGGACTTATTTCCGGTTTTATAATCAATAATTCTAATATATTTTTTGTTATTAATAGTGCACATATCTATTCGGTCAATTTTTCCACCTACATATATTGAAAAATCATAATTTATGGGAACTTTTAGACACTTAGTTTTTGAACTATTGGATATTTCGTATTCAAATTTAATTGGTTTATATTTACTTAGATTAAGTTCATTTTTTATGTTTTCGCATAATTCTAATAAAATTTTTATTAGGTTGTTACATATTTGGATAAACTTTGCAGATTTATTTTTTTTGCCGCCCAAATTATTGTCAATATATTTTGATAATTGATTTTCTATATTAGTTTTTATTTCGTCTTTAGGCATATCGAAAAAGCAGGGGGTTGATACAACTTTTTCTAATATGTAGTGTACTATAAGGCCAATATTAGGAGAATCTAAATTTGTTTGAGAACGGGGTTTGATTTTTAAACCATATTTACAATAATATGAAAAAGGACATTTGTAGAATTGTTCTATTTGTGAAGGTGAAATAGTTTTTGGAAAAAAATTATCAGGCAATTTCTTTAATTGTTTGTTATTTTGAGTTGAATTCATTATTGAAACATGGTTACTGTAATTTTTATTGGTATTAAAATATTCTTTTAAAGATTCTGATTCTTTTGAATGGTCATTAAGATGATGTGATAGTTGTAAAAAAGCACTTTTGTCAGTTAAACACTGGAATATTATGTCTTTTTCATCTATGTAATGAACTATTTTATCACCAAATATTTTTATTAAATCTGAGATTATCTCTGATGGATATACATTTGATTCACCGATATCTGAGGTTTTGGCTGATATATACAATAGTTTGGATGGGAAACAAATCGTTCTATATGCGATTAGTCGTTCTAATGAATCTTTTTCCAGTATTGTATTTCCAAATTTTATATCGATTTTTTCAAATTTGATTAAATCATTGTTTGTAAATATTCCACTAGATGTAGAATTATATGGAAACTCTCCATCGTTTGCGCCAATAATGAAAGTTGCTTGAGGATTATCTACTATGGTTCTTTCTACCGAACCAATCAAAAGAGAATTTAAAGTTTTAGGAATTTGCCCAGTATCTATATTTTTTGTTGCATTTTCAAACAAAAGTTTGTATTGTTTTTTAGAAATGGAAATGTCTTTTGTTATTTTATATATAGTTTCTAATATGTCAATTAATATGTTCCATTGCATGGTTAAGTTGTTTGTAATGTCTTGATCTGAGCATTCGTGAGTTTTTACATAATCTTTAACTCCTAGTAGTTCTAAGGCTTTTAATATGTTAACTGCTATTTCTTTAGATGAATCATTGCTGAGTTTTACTATATTTACGGCTTCTATTATTGTTGCACGAACTTTCTCAGCAATTTTTAAGTTTATTTCGTCGTTGGAATCTACACTTCCTTTTGGAATAAAGCCTCTAGGGTTATTTTTGAATTCATTTTTTATTGTTTTAGAATCTATGTTCCATGTGTATATATAGTTTTCAAATATTGAGATTTCTTCTGTGGTAAATAATGTTAAATCTAAATTCAAAAGACTTAAGCATGTTTCAATGTTAAAACTATCTGTTAAAGAGAGTAAATTATAACAAAAATTAATTAATTGCATATTTTCTGCAGATGAGGTTTCATCAATAAAATATGGAATATTATAGTTTTTTAGCGCATTAATTAAAACATTTTTATATTTATTTAAGCTTCTCGTTAATAAAACTATGTCTGAATATTTCATTCCTTTTTGAATTAAATGAATAATTTCCGATAAAACATAATTCACTTCTTCGTACTTGTTTTTAGCAATAATTATATTTATATTCTCAACAGATTCATATTTGTCGTTTGCTGATATAGGTTTAGTTCTTAATATGTTTTTTTCAGCAACATATATTTCAGGTGATTTCGGAAGCATAGTATTCACTATAAAATTTTGAAATTTAATATTTTTTTGTTTTGCCATATATTTAATTTTATTAATTGTTGATCTAGTAGTTTCAAATAATGGCTCTTTATCTTCATGATATAAGGAAAAAGAAACGTCAGTTTGATTTATCATTGTATCTATGAATTGAAATTGTGCACCACTAAAGGATAAAAATTTTTCAAAGTATATTTCTTTTTCGTAGAAAAAATTGTTTTCATTAGCTATTTTATTTGCTCGTGCAATATCATCGCTTGAATCTCTGTAATACGCTTTTAAATAGGAATTATATGCAAAAAATATTTGTAGGAATTCACTTGTTTTTAATTTTAAATTTTTGTCTGTTAATGTTTGTAACTTAGATTGTAAATTTGTAATAGAAATTCCACTGTTTTTTATTTGCTCAATGCTGTCTAGAAGCATTTCAGAAAATCCGGGTTTATACATTAATTTGCTATATATTTTAAATTTATCTTTAAATTCGTATAAAATTAAATTTACTATTGAAATTTTTGAGACCTTTGAAGCATACTCGCCAGCCAAACCACCATATTTTTTAAATACATAGTGAGTTAATCTTTTAAAGCTAAAAACATTGATATTTTTATCCAATTCATTTAAGTTAAATCGCACATATTTTTCGGCGGAAAACGAATATTGTTCAGGTACAATTATAATAATATCTTTTTTATTAGATTTTTTAATTTGTTGATTTAAGTGGGTTATAAAATCACTATTTCCAGTTCCTAAAATGAATGAAACCATAATTAAAATTCCTAACTTTAATAAATTTAATGTTTTTAATATTATAGCAGATAATCTTTAAATCGCAAAAGTTTATATGTCTAGTTTTATATTATATTAAAGGGGTTTTACTAAAAATATGCTTGACTTATTTGTTGTTATGTACTATAATTAACTTATCGTTAGATTACATTATATGGGAAATAATCCCTGCTGTGGAGCAAAGGGAGGGAATAAAGTGTCGGAAATTCGTGTTAAAGATAATGAATCTTTGGACAGCGCGTTAAGAAGATTCAAAAGATCTTGTGCTAAGTCTGGTATTATATCAGAAATTAGAAAAAGAGAGCATTACGAGAAGCCATCTGTTAAGCGTAAGAAAAAATCAGAGGCAGCTCGCAAACGTAAATTTAAGTAAAATTTTTATTGAACCCGAGTTATAAATCGGGTTTTATTTTATACATAAAATAATTATTTTTGGAGTTTTTTAATGTTAATACCAGATTTATATTTGTCTTCTGTATTTGATATTACCCCAGATGTTTTAAATAATATGGGCGTTGAGGCTCTTATTCTTGATGTTGATAATACTTTAAGAGAGTATCGAGGTAAAAATCCATATGATGGGGTGGTAGAGTGGGTTGATAGTATGCAAAAGGCAGGAGTGCAGTTAATTGTGGCTTCTAACAACTTCAATAGTAGCATAAAGCCTTTTGCTTCATTGTTAAAATTAAATTATGTTGCTATGAGCTTAAAGCCATTGCCTTTTGGATTAAAAAAAGCTTTAAAACTATTAAAAATTGATAAAGATAAAGTGGCGATTGTGGGAGATCAAATTTTTACGGATATATTTGGTGGTAAGTTAAATGGCTTTAAAACAATATTGGTTAAGCCTTTTATTGAGGAAAAAGGGCATTTTTGGAGAATAAAAAGATTGTTGGAAAAGCCATTTATAACTCGATATGGTAAGGGTGATAAGAAGTAATGGGAGCAATTTTTGGACCAGCTGGTAATTCGGATAGTTATAGAAATAAAAAAAATGTTAGTGTTTTTGAATATTTAAAGTCTTTTGATCTTGGTGCATATGAATATCAATGTGGCAGAGGAGTTCGAGTTTCTTCTAAAACTGCCGAAGAATTTGGAAAGTCTATGAAAGATATAAAATTATCTGTTCATGCGCCTTATTATATTTCACTTTCTAGTGTGGAAGAAGAAAAAAGAAACAATAGTGTTAAATATATACTTCAAACTGCAAAAATTGCTAAGTGTATGGGAGCGACTAGAGTGGTTGTTCATTCCGGATCATGTGGAAAGATTGACAGGCAGTTAGCTTTGAATTTAGCTAAAGAAACAATGTCTAAAGCAATTTTGGCATTAAAAGAAGAAAATATAGATAATATTTTTATTTGTCCTGAAACTATGGGCAAAGTAAATCAATTAGGAACTTTAGATGAAGTTTTGTCTTTGTGTGAAATTTCTAATAACATGATTCCTTGTATCGATTTTGGACATTTAAATGCTAGAACTTTTGGCCAAGTTAATAGTTCTGACGCATATGCTAAAATTTTAGATAGTATAGAAAATAAATTGGGGTATGACCGTTTAAAAGTTTTTCATTCACATTTTTCGAAGATAGAATATACAATTCCAGGAGGAGAGAAGAAACATCTAACTTTTGAAGATACGGAATATGGTCCTGATTTTGAACCTTTAGCTGAGTTGGTTGCCAAACGAGGTTTATCTCCGACTTTTATATGTGAATCTTCTGGAACTCAGGCGGAAGATGCTCAAAAAATGCAAGAAATGTATAGGCAATTTTTATAATAGAATTGTTAGTTCTTGTTTTTAAAGGAGGATTTTAATTGAAAAACAGAATTATTAGAAAAAAAATTTTAGTGATACATGGGCCGAATGTGAATTTACTTGGAATTCGTGAAACTTCAATTTATGGAAAAGAAAGTATATCTTCGATCAATCAACAGATTACTGAGAAGGCTAATGAAATAGGTCTTGATTGTGTGGTGTTTCAATCCAATAGTGAGGGAAATATAATAGATGCTATTCAACAAGCTAGGGAAGAGGTTGATGGAATAATAATTAATGCTGGTGCATATACGCACTATAGTATTGCCATAAGAGATGCTATAGCGGCCATACATATACCGTGTGTTGAGGTGCATTGTTCTAATATATACAATAGGGAAGATTTTAGAAGTAGATCGGTCATTACTCCAGTTTGTGCAGGAAGCATAATTGGGTTTGGAAAATATAGTTATTTTTTGGCGATTTCTGCCATTAAAGATTTAATATGATTACTTTGAAATAGGAAAGGTATATTGGATTAAATGCAAAAGTTATTTGAACTTATGAAAAAATTACCGCCTGATATTGATTGTGGTATAGTAAGTAGTTACGTAAATATAAAGTATTTTACTAAATTTTCGTTAACAGATGGTGTTTTGGTTGTTACTCATAGTGATGCTTATTTATTGACTGATTTTAGGTATTATGAGATGGCTAAATCGGCTATTAGAGATATATCTGTAATATGTTTTAGTGACTTGAATGCTGAGTTAGAACATATATTTAAAGCAAATGATTTCAGTAGGGTAGCGATTGAAAGTAGTAATGTTGTTGTAAAAACTTTTGAAAATTATAAAAAGAGATTTAAAAGTATTACTTTTATAACTGATTCTAGATTTGATGATATTATTTTAGATTTACGAATGGTTAAAACCGATTATGAAATAAAAAAAATAGAGCATGCTCAGGAAGTAACAGGAGCGGCTTTTAATAGCGTGCTAAATTTTATATCTGAGGGGAAAACTGAATTAGATATTGCACATAACTTGAATACTTTTATTTTAAATAATTCAGATGGTTTATCTTTTGATACTATAGTTGTTTCAGGCTCGAATTCTTCTTTGCCACACGGTGTTCCGTCATCTAAGCCAATTCAAAAAGGTGACCTTATTACAATGGATTTTGGAGCAGTTATTGATGGTTATCATAGCGATATGACTAGAACAGTGTGTGTTGGAGAAATATCTTCTGAAAAAGAAGAAATATATAATATTGTATTATCTGGGCAGAAACTTGCATTAAACTCAGTTAAAAAAGGAATTCGCTGTAGTAAAGTAGATGAATTAGTTAGAGATTATTTTAAAAAATTTGGATTCGATAAAGAGTTTGGACATAGTTTAGGGCATGGAGTGGGTCTTGATATACATGAAAAACCTTTTTTATCATCTCGTGGAAACATTGAATTAAAAAAAGGAATGGTTGTTACAATAGAACCTGGAATTTATTTAAGTGGTAGGTTTGGAGTTAGAATAGAAGATATGATTTTGATAACTGGAAATGGTTATAAAAATTTTACGAAATGTTCAAAAGAACTTATATGTATATGAATGATAATTAAAAAATATGCTTGCAATATTTTTATAATTAGTATAGAATTATTTTAGAAATTTTGATTATAAAATGTGGAGGTTAATTTATGATTTCGGCTGGAGATTTTAAAAATGGTGTAACATTTGATATGGATGGTAACGTATTTCAAATTGTGGAATTTCAACATGTTAAGCCAGGGAAAGGTGCGGCCTTTGTTCGTGCTAAAATAAAAAATGTAATTACAGGTACGGTAATTGAAAGAACTTTTAATCCTACTGAAAAATTTCCGTTAGCATACATTGATCGTAGAAATATGCAGTATTCTTATTCTGAAGGAAATTTAAAGTATTTTATGGATTGTGAAACTTATGATATGATACCAATTGATGAAAGTAAATTGGGAGATAGTTTTAGATTTGTTAAGGAAGAAATGGAAGTAAAGGTTTTATCATACAAGGGAGATGTTTTTGGTGTTGAACCACCAAATTTTGTTGAACTTGTGATAACTCAAACAGATCCAGGTTTAAAAGGAAACACCGCAACTAATGCGACAAAACCTGCCGTTTTGGAAACAGGTGCAGAAATAAAAGTACCATTATTTGTTAATGAGGGAGATAAGATTAGAATAGACACTAGAACAGGTGAATATATGGAACGTGCATAAGGTTTATATGTGTGTTAAGTAATTTTTGAGAATGTTTAGAGAGGTTTTTGTTATGAATTTGACAGAGAAAGCAGCTTACATAAAAGGATTAATTGAAGGAATTAAGTTAGATGATAGTAAGGAAGAAACTAAGGTCTTAAAATCGATTGTAGATTTATTAGAAGATATGGCGCTAAGTATTAAGGATTTAGAAAATATCTGTGAAGAACATAGTGAAGTTATAGATGAAATAGATGAAAATTTGGCTGATGTAGAAGATATTGTTTATGATTGTAATTGTGAAGATTCAGATTGTGGTTGTTGTGATTGCGATTCTGATCTTTATGAAGTTTGTTGTCCAAATTGTCAGCAAGTAGTTCAATTAAATGAAGATATTCTTGCTAAAGGGGAAATAGTTTGTCCCAATTGTGGCGAAAAGTTAGAGTTTGGTTTTGAAGATGTTTCGGAAAGTTCATCATTAGACTAGTATTGACAAATACTCTGAATAAAGAATAAGAGAGACTATATTTTAATAAGTCTCTCTTATTTTTTATCCAAACAATATAAAAATTATTATAGCTAACGATAACATTGCTACACCAGCAGAAATTAACATAGTTAACAATATAACATTGTGAGTTTTCATTTCATGTTTTTGTTCAACAATTGTAATTTGATTATAGTTAGTAGCTTCTTTTTTAATAGGTTCAATTTTAACGGTTTTTTGACTTGATCTAGGTGGTGTAATAATCTCTGCATAAAAATCTTCCATAGTTTGAGTTCTAAGCTTTGGAGATAATTTTAAAGCAGCCATAATAGCTAAAGAAACATTTTTAGGAACATTTGAATTCAATATGTCTGGTGGTATGAGATTATCATTTTCAGCTCTTGTATTGGACGATACAGGCATAGTTCCTGTTAACGATTTATACATTACTGCAGCCATCCCGTAAACATCTGAATAAACACCCAAGATGTTTTGATCACTATATTGTTCAGGAGAAGCATATCCATCATATATTGCAATTGGTAGATCGTTGTCATGTGATGATCTAAGATATTGTGTGGAAAAATCAATTATTTTAAAAGTATTATTTTCCACTAATATTGTTTCGGGGGATAGTCCGCCATGAACAATACCACTGTTGTGTAAATGTTGAATAGATTTAATTAATCCTAAAAACATACTAGAGCAATCTTCCCAGCGTAATTCTCCATAGTAATTAGAAAGATATTTTCTTAAAGTAATACCATTAGGTAATTCTTGTATTGTATAAACAGTATCATTTTCTAAAAATACAGAAAACACTTTTAATATATTAGGCATGGTTCTAAATTTAGACAAGGATTCAAATAAGGTAATGAATTTTGCTTTGATATCTTCAAATAAATTGTTTTGATTAGATTTCAAACATACCTGTCCTGATTCCAAGCGATTTAGTAATGTATTCGGAAATAATTCTTTGATAGCTACATTCATATCAAGATGTTGATCTAACGCTATATAAGTTATACTTTCACTGTTTTGAGAAATAATTGAACCAATTATATATCTTTCAGATAAAACTGTACCTTGTTTAAGACACTTTTCTGCATTTTCTATTGATGGTACTGCGCTATTGCAACGAGGGCAGCTAACAGCGTTCTTATTTAATTTATTCATACATTTGTAACAACGATAATGAACATCAATCATTTATTTAAATGCCTCCAAATGTGATAAATTTCTACACGTACAATACAAATGATATCATTTAATTAAAAGTATGTCAAATTAATTGTATCTATTAAACTGAGTTTATAAGAAAAAGTCTTCTGTCTTATATTATTATTTATGATATTTATACGTGTCTGAGTTACAGTTATTACAGCAGTTTTTAGTACAATTCAGACAATTATTTTTTTTTTCTTTTTTTCTTAGTAAATATATTAATATTTTTATTGTAATAATCAGTAAAAGCAAGATCACGATTGTCGAAGATATATTGTTGGTAATTAATGTAATCATATTTTTTACTCCTAATTTATTTTTTGTGTGGTCTTGCAATGAAAAACAAAATAAAAGCAATTAAAATAAAGGAAGTGATAGTCCAAAAGCTAAATTGTAAATAACCTAATACAAGTCCCAAAATTTGATAAATAAATAGTGATGTGATATATGCAACAACAGTTTGAAATGCAACCGCAAAGCTAGTCCATTTAAAACTGGATGTTTGTCTATAGATTGCTCCAACAGCAGCGCAACAAGGAGCACATAGTAAATTAAATGTCAAAAATGATATGGCAGAAGTTGAGTTTGGAAATATGTTTGTTATTTTTTCTGATATATTTATACTATTCTCTGATAATTCAGAGGTTACACCAATAGTGTTTATTATATTTTCTTTTGCAATTAAACCCGAAATTGTTGCAACAGCTGCTTCCCAATTGTTAAATCCAAGTGGAGAAAAAATAGGGGAAATTAGCTTTCCGATACTTGCAAGAAAAGAATCTTGCTTATCCACCATATTAAAACCATTTTGATCAATTCCAAAGTTTGATAAAAACCAAACCACAATGCTAGCCAAAAATATAACTGTTCCTGCTTTTATAATAAAAGATTTTACGCGATCTAAGACATGGATTGTAATACTTTTTAGTGATGGCATATGGTACGATGGAAGTTCCATAACAAAATGATTTTTTTCATCTGAAAACAAGTTTGATTTTTTCAGAATCGTTCCCGACAATACAACAATAAACATACACACGAAATATACTATAGGAGCTATATACCAAATTTCTGGTAAAATGGCACCACATATTAAAGCTATTACAGGGACCTTTGCACTACAAGGAATGAAAGATGTTGTAATTAAAGTTATTAGTCGTTCATTTTTGTTTTCTATAATTTTAGTTGACATAATACCCGGCACAGTACATCCCGAAGATATTAAAAATGGAATAAAACTTTTACCAGAAAATCCAAATTTATGTAATATTCTGTCCATAATAAATGCAATTCGTGACATATAACCACAATCTTCGAGTAAGGATAAAAATATAAATAGAACAAATATTTGAGGAATAAATGATAAAACAGATCCTACACCAGAAATAATACCATTTACAATCAAGTCTGAAAGCCAACTGGCTGTTCCAATTTGATCTAAAGAAGTTTCAAGCGAAGATTTAATTAAGCCATCAAATATACTTTCATTGAGCCAATTTGATATTGGTTTTCCAATTAGTGTTATAGATATTAAATACACTAAGCTGATAATAGCAACAAATATTGGTATTGCTAGTATATTATGAGTTACAATATTATCGATTTTATCGGCAGTAGTTAATTTTTTTGGGGATTTTTTATAAAAATATGGAAGTAATTTAGCTATGTAATTATAACGTTCGTTGATAATTATACTTTGTGAATCATCATCAAACTCTTCTTCGGCAATTTTTATAATTTTTTCAATTTTATGTATTATTGCATTGCTTAAATTTAATTGAGACATTACATTTATATCTCTCTCAAATAATTTAATTGTATACCATCTAATATTTGAGTCATTTATTAAGACATTGGAAAGTATTATATCGGAAATGTTCGTTAAATATTTTTCTAAACTTTCTGAATATTTTGGAATAGAATGGACATTCTCTTTATTTAAAGCAATGTCAATTGCCATTTGTGATAATTTTGTATTATTGAGAGATTTTAACGCAGATATCTCAATTGCCTTACAGTTCATTGCTTGAGAAAGTTTGTCTATGTTTATATCGTCATTATTTTTTTTGACAATATCTATCATGTTAATTGCTAAAACTATAGGAATTCCCATTTCCATTAACTGTGTTGTTAAATATAAATTTCTCTCTAGGTTTGTTCCATCTATTATGTTAATTATACTATCTGGTCGTTCTTTCAGCAAAAAATCCCGGCTAACAATTTCCTCTGAAGTATACGGAGATAAGGAATATATGCCAGGAAGATCTGTTATTTTTACATCTTTATTTTTTTTTAATTTACCTTCTTTTTTTTCAACAGTAACACCTGGCCAGTTTCCCACATATTGGGAAGAACCAGTTAAATTATTAAATAATGTGGTTTTGCCACAATTTGGATTACCAACTAATGCTATATTAAGTGACATATATATAAGCCTCTCCTAATAAATTTGTAAAAATATGACTTAATATTCAATTATTATATTTTTAGCTTCATTTTTTCTTAGAGATAAGTCGTAACCCCTAACAGTTATCTCTAGCGGATCTCCAAATGGAGCAAATTTTTTTACTAACACTTCTACGCCTTTTGTTATACCCATATCCATTATTCTACGTTTTAAAGCGCAATTACCAACAACTTTGTTAACGCGAACTTTTTTACCACGTTTTACCTTATTTAATGTGCTCATTCTTAAACATTTTCTCCTTCAAAATTATTGTTTGTTTTTGATAATCAAAACTCAATTAGCATTGGCTAACTCTGATAAATAAATTATACACCTTATATATATATATGTCAAGTATATAAGCTTACTAATTTAAATATTTATGCTATAAATATTTTGACAAAAAACAAAAAAAATGGTATAATCCTGCTTAATTATTTATTAAGTTTTCTCAATTATTTTTAGATTGGAGATAGAAAGTATGTCAAAAAAATATTTTACTTCTGAATCTGTTACTGAAGGGCATCCAGATAAAATATGTGATCAAATATCTGATGCCGTTTTAGATGAAATTTTAAAAAATGATTATGACGCTAGAGTAGCTTGTGAAACCGTTTGTACAACTGGTATGGTTATGCTCATGGGAGAAATATCCACTAAGTGTTATGTAGATATTCCCAAAATAGTGAGAAAAGTTATTAAAGATATTGGATATAATCAATCAGAATATGGTTTTGATTCGAAAAATTGTGCTGTTATTTCAAATATTGACGAACAATCTCCAGATATTGCTATGGGAGTTGATAAGGCTTTAGAGGCTAGAGATACTGATGAAATGGAAATTGGTGCGGGAGATCAAGGAATGATGTTTGGTTTTGCTTGTGATGAAACGCCAGAGCTTATGCCTATGCCTATAATGTACGCACATAAACTTGCTAAAAGATTGGCTGAAGTAAGGAAACAGAATATAATTCCTTATTTAAGACCGGACGGAAAAACTCAAGTAACGATAGAATATGAAGATGGTGTTCCTGTAGCTGTAGACACGATTGTTGTTTCTACTCAGCATGATGAAAATATTTCTTTAGATAGAATAAAAAATGATATTATAGAACATGTTATAAAACCGATTATTCCATCTGAGTTTATGTTGAAAACGACAAAAATCTTTGTTAATCCAACCGGCAAATTTATCATAGGTGGCCCTGTGGGAGATAGTGGATTAACTGGTAGAAAAACAATGGTAGATACATATGGAGGATATTCTAGACATGGCGGGGGAGCTTTCTCAGGAAAAGATCCTACAAAGGTAGATAGAACTGGGGCATATGTGGCTAGATATGTGGCTAAAAATATTGTAGCTGCTGGTTTGGCAAAGCGCTGTGAGGTTCAATTGGCATATGCAATAGGTGTGGCCCATCCTGTTTCAATAATGTTAGATACTTTTGGTACTGGTGTGTATTCGGATGATGTCTTGGAGCAGGCAATAAAAATGGTGTTTGATTTTAAGCCCGGATCTATTATAGATTATTTGAACTTGAAAAAACCTATTTATAAATCTTTAGCGGCGTATGGACATTTTGGAAGACATGATTTAGATGTTTCCTGGGAAAAGATTGATAAAGTAGATGAATTAAAGAATGCTGTTAACAAGATAATTGAAAAATAAATAAAAAAACTCACTCCACTTTTTAACTTTGTGGAGTGAGTTTTTTATTGCTTAGCTTGCTTTAACATATGCGTTGCCAGGAGAAATCGTTAAACCTTTAGCTTCAAACATTTCGCTAACAGTTGCTAGATAAAAGCCTTTATTAATTAATTTAGGTATTATAGTTTTTATAGCCTCAACAGTGGCATCATGTATATCGTGCATCAATATTATATTGCCGTCTGCTGCTTCGTTTAGTACTTTATTTATTGTTGAATTCGTATTTTTTGTTTTCCAATCCAATGTATCAACATCCCAAAGTATCAATGGTGCTTTTACGGTGTTTTTGACGGTTTGATTTTTATTACCATATGGAGGTCTTACCAAAGAAGGAACTATACCTGTAGCTTGTTGAACAATGTTATTTGTTTTATTAATTTGATTTTCGATTTGACTAACACTTAAATTAGACAGCGATTCATGCGAATATGTGTGGTTCCCAATTTCACATCCTAAGTCTATTTGTCTTTTCAAAAGTTCTGGACATTTTTCTGCTTGATTTCCAACGACGAAGAAAGTAGCATGAGCATCATATTTTTCTAACTCGTCTAATATTATATTTGTCTTTCCGTCCATAGGACCGTCATCAAACGTTAGAGCGATTATTGGTTTACCTTGTTCAACAGCTTCTCTTGCACTAGATTTAGGACCTTTAAACGGTTCGGGAGAGGAAGTGGAAAAAGCTTCTTCTATTTTTTCTTTTGGTACTTCAACAGAAACTATACCATGTTGAACTGGAAGAACGCTACCGGTAGCGTAGAAGAAAATTACAGATTCTCCACTAAACACAAAATTTTTTACAGCATCTATGGATTCCGGAATACCATTAGAGTTTTTTTCAAAGTCTGATTTATATTTTTCATTTGACATGATAGCATCTTTTATTGCTTTAGATACAATGTCCATTTTATTGCTTCTAAAAACATTTTCGTTGGATATAAGTTTTTCTTTATTAAAAACTAATGTTTCTACAGTCTCAATCTCTGTCTTATTAGATGGATCCTTTGTAAGATATTGAATTTCCACAGATAAGTTATTATCGCCGTATGAAAATGTTTGATATGAACTATATAGTTCTTTTCTATCACCTTTTCCATTTGCTTTGTAGTCTGCATTATCAGACATAAAAGTATTAACTTTTTTATTTATATGATTTAGTATGATTTGATCTATATTAGAATTTCCTATGTATGGGAACTGCATATCATATGTTAAATTTTCTTGATAACTTATTAGTTTTTGAGGACTACCAACGTCATGGGAAGGATTTTTTATTTCGTATGAAATACTTGGTTTGTCGTCCATAGGATTATTTTGATTAGATTTACAACCGGTTATTGTTAAAACAAAAGAAAACACTAATAGTAGAGCAAAAATTTTTTGTTTCATTTTCAAATCTCCTTCAATAAAATTTATTTAACAACCCATACATTATACAATAAAACATATTATTTGACAAATTTTTAAAAATAAAAACAAAATAAATTTAGATAATGTCACTAAAATATTATATAAACGTATAATACATAAAAGGAGTTAGATAGATATGGATTTTGTGTTTTGTGGATTTTTTCTATTTGTTCTCGTTATTGGATTTATACATATAGTCAGTATTTTTGAAAAATGGGTATTAAAATCAAAAATACCCGCTAACATTATAATTATTATTCCAATTTCTGGACATATGGAAGAAATGGAAATGCTTGCTAGGGAATATAAAGCTAAATATAAGCATAATGAAAAAGTAAGCTTACTGTTTTTGGATATGGGAATGGACCAAGAAACTAGAAATATATGTGAATTATTTTGTGCAGATCATACTGATATAATGCTTTGTGATTACCATCAATTTCAAAATTTGTTTAAGAAAAATATAGTTGTTGAATAAATTATTGAAAAAAACAAATAAATTATGTAGACTAATATATGTTATTTAGAGTTATATTTGAAATTTTTAAAATTTGTTTTATTTTAAGGATGAAAAAATGGATGAAAAATTAGTTAGTATTAATTACTCTGTCGAGGAAATCGTTTATAGAAATGAAGATACTGGTTTTGCAGTGTTGCAAGGAATGGTGGATGATTCTGCATTAATAGCTGTTGGTGAACTTTTTAGTGTTGAGGAAGGGGAAATGTTATTTTTAACAGGTTGTTATGTGGAACACCCTAGTTATGGTCATCAATTTAAAGTTAAAATGTTTGAAAGATCACTTCCAACAACAGAACGTTCTATAAAAAAGTTTTTATCGTCAGGTAGCTTAAAAGGAATAGGACCTGTATTGGCGGAACGTATTGTTGATTCTTTTGGAGTAGATACTTTAAAAGTAATAGAAGAAAATCCGGATTGCTTATCTCAAATAAAAGGAATATCTCCCAATAAAATTGAAAAGATTAAAGACGAATTTAATAAGCTATTTGCAATGAGAAAGTTAATGACTTTTATAGAAAGCTATGGTTTAAAATCTAATGTGAGCTTTAAGGTTTGGAGCAAATGGGGAATTTTTTCGTTAGAAATTGTAAAAAATAATCCTTATAAGTTGTGTGACGAAGATGTAGGGGTATCTTTTTCTTTGGCAGATAAAATTGCTAAAGAATTGAATATAGCAAATGATAGTAATTGTAGAATAGTGTCCGGAGTTGAATATATTTTGCGATATAACGCTAAGGAAAATGGACATACGTGTGTTCCGCGAATAAGCATATTGCCAATAGCATGCAATTTATTGGGGGTTGATAGTGATTATTTAGAAATTGTTTTAGATGAAATGATTGAACGAAAAAAAGTTTATAGTTATGACATGGGAAAAGAAATGTTATTTTTGCCAAGCTATTATATTGCTGAACAATACATATCCGAGAGAATTTCTGAATTAGTTCGCTTGCAGGAAGATATACAGCCTGAACTGTTAGAAACGCTAATTAATATTGAAGAAGAAAAAATGGAGATTTGTTTTGCAGATATGCAGAAAAGGGCTATCAAAGAGGCTCTTTGCAACAATCTGTTTATTTTAAGTGGTGGACCAGGTACCGGAAAAACTACCATTTTAAATGCAATAATATCTATTTTAGAACAACGAGGACTTAAAATTACAATTTGTGCACCAACGGGACGAGCATCTAAAAGATTATCTGAAATTACCGGAAGAGAAGCAATGACAATACATAGGTTGCTCGGAGTTCAACGAAGAGAAGAAGATAGAAGTGAGTTTGTTCACAATGAAAGAAATCTTTTAAAAAGTGATGTAATAGTTATAGACGAGATGTCTATGGTGGATAGTTTATTGTTTTGTGATATTTTAAAAGCTGCTAAACCTGAATGTAAATTTATATTAACAGGAGATTATCATCAGTTACCATCTGTTTCAGCAGGAAATGTTTTAAAAAGTTTAATTTCAAGTGAATGTATCCCACATATTGAATTGAAAGAAATATTTAGGCAGTCAGCTCAAAGTTTAATAATAACAAATGCTCACGCTATAATAAATGATGAACTTCCTTGTTTAGATAAAGCAGATAATGATTTCTTTTTTTTAGAACGAAAAACTCCAGAAAGTGTCGTGAAAACTATTATGGAATTAGTGGCATTTAGATTGCCCAACTTTTATAAATACAATGTTGTTCAAGATATACAAATTATTTGTCCATCAAAAAAAGGTTTGGTAGGAACAGTAAATATAAATAATGAAATTCAAAAAATAATAAATCCTAAAAAATTTAAAAAGACGGAATTTACCTTTGGTTTCTATACTTTTCGTGAAGGTGATAAAGTAATGCAAATAAGAAACAACTATGATATAAGTTGGAAAAGTGAGGTTGAAGAGGGAACAGGAATATTTAATGGTGACATAGGAATTATTAAAAAAATTAATAAGCTAAACAGGATCTTCCAAATTGATTTCGATGGAAAAATAGCGGAATACACCTTAGATATGGCGAGAGAAATTGAACTGGCATATGCAATAACAGTACATAAGAGTCAAGGTAATGAATTTAAATGCGTTGTGATTCCTGTGTTGAATAAAAGCACAGATTTTTATAATAGGAATTTGCTCTATACTGCCATTACTAGGGCAAGAGAAAATGTAGTTCTTGTTGGTTCAAAAAAAACAGTGGCAGATATGTCTAGGCAAGTTAAGGTTAATTATAGATATACGGGTTTAAAGAATTTTATAATAAAAAATGTTATGGAGGAAGATTGAGTTTTGTTTAACGAAAATATTTATTTTTGTCCATATTGCAATATAAAAACAAATAATAGTGTGTGTTGTGAGTTATGTGCAAATGATTTAAAGAGTTTTGTAAATAAAAATCTTGGTAAAACCAAATATTGCGATTCATTTACGGCACCATTTTTGTATGATGATATTGTAAGAGACGCTATGCTGAAATTTAAGTTTGATAATAAAAAGAATTTTTGTAAAAGCTTTTGTTACTTCATGAAGGAATGCGATATATTTTATTCGGATATTATAGTTTCTGTTCCGTCATTTCGTAATAAAAATAAATATAATACTGCGGATTTGCTTGCAAAACGTATATCAAAATTTTTAAATATCAAATATGATCGTAGGGCAATCAAAAAAGTTAGAGAAACTAAATTGCAACATGAATGTGATTTTAATAGTAGATTGCTAAATTTAAATGACTCTTTTCTTGCTAACGAAAATTTGATTAGCGGGAAAGATGTATTAATTTGTGACGATATTATTACTAGCGGGTCAACAATTGATGAGGTTGCTAAAGCTTGTAAAAAAGCGGGCGCCAAAAATGTATATGCTATAGCATTTGCGATTTCAAATGGTGCCTTTAAGAAATTTAGTGATTTTAATAAAAAATTTGAAATAAAATTTTAATTAATAAAAATTTTGCATTTTTTTACATATAATACTTTTAATAATATAAAATTTATATAAACGATGAGGTGTTTATATGTCAAAATGCGATGTTGGAATAGATTTAGGTACTACCAATATAAAAATTTTTATCAAAGATAAGGGTATTGTATTAAAAACACCATCGGTGGTTGCTATAAAAAAAAATACAGGTAAATTATTTGAAATTGGTAAAAGAGCATATGAAATGATTGGTAAAAATCCAGATTCAATAATTGTTAAACATCCTGTGTCCACCGGAGTAATTGTGGACTACGAATTAAATAAAATTATGCTAAATGAGCTTTTGTCTAGAGTTTTAAATAAGTCGATAAAAAAGACTAGAGTTTGTATGTGTGTTCATAGTTTAATGACAAATGTGGAAATAAAAGCGTTAACAGAAACGATACTTTCCTCTGGATGTGAAAAAGTTTTTTTAATTGATGAGTCTGTGGCATCTGGTTTGGGAGCTGGGTTAGATGTTAGTAGTTTGAATGGTGCAGTAGTTGTAAATATTGGTGGGGGAACCACTGATATAGCATTAATATCTTTAAATGGCACAATAATTAGTAGGTCTATAAGATATGGTGGACAGCATATTGATAGTGTTATATTAAAAAATATTGCTAATAATTATAATTTATTAATTGGTATTAATAGTGCTGAAAAAGCTAAAATTAATGTTGCAACTGTTAATTCGCCTAAACGTTCAATAAAATGCATAATAAAGGGCAAAGACATACTTACTGGGTTGCCCAAGAGTATAACTGTAACACAGTGTGATATGTATAATAATCTTAAATCTTCTTTTCAAAAAATAGTGGATAATATAAATGATGTTATTCAGGAAGCTCCACCAGAAGTTTTATGTGATGTCCAGCATAATGGTATTTTACTTACAGGGGGAGGAAGTTTAATGTCTGGACTTCCTGAATTTATTTCTAAGAAAGTAGGAATAAAAGCGCGTTTAGCTGATCACCCAACAGATTGTGTTATATACGGTGTGGGAAAATCTTTTGATATGATTGATAACTTTAACTCGAATTTTGTTAGAATGGTAATGTAGTGTGATTTTTATAAATATGTGTATATATGGTAAAAAATAACGCTTTTATTTAGCATAATATGGTAAAATGTTCAAAATTGCTTAAGTGCTATTGACATTTAAGCAATTTTTATGATATAATCTCATCGGTGTTGGGGGAGTATAGCTCAGCTGGTTAGAGTGCTTGCTTGACATGCAAGAAGTCACTGGTTCAAGTCCAGTTATTCCCACCACCTTTGTCTTATGTGTAATTTTGTTTTTTATTAAAAATTGTGTTGACAAACGTAGAGTATTTTGCTATAATTTTATTCGTTGCTTATAGCTTTTATGGAAAGGTGTCCGAGTGGTTTAAGGAGCCGGTCTTGAAAACCGGTGATCCCGCAAGGGACCGTGGGTTCGAATCCCACCCTTTCCGCCAATTAGTTTATATTTTGCCATGTGGAGGAGTACTCAAGTTGGTGAAGAGGCGCCCCTGCTAAGGGTGTAGGTCGGGCAACCGGCGCGAGGGTTCGAACCCCTCCTCCTCCGCCATAGTAGTTGTGAAAAATCCCAGAACAACTTGTTCTGGGATTTTTTCGTTATGTTGAATAATACGACCCCTTTATTTGTGATATGTTTTTCCTGTTTGTATTGTAAAGACTCTATAGAGCTGTTCCAATAAAATTATACGAGATAATTGATGTGGAAATGTTAGTGGAGACATAGATAATTTGAAATCGGAACATTTTTTTACACGATCAGATAAACCGTAAGATCCCCCAATTATAAATGTAAAATAATTTTTGCCATTGATTGTGGTTAATTCAGAAAAATTCTTGGCTAATTTTTCTGAAGATTTTAAATTGCCTTCAATACATAACGCAATTTTAAAAGATCTTGGATCTGCTTTTTTTAAAATACATTTTCCTTCTTCATCTATAACTTTTTGAATTTGTGATTGATTTGGTGAATTACAACATTTATATTCTGGAACTTCAATAATGTTTATTTTACAAAAAGGCTGTAATCTTTTTAAATATTCTTTGCTGGCTTCTACAAAAAATTTTTCTTTTAATTTTCCCACACTTATAATATCAACTTTTATCATTATTAAATCAAACCTCGTATATAATAGAATTATTATTTCTCATAGGTGCAACACTTAGTAAATAGTCCTTATTGATCTGTAAATTTCGTTGTGCTAAATATGATACTACGGTTTGTAAGGCCAAGTCGGGTGTGTTATTTGTTTGACTTAGATGACCAAGTATAAAATTATTTGCGCCGTTATGTATTAGGTGTTTGATAAGTTCTGCTGCATCATCATTTGATAGATGCCCTAAATTAGATGCGATTCTTTTTTTTAAAAGATGTGGGTATGGACTAATTTGTAATAAATTAAAATCGTAATTAGACTCTAATAAAATCAAATCAGAGTCTACCAGTTTTTTTTTAATTATTGGAGTTGCATATCCTATATCAGTGCATATAGAAAATTTTTTATTATTGTTATAAATACAAAAGCCTAGACTTTCCGCACAGTCGTGAGGTGTGGTAAAGGCACTAATCTCAAAATCATCTATATATACTGGTTTTTGTGGGTTAATTTCGTATATGATGGATTTATCATATATTTTGCTTTTGTTTATTAAAGATTTAGTTGTTCCTTGTGAGGCAAAAATAGGTATAGATAAATTTTTAGTTATGCTGTATAACCCGGATATGTGATCGATGTGTTCATGCGTAATAAAAATAGCTTTTATATTGTCCTTCGAAAAATTTGCGTTGTTCAAATACTTATAAAGATTTCTAATTCCAAAACCTGCATCAATCAACAATCCTGAATTGTTGTTAGAAATATATGTGCAATTTCCTTTACTCGAACTGCAAAGAGGATAGATAACCATTAAACACACCAATCTTAATTTTTTGTTATTTGAATATTTTTAATCAAAGTGCTTTAGAAACTTTAATTTCATCTTGAACGCCTACTCGTTTAATTTGTGCGCCCAAAGATTTAAGTTTATTAACGATATCACCATATCCACGTTCAATAAACTGTATATTTTCGATTTCGGTTGTACCTTTAGCGGCTAACGCAGCAATTATCATGGCTGCTCCTGCTCTTAGGTCTGTTGCGGCAACAGGAGCGCCGTTAAGATGACCAGTACCTTCAACAACAGCAACTTTTCCGTCTACAGATATGTTTGCACCCATTCTACGAAGTTCATCAACATATTTGAATCTACTATCCCAAATACCTTCAGTTACGATGCTCGTTCCTTCTGCAAGAGTTAACAGTGCGGTCATTTGTGGTTGCATGTCGGTTGGGAAACCTGGATGAGGTTGTGTTGTTATGTTTACTTTATTTAGTTTTTCAGTGCGTCTGACTCTTAAACTGTCATCGTATTCTTGTATATCTATATTCATACTTTTCATCTTTTTGATTATTGATTCTAGATGTTTAGGTGTAATATTTTTTATTAGGACATCGCCACCGGTTGCGGCAGCCATAGCCATATACGTTCCTGCTTCAATTTGATCGGGAATTATTGAGTAATTAGAAAAAGAAAAGTTTTTTGTACCTCTAATTTTTATAACATCAGTTCCAGCCCCCATTATATTTGCACCAATAGAATTTAGGAAGTTGGCTAAATCAACAATATGAGGTTCGCGAGCAGCATTTTCTATTACAGTTAAACCGTCAGCTGTAGTTGCTGCTAACAAAATATTTATTGTTGCTCCAACTGAAACCATATCGAAATATATATTGTTTCCTTTAAGTCCGTTAGAAGTTACTTTTATTATTCCTGCATCTATTTCATGGCTGGCGCCTAGTGAATCAAAACCTTTTAAATGTAAATTAATAGGTCTTACACCAAAATTGCAACCGCCAGGCATAGCAACATTGGCAGTGCCAAATCTTGCCAACAACGCTCCTAAAAAATAATAAGAAGCTCGCATACGCTTTGCCAGTTCATATGGAACTGTTGGATCATTTACAGTTGTTGTGTCAATTTCAGCCGAATGTTTATTTATTAATTTTATTTTAGCACCCATTTGTTTTAAAATTTTAAAACAAATGGAGACATCGCTTATATCAGGTAAGTTACTAATAACGCATGGACCAGTTGCAAGCAATGTTGCCGGAATTATTGCAACTGCAGCATTTTTAGCACCATTTATATTTATTGAACCACTTAATTTAAATCCACCATTTATTACAAATTTTTCCAAAATATATATCCTCCATTAATCAACTTATTAATTATGAACAAAAATTTGCATACACAAATTTAAAAACACATTATAGTTTATACAAATCATGCAACTCGCATACACACTAATTGTATCATTTTTAAAATATAAAGTCCAGCAAAATTAATAAATTTATTAACAAAAATTTGTCAATATATTATTTTGTTTTTACAACTTGATTTTTATTGATATTTTTTATTATGTATAGTATAATTTTATAAAAGATAGTGTACTTTTATAAAAAGTATTCTTGTTTAAAACTTATTTCTGGGGGTTAATGTCATGCAAGATAAGACTGTAACATTTTCTTTAAATAATGATAAAGAAAATGATATGAAGAAAATTTTATTGCTTGTATATGATGCACTGAAAGAAAAAGGCTATAATCCAATTAATCAAATTGTAGGTTATATCCTTTCTGAAGATCCTACATATATTACAACTTATAATAATGCTAGAAGCTTAATAAGAAGAATAGATAGGGATGAGTTGCTTCAAGAAATGGTTAAAAATTACTTAGGAGAATAATTTTTAAAGAATATTTTGTCGTAGAATGTGTTGATTTTTGATTCTCTAAATGTTAGAATGTCTTTGTTTGATATTTTTTAGAGGAGCCAAGTTTATGCCCAATATGTCTAAGAACAACATGTTTACTAATGAAAATTTCGACGATTATTGGTCTGTGTTAAGTATAAAACAAACTCTTAGTGCAGTTGATTTAGTGGAGCGAGAGTGTTTTAGAGCTCTGTGCAAAAAAATGAATCTTTTTAAGGTGTTGTTTCCTAATGAGATTTTTTTGGCAACTGGCTTGGATAATGTAATTGACGTAGACAATTTTCATAAGGCTGTGGTTCCGCATAAAACAGCAAAGTGGGGAAGGTATGCTATAAAAAAATATGGTGTATCTTCAGATGAGGGAATCGCGTATTTGGCCAAGATAAAGCAAAATTATTTTAATGGTGCCTATGACTATGCTTTTGAAAACAATTTATGTTGGGAAAGAATTTTAAACGTTGAAAATATTTGTATGCCAAGATTAGAAGAAGAGGTTCTTATTATTAGTGAAATTATTAACATGGCTGCTAAAAAAATTTTGAGAGAATATGGCATATTTAATGCAGTGTTTGGTTCTAATTTAAAATGTTTAACTTCTCAACGTCTTGAAAATTTATATCCTGATTTTTCTCCAGTTCAGAGAGAATGTGCTATATGTAAGAAATACGGAATTGTGTTTATTGAACAAATAGGGTCAGTTTTAAATAGTGGAATTTCTCATTCAATATGTGATCCTGATGTCGACGATTGGGATTTCAGCGGAATTCTTTTGGTGTGGAATTCTATATTTGAGTGTCCACAAAATCTTGCTAAAATCGGAATAAGAGTTTTGTGGGACAAAATGGTTGAACAGTTTAGTTATTATGGGTTGAATGTTCCTAACTTGTCATTTCATAATCTGCTGAAAAAGAGAGTGTTACCTTGCACAATTGGAGGAAGTATAAATTTGAGTTTTCTTTCTATGTTACTTTTAAATAAAATTCATATCGGAGAAGTTGCTTCGGGCGTTTGGGATGATTTTGCTTTATTTGAAGCTGAAAAAAGAGGAATACACTTATTATAAATTTTCTAACGGATTTTTTTGTTAGTTTATTAATATATTATAATTTTGTTTTCTATTGAAAGGAGTTTTTGTTTGTGTTTTTGTTGAAAAATTTTAGTTCAAAAGTGTTTAATGATGAGGTTATGAAACATCATTTACCTTCTGAAACTTATAAAAGTTTAAAAAAATCTATAGAGTTATCTCTTCCACTTGAACCGGAAATTGCACCAATTGTTGCTTCAGCTATGAAAGATTGGGCTATCAAAAATGGCGCTACCCACTATACTCATTGGTTTCAACCGATGACGGGAATAACAGCAGGTAAGCATGAGAGTTTTATTAATTCAATTAATGGGGATTTGAAGTTAGAATTTTCAGGTAAGGAGTTAATCAAAGGGGAGCCGGATGCGTCTTCATTTCCTAATGGTGGCTTACGTAACACCTTCGAAGCTAGAGGATATACTATGTGGGACTGTACTTCTCCTGCATTTATAAAAGGAAAAACATTATATATACCTACCGCTTTTTGTTCATATAATGGTGAGGCTTTAGATACGAAAACTCCTTTATTAAAATCTATGGAAGCTATATCGGAACATGCTGTTAGAATATTAAGAGCGTTTGGCAATAATACTACAACTCGCGTAACACCAACAGTTGGAGCAGAGCAGGAATATTTCTTGATAGATAGAGAAAATTATGAAAAGCGTTTGGATTTGAAGATATGTGGTCGTACATTGTTTGGAACTAAACCTCCAAAAGGACAAGAAATGGATGATCATTATTGTGGTCGTATAAGAATTAGAGTTTCTGATTATATGTATGATTTAGATGAAAAGTTATGGTCTTTTGGTATAGCGGCTAAAACCAAACATAACGAGGTTGCTCCGGCTCAACATGAAATGGCTCCTATGTTTGAATCATGTAACTTGGCATCAGATCATAACCAACTTATTATGGAAACAATGAGAACAGTTGCTAAGACAAAAGGGTTAGCATGTTTGTTACATGAAAAACCATTTGCATATGTTAACGGTTCAGGTAAGCATAATAACTGGTCTTTGGCCACTAATGAAGGTGAAAACTTATTAGATATTGGAACAACTGAAAAAGATCATATGCAATTTTTAGTATTTCTTTGTGCAATAATTCGTGGAGTTGATTTACATGCAGGACTTCTTCGAATGACATCTGCTTCTGCAGGCAATGATAACAGATTGGGGGCACAAGAAGCACCGCCTGCAATTATATCTATGTTTTTAGGAGAACATCTTACTGATACATTAAAAAATATTGCATCAGGACGTCGTGTTTTTGATGAAAATTCATCTAATGTTTTAATAACTAAAGTAAATACTTTACCAAATCCGCCCAAGGATGATAGTGATAGAAATAGAACGTCTCCTTTTGCATTTACAGGAAATAAATTTGAATTTAGAATGTTGGGAGCTTCTGCATCGATTTCTCTGTCAACAACTGTTTTGAATTTAATTGTTGCGGAATCGTTGGAATATTTTGCAGATATTATAGATAGTGAAAATAATTTAGAAAAATCAGTTTTCAAAATAGTATCCGAAACTGTAAAAAAACACGGCAGAGTTATTTTCAATGGTAACGGATATACTGAAAAATGGAAAAAGGAAGCACAGGCTAGAGGTTTGTCTAATTTAAGTAATACAGTTGAAGCAGCTGGTGAATTTGTTAAGGAAGAGAACATAAACTTATTTGAACATTTTGGTGTTTTTTCAAGATCAGAGTGTAATGCTAGATATGAAATAATGTTGGGAATCTATTGTAACACACTCAATATAGAGGCACACACGATGCTTGAAATGGTTAACAGACAAATTTTACCTGCTATTGTAGACTATAGTCAAAAAATAAGTACAACATATTTAAATATGAAACAATGCGATATAAAAAATACTACTTTGTTAGACAACATTGGTATGTTCTCGAAAGCTATTGAAAATATTACTGTTGCTAGAAATGATTTAAATAAATCTTTAGAATTTAGCGAATTTAAAGATACGTTTGAAGAAGCTAAGTACTATTGTGATTGTGTTCTTAAAAATATGCGTGTTCTCAGGAAACATGTTGATAGTATAGAAAGATTTATTCCTAAAAAGACTTGGCCTATGCCTTCAGTAACAGACTTATTGTATAGAGTTTAATTTTTGATAAGTAGAAAGGAATACTATACATCAAATTTTGTCTTGAATTTGATATTTAATTATGGTATACTTTCTTTGTTGTAAAAAGTATTATAAAATGTGTTAGTTCGGGAGTGTTGATTTATGAAACATATTAAATTGCTAAATGATCTTAATTTAAAAGAAACAGCTTGCAAAGGTGGCTGTGGCGAGTGTCAAACATCTTGCCAATCTGCATGTAAAACTTCATGTACTGTTGCAAATCAAAAATGTGAAAATGAAGAGCAACGTTAATTTTTAGCTTAAAAAATTTATTAGTTTTCCCGTCTGAGTGGCGGGAATTTTAATAGTTGTGAGGAGGGTTTGGGATGATGGACATGTTATCATATATTTGAAGCGGTCTGTTGTCTATGTTCAAATGATTCATAAGTATAGTATGTCTGGTTACAATATAGTTTTAGATGTTGAAAGTGGAGGAGTTTACGTCGTAGATGATCTTACATTTAATATGTTAGATAAAATAAGCCTTCCCATGAGCAAGAACTGTCCAGATGATTTTTTTAAAGCGTTTTCAAAATATACTGTAGAGGAAATTCAGGATAGTTACAATGAAATATATTCATTATATGAAAATAAACGATTATTTACTAACGACAGTGGGTATGATAAGTATAAAAATGTAACGGAAAATGCTCCAATTAAAGCTATGTGTTTGCATGTCGCACATGATTGTAATTTGAGATGTAAATATTGTTTTGCATCTACAGGAGATTTTGGCGGAAGTAGAGAATTGATGTCCGTTGAAACTGCAAAAAAAGCTATCGATTTTTTAATAAAAAATTCGGGCAAAAGAAGAAACTTAGAAGTTGATTTTTTTGGTGGAGAACCATTAATGAATTTTGATGTGGTTAAAAAAACTGTTGAATATGCTAGAACTGAAGAAAAAAAGTTTAATAAACATTTTCGGTTTACCATGACTACTAATGGAATTTTATTGACTGATGACAAAATCGAGTATTTGAATTCAGAAATGGATAATGTTGTTTTGTCTTTAGATGGACGCAAGGAAGTTAATGATAAAATGAGACCAAGAGTTAATGGTGATGGTTCTTATGACTCAATTATTCCAAAATTTTTGAAATTGGTTAAAAATCGTGGCACAAAAGATTATTATGTTAGAGGTACATTTACCAAGCATAATTTAGATTTTTCAAACGATGTTTTACATATTAATGATTGTGGGTTTGATCAAATTTCAGTTGAACCAGTTGTATGTGATGCTAAGCAGGAATATGCTATAACTGAAGAAGATTTACCAAAAATTTGTAAAGAATATGAATTACTGGCAAATAAAATAGTTGAAAAGAAAAAAAATAATGGTAAAATAAATTTTTTTCATTTTATGATAGATTTAAAACAGGGACCTTGCGTTATAAAGAGACTTCGCGGTTGTGGTTGCGGTAATGAATATGTTGCAATTTCCCCAGATGGTTGTATATATCCGTGCCATCAATTTGTTGGTATGGAAGAGTGGAAAATGGGAAATGTTTATGAAAATAGTTTAGATGTGAATATTAAAAATAAATTTTCTAAAACCACAATTTTTGATAAAGAAAAGTGTAATGATTGCTGGGCCAAGTTTTATTGTAGTGGCGGATGTAACGCTAATAATTATCAGTATGCTGGTGGCAACATTTTGAAGCCATATGAAATTAGTTGTGAAATGGAAAAGAAACGTATTGAGTGTGCAATAATGATTAAAGCCGCTCTTGCGTAATTGTTTTAGGAGGATTTAAAATTGAATACAGTTGGATTTATCGGAACAGGCAATATGGCCAAGGCAATTATATCTGGAGTTTATTCAAATAAAATTTGTATGAGAATAATGGGCTATGATATTAATAAAAACAATTATGATGTTTTTAACAAAATGGGAGTTGTTATTTGTTCATCTATAGAAGAATTGATAAAAAAATGTGAGTATATTGTTTTATCAATTAAACCACAAAATTTTCCTGAAGTTTTAGAAAGTATAAAGCCAGTATTAACTGAGAACCATGTTCTTATATCTATTGCGGCTGGAATAACTGAAAAGTATATATCAAACACTTTAGGTTTTTCGCCCAGGTTTGTTCAGGTTATGCCAAATACACCACTACTTATTGGAAAAGGTTCTACTGCCATTGCTAAGGGAACAACAGTAGATGATGATGCATTTAATTTTGTTAAAAAATTGTTTTCAATAAGTGGTAAAACATTTGTAATTCCAATAGAAAAAATGAATGAAATAATAGCGATAAATGGCTCATCGCCGGCATATATATACATGTTTGCTAAAGGCTTTTTGAATTTTGCTAAAGAAAAAGGAATTGATGAAGATTCTGCTTTAAATCTGTTTTGTGCGTCTTTAGAAGGCAGTGCAGAAATGTTGCTAAATTCCGGAAAAAATCCAGATGAACTTATAAAAGATGTTAGTTCTCCCGGTGGAACAACTTTAGCAGGATTGTCTGTTTTAGAAGCAAATCATTTTGTTGAAGTTGTGGAAAAAACATGTGAGCAAACAGTTAAAAGAGCATTAGAACTTTCAAAATAAAAATTAAATAATGAATAATGATAGCACGTCCAACATAGATATTTATTAATCAATGATATCAAATATGAAGGATGTGTTTTTTATGCTAAATATATTGAATTTAAAAAGAAAAGCATTTTTGTCTGTATATCTTAAAAATGTTAATTTAATTAAAATTTTATTTGTGATTTTTATGATAGGTATGATATATGGAGCTATGTTGATAGGCTTAAATAGAGACGAAGCGGTAAATCAACTTGGTTCAATAATGCAGAAATTTATAAACAAAAGAATAGAACAATCTATATTTATTACTTTTGCATCTTCATTTTTTTCTTCAATGATATTGATAGTAATTTTGTTTTTTGTAGGCTTTTTTTCTATAGGACAACCCATTGCATTTTTTATACCGATGTTTCAAGGAATGGGAATAGGGCTTTCTACAGCATATTTATATTCATCGAAGGGAATTACTGGTATAATTTTTTGCCTCATATTAATAGCTCCAACTACAATTATATCTACAATTACATTGTTACTTGGTAGTAAAGAAAGCATACGTTTTTCCAATAAGAATTTAAAAACATTATTTCCACAAAAGTTTGATCAAAATATGCAAGGACAATTAAATTTATATTTAAAGCGTTTTTCGGCTCTTACAGTTTTTCAATTAGTATCTGCCGCTGTAGATACAGTATGTACTTTTTTGTTTGCTAGATTTTTAGGATAGTTTTGTGTTTTAATTTGTATTATTTGACTTTTTATAAATAATTTGTAATAATAAACCTATAATGGCTTGATTTTTTTATAATATGGAGGGTGAAAGCGAGAGGATATACAATGATGAGTGGTGATTTGCATTTACATAGTAGATATTCTGATGGATCATTAGATATTGAGCAAATAGCATACATTGCTAGTAAATCTTCTTTAAAATACATATCTATTACAGATCATGATTGTTTAGATTCATGGGATAGTTTAAATATAATTTCTCGTGAATATAACATCAATATCATCCCGGGTATTGAATTGTCTTGTATGGATTTTAAACGTAATCGTAAAGTGCATATTTTATGCTATGCTGCGGAAAATACTGCTATTTTAAAATCGACTTGCAGTTATGTTACAGATAGTAGGATTTCTGCTGGGCATAAAATGGTTGATATTATTTCACAAAAATATAATATTATCCCCGATTTAATTAAAAAATATGCTTCAAAAAGTAATGGATGTGTATATAAACAACATATAATGCACGCTTTGATGCAATCTGGATATTCAACTAGTATATATGGCAATTTATACTCTCATATTTTTTCAAAGGACACAGGCTGTTGTTATATAAAAGTTAATTATCTTGACGTGAAAGAAGCTATACATAATGCGAAAAAGGCTAATGGGAAAATAATATTAGCTCATCCTAGATTTTATGATAGTTTTGATTTGCTAGATGAATTAATTCATGAAAATATGATAGATGGAATAGAAGTTTGGCATCCTAGCAGTTTAAAAGAAGATATGGAATATCTTTACAACAAGGTGAAATTACACAATTTAATTGCCACAGGTGGATCTGATTTTCATGGACTATATAATGCAAATCCAAGACATATTGGTCAATTTTACACGCCAGATAAATACATAAAAATGTTAATTAATCAATAAATATTGGGAGAAAAGAAATGGAATATACATATAATACAAAAGGCGTTTGTAGTCGAAAAATATTTTTGGAACTTGACGGAAATAGAATAGTAAATGTTAAATTCGAAGGTGGATGTGACGGAAACACAAAGGGAGTAGCGGCTATGGTTCGTGGATTGACTGTAGACGAAGTGATATCCAAATTAAAAGGAATTCAATGCGGAAGAAAAGGTACATCTTGTCCAGATCAATTAGCTATTGCTTTACAACAAGCTTTGGATCAAGAAACATGTAAATAAAATTAAAATATTACTAATGAGGGTAGGTTAAAGTTTTATGAAAGTTAAGCTTATTAATTATTCTAGTTACCCAGAGCAAACTGTGGCCTGTGCTGCAAAGTTGTGCTATAGTGCTTCTAGCATTGATGATGTTTCCAAAAAAATGGATGATGATAGTGCTAGTAAATTTGTGGACATGTTGTCTGAAATAGGTCATGAAAGTCCTATGGAGCATGCTTTTTTTACTTTTGGTATTGAAGGTGTTTCTAGGTCGTTGTTAGCACAAATAACTAGGCACAGAATGGCTTCATTCAGCGTTCAAAGTCAAAGATATGTAAATGAAGATAATTTTCAGTTTGTGGTTCCTCCAGAAATTGAAAAAGATTTCGAATTGAAAAATTTGTTTTTGGAAGCCATGAAAAAGGATTTAGAATACTATAATAAGATTACTAACATTTTGAAGAAAAAACATAAGAAAAACTTAATGGACGCTGGCATAGAAGATAATTTAGCAGATAGGCAGGCAGAAAAGAAAAGTATTGAAGATGCTAGGTTTGTATTGCCTAATGCATGTACAACAAAGATGATAATGACATTAAACGCGCGAAGTTTAATGAATTTTTTTAGACTAAGATGTTGTAATAGAGCACAATGGGAAATAAATGAGCTTGCTTGTAGGATGTTAGCTTTGGTTAGTGAAGTTGCTCCTTCATTATTTAAAAATGCAGGACCTCCTTGCGTTAATGGAAAATGTTCTGAAGGAAAAATGTCTTGCAAAGAGGCAAGTAAAGTTAGAGAGAAAATTGCAAATATTAAATTACAAAAAAGGTAAAATATATGAGTAAATTAATAGTTATTGATGGTTTAGATGGTAGTGGAAAAGCGACTCAAACCAAAATTTTAACTAATACGCTTAAATCTCGAGGTGAATTAGTAAGGCATATAGAATATCCAAATTATGATAGTAAGTCTTCTGATTTGGTTAAATTATATTTAAAAGGAGAAATATTCAAAGATCCATTTAGTGTAAATGCATATGCTACTACTAGTTTTTATGCTTGTGATCATTACATACAATATGAAATCAATTGGAAACATGACTATTTAGCCAATAAAACTATAGTTTCAGATAGATATGTAAGTTCAAATGCAATTCATCAGATGGTAAAATTACCTAAGAATGAATGGGATGTTTTTTTGAATTGGTTATATGACTACGAATTTGATAAGTTAGGATTACCAAAAGAAAACAAATTAATATATCTTGATGTTGATCCAATTATATCTCAAAAATTAATAAACAATCGTTATGATAATATGGATAAAAGAGATATACATGAAAAAAATATAAATTATTTATTAAAGTGTAGAGAGGCTGCTTTATATGCTGCTAAACTTTTAAGATGGGATGTTGTTCGATGTGATGATGGATCAAAAATAATGTCAATAGAACAAATATCAAAAGAAATTTTAAGATTAGTTGATGAGGTAATTTGATATGGTTTATTTATTTTTAGCCGATGGATTTGAAGAAGTTGAAGCAATAACTCCTATTGATTACATTAGACGTTGTAATATCGAAGTGTGTTCTGTTGGAATTAATGGAAAGCGAATTAAAGGAGCTCACGGACTCGTTATTGAAGCTGATATGGAAATTAGTGAGTTTAATCCAAGTCAAGTTAACGACATGTTGATATTACCTGGAGGATTGCAGGGGACTCAAAATTTAAAATCAAATAGCAAAGTAATTGAATCTTTAAAAAATTTATGTGATACTGGCAGCATTGCTGCAATATGTGCGGCACCATCTATATTGGGTGAATTAGGGTTGTTAAAAGGTAAGAAAGCGTGTTGTTTTCCTGGTTTTGAAAAATATTTGAAAGGAGCAAAAATTTCATTTGAACCTGTTGCTGTTGATGGCAATATTATAACATCTAGAGGGCCAGGAACAGCTCAACAATTTTCTTTTGAAATCATTAAATATTTATTAGATAGAGAAAAATCAGATGAAATTGCACAACAAGTGAAATGGGTATTTTAAATTGTTCAGATTCTAAATCTGCATTAAGATCAAAACATAAAAGTAATCGCAGATTAATGGATAAAAATGACAAATTATCCAAGGATTTTAAGATTTTTCAAAGTTTTATATTATCGGATTTGTTTTTGCAATCAGATGTAATTTTAACATATGTTTCTAGTGAAATAGAAGTGGATACTAGAGAAATAATCGAGTATTCTTTGAAGGTAGGGAAAAAGGTTGCTGTTCCTGTTTCAATCAGTGATGATTTTTCTTTGAAATTTTATTTTATAAATTCAATGAATGATTTACGTGTGGGTTATTTTTCAATATTAGAGCCTGATGTAAATATATGTGAATTATGTAATGTTAATAAATTATCAAGTTTGTTGTGTATTGTTCCAGGCCTCGCTTTTGATTTTAGTGGGCACAGGGTAGGATATGGCAAAGGCTACTATGATAGATTTTTGTATAAATATAAATGTAAAACCGTGGGTTTTTGTTATGAGACTGATTTAATTGAATCAGTTAATAAAAATCAATATGATATACCAGTAGATTCAATATTAACTGAAAAACGAATTTTAAAAGTGTTGAAATGAAAGGTTTGAAATATGAAGTTTGAAAATCAAAAAAATAATAACACTACAAGTAAAAATAAAAAAAAAGATTTTAATGAGTTTTTTGAAAAACACGTTGTCAATATAAAGAAAAAAATTAATGATTCGTGTTCTGATGATGATTCTGAAGATGAAAATTATCAGTTTTTTGGACAAAATAGTAAAAAAAGTAAAAAGAAACACATTGTTTTTTTGATTTTGATTTCTTTCTTGATTTTAATATCAGCTTTTGTTTTAATTTCTATTAATGAAATTTATTCATGTTTTAAAAGTAATGGAAATGACAAAATGATAAATATTCCATATGGTAGTTCTGCAAAGAAAATATCCTATATTTTAAATGAAAATCAGATCATAGATTATCCATGGCTGTTTTCTGCATATGTTTCTATTAATGGAATAAAAGACTTAAAATATGGCACATTTAATTTAAATACATCTATGAGTTATGATGAAATTATAAATATTTTATCAGAGGATTCTAATAATGTTAATCAAGACAAATTTGTAATCTCTGAGGGATCGGATATGTTTAATTTGTGTAGCTTTAATGAAAATCAAAAGCTTATCAAAAGTGAAGACATTGTAAAAGAATTAAATAACAAGGAAAATTATTCAAAATATAGTTTTGTAAAGAAAATATCGGAATCTGAATTGTCTAGAGCATACTACCCGATGGAAGGATTTTGTGCAATGTCAACTTTTTATATAGATTCTAGATCTGATGCAAAATCAATTGCCAATAATATTTTAAAGAAAACAGATGAAATATTGTCAGAGCTATATGATGATATAAATAACAGTGAAATGAGTTTGTGGGAAATAATGACTGTGGCTTCTATTATCGAATCTGAAACAAGCAATGAAACTGAAATGAAAAATATTTCTTCAGTTTTACATAATAGATATAATCATAGTGAACATAAAAATGATAATTTTAAATATTTAAGTTGTGATCCAACTAAAAAATATTCATTAAAAATAAAACAAGATATGGAAAAAAATCATAATGTTGATAACAGCAAGGTGGATAGCTACAACACGTATAAATGTTTTGGATTACCAGCAGGTCCTATTTGTAATCCAAGTGTAAATGCAATTAAAGCAGCTATATATCCTAATAAAACCGATTACTATTATTTTTGTGCAAACATAAATACAAAAGAAATATTTTATGCTAGAGATTATGAACAGCATAAGCAAAATTTAATAAAGTCTGGAGTATCAAATTAGTGAAAATGAAACATGAAGTTTTAGCACCAGCTGGGGACTGGGAATGTCTAAATTCTGCAATATTATATGGTGCAGATGCAGTATATTTGGGTGGAGAGATTTTTGGAATGAGATCTAGTGCTGCTAAGTTTAACGATGATCTTTTGGAGAAGGCTGTCAAATTGGCTCACAAGAACAATGTAAAAATTTATTTAACTTGCAATACCGTTCCAACAAACGCTGAGGCAGATAAATTAACAAGTTTTATGAGAAATGTACAAGATATAGGAGTTGATGCCTTAATTATTGCTGATTTTGGAACTATGATGGAGGCAAGAAAATTTGCTCCAAGAATTCCTATTCATATTTCTACACAAGCAGGTATTATGAATTATAAAACAGCTAATGCTTTATATGAGTTAGGGGCATGCAGGGTAGTTTTAGCTAGAGAATTACCCTTAAATGACATTGAAATTATTGCTAAAAATACACCTTCAGATTTGGAAATTGAATGTTTTGTTCACGGTGCGACTTGCATGTCCTTTTCAGGTAGGTGTTTAATATCACAATATATGTTGGGTAGAGACGCCAATAGAGGGGAATGTGCTCAACCGTGCAGATGGGGATATCACATAGTTGAAGAAAAAAGGCCAAATCAATATTTCCCTATATTTGAAGATGAAAAAGGAAGTTATATATTAAATTCAAAGGATTTGTGTTTAATAGAACATTTAGATAAATTGTCAAATGCAGGAGTAATTAGTTTTAAAATAGAAGGAAGGGCAAAATCGTCCTATTATGTTTCTGCTGTAACCAATGCATACAGAATGGCTACAGATATTTTAGAGAGCCAAGATAATTACGTTTTGCCTGAATGGATAAAAGATGAGTTACTTAAAGTTAGTCATAGACATTATCACGAAGGATTTTTATTTGGTAAACCGTCACAAGGTCAATATTATAAAAATGGAGGGTATATTAGAAACTATGATATAGTGGCTGTGGTAGAGGATTATGATGGAGAATTTTTATATTGTACTCAAAAAAACAAATTTAATGTTGGAGATGTTGTAGAAATACTTCAACCTAATAAAAAGCCTTTTATTTTTGAGGTAGATCAAATACTTAACGATATGAAAGAATCCATAATTTCAGCGCCACATTCTCAAATGAAGTTATACATTCCTTTTGAGAATAATAATGAAGTAAAAAAAGGTAGTATAATTAGAAAAAAGATAGATTAAATTTTTTATGGTTAAATTTATTTAACTTAGTTCGCTAAATAGAAATTTAGCGAACTTGGGGGGGATTAAATTGTCAACTTTAACTCAAAACCAAGAATATCAAGATTTACCAGAGCTAGTACGTCAGTATTTATTTTATATAACAACAATAAAAAATCGTTCTCCACGTACGGCGTCTGCATATGCTGTTGACTTACGTAATTTTTTTAAATTTTATAAAGTTTATAAAAAACTTACAGATGATAATATTGAGTTTGAAAATATACAAATTGATGATATTGATATTGATTTAATAAAACAAATAAAATTATTGGATGTTTATGAATATTTAAACTTTGTAATGAAAGAAAAAAATAACTCTGCCAAAGCACGTGCTCGCAAAGTTAGTTCTATTCGTGGTTTTTTTAAATATTTGACGGTAAATTTATGTGTTATAAAAGAAAATCCGGTTGAAAATCTTGAAATGCCTTCATTAAAAAAATCTATACCGAAATATTTATCAATTGATGAAAGCAAAGAATTATTAAAAAGCAAATCATTGTCGAAATCTGAAAATAAATTTAGGGACTACTGCATTCTAACGTTGTTTTTAAATTGTGGAATGCGTTTGTCTGAATTAGTAAATATAGATTTAGGAGACATCAAACTTGAAACAGGAAATTTGAAACTGCTTGGAAAAGGAAACAAAGAAAGAGTAGTTTTCTTAAACGATGCTTGTATATCTTCAGTAAAAGATTATATTGAAAAAGAAAGAAACAACATCAAAATAATAAAAGATAACTATGCTCTATTTTTATCAAGTAGGACCGGAAAAAGAATAGGTGCAAGACAAATTCAAAAAATAGTTCAATCTTCTTTAAGAGATGCAGGTTTATCCGGAAAAGGATATTCTCCACACAAATTACGTCATACTGCAGCAACTTTATTATATCAACACGGTAAAGTAGACATATTAGTTTTAAAAGAACTGCTTGGACATGTTAATGTAGGTACTACTGAGATATACACTCATATATCTAATGATATGATCAAGGAAGCTGTAGTAAAAAATCCACTATCAAATGAAAAAATTAAAGAAAAAGAAGCAGAAGAATAATTTGAATTATCTCCTACTTCCCAGTCGACCCAAATCCACCAGTACCTCTCAATGTATCATTTAATGTATCTGTTTCAATAAAGTCAACAGACAAGAATGGAATAATAACTAACTGAGCTATACGTTCTCCTGGATTAACTGTAACATCTTCATTGCTATGATTATGTAAAGCAACTATATATTCTCCCCTATAGTCACTATCGCACACTCCAACTTTATTTGCTGGAGCTAATCCCTTTTTTGTAGATAACCCGCTCCTTGCAAATATCATTCCTGCATAACCTACCGGTATCTCCATAGCGAGTCCGGTGGGAATTTTTACTGTTTGATTGGATTTAACATTTATTGGTTCTTCTAAACAAGCATATAAATCATAACCGGCTGAAAATTCACTACCTTTATTTGGAATTATCGCATTTTTATTCAATTTTTTTATATTAATTTTCATTCAAAAATAGTCCTTTTCGTTTTTTATTTTGTATTTTTTATTTTAGATTTTGTTTTGTTCGTTTTTAGCGAATCAGATAATAACGATGTATTTATTTTTTTAGTTGGAATGTTTACTTTTTTTGAAGTAATTTTCTTACTTTTACAATTCGTTTTTTTGCAAGAGCCTAATGGCTTTTCTAAATACCAAAGTTGATTATCCGAATCAAAATCATCCCATATATGGATACGAGCACTATTAGAATCATCTAACCCTGCATCTAAAACCTTATTTGAGTGTTTTGAAATAATTTTGAAATACCCATCACTTCCAAACTCAACATCCCAAAGCTGAGTTTCAACATCTGAATCACTCCATTGATGAACTTGAGCTCCATTCGATGAACCAACAGAGACTATGTCAATTGGCTTTTTTGAGTTTCGACAAACTATTTTATAAAATTTTTTCGATGGATCAGAAACGAATTTAAATTGTTGGTTTTCAGTGCCAATTTTATCATATATTTGAACTGCTCCCCCATCGTTGCAAGCAGCTAGAGCATCAACATCCATAACTTTATTGCTTTTTTTCGAAACAATATGATAATAAATATTAGGAACAATTTTTTTTATCATTGCCATGTTATATCACGCTCACTTCCCTATTACGAAAAAATTTACCTCTAAACAAGTTCATTATATCATTTGTGATAGATTTGTCAAATTTTTCGATATTCTTACTGTAATATATTATTCCATAGAATTTAAAATATATTTATTGACAATATCTACAATATATTTTCCGTATCTTTTAATTTTGTTTTCACCAAATCCCACAACATCTAATAAATCATTCATCTCTGTTGGTAATACTTTGCAAATGTGATTTATTGTTCTATTTGAAAAGATAACATATGCAGGAACATTTTGTTCTTTAGCTAATTCTGATCTTAGTTTTTTAATTGAATCATATAATATTAAATCATCAGAAGGTATTTTGTTAATTTTAAAGATGTTTTTTTGTTTTTTGCGTTGCTTTAATTTTATTTTTTGATCAGTTTTGCCAGTTATAAAATTCATTGCATTTTTATTTAGCTTGAGTATTGGATATTCTTGACCTTCTATACAAATATAGTCTTTATGTATAAGTTCTTTTATGTAACTTTTTAACGATGTTAAAGATATTCTTTTTAACGATCCATACGATAAAATAGAATCATATTCAAAGTCAAAAATTTTTTTATTTGTTTTTGATCCTTTTAATATATCACATATCATTTTTATTCCATATTTTTCATTAGTTTCAAGTATAGCTGCAAAAATATTTTTAGCTTCAAAAGTAAAATCAATTTCTTCGAAATCAGATAAACAATTGCCACAATTTTTACATTGTTCTATCTTTTCACCAAAATAACTTAACATATATTTTTGATAGCATTGTGTTCCTTTACAATAAGACATCATATTATCCAAATTTTTATAATCTTGATTTTTGATTTGTTTAAGTTGTTCAGGATTTAGCTCGCTATTAGTATTATTATTTATTAAAAAATTATTTAAAACCATATCTGAATCAGAATAGAGCATGATACATTTAGATGGTTCGCCATCTCTCCCCGCTCTACCTGCTTCTTGATAGTAACTTTCTATATTTTTAGGCATATTAAAATGAATAATCATTCTTATGTCTGGCTTATTTATTCCCATTCCAAAAGCGTTAGTCGCAACAAATATGTTTTTCTTATCATATATAAATTCTTCCTGATTGCGTCTTCGTTCAATATTACTCAATCCAGCGTGATATTTAGCAACTTTATACCTCTTATTCAAAAGAAGATTATGTATTTCATCTACTTTTTTTCGAGTTCCACAATAAATTATTACGCTATCGTTTTGTACTTCTTCTAACAGCTTAAGTAATTCAAATATTTTATCCTTATCCTTAGCTTGTATAACATCAAAATATAGATTTTTTCTTTCAAATCCAGTTGTAATGCTATAAGGATTTTGCAGTTTTAATAAATTTTTAATATCTTCTCGCACACGTTCTGTTGCTGTTGCAGTGAATGCTGTAAATATAGGCCGTTTTTTTAGTAAGCTTAAAAAATCACATATTTTTAGATAACTTGGTCTAAAATCGTGCCCCCATTGAGAAACACAATGTGCCTCATCAACAACAACCATAGATATGTTTATTTTTTTATACAATTCTAAAAAGCTGTCTGTAAATAATCTTTCTGGAGAAACATAGATAATTTTATAAAAATTATTGTAAGCATTATAAAGTGCTTTTCTATATTGACCAGCAGAAAGACTGCTATTTAAATAAGCAGCCTTTATTCCGTTTTCTATTAATAATCTAACTTGATCCTTCATTAAAGATATTAGTGGCGATACTACAATAGTTACACCTTCCATAATTAATGCAGGAATTTGAAAACAAATAGATTTTCCAGCGCCAGTTGGCATTATTCCTAAAACATCTTTTCCAGCCAGTATATTGTCTATTATTTTTTCTTGACCATTTCTAAAAGAATTGTAGCCAAAATATTTTTTTAAAACTTCATATTTATCCATGACTACGAACTCATAACTATTTTTTCTATTTCTTGTATGCCTTCTAGAACTTCTTGTTTTGAAAAATCATTTTTTTCCAAAATTTCTTCATCTATATTATTGAGTTGAAGATAGAACCAAACTGCTACTTGTAAACTTCCCTGACCTTTATCATTATCAATCGATTCAAAAAGTAAATCTTCGGCCTTATTAAAATTATTTTCTTTTATTAAATCCGACAGTCTTAATTTTAGTTCTAAAGAAGCAGTATCAAATTTATAATCGTTAATATTAAATTCTTTGCTCTTTTTTGGAAACAGAATAGTATACAGAAGTTTTGATATAAACTCCACTTGTTCAAATACATGATCTCTTCTAACCATAAAAAACACTCCTTTTTAAAAATTAAATAAACTAATTTGACTAGTTTCTGGTAAATTTTTTAAAGCACCCATCTCTTTTAAACATTCAACAACTGTTTTAGAAATGCTTGTTCTCTCAACTAAATCTTCAATGGATATATATTCTCCCTTGACAGCAGATTTTTGTAAGCGTTTTGCAGCGGTTTCTCCTAATCCTTTTAAAGAAGTAAAAGGCAATCTTATTTTACTGTTTTCTATTTTATATTTTGTAGCGTGGGATAAATATATATCAACCGGAAGGAATTCAAAACCTCTACACAACATCTCATTTGCAATTAATAAAGAGTCTAAAACATCATTTTCTTTAACAGATCTATCATTTCCTTTGGCTATTAAATCACTAATTTTATGTTTAACAGCTTCTTTACCTTTAATTATTGCATCTGCGTCTATATCACCACCACGCACTGTGAAATACGCTGCATAATAAGCAAGAGGTTCATATAATTTATACCAGCCTAATCTTATTGCTGCAATAACATAAGCAGCTGCGTGAGCTTTAGGAAACATGTATTTAATTTTAAGACAGCTTTCAATGAACCACTCAGGAACATTGTGATCTCTCATTTGTTGTTTATGTTCTTCAGTTAAAAGTTTAGCGGCTTTCCCTTTTCTTGTAATCTCCATAATTTTAAATGCTAGTTTAGGTTCTAACCCTTTATGCATTAGCGAAATCATAATGCTGTCACGTGTTCCTATAACATCGCTAATTTTACATACACCATCTTTAATTAAATCCTGTGCATTGTTGAGCCAAACATCTGTTCCATGAGATAAACCAGAAATTTGAAGTAAATCCGAAAAGCATTTAGGTTGAGCATCAACCAACATTTGTCTAACAAATTTTGTGCCCATTTCGGGTAAAGACAACGATCCTGTTTCACTATAAATATCAGAACTACTCACACCAAGAGCTTCTGTAGATGTAAACAAGCTTATAACTTTTTTATCACTCATGTTAATATCATTAACTTTTTTATTGGTTAAATCTTCTAGATGTTTATATAGTGTTGGAACATCGTGTCCAAGTAGATCTAATTTTAAAATTGTATCGTGTAATGAGTGGAAATCGAAGTGAGTCGTTATTATATCGCTTTTAGCGTCATCTGCCGGATGTTGCACTGGGGTAAAATCATATATATCATAGCCAGAAGGAACAACAACCATTCCTCCAGGATGTTGTCCGGTGGTTCTCTTAATTCCCTCACATCCTTTAGCAAGTCGAGTTTCTTCTGCTTTATTAGCAGAAATTCCCTGTTCCTCTAAATATTTCAACGCAAAACCATAAGCTGTTCTTGTAGCAACTGATGATATAGTACCGGCTTTAAAAACATAATCTTTGCCAAAAAGTTTTTCTGTATATTTATGAGCTCTAGATTGATATTCTCCTGAAAAATTAAGATCTATATCGGGAGCTTTATCTCCATCAAATCCCAAAAATGTTTCAAATGGTATATCTTGTCCGTCTCTATTAAGCTCTTTTCCACATTTAGGACATTTTTTATCAGGAAGATCAAATCCAGAGCCAAAACTTCCATCAGTGATAAATTCATTATAATAACATGATGGACAAACATAATGTGGAGGGAGAGGATTAACCTCAGATATTCCAGCCATTATAGCAACAAATGAAGAACCAACCGATCCTCTCGAACCAACCAAATATCCATCTTCAACTGACTTAGAAACTAATTTTTGAGCAATCATATATAGTACGGCAAAGCCGTGTTTAATTATTGATGTTAGTTCTCTTTCTAATCTATCACTTACTATCTTGGGTAGAGGATCTCCGTAAATAGAAATAGCCTGTTTGTAAGTAATTTCTCTTAAACTTTCTTCAGAACCATCAATATATGGGGTGTATGTTCCATATGGAAATGGACGAATATCTCCATCAACCATATCAGCAATTCTATTTGTATTGGTAATAACCACTTCTTTAGCTTCTTCTTGACCCAAATATGCAAATTCATCTAACATCTCTTGTGTTGTTCTGAAATATAGCGGAGGTTGATTGTTTGAATCTGAAAATTTTAATGCCGATTGAATAATAGCTCGATATACAGCATCTTTTTTGTCACAAAAATGAACGTCACTAGTTGCAACAACGGGCTTACCTAATTCTTTTCCTAATTTAACAATTGTTCTATTAAAATCTCTTAAGTCTTCTAAACTAGAAACTTTATTTTGATCCAGCATAAATTTATTATTGCCAATAGGTTGAATTTCAAGATAATCATAAAACGAAGCTATATTTTTAAGTTTTTCCCATTCCAACCCACTAACAACTGCTTCAAATACTTCTCCTTGTTCACAAGCACTACCCACAAGCAAACCTTCCCTATGCTTGATTAATAAGCTCTTAGGAATTCTAGGTTTTCTATAGTAGAAATTAATATGTGCGTTTGAAACTAATTTGTATAAATTTTTTAACCCTGTACTGTTCTTGACTAACAAAATCTGATGATATACTCTTTGACGTCTAAAATCAACTTTATCACGCAATTTCAGATTGATTTCATCTGTAAAATTTATATTATGATCTTCTCTCAATGTGTTGATCATTTTTATAAAAATTTTAGCTAGCATATTTGCATCATCTGAAGCTCTATGATGATTGAAATTCCCAAGCTGTAAATATTTTGCTAATCTATCTAAAGAAAATTTGCTTAAATCAGGATAAATCACTTTAGATAAAGCAAGCGTATCTATACAAGTATTATTAAATTTGATTCCATGTCTATTTGCAGTAGCTCTCAAAAAACTCATATCAAAATTTGCATTATGAGCTACTAAAACACAATCTCTAGCAAATTCTAAAAACAATTTCAAAGCTTCGTCTTCTAATGGCGCATCTTTAACCATAGAATCATCTATTCCAGTAATTTCAGTTATTTTTGGAGGTATAGGTTTTTGAGGATTTACCATGGTATTAAATTTGTCACAAACTACTCCGTTTGAAATTATTACAGCACCAATTTCAGTTAGTCGTTCATTTTTAAAGTTTAATCCTGTAGTTTCTGTATCAAATACAACAAATTTACTACTTAAATCTTGTTTTTTACTTCCATCAACAATGTTAGCAAGATCATCTATAAAATAGCTTTCTACTCCAAAAATCGGTTTAAATTCTCCGCCATTTTTTCTTATACTATCTACAGCGTTCATAGCTTCAGGAAAAGCTTGAACAACGCCATGATCTGTTATAGCTATAGCTTTATGTCCCCAATTATGGGCAAGATTTATAAATTTGGATATTGGTGTTATAGCATCCATAGAAGACATATTAGTATGCAAATGCAATTCAACTCGTTTTTCTTCTAACTCATCTTTTCGCTCATCTTTATCTAACAGAACAATGTCTTTAGGCATAAATACAAGCGATTTATCATATCTATCGTTTTCAACATTTCCTCTTAATAAAACTTTAGATCCTTCAGTTAAACAATCAAATTTTTTAGAACTTTCAGATTGACAAAAAATTTTAAAAGCAATAGAATTAGTAAAATCAGTTAAATAATATGTTCTAATTTGGCGAGTACCTTCTTTGTATTCATGAACATTTATAGAAAATATTTCACCACAAATTACACAGTTATTTTGTATATTGGTAATCAACTTTATATCTACAGGTTTAGCATCAATACTTCTTCCTCTAACAACCTTTTGATTTTTCCCAATATCATTAGACTTGCTATCAAAAACAATGTCTTCATTATTTGCTTTTGAATCACTAGAATTGGCTTTATCATCATATATATCAAATGGCGGTAAATCATTATCATCAGCACTAACATTTTCTTTTGCATTATCAATTGATAAGCTTTTAGGCTCTATCTTGTCTTTACCAGATACTAAGTTATCCTTATCACTTTTGGATAATTCGGTAACTCCATCAAATTTAACAGTAATATTAAGAGAAAATTGACTATTAATTAGGTTGGCAATTTTCCTATCTGCTTGCAAATTTAATAGAGCTTGTAAGCCTCCATTTTTCAAATAAATTATTAATGTATTTGAATCTAATTGAACTGAGCAATTTTCCAAAAAGCTAAATATTGCAGGTGATATTATTTCAATTTGATCAAAAATATATGGCATAATATTCGTGGTAAACATATTAGGCTTATATCGGGGAAATATATATGCAGCATCCAAATTCAAACTATCTTTTATAAATTTTTCACACTTTTGTATATCATTAATATTGACAAAGTCATTTAGCTTAATAAAAATTTTAATATATGAATTTCTTTTGGATTTAGTGATTTTTAGAATTTCATTATCTTTAAAGGGTTTAAATATGTCATTGGGTGCATTTATTGTTCCGAACACATAAGATAAACTTTTCATAATCTTCAAAAACTCTTTCTCAATTGATTAATAAACCCATTATACTACATTTTTTTTATTTCATCAATTAACACTTTCACTATTTCTTCTTCAGATATTCTTCTTTCAATTTTACCTTTTTTAAATAAAACAGCCCGTTTATCTCCACCAGCTATTCCAATATCTGCATCTTTAGCTTCACCTGGTCCGTTAACAGCACAGCCCATTATCGCAACTTTAATTGGTTTAGATGTATTTTCTAATTCTTTTTCAATTTTATTTGTAAGACCTATTATATCGATTTTAGTTCGGCCACAAGTTGGACAAGAAACAATTTTAACGCCAGTTTCTTCTAAATTTAAAGACTTCAAAATATCATGACCAACTTTTACCTCTTCAATAGGATCACCCGTTAAAGAAACTCTTATGGTTTCACCTATTTCATCTGCAAGCAAAGATCCAATTCCAATAGACGATTTCATAATACCCATACGCTTTGTTCCGGATTCTGTTACACCTATATGTAAAGGATATCGACACATTTCACTTAACATTTTATATGCTTTAATAGTTGTTGGAACATCAGATGACTTTATTGACACTACTATATCCTCAAAATCAAATTTTTCCAGCAAATTAATACTTTTCAATGCACTCTCAACCAAAGCTTCAGCTTTTGGTCCAAAATATTTCGCTAATAGTTCCTTTTCTAGCGATCCAGAGTTAACACCTATTCTTATAGGAACACCTTCAATCTTACAAGCTTGAACAACTTTTTTTATTCTGCCTTCATCTCCAATGTTTCCGGGATTTATGCGTATTTTATCCGCACCTGCTCTGGCAGATTCAATAGCTAATCTATAATCAAAATGAATGTCGGCAACTAGCGGAATAGATATTTGTTTTTTTATTGCAGGAATAAGACGTATATCACTTAAAGAAGGAATTGCGACACGAATTATATCACATCCTATGCTTTCTAATTGTTTAGCTTGCATTATATTTCCTTCTATATCTCCAGATGGTTTGTTTAACATAGATTGAACATATATTTTTCTACCATCAAAAACATATCCATTTTTCAAAGAAACTAATTTTAAATTTCTGCGCATTCATACACCTCCGATTTTAAAATAAAGAAAAAACATCTTTAATTGCTATAACTACAAATAAAAATATTAAAATTAATATTCCAAAAGCATTAACATAATTTTGAATTGTTTTGTTCACTTTTTTCTTTGATATTAATTCGATAAGCAAAAACGCAAAGCGACCACCATCTAATGCAGGAAATGGAAGTAAATTAAATATGCCAATATTTATAGACAGTAATGGAAATAAAGCCATTACAGATAAAAACCCATTAGCTTTTGCGTCACTGACCGATTTGGTAAAACCAATTGGTCCAGAAACGTTGTCAATTGAAATCTTCCCTGTAAATAAATCACACATAGAAAACCATACTAATTTTGTTACAAATATTGAACTGTTTAAACTAGTTTGAAAAAAGTTTAAAAATGTTAGTTGTTCAACATCAAGAGATATTCCTAACGTTCTATGTGTTTGTTCGCCATCATTAATTAAAAATCCAACATCATCTAATTCAACAATTTCATCATTTCTTAACACAGTTACATTAATTGGTGTGTTATCATCTATTTTTGAAAGTTCAAAAATCAAATCGTTTGCTCCAAAAATGTGATGGTTATTTACACTTTCTATATAATCACCAACCTGAATTTTATGTTGTTCAAAAGTAGCAGATTTAACTTTAGTAGAAATAAACTGTCCTTGAATTAACACAATGATAGAAATAATAAAAAAACCACTGACAATATTAACTAAAGATCCAGCAAGTATAACGGCAATTCTTTTGTGTATTGACGTCTTTTCAAAATTGTCATCGTCAATAGAAACATATCCTCCGATGGGCAAAGCTCTTAAAAAATATTTAGTTTTATCTTTGCCCCAATTAAATATTTTAGGACCCATTCCGATTGAAAATGCATTAATTTTAATCTTATTAACTTTAGCAGTTAAAAAATGACCCAATTCATGAAGCACAACAACAATACCAAAAAGTAATATGGTCAAAATAACCGCCATAATTATAGCCTCCAAATATAAAAATTACATCTTAAAATAATCAAGTACAAAATTTCTTGTTTTTTTATCTATGTCTAAAATTGAAGATATAGATTTCAATTCACCGACGTTTTTCATTTTCATTGCTTCTTCTACACATTTTTCTATATCTAAAAACCCTATTTTCCCGGTTAAAAATAGCTCCACAGCTACTTCATTTGCAGCATTAACAATCGTTGGATATAGGCCCCCTTTAGATATAGCTTCCTTGCAAATATTTATACATTTAAAATTTTCATAGTCAGGTTTATAAAAACTTAAGTTTGCATAATCAGTTAAAGATAGAGACTTAACACTAGAAGTAACACGATCAGGATAGGTTAAAGCATATTGAATAGGTAACCGCATATCGGGTAAACCTAATTGCCCTATAACAGAACCGTCCAAATATTCAACCGCTGAGTGTAAAATACTTTGAGGATGTATAACAATTTCAATATCTTTAGGGTCTTTGTCGAATAGCCATACTGCTTCAATTAGTTCCAATCCCTTATTCATCATTGTTGCACTATCTATAGAAATTTTATTTCCCATGCTCCAGTTTGGATGTTTTAAAGCATCTTTCACTGTTGCTTTTTCAAGAAAATTCCTATCTTTTTTGAAAAATGGTCCACCTGATGCTGTTAATATAATTTTAGACACTTGCTCTTTTTTATTTCCTTGAATACATTGAAAAATGGCAGAATGTTCGCTATCAACTGGTAAAATTTTGCAATTATGTTTTTTTGCCGCTTCCATAACCAAACGCCCGCCAGTAACAAGAGTTTCTTTGTTAGCCAAAGCAACATTCTTGTTGTTTTCAATCGCACACATAGTAGGTAGGAGTCCTGCAATACCAACTACAGAATTTAACACTGTGTCTACTGAACTTAATGAAGCTGCCTCACAAAGTCCATCCATTCCACAAACCACTTTAATAAAACAATCATTTAAATTTGTCTTCAACTCTTTATATAAACTTTTGTCAGATACGCAAACCAAATGTGGTTTAAATTTTCTAGTTTGTTTTTCAAGCAATTTAATGTTTTGGTTTGCTGTAAGTGCAACAACATCAATATTTAACTTCTCTGCAACATCTAACGCTTGAGTTCCAATAGAACCTGTGCTACCCAACAAACTCATATTTTTGATCAATATATTCACCTCTAAAATTGTTAACTAATAATAGGATATGTTGAAATAATAGGATAAGAAATAGCAAAAACAAGAATCAAACTATCAAACCTATCTAAAACTCCTCCATGTCCTGGCATAATATTCCCAAAATCTTTTATATTATATTGTCTTTTAATTACTGAAGCAACTAAATCTCCCAAAATAGAGAATACTATTCCTAAGCAAATTATTAAAATCAAAGTAATAAAATTTATTTGGACATTTTTATATATAAAATTGAAATATGTTAAGTTAAAAATCAACATAACCAAAAAAACAGAAATTACGCCCCCTATAACACCCTCAACTGTTTTGTTAGGACTTATTTCTGGAGTTAACTTGTTTTTTCCAAACTTAACCCCTATAAAATATGCTCCTGCGTCACAAATCCAAGCAATTAAACACAATAATAAAATATAATATAAACTATATGGTTCAAAATCATCTCTTATGTAAATTATATTTGTAATGCAAAAAGTTACAAAAACAGAAAATGATGCACTAAAAACTAACTCATTAATTTTAATTACATTATATTTTTTTAACAAAACCAATATTAAAAATATAAAATATATTATTATAACATTTAAGCGCAAATCTAAAGATTGATGTATTTTTAAAAAAGGAAATATTATAGCAAAAATTTCTGAAACAATAAACACAATAAAAGATTTAACACGCATTTTGGTAGCAGAAAATATTTCATAAACTATTATTGAGCAAATTAAAGAAACTGCTAAATTTAAAACAATAGATTCATAAAAAAATAATATCAGAATCGCAAAAATTATTCCAACCCCTGCACTTAACACTCTTACTTTCAAAAGAACACCTCATTTAACACTACCATATGTTCGATTTCTTTTGTTATATTCCTCAATTGCAATATTAACATGCTTAGGTTTAAATTCCGGCCACAATATGTTTTCCATGAAATAGAATTCAGCATATGCTGATTGCCATATTAAAAAATTAGAAATTCTATATTCACCACTTGGTCTTATTAATAAATCAACATTTGGTAGTCCTTTTGTATATAAATTTGATTCAACTATATGCTCATCAATATCTTCTAATTTTATCTCATTATTTTTAACTTTGCAAGCTATTTGTTTCACAGCATTTTTAATTTCACTTCTACCGCCATAATTTATAGCTATTCCAAAAATCATTCCGGTATTTTTATTAAACTCCTGCTCAATTTGTTTCATTCTATCTTGCATATCTTGGCTAAAAACACTAATATCTCCAAAAAATCTAATTCGCACATTATATTTTAGATAAGAATTCATATTTTTTAAATAATTCTTAATCAATTTCATTAAACCATTAACTTCATCTTCAGGTCTATTCCAATTTTCTGTTGAAAATGCATATAAAGTTAAAACCTTAACACCTATTTTATTGCAATGAAGCACAATAGATTTTATAGTTTTAGCTCCAGCAATATGACCAGCTGTTCTAGGAAGTCCTCTTTTCTTAGCCCATCTTCCATTTCCGTCCATTATAATAGCAATGTGTTCAGGAATATTCAAAACATTCACCTCTCTAAATTGGCATAACAAAAAAGGAGTTGTAATAAATTCCCCCCTCCTTTAAATTTTCACTTAATTTATATTTCTAAAGTTTCTTTTTCTTTTAAGGCTGATATGGAGTCTATGTCTTTAATATATTTATTTACCAAATTCTGAATCTCATCTTCTTTGTCTTTTATTTCGTCCTCACTAACAGAGCCTTCTTTTTTTAATGCTTTTATTTTGTCCATAGCATCACGTCTTATATTTCTTATGGCAACTTTTGAATCTTCTTTTATTTTATTTATATCTTTGACAATTTCTTTTCTTCTTTCTTCTGTTAATTGTGGAAATACCAATCTCAACACTTTACCGTCATTAGTTGGATTTATTCCTATATCAGCTTGATGTATAGCTTTTTCAATCAATGGCAAAGTTGAAGAATCCCAAGGGTTAATAACCAAAATTCTTGCTTCAGAAATTGAAATGGCTGCCATTTGGTTAATTGGAGTTTTAACATCATAATAGTCAACTAAAACTTTATCTAATATAGCTGGATTTGCACGCCCAGCACGTATTGTTGCATATTCTTGAGATAAACGATCTATACTTTTTTTCATTTTGTCTTCCGACTGTTTTAAAATATTATTCATAAAATAATCCTCCTACAAACAAAACCAATATATACACAATTAATGTACTAAAGTACCTATATTTTCACCTGTACCAACTTTTACTATGTTTTTAGGCTCACTTAAGTTAAAAACAAGTAAAGGAATTTCATTGTCTCTACACATAGCAGCTGCTGTTCCATCAACCACATTTAAATTTTTAGATATAACATCGTCAAAAGAGATAGAATCATATTTTTTTGCATCATTATATTTATGGGGATCTTTATCATAAACACCATCTACCATAGTCGCTTTAAAAATAATGTCTGCTTCAATTTCAGCCGCCCTTAAAGAAGCAGCTGTGTCGGTAGAAAAAAATGGATTACCGGTTCCACAACCAAATATAACAATTCTTCCTTTTTCCATATGGCGCATTGCTCTATTTCTAATATAAGGCTCTGCAACAGCCTGCATTGAAATTGCTGTTTGAACTCTAACATCAGCGCCATATTCTTCTAAAATGTCTGCAACAGCTAAAGCATTCATAGTTGTTGCTAACATCCCAATATGATCTGCTCTTGTTCTATCCATAGCTCCACTGGAACGACCACGCCAAAAATTTCCTCCTCCAACTACTACAGATATTTCCGCACCCAAATCATGCAAATTTTTTACTTCTTTGCAAATGCTATTAATAACATCATAGTCTAACCCAAATTTTTTACTTCCAGCAAGCGCTTCTCCGCTTAATTTTAACAAAATTCTTTTATATTTTGGTTTCATTAAAACCCTCCGAAATTCATTTTAAATAGTATGTAATCACACAGTATGATTTTACAACAAATAATATAAAAAGTAAAGTATAAATTTAAAATAAAAATCAGTAGTAAAAAATACCGGAAATATCAAAAACATCAAAAATATAAAAATCAAACATCCAAGTTCATACATAGAAGATTTTTTACCTAAACTTAGTGTCTATAAAAAACATATCTCCTCTTTTTTATATTTTATCGCGATAACTCACCTGCCATATGATACAAATCTTCAGGGAACTTTTTAGTCATATTAAGTGCATCTTTTATATCAAAATCAACTACAACATCTTTGTTTAAACCAACAACTCTATTGCCAATACCTTTAGATAATAAATTAACCGCATGATATCCTAAACGAGCTCCGGCAACTCTATCTCTAACAGTTGGACTTCCTCCACGCTGAACATGTCCTAAAATAGTTGCTCTACTTTCTACTCCAGTTACCTGTTCGATTTCTTTAGCTAATTCTGTTACATTACCAATTCCTTCTGCAACCATAACAATAAAATGGTTTTTTCCTCGTTTCATAGCGTGTCTAATTCTGTCAAATAAATCCTGTTTATTGCAGGGATGTTCTGGAATTATAATATAACTAGCATTGCACGATATTCCCGCATTCAATGCAATATATCCAGCATGTCTTCCCATAACTTCAACAACACTACATCTGTCATGAGACGCTGTTGTATCACAAAGCCTATCAATCATTTGAACGGCCGTGTTTAGAGCAGTATCATATCCTATAGTATAGTCTGTGCAAGATATGTCGTTATCTATAGTTCCTGGCAAACCAATGCAAGGAATTCCTGCATCTGAAAGAATAGATGCACCACAAAAAGAGCCATCTCCACCTATAACAACTAGCCCATCTATATCATTTGCTTCGCAAACCTCTTTTGCTTTTTTTACGCCCTCACTAGTTTTCATCTCTGGACAACGTGCGGAATATAGTATAGTTCCTCCTCTTTGAATAATATCTGTTACATCTTTTGCAGTCAATGATCTAACATCACCTTTAATTAATCCACTATATCCTCTATATATTCCTACTACTTCTATATCTTTAGCTATTGCCGATTTTACGACAGCATGTATAGTAGCGTTCATACCTGGTGCATCACCACCACTAGTCAAAACGCCTATCTTTTTTACATTCATTAAAAGCCCTCCATGTTTATAATTATATATACTATCTCTAATCAGTTTTCTTTAAATTATACCCTTTGATAAAAATATTGTCAATTAACAATAAATTAAGCCAACACCTAAATTTGCCATCTTATCTCAACAGATTTCTCTTCTAATAACTTTTTTAAATCTACTAGTAATTGTTCAGATAAGTTAATATTTGGCAATAGCTTGTTTTTATAGTATGATTTTGACTCTTCAAAAAAGAACACGACACAACAATCCCCTTTATTTTCATTCAAAAGATCCAATATACTACCCATTTCTTTGCTTTTTTTAGATTTTAATTTTATAACTAAAACATCTTTAGCATTACAAGCAAAATAATCAAAATCATAAGAAAAATTAACTAACAGTTTCTTTTTTTCACCATCAACAGATAAATTACCAGAAGTCAAAATAATATTGTCTTTATATAATATTTCACCATATTTTTTTAATTTTTCTGGAAAAAACACACATTCTATTGAACCTGTTTTGTCGCTTAGCTTTACAAAAGCCATTTTTTCTTTTCGTTTTGTATTTATAGTTTTAACACTCTCAACTATGCCCGCTATCTTTACTAAACAATTATTGCGATATTTTTCGATATTATTTAAGTTTAAACACGTAGTTAAATCATATTTTTTAATTACATTATAGTACTTATCTAAAGGATGAGCAGATAGATATACTCCGATACTTTCTTTTTCCATTTTAATTAATTCATTATTATCATACTCTTCCACTTTATTTTTTAAATTTATGTTAGTCAATTCATTGCATAAGTTAACACTTTCAGACTCAAATAAACTAAGCTGTCCTCTAGCTTCACCTCGTTTATTTTGACATCTTTTTAATATGTTTTCATAATTTTGAATCATTTCTTTTCTGGTTGTTCCAATTTTATCAAAAGCTCCACATTGTATCAAAGACAATACTGCATATTTATTTATTTCCCTTGGTTGCATTCGTGTAATAAAATTTTCTAATGAACTATACTTATTATTGAGCCTTTCTTCTATTATAGAATTCACTAGACCCTGTCCGACTCTCTTAACAGCCAATAATCCAAATCTTATTGTGTTTGTATTAATCACAGTAAAATTTTCATTACTTTCATTTATATCAGGACCAAGAACATTTATTTTCATTTGTTTGCATTCATTTAGATATTCTATAAGTTTATCTCCAAAATCTATAACACTATTTAAAAGTGCCGCCATATATTCTAGCGGAAAATGACATTTTAAATATGCTGTTTGATAGGATACCATAGAATATGCAGCAGCGTGAGATTTGTTAAATGCATACGAAGCAAAGCTAGATATATTATCAAACATTCTTTCGGCATCTTCTTTGCTAAATCCGTTATTTATAGCTCCTACACATTCAATAGAACCATCTTCATTCTTTTTCCCATAAATAAAAAAATGCCTTTCACGTTCCATTAAATCAACCTGCTTTTTCGCAATAGCACGTCTAACTAAATCGGCTCTACCATAAGAATATCCAGATATTTCACGAAAAATTTGCATAACTTGTTCTTGATATACCACAACACCATACGTAACTTTTAATATTTTTTCTAACTTAGGTGATATATATTTTATTGATTTCGGATTTTCTCTGTTGTGAACAAAAGCATCTATAAACTTTGAAGGTCCTGGTCTATATAGTGAAATTACTGCAATTAAATCTTCTAAACAATTAGGTTTTACTTTTTTTAAAACTTGCTTCATCCCTAAAGACTCAAATTGAAAAACACCTGTAGATTTTCCAAAGGACATCATTTCAAAAGTTTTGGGATCATCAATAGGTATATTTTTTATATTAAAATTCGGTACACGATCTTGAATTATTTTTTCTGCATAATTGATTATTGTTAAGTTTCTAAGCCCTAAAAAGTCCATCTTTAAAAGACCAAGATCAGCAATATCGTTCATAGGATATTGTGTAACAATAATGTTATCGTTTTTAGCTAAAGGAACATATTCAGTTAAAGGAATATCTGTTATAACAACAGCTGCCGCATGGGTTGAAGTATTTCTGGGCATCCCTTCAATTTTACATGCTGTTTCATACATTTTTTTTATGGTAATATCACTATTTACTAGTTGTTGTAATTTTTCAGAATCTTTCAACGCCGAATTAAGTGTTGTTCCAATTTTTGAAGGAATAGTTTTAGCTATTTTATCAACAAGATCATATCTAATACCCATAACTCTACCAACATCTCTTATTGCAGCTCTAGCTGCTAATGTTCCAAAAGTTATTATTTGTGCTACATGATCTATCCCATATTTTTTTATAACATAGTCTATGACTTCTTGTCTACGCTCATTACAAAAATCTATATCAAAATCTGGCATTGTTATTCTGTCTGGGTTCAAAAATCTTTCAAACAAAAGATCATATTTTATTGGATCAATATCAGTTATATTCAAACAATATGCCAATAAACTGCCCGCTCCAGAACCACGTCCAGGGCCAACAGCAATATTGTTTTTTCTTGCGTAATTCACATAATCATAAACTATAAGGAAATAATCAATAAATCCCATCATTTCCACAACATTTAGTTCATAATTAAATCTTTCTATTATAATTTCATTAATAACTCTACCATATTTTTTTTGCATTCCCTCTTTTGCTTTTTTAACAAAAAACTCTTTGTTATTCTGACCATTAGGCGCAACAAACTTTGGAATATGTATATTACCAAATTCAAATTCCAAATTACATCTATTCGCAATTTCCCCAGTGTTTTCAACTGCATTATCATAAATACCAAATAAATCCAACATTTCTTTTTCAGTTTTAACATAAAATTCTTCTGTTGGAAGCTCCATAGAATTTTTTTCATCAAGCGTTTTTGCAGTTTGTATACACAACAAAACTTTTTGCATATACGCATCATCTTTTTTTATATAATGCACATCATTAGTTGCTACCAATTCAATCCCAATCTCTCTAGAGAGTTTCAATAATTGATTTTTTACCTTAATTTGTTCACTTATATTATGGTCTTGTATTTCTAAAAAAAAGTTGTTTTTTCCCATGATGTTGGAATATGTTATAGCTATTTGCTTTGCTCTCTCATAATCATTGTTCAATATGGCTCTAGGAATTTCGCCTGCCAAACAGCCGGATAGTGCAATCAGTCCATCATGATATTTTCTTAATAGTTCAATATCTATCCTTGGTTTATAATAAAAACCTTTGGTATAAGACTCAGAAACCAGCTTTATTAAGTTTTTATATCCTGTGTGATTTTCACATAATAAAACTAAGTGATACGGATTATTATCAATATTTTTTACCTTATTTGAACATAACCTCGGAGCAACATATACCTCACATCCAATTATAGGTTTTATTCCTTTTTTTTTGCATGCACGATAAAACTGCATAGCACCAAACATATTTCCGTGATCGGTTATAGCAACAGCTTCTTGCCCAATATTTTTTATATGAGAAACTAGCGAATCTATTTTACATGCTCCATCTAACAAGCTATACTCCGTATGCAAATGCAAATGAACGAAACTCATTTATTTTCCTTTCTAGATAAATCGGCAATCTTATTTAATTTATTTAATCTATGATTAATGCATGATTTAGTAACATTTTCTCCTAATTCAGTAGCAATTTCTTTTAAAGACATTTCTGGATATTTTTTTCTAATTTTAGCTGTTTTTTTTAAGTTATCAGGTAATGTTTCAAAAATGCCAGTTTCTATAAGATAATCTATGTTTTTAATTTGTTTATATGATGCAGAGATTGTTTTATCTATGTTTGCTGTTTCACAATTAGTAACCCTATTTATCTTATTCCTAACATTTTTCATAATTTTTATTTGCATTATTGACAAACTTGATTTTGTAGCTCCCATTAATGTTAAAATATCTTCTATACATTCACTATCTTTAACATATAGTACAAAATAATTTTTTCTTTCTATTGTTTTAAATGAAAAATCATAAAAACTCAAAACATGTGATAATATGTTAAGTTGATCATTATTATTTAATATAAATTCCAATTGATATTCTTTATTAGGATCATTCATACTACCACAAGCAAGGAAAGCTCCTCTTAAAAAAGAAATTCTATTTTCACTATCCTCATCCAAATCATATTGTTTAATAAAATTATCAGACAAAAACACATTTTTTATTAAGTTAAAATCATTGTCATTTTTGACATACAAAAAATAAACTATATCATTTTTTCTTTTTGGATTTTTAGAAGTACTCAATATCAATGGCGATATATTATTGACTTCCATTGGCAAATAATCAAGTAAAAAGTCTATAACCCCACTATATTCAGAATATACTAAACAATTTTTCTTATTTAAAGACTTAGAAAAATTCAAAATGGCAGCAATTTCTACCAATGCTCCCATTTTGTTTTTTGGAGCAATTTTACTTAACTCTTGTTTAACTTCTAATGAAAATGACATATTGTAAAACAACCTTTACTTTTTATTTATGTCCCTGTGACTAACACTAACTTTATTATCCTTTTTTAAAAATTTCCTATAAAAAGTTTCTGCAAAAGTAACAGATCTATGCATACCGCCAGTACAACCAAAAGCAATTGTAAGCTGACTTTTTCCCTCCTTGATGTATAAAGGGATCAAAAATTCTATAAGATCTTCAAGTTTCTTTATTAGTTGTTTAGTTTCATCAAAAGATATAACATAATTTCTTACTTCCTCATCTAAACCTGTTTTAAATCTTAAATCATCTATATAATAAGGATTTGGCAAACATCTAACATCAAAAACCAAATCTGCACATGTTATATCACCATGTTTAAATCCAAAAGATACAAAATTAATAATCATTACATCTTTAGATTTTTCTAAAAATAATTTACTTATACGCTCCTTTAATTGAGAATTTGAAAGTTGTGAGGTATCAATTACATAATCAGCTTTGCTTTTTACACCATATAGTAATTTTTTTTCTTTTTCTATAGCATCAACCACGTTAAAGCAATTATCAACACCTATTAGTGGATGTTTTCGCCTTGTTTCACTAAAACGTCTTTTTAAAATTTCATAATTAGCATCCAGAAACAATATTTTGTAATTAACATTATCACGATCCAAACAATCAATTTCTTCGAATATATCCGAAAACATCTGACCACCACGTATATCCGTTACTATAGCTATCCTATCCAAATTTCCTTTTGATGCTTTTCCAATTTGAACAAATTTTGAAATTAATTTTGGAGGTAAATTATCAACACAAAAAAATCCTATATCTTCTAAAATGCCAATTGTTTTAGACTTACCAGAACCAGATAATCCGGTTATTATTACTATCTCCATTTTAAAAATCTCCTATAAATTTAATTTCTGGCTCTAACCAAATTCCTGTTTGTTGTTTAACCACTCTTTGAGTTTCTAAAATTAAATCACTAACGTCTTTACATGTAGCATTACCAATATTCACAATAAAACCACTATGTTTTTCGCTTATTTGAGCTCCGCCAATAGTTTTTCCTTTCAGTCCACATTGCTCAATTAAAGCAGCTGCATATCCCTCTTTTGGTCTTTTAAAAGCCGATCCTGCGCTAGGAAACTCCAAGGGTTGTTTGGTTTTTCGCTTTTTTAGTAAATCATTCATTCGTAATCTTATATCATGTTGATCCGACTCATTAAGTCTAATTATTGTACTCAAAATAAAATAATTTTTACTTTCAAAAAAACTATGCCTATAAGAAAAATCCAACTCATTATTTTCTAATTCATAAATATTTCCAGTATCATCCATATATTTTACACTTTTAACAATATCTTTTATTTCTCCCCCATAAGCTCCAGCGTTCATAAAAACAGCTCCACCAACACTTCCTGGTATACCACAAGCAAATTCTAAACCCGAAAGCGAATTTTTTAAAGCAGAATTACAAAGTTGAATTAAGTTAACACCACTTTCACAATAAATCTCTGTGTCTGACACTAATTTTATATTGTTTAATTTATTGCTACATATTACAACTCCATCATAACCCGAATCAGAAACTAATAAATTACTTCCTCTCCCTAATACAATATATGAAACACTATTGTCTTCACATATTTTTGTTATATCTTGAATTTGTGAAGTATTATTTGGATAAGCCATTAATTTACAATTACCACCTATTTTAAACGAAGTATGCTTACTCATAGGTTCATTCTCCACAAACATTATATCTTTCTCTATAAATAGATCTTTAATATCATCATACTTTGTCATTAAAATGCCCCTCTTTAACTATTCTAAATCTGTAAAACCAAGACGTGTAAATAAAGCTTCTGCAGCGTTATATCCCATTTTGTTTTGTCGATTGTTTATTGCTGCAACTTCAATTATGATTGCTAAATTTCTACCAGGCTTAATCGGTATTTTATATTTCGGAATTTCGATACCCAAAATATTAGCAAACTCTCTTTTAAGACCTGTTCTATCATAATTTTGATTTGCAGTCCATGGTTCCAAATCAACAACCATATTAACTTTTTCTCTGTTTTTTATAGCTGCTACACCAAATAATCTTCTAGCATTCACAATTCCTATACCACGAAGTTCCATAAAATGCCGTATATTTTTAGGTGCAGATCCAATTAATGCATTATCTGAAACACGCCTAATTTCAACTTCATCATCTGCAACAAGTCTATGACCTCTTTTAATTAATTCCATTGCTGTTTCACTTTTTCCAACACCACTTTCTCCAGTAATTAAAACACCCTCGCCATATACTTCAACAAAAACGCCATGTATACCTTGTCTTGGTGCTAACTCAGCATTTAAAAAAAATATCAAAGATGACATGATATTTGACGTAGAGTTTTTTGTTCTAACTAGCGGTATATCATAATGTTTAGCAGCTTCAATCATTTCGTCAAAAACCGAATTATTACTTGTAACAACTATTGCGGGAATATTTTTTTTACAAAGAGTTTTCAATCGTTCCATTCTTAGATCAGAAGACATGTCTTTCAAATAAGCAGTTTCCATATTACCAATAATTTGAATTCGCGAAGGCTGAAAATATTTATAAAAACCAGAAATATGAAGTCCTGGTCTGTTAACTTCAGCTGAATATATCAAAATGTCTTCAGGTTTTTTAGGAAGATAAATACACTCTAAATTAAATTCTGAAATTAATTTAGATAATTTTACGCTATATTGAACCATTTTATTCCCCCTAAGCAAAATCAAGTTTCATTATCTAATATGTAACCAATTATACAATATACGCATTTCTCTTTCAAGTTTAAGATAATTTTCTGTAAAAAGTATTGTTATTATTGTCGATTAAATGTTATAATGTTGTTTGTATTTTTATATAATAAAATTAGGAGGAAATTCAACCATATGAGCGAAACTTTAATAAAATGGATTACACCAAACGAAAATGAACCTAAAAATTATGTTAAAATATTTTTGTTATCAGGAATTATTGCCAGTCTAATATTCTTGCCTTTTATAATTTTTGATAAAGGATTATTTTTGCTTTATGGTGATTACAATGTTCAACAAATACCATTTTATCAATTAGCACATGATGCCATTAGAAATGGTTCTTTTGGTTGGAACTGGCATACAGATTTAGGAGCCAACTTTATTGCATCATATAGTTTTTATCTATTAGGAAGTCCATTCTTTTGGTTAACAATACCATTTCCAAATGAGTTTTTACCATATTTAATGACTCCATTATTTATTTTAAAATTTTCAACAGCTGCTTTAACGTCATATATATTTATTCGTCGTTTTACTAAAACCACATATATGGCTTTCTTCGGATCATTAATGTATACTTTTTCAGGTTTTATGATATACAATATATTCTATAATCATTTTCATGAAATAGTAGCATTTTTTCCGTTGATGCTAATTGGAATGGAAGAATTAATGGTAAATAAGCGAAAAGGATTATTCGCTGCTGCTGTTGCATTAAATTTATTGGCAAGTTACTACTTTTTTGTTCCATCTGTTGTGTTTTTAATAATATATTTTATTGTTCGTTGTTTAACAGGAAATTTTGAATTAAAAATAAACTCTTTAGTTTGCATATTCACAGAATCTATATTAGGGGTTATGATGGGAATTATTTTATTTATACCATCCGCACTAATGGTTATGCAAAATCCCAGAGTTGGAGGAATGCTATTAGGGTTTGACATGTTATTTTACGACAATCCTCAAAAATATGCATTAATAGTTCAAAGTCTTTTCTTTCCTCCAGATATGCCCGCTTTTCCTAATTTTTTTCCAAAAGCAGACGCAAAATGGTATTCTGTAGCTGCATATCTGCCAATGTTTAGTATGATTGGGGTTATATCTTTCATAAAAGAAAAGAGAAAATCATGGCTTAAATATATACTCATCACATTATTTATAGTTATGTTTATACCAATACTAAACAGCGTATTTAATGGACTAAACTCATCATTCTATACAAGATGGTTTTATATTTTAACACTTATGACATCTTTAGCTACAGCTATATCTTTAGAGAGAAAAAATATAGATATATCTTTCGGAATAAAAGCTAATTTAATAATTGTTGGTTGTTTTTCTTTAATAGGCATATTGCCAAAAAAAGAAGATGGAACAATTTTATTTTTTCAGATGCCAGAACATCCAATCATGTTTTGGATAAATATATTACTAACAATTTCTGGAACAATTATTACGTATAAATTAACAAAAAAATCAAAGAAAGATATTAAACAATTTTTCAAAAATTCTGTAATAACATTATGTGCTTTTATATTTATATATTCAACAGCACAAATAACATGGGGAAAATGTTATGGTGGATTAGATGCATATGAAAATATTGTTGAAAATGGTCTTAATACTAGGTTTGATTTGGATAAGACAGATTTTTATAGAATTGATTTGTATGGAGAAGATAATACAGATAATTGGCCTATGTTTTGGAAAGAACCCACAATACAAGCTTTTCAAAGCACAGTTCCAGCATCAATAATGACATTTTATAAAAATATGGATATTAAAAGAGATGTGGCTTCTAGACCAGACACTGACCGATATGATGCATTGCGACATTTCTTATCTGTAAAATATATATTCATGAAAGAAGGTTCATCATCAAAACTTCCTGCGGGTTTTGAATTCTATAGTAATCAAAATGGATTTAATATATATGAAAACAAATATTTTATGCCAATAGGTTTTGCAATGAACAAATATATACAAACTAATACTTGGCAAAACACAAATTCACTACAAAAAGACAGATTGTTGTTAAAGGGAGTTTTGTTAGATGAAGCTCAAGAAGAAAAATATAAAGAATTTTTAATTCCTATTTCAACCGAAAATGCTAATAAATTAACAGACGACCAAATGATATTAGACATTCAAAAATTAAAACAAAATGAATGTAAAAACTTTAATTACAATTCTTATGAATTTAAAACTGATGTATCTTTAGATAATGATAATCTAGTAGTGTTTACAGTCCCATATGAGTCTGGATGGACAGCAACCGTAAATGGAAATCCAACTGATGTTGAAAATATAGATTCTGGAATGATGGCAGTTAAATGTAACAAGGGTGAAAATCATATCGTTTTCAAATATAAAACTCCTGGCTTAATGGAATCAACAGTTATAACAATTATAGGAATTATTTTGTATATTATATATCTTTTAATAAACAAAAAATTATGTAAAAATAATCCTGATAAATATAATCCTATAAATTATGGGCAAACACTAGAACTAGAAGCAGATGAAAAAATCCCAACTAATAGTGATATACAAAATTTTTATAAAGAAAATAATAAGTAATAAAAAAGAAAAAACAGTAATTTATAAATTTTACTGTTTTTTTCTTTTTTGATTTATTTTTATATTTTTAAAAGAAAATTTATGATCATTGGGTTTTGTCTTAACATGTATATTTAAAGCATCATTATAAATTTCTAATAAATTGTTTGCTAATTCAACGTCACTATATTTCATAACTGATTCTCTAGAATTTTGATGCAACTTTATTTTTTCTTCATCCGACATATTTTTATACGAATCTATTAGTTTTTTCATTTCCTCAGCATTTCTATATATAAAACCATTTACACCATCAATAACTTGTCCCTTATTTAATTTATCATATATATGTAGGACAGGTAAACCAACCGCCATAGCTTCTAACATAGATATAGAATTTGTATCGGACAGTGAAGCGGTTATATATAAATCACATATCGCATAATATGGGACTAGCTCTTCATGTAATATTTTGCCCAAAAACTTAACTTGATTATCAATACCAAGATCTTTTGAATATTTTTCCAACTCATCTTTAGATGGTCCATCGCCAAAAATTAACAATCTGCATTTATCTTTTTGACTAATTACTTCACTCCAATATTTTAAAAGAACATCTACACTTTTTTCTTTACCTAATCTTCCACAAAAACATATGATTAGTTCATCATCACAAATTCCTAACTTCTGTTTAATTGATGTTTTTTGAGATTCAGTTACACATTTAATATCAAATTTATCCAATTCAACAGGATTAGGAACAACATAAACAGGCTTGTCTACCCCACAACATCTAAAAAACTCTTCAACTTTTTTTGATGGTCCTGTGAGACACGTTGCCTTCTCAGCTAAAATTTTAGCATATGCATGAGCAGTTTTTTTTGCGATTTTTATAAATTTTTTAGGTGCAACATAATATAAATAGTCGTCATACATAGTATGCATAGTATATACTAACGGAACATTAAGCAATTTAGCAGCTATAGTTCCCGAATATCCAACACCAAATTCAGTATGAATATGAATTATATCAGGGTTGAAACTCTTAATATACTTATATCTGCTGTGACTTGTAGGAGTTGCAACTCCATAATTATATAACTTTTTAAAACTAATACTCGGACAATACAAAACCCCATTTTCAACATAATGGTGTTTCGCTTCAGGCAAAGCACAAACTACAAGTACTTCATGTCCCAATTTTTCAAGTCCAGATTTTAAAGCTCTAACATGAGTTACTACTCCATTAATTAAAGGTATATATGTTTCGGTAAATAAAGCTATTTTCATAAAATATTCTCCTCGTATGAATTTTTTAAATTCGTTAATATTATATCACAATTATTGTCAAAAACAACCTAACAATATTTTTAATAAAAATTTATAGCACTAAATTCACTTTATTATTGACATTTAGTAGACTTTTTATTTAAGCTTTGATATAATTAAGTTTGTGTCAAATTATATTATTCTGAAATTGAGGTCATGGTATGGGTCGACTTTTAAAAAATATTAGCATATATTTTGCTGGAAATGTTATTAATAGGTGTATGGGCTTTGTTGTTATGTCAGTTGCAACATACGTCCTAACTAATCAAAGTGATTTTGGATATTATTCAATGTCATCAAATATGATAAACATAATAATGACTCTTGTTTGTCTTCAAGCGTGGACAGCGATTATAAGATTTGTTTTTGATTATGATAAAAAAGTAGATAAAATACAAGTTATTACAACAGGATATTTTATAGAATTTATAACTTTTATAATATATACCCTAGGATATATTATTTTTAATTTAATGTTTCCCGTTAGGGATTCTATAGAATTATACATAATGAGTTTTGGATATGTACTTAATCAAGGTGTTCAATTTGCATGCAGAGGACTTGGTAAAAATAAGCTATATGTAATATCTGGGATTGTTGGATCAGCATCACAATTAATATCAAGTATTGTGTTTTTATTTGTTTTTCATATGACATCTAATGCACTAATCCTAGCTATGGCAATATCTTATATTACTCAGGCATTATTTATAGAATTATTTTTAAAAAGTATATATTATTTTAAGCCTAAATATATTAATTTGAAATTATCGAAGAAAATGTTAAAATATTGTATTCCAAATGCACTTAATTATGCAGCATCTTGGATTAACGAATCATTAAACGTTAATATAATCGGAATGTATATTAATCAGTCTGCTGCTGGTATATTCACTGCTGCTTTTAAAATGAATTCTTTAATTTCATTGGTAATGATAGCATTTAATTTAGCATTTCAAGAATATTCTTTTTCAATTAATAAAGACAATGTTAGAGAGAAAATGTATAATAAAGTATTTGTAGCTTTTATTAGATTTATGAGTTGTGGCATTATGATGCTAATTCCAATAACTTCTATATTGTTTTCCTTTATAATTGGCCCTGCATATGAGAGTGCAAAGGAACTTGTTCCATTACTATATATAGGATGTTTTTTAAACTCTTTACAAGCTTTTTTAGGATCTATAATGCAAGCTGAAAAAAAAGTTAATTTGTTATTTATATCGCAATTCATAGGTTCTATTGTTACAGTCTCTGTAATGCTAACAACTATAAATTTTGTAGGACTACATTCCGCGGCCATTTCCATGATTGCCTGTTTTTTAACGGTAAATATAATTAGAATATGCGGTTTACGTCCAAATATAGTCTTAAAGTTTAATATGACATATTTTCTTCATTTTTCATTAATGTTTATTTTAACGGTATATATATATATCAATTGCAACGAGTTAATTAATTTATTATATTGTCCTATTGTTGGTATATACTTTCTATTTTGTATTAGACATTTAATTAAAAATGTAAAACAAACAATATCAAAACGTGTAAACTAATGATTTTAGCTTAAGGAGAATGTTAAAGTATGAAACGTATTAAAATTGCTACAAAATTAGAAAAAACATTTTTGTTCATAATAAAATTTTGTATGATCGTTTTGTTGTTTTGTGCATTTTTTAGTTTGTTTTATAAACAAATTCCCCAATTAAAAACAATTAACCGTACATCTATAATATCTTTTGGTATGTTTATTGTTGCCGTTTGTGGATCTATAAGAATATACGGTGGATTCCCTGTAGGTAAAAAAAATGTATCTGATATAAGAAATTCTGCAATATTGGGTACTTTAGTTGGAGATGTAATAACTTTTTTAACAATGCATATAATGGGAATTAGTTCAACCAAGTATTATGAGTTTTCTGATGAATTTGTTGGTCCTATAGATGCGTTATCTAATGATACTCATCCTTCATTTTCTATGTTTGTAAATCATTATATTCAAGAAAAAATTATACCCGGTCTTTGCTTACTATTGATTGCATTTTTAATACAAATAATAATAATTTGGATATTTGCTAAATTTTCCAATGCAATTTATTTTAAGTTTAATCAACCCAAAAAAACCTTAATTATATATAGCCACGAAAAAGATTTACCAGTACTAGTTTCAAAAATCAAAAAAAGCCCATTACGCTGGAAACTAACACAATTAGTAAAATATGATGATATAAAAATAGGAAGAAAAATTCGAGGAAATAGTGCTGTTTTCTTCTTCAACGTACCTAGACATGTACGAACAGATTTAATTGAATTTTGTTATAAACACAATAAAGATATATACATATATCCAGATATTTCAGATATAATAATATATAGTTCATCCACATTACTTGTTGATGATACTACCGTCTTAGCATCAACAGACTACGGAATGAGTTTTGAACAACTTTTCTTAAAACGACTAGGCGATATTATTTTTTCATTGCTATTAATAATTATCACAAGTCCTATTATGCTGTTTTCAGCAATAGCAATAAAATTATACGATAAAGGGCCAATACTATATAAACAAAAAAGATTAACTAAAGATGCCCAAGAATTTAATGTGTTTAAATTTAGATCCATGATAGTTAATGCTGAAAAACACACTGGAGCAATGATTGCGAAAAAAAATGATAGCAGAATAACACCTATAGGAAAATTTTTAAGAAGATTTAGAATTGATGAATTACCACAATTATTTAACATATTTAAGGGTGATATGAGTGTGGTTGGCCCAAGACCGGAACGAATGGAAATCGCGGAAGAATATCAAAAATATCTTCCTGAATTTCAATATAGATTAAAAGTAAAAGCGGGACTAACGGGTCTTGCACAAATAATGAGTAAATACAATACAACACCGAAAGACAAGCTAACTCTAGATATTGCATATATTCAACAATATTCACTATGGTTAGATATAAAAATTATTTTAAGAACATTGATAGTATTTTTAAAATCAGATAGCACGGAAGGAAACAAAAGATTATCTAAAGACGTTATTGAATTTGTAGAAAACGAATTAAACAAACAAAAATAATCTATACCATTAAAAATTTATTCAGTAAGACTAATGTTAATACTCCTGGAATACCAGCCGTAGCAGATATACAAGCAATAAATACATTCAAGTTAATCAGATTTGGCGAAAATATACCTAATATACCCAACGATATTAAACCAGAACTTGTTCCTAAAAATGCGGATTTAATAAAACTATTACATCTCATATAGTAACTCAACATTATGATCAAAATAATTGATATTACGATAATTTCAAACATAGGCGGTTCCTTTCATAATTATACTGCTAAAGAATATTCAATATCAGTTTTTATTCCCTTTTTTCTTGCTTCTTTTATCAGATAATTATATTTAGCTTCTAAAGAATCTATCTGATATATACATGAATCTATTAAATCTAAGTTGGTTTGAGAATTGAACAATAATTGAGCGTGTTCAAGTTGATCTTTTACTTCTGCTAATTCGAGTAAAATTTTATCGCTATGCCTGTTGTTTTTTTTAAAATATTGATTAATAATCGCTAATAAATTACGTACTTTTTCTATCAATTTCATAATTAACACCCCACACACACTTTAAAAATTAATATATAAATTTCAATGGTAGTATTAACCAATTATAAAATTTTTATATACATATTTATAATAAAAATATAAAATCACTTTTAAATCCTATATTTATACTATTCAAAATATTGATTTTTAATTACAAAATAATAATTAATTGTCTATAAAAAATCACCATGTTTTATGTATTAAACACAGTGATTTTATTATTTGAAGTTATAATCATAGTAAATTTTCATACATTTTTTTGTTATATCATTGTTAAAATATCTCTTATTTTCAAAAGATGTAACTGGCATAATTCCCATCAAAGAATTAGTAATAAAACATTCATCCATTTGATATATATCTTTAGGATATATTGATATTTCTTTTACAGGTAAATATGTCATCAAAAATCTACGTACAATTCCTGGCAAAAGACCACAAGAAAGTTTAGGTGTGTAAATTTGAGATTCTTTCACAAAAAAAATATTACTTAAACTCCCTTCACAAATTTCACCTTTCGTATTTAAAAATATTACTTCATCCGAATCATCATCTACAAGTTTCTTTGCTAAGATATTATCTCCAAAATTAATGGTCTTATGATATACTAAAGGCGATGTTTCATTTCTAAGAATATTACTATAACTCAATTTAAAACCTTTTTTATAATCATTTTCACTATATGGATTATTTCGAAATTTAAAAATTGTATTTTTTGAGGAAGCAATAATTTTCATAGCATGCAAATCTGGTATTCTTATTTTTTTAACAAACAACTGTGTTTCTAACCAACCAAGTACATCATCTTCAGACAATTCTTTTTTTATACCAAAAAATTTCAATGCTTTATTTAGTCTCTGTAAATGCCAATCTAATAATATAGGTTTTCCTTCTTTTAAACATATAGTTTCAAAAGCACCCATCCCAAACTGATATCCATCATCTAATTCTATATTCATAGTCCTTCCCTTTCACAAAATCAACTTCCAGTGCTTTCAATAATGCCTTTGCTTTATGCCATGTTTCTTCAAACTCAAATGAAGAATTTGACTCGTAAGTTATGCCTCCTCCAACACCAATATTATAAACACCATCCTTGTACACAGCCGTACGAATTACAATATTAAAATCACAATCACCATCAAGTGATATATACCCAATTGAGCCAGTATATAAATTTCTGCAATTTCGTTCTTGCTGATCTATTAACTCCATAGCTCTTAACTTAGGTGCACCAGTAATAGATCCTCCCGGAAAAGCAACTTCTAATAAATCTATTATGGTTTTGTTAGATTTGAGTTGTCCTTCAACATTTGAAACTAAATGAAATAATGTTGAATAAGTTTCAATTTCAAATAGTTCCGTGACTTTTACAGTTTCCGGCATACATACACGGTTAAAATCGTTTCTTTCTAAATCAACAATCATTAATAATTCACTACGATCTTTTTCTGATCCAGCTAACTCTTTCTTCAATAATTCATCTTCTGCTATAGTTTTTCCCCTTTTTCTAGTTCCCTTAATTGGTCTAGTCATTGCTTTTCCATTTTGAACTTTCAAAAATCTTTCTGGAGAAGCACAAACTATTTGAAAACTTCCATAATCTAAATAAGCTCCAAAAGGCGACGGATTTTGTTTTCTCAATCTACAAAACATAGAATATGGTTCACATGCACTCTCTACTCTCAATTGTTGTGTCATGTTAACAACATAAATATCTCCGTCCACAACATAATTAATCATATTATTAACTGCTTGCATATAATCTTTCTTAGTAAAGTCGCTTTCTATTTTAACATATTTTAAAAATTGATATGCATTTTTAGTGTTTTCTACAAAATTGTGTTCTTCTAACAATTTTTGCAATTTTTCTATACACTCAAAAGCTTCTTCAGAATTACCATTTGCAACCAAATACAAGACATTTTCTTGGTGATCCTCTATAACAAATATATCATAAAAACAAAATACACAGTCTGGTATATTTAATTTCACCTTATGTTGACTAGATATGCCTGCTTTTTTTATGCCAAAATCATACGAAAAATATCCTATCGCCCCAGATATAATTGGTAAATTTGTTTCATTATATTCACGATTATTATACAAATATTTTCGCATATATTCTAAAATTTCTCCATCAACTAAAATATCATTAACCTTAAACTCTTCTCCATGTTGTACTAACTTTAAATAAGGTCTACATGCAATAATAGAATATTGTCCTAAATTTCCATGCAATGAAGAATCTAAAAACACAGCTTCCTCACGTGATTGTAATAAATCAAATATTTTGTCAATAGTAGGATATTTTTTAAGTTTCTTTATAAAGTGCATTATACGCCTCTTTGTTTTTGAATTCTGTCCATTGTTTGCAAATATTATGAAAATTTAATAAAAGTTCGTGTCCATATTTAGTTAAAACAGCCTCTGGATGGAATTGAACACCATAAACAGGTAATTTTGTATGTTCTAATCCCATAATTACACCGTCATTCTCGCTTCTTGCTGTAACATTTAATGAGTTTGGAAAACCTTTTTCTGACACTATTAAAGAATGATATCTAGTAACACTATATTTAACCGGTAAACCTGTGAAAATTCCTCTAGAATTATGTTCTATTTGTGTAATTTTTCCATGACAAGGAGAAATACCTCGACAAATATTTGCTCCATAAAACTGTCCTATAATCTGATGTCCTAAACAAACTCCTAAAATAGGAACTATTCCTTGATACATTTTCAATATTTTTATTGATACAACGGCATCTTGTGGTCTTTTAGGACCTGGCGAAATAATAATTCCTTCTAAATCTAAGTTTTTAATCTCACTAAATGATATTAAATCTGCTCTGCGAACTAACACGTCTTGTCCATTTTCTACCATATAAGCAGCTAAATTATATACAAACGAATCGTAATTATCAACCATTAAATACATGCATATATATTTCCTTCCTCAATCCAGAAATTTTTATTTAAAATACATAAACAAGTTGCATTTTAACATTCCATTATATAATTTTCGCTTTTTATCACTGTTTCTTCCAAAAATTTTTTCAAAATCTTTGTGAGGACTAATAATATAGTAACTCCAACCTTTCTTTTTTTTAAACACTTTACCCATAGTTCTAATAATATTTTCTGCTTGTTTTTTTTCTAAAAGTCTTTCTCCATACGGCGGATTACATAAAACTATTCCTGTTTCAGTTTCATTTAAATTGAATTTTTTAATATCTCTTTGTTTAAAATTAATAATAGAGTCTACACCAGCTTTTCTAGAATTATTTAAAGATAACTCAACCGCTTGCTCATCAATGTCAAACCCGATACCACGAAACTCAATATCACTTCTAATTAAATTTATAGCTCGCAATCGCTCATTTTTCCAAATATCTGCACCAATTTGTCCCCACTGTTCACTAACAAATTTACGATTAATTCCAGGAGCTATATTTTTAGCCTTCAAAGCACTTTCAATTAAAAAAGTCCCTGAACCACAAAACGGATCATACACTGTAGAAAAAGGTTTAACATGAGCTAAATCAATTATTCCGCATGCCAAGGTTTCTTTAATAGGAGCAATAGCGGAATTTCTTCTATATCCACGTTTATGCAAACCTTCTCCTGATGTGTCTATATATAAAGAAACCACATTTTTAATGATTGAAAACTGTATTTGATATAAACAGCCTGTTTCCACAAACCAATCAACTTTATATGATTTTTTGAGTCTATCAACCACAGCTTTTTTGATTATAGACTGACAATCCGGAACACTTCTAAGCTGTGAATTAATAGAATGTCCTTTAACTGGAAATCTGTCTAATTTTCCAATCCAATTCTCCCAAAGCAAGTTTTTTGTTCCTTCAAATAGTTCCTCAAATGTATTAGCTTCAAATTCTCCCATTTTTAAAAGAACCCGTTCCGCGGTTCGTAGCATCAAATTAGCACGCGGTAAAAATTCTAAGCCGCCCGAAAACTGAACTCTACCATCAGTTGTTTTTATATTTTGAGCACCCATTCTCTTTATTTCACCAGACAAAACACTTTCTATTCCAAAATGACAAGGACAAACAAATTCTAAATTTTCCAAATAAATCACCTAATAATTTTTAATATTAATTAACAATATTTCCATCAACAACAACATATTTAGGTTCAGAAAACGGAGAAAATATATCTTCATTTAACCTAAATGCAACAAAATTAGCTAATTTGCCAACTTCAACCGATCCAACTTTATCATATATTCCACAAATTTCAGCAGCTGTTTTTGTGACAGAAGATATAGCTTGTTCCTTGGAAATACCGTTTTTAATGGCAATACCACAAGAAAGTAACATATATTGACTCGGTATAACAGGATGATCTGTGCATATTGCAACATTAGCATTATTTTCAACTAACTTAGCTGTGTTATATGTTCTTTGATTTCGCAATTCTGGCTTAGATCTATCACATATTATGGGTCCAGAAATAATATTAACTCCCTTTAAAGATTTTGCTATAAGATGCCCTTCCGTAGCATGCACTAAAACATAATCTAAATTAAATTCTTTAGCTATTCTAATAGCAGTATAAATATCATCAGCTCTATGACAATGAAAAAAAGCTTTTATTTTTCTGTCAAGCAAATTTAATAAAGCTTCACATTTAAAATCAAATTCTACTTCATCTAAATCTTCATTGCTATTCTTTAGTTTTTCAAGACTCATCCTATATCTTCTAGCTTTTTCAAGTTGTTCTCTAATTAAAGCCACTATACCCATTCTAGTAATTGGCGTCTGCTCTTTTTCATTATAAATATTTTTAGGATTTTCACCCAACGCAAATTTTATGCCAACAGGATCCTTAATAATCATTTCATCTATGCAATTTCCATAGGTTTTCATGGCAACAAAACTACCACCTATAGGGTTTGCGCTACCAGGACCAGTGACTACAGTGGTTATTCCCGCATTAACAGCTTCTTTAAAACAATTGTCCATTGGGTTAATAGCATCAATTGCTCTTAGTTGAGGAAGAATAGGGTCAGTTTCTTCGTTCCCATCACTTCCTTCAAAATCAATTCCGTCTTCCCACATTCCAATATGTGAATGTGCATCAATAAAACCAGGATACACCTCTAAACCATCCCAATCAATACAATCATCACAATTAGGACAATTTTCCATACTTCCCACTTGTTTTATCACACCATTTTCAACCAATATAAAACCTTTTGATATAATTTCATCGGGTGTTTTGAATATCTTAGCATTAGTATATATCATAAATTAAAACCTCTAAAATCAATTAAATATGTATATATTACTGACTAATTATAGCATATTTAAAATACATATACAATAAAAGCAGAATATATCCAATTAACAAAATATCATCTTGTTTGTATGCCTTCAATAAACAAGATGATATTTGTATTGTACTATAAATATTAAATCAAAAATTAAAACTCAATATGCGAACCAACTGAGCGCAAATCCTCACATGCTTCTATAACCCTTTTTGCCATTCCTGCTTGAGCTTTCTTTAAATAAGAACGTGGATCATATGTTGACTTAACACCTACATTACCCTCAATTTTTAATATACCGTCATAATTCTTAAAAATATGATCAGAAACCGGACGTGTAAATGCATATTGAGTGTCTGTATCAATATTCATTTTAACAACACCATACTCTAAAGTTTCATGTATTTCTTCTTTTGCTGAACCCGAACCACCATGGAAAACAAATTTAAAACACTTATCAGAACCATATTTTTCCTTTAAAGCTTGCTGACCATCACGTAAAACTGTAGGCCTTAATTTAACATTTCCAGGTTTATATACCCCATGAACATTACCAAAAGTAGCAGCAATAATATATGTTCCCCCAACATCATTTAATGTTTCATATGCTTTAATCATATCCTCTGGTGTTGAATATAATTTTTCATTAGCAACATTCTCGTTATTAACACCATCTTCTTCGCCACCAACTACACCTGTTTCAATTTCTAAAACTATATCGTTTTCGGCACAACGAGCAAGCAAATCTTTAGAAATTTTTAAATTTTCAGACAAAGAAATATCAGAACCATCAAACATATGACTATTAAAAAGATTTGGTAATCCATTTTTACGGCGTCTTTCTGTTTCCTCAATCAACGGCAAAAGATAATCATTTATGTTAGATGCTTTACAATGATCAGTATGCAAAGCTACATTTATGTCATAACTATCAGCAACCAACTGAACATAATTAGCAAGTGCAATAGCACCCAAAACTTTATCTTTTATTGTTGCTCCCGATGCATATGAAGCTCCCCCAATAGAAACCTGAATAATTCCATCAGATTTAGCTTCTTGTAAACCTGCAAGAACGGCGCTTGCAGTTTCCATACTAGATACATTAAATGCAGGATAAGCGTAATGATTATTGTATGCTTTATTCAACATTTGACAATATTGTTCATAATTTACAACTGGCATAAAAACCTAACCCCCGACAAAATATAATTAATCTTACCAAATAATTATATCCTATTTTTAAACAAATCGCAAGCAATAGTTTTCCGTTAAGTTTGATTTTAATATAAATATACGTTATAATTTTAATCAAATAGGAGTTTTTATCATGAAATTTAAATTAAAAATCAATAATCTTTCATTAAAAGACACATTATTATGTGGACAATGTTTTAGATTTAATGCTATAGATTCAAATTGTTTTTTGATATTTGCTGGCTCAAATTCGTCAATAATTACACAAAATGAAGATACTCTAACATTTGAACAATCTACATGTCAAATAGATTTTTGGAAAAACTATTTTGACATAGATACAAATTACACTAAATTATTAGACAATTTTCAAGGAGACAAAATTTTAGAAAAAGCAAAATCTATGTATGGCGGCATAAGAATTCTAAGACAAGATCCATGGGAAACGTTAATTTCATTTATAATATCAGCCAACAATAATATTCCCAGAATTCAATGTATCATAAATAGATTGTGTTCCAATTTTGGAAAAAAAATAAAAAACGGTTTTTCGTTTCCAACAGCTCAAGATCTTAAAAACTACACGCAAGACGATTTATCAGTCTTAAAAGCTGGATTTAGATCACGATACATAATTGATGCCATAAAAAAAGTAAATTCTGGAGAAATAAAACTAGATGAACTCTATAAAACAAATACAATAAATGCAAAAGAAAATTTAATGCAAATTTGCGGTGTCGGTAATAAAATATCAGATTGTATTCTGCTTTTTGCATACCACAAAATGGACTCTTTCCCTATTGATATTTGGATGAAAAGAATATTAGCCGAATACTATCCAAACGGCGTAAGTAAACAAATTTTAACTTGTCCTGGTTTGGCACAACAATTGTTATTTTACAGTAAAAGAAACAAATATATATAAGTGAAAGTACGCTGAAATATTGCTTGACAATTCGCAATGATTTTCATATAATGTTGTTAAAATTATCTAAGCAATTTGAAACTATGTATGATTAAAAATTTTTTGGAGGAGATGCACAGTGAGTATGAACAAGCAAACAATATTAACTTCTGAGGGTTTGAAAAAATTAGAAAATGAATTAGAAGAATTGAAAACGAAAACTCGCAAAGATGTTGCATCAAAAATAAAAACTGCAATTTCATTTGGAGATCTCTCTGAAAACAGTGAATACGATGAAGCAAAAAATGAACAAGCAATAGTTGAAGCTAGAATAGCACAAATTGAAGCAATGTTAAAAGATGTAAAAATTGTTGACTCTAATGAATTAAGCAATGATATAATAGAAATAGGCAATAAAGTCAAATTGGAAGATGTTGAATATGGAGATATCCTTGAGTATAGAATAGTGGGCTCTATGGAAGCAAATCCAATAGAAGGGAAAATTTCTGATGAATCTCCTGTTGGCAAATCACTTTTAGGCCACAAAGTTGGTGAAATTGTAGAAACAGAAACTCCATCAGGCGTAATAAAATACAAAGTATTAAGTATAAGCCGTTAGTTTAAAGTTATAAAAAATAAGGAGCGGTATTTTGCTTCTTATTTTTCTGTTTATTTAGATAAAATTTTAAGATAAAGAGGTGTTTTCAAATGAGTAATGATACAACTCAAAATTTAGGAGAACAATTAAAAATTAGAAGAGAAAAATTAAAAACACTACAAACTTCAGGTCAAGATCCATTTTCAATCACCAAATTTGATATAAATTCACACTCTGAAGATATAAAGAACAATTTTGAACAATATGAAGGCAAACAAGTTTGTGCTGCCGGAAGAATCATGAGCAAAAGAGTTATGGGTAAAATCAGCTTTGCAGGAATTCAAGATTGTCTTGGAATTATACAATGTTACATAAAAAAAGAATGTATGGATGAAGAAAATTATCGTCAATTCAAAAAATTCGATATTGGTGATATCATAGGTGTGGAAGGAGAAGTTTGTAAAACAGAGCGCGGTGAAATTTCAATCAAAACCAACAAAATTACTTTGCTGTCTAAATCGCTAAATCCCCTTCCCGAAAAATTCCATGGCCTTCAAAATATAGACTTAAAATATAGACAAAGATATGTGGACTTAATTGTTAATTCTGATGTAAAAGATACGTTTATAAAACGTAGTAAAATAATATCTGAAATTAGACGTTTCCTAGATAATGACGCTTTTCTAGAAGTTGAAACTCCAATTTTAAACAATCAAGCTAGTGGTGCTTCTGCTAGACCATTTGACACCCATCACAATGCATTAAATATGGATATGGTTTTAAGAATTGCTCTAGAACTTCATCTAAAAAGATTAATAGTTGGTGGTTTTGAAAAAGTATATGAAATCGGAAGAGTATTTAGAAATGAAGGAACTGACACCAAACACAATCCTGAATTTACACTACTGGAACTATATCAAGCGTATACTGATTTTGAAGGCATGATGGATATAACAGAAAGGTTAATAAAAACAGTTGCGAAAAACGTTGTAGGATCAACAGTTATTGAATATGGAAACGAAAAAATTGACCTAGATCAACCATTTAGAAAAATTTCTATGTCTGACTCTGTTTTAAAATATTCTGGTGTTGACTTCTCAAAAATAGATTCATTAGAGCAAGCTAGACAAGTTGCCGATCAACATAATATTAAATACGAAGACAGACATAAAATTGGTGATATACTGAATTTGTTTTTTGACGAGTATGTTGAAAAGAATTTAATTCAACCTACATTTATCACAGATTATCCCGTTGAAATCTCCCCTCTTGCCAAAAGAAGTCCTAAAAACTCAAAAATTACTGAAAGATTTGAATTATTTATCGTAGGTAAAGAATTTGCAAATGCATTTTCAGAATTAAATGACCCTATTGATCAACGTCAAAGATTTGAAGCTCAAGCAGAACTAAAAAGACAAGGTGATGAAGAAGCTTGTGACGTTGACTACGACTTTTTAAATGCGCTTGAATATGGTATGCCACCAACAGGCGGCATGGGAATGGGAATTGACAGACTCGTTATGCTATTAACAAATAACGATAGTATAAGAGACGTTCTGCTATTCCCAACAATGAAAAATATCGAAAAATAGCAATCAAAGGACAATTTAAAATGATAAAGGAAATTTTTATGAAAAAACGATTTTTAAAAAAATACGCACAAGTAAATAAATTTGATCCATTCAACGTCCACAAATACATTTTCGTTGACAAAGAAACCGGCGTTAATTATTTATATATGGGAACTGATAATGGTGGCGGGGTAACCCCTTTACTGAACAAAGATGGCAAACCAATTATTACTAAAGAAGATATTGAATAAACTTTTTAGTGACATCGATATATTTGGTGTCACTTTTTTTATTTAATATTTCGAATTAACCCCAAACACACCACCAAAACATGCCGATACACAAACAATTAAAATTTTTGCAAATTCACTAGCTTTAATCAAAACATCCGTATTAAATACTGTTATTACAAGTATAATTACACTTAAAGCAATCCCACAAATTAAACCCATCAATAAACCTTTTCTTTGATACAATCTAGCAGCTAAATACCCAGATACTAGTCCTTCAATTCCACCACACACAATGATTATAGGATGAATACAGTCTATAGATAAATTGGAATGCAAAACTAAAAATGATATAAGAGCAAATAAGCAAAACAAAATACAATTTCCTACCAAAATACCAATTCCTGCGGAAACTAAAATTTGTTTTAAATTTGTAGTTTTCAATAACAATAACCTCCTATATAAAAAACTGTAATTAGTATAATCTATGCTAATATACAGCTATAAAGAACAAAACAACCGAAATCTATTTAACAGATTTCGGTTGTTAAAACTTAAAAAACTATTTATTTGTACTTTCTTCTGTAGTATCTACATTTTGAATTGCCCATTTTTTAACTCTAACTTTATTACGATCACTTCCCGTTTCTAAAACCAACATATCATCTTTGATAGACGTCACTATACCAACTATTCCTCCGATAGTAACAACAACATCTCCTACTTGAAGAGAATTTCGCATCTCAGTTGCTTCTTTATCTTTTTTTCTCTGAGGCCTTATAAGTAAAAAATAAGACACACCCAACATTGCAACCAACATAATTAAAGGCATAAATGCGCCAGCACCCATTGACTCCATAAAACTTACTCCTTAAAAAATATTTTTAAAACTATACAAAATAATTATACTTGATTTTTTACACATTTACAAGTCAACAAATCAAATTTATTCAAATTAAAAATATTTTTTAAAATATGATTAGATAAAATTGCGATGACTCATTTTCTAAAAATGCACAAAAACGCATTAAATTAACAAAAAATTCTTAACAAAAAATTCAAATTTAATTTATTTTTTTGTAATAAAGTTCTGATATAATAGTAATCGTTCCTTAAATATGCATATTTGGGACGTATATATTATAACAGAAAGGATTTAAAAAATATGAATTTAAAAATAACAAAAAAAATGATTTCAATACTTTGTGCAATTACAATATCAACTTCATCTATGGGAGCTTCTGTTGGTGCAATCAAAGCATATCCTGGTGTTTATGCGCTTGCTGAACCACCTGCAGACCTTAAAAATGCTGTTGATAATTTAAACAATACTTTAACATTATCTACCAATACCATAAAAACATCAATAGATAATATTAGAGAATTATCACAAAACAATCAAAATAACGAAGAAGTTTCAATTAAATTAGGCATAATATTATCCCAATTAGATGGTGTTATCGATAACATAAATCATTGGAACGATTTTTCTATTGAAAACTTAGAATTAGTTAATCGAATTCAACAAAAAATAACAGAATTAAACTTGAATACTTTATTAGACGAAACAAAAGATATCAATAAATTAGATTCACTAGAACAAAATTCAAACAAAATATTTAATGAAATGGAAAAAATAAATCAAGAGTTGAATGAAGAAAATGAACAACTACTTAGCCAAGGTCAAATTTTTAGATTTGTAAATCACAACAATGATAACAACAATGATAACAACAATAACGAAAACAATAATATAGACCTTGTTAATATAGGAATTCAAAATAATTTAAAAAATAAATATGAAGAATTCTTTAAACAAGTTAGCGAATTTCGTGCATGGAGAGCTAATAAAAATATAGATAAAATAGATGATATTACCGTTTATAGTAGAAACGAAGCTTTAAAATACTATGAAGACACAAAAAATAATGTCGATTATTTTACAGTAAAAAATTTCGATAAATTAGCAAAAAAAGCATCTAAAGAAATGAAAGAATTCCAAAACAAATACAATTCTATAATCGAAAATAATGAGCAAAACATATTAAATAAACTTAATTTTAGAAGTAAACTTATAAGTAAATCTCATGAATTCAACCAAAGATCTGAAGAATTTAAAAATTGGAAAAATAATGGACACGCTGGTATAGATGATAATGAAATTAGACAACTAAAACTTCAAATTAGAGAAAATTGTAATAATATAAATGGACAATTAAGAACTCTAGAATATGAAACAGCTAAAAAAATTATAGAAATGATGGATCAAGCTATAATTAAAATGGAAGAGTTAAAAAACAAAAATGATATATCTAAATTAAATAATAAGCCAGAATTGAAGAAACAACTAGGTAATATACAAACTGAACTAACAAAAGAGTTACACAAAGAAAAGACATCAAATCAATTAGTTGAACAAAAAGTAGAAGAGATTATCAAAATTTTAGAAAATCAACAATTTAACGACTATAACGAAAATTTAAATATTGTATTACCAATTATAGATTCTCTTCATATAAGTCAACAAAAAAAGATATTGAAAAAAGTAGGTGACAAAACAGTAGAAAAATATATAAAATTCACAGAAGAAGAAGTTCAAACTAATAAACAAGCTCGTAGTAAATTCGAACATATTTTATCTAAATCAATTGCATCACATGTAGACGAAACAATTAATTATCTTAACTCTAACGATATAACTAAACCTATAGCTGAACACATAAAAAAATCGAAATCTAAAATTGTAGATAAATACACTAAAACGATTATAAACTCAACTGAATATTTAAAATATACTGCAGCTCGTAAAGTATTAGATCTTGTTAGCAATGATTTAAACAAACTACAATTTGATTACATACTTTATAATGAAGATATGAAATCTATAAGTAAAAATCAAGTTAAAGATCTTTATGAATTTTATTTTAATCAATTTCTAAACAAAATTTCAGATACAGAACATTTATATTCTAATGATCAAGATTCAAAAAAAGATGTTGCAGAATTTAATATGTTGTTTAGAAAATACGCAGAACAAATCACCGGCATGAGAAGTGATGAAGAAAAAAGATATATTCAAAATCATGGACAATTATTTTTACAAACAATTGATCATTTAAAACAAATCCGTGAAAAATATAAAACATTAAATAGTGCTCATGAAAAAATGAGTTATGCTATACAAGCACGTATTCAGCTTTATCTTGACAGAAATGATGCAGAAGCACGTAAAGAAGATGAAAATGAACTAAAAAAAGCTATAGATGATGCAAAAAAAGCATTTGATAAATTTCACAAATGCGTAATACCAATAGATGATCAATTTTTTGCTATAATTGAAGACTAAAAGCAAAAACTTCCTGAGTTAATTTCAGGAAGTTTTTTTACTTAAAATAAAAGATTTAAATTTTCAATTTCTGTTTTCGATTTTAAATTTAAGCTACCGTCTGATTGAAATATACTCTGATATGAATATAAACAATATCCTTTATATTTTTCATATTTTCTGCAACACTCTTCCTGTCTTTTCAAAATATCCGTGTTATTTTTCCACTCCGCTGCTCCCATACCTGCATGTTGATCATTGTCCATTCCTACTTTATATGCAGCTAATCCAACATAAAGCTCAACATTATTTTTTATTAAATTATTCCACTCATCTATAGTTTTATCAAATGGATGTGATGAATTTTCAAATCCAAAATAAATTTGAGGCATTATGTAGTCTACAAATCCTGGCTCTGATAACCACTGTTTAACATCAATAAACATAGAATTATAGTTGTTTTTTAAATTTGCTTGAGGACTCACTCCAAATTTAGCATCGGAATTTATTTCATGGCATTTACTGCACATTTGCTTAACTAAATTTGAAGTTCCTTCCCTACGCCAAGTGTTAATATCACAATCCGGTTTAACCTTGTTATAATATGCAACGTCATTTTCTTTCAATTCATCAACTCTAGATGGATAAAAATAATCATCAATATGAATTCCATCTAAACTATAATTACTTAATATTTCATCAACAACATCTAATATAAAAGTTCTTACTTCAGCATTAGTTGGAATTAATATATATTTTCCGGTTAGATCTTTCATGTAATAATCACTTTTATTTTCAGACAAATACCACTTTTTTATTAAATAATTATTTGATATTTTTAAAAAATCTTCATCTGACATAGTTCTTAGTGGATTAATCCATCCATGAACTGAAATATTTTGTTTCTTAGCCATGTCAATAATTATTTTTAATGGATCAAACTTCAATCTTTCCCCTACACTATCAGTAAAATATTTAGATGTAGGAGAAGTTGTTGACTCATAAAACGCATCACCAAAAGCCCTCAAATGCAACATCAATGTGTTTATTCCGCAATTTTTCAAATTGTTAAAAATTTCCCTAACAGTTTCAGTAAATTGTTTTTCATCTTTATTTTTTAATAATAACTGCCACTCCAAATAAGAAAACCAACATGCTCTCATTTCCGACGGCTTTTCCGTGGTTTTAGGTTCTTGATCTAAATTATTAAAATCAATATTATCTGAAAAATTCTGAGGCAAAATATCAACAGGATTTTGACAAAATAACACAACAGCAAATAATAAACACAGAAAAAATATTAAACCATAAAATGTCCGCTTCATTTAAACAATCCTCCATATTAAATTTAACTAGTTTAATGAATAATATGCGGACAAAGTATAATTTTATACCTTATTTATATTTTTGAATCAAATATCTAAATCTATATTTGCAGTATATTTATCTGTAGTTATAGTAAGTGACCCATCAGTTTTCAATATCAATTTTAAATCATCAATACAATCAGGACTAACTGAAAGTTCTATCCCATCCTCAATATTCTTAGTATTTAATCCATATTTAGGTGATAGATTAAAATTCTCATCTTTATTATTTACAGTCTCATCAACAATGTCATTTAATCTATGTGTATTTTGTAATTGATGTGTATCTTGAAATGCTACCTTGTATTCAATATTTTTCAAAATATCATCCATAGACTTTTTTTCAATTGTTTTATCACCTTTCTCTTCTATATCATTAGTTATTTGTTCAGAACTGTTTTGATCAATGGTATTTAAGTCATCATTTAACTTACTGTTTAAATCTTTCTCTTCTGATTTTTTATCATCATCCAATTTCCGAATGGATTTAGCATTAACATCTGATTCTTTCGAAATTTTTTTATTTTTAGACAATTTTATAATTTGAACAACCTCGAAAATTAAAAACAACGAACACGGCAATATAATAACCACTAAACAACCCCAAATAGAAGACAAAAACAAATATACTCCACCCAAAAACGGAAACGTATTTTCAACTAAAAACACATTATTAGAAGAAACTGTAACATAATTTGCTTTATCCTGACCGTCTAAATTAAGTATAACTGTCTTTTTATCAATTTCAAAATCTAGTTTTGCAAGATTAACAGTATTGTTCTTCTTTAAAACTACTGTATCTCCCTCACTAGGTTTTAAATCATAATTAACCAACACAGCATCGTTATTTTCCAAAACATAAAAACTTTTTCCAAAAAAATTAAAATCCGATCTACTATCGTTAAATGCATATTTTCCAAAAATAAGACTAGCATATAAAATAACAATTAACAAATACAATATTATGAAAAAAACCTTAACTAATTTAAACTTCCTTTTTTTACTCATCTTGTTTCTAATCCTCCTATGTATTTTAATTTAGTTTTTGATTAATACAAAGCCTAATTAAACAAACAATTAAAAAAATTTCTCTTTTTTTTCACATTACAAGGCATACAATCAAAACAAACTAATATAACATCATCACCAATGATGTTAATATTATTCCAAGACACTATTATATCATCTTCTCGTCCCAAAAGCCCAAATAGCCTGTTTCGTCCATATATAACAAGAGAAACAACCTCTGCAGAACACGTGTCTATAACAACATCATCTACACACCCAAGACTAACACCGTTTTTAACATTTATAACATTTTTATCTCTAAGATCTTCTAATTTGCACACCATAACATATACCCCCTATAACATATACATTTAAATAAGTATGCAAATCAAAAATTTACTATGAAATTCTCGAATAAAAACCAATCTTCTACACATCTAGTGCATATTATACATCTTTTCTTTATTTTTGTCCACTATATTTCAAATTCCTTTATATTTTTTTCTTGTAGCAATTCCCCCTCTTATATGTCTCTCTCTTTTATTGATTTCCAAAATTTTTTGAACTTTTCTATATAAAGACGGATTTAACTTTTTTAATCTAACACTAACATCCTTATGTACAGTACTTTTAGAAACGCCAAATTTTTTCGCTGTTGACCTAACCGTAGCAGAATTTTTAGCAATATGTTCACCTAACTGTATACACCTATCATCGATTTTATTTTTCAATAAAAACACCTCACACAACATATTAACTTTAATCAATATGTATGCAAGAAATTCAAAAGTGATACAATTATTATTTAAAAGATGAAGCAAAACAAAAAGTGTGTCTTAAAAACTAAGACACACTTTCTTTGGAGCGGGTTACGAGGCTCGAACTCGCTACCTCCACCTTGGCAAGGTGGCGCTCTACCAGATGAGCTAAACCCGCAAAAGTTTGCAATCTTTACTTGTCATAATCATATACCAAAAACACAAGAAAAACTGCACAAACCAATATACACAAAATAAAAAATGTCAATCTAAAATTAAAGACTGACAAAAACCCCAAACATTTCAAAATTTGGTGCCTCCGGACGGAATCGAACCATCGACACGAGGATTTTCAGTCCTCTGCTCTACCGACTGAGCTACAGAGGCAAAATTTGACCAAACATAATTTAGTCAAAAAAATGGCGACCCTGAACAGACTTGAACTGTCGACCTCCTGCGTGACAGGCAGGCGTTCTAACCAACTGAACTACAGGGCCGTATGTGGTGGGAACTACAGGGCTCGAACCTGTGACCCCCTGCTTGTAAGGCAGATGCTCTCCCAGCTGAGCTAAGCTCCCAATCAACATGTCTCAACGACGAATATTATTATACACAACCAAATTCTATTTGTCAAGCATATTTTCAAATTTTTTTATTTACATGATATTGTATAAAAATTTTTAAAATAAAAACATTTTTATATGACATTTAAACACAAAAATTGCCATATTTTAAGTAAAAAAACAAACTATTGTTTTAATTTATCATTTAAAATTTTTACTATTTCAGAAAAATTTTTAAAATTATAATGATCTATAGCAAATAAATTTAATATATTATCTAATCTTCCTGTAGAAAATTTTAAATCACAAAGCTTACATGCTTCAAAATCCACAAAAGAATCTCCAGCATACGCAATTACCTCATACTTATCTCTAAAATATTCAACAACTTTTTCTTTATCTATACCAAATTTTTCTGAATAAAACCTCCCATCTCTATCTCTTATTAATTCTATTCCGCCATTCTTATAAACACCATCATTAGCTATTATATTCACATTATCAATTCCCACTGACTTTAATTTTCTTTCAATATAATACTTACATCCAGCACTTAATATTAAAAAATCCCCTCCACAATTTCTGACTAAGTTAACAACATTCACAAAATAAGGATCTAATGGTATATGTTCAATCTCATTTTGTAACTCGTCTTCACTCAAATTAATACTACCAAATACATCCGATAACAAATCAAATCCAGATTTCCAATTATTTGAAAAAACTTTAGCATGTTCATATCTGTACATGATTTGTAAGAAGAAATCCTGTGATGTCATAGTTCCATCAAAATCACTTATAAATAAAAAACGTTTCATTTACACTACCTCTTTCAAGCAAAAAAATCTTTCAAAATCTCCATTATTAATAAAATCATTAAAATCAAATATATAATGGTCTGCATTTTGCTGAAGTGCTTTCTTAGTTTCATTTGTCTGCCTATCATCAACAGCAAAATAACCCATTCCACAATCTTTAACAAGGTTCAACGGCTTTAATATATCTTCAAATACAGCACAGTTTTCTGGTAAAACCCCCATATATTCTGCAGCAAACATATATATATCTGCAGATTCTTTGTTCACTCCTAGCTTATCGGAATACAAAAAATGCTCAAACATATCATAAATACCATGTCTTTTTAAAATCAATTCTGCAATTTCAGCATAACAAGACGTAGCAAGTGAAATATGAATTCCTTGCATTTTCATAGCTTCAAGTAATTGTTTAGCACCCGGTTTTAATTCTACTTCATTCAAATACAAATCCTTTGCAATGTTATACCACATCATTTTTATTTCATCGATAGTTTCAGATAGATTGTATATTTGTTTTGTATATTTAGCACACTCTGTAGGAGGCATGTGCATTATATCCTCAGAATATTTTAAAGTTTTTACAACACCAATCATTTTATGAAATTCTTCATCAACCTTTCCCCAAACCCATGTAGAATCGAGTAAAGTTCCGTCCATATCAAAAATTGCTGCACTATAGTTCATATAAACACTTCTCCTTGCTTATAAAATATAAATATTGTAAAATTATATAACAAATAAAAATGGTATGTGAGGAATAAAACATGAAAGTTGTAATAATATCTGGTGGAAACGCTCCCGACCAATTAATATTAAACAAATACATAACCCAAAATTCGTATATAATATGTGCTGATAGCGGATTTGACGCATTAACCGGCACAAACATAAATCCAAATCTATGCGTTGGAGATATGGATTCAGTAAAATCTAATTTAACAGGTCAAATGATACAAATATATCCAAAAAACAAAGACAAAACCGATACGGAAATTGCCATAGATATAGCAATAGAAAAAGGAGCCACTGACGTCATATTGTTAGGATGTTGTGGAAATAGACTAGATCATACATTATCAAATATAAATATGCTTAAAATTCTACTAGAACACAATATAAATGGAAAAATTGTAGATACTAACAATATATTAATGCTTTGTGACTCACAAATTCAAATACAATCTGTTAAACACTGTTACTGCTCACTAATTCCTTTAACTCAGTGCACAGGTATAACAACAGATGGTCTAAAATATTCTCTAAAAAATGAAAATTTAAGTTCAAAAACATCCAGAGGAATAAGCAATGAATTCAACTCCAAATTTGCTACAATAACCCTTAAATCTGGACTTTTATTAATCGTTATATCAAAAGACTAAAAAACTATGTTTTCTTTTTATGTTGTATTTTGTAAGCAACTTTTAATTGCAATTTCAATGGCAATATCTTTGAAGCAACATATGATAATTTCATCAATAAACCAGGTATTATAACTAATTGTTTTTTAAATAATTTTTCAACCGCCATCCTTGCAACATCTTCACTTAACAATGGTTTAACTGAAAAATGTACACCCGCTCTATCATTAAACTTAGTCCTAACTGGTCCAGGACACAAAACACTAATACCAACATTGCCCCCATCTCTTCGCAATTCTTCATAAATTGCTAAAGATAGTTTTACAATATAAGATTTTGTCGCATAATATGTTGCCATAAGCGGGCCTCCTGCCGCAAACCCAGCAGAAGATGCAACATTAAGAATATATCCGCTATCTCTCTCAATAAAATCCTTAATATATAGTCTAGATAATATTTGAACCGCACAAACATTAAGATCTATCATATTAAGATCTGTAATTAGTTCTGAGTCAGAAAATTTATTACAGCTTCCAAATCCCGCATTATTTACTAAAATGTCTATTTTTTCGTTTTTTGTCATATCATATAATTTATAGCAGTTTTGTCTATTTGACAAATCTAAAGCTATTATTTTGGTTTTTACTTTCAGTGTTTTTGCAAATGAAGAAAGACTTTCTTCATCTCTTGAAACTAATATTAAATCTATATTTTTATCAGCAAGTTTTTTAGCAATATCTCGGCCAATTCCCGAACTAGCACCTGTAACAACAGCTAACATAACCTTTCTCCCAACTAATTATAACATAAATTTAATTTACATCAATAAAAACTATAATCTATTACTTTTGTTGAAAAAAAGCAGTTATCGCACGATAATTTTCAAACACATCTACTTTAGATGAAATTTCAAACGGTGAGTGCATAGACAATATTGGAACACCTACATCAACAACATCCATATTCAATTTTGCCAAAAACATAGCAACTGTTCCGCCACCTCCACCATCTACTTTTCCTAATTCACCTGTTTGCCAATGTATGCTTTCAGAATCTAACAATCTGGTAACTTTATCAACAAATTCTGCTGACGCATCTGATGTTCCAGATTTACCACGAGCTCCAGTATACTTAGTAATTATAGTTCCAAATCCACACATTGCCGAGTTGTTTTTCTCGTATGCAACAGCATAAGTAGGATCAAATGCAGCACCAACATCAGTAGACATACACTCAGAATTTGAAAGAACAGTATGACCATCAGTTTCAAACATTTTCGCTAAATCCTCAATAAAATATTTGAAAAAGTATGAATTCATTCCAGTGTTTCCATCACTACCAATTTCCTCTTTATCTGCCAACATAGTAACAACGGTATATTCTGGTGATTCACAATCTAAAATAGCTCTTAGTGAATTATATGCACATACTCTATCATCCTGTCCATAAGATCCAATTAAACTTCTATCAAAACCAACATCAGATGCTTTAAATGCTGGAACCATTTCCAATTCTGCTGAAATAAAATCTCTCTCCACAATTCCATATTTTTCATTTAAAATTTTCATTATGTTCAATTTAACCATTTCACTTTTTTCATCATCTTTGAATGGTTTTGAACCAATTAATACATTTAAATCTTCGCCATAAACAATATCTTTAGCAGGTCTTTTCATTTGTGAATCTGCAAGGTGTGGCAAAAGATCATTAACACAAAAAACAGGATCTTTCTCGTCTTCACCAATCTTTACTTCAACTTTTTCGCCATTAGCCTTGAGAATAACACCATGTAAAGATAGTGGAACAGCTGTCCACTGATATTTTTTTATACCACCGTAATAATGGGTTTTGAAAAAAGCCAACTGACTATCTTCATAAAGAGGGTTCGGCTTCAAATCAAGTCTAGGAGAATCAATGTGAGCTGCAGCTAGCTTTATTCCATCTTTCAATGATCTTTTACCTATAATTGCTAAAATCAAACTTTTATCTCTATTAATATAATATATTTTATCTCCCGGTTTATATTTTGCATTTTTGGAAAAAGGAATAAAGCCACGTTGTTTAGCCATTTCTATAGAACTATAACAAGCTTCTCTCTCTGTTTTAGATGAGTCTAAAAATTCTTTATATGCTTCACAATAACTATGTACTTGATCTAACAATTCATCACTTAATTTTACATTTGCATTTTTCTTAACATAAAACAACTCTTTTTTTAATTCTTCAATATTCATTTAAAATCTTCCTTTCTAAACTTGATTTTCACTATATAATTTTTTATATATTTTTTTTACCTCAGCAACTTTATTAATATAATCATAAGCTGCAGGATATTTATTTCTATTCTGGCTCAAAAATTCATCTAAAGATTGATTACTACCAGATATCCACTCATTAACTTTCCCTCTGCCAGAATGATAAGCAGCGGCAACCTCTTTATCAGTTTTAAATTCTTTAAACAAAGTTGATAATATGTAAGTACCATACTTTATATTAACATCATAATTAAAAACATCCTTATATTCAGATGTATCATCGGATCCTAGAGTGCTTTTAGCCCAATTAAACGTGTTTTCAGTTATTTGCATTAATCCTTTAGCTCCCGCATTACTTTGAGCACATTCATCAAACCTTGACTCATTATAAATGATAGAATAAACAAAATATTCATCCACACCATATTTATGAGCATATTTACTAATGCAATCAGAATATTTCTTTGGAAATAAATAGCTTCGTGCAAAATGCGGATAGGCTAAAAATGCAATTATCGAAGTAACGATCAAAACTAAAAAAGTCCTAAAAAACACATTTCTAAATTTCTTTTTTTTTGCAATCAACTTCATAAATTAAGTTGCTCCTTTTAGATAACAAACACATACTAAAATTATATCCATTTTTGTAACACATTTTCTACATCTTTGATAAAATCAGACAATTTCCCATTGTTATAAACAATTGCATTAGCATATTTGATATAAAAATCATCTTGTGGCTGCACATTTACCCTATTTATTGCGTCATAATAACTAATTTTATCTCTATCTAATATTCTATTCAAACGGATCTGTTTTTCACTCAAAATTGCTAAACTATAATCACAAAGCCTATACGCTCCACTTTCAAATAATGTTGGAGCATCCAATATAACACACTCGCCACCTCTATCATTAATTTCAGTTTCTATTTGGTTTAATATATATGGATTTACAACTTCACACAATTTTGCAAGCAATTTTTTATCTCTAAAAACAATTCCTGCCAACTTTGTTTTATTAACAACACTATTGTCCACCACACCGTCAAAATGTCTGTCTACATCATCAATACATTTATTGCAATTAACATAAAGATTCTTTACAATTTTATCAGAATCTATTATAAAAAAACCCTTTTTTTTCAAATATTTACTAATTTCTGATTTTCCAGAACCAGTCGGTCCTGTTAATCCAATAACCATATAAATACTCCTAAAACTATAAAACAACTAATTTAAATGCTGCTGCTCTAAGAAGTCTATTATAAACAGCCAATCCAATATTTTCCTTATTAGGGCATCTAAAAAAAACTTTGCTTGCTCCTAATTCATCAAATTTACGAAGCACCATAAAAATATTATGCGCTTGATCTTTTTCATTATAACCAAAAGTTAACACATTTTTATCAAAAAACTTCTGCTCACCATCAAAAACAGCACACCATACATTTTCTTTCAATTTATCTGAAACATAAGCCCTAAAATCATCCAACGAACTGTCTATCAAAACAATATCTGCGTTTGGAGAATAATGTTTATATTTGGTTCCTGGTGATATAACTGTACTATTAGGATCAATTTGGTTTAAAACCGAATCGTCTAAAACAATATTCTCTGTAACCTCTTTTAACATATTCACACTAATTATACCTGGCCGCAATACTCTTAACAAATCATCTTCAATTTTAACTATAGTCGATTCCAATCCCACTTCACATACTCCACCATATAATATTGCTTTAATTCTTCCATTTAAGTCATCAAAAACATGATTAGCTGATGTTGGACTTGGTTTTCCCGATAAATTAGCGGACGGAGCAGCTAAAGGAAACCCACAAGCTTCTATTAGTTTTCTGGAAACAACATGTGATGGAAATCTAATAGCCACTGTATCAAGATTTGCAGTAATTAAATTAGAAACTTTTTTGTTTCTAGGAACTATTATTGTAAGCGGTCCTGGCCAAAATTTTTCAATTAATTTTTGAAACATTTCAGAATCTCTATCAATCATCAACTCATCCAACATGTCCATATTGCTAATATGACAAATCAAAGGATTATCTTGCGGTCTACCCTTTATTTCAAAAATTTTAGATACTGCTTTTTCATCAAAAACATTAGCCGCAAGCCCATATACAGTTTCTGTGGGCATAGCCACAACCTCACCATTTTTTAACAAATCCGCACAATATATAATATTGTCAGTGGATGCATCTAAAATAGTTGTCTTTATCAATTTTCAACCTCCGAAGACAATTTCAATGCCTGATCTGCAGTAATTAATGCATCTATAATCTCATCTAAATCACCATTCATTATTTGATCCAAATGATATAAAGTTAATCCTATTCTATGATCAGTAACTCTTCCCTGTGGAAAATTATAAGTTCTAATCCTTTCGGACCTATCACCTGTTCCAACTTGCATTCGTCTTTCACTAGCAATTTTTTCTGCAGCTTCTCTCTGAGCTTGTTCATAAAGTCGACTACGTAATATTTTCATAGCCTTGTCCTTATTTTTAAACTGACTTCTTTCATCTTGACACTCAACCACCAAACCAGTAGGTATATAAGTAAGCCTAATTGCGGACTCAGTCTTATTAATATGCTGTCCTCCCGCACCACTAGCTCTAAATGTATCAACTTGTATATCATTTGGATTAATATCAAACTCTACTTCCTCTGCTTCTGGTAAAACAGCAACAGTAACAGTTGAAGTGTGAATTCTTCCTTGAGTTTCTGTTTCTGGAACCCTTTGAACCCTATGAACACCACTTTCAAATTTAAATCTAGAATAAGCGCCTTCTCCAGTTATTTCAAAACTAACTTCTTTGAATCCGCCTATACCGGTTTCACTAGCAGCTAAAAGCTCTATTTTCCAACCTCTTTTTTCAGCGTACATAGTATACATTCTATACAAATTAGCGGAAAACAAAGCAGCCTCATCACCACCGGCACCGCCTCTTATTTCTATAATAACATTTTTTTCATCATTAGGATCTTTAGGCAACAACAAGACCTTTAATTCTTTTGATATTTGTTCCATTCTTTCTTCATTCTCATCATATTGCTGTTTAGCCATTTCTCTAAATTCTTTATCTAAACCACCTTCTTTGAGAATATCTTTTGCTTCATTAAATTCGTCCTTTGCCTTACAATATTTATTATACGTCTCAACAATAGGTGTTATAGTTTTTAATTCTTTCATCAAATCCCTATATTTGTTTTGGTCGGTAACAATGTTGGGATCCATCAATTGATTATTAATTTCTTCAAGATGCAACTTAATAGAATCTAATCTATCGAACATATCAGCCATAAATTTCACTTTCCCTCTTAACAAAATAAATATAAATTAATTAGATAATTACAACATTCATAATATGAGAATTACACTTATTGATTATATCATGATTAATTAAACACCGCAATATAATAAAAAATTATTCACACATCTTAGCAATTAAAAACTTAATTGGAATTCCCTGCTCACTAAACATAATTTCATGTTCAGTTAGCAAATTATGCTTCATAAAATCACTATTGTGCAAATCATATGTGATATACTCTATTTTAAATCCACTATCTTTAAAGTAGTTTATGCTATCCTCAAATAAAGCATCATCATCCGTTTTAAAATATATCAATGCATTTTTACGCAAAAATTCCTTATATTGGATTAATTGTCTTGTATGTGTCAATCTTCTTTTATGGTGTCTAGTTTTCGGCCAAGGATTACAAAAACATATATATATTTTATCAACTATATCAGATTTATCAAATAGCTTACTACAATATTCAATATTATATCTTGTCAAAAGCACATTTTCCGGACTTTTTCCCTCAAAAGTTTTTTCTATATTTCTACGAGCAACTCCCAAAATATCATCACTCATATCTATACCAATATAATTAATATTTGGATTATCAAAAGCAAGTTTAGATAAAAAAACACCTTTCCCACAGCCAAGTTCTAAATGTACGGGCTGATTTTTTTCAAATAAACTAGTCCATTTTCCTCTCATGTCAGTTGGATTTTTTATGTAATATTTACACTGATTTAATTCGGGTCTAGCCCAATTTTTTCTTCTCATTCTCATTATATTATTATCACACCTTTAAATTTTCAATATCTACTTATATATGATATTATATTTTAAAAATAAAAACAAGATTCAACATTTGCTATAAAAACATAAATAAATTTTTTGTAAATTGTTGACGATTATTTAATTAAAATGTTATAATTTTTTTGTTTGTAGTAATTTGTAGAGAGGAATCAATAAATGAAAAATCTTTTAGTAGCTCAGTCAGGCGGACCAACTGTTGCAATAAACTCTACTCTGATAGGAGTATACAATGCAGCTAAAGGTAAAGTAGACAATATTTATGGAGCAAGGTACGGAATAAAAGGTGTTTTAAGCAAAGACATACATGATTTATCCAAACTATTAAATGGAGAAAATTTGCCAATTCTTGCTCAAACTCCTGCCTGTGCATTGGGATCTTGCCGACAAAAATTAAAGAACCCAGATGAATCTCCAGAACAATATGAAGCTCTAATAAAAGTATTTAGAGAATATTCAATAAATTATTTTGTTTATATTGGCGGAAATGACTCAATGGATACCGTTAATAAAATCGCAACTTATTTAAAAAACAACAATATAAACGACATTATTGTTGTAGGTGCTCCAAAAACAATAGATAATGACTTAATTGAAACTGATCACTGTCCTGGCTTTGGATCAGCTGCAAAATATATAGCAACAACAATTTCCGAACTAGAAAGAGATTGTTCTGTATATTCTGTGCCAGCCGTAACACTTGTTGAAATAATGGGAAGAGATGCAGGTTGGTTAACAGCTGCATCTGCATTATCTCGCTTAAATGGTGCTAAAGGTCCTTCCTTAATATACTGTTGTGAAAAAACATTCGATACACAGTGCTTTTTAAGCGATATTGAAAAAACATTTCAGAATCAAAACAATAGTATATTGGTTACACTGAGTGAAGGAATTCACGATAAAAACGGTAAATATATTTCTGAAACAACTAATCAAATATGCATCGATGAATTTGGTCATAAACAGAATGCTGGTGCAGCAAAAGTTTTAGAACAAATTGTAAAACAAGAATTTGGCTGTAAAACAAGATCAATAGAGATCAATTTAATGCAAAGAGCTGCCGCACACATATCTTCCTTAACAGATATAAAAGAATCTATGAAGTTAGGAGAACAAGCAACAAAATGTGCGTTAAATGAAATGAATGGAGAAATGTCAATAATTCTAAGAACAAGCAATAATCCATATAAAGTAGAATATAGCTCAATTCATACTTCAATTGTTGCAAATAAAGTAAAAAATTTACCATATGATATGATATCTTCTAGTGGAAATGATATTACAAATAAAGCTATAGAATATTTAAAACCGCTAATACAAGGAGAACCTTCAATTAAATATAAAAATGGCATACCACTTCATTTAAATCTATTTAAAGCGTAAAATATTAAGAATTTTTTAAGCAACTTTGATATATAATAAAATAAAAATAATATATTGGAGTTGTTTTGCAATGAAAATTCACTTAAAACCATTGTTAGTAAGTTTGTTAATAAGTTTAGGCGTTGGCGGATTGGCCAGTTTTGTAACGTCTGGGAGTTACTCTATTTATGAAAATTTGCAAAAACCTGCATTATACCCTCCAGGCTGGTTATTTCCTATTGTATGGGGTATTTTGTATTTTTTAATGGGTATAAGTTCGTATATTATATTCACTTCAAATTCAGACTCTAAAAATACTGCACTAAAATTTTATGCATTGCAATTAATAGTTAATTTTTTCTGGCCAATATTATTCTTTAATTTAGAATTATTTTGGATATCATTTTTTTGGTTAGTACTATTGGTCATTTTAGTAATAATAACAATTGTTCTTTTTAATAGAATAAATTCAGTTTCCGCTTGGCTATTAGTTCCATATTTAATTTGGATATTATTTGCAAGCTACTTAAATTTATCCATTGCTATTTTAAATTAAAAACAAAAAACAAGTCCATTTACTTTATTTATATAAGATAGGACTTGTTTTCAATTTTATAATAAAAAATATTTAAGTATCCATCATTTATAACATATATATTTTATTGTTAATTATCTGTTTCACGTGAGGGAAAAAACTCATTTATTGGAAATTCTATATTTTTAAACACATCACATGGATTTTCAGATGTGTTTGTGCATTCTTTTTCTGGAATGCAATAGTCATATACTGGAACCATCATTTGTACTTGACGTTCTATTTGAACAATTGAAAAAATACCAATGCTTATAAAAACATTCCTCTGAGGTAATACATTTTCAAAAGAACCTTCAAAGCAAGAACATATAGAGCTTGGCAATGAACAAGAACACCATTCACTAGCTATGTCGACACTTTCTTTAGAACAACTTGACAATAACATTGGTTCTGCAATTTGCACTGTCACTTTAGGTAGTGCTTGAGGATTTACAGAACTTGAATTTTCGTTTTGTATGTTGCTGAAAGTTTTAACGCTGCCCTCACTACCAAATAAAACAACCTTTTTGCAAAATGTACATACACCCGTTACCTCAGTAGCATTTGAAAGAGGTGAATTGTGAACAGCTAGTGTAACCAAAAAATAAAAAGTCATATCTACAGAATAGAAACCTTTATGGAACGGAACCGGTTCTACAGACATAACAACATCCATAACTTCAACCGATTTAGGTTTTACTAAATAAGCTTCATCTATCATTGGCTGTGTGGCATCCGTAAAAAACACCCTCAGATCTTCTAAACAATCCTTATCTCCACAACTATCATATATCCTATCAGCATTTATACAAACCGCTTCACGAATATTACAATTATTTTTAGAAGTACTATTAAACGTATTCGCTATCGTTTCATTGCTACGACTAGATTTACTAGCATTTTCAAAATTTTTGTCTAGCATATTAATCCTCCTGAAATAAAATTAAAGCTCCTGCTTCATTCCATTCTATGTAATTACATAAAAATTGTGAATATATATAATGTTATTTATTACAGATTATGTTTTTTCAATTTTTACTTGATTTTTTTTTGATTATATGGTAGAATTGATTGAGTTAATGGTCATTTAATTATTTTTTATTTTATATGTTGACTGTTGTGTTTAATATCAACCATGAATTTGGTTTTTTACTTAAATTTATTTTATTTATAGGAGGTAATCCCTTTATGGCTAAGTGTGATATTTGTGGTAAAGGTGTGTCTTTTGGTATAAAAGTTTCACACTCACACAGGCGTTCCAATCGTTCTTGGAAGCCAAATATAAAGCGCGTGAAAGCAGTAGTTAGTGGCACTCCATGTCATTTAAACGCATGCACTCGTTGTTTACGTTCAGGCAAGGTTGAACGTGCTTAAAAAATATCGAATTTTTGAATAAAGCCACGTTATACGTGGCTTTATTTTTGTAGATATTTATTTTATAAATTTAGATTGAAATATTAAATAATATGGTTTATAATCGAATTATAAATTATAAATTACATTTGGAGGTTTTGTTAATGTTTGAATCCAACATGAATAACATGGAACTATTGAAAGATTATGATATGGAAGTAAGTAATGCTTTAGAGCAAGAGCTAAATCGTCAACGTAACAACATAGAACTTATCGCAAGTGAAAATATTGTTTCTCCAGCTGTTATGGCTGCTATGGGATCAATATTGACAAATAAATATGCTGAAGGATATCCTTCTAAACGCTATTATGGTGGCTGCCAATACGTAGATATCGTAGAAAATATAGCAATTGAACGTGCTAAAAAATTATTTAATGCAAATTTTGCTAATGTTCAACCACATTCTGGAGCTAATGCTAATAATGCTGTTTACTTTGCATTTTTAAAACCAGGCGATACAGTTTTGGGTTTGAGTCTTGCTGAAGGAGGACATCTAACTCACGGATCCCCTGTTAATATGTCTGGATCTTACTATAACTTCATACCTTACGGTTTAAATGAAAAAACTCAATATATCGATTATGATGTTATGGAAGAATTAGCAATGAAACATAAACCTAAACTAATAGTTGCTGGTGCTTCAGCTTATCCAAGAATTATTGACTTTAAAACAATTTCAGAAATTGCAAAAAAAATTGGTGCTCTTTTAATGGTAGATATTGCACATATTGCTGGATTAATAGCAGCTGGATTGCATCCATCCCCTTTCCCATATGCAGACATTGTAACATCAACTACTCATAAAACTCTACGCGGTCCAAGAGGTGGCTTGATTTTGAGTAACGATGAAGAAATAGCAAAAAAAATAAACAAAGCTATTTTCCCCGGAACTCAAGGAGGTCCTTTAATGCACGTTATTGCAGGAAAAGCTGTATGTTTTGGTGAAGCTTTAAAAGATGACTTTAAAGTTTATCAAGAAAATGTTGTAAAAAATTCAAAAAAATTAGCTGAAGAAATGGTTAAAAAAGGATTCAACTTAGTTTCAAATGGAACAGATAACCACCTAATGTTAGTAGATTTAAGAAACTTTGATGTTACAGGAAAAGAACTCGAGAAAAATCTTGACGAAGTTCACATCACCGTAAATAAAAATGCAATTCCTAACGACCCACAAAGTCCATTCGTAACTAGCGGAATAAGAATTGGAACACCTGCAGTTACAACAAGAGGATTTAAAGAAGCAGATATGGAAAAGATTGCTGAGTGTATATATCTAACAGCAGAAGATCATGCTAGTAACTCTAAAAAATGTTCTGAAATTGTATCAGATCTATGCAATAAGTATCCAATTTATTAAAAATTATCAAAGAGGTGTTTATTTTGCCCTTAGCAGATCGAATCAGACCTAAATCTTTAGATGACATAGTTGGTCAACGTCATCTTTTAGAAGATGGTCAGCCATTTAGGTCAATTATCGAATCAAAATACCTTCCAAATATGATTTTTTATGGTCCTTCTGGAACAGGTAAAACAACCGTAGCAAAAATAATAGCTAAGAAAGTTAACATTAGGATGCACTATCTTAATGGCACCAACGCCTCTTTATCAGACATTAAAGATATAATATCCGAAACAAACACAATTGTTGGTCAAAATGGAGTATTGTTGTATTTGGATGAAATACAATATTTAAACAAAAAACAACAACAAAGTTTGTTAGAATATATTGAAAATGGAAGCATAACTTTAATTGCAGCAACAACAGAAAATCCATATTTTTACATTTATAATGCGATTTTGAGTAGATCTACTGTTTTTGAATTTAAACCTGTTTCACACGATGACATAATACCGGCAATTAAAAGAGCTTTTTTACATATGGAAAAAGAATTAAATGCCAATATAAATTATGATGACGTACTTGATCACATTGCATATAATTGTGGTGGAGATGTGAGAAAAGCAATAAATACTGTTGAACTCTGTGCTATATCTGCAAAAGATTTTCACGTCACATTGGATCTTGCAAAAAAATTAACTCAGAGAAGTGGAAATAAATATGATCGTCAAGGAGACGAACACTACGATCTTTTATCTGCTCTACAAAAATCCATAAGAGGAAGTGACGAAAATGCAGCACTGCACTATTTGGCACGTCTTTTGGATTCTGGCAACATTATATCTCCTTGTAGACGTCTTTTAGTAATTGCATGTGAAGATATCGGTTTAGCTTATCCAAACGTGATTCCTATAGTAAAATCTTGTGTAGATATTGCTTTTCAATTAGGTCTTCCAGAAGCTAGAATTCCTCTAGCCAATGCTGTTATTCTTCTAGCAACTTCTCCAAAATCTAACAGTGCTTATTGCGCCATAAACGAAGCTCTAAATGATGTAAAAAAAGGCAAAATTGGTGAATTTCCTCGATGTTTGCAAAACATGCATTTTGATGGTGAAGGAAATGAAAATATAGGTCAAAATTATAAATATCCACATAATTTTAACAATCATTTTGTTAAACAACAATATATGCCAGATATTTTAAAAGACACGTGTTATTACCAATTTGGAAATAACAAAACAGAACAATTAGCATTAAAATACAGAACAAAGATATTGGAGGACTGATCAAATGTTTGTTGAATCTATTGCAATAATAGTGGTAATAATGTTGATATTTATAATATTTTTAAGAGAGCACCGCATTGAATATGCCAAAACAGCTGCAATACTAACAATATTACCAGCATCATATGCTCTTTCTTATTTTATTTCATATATAATTAACAAACTATTTTCAATAAATTCAACATATGTAATATTCTATGGCGTAATTATTGGTTTAATATTAACGTGTATATTAATTGGATGCATGGCATATGCAATAAACCAAAAAAAATTGAGAATAATATATGTTAGCATGAACGGTTTATTTGTATTAACTTTAACTATAATAATGATGGTAAAAATACCGTTTCAAATATTAAAATAAAAAAGATTATAGTAGAAAAATCGGATACAGTAAAATGTATCCGATTTTTTGTTTAACAATATTTCATTTTTTATTACCACATATAACTCCAAACATAATGTCTTCTATTCTAGCACTTTCTATCTTTGAATCAGGTAATTTCGAAGATATATCAGTTTTAACACCATAATATATTCCAATAAATACATTAGATTGTTTTTGAACATTCAAAAACAATTTTTCATTTTCTTGGTTTAAATATGACATATTTCCTTCTACTTTAAAATAGCTATTTCTTATAGTTTGAATATCTTTTTGAAAAACTATCTCTCCATCATTAATAAACACTATGTCATTAGCAACTTCCTCTATATCAGTAGTTATATGTGATGAAAAAAGTATACTTATTCCACTTGATGCAAGATCTCTCATAATTTTCATTAATTCAATTCTCGCTAAAGGATCAAGTCCACTTGTCGGCTCATCCATAACTATCAATTCTGCATGATGAGATAATGCCAAAGCTATAGAATATTGTAGTTTCATTCCTTTAGAAAGTGTCTTCACTTTTTTATTCAACGGCAAATTAAACTTTTTAATATATTTTTTAAATATCTCATCGTCCCAATCGGAATACGCACTGTCAACTATTTTTTTCATTTGATTTAAAGTTAAATTTGGATAATAATAATTTCCATCAAAAACAAATGCCATTCGATTTTTTAGAATACTTTCATTTTTTTTATTTATAACTTCACCAAAAAGTTCTATTTTTCCTTTACTTGGTATTACAAGTCCCGCTAACGACTTAATTACAGTAGTCTTACCAGCACCATTTATTCCAACAAATCCTGTTATTTTACCTTTTTTTACACACATATCTATATCTTTCAAAGAAAATGAATCATAATTTTTTGACAACTTTGACACCTTTAAAATTATATCGCTGTTATTCATATATATATAACCTCTTTAAATTAAAAATTTTATAAATCTTTAAGTTTGTTTATTATTTCATGCGATAAATTACTATTCAAAAAATAATCTTTTATAAAAACATTACGTTTAAATAACAAGTTATCCACGATACCACATTGAGACGATGAAGAAAATACTTCATACAATTTTGACTTAGATAATATTACACTTTTTTTAACATCAACTGTATACACAAAATTAAAGCTAAAATCTACGCTATATACCAATATGTCTAATTCATTCTTAATCCATCTCATATATTTTATAATACTAAATTTATTATAATTAGATTTTGAATCTAAAGAAATATCATTTTTTTCGAAATTCTCACATGTATAAACATTAGAATTTGTTAAACATTTATCTATTAATTCACTAATTTGTTCAATCTCACAACTACCTGAAACTGAAAAATCAGAATATTTTTCGTTTGTTTGAAATGAAATAAAAAAATAATCTATATTTTTAATTTCACGAGAAATTTTACCATCTGAAAATTTAAAAAATAAACTTTTTTCAAATGTATAATTAATATTATAATCTTGTATATTTTTAATAACAAATAATTTTTTAATATCATATATTTTTTTATACATAAAAATCACCTTCAACCACAAGATTATTTATACTTATAGTTGGTGATCCTGTTGCCACTCTAACGGTTTGTCCCAATTTAAAACAATATCCTCCAAAAAATTTTAAATCATTTCCTATATACTCTATCGAATTAAAGTGTTTCAATATATTTCCTGATATTTTTAAGTTTCCAATAAAATTTTGAATTTCATTATTATTTATTACAAAGCCTACACCGTTTAGTTCAAAATTTCCATTGTTAGGATCAACACCACCAAAATGTGTTTTATAAATAAAAATACACTTTTTATATTTATTTATTATCATTTCTTCATTCATATCACCAAAAGGCTCAATATAGGTACACCTCATTCTTGGTAAAACATTATATTTATAATTTTCTCTTCTTCCTGTACCAGATATTTTAGATTTTGTGTTATTTCGAAAATCTAATGATAAAACATCTGATATTACTCCATTTTTTACCAAATTCACAGGCGACATATAAACACCCATATCATCATATTTATTAATACCAGTTAACTCAACTGCCACTTCAGGATTATCTGTAACATTTAAGGTTTCTGAAAATTTTAAATTTTTATATTTATCCGAGTAATATTTATAAATATCATGTTCCAAAGTATGTCCTAATATTTCATGTACTAAAAATCCTGCTGCATTCGCAGAAAAAACTACAGGCATATTTTCACACACTTTATGATTTTTACTTGATGCCGTATATTCTAAAAAATTTTTATTTTTATCTATAACTTGAGTTATTCTATGCTCTAAATCATTAAAATTATTATTTATAATTGGTATTTCCTCTACAATAAAATTATCATTTCGTGTGAAAACCAACTTAAAAAAACCATAGTTTCTAAATTCTTCTATATCATTAATAATCACTTTTTCATTGTGTAAGTACAAATAACTCAAAAAATCTACATTTTTATTTATTTGTAAGATAAATTTATGTAACTTTTTTAACTTGTTTTCTGAAATAGTTGATTTAATTTCTTCTTCTGACATATTATAGTCATCCGTAGAAATCAAAACATCTCCATTTGCCTTTTCTAAACGTTTACCACTATCAGATTTTATACTATATTTTAACATGTCATTTTTTTGTTCTATCGATATATCAAAAGTACTTTGCTTATAAACTAACATATATACATACCTTTTATTTTATAAATTGATCTAAAATCAGTTTCTGCTTATTATACCATTCACAATGTTTTACATCTCGTTTTTGAGCTAATCCTTGAGAAATACAATTTTTACAATTTTCTATTTCTTTACATGAATGACATAATTCTTCACACGGAGAGACCAATTCATGAAATTTTTGTCCACCATTTTTCATAATCTCTTTAATAGATTTTTGATTTAAATTTCCCAACACTAAATTTGCTGTAGGACATGGCGCTATATCCATATTAGCTTTTATTGTTAATATTGTACTTCCTGCTCCACAATTTTTCTGTTTTGAATCACAAGGAAGTTTTACAACGAAATTCTCATCACTATACTTAGAACTAAGCAATTTTAAAAATTCTTTATATTCATATAATTCAACAGTAGAAACAATATTATTTTTAATAGAATTGCCCACGTTGATAATTAGTCCAATTTCTATCAATGATACTCCCAAACTTTTTGCCAAGCATACTAGTTCTTCTATTTCTTTTTTAGATTGAGTTGTAATTACTGTTCCTATTTGACAATCTATTTCATTTTTTACCATTTCTTTTATAAATTGTATAGCACGTTGGTATGATTGATCATTATTTCGTATAAAATTATGCGATTTCTCGCTACCATCTAAACTAACTCTAACAAAGCTTCCAGCAACTTCTTTTAATCTACGCAAACATTTAATAATATTTTCGTCTAAAACCATACCGCTAGTAGATATTGAAACTATTATGCCTCTATCGATAAGATTATTTAATATATATTCAAAATGTAGGTTAGTTAAGGCTTCTCCACCTGTAAGCTGGACCTGAAAAGTTCCACTAATATCTATTACATTTAATATTTTGTCTATATTCTCCAAATCACAAACAACATTATTTTTACTTTCTAAATAGCAATGTTTGCAATCTAAAGGACAAAAATCTGTTATTTCCCAAATAATTACATCAGGAAAGAATATTTTAGAACTTCCACGCTTTATATTAGAGGGTTTTGGCGATTCTAAAAATTCTATTAAATCTAAACTCATCATCTGTTGTAAAAAAGGCTCCACATTATTCCTAACTTCTTCCTCTGAAGAAGAATACTTTTCACATAAAGCACTTATAATATCATCTTTTGAATAACTACCATTACAATATGATAATATATTATATGCACTCTCATTAATTTTAAGAGAATTTCTTGTTTTATTTTTGAAAAATGAACAACTGTAATAGTCAGGCGCACATTTTACAAATGATTTTTCACACAATTTTAAAAACATATATTTCTAACCTCATCACATTAAAGATCTTGAATTCTAAAAATTTTATTTGAAATAAATATGGAAAGTCCAATAACCACTATAGATAAAATAGTACATATACACGCTGTATACTTAAAGCCCAAATTAATAATATTATCAAATTTTATATAAATAGGCAAACATTCCATTAAACATAATAAAACACCAGCAACCATGGTTTTTAGAAATGCACTCCAATTAAAAAAACAAAGTGGCGTCATACATGCTATAGCAATACTTGTAAATAAAACATTAAGCAAAAAAGAAATAATTAAATTTACATTTACAAGATCAAATCCTAAATTAAAATAAAAAAGCAAATAACTAGTACCAATCTGAAAAATTGAAACCAAAATCAAAAAAATATATTTAGATAAAACTAAATCAGTTCGCGTATATGAAGTAGTAATCAAAAAATCTTCCCCTTTTTGCTTTTCCTTAAATTGAAAGTAACACGCATTTAACATAAAAATTAACGTTACCATTAACATATTGATAGCAGTAAATACTTTATCTTGTGAAAGTGAAAAAAAAGGTATGAGAAAAGCATAAAATATTGATACTACTACCACTTGTTTTTGTGTTAAAATATCTTTGTATATTAATTTAAAATATTTTTTTAAATTTAGCACATCTTTATACCCTTTCTAATAAAAAATAAGCACACGTTAATTTTTAAACAAAGCCGAACGTGTGCTTACAAATTATAGCCGTTAAGCTATCCATCCTCCTGCCATAACTGCTGCTACTGCTGGCGCATTACATATACCCGCCACAGCTATCATTCCAGCACCTTTACCTGCAGCCGCCACAGATGCAAATACAGCGTCCTTATTAGCCGCACAAGCAATTATATTGACTCCTAGTATTTTAGGTTGTTCCATTTTTGATTTCCCTCCTAATAAAAAATATAAGAACTATTAATATTTCTTACACGAATCGTGCGCAACCAGTATTATAAATAAAAAAATAATAAAAGTCAAGCAAATTCAATATATTTAAAATAATTTTATAACAAAAAATCAGATACAGTAAAATGTATCTGATTTTTTTATTTTACTTATTACTATGAGTCAATCTGCTCAAACTTAACTCCATTAGGAACAGCTTTTTCCTTTAAAGCGTGACCCTTTCTAAGAAGATCATACTTAACTGTTTTTATATTAGAATCAACATCAAACTTATCTATATCAGCTAAAAAAGGTACTAATTCATCTGGAATTGTCACTGTATCACAACTAACACTACCATTTAAGGGTTTTATGCTCAGCTTACTCTGCTTACCATCACAAGATAAACTAAATTCAACGCCATCTTTTTGTAACATCTTTCTAATATGACTTCTAGCAGCATCAACTTTTACAAAATTTTTAATAAACACATCAAAATTTTGAATATTTTCAACATTTCCCTCTATTTTACAATTTTCATTCATTGAAAGCGCATCTTCATCAATAATTATCGAATTATTATCAGACTTTATAGCTATAAATTTTGGCAATGGAATATAAGCAGCCCCATTAAGCTCTAAAGAAAATTTAGTAAATCCAGTAGTAAGATCATACACACTGTAAACATGATGATTCGCACCCCATCGACTCATAAAATATTTATTATTTTCTTCTAAAGAATATTTTTCTGGCTCAGCAACAGCAGTAAAGTTGTCATCCATAGCTATTACATCCTGAGATACTCCAGATTTAGAATTTTTAGATGCCTTCAACTCTTGAATTCTCATTTCTTCCGTACATGTTGCATCAAATAATGCCCATCCACCAAGAGAATCAAGCCAAACAGCATTAAATTTATGATCGTAGTTACACACCATCATACAAGGCAATCCCGCTTCTCTCATAAATACTCGAGCCAAATCAGCTACACCAGCACATACCCCTTCTCTAGCTTTAAAAACACTCAAAGCATCCTGAGCTTTTCTATTAGAATTAAATATTTGCATTCCTTCTTGATCATGTCCTAAATTAACAGATGTTTTATCATATGTTATATTATTTCGAATCCAAAAAAATATAGACCTAGCCAATTTAATTTCATAATCACTATCTTGTTGTGGTATAGATTGCTTTATTTTATTTGCTTCATTAACTATTTGATCATAAATTTTCTTTTCTTCATCACTCAACTTATCCTTCTTAAAATAATTCCCATCAGGACCACCTTTGGTAAATCCTGTAGATTTATCTATAGATTTTAACATATTTAGAGAATACTCACAAATAAGCTTAGATTGACGATTATATTCAGAAATATAGTCAAACTCTCTAGCAGCCATACATACACTACTCAAACCACTAATAGCTACCAAAGTTGTCGCTGTCAGAGCAGCTACTAATTTCCTTACAAATTTCAAAGTAAACCAACCTTTCATTTAAAAATAAAAAGTCAGATATATTTTGTTATATCTGACTTTTTACTGATCTAGTTCATTACACGTGATTTAGCAATTTCTTTTTTTATTTGTTCATCATTTAAAATAATACACTTATCACCATTTGACGATCCAGAACCATTACTCTTAGATTCAGATTCCTCAAATTTTTTAATTTCTTCAATTATTTTAGGAAGTTCTTTTTTTAGTTGTTCCTCATCAATTTTCTCATTACTTGGCTTCGCGTTAACTACTTTTTTATTTTCTGAATTATTGCTATTTTCAGGAACTCCTATAATCATTTTCTGTCCAGCTCCTTCCCCAGAATTAGCAGCTAAACAAAAACCACTAAAAGTACCAACAGTAGCAAGTGTTGTTGCCATCAAAGTAACTATTAATTTCTTTCCTAATTTCAAAATAAACCAACCTTTCCAATCTAAAACATTATAGTATACTAGCATACTGTCTTAAATTGTAACATATAAAACACTTGTGTTGGTTTACAAAGCATTTACAATAAAATAACTTAATGTTAATTTGTTAGTACATTTAAAACACGTTTTTTCACGTAAACTTCTTCAATTATTGCTTTTCATATTTAATCAATTATTAATTTACAAAGCATTAACAATATAATAACTAGGTGTTACTTCGCTACTATATTTAATAATCTATTTTTAACATAAATTTCTTTGATAATTTTCTTTTCTTTTAATTCTGCTTTTATTTTTTCGTCTTCCTTAGCAAGTTTTATAACCTCATCTTGACTGATATCTACAGGAACAATTAATTTTGATTTTATTTTGCCACATACTTGTATTACAATTTCAACAGCATCATCTTTCACTTTATCAGCATCATAATTAGGCCAATCTTGCTCATGTACATAACCACCATAGCCTAAAACTTCATACAATTCTTCAGCAATATGCGGAGCAAATGGACTTAAAAGTATAATTAAAATTCTAAATTCTTCTTTAGTTACCGACTTAGAGTCATACACTTCATTGATAAATGCCATCATAGAAGAAATTGCTGTATTAAATTTCATATTCTCTATATCATCCGTAACTTTCTTTATCATTTTATTTAAAGATACTTCAAATTCCGGTCTTATACTATCGCCTTGTAAAATATCTTGCAATGACCAAACTCTATCTAAAAACCTTCTGCAACCCTTAATTGAAGACGAACTCCAAGGTGCAGATTTTTCAAAATCTCCCATAAACATTTCATATAATCTTATAGTATCTGCTCCATACTCATTTACAATATCATCAGGATTTACAACATTTCCTCTAGACTTACTCATTTTTTCGCCATTTTGTCCTAAAATCATACCATGACTTGTTCTCTTAGCATACGGTTCTTTTGTAGACACAACACCAATATCATATAGAAATTTATGCCAAAATCTAGAATAAAGCAAATGTAATGTAGTATGTTCCATACCCCCATTATACCAATCCACAGGAAGCCAATAATTTAATTCTTTTTGACTGGCAAGCGCATCATTACAGTTAGGATCACAATATCTTAAATAATACCAAGAAGATCCAGCCCATTGTGGCATAGTATCTGTTTCTCTTTTAGCGTCACATCCACACTTAGGACATTTCACATTAACAAACTCATCAATTTTTGAAAGTGGTGATTCGCCGTTTTCTGTAGGTTCAAAATCAGAAACATTCGGAAGTTTTATTGGCAATTCGTTTTCAGGAACAGCAACTTCTCCGCATTTAGGACAATGAATTATTGGTATAGGCTCACCCCAATATCTTTGTCTAGCAAAAACCCAATCTCTTAATTTATAATTTGTTTGTGCTTTTCCCTTTTTATTTTTTTCTAACCACTTTAACATTTCCATTTTTGCATCTTCAACCGTTAATCCATTTAAAAATTCAGAATTAATCAGCTTTCCTGAAGAACAGTCAGTAAAAGCTTCTTTTTCAATATTTCCGCCAGACACAACTTCAACAATATCAATACCAAACTTCTTAGCAAATTCATAGTCTCTAGAATCATGTGCAGGAACCGCCATTATAGCACCTGTTCCATAACTCATTAAAACATAATCTGAAACATAAATAGGAATTTCTTTATCGTTTACAGGATTTATTCCATTTACTCCAACTATTCTAACCCCCGTTTTTTCCTTATTCATTTCACTCCTTTCAAATTCAGATTTCTTAGACACATCTTCTCTATATGCTAATATTTCATCTATATTCTGTATATTATCTTTCCATTTATCAATAAGAGGATGTTCTGGTGAAATTACCATATAGGTAGCACCAAATAATGTATCAGGTCTAGTAGTATATATTTCTAATTTATCTCCAGCAGTTGTATTAAATTCTACTTGTGCACCATAACTACGTCCAATCCAGTTTTTTTGCTGAATTTTAACTGGATTTATGTAATCTACACTATCTAAGTCATCTATTAAACGATCCGCATACTCTGTAATTTTAAGCATCCACTGAGACTTATTTTTTCTAATTACATCACTCTTACATCTTTCACATTTTCCATTAACAACCTCTTCATTAGCAAGAACGCACTTACACGATGTACACCAGTTAACTGCCATTTCTTTTTTATATGCAAGTCCCTTTTTAAACATTTGCAAAAATATCCACTGTGTCCATTTATAATAAGATGAATTTGTTGTAGAAACTTCTCTGTTCCAATCAAAAGATAGTCCTAAATTTTTTAATTGTTGCTTAAATCTACTTATATTATCACGAGTAACAATTTCAGGATGTATGTGATTTTTTATCGCAAAATTTTCAGTAGGAAGTCCAAAAGCATCCCATCCCATTGGATATAAAACATTATAACCTTGCATTCTACGTTTTCTTGCTACAATATCAAGTGCAGTATAAGACCTAGGGTGCCCAACATGCAATCCCTTAGCAGATGGATATGGAAATTCAACTAATGCGTAAAACTTAGGTTTACTATAATCTTTGGATGTAGCAAATGTGTTATTATCATCCCAAAATTTTTGCCATTTTTTTTCAACATTCTTAAAATCATACTTTCTCACTTTTTAATCCCCCTCATTAATTAAGCTATCAACAGATACCGATGTTCCATCTGACCAAATATTTTCTAAATTATAAAATTTTCTTGTATCTTCATGAAATATATGCACAACAATATCTTGATAATCCAAAACTATCCAATTGGAATTTTTATCCTTTTCAATCCTATTTGGAATTCTACCCCTCTGTTTTAGTTCATATTCAAGTTCATCGACCAAACTCTTTACATGAGTAACATTGTTTGTATCAGCTATTACAAAATAATCACACAATATAGTCAAATCATCTATCTTTATAACCTGAATATTATTGGCTTTTTTGTTATCCAAAACATTAACTATTAATTTTAACATTTCTTTTGTTTTCATATAGGTAACCACCTCTATCTAAAATTTTTTTGACAAAGCTGATTGTAACATTCAAAAGTTTTAGGATGAATTAAAACTTCTCTCTCACAAAGTAAAGTTATACACTTTTTTAACTGAAACAACAACGCTTTATCAAGATCTTCTTTAACTAGTTCACGCTCAATGTCAACATCTTCATGTTTTCGATCATCACTAACACAATCAGCCATATAAATTATTTTTTCAAACACAGTCATATCTTGACTAGCAGTGGTATGATATTTTATAGAGTTTATAATCTGCTTATCTTCAATACCTAAATATTTTTCACAATATAGTGCCCCAGCAATTGAATGCCATATTTGAGGTGTGCTTTTTTCAATTTCACTGAGATTCACACCATATTCTTCCATAATATATAATAGATATTTTTTATCTTTTTCTTTAACTATGTCATGTAAAATACCAGCAATTTCAGCTTTTTGTTCATCCTCGTTATATAATATAGCTAACTGCCTAGCTGCTTTTGCAACCATCTGACAATGATTAAACCGTTTAGACGACAATCGGTTTTTAGAAGCATTAAAACATTCTTTAAATAAACAATCATTGCCAACATATATATTATTATCCAATATATACTTCTCAGCTTTAATATCTAAGTAATCGTAACATTTTAAACCTTGTGCATATTTAATGCGAATGCATTCTGAAAAAATATAATGATTTTCAAACATTTTAATTATGGCTTTTTTTTCAAATTTTTCTACCTTGTTTTTCATCAACTCATAGTCGTATTTTGAAAACGCAATTGATACAACAAAAGCAACATTAAAAATTTCTTCATATTTATCCCACGAATCAAATGATAAAAACAAATCAGATTCAACAATTAAATATAACTCATCATTACAAAACTTAATTTGTAACTCCTGCAATATATCAAATATACAAGATAACCCGCTATCATGCTGAGTATTATACACCATTATATTATCATAATCTTCACATGTCAATCTGCAAATTTCACTTCTAACCTTAATTGCTGGCAACTCTTCAAATTTATTGGGAATTGCATTTAATGGAATAATTAAAATCTTGTCTAACCCATATTCTTTTTTCAATTTATTAGCTACAAACATATGTCCGTTGTGTATAGGATTAAAAGTTGATAAAAAAACTCCAATCTTTGACATTATATTTCTATCCCATCTTTCTTTTTAAAGTTTTTCTTATAAACAATAAATTTTTTACCTATAACTTGAACTATTTCACAATCTAAAATTTCAGATACATTTATAGCAGCTTCTCTTGAATTGACGGGTGCATTGTCTAATATTTCACACTTAACTAATTCTCTAGCAACAAGTGCACATTTCAAACTATGAACCAATTCATCTGTAATACCATTTTTTCCTACATAAACTATTGTCTCAATACCATTTGCCATACTTCTTAATTTGGCCCTTTGTTTACTTGTTATCATTTCCATTCTCCTATCCTTTGAGCTAATGTTAAAAGAGCCTTGCCACGATGACTAACAGCATCTTTTTCTTCAGAACTCATATTAGCAAAACTAACACCCTTAAATTTAAACAGAGGATCATATCCAAAACCACCATTCCCCTCGGGTTGATTAGATATCTCTCCTTCACAAGTTTCAACTATACTAAAGCATTTGCCACTCTGATTTACAAAACAAAGTGCACAAACATATCTAGCTCTTCTATCCGTTATTCCATCAAGTTCTTTAAGCAACTTCTTATTATTAGATTCAGCTGTTGCATTCAATCCATTATCAGCAGAATATCTAGCAGAATATATCCCCGGCGCACCGTTTAAAGCCAAAACTTCTAATCCAGAATCATCAGCTATTACAGGCATATTAACAACTTTATACGTTTCCATCGCTTTAATTTTAGCATTTTCAACAAAACTACTACCAGTTTCTAATATATCATCATTCATTCCAGCATCGGATTTAGATATAACGTCAAATCCTAATGGCTTTAATATTCTTTTAAACTCTTGTATTTTACCCTTATTTTCACTGGCTATAACAACAACCATGTTATTCTTCCTCCAAGTTGCTAGATTCATCAAACAAAGCTTTTGTAAATAGATCAGCATTAAATGGCTGCAAATCATCAATTTGCTCCCCAACACCAATAAATTTTATAGGTAATCCTAAATTTTTCTTAATAGATATCACTATTCCACCTTTAGCCGTTCCGTCTAATTTGGTTAATATTATTCCAGTTAATCCAGCTGCTTGTTTAAATTCTTTTGCTTGAATGACTCCATTTTGACCAGTAGTTGCATCAATAACTAACAATATTTCCAAATCACATCCAGCTGCTTCTCTCTTTACAACATCACTTATTTTTTTTAATTCAGCCATTAGATTTTTCTTATTATGAAGTCTACCTGCAGTATCACAAATAGCAACATCCACATTTCTCTTTTTAGCTGCAGCAATTGTATCAAAAACAACAGCAGCAGGATCTGCACCCTCTCTGTGTTTAACAATAGAACAACCAACTCGATCTGTCCATATTTCCAACTGCTCTATTGCAGCAGCTCTAAAAGTATCAGCAGCTCCAACAATCACAGAATTTCCTTGTTCTTTCAATAAATTGGATATTTTTCCAATAGTAGTTGTTTTTCCAACACCATTAACTCCAAGCACTAATATGACACTAGGTTTTGAATTAATATTTAATTGCTCATCACCAGTCAAAATATCCCTAATGATGTCTATGAGTTCTTGCTTTGCCTCAACAGTATTTTTTATTTTTTTCTTCTTTATGTTTTCTTTTAACATGTCAATAATTTCAATAGATGTCTGCATACCAACATCAGACATTATTAAAATTTCTTCTAATTCTTCATACATACTATCATTTATTTTATCGCTAGAATCAAAAACATTATTTAATTGTTCAGTAATTCCTTTTCTTGTTTTTTTCAAACCAGCTTTTAATCTATCAAAAAAGCCCATATATTTACCTCCACAACAAACTATTCTTAATAATTCTTAAACATTTATTACCTCATCCGCTTCATAAGTAGATTTTAACTTAAGCAATTTAGAAATTCCATCATCTTGCATAGTAACTCCATATAAGATATCTGCTTCTTCCATAGTTCCACGTCTATGAGTAATAACAATAAATTGGGTATCATCATCTATATTTTTTATGTATGACGCAAATTTAGTCACATTGACATCGTCCAAAGCAGCCTCTATTTCATCCAAAATACAAAACGGAGATGGCCTAAACTTTATTATTGCAAAATATATAGCAATAGCGACGAACGCTTTTTCCCCACCAGATAATGCAGATAAATTTTTTATTATCTTTCCGGGTGGTTGCACCTGTATATTAATTCCACATTCCAAAACATCATCAGGATCATCTAAAAACAACTCTGCCTTTCCCCCGTTAAACAACTTAACAAATATTTGCTTAAAGTTTCTATTAATCTCAAAAAATGAATTTTTAAATATATCTTTCATAGAAGCAGTTAAAGATTTTATTAATTTTTCAAGCTCAGCTTTAGATGTTTTCGCATCACTAACCTGATCATTTAAAAACTTATATCTTTCACTTACTTCTTCATATTCTGATATAGCCGCCAAATTAACCGAACCCAATTGTTTAATTTTTTCTTTTATACTAATCAAATTCTTCCTAGCTTCAAAATAATCACAGTCACAATTAACCGAACCTTGCGCCTCAGACAGAGTCATACCATATGACTCCCATATATTTTCAATAATTTTATCATGTTTTTCATTCAAAGTTCTACTTTGTTCATCTAATCTAGCCAACTCATTCCCAAATTTTTCTTTAGCTTGTTGATGATCTTTTTCTAAATCTCTAAATGATGCAGAACTTTTTTCCGTTTCAGTCCTTTTTAACTGAAAATCATTTATTTTTTCATCAAATAAAGAATGTTTCTCTTTTTCAGATTTTTTTAGCAAATTTTCTTTTTGCAAAACCATTTCTTTTTCTTGAACTATCTTTATTTTTTCTTCAATTTGGTTTTCTAAATTAGTTAATTTACTCGCATTTCCCTCAGATAATTTTTCTATATCTTGTATTCTAGATTTTTCATGACTAATATTATTAAAAATTTCATTTTTCTTTATATCAAGCTCGTGCAAAGTTTTTTCAAATTTGCTTCTTTTTTCTTTCAATCCAGTTTGTTCACTTTGAAAATGATCTATTTTTGTTTCAATTTCATCTATCTTAGATGTAATACAGCCTAATTCTTTTTTACAATTACTTTGAATCAAACTCAATTCTTCTTTTTGTTTGTTAGCTTTTGTCTTTTCTACTTCCAATATTAGTATATCTTTATCAAAATTATTAATAGAATCTGTTATTCTCTTTTGTTCACTAGAAAATTTTATTTTATCTTCAACACAAACCTTTTTCTCGCTATCTAAAATTTTGATTTCAGCTAATATTTTTTCAATATGTGTATTTTGTTCTACACACTTATTTTTTAATTCCGCATGCTCTGTATTTAATTCATTTATCTTTTTATTTAGCGAGTCTATTTCATTTTTTCTAGATAACAATCCGTAGTTTTTATTTTTTGAACCACCAGTAAAAGCCCCCCCTGAATTTATAATCTGCCCATCCAAAGTAACAATTTTAAAAGAATATGAATATTTTTTAGCCATGATAATTCCATTATCTAAATTATCAACCACAATTGTTCTTCCAAGAATATTTTCAATGATACTTTTATATTTAGCATCAACAGATACAAGGTTAGACGCAAGACCTATAAATCCTAAACAATCTGAAATATCATTTATTTTTATAATTTTTCCTTTAACAGAAGTTACTGGTAAGAAAGTTGCTCTTCCAATCTTCTTTTCTTTTAAAAATCTTATCGATTTCTTAGCAACAGATTCGTCTTCAACTACAATATATTGCAACATACCTCCCAAAGCAGATTCAATTGCAACAGTGTAATTTGGGTTCAAATCTATAAGTTGAGACACTGTTCCACAAATTCCAGTAAATCCCCCACTTTTAGAAAGTTTTAAAATTTGCTTAACGCTATAATTATATCCATCGAAGTTTTTTTCTAAATCAAACAACAATTCAATTTTTTGTTTCTTTTTCAAAATATCCTTTTCAATATTACTAAGATTTTTATTTAAAATATCAAATTGATTTTTTCTCGAATCTAATTTTAAATTATATCCTGCTTTAGAGTTGTCTATATTTTCTATCTTAGAATTAATATTATCAATCAACTTAACCAATTCATCTTTTTCAACACTTATCCTATCAATTTGTTGTTTCTTTTCTTCAATATTTCTATTTAAATGTATGTATCGATCATTTAACTCTTCTATTCTGGATTTAAACGAAGATATATTTAATAATAATTTAGATTTTTCTAAAATACAAGAATTCAAATTAGCTGTCAGCTCTGCACAATTAGAATCTATACCTTGATATTTCTCATTAAATTTTACAAATTCATTTTCAGTATTGTTAATTTCATTATTTATAAATTCAAATTTTTGCTGCAAATCATTAATAATATCTTTTCGTTCATTAACTCTAGCAGCTAAATTACTCCCATCCAACATTAATGATTTCTTATCATTTTTCATTCTACAAATGTCAGAATTTATATGATTTATTTCTTCGGATAAAACTGCAATTTTTGTATTTCTTAAATTAGTTTCTTTTATAAAATTTTCTTTTTCATTGCGTATTCGTTCTATATTTAATTGATAACTTTGAATATTGTCATACGCTTCTTTTATTTTATCAGATAATTCTTCAAGGCATCTTTCTTCGTTATTATAATTAGCTTTTGTTTTAAATAGTTTATCACTATATTCTCTTAATTTGTCATTAATATTTTCCAAATCCTTAAGCCAAATATATATTTCAAAATCTCTCTTTTGTAAATCAAGTTCTTTAAATTTTTTGGCCTTTTCACTTTGAATTTTAAGCGGTCCCACACGGTCCTCTAATTCATTCAAAATGTCCTTAAGCCTCACCAAATTTTCTTCTGCGAGCCCCAACCTTTTCTCTGCTTCTTTTTTTCTATATTTATATTTAGTAATTCCGGCTGCTTCTTCAAATATCTGACGGCGTTCAGAGGATTTTGATGACACAATTTCATCAATTCTACCTTGGCCAACAATAGCATACCCTTCTCTAGACAAACCTGTATCCATTAAAATTTCTGATATATCTTTCAAAAGAACTTTTTTTCCATTAAGGATGTACTCACTATCACCACTTCTATAATATTTTCTAGCAATTATAATTTCATCGGAATCCAAATCAACTGTCCTGTCTTTGTTATCAAAAACAAGAGATACTTTAGCAAATCCCGTTGGCTTTCTGCTTTGAGTTCCCAAAAAAATAACATCTTCCATTTTTTGTCCACGTAAATTTTTAGTAGACTGCTCTCCCAAAACCCATCGTATAGCATCACTAATATTACTTTTTCCACTTCCATTTGGACCAACAACAGCAGTAAAGCCCTCTTCAAAATCAAGTCGAGTTTTGTCTGGAAAAGACTTAAATCCACACAATTCTAAAGATTTTAATTTCATTCAAACGTCCTCCGAAAAACTAATTACTAAATCAATTCCAAATCACCAACATCAATAGAATGATCACCAACAACTTTCAAAAAATATCCTGCATCTTTTAATATTTTTAAATTACTCTTTTTATGTCCAACAACTTTAGAAACCTCAGATGAATTAACTAAAATTTTATATGACCCTGCCTTTAAAGTTTTAAACAAACATTTTAATTTGTCCAAATATATTTTGCTTTCACAAAGTTCTTTAAAAGCAGGATGATATAAACCAGTAACAATGTCTTCCTCCATTGTTTTTTGAGCATGTAATCCAAGTCTTATAACTTTTATATTATTATCATTAAAAAATTCTAACAACTTAGAACACAAATCAACACCTTCGTCCAAAGTTAAAGGAGTATACTGTCCAGAATTATACCATCGCTCAATTAAAGTTCCTTTAAAAACCACAATCGGGTATATTCTAACCGTTGCAGGATGTATATCCACAATTTTTCTAGAAGTATTAATAATACTTTGTTTACTTTGCCCGGGCAATCCAACCATTATTTGCATTCCTAATTCAATATCATATTCAAGTATTTTTCTACAAGCTTGCTCCGTTTGCAACGCTGTATGTCCTCTTAAGTTTTTTCTTAAAACATAATCGTCCATACTTTGAGCTCCGAGTTCTATAGAAGTCACAGACTTTTCTTTTAAAATACATAATATTTCATCATTAATAGCATCTGGCCTTGTAGATATTCTTATCCCACCAAATCCATCGCTACCAATAAATTCTTGAACACAATCTAAATATCCAATCATTACCTCACGATTTATTGCTGTAAAACTACCACCAAAAAAAGCAATTTGAGTGTTACGTCTCTGATTTAAAGTCATACGATTATATTCTTTTCTGCATGTTGATTTAACTTCATCAAAAGAAGGTGCAGTTATTGATCCCGATATTATATTTTGATTACAAAACGAGCATAAATTTTTACACCCCAGGTGCGGTATAAAAAAGGCGATATTTGAATGTATAGACATTACAATCTATACCCCCATTAATCGCAAGGCCTGCTTAGCCGCATTTTGTTCAGCACGTTTCTTACTTTTTCCAATACCGCTACCAATTATATTAGAATTCAAATGCAATTCTACTTCAAAAATTTTATCATGATCTGGTCCACTCTCATTTACTAACACGTACTCTACTTTTTCTTCTGGATTTTGTTGAATAATTTCCTGAAGTCTAGTTTTATAATCTGTTAAATGATCAATCTTTTTCATATTCTCTTTATCGGGCATAAAACGCAAAACAAATTTTCTAGCCGCCTCTATTCCACCATCTAAATATATAGCTCCAACCAAAGCTTCAAATGCATCTTCTAAATTTGAAAGTCTATTTTGTCCGCCGGAATTAATTTCACCCTTCCCCATAATTAAAAATTTACCAAGATTAATCCTCTTAGCAAATTTTGCAAGTGAATTATCACAAACAAATGATGCTCTTATTCTAGTCAAATCACCTTCAGAATCGTGTGGAAAAATTTTAAACAAATGCTCTGCAATGATAAGGGATATAACTGAATCTCCCAAAAATTCAAGTCTCTCATTATTTTGACAAAAAGATTTAATTTCATTACTATATGAAGAATGAGTCAATGCAGTTTTTAATAAATCCTTATCATTAAAAAAATAACATATTTTTTCTTGCAATTCTTGCATAATTTATTCATCTCCTATCGATTCCCAAATATTTTTTGACATCTCATCTATAATTTTTTCTCTCACACACATTCTTGCTTGATTTATAGCATTTTTAAAAGCATTTGCATCCGAACTACCATGAGCTTTTATAACGGGCTTAGAAATACCTAACAAAATAGCTCCTCCATATTCTCTATAATCTACTGTCTTTTTTACTCTTTTTATCTGATTTTTTAAGGATAAAGCAGCCAATTTTGTAAAAATGGATCTGGTAAACATTTCTTTCAATATACCAATCAAAAACTTAGAAGTACCCTCAGCTGTTTTCAACATCATATTTCCAGATAAACCATCACATATTATCACATCACATTTTCCAAAAAACATGTCTCTAGCTTCCATATTTCCCACAAAATTTATACATTTACAATTACTTAGCAATTCATATCCGTATCTGTGTGATTCTGTTCCTTTAGAAGGCTCTGTTCCCACATTGGCAAGTCCAACTCTCGGATTACTTATTCCCAATACTCTATTAACATAAACAGACCCCATTATTCCAAATTGAACAAACATTTCCGGTCGACAATCTAAATTAGCCCCTGCATCTAAAATCATAAAACAACCATTGTCTGTACGAAGAACAGGTGCTAAAGCAGCCCGTTTAACTCCCTTAATTCTACCCACTAAAACAGATGATCCAACAACTAAAGCCCCCGTGCTACCAGCACTAACAAATGCGTCTACCAATCCGCTTTTCAAAGTTTTCAATCCAACAGCCATAGAACTTGAATTTTTAGATCTACGTATTTCTTTAGGATCTTCATCAACAGTTATCACATCTTCAGCGTCAACTATTGTTATTTTAGAAATATCAATATTATTTTCAGTCGCAATTTTTCTTAAAGTTTCCTCATTTCCAGAAAGAAACAACTCAATATCTGAATAAGTTTCCAACGCCAATAAACAACCTTTTATAACGTCGATTGGCGCATTATCTCCTCCAAAAGCATCTACCATTATTTTCATACGACATTATCTCCATATAAACTAGTTTTTAAAAATATTTTTTTAAATCTAATAAACCTCTTTTAGCTAAAGTTTCATATCTTTTTTGCTTATCTCTTATTTTAACATCAAGACTTGGAAGTAATCCCATATTAGCTCCCATTGGCTGAAAATCACGAACATCTTCACTAGTAATATATCGTAGTAGCGAACCCATCATTGTTGTTTCAGGTAAAATACATTTTTCACTATCAGATAACTCTTCTATTAATAATCTACTTGAAATTATTCCACAAGCTGCACTTTCCATATAACCTTCAACACCAGTTATCTGCCCAGCAAATCTAATGTTTTTATTATTTTTTAACCTAAGTTTATCGTCTAATAAATGTGGACTATTGATAAAAGTATTTCTATGCATAACTCCATATCTTAAAAATTCCGCATGCTCTAATCCCGGAATTAAAGAAAAAATCCTCTTTTGTTCGCCAAACTTCAAATTCGTTTGAAATCCTACCATATTGTACATGGTACCCTCAGCATTTTCTTTTCGAAGTTGCAAAACAGCATAATATTTTTCATTGGTTACTGGGTGATATATTCCAACTGGTTTAAGCGGTCCAAACCGGATAGTATCTTTACCTCGTTTAGCCATAATTTCAATAGGCATACATCCCTCGTAAACTTTAGGCTTATCAAACTCATGTAATTGGGCACACTCACCATTAACAAGACTCTCATAAAAAATTTCATACTCTTCTTTATTCATAGGGCAATTTATATAATCAGCACTTCCTTTACCATATCTTGAAGCAAAAAAAGTTTTTTCCATATCAATAGAATTAGCCGAAATTATAGGAGCAGCCGCATCATAAAAATGCAGTTTGTCCCCTCCAATTAATTTTGAAATAGTATTTGTTAAAGCATCAGAAGTTAATGGACCTGTAGCTATAATCACTTTTCCTTCAGGAATATTTGTAATTTCTTCATTTATTACATTAATTTTTTCACAGCTATACAATCTTCTCGTTACTTCCTCAGAAAACAACTCTCTATCAACAGCTAAAGCCCCACCAGCATCAACAGAAAATTTTTCAGCACATTCTAATATCAATGAACCAAATAATCTCATTTCTTCTTTCAGCATACCCGATGCAGAACCGATTCTACGCGATTTTAAGGAGTTTGAACAAATCAGTTCAGCAAAATTTTTAGATTTATGTGCAGCAGAAAATTTTTTAGGTTTCATTTCATAAAGATTTACATTGTATCCAAATTTAGCTAACTGCCAAGCCGCTTCACATCCAGCAAGGCCAGCACCTATAACACTAATTTTGTCTTGTATCATTTACTATATCCACAGCCTTCTTTTCCACAATAAATTTGGGCTTTTTTCCCTTTTTTCTTAAACATTGTATTTCCACACTTAGGACAAATATCACTAACGGGCTCATCCCAACTCATAAAATTACAGTTAGGATAGTTTTCACATCCAAAAAAGATTCTGCCTTTAGCTGATTTTTGTCTTATTATCTTTCCTCCACAAACAGGACAAATCCCCTTAGTTGGCACTACTATCTTTTTAGTATTCTTACACTCAGGATAACCAGAACAAGCCATAAATTTACCAAATCTACCGTGCTTGATTACCATAGGTTTGCCGCATTTTTCACAAACCTTATCAGTCTCCTCATCCGGCATCTTATAACTTTTCAATTCTGTATTTTTCTCAGCTAACTTCAAAGTACTATCAAAATTAGAATAGAACGTACGTATAGAATCTTTCCACTTCATTTTCCCTTCTGCAACTTTATCAAAATCTTCTTCTATTTCTGCAGTAAACGACACATCAACAACATTTGAAAAATTATCTTTCATTAATTCTGTAGTAACTTCACCCAATAACGTCGGTTTTAACTGTTTTTTTTCTCTTTCAACATATCCTCTTGAAATAATTGTTGTAATTGTAGGCACATAGGTAGAAGGCCTTCCTATTCCCAACTCTTCTAACGATTTTGTCAGAGATGCTTCTGTAAATCTAGGAGGTGGCTGTGTAAAATGCTGATTTCCCAAAATCTCGTTTAATTTAAGTTTATCGTTTTTATCAAGATTTGGCAAATTTGAATCTTCCTGTTTTTCATCATCACTGCCTTCAATATACACAGCAGTAAAACCAGAAAATTTTAACAACGATCCAGAAGCTTTAAAAATATAAGACAAAGATTTTATATCAACAGAAACTGTATCATAAACAGCATCTGCCATTTGACTTGCCATAAAACGATCCCAAATCAGCTTATATAATTTATATTGGTCTGAAGTCAAGGAATCTTTAACCTCACTTGGACTCAATTTTGGAACAGTAGGTCGTATAGCCTCGTGTCCGTCTTGTGAATTAGACTTTGATTTATATACTCTAGGTTTATTTGGCAAATATGTATCTCCAAAAACATTTTTAATATATTCCGTTGCCAGCCCTTGTGCTTCATTGGATATTCTTAAAGAATCCGTTCTCATATATGTTATCAATCCTATTGCACCATGTCCCTCAACATTAACTCCTTCGTATAATTGTTGAGCTATTCTCATAGTTCTTGCTGACTGAAAATTTAATTTTCGAGACGCCTCTTGCTGCATAGTTGACGTAGTAAATGGAGGAGATGGTGATCTTCTTCTCGTTCCCTTCTTGATTTTATCTATACAATAATCTTGACCATCCAAATCACCTAATATTTTATTAACTTCATCTTGACTTTTTATATTTAATTTTTTTCCATTCAAACTATGTAATTTTGCGGAAAAAATTTTAGAATCATTTTCTTTCTGAAATTTAGCATCTACGGTCCAAAACTCTTCTGGATTAAAATCACGAATTTCCAATTCTCTATCGACAATTAATCTCACTGCAACAGACTGAACACGCCCTGCGGACAAACCCGGTCTTACCTTTTTCCACAAAAAAGGACTAAGTTTATAACCAACAAGTCTATCCAAAATTCGTCTTGCTTGTTGAGCGTCAACCAAATCTTTATCAATTTTTCTCGGATTACTCATTCCAGATTTTACTCCAGACTTGGTAATTTCATTAAAAGTCACTCTATTCTCTTGATCATCATTCAATCCAAGAATATGAGATAGATGCCATGAAATAGCTTCTCCTTCTCTATCAGGGTCAGTAGCAAGAAAAACTTTGTCAGCCTTAGAAGCCGACTTTTTCAAATCTTTGATTATAGATCCCTTTCCTTTTATATTAATATATCTGGGCTCGAAATCGTTTTCTATGTCAACACCCATAGTAGATTTAGGCAAATCTCGCAAATGCCCCATAGAAGCTACAACTTCATAGCCTCTTCCTAAATACTTTTTTATTGTTTTAGCCTTAGCAGGCGATTCAACTATAATTAATTTTGACATATAACTCACCGCCTAATAACAAAATTAAATTTTTTTATAATTCAAACCAGTTTTTTCTATAAATCCCATAATTTCCAATTCAGTTAACATCGGAAGCAATTTGTCTATTGAAATTTTAACTTCTTCCGATATTTGATCTAAATCTTTATTTAAATCAATCGCTTCAAACAAAACTTGAAGATGATCTGGAACATTAGAATGCATCTTTTCTTGTATATTATTAGTGTTAAAACTACAATTTTTAACGGCCTTTTTGGGAACAACATAGTTAGAAAATCTATATGTTTCTAAAACATCATCAATATCGAGTAATAAATTTGCTCCATCTCTCAAACACTTTTTTATCCCATCATTTCTACTGTCAAATATATTTGACGGAGGAACACAAAACACTTCTTTCCCATACTCACAAGCAATACCAGCGGTAATCATAGCTCCAGATTTTTCGGGCGATTGAACCACTATAACACTATCAGACATACCCACTATTAACCTATTTCTAACAGGAAACAGCCAAGGAGCAGTATCGGTTCCCGGTGCATATTCACTAACTACAACACCACCACAATTAACAATACTTCTTTTTAATTTGCCACTACCACTCGGATAATTCTTTTCCAAAGATGTTCCTAAAACTGCAACTGTCTTTCCTTTTTTCTCAGTTGCTCCAATATGTGCATACATATCAATTCCTTCTGCACATCCACTCACTACCGTTATTCCACAACTCACAAGATCCTCAGCAAGTTTCTTAGAAACCTCTAAACCATATCTATCCGCTTTTCTGGTTCCAACAACAGCAACACTCGGTTTGTTTACAACACTAATGTCACCAACATAATATAAAACAAGTGGAGCAGATTCAACATTTTTGAGCTTCTCTGGATACGTATCATCATCAAAGCACGTAATACTTATATTAAGTTTTTTACATTTGTCAATTATTTTTAAATAATCCGATGGCACACTTTTCTTCATTTTTGATAAATGCTTATTAGTTAACCCAAATTCATAAGCTTTGTCATTAATATTTTCATAAAACTCATCCCAATCGCTTACATTAGTAGCAATTTGCATAGGTTTTATGCTACCATAAGAGAAAGATTCTGCTAGCCAAAGATAATATAAAATATTTTTATTCATTAAAACTCCCTTGCGAACATTCCCTAAACTTATACATACAAATACTACCAGCAACAGCTGCATTTAACGATTCAGTTTCTCCTAACATGTTAATTGTCAATTTTACATCACACTTTTCCACAATATTGTCTGGCAATCCATTTGCCTCATTTCCAACAATTAACATTGCTCCACTATTTAAATTCAATTTAGTAAGTGACAGTGCATCTTTTCTAACAACAGTAGCATATTTTTTTATATTAGCAGTGTCTAAAAATTCTTCAAAATCCAAACATTCCAAAAAATTAGATCTAAACAATGATCCCATTGTACTTCTAACAACCTTAGGATTATAAACATCACAAGAATTACTTAAGACGATCTTATTAAAGCCAAATGCATCTGCTGTTCTAATTAACGTTCCAACATTCCCTGGATCTTGTACATCATGTAATGCCAAAACAAAATCGTTATCATTTATTCCATCACTAGAAATAGTAGGAGGTTTATTTGCAATAGCAAAAGCACCCTGAGATTGATTTACACCAGCCATATATCCAGCTATCTTTTCAGATATAACATCATAGTTACATAAATTTGTAATATCATAGGCTGTATTTTTTATTTTAGAAATACAATTTTCTGTAATAAAAACATTATCAAAAACTACTCCATATTTCAAAGCATCTTGTAATATTCTAACACCCTCAATTACAAACTTACCCAACTTATCCCGATATGATTTTTTGTTAGACAACTTAATATATTGCTTAACTTTAGAATTATCTCTACTTTCTATCATAAATCCCTCTATATTGAAATTGCCCTCGCCAAAGTAAAAACTTATGATCGAGAGCATAAAAATATTATAATGAACTCTTTGCTTTTTCACACAGAGAAGAAAAAGCAGCAGGATCGGATATTGCTATTTCAGAAAGCATTTTTCTGTTAAGTGCAATATTTGCCTTTTTTAGTCCGTTTATAAACGTAGAATAATTCATTCCATTTTGTTTACATCCAGCTGAGATACGTGTAATCCAAATTTTTCTGAAGTCACGTTTTTTCTGTTTACGTCCAATATATGCATATTGTCCAGATTTCATAACTGCTTGTTTTGCAGTTCTAAAAAGTTTACTTTTTCCACCAAAATATCCTTTAGAAAGCTTTAATATTTTTTTCCTTCTCTTTCTAGTCATAACAGCTCTTTTTACGCGGGCCATAATCTACTTACCTCCATATTATCAAATCAAAAATTCAAAATAGTCTATTTATATGGTATTAATTTTTTAATTGTTTTTTCATTTGTACTATCCGCATATGCTATTTGTCTTAAATTTCTCTTACGTTTTGTTGACTTTTTATTCAATATATGCGATTTATTAGCGTGTGCACGTTTTACTTTGCCATTCTTTGTTAATTTAAAACGCTTTTTAGCTCCACTATGAGTTTTTTGTTTAGGCATTACGTTATCCTCCCCGAATATATATTCATTTTATTTTATAAATTTATTATTTTTGCGCCTTCTTAGTTGATTTTACAGCTGATTTCGGCGACATAATCATTATCATACTTCTACCCTCTAGCTTACCAGGCTTATCAGCAGAACCATACTCAGAACAACCATTCTGAAACTTTTCTAACAACTCTCCACCTAAACCGGTGTGAGCCATTTCTCTACCTCTGAACCTAACAGAAACCTTAACTTTATTGCCACTTTTTAAAAACTTAATTGCATTTTTCAGTTTCGTATTAAAATCATGCACATCAATATTTAATGAAAGTCGAACTTCTTTCACTTCCATAGTTTTTTGATTTTTTCTTGCCTCTTTATCGCGCTTAGCTTGCTCGAACTTATATTTTCCATAATTCATAATACGACAAACAGGCGGTTTTGCCTTAGGAGCAATTTTAACCAAATCAAGATTTTTCGAAACAGCAATATCTAATGCTTCTCTAGAAGACATAAAACCCAACTGTGTTCCTTCTTCATCTATCACTCTTATTTCTTCATCTCTAATTTCTTCATTAACTTGTAGCTCTTTATTACTAATCACAAAGCACCTCCCTACAAAATAAAACTATCATAAAACAAAAGCACAGACAAATAATCGCCTGCACTAATACAATACTAAAGTCAAAAAAAGACATTGTATTGACCTTACGTGCAGATACAGCAAGGTGGGAATTCAAAATTCCACTTCACTTTCTAAAATAGCTTACCATATACAGCACAAATTGTCAATAGCAAAGTTATAAATTATAGCACACAAAAATAATTTATATTATTTTTTCATATCTATTTCTTTAGTTTTTTGTGTAAACAAATATGAAAATGTCATACCAAACATTAAAACTATAACCGACAACACACCATGAAATATAAAGTAATTGGCATTACTCATATTATCAGTAGTTAATGATGAATTATTTACAATAGTCACAACAGATCTCAAATATCCTAAACATGGTGATATAGCAGACCCAACAATTAGTCCTAAAATTCCAAAATAAGTTGCTTTAGGAAATTTATTAAAGAAAAATTCAACAGCCTTAGAACCACACAATAAACCAAGTAATACTCCTATTCCTACCGGCAATAACAACAAGATGTTAAATGAATGAATAGCATTCATAACAGAATAATAAACACCAAATACCAACATGATCATTGATCCACTACATCCAGGTAAAAGCAAACAAAAAGATGCTAAAGCCCCAACCAAAATTAATCTAATAAATTCAAACAAATTAACATCTGTTATTATACTATTATTAGATTCAGCCGTTAATGACATACATATAATAAATATCATAAATGCAAACATAGCAAAAAATGGCAATGTATTCAACAATTTAAATTTCGAGCCTACCGCCCTACCTAAAATCATAGGGATTAAACCAACAATCAATCCAAGCAACAAAAAATTTGTTTCCATAGGATAATTTTTATCTAAAAACGAAATAACGTAACTAAAAGTAACTACTCCAAAAGCCATTCCCAATACTATTGGAATCAAATACTTCATACTGTTTTTAAAATCATCTTTTATGTGACTAACAGACATTATCAATTTATCATATATATTTAACAATACTGCCAAAGTTCCACCACTTATTCCCGGAACAACTTCAAATGTTCCCATACACACTCCATAAAAAAAATTTCTTATTATCCTAGTATACTTCATTATTATTCCTCTCTCCAAAACAATTTATACCGCGTACTATAATAACATATACATAAAACAATATCAACTTTTTAAATCAATAATTATTAATTCTTTCTACAACAATTCAAAAATTTAACAAAATTCTCTTCAAGCTCACTGTCAAAATACATATGCTTCTTTAAAGTAGGATGGTCAAACCCTAGCGTTTTTGCATGAAGACATTGTCCTTGTAATCTTTGTATGCAACATTTTGGCCCATAAACACCATCTCCAGCTAACGGATGTCCAATATGCGACATATGCACTCTAATTTGATGGGTCCTACCAGTTTCAAGTTTTAATTTCAAATAACTAAATCCATTTAAAGTTTCAATTACCTTATAATGTGTTATTGCTTCTTTGCCATTTTTAAAATTAACAGCCATTTTTTTTCGATCGCGTTCACTGCGTCCAATAGGAAAATTTAAAGTTCCTTCAGCAGCTCCAAATTTACCATAAGCAATCGCCTCATATATGCGATTCATAGAATGCTCTTTAATTTGTTCTGAAAGATTTATATGTGCAAAATTAGTTTTTGCAACAACCAATAAACCACTTGTATCTTTATCTATTCTATGAACAATTCCAGGACGCAAAACACCACCTATATCTGACAAACAATCTTTGCAATGCCACATAATTGCATTAACTAACGTTCCTCCATTATAATGTCCCGGTGCTGGATGAACCACCATTCCTTTCGGTTTATTAACAACAAGCACTTGATCATCTTCATAAACAATATTAAGAGGAATATTTTCAGCAACAACATCTAATTTTTCAGGTTCTGGAAAAATAATACTAACAATATCATCTTTTTTTAATTTATAATGCTTATTTATCACTTTATCATTCACAGAAACCAAATTTTTCGAAAACAACTTATGAACAAAACTTCTAGTAAGATCTTGGTATATTTCACAAATAAAAAGATCTATTCTCTTACCATATGAATTTTCATCCACAAAAACCGTTTTAACATCCATAATTACTATATTTCCTTTTCAAACACGGCTAATTGTTCTTGTTCTGAACGAATTCATTAATAATAAATTTTATTACAAATATTATAGTTCCAACAACCACTAGACAATCCGCAAAATTAAAAATTGCAAAATCATTAAACGGCCAAAATGTCACATCAAAATAGTCTACAACATAACCTCTGAATATTCTATCTATCAAATTTCCAATACCACCAGATGTGATCATTGTAATTGAAATAAGATAAAATAAATCTTTAATTTGTTTCTTAATGACAAATACAATCAAAAAAGAAATTATTAATAACGTAACAATAATTAAAATTATTTTTTGCCCTGACAATATGCTAAATGCTGCACCATAATTTTGTAAATAAGTTATTCTCAAAAAATCTGAAACAACAATAAAACTATCATGTAAATTCATATTGCTTTCAACAACCCACTTAATAAATTGATCAAGCAAAATCAAAAAAACATTCAAAACAGCAAAAAAACACATCATCTTGTATTTTTTTGTCTCATTCAAAAAGCTAATATTATTTTTATTCATATCAATCTCTCTTCACTACATTTTTAAAAATCGAGCGCCTTACTCATTAACGACACTCGATTTTAATTATAAACTAAATATTTTTTATAACCTCTGCGCATCTATCACAAAGTGTCGGATGTTCCTGGTTTTGGCCAACAGACTCACTATAAGTCCAACATCTCTCACATTTATTACCACTTGGTTTCTCAACATCTACTGATATTCCTATAGAATCAAATTTATATTCTCCTTCTCCATTTCTTTTCACTTCAACCATAGAAACTAAGAAAGCAGTAGACAGTTGATTTGAAACTCCATTCACGAAATCATAAATATTATCATCACAATAAAGAATTACTTTTGCATCTAAAGATGATCCTATAGCCTTCATAGCTCTCTTCTCTTCGAGAGCCTTTTTAACAGCATTTCTTATACTATGAATTTTATTCCATTTTTCATAAAAATCTTCGTCACAATTTACATCAACACTAAAATACATGTCATTATAAAGTACAGATTTAACATCATCACTTTTTCTATGTGGCATAGAAGACCATATTTCTTCAGACGTAAAAGAAAGTATAGGAGCTATTAAACGAGTAAATGCATCCAAAATAATAAACATTGTTGTTTGTGCCGCTCTTCTTTTTACTCCATCTTTAAGTTCACAATAGAGTCTATCTTTAATAATGTCCAAATAAAAATTAGACATATCTACAACACAAAAATTATGTATACTATGGTACAAACCATAAAACTCAAAGTTATCATAATAATTCTTAGCATTTGCTAAAAGATTATTCAATTTAGATAAAGCCCATCTATCTACTTCATAAAGATTATCAAAACTAACAGAATCCTTATCGGGATCAAAATCACTAATGTTTCCAAGTATAAATCTCGCAGTATTTCTTATTTTACGATATACCTCTGTAAGTTGTTTTAATATTTCAGGCGATATACGAATATCTGCATGGTAATCAGAAGAAGCGACCCAAAGTCTCAATATGTCAGCTCCATATTTTTCTACTATTTTTTCTGGAGCAACACCGTTAGATAATGACTTAGACATTTTTCGCCCTTCTCCATCTACAACCCAGCCATGAGTACATACAGCTTTATATGGAGCTTTTCCTTTAGTTGCAACAGCGGTCAACAAAGATGACTGAAACCATCCTCTATACTGATCTGCACCTTCCAAATACAAATCTGCAGGCCACCTCAATTCAGAATACGATTCCAAAACAGAAGTATGACTACATCCACTATCAAACCAAACATCCATAACATCTTTTTCTTTGTAGAACTCGTGTCCACCACAATCAGAACAAGAAAAATCTTCCGGCAAAAACTCATGCGGTTCTTTAGTAAACCAAGCATCTGAACCATACTGTCTAAACATATCTGCAATATACTTCACAGATTCCTTGTTTATTATGTGTTTGCCACATTTTTTACAATACAAAATAGGAATTGGAACACCCCAAACACGTTGCCTAGATATACACCAATCACTTCTATCCTTTATCATATTTTCTATTCTGCCTTGACCCCAACCAGGTATCCAATTAACATTCTTAACTTCTTCAAGAGCAGCTTCCTTAAAGCCATCTATTGAACAGAACCATTGTTCAGTTGCTCTAAATAATATTGGTTGTTTACAACGCCAACAGTGAGGATAACTATGATTAATCTTTTTCACCGCTAACAAATTACCGGTTTCATCCATTTTTTGAACAATAGCTTTATTAGACTCTTCGGTTGTTAAACCAGCAAATTCCCCAGCTTCATCCGTCAACTTTCCATTATCATCAACAGCTACAACTATTGGTATATCAGGATATTTTTGGCAAACTTCAAAATCCTCAATTCCATGACCAGGTGCAGTATGAACACAACCCGTTCCACTTTCTAATGTAACATGATCCCCATTTATAACAACAGACTCTCTATTTAAAAACGGATGTTTTACAGTTATATATTCAAGCTCTTTTCCTTTAAAAGAACCTATAGTCTCATAATCTTCAATTGATGCAGCCGACATAGTTTCTTCAACTAAATCCTTAGCTATAACATAATATTCTTCACCATTTTTTACAACAGTGTATTCATATTTCGGTCCAAGACATATAGCCACGTTACTTGGTAAAGTCCACGTAGTTGTTGTCCAAATAACAAAATATACCTTACTCTTATCAATACCATGTTTAGCAAAGAAGCCTTTGTCATCATTCACTTGAAATTTAACATATATTGAATAGCATTTATCTTCGCTATATTCAATTTCAGCCTCAGCCAATGCTGTTCCACACTCTGCACACCAATAAACAGGCTTTAACCCTCTATATATGAAATCTTTTTCAGCCATCTTACCAAAAACTTCTATCTGTCTGGCTTCAAATTCTTTATTAAGAGTTAAATATGGATTTTCATAGTCACCTATAACACCCAAACTTTTAAATTGTTTCTTCTGCTGTTCAGCATGACCAATAGCGAAATCCTTACACATATTTCGCAAATCAACATCAGATATATTATTTTTATCAGCTCCAGCAGCTTTCAATGCCTTAAGCTCAATTGGCAAACCATGCGTATCAAAACCGGGAACAAACGGTGCTTTAAATCCAGACATGTTCTTCTGCTTAATAATAAAATCTTTCAAAACCTTATTTAAAGCTGTTCCTAGATGAATTTTACCATTAGCATATGGCGGTCCATCATGCAATATATACAAAGGTTTCCCTTCATTTTTTTCAACAACATTATAATATAATCTTTCTTTATCAAATCTTTCAAATAATTCAGGCTCTCTCTTAGGTAAATTTCCTCTCATCGGGAACTCTGTTTTAGGAAGATTTAAAGTTGCGTTATAATCTTGAGTCATTAGTAAATTTCTCCTTGAATTTAATTATTATTTTCACCAAATTTAAGTTCACTAAATCTTGATTTAATATAATCTCCCTTATCTAGATTATCATCACTATCAGTCAAAGTAACCTTAAATACTGGATTATGTTCAGTTTTATTGTCTTTCGACATTTTTGTATCTTGTGTATCTTCAATTTCTTGATTTTCATCAATACTTGTTGTAGTATTATCACTATTACTAATTTTAGTTGGTTTTTCTTCGGCATGTTTAACTGCCTCTTCACCATCATATTCAGGAATCTTGGTAATAATATCTAAGTGAGATTTATATAATGAAAGAAGTCTAGCTTTAAAATCAGAAACTTCTTTTTTCATAATTCTAAGTTGCCTTGTCTCATTCTCAAACTTGTGTTGAGTATCTTTCATCATATCATCCGCTTTTTGTCTCGCATCAGATATTAATTTTTCAGTTTTATTATTAATTTCAGCATCAAAATTTAATTTTTTCTTTTCAATATCTTCAGAAATTTTATTAGCCTTTTCTTTTGCTTCATTAATAATATCAGTTTTAAATTTCTGTGCACTAACTATTATTTCTTTTACACTTTCTTCATTATTTCTATAATTTTCTATCTGATCTTCAAGATCTCGTATTTTTTTCTCATACTCTGCAATTTTTTCTTCTAAGGATACTGCATATTGTGAAATATCCTTCAAACAATTTGCAACATCATCTACTTTATATCCAAAAGCTCCTTTGTCAAAAACAAAATCTTTAATTTCTATACCCTTCATCAATTAAACCTCCATTAAACACAATTTAGAATCGTTCAAAAGACTTATATGTACTTTTTTAACATATGCATGTGCAAATTATCATTAGCATAATTTAGTATATACAACATTAATAACTTTTACAAAATCAAATACCACAATTACAAGTTACTAAAAAAATACTCCGTTATTTTCCAATTCGTCCAACAAATCTCCCATAACATCAACATTATAAGGTGTTATTATAAAAGTACTATTAGCAACACGTTTAATTTGTCCGTTATTAGCATATGCTACACCACTCAAAAAATCAACCAATCTGCGTGCAATTTCTTTATTTGTAGATTCCAAATTAATAACCACTGTTCTTTTTTCATTCAAGTGGTCTGCAATAGAACTTGCATCTTCAAAATGTTCTGGTTTAACTAAAACAACTTTTAGTTGAGTAGTAGCATTAATGTTAACCACTTTGTTATTTCTAACATCGTCATCTGATCTTCTAACTTTCTCTTCCTTTGTTATAAAATTATCCTCATATTCATCATCATAATACTCATCTGTTCCAACAATACCTTTAATTTTATCGATTAAACTCACTTAAAAAACCTCCTCGTTTTTTATTAATATGTTTAAATTCAAAATACTTAAACCCATTTTAATGTCGTGTCCCAAACATCAAACTACCTATTCTAACGATGTTCGAACCAAAAGATATGGCTTTTTCAAAATCACTGCTCATACCCATTGACAAAAAATCCATATTTACATTATCTATTTTTTCTTGTGAAATGTCAATATATATATCCTTAATTTTTTCAAAATAATATGTAACGTTTTCTTTTGGTGGTATAGTCATAAGTCCTCTAATTTTCACACCAGGTATATTAGCAATAGTTTTAGTGGCTTCTAAAACTTTGTCGGGATCAAATCCAGTTTTAGTTTGCTGCTTTCCAATATTTATTTCCAACAGAATAGGCATAATCTTATTATTCTTTAACGCTTGTTTTCCTATTTCACGAGCAATATGCTCACTATCCACAGATTCTATCATATCAACTTTATTGATAATTGTCTTAACCTTGTTTCGTTGCAAATGGCCTATAAAATGTATATCAACATTATCATGCTCATAGTAATCATACTTCGAATTAAGCTCTTGTGCCCTATTTTCTCCCAACAACCTAACTCCTGATTTTATAGCAACATTAACTAAATCCGCAGATACATTTTTTGTAACCGCCATTAAACTGATTTCATTCACATTTCTATCCGATTTTGCCGCCGCATATGATATTTTTTTCCTAATTTCTAAAACTCTTTGTTTAACAAAATCATTATCTAATTGGTTTGTTATCATACAAATCCTTCCCTTGTGTTATAATTTTATCAAAATCTCTCAAATAAGCTGACGTATCGTCTGAACGAGACACACAAAGAACATTGTTTTCATCTTCAAATAAAATATCTACCTTCTTAAACTGCATAGAAACATTGTTCAAAGAATATACACCCACTTCACCCTCATCATTGTTTCTAATAGCAGTTTTAGGCACCTTAACACCCCTATATGTACGAAATACTATTTCAGCCTTACTAAAACGAATAGAAGACAATCTTTCAGTCATAACATCTATTTTAAATGTAGCTACACTTTGTTCGCTATTCCAATCTAAATCCAACTTTGTCAATTTGGCAGTTACTTCTTCACCCGCCTCTTCAAATTTAATTTTACACTCCGAACCGAGCTTAACATCGGAAACCGATCTTGTCGGTAAAACCACTTTAAATATCAATAAAGAGTTAGTTATAACCTTTCCAACATTGTTTCGAGAGCACCCTTTTTGACATTCATTATATAATTGATTTAATTGTTCAGCATTAAAATTATCGGCTAATTTTAACAAACACCTATCTTCATATCCATCAATATAATCAACAAAATATCCAGACACAGGTGTAATTATAGATTTAGGTTTAGATGAAATAGTTTTATTTACATTATTTTTTTCAGAAGAAAGTTTAGCAATGGTATCATTAAAATCCGTTACTTGATTTGTTATTATTTGTTTTTTATTAAAAAGCATTGTCATTTGGTCTTTAGTCTCTTTAATTGTATTTAAATTACCATTTTTTAAAGTCCTTATCAATTCATAATAATTGCAATTCATTTGTTTATTTATAGTTTTTATGTTCATATCCTGTAAAGAACCCGGATTTTGTGCTTCATTTAAAGCACTAATTTCTTTATCTAAAATATCCACTTGTTTTATTTTTGATATATCATCTTGTGTCGTATAAGATTTAGCCACCTCAGATTTTGCTGCCACACGTGCACCATTACAAAAATTGTTCTTAACAATTCCAGAATATTCACTAGAATTCAAAACAACTTCATCTTTAAAAATAACACCTATTCCCTCAGCTTTTTTTTCCATAACGTCGCTGCGCACAATTGTCGTCTCATAATTAAATGTCAACTTAAGATATATTTGATATGCAACTCCAACCACGAAGCAACAAGAAAACAGCACAAGTAAAAACTTTAAACAAAATGACTTCATGTAAAATATATGGCAAAAAGCCACTTACCTCCATAAAAATTATTAAAACACAACTATTAAACAGATTATACCATAATTTTCAAAAAAATCATAATATTATTTAAAATGATTATTAACAATTTCAATAACTTTATTTTTTATATCTATATCACTTAATCTATCGCAATATATCCAGTTAATATCTTTGTTTCTACGAAACCATGTCAATTGACGCTTAGCATATTTTCTAGTGTTTTGTTTTAATTTAGAAATACATATATCTAAACTCTCATTTCCATTAAAATATCCTATAAATTCTTTATAGCCTATTGCCTGCATAGATGTGTGTGAACTCGAACTGGAATTAATGATACAATGTGCTTCTTTCAACAGTCCAGAGTCAATCATATCATCAACTCTATCATTAATCCTCTTATATAAAATTTCACGATCATCAAAAGTTAACCCTATTCTGCAAGCATCAAAACAAGACGGAACCGATTTGCTTAATTTTAAATTGTCACTTATTTTCATACCAGTGGCAGAATAAATTTCTAGCCCCCTAATAATTCTCTTTGTATTATTAGGATGCAATGTTTTGGCATATTCAAAATCAACTTTTTTTAACTTATCTAACATATGTTCTGATCCAAATTGTTCTAATTCCTCAAAAAGCCTTTTTCTTACAGCCAAATTTTCATTTTGACCTTGAAATTGTATACCATTTAATAATGAGTCAACATATAATCCTGTTCCACCAACTAAAATAGGTTTTTTACCTCTATCAACAATATCTTCAATAACCTTCTTGGCCATTTTAACATAATCGGCAACTGAAAATAACTCATCTTGATGAAGAAAATCTATCATATGATGCGGAACTAATTTTTGTTCTTCAGCGGTAGGTTTTGCAGTTCCAATGTCCATACCCTTATATATTTGCATAGAATCCGCTGAAATTATTTCTGCGTTAATCTGCTTAGCCAACCAAATTGCCAAACTACTTTTTCCAGATGCTGTGGGACCAACTATAGCACATATTTTTATTTTATTTTTGTATTCTTCCAAATTCTTTGTCAAACCTTTCTTTATCAAAAGTTAACACAACTGGTCTTCCATGAGGACAGGTGCGAATTTTTTCATCAAAATAAACTTGATTAACTAAAGCCCTGAGTTCTTCAATATTATTATCATCATTAGCCTTTATTGCAGCTCTACAAGCAATAGTGTGATACAAATCGTCTAAAGTAGCAGGTGTAAAATCATTTATCTTTGTTTTTAAATTCAAAAGAATTTCTTCAAACACTTCAACACAATTTTTATTGTTCAAAGCCATGGGAATTTCTCTGATTAAAATTGAGCGTCCACCAAAATCCTCAACCCCAAAACCAAATTTTATAAAAATCTCACTATTATCTAAAACCAACTCATGATCTTCATTAGAATCTAAAACAACTTTCTTAGGCAAAAGTAAGATTTGTCGCTCCAGTCTATCGGATTCTTTCTTTATTTTTTCATATAATATGCGCTCATGAGCTGCATGCTTATCTATAACTACAAAATTATTACCTACTTCAACTAAAATATATGTTTTAAATATTTCACCAACTATTCTCAAATAATCTTGTTGTTCTGACGAAACTATTTCTTCACTAATTTTCTCGTCATTTAATTTATCTTCCTCACCACTAATATTTTCATTATTTAATTCAATAGTTTCCTCAACCAATTTACGTTTATTATGATTTAATGTATTATCTACATCATCCGCATCGTCTTTTAACTCTTTATCCAAACTTTTCACAATATTAGCATTAGATAGAAATTTATATTGCGAAAAATTTTCACCACAATTTGTTGAGTATGATTTAACTGTAGTAGAAAAATCATTTGACGAAACACTAGGTTCATGAAAATAATCTTTATCTTTAACAATATTATTTGTGTTTATTTGCATTTGCTTCACATCAACATTATCTGCTGAAAAATAATTACGCTGTAAATCTGGAGTCTTAACTTCTGGCAGTTTATTGTTTTCAGATATAGCAGATCTAACTGCAGAATAAATTGCTCTTAAAACTTCCATTTCATTAGAAAACCTAATTTCAACTTTAGCTGGATGTACGTTAATATCTATTTTTTGTGGTTCCATATTTACAAATAAAACAAAAGCAGGATATTTTCCTATCATTGAAAATCCTTTAAATGCTTCTTCAACTCCCGAACTACATGTTTTTGATTTTACATATCTACCATTTACAAAACTATATTGTAGATTTCGATTAGAACGACAATATCGCGGATTACTAATAAAACCACTTATTTTTATATTTCCATCATCGTAATTAACGGGTAATAAAGACTTATATAAGTCTCTCCCAAAAATATTATAAATAACATCATCTAAAGACCCATTGCCAGCAGTTTGAAAAATTTTCTTTCCATTTTTCTTAAATCCAAAAGAAATATTACAATTACTAATTGCTAATTTTTCTAGAATATCTTGTATTACATTTGCCTCAGTAGAATCTTTTTTTAAAAATTTACGTCTTGCAGGAACATTATAAAAAAGTTGTTCTATAGAGAACATGGTTCCATTTGAACAACTAACAGATTCAATATTTTTTTCTTCGCCAGCTTCTATAAAATACCTTACGCCAAATTCATCTTCTTGTCTCTTGGTTAAAACTTCAACTTTAGAAACAGCACAAATAGAGGCAAGTGCCTCTCCTCGAAATCCTAGTGTGCCTATATTATTTAAATCAATCTTTGTTGACACCTTACTTGTAGCATGTCTTAAAAAAGCCAATTTACAATCATCAAAATCCATTCCAACTCCATCATCAATTACTCTAATCAGACTTTTTCCACCATCTTTTATATCAACAAAAATCGATCTTGCTTTAGCATCTATCGAATTTTCAACCAATTCTTTAACAACAGAAGCAGGCCTCTCAATAACTTCTCCTGCCGCTATCAATTCATAAATGCTTTTTTCTAAAAGATGAATTTTTCCCACAACTAACCTCCACTTTTTATTACAAATCCTTTTTTATACTATATAACAAATTCATAGCTTCAATAGGAGTTAAAGTATCAATAGACAAGTCTTTTAATTTATCTAACACTCTCTTTTCATTAGTATCAAATAAAGAAACTTGCGTAGAATCCAATTGTTCTTCACAAATATTTTCATGACAATGCTTGTCTTTTTCCATATCTTTTAAAATAACATTCGCTCTTTTTATAACACTATCTGGAATTCCAGCAAGCTTAGCAACAGCTATTCCATAACTATCATCAACGCCACCCTTAACAATTTTTCTTAAAAATGTTATGTCATCTCCGCGTTTTTTCACAGCAATATTATAATTTTTAACACCATCTAATTCTTGCTCTAGAGAAGTCAATTCATGGTAATGCGTAGCAAACAGCGTTTTACAGCCAAGATTTTTTGACTTTATAATATGCTCTGCAACTGCTTTTGCAATGCTCATTCCATCAAATGTTGACGTGCCTCTTCCTATCTCATCTAATATTACCAAACTTTTTTCTGTAGCATTTTTTAATATTTCAGCCACTTCACTCATTTCAACCATAAATGTAGATTTTCCAGCAGTAAGATCATCAGACGCTCCTATGCGAGTAAATATTCTATCAACAATTCCAATTCTAGCAAATTCCGCCGGAACAAAACTTCCTATCTGAGCCATCAATACAATAAGTGCCACCTGTCTCATGTAAGTAGACTTTCCAGCCATGTTAGGTCCTGTTATCATCATCATTTTGTTTTCACAGTTATCCATTTTTGTATCATTGGAAACAAAAGGCATGTCTAATATTGCCTCAACAACAGGATGCCGACCATTTTTTATAATCAATTCACTATCTGTACTAATCTCAGGTTTAATATAATTATTGTTCTGGGCAACAACAGAAAATGAACAAAGAACATCTAGCATAGCAATAGCTTTTGCCGTGCTCTGAATTTCCATTAATTTATTTGAAACCACATTTTTTAGTTCTTCAAAGATCTCTTGTTCTATCTTTATACTACGCTCGCTAGCAGTTAAAATCTTTTCTTCATACTCCTTTAATTCTGGAGTAATAAAACGCTCACTAGAAGTAAGTGTTTGTTTTCTAATATAATAATCCGGAACCTTATCTAAACAAGACTTCGTGACCTCTATATAATATCCAAAAACTTTATTATAGTTAATTTTTAGTTTACTTATTCCTGTCTGCTCTCTTTCACGCGCTTCAATGGTTAATAGAGTTTCTTTTCCATTTTCTCTAATATTTCTAAGCTCATCTAGTTCATTATGAAATCCCTCACGAATAACTCCACCATCTTTTAAATTAACAGGAGGTTCATCAACTAATGCAGATTCAAGCAATTCATATACATTATTGATATCTTTTATTCTTTTATTTATATTTTGCACTAATAAGTTTGGAACTAGCTCCAATTGTCTTTTTAAACTCGGAATCTCACCAATTGTTTGAGACAATGCTCTTAATTCCCTAGGATTTATTGACCCATATATAACTTTAGTCATCAGCCGCTCTAAATCATATATTCTAGACAAAATTTCAATAATATCATCTCTAGTCATTTTGTTTTTTATAAGCGATTCAACAGCATCATGCCTTTTTACAATTTGAATCGGATTTATTAACGGCTGCTCTATTAATTTTCTAATTAATCTTTTTCCCATAGATGTTTTGGTTTTATCTAAAATCCATAGCAAACTTCTTTGTTTTTGTCCCGTCATAATGGTTTTAGTTAATTCCAAATTTTTTCGAGCATATGCATCAATTCCCATATACTGATATCCACTATAGTAGGCCAAATCGACTAATCTTTTAACACCGTCTTTCTGGGTATCTGCTAAATATAAAATCAAAGCTCCTAAAGATTTAACGCACAAATCTGAATTAATAATATCATCAGAGACTTCATTAAATTGATTATAAATCAACTTCTTACAAATATTGTTATCGTAATTTTCAGAATCTACCAACTCGCCAATACACTTCAATTGCTTTGTTAAATATGAACTAACCTCTTTAAGATTCACTAAATCTTCATTATATAAAATTTCAGTAGGCGAAAATCTTTCTAGCTCATTTATTATGTCAAAAGAAACATTAGTTGAATTAATTTGAGTTACGTGAACCGTTCCTGTAGATATATCTGCAAAGCATATTCCAAAATCATTTCCAGATAAAAATATCGAACATATGTAGTTATTAACCCCCTCTTCCAACATATCAGATTCAAATACTGTTCCTGGCGTTATTATTCTAACAACATCCCTACGAACTAATTTTTTAGTAGAATCTATTTTATCGGTTTGCTCACATATAGCAACCTTAAAACCTTTATCTATTAACTTTTTTATATAAACATCAACACTATGATACGGGATACCACACATAGGAGCACGTTCAGCTAATCCACATTCTTTACCAGTTAAAGTAATTTCTAATTCTCTAGAAGCAACAATGGCATCATCAAAAAAAAGCTCATAAAAATCACCTAATCTAAAAAACAACAAATGCTTTTTATGCTGATTTTTTATTTCCATATATTGTTTCATCATTGGTGATAATTTGCTAAAATCTATCGATTCAAACATTTAACTAACCTACCCATACTAAAAATTATATTTTAAACCTCTAGTGACATTTTGAACATCCGTCACAACTACCATTACATCCCAAATCATGGATCTCAGAAAACAACATAGGATCTTCTCCATTAACAGCTGCCATCAATATACTGTTTATTCTGTTCATAACAGTATCCATTTTTTCACTCGCTTTATTAAAAACCACCATATTTTCATTTTTCATAATTTTTTCATATATTTCACTTAGTTCTGAATTTTTCGCATTTATTTTTTCTTGTTGATCACTATTATCTGACAATATAGTCTGTATTTCAAATTTTAGCAAATTAAACTTGCCAATTAAATCATTCAATTCCCTATCATTATCGTTATTTTGTTTTGCTTGCATTAAATCTAAATATTCGTCTGTCTTTTGAATTTCTTTTCCAAAATTACGAGCCAAATCAATAATATCCATAAAATTCTCCTTTTATTTTTACACTAATTCACCAATCAACGCCATTCTATGGGCCTTAATTATTTTAACATCTGCAAACTCACCTATTTTTAATTTAGATCTTTCACAATCTACAACTAAATTAGTGTCGGTTCTTCCTGTTAACATATTATCATCGGTTCTTCCAATACCATCAAACAAGACTCTTTCAATTTTACCAACATAATTTGCATGAACCTCAGCACTAATCTCATTTTGACAATTTATAAGCTCAGTTAGCCACTTAGACTTTTCTTCTTTAGGAATAGGATCATACATTAATTCAGCTTTAGTTCCCTTTCTTGGAGAAAATATAAACATAAATAAAGAAGAATATTTGACTTCTTTAATTAATTTTAATGTTTCTTTAAAGTCTGAGTATGTTTCACCAGGAAAACCAACAATTATATCAGATGTAAATGATATATCTGGAATTTTCTTTTTAGTGTAATCAACAATATCCAAATACTGACTCACTGTATATTTTCTATTCATTGCCTTTAAAATTTTATCACTACCACACTGAACAGGCAAATGTAAATGATTGCAAACTTTGTCGCAATTTGCAATAGTATCTATTAATTCTTTCGTAGCATCTTTTGGATGAGAAGTCATAAATCTTATTCTAAAATCACCATTTATTTCATTAATCTTAGATAACAAATATGAAAAATTAACCCCAGAATCCAAATCATTCCCATATGAATTTACATTTTGTCCAAGCAACATAATTTCCTTATAGCCATTGTCAATTAATTCTTTAACTTCATCATAAATAGAATCAAAACTACGGCTTCGTTCTCTACCCTTAACATATGGCACTATGCAATATGTACAAAAATTATTACAACCATAACTAATTGGAACAGACGCTTTAAATTTACTCTCTCTAACAACAGGCAATCCTTCGGCTATAACACCATCTGAATCAACAATATTATATACTTTCTTAGAGCCACTCAAAATGTTATACATAAATTCCGGTAGTTTGTGTATAACATGTGTGCCAAATACTAAATTCACTCCTGGAAAAACATCTTTAATTTTCTTTGCAACATGATCTTGCTGCACCATGCATCCACAAAGTCCAATTATCATTGCGGGATTTTTTTTCTTGTAGTGAATCAACATACCCAAATTACCATAAACTCTATCATGAGCATTCTCTCGAATAGCACAAGTGTTAAAAATTACAACATCTGCACCTTCAGCACTATTACTAATCCCATATCCCATTTGAGCCAACATGCCTTTTATTTTTTCTCCATCAGCAACATTACCCTGGCAACCATAGGAGTGTACATAACAAATTGGTTGTCTACTTGAAAAATTACTTTTTAAAATATCTTCACATTTTTTCATATATTCTGCTTGACGTAATAATTCTTCTGGTGAAACTAAGTTACCCATCTTTTAATTTATTCTCCTTTTTAAGACTTCAAAGCAAGTATTCTTTTTAGATCATTAATGTCAAATGTGTGTTTACTATTACAAAAATGACACTCAACATTAATCGGCTTTTCATCATTTATCATATTTTCAATTTCTTTATCATCTAAACTCATTAGAATTCGTTCAGTCCTAGCTCTATCACAATCACACTTGTATATAACTTCACGCTCATCTAATAAATTTGGAGTTGTTCCTTCCAAAACTTTCAAAGAAATTTCTTGGGGACTCATTCCTTCATCTAACATTTTAGAAACAGATTTTATATTAGTCATATTTTTTTCAATAATATCTATTACTGATTCATCTGCATATGGCAAAAGTTGAATCAAAAACCCACCGGCACACTTTACAGTTGAATCTTCATTTAATAATACTCCTAAAGCACAAACAGTTGGTATTTGTTCACTAGTTACATAATAATTGGTAATATCTTCACCTATCTCACCCGATATTAAAGGAACCTGACTATTATACGGTTGTTTCAATCCAATATTTTTTACTACACTAAGCATTCCGTTTGATCCAACAACCTTTTTTATATCAATTTTCTCACAATCATTTGTTAACATACCTGCAGATGGATTATCCACATACGATTTAACAAAACCCATGCCATTAGATACAACAATTAGGTTTCCAGCTGTTCCATCTCCTTTAATTCTTAAAGTCAAGCTATCTTGATCATTTTTTAATAAAGCACCCATCATAGAACCAGCAACTGTCAATCGCCCTAAAGCAATGGAAACTGCTGCAGAAGTATGATGTATTTCCTGCATCTTAGAAACAATATCCGTTGCATCAATTGCAACCGAAAACGCAGATCCATCTTTAGTTATAGATCTAGCTAAATTTAACATAAAATCTCACCACTTTTAAAATAAAAATCTTTTCAAAATCCCAAATTATATATCATTTCTTACTACATCTTCTAATGTTTCCCTATTAACAATAACCCTACTCTTTCCATCTTTAACCATAATTACAGCTGGTTTTAAATTTCTATTGTAATTAGAAGACATTGAATAGTTATATGCACCTGTAGCACAAACTGCTAATATATCTCCCGATTCTGCATGTTGCAGTGGCATATTTTCACCAATCAAATCACCGCTCTCACAACATTTACCGGCAATTGTAACTATTTTACTTCTTTCTTCGTTAGCCTTATTAGCAACAATCGCGTCATATTCCGATTTATAAAGAGCATATCTAGGATTATCCGTTATACCACCATCTACTGAAACATATGTTCTAACATTTGGAATTTCTTTTCTAGCTCCAACTGTATATAAAGTGATCCCTGCCGGTGCAATTAAAGACCTGCCTGGTTCTATAACTATAAAAGGTTTTTTTAGATTATATTGATCACATTTTTTTTGTATCATAGAAGCAACAGCTTTCATATATTCTTCATAATCTACCGGATCATCTTTTTCAATATATTTAATTCCAAAACCTCCACCCAAATTCAATTCACACATTTCAATTCCAGTCCCATCCTTAACATCACTTATAAACTTCATCATAACATCAGCAGCCAACACAAATGGATCCACATCTAATATCTGCGAACCTATATGACAATGTGCTCCTATTAAATTTATATTTTCAAATTTATTAACCAATTTTGCTGCACTTAAAGCCTCACCAGTTTCAATAGCAAATCCAAACTTAGAATCTATTTGTCCTGTTTTTATAAAATCGTGCGTATGTGCATCAATTCCTGGTTTTACTCTAATAAGAATATCGACTTTTGAGTTCATTTCTTTAGCAACAGAATCGAGCAATTCAAGTTCATTTAAATTATCTACCACTATTCTACCTATTTTATTTTCAACAGCAAATCTTAACTCTTCTATTGTTTTATTATTTCCATGTAAATATATTTTCTCTGATGGGAATCCAGCGGAAATAGCAGTATACATCTCACCCAAAGAAACTGTGTCTACTCCCATTTGCTCGTCCTTCATAATCCTATATATTTCCTTACAAGAAAACGCTTTGCTTGCATAACAAACCAATCCATTTTTTCCATAATAACCATCAATAGACTTTTTAAATTTTTCACAATTTTCTCTAATCAAGTCTTCATCCAATACATAAAGTGGCGTACCATATTTCTTTGCAAGATCTAAAGTATCAACTCCGCCAATTGTCAAATTTCCTTTTTCATTTACATTTAAATTTTTAGATATAAACATATCTTAATTTCCCCCATTTTAATACTAATGCTACTCCAACTTACAAACATCTTCAATACATCTTTTTATTTCTTCAATTCCCTCGCCCGTTTTAGATGAAACTTCGATAATATAAATTTGATCAGAATAGGGCAAATCAGTTTTTATTTTTTCTAACATTTCACATCTTTTGGTTTTTCCCAATTTATCTGCCTTAGTCAAAACCACAATAAACGGTAATTGATATTCAATCAAAAACTCAACCATTTGCAAGTCTAAAGCACTAATATCATGTCTCATATCTACTAATAACACCACTAATCCAACTAAGCGGTCATCTTTAAAATAACCCTCTATCAAGCTCCCCCATCTTTTTTTCTCAGATTTAGAAACCTTTGCATATCCATATCCAGGCAAATCAACAAAATAAACATCATCTACACCATAAAAATTTATCGTCGCCGTTTTCCCCGGAACAGCACTCACTCGAGCAAGATTTTTCCTATTAAACAATTTGTTTAATAGCGATGATTTACCTACATTAGATCTGCCAGCAAAAACAATTTCAGTTTTTTCAGATCTGGGAAGTTGTTTAATCAAACCATATGCACTAACAAATTTTGCATCAAAATATCGCATTTTAAAGTTTCTCCATATTATCTGACTGTTTATTTTTTATCAACGCAAGTTTCAATACTTGATCCGCAGTAGAGCAAGGTATAAATTTTACAGCTTTTTTAACAGAATCATCTATATCATCTAAATCACTAACATTATCCTGCGGTATCAAAACTGTTGTCACTCCAGACTTATATGCTGCCATAGCTTTTTCTTTTAGTCCACCTATAGCCATATCTCTACCTCTTAGACTAATTTCACCTGTCATAGCAACATCACGTCTTACAGGAATATTAGAAAGAGCCGAAACAAGAACAGTTGCTAGAGCCACTCCAGCAGATGGACCATCTTTAGGAACAGCTCCCTCAGGAACGTGTATATGAATATCCTTTTTCTTATAGAAATCAGTTGGTATATTATATTCAGAAGCTATTGATCGAACAAAACTAATAGCTGTATTAGCCGATTCTTTCATAATATCTCCCAAATTTCCTGTAAGTTTAATATCTCCTTTTCCATCCATAACACCAGCTTCAATTTGCATAAGTTCTCCACCAACACTTGTCCACGCAAGCCCGTTTGCAAGACCAACTTCATCAGTCTTAGAAATTGTTTCGCCGATATATTTTTTTGTTCCAATATATTTTTCAATGTTTTTCTCAGTAAATCTAACCGACTTATTTTTTCCAGATATCAATTTTTTAGCAGCTTTTCTCAAAAGAGATGCAATTAATCTATTTAATTTTCTAACACCCGCCTCTCGAGTGTAACCATCTATTAATTCATATATTACCTTATCTGTTACCCTAACCATATTTTCATCTAATCCATGTTCCTTGAGTTGCTTAGGCCACAAATACTCTTTAGCAATATGAAATTTTTCCTCAATTGTATAACTAGAAATCTCAATTATTTCCATTCTATCGAGCAACGGTGATGGAATTGATGAAACGGTATTCGCAGTTGCTATAAAAAAGCTCTCCGAAATATCAAATGGAACTTCTATATAATGATCTATAAAAGCGTTATTTTGTTCGATATCCAAAACCTCAAGTGCAGCAGCAGAAGGATCTCCTTTGAAACTAGCACCCATCTTATCTATTTCATCAAGAAGGACTAATGGATTTCTAGATTTAGCTTGAATCATTCCACCAATAATTCTGCCAGGCATAGCTCCAATATATGTTTTTCTATGTCCTCTAATATCAGATTCATCATTAATTCCACCCAAAGATATTCTTACAAATTTTCTGCCAATAGCTTCAGCAATAGAACGAGCAATTGAAGTTTTTCCAACTCCTGGCGGACCAACTAAACACAATATTTGACCTTTTATGTTTGGATTAAATTTACGAACCGCCAAATTTTCTAATATATGTTCTTTTACTTTTTTTAATCCGTAATGATATTTATTTAAATGCTCACTAATTATGTCTAAATCTATATTTTCTTTTGTTGCTTTATCCCATGGTAAGTTCAAGACAGTATCGAGATAGTTAGCAATTACATATGCCTCATGTGATGATTCAGGCATACGTTCCATTTTCTTTACCTCAGACAACAACTTTTCCCTTGATTCGTCCGATATATTTTCGATTTTCGATATTTTTTCAGCATATTCCAAACTATCAGAATTATCTGTGTTTTCAGAATCGCCCAACTCTTGGTTTATAATCTTGGCTTGCTCTCTCAAAAAATAGTTTCGCTGATTTTTATCTATATTTCTTTCAACTTTTTCTATCATTTTACGTTCTATAGAAGCTATTTCTGCCTCTTTAGCTACAGCATCCAAAACCAGTTTAAGTTTTTTTAACAAATTAGACTCTTCAAGCATATGTTGTTTTAATTCATATTTAAACGGCATTATCCCTACAACTATGGTAAATAAATTAAACGGATCCTCTTCGTTTTCAATTAAAGCAACCAATTCTCTACTAGTGTTTTTTATTGATACTCCATATTGTATGAATTTCTTTTTTATAGCTCTCATAACCGCATATATTTCATCAGTTTTCTTAACACGAATCCTTTCAGGAACACGTTTAACAGCAGCTGAATACATCTGTTCATCCGAATAAAACTCAGCAACTTTTGCCTTATATTTTCCAATAGCTGTTAACTTATAATCACCTTCAGCATATTTATGAAATTGCTTTATTTCACAAACAGTTCCAAAATTATACAAATCTTCCTTACAAGGTTCTAAAACATCAATATATTTTTGAGCAACTATAAAAATCTTTTTACTACCATTGATTGCATTTTGAATAGCGGATATCGATTTTTTTCTAGCCACATCTATATTTATGATTCCCTTTGGAAAAGCAACAACCCCTCTTGATGCTACTAGTGGTATTACTTGTTCTTTCATTACCTTACGTTCTCTCCTTTATATAAATAAAAAATAACATATATTGTCACAATTACACATAGTATCATTATAATAAAAATTATCATTATTTGCAATAGTATATGCTGCACAATTCATATAAAAATGTGCATCCAAAAATAAAAACTAGCACCTAAAAAAGTGCTAGTTTTTATTTTTTATTTCTTATCAATTCTTACTGGCGCCGCACCAGATTCTATTACATCAGCTGTTATCTTTATAGTATCAACATTTTCTGAAGGCAATTCAAACATAAGTTGAGATAAATGATCCTCTAAAATTCCCCGCAAACCTCTAGCACCAGTCTTCCTTTCAAGTGCTTTTCTAGCAACCGCATGCAAAGCATCTTCAGTAAATTCCAATTTTGTACCATCATATGAAAATAATTTTTTATATTGTTTAATAAGTGCATTTTTAGGTTCAGTCAATATTCTAACCAAAGCATCTTCATCAAGATCATCTAAAGCAGTAATAACTGGAATTCTTCCAACAAGCTCAGGAATTATGCCAAACTTTACTAAATCATGAGGTTCAACATCTTTCATAGTTTTATTTATAGTCATATCTTTTTTCGATTTTATATTAGATTCAAATCCAATAGAAGACTCTCCTAATCGCTTACCTATAATTTTTTCTAAACCTTCAAATGCTCCTCCACATATAAACAAAATATTTTTTGTATCTATTTGTATAAACTCTTGATTAGGGTGTTTTCTTCCGCCCTGCGGAGGAACGTTAGAAACAGTTCCTTCTAAAATTTTAAGCAACGCCTGTTGAACTCCCTCTCCACTAACATCTCTAGTGATGGATGCATTTTCCGATTTTCGCGTTATCTTGTCTATCTCATCTATATATATTATTCCATGCTGGGCAAGTTCAATATCAAAATCAGCAGCTTGTATTAATCTTAATATAACATTTTCAACATCTTCTCCAACATAACCTGCTTCAGTTAATGTTGTCGCATCAGCAACAGCAAATGGCACTTCCAATACTCTAGCCAAAGTTTGAGCTAAAAGAGTTTTTCCAACTCCAGTTGGTCCTAAAAGCAAAACATTACTCTTTTGCAACTCAACATCATCATCAACTGAAGAAATCCTTTTGTAATGATTGTAAACTGCAACTGACAAAACCATCTTAGCTTCGTCTTGACCAATAATATATTGATCTAAAATTGCCTTTATTTCTTTAGGTTTCAAAAATACTCGTTCACTCTTCTTTTGTTTTTTTGTATCTGTTGGTGATTCTGCCTCAGGAGCAGCAGAAAATAAACCATCTTCAACTAACATTCCATAACAAAGTGCAACACATTCATTACAAATGTAAGCACTATTTCCATATAACAGTCTTGCTACTTTATGCTCTGGTTTTCCGCAAAAACTACAACGAAGTAAGCCTTTTGATTCTGTTGCCATAACTAACCCCTCCGAAGATTTTTATCTACTTTTTATAACTTTATCTATTAAGCCATATTCTTTAGCTTCATCGGCCGACATAAAGTTATCTCTTTCCGTATCTTCCGATACTTTTTCAATAGGTTGTCCCGTAGCTTCTGAAAGCATTTTGTTTAAGCGAGACTTCATACCAAGAATCCAATCAGCATGTATTTTTATATCTGTCGCTTGCCCTTTAAACTGACCAAGTGGCTGATGAATCATAATAGTACTATTTGACAGTGCAATTCTCTTTCCTTTTGCTCCAGCACTCAACAAAAAGGCACCCATAGAAGCAGCCATCCCAATGCATATTGTAGAAACGTCGCATTTTATATACTGCATTGTGTCATAAATAGCAAATCCAGCGGTAACAGAACCTCCTGGGCTATTTATATATAACTGAATGTCCTTCTCTGGATCTTGTGCTTCCAAAAACAACAACTGCGAAACAACCAAACTAGCCGTAGCATCGTTTACCTCATCTGACAGCATTACTATCCTATCTTTTAAAAGACGAGAGAATATATCATATGCTCTCTCCCCGTGTCCAGTAGGTTCAATAACGGTTGGTACAAGTGCCATAAAAAGCCCCCCACATTCAATATAATAACTTTTATTTTATTTACAAAAATTAATCCTCAATTAATTTATCAGTTATTTTTGCATTATCTTTAACAAAATCCATAGCTTTTCTAACTAAAATATCAGCTTTTAAATTATCCGAAGATATCATAGTTTTTATTTTTTCAGCTTCAATGTTATATTGTTTAGAAAGTTTTTCAAACTCACCATTTATTTCATCATCACTAACTTCAATTTTTTCAATATCAGCAATTTTTTCCAAAGCTAAGCGCGATTTAACTTGAGTTTCAGCTTGCTCTCTAAACTGATCTCTCAGCTTATCTTTACTTGTTCCCATATATTGAGCATACATATCTAAAGTTATACCTTGCATAGATATACGCTGTTCAAAATCACGCATCAACTCGTCAATACGTCTATCAAACATAACACTAGGAATTTCCGCTTTCATGTTTTCAATTAATTTAGATGTTATTTCATGCTCAACAGACATATCAGCTGCATTAGTATATTCTTCTTTAATTTTGTTTTCAAGATCTTTCTTTAATTCATTCAAAGTATCATATTCACTTACATCTTTTGCAAACTCATCATCTTCTTCTGGCAATTCAATTTTTTTGATTTCATGAATTTTACATTTAAACACAGCAGGTTTTGATTTCAAATCTTCAACATGATAATCTTCTGGGAAAGTTACATTAACATCAAACTCATCATCAATATTATGGCCAACTACCTGATCTTCAAATCCAGGAATAAATTGACCAGATCCTAATTTTAGAGTATGACCTTCAGCTTTACCTCCATCAAATGCAACTCCGTCAATAAATCCTTCAAAATCCAAAACAACAGTATCTCCCTGTTCAGCTGCACGATCTTCAACAGATATCATACGTCCACAGCGCTCACGCATAGCTTGTAATCTAGAATTTACTGCCTTATCATCAACTTTTCTTACAGGCTTTTCAACTTCAATACCTTTATAGTTTTCAACTTCAACTTCAGGTTTTAATACACAAATAGCCTTAAAAGTCAAACCTTTTTCAGAGCTAGCTTCTGTTGGTTCCAAGGATTCAATTGCAACAACATCTAAATTAGCTTCTTGTATAGCTTCTTCCAATGCCTCTGGGTATACAATTTCAATAGCATCATCAAAGAAAACCCCCTCTCCATATCTTTTTTCTATAACCCTTCTAGGTGCTTTTCCAACTCTAAAACCAGGAACACTTATTTTCTTTGCTCTTTTTTTGTAAGCTTTATCACAAGCTAAATTAAAAGTTTTAGAATCAACAAAAACTTCCAATTCATTTTTATTAGTTGCTATATTTTCATTTTTTACTAGACTCATTACGTCTCCCCCATATTTAATTTTGTACAGATGATACTCATTATAACATATATTTAATAAATTGTTAAGTAAAATATATTTTTTGTTAAAAAATTTTTAATAAGTCAAATTTTAAGTAATCACTAGAAACTAATTTATACTCTATCCCATCAACATTACCCTCAACAGCATATCGGCAAGATTTTCCATGCAAATGCCCATAATATACACGCTTGATTTTATATTCATTTAATACATTTAATATTTCAACTGTTCTGCTGGGACCAAATATTGGTGGATAGTGCAAA
>JAZRQJ010000010.1:0-15637 GCA_045649685.1 Oscillospiraceae bacterium
CCTAAACTAGCTGGAGACAAATTAAATAAATTCGCTGGCAAAAAGCCACCTCTACCGATGGGAGCAGGAGGAAAAGAACTAACTGACGCTGAACTTGCAAAAGTTTTTGGCGGGGCTAAAAATCCTAGCTGGAAACCTCCAGTTGAAGCTCCGAAAGCTAAAGTTGAGCCTATAAAAGCTGGTGATGTTAAGAATCCTAATTTAAAACCAACTCAAACTCAGTCGAACATTTGGGATATGCCTGAGGGTGGAAAAATAATTAATGGTCGAAAATATACTCAACACGCTTTGGAAAGAATGGCACCAGATACGTTGCAAGTTAGAGCCGAATTGGAAAAAAGAGCCGTAAAAAGGGCTTTGAATAAAGGCTATAAAGAAGGAACGGAAGAATTTATTAAAGAAGTTCGAGATTATGTTAAACCAAGAAATGTTCCTCCTATGGTTGTAGAGGAGACTATAAAAACGGTTAAACCAATAGCTGGAAAGGAACCTGGTACATTAGAATATATAACCAAAGATATAAGAATAATTGTAAATGAATTAGGGGATATTGTAACTATTTGGAGATTATAATAAAGGGTGATATAAAAATGAATTATGATAAATATGATCTTATATGGCTTTTCGAAAGTGAACCGGATAAATCCATTATAGATTATGAAATATATACAATAAAATCGGCTTTAGATTTTAAACTAAGATTGAATATATACATATATGATGATTCATGTACTGTAGATTTATTTTTCAAAGGTAAGTCTATTTTTGAAGGTAAGTTTGAGAATGTTACAGATATAAAAAAGCACGAAGAATATTTGGTGATATTTGAAAATAATATACCTAAGGTAAGAATAGATTTTAATGATGTGTTTTCTATTAATTTGTTAACAAAAGACGATATAGAATTGTATTCGGAAATATTAGCGAATTAATAAATTTTAAACTCTCAGGGAAAGTACTGGGAGTTTCTTATAAGGGAGAAAATAAAATGGATAATAATGTTTTAGATAAATTTGGAAAGATATTTATAGATGAAGTATGCGATAATACTATGGATATAATGGAACTAATATTGGATGGTAAAATGGGAGGGTTAGTAGTAGATGAGATTAAAAGTAAAATATCTAAACTTGATAAAGAAAATAAAGAAATGATTTTGATGATAATTTCTGAAGCTATCACTACATGTATGCATCATATGTTAGTTATGTGTGAACAGCATGAAGAAATACAATTGTTATATGATTCGAAAGATCTTGACGAAGAAAGTGATGGATTATGTGGTGAATTATATATTGAGGATGGTTGGATATGTAGGTTTAGTAAACAAAAATATAAAGATAAGTATAAGTAAATCAAATAATAAGGGAACTCTTGGAGAAAGTGCTGAGAGTTCCTTTTTTTAGTGGTAAGAATATATTTGTATCTTGTAAAAAAGTTGTTTGTGTAGTATAATTTGTATAATGTTTTGGGCATAGTTAGTTTTGAAAGGAAGGGTTTAACATAGTAGATAATCAAATTATAGTTTATGTGTCTCGTATTATTGCTATATTGATAAGTTTGCCAGTTCATGAATTTGCACATGGATATTGTGCTAAATTGCTGGGTGATACAACTGCAGAACAACAGGGCAGACTAACATTAAATCCTTTAAAACATCTTGATCCAATTGGAGTTATTGCCATGTTAACAGTTGGTTTTGGTTGGGCTAATCCCGTGCCGATTAATACTAGTAATTTTACCAAACCTAAGAGAGATATGGCTATTGTTGCACTTATGGGGCCTATTTCTAATTTGGTTTTAGCTATAATTGGTGTTTGTCTATTTAAAATAACTTCAATTGTTTTTATAATTAATAATTCACAACTTTGGTTATATTATTTTAAAGTCTTTTTCAATTATTTTGCTATAATTAACATAACATTAGCAGTTTTTAATTTAATTATAGTTCCTCCTTTGGATGGATCTAGGCTTGTTATCTATTTTTTACCTCAGAAATATTATGATATTTTTATGAGGTTTGAATATTTGGGAACTATTGTTGTGTTTGCGTTATTGTTTTTTGGCTTTTTAGATATGCCTATTAGTATCGCAAGTGGGTGGTTTTTAAAAGTTTTTGATTGGATAACCTATCCATTAGATATTTTGAGGAATTTTTTGATAAACATTATAGTGTAGCTTATTTAAAAAGTAGGAATTTGTTATGCAAAAGATAAATTTTAAATTTGAAATTTTTGAAGGACCTTTAGATTTATTGTTACATTTGATAAGAAAAAATAAACTTAATATATATGATATAGAGATATCTAAATTGTTGGATCAATATTTAGAATACATAAATGAAATGAAAAATCAAGACTTGGAAGTATCTAGTGAATTTTTAGAAATGGCCGCGAAGTTGATATATATAAAGACAGCGTCATTGCTGCCAAAATCTGAAGAAAAAGAAGTTTTGAAAGAGGAATTAACCGGTCGATTGCTTGAGCTGGAACTAATTAAAACGATATCGGTTAATCTTTCGGAGAGAAGTCTTTATGGAAAAATTTTTTCTAGAAAGCCACTAAAGATTGATGTTGATAAAACTTATAATGGTGTCCACAATAAAAATGAACTAATAAGTGCATATTTGAATGTTGTAGATAGGAATAAGAGCACAAATGCAAACAATGATGCTGTCTTTACCGACATTGTTGAAAAGAGAATAGTTTCTATAACATCTCGTGTTGTTTATGTTCTTAGAAAGTTGTATAAGGACGAAAAAATAAGTTATTGTGATTTTTTTAATTATGAAAATAAATCTGAAAGAATTGCCACTTTTTTAGCAATTTTGGAGTTAGTTAAATCCAAAAGAATATATTTGACTAGTGATAATAAATTTATTTGTTTTAAAAAATCATAGTTTGTTTTTGTTTGGAGGATTTTTAATATGAAAGAATCAACTCAAGAAACCATTTTGTTAAATATTTTTGCTAAAATAGAAGCGATTCTTTTTGCATATGCTGATCCTATTTCCATTACTAAACTATCTAATATTCTGGATATTAATACATCTGATTGTAGTAAATATTTGAAGGATTTTTCGCATGAGTTAAATAATAATCAGAATAGAGGAATAAAAATTGTTTTTTTAGACGATAGTGTTCAATTAGTTTCAAAAAAAGAATTTGCAGAATACATAAAAAATGCTATTGAAGAAAAAAATAACTATATATTAACACCAGTTTCTATGGAAGTACTTTCTATAATTGCATATAATCAGCCTGTTACAAAGGGATTTATTGAGCAAATTAGGGGGACAAACTCTAACGGAGTAGTAAATTCTCTAGTTGAAAAAGGATTGATAGAAGAATCGGGTAGATTAGATATACCTGGAAAGCCAATAAGTTATAGAACTACTAAGACTTTTTTGAGAACGTTTGGACTTGCTGATTTAAATCAATTGCCACCTTTGGAAAATTTAAATGAAGAGCAAATTTCATTGGAAGAAGAAATCATACTTGGTAATGGTGATAATAAATGATGATGTTAATTATATTTTTAATTATTATTGTTTTATTTATCTTGATAGGCATGATTAAAATAAATGTGAATTTTAATTTTAGTGAAGATAAGCAATTTGATTGTTTCCTTAGAATTTTGTTTTTCAAGATAAAGCTGTTACCATCTGATAAGAAAAAAAATAAAAAGAAAAAATCTAGGATGAAAAATGTTAATAGCACTATAAATGACAAAGATGATAAAAAGAATAGTTTAAAAAAAGAAAAGAAAGAAAAAAAGAGTTTTACAGATGTTTTACAAAATGTAAAAATTTTTATTGAACCTCTTCCTAAATTTTTAAGAAGGTTAGCAAAGGGAATAAAAATAAAAAAATTAAGTGTTGTTTGGTGTATATCAACTGATGATGCTTGTGAAACAGCATTAAAGTATGCCAGGTGTTGCGGATATTTCTATAATGTATTCAGAATGGTAAATTCTATTTGTGAGGTAAAGGTAGATAAAATACGAATATTTCCTGATTTCATAAATGAAAACTCTTATTGTGTTGTTGTTTTACGTCTGCAAATATCTATTGGGAGATTATTGATAGTAACATTGGGGTATTTGGTGGCGATTATAATAAAATATTTAAATAAAAATAAAAGGAGCGATTAAAATGAACCATCCAATTGAAGGTATGTTGGGAGTGTCTATGGAAAAAATACGTGAAATGGTTGATGTTGACACAGTGATTGGAAAGCCGATAATGGCTCAAGATGGATTAACTACTGTTATACCCGTTTCTCGAGTAAGTTTTGGCTTTGGCTCTGGTGGTTCCGATGTTCCATCTAAATCTGAAAAAGAACTTTTTGGAGGAGGTGCTGGAGCAGGAGTGACTATAAGACCAGTTGCGTTTTTAGTTATAAAATCGGGGGATGTTAAGTTGCTTCAGATGGATGAAAACAGCAAAGGTTTAGATAAAATTTTTGAATCGGTTCCTGATGCTGTTTCAAAAGTTGTTGATTTGTTTAAAAAGAATAAAGAAGACAAAAAATAGAAAGTTAATATAATTAAGTAATATTATTTCCTTCAAGCGCATATTTAATCTAATAAATTGACAATTTTTAAGTGTTTAATTTATTGTGTGTGTGTTGGAGGAATTTTATTTTGAACATTTTTAGTGTATTAAAGAATTTTATAAAATTTGGTTTGATATTTAGTATTGTTTTCTTGTCTTTCCCTTTACGTGTTTTTGCTATTGATGAGAATCAATTAAATATTAATGCTCAAAATGGTGCTATATTAATTAATGCAACAACTGGTGATGTGATATATGAGAAAAATGCCGATAAAATTGCTCCTATGGCGAGTACTACCAAAATTATGACCACTCTTTTGGCTCTAGAGCAAAATAACATAGATGAACCTTTTGTAGTGGATCCAAATGCTATAAAGATAGAGGGAAGTTCTATGGGCCTAAAGGAGGGAGATCGTGTTACAATACGTGATTTGTGCTATGGGATGATGTTGCCTTCCGGCAATGATGCTGCAAATGTGGTAGCAACTAAAATTGCCGGTTCAATGGATGAATTTGTAAAAATGATGAATATAAGAGCACGGGAATTGGGTTTAAAGAATACTAATTTTTGTACTCCTTCGGGATTGGATACGTCTGAAAAAAATGAACATCATTCTACTGCAAGAGATATGGCGTTGCTTACTCAGAAAGCTATGGAAAATTCTGATTTTTGTGAAATATGTTCTCAGAGTTATAAGAAATTGACGTTTGGAAATCCACCTACTAACCGAGTAATTCGTAATCATAATAGGTTATTGAAAGAATTTGATAGTGCGTGTGGAGTAAAAACAGGTTTTACAAAAAAAGCGGGACGATGTCTTGTTGCTGCTGCACAAAGAGATGACTTAAAATTAATATCTGTTGTTTTAAAAGATCCTGATGATTGGAATGATTCAAAAGCTTTGTTTGAATATGGTTTTTCTAAGTATAGTTTAAAGGAGTTACCTAGTGATTTTTCAGATATCAAGCTAAATATTGCGGGAGAGTATGATAAAATATTTGGTGTTAAGCCAGAAAAAATTTTAAAAATACATGCTACTTCAGAAATGTTAGCTAATGTTAAATTAAAAATAAAAACAGATCCTTTTTATTTTTTGCCTTTGGAACAAGGTGATATAGTGGGGGAAGTTGAATATTTTGTGAATGATAAATTGATTGGGAAAGTCAATTTATATGCAGATATAGATTCTACTTAGTAAAAATAGCATTAGCTTTTATAGGCCAATGCTATTAGTTTTTTATTTTTACATTTTACTATTTTTGAATTTTATTAATATTGTTAAAAGAACTATAGTAAAGGTGGAAATTATAGGAATAATCGATATTAGGTTAATAAAATCGTTTGATATTTGTTCATTTATGGTAGCATATATATCGAAATCGTTAGTTTGGAATTCGTAATAGTATTGTTCATTAATTTTGACAAGTTGTTTATTGATTTCGTTATCTGAATTTTGGTCAAACTTGTATATTTGAAATTTGTCAGGATTATAAGAATTTGGAACTGGAATTCTAATCGTGATAGATCCTTTAGAAATATTTGGATTAACAATTTTGTGTTTATCATTTTCAACGTATATTTGGAATAATTTTGTATTATTTATATTTTGTTTTTGGTTTTGATCCATTTTATTATATAGATTACTGAATTCAGATGATGATTTATCTATCTCTTTTACAAATAATTTAGTATTAGGATTGAAAACTCCAGCAGGAGCATATACCCATATGCCTGTTTTATTATCTTTTTGGTTAAATACGCTGTCTGAACAACTATTTTTATTTGATGAGTTTTTATCATTGTTTGATTTGTGCTTTTTATCAATTGAGAGGTCGATATTTTTTGATGGCGTGAAATTAGATTTTTTTAATTTGTTAAATTTAAGGGTAGGAAAATTATTTTTATTTGACGAACTTTCATCATCAGTTGATATGTAATCGGAATCACTGGGGGTCTTGTAATCATTTTGGGGTGATAAATCATCATTTGTATAAGGAAAAGAAATTTTATTTTTATTTTTGTTATTTAAAGTATTTGGATAATTAGTATTTTTTATATCGTTTATAATGTCGTCAGTAGTTGATTGAGGGTATTTTGTAGTTAATGGTTTAGAAATTATTCTTCTTTTTGCACTTCTTAATCTATTATTGTTTAAAATATTATTGGTTGGGGTTATTGGTTTATTTATATTAATTAATGTAGGTGTATCTAATTCAACATAATTATTATTGTTATCTATGGCTTTGATTTTTATATTATAATTTCCATTTTTATACAGTTGAAATCTTAATTTATTAGGAGTAGTTTCGATAATTTTAATATCGTTGATCTTGTTGATATTATTAAAATTATTTCGACCATCTAATGAAATTTCATATGTGTTTATAATAATGTTGGAATCATTAATTATATAGGTTAATATAATATCAGTGTTTGATTCTATTGGTGATTTGTCGTTGCATTCAATTAAATTTAAGCTATCATTGTCTATTTTTTCTATTTTATCTAGTTTTATTTTTTCTCCATGTTCATTTATCCAAAGAGCTGTTAATTTTGTGTCTTGTTGAAATTTAGTCTCATAATTAATTTTAGTATTATTATCACACATCCATTGTATAAATTTATGATTTGATTTGATTGGCATAGGAATTTTATAATCCTCTGTTCCTCCTTGAGTGGAAGTTGTGTAAAAAGGACCTAAAGGACCAATTTTTAAGTCTAACATACATTCATTATCGCTAAGATATATTGGCTCAATTTTACTTTTATTTTCGTTTGTATGGTCAAAAGTAATTTTATTTACAAATTCGGTATTTCCTATATTATTTTTATTTAGTATTTTTAAATTGTTAGAGTTTTGATATTTTTTGAGAGTACGTATGTATCCATTTTCGTTGTATATAGTAATTGCTATTGCGTTTTCATCATAAAAGAAACATTTTGAATTCTCAAAAATACCTATTGTTTTAATGTCAGAATTAACATTTACACAATTATTTGTGGTAATATTTTTTATTATTAAATATGACATTTCATCAGCAGATATTGCTGTTGCAATATTATCGCCCGTTACTATACAATTTTCTAGAGATATGTCCTCTATTTTTAGATGGCTTTTTATGTTTTGACTTTCGCTAGCCATAATGTATATGGGAGAAGATTGATAGCAAGCACACTTAGTTATTTTGTTATTTTTGTTTATATGTGCATTACTGCCACTAATGTTTATAAGTGAATTGTTTAGTGTGCAGCAATTTTGAATTGTGCAATTATTCATAGTTAATTTACAATTTTCATCACAACGTATGATGCTTTCATTTTTTAAATATTTTGACATATTTTTAAATTTGGTGACAGATTCTATATCTTTAGGATTTTCTTCTTCAAAAGGTTGGAATTTAAAATTTTCACCACCATCTAAGATAATATTGTCTAAAGTTAAATCAGCATTGTTTTCGCATTGAAAAAACCCCATGGAGTTTTTTGCTGATATGGTGATATTCGGAGCAGCTCCTTTAATGGTGATTTTTTTCTTGTTAATTGTAAAAAGAAAATTTTCATTGTTTGACTCATTATTTTCTTCGAAATCAAAAGAATAATCTAGATTTTTAGTTTTAACTTCTTCATCATCAGTGTAAATATTATTTTCTATAATAATTATGTCGTTATTTTTAGATTCTAAAATAGCACTTTTTAGTTCAGAAAGATTTTGTACGGAAAAATTATTATTAGTTGCTAAAACAGGTCTGTTTAAGATATAAATCGGAAAAATTGATGATATTATACCAATATGTATTACTATTAAAATTATTTGTTTAAAAATTTTTGATTTAAAATTATTTTTTAAAAACATGTCATACACAACCTTTTTATATTTAAGTTTATTTTTCAAATTTATTAATCATTGTAAATAAAGTGCATATTCAATCACTTACTTATTTAATAAATATATAATAATTTTGCAATATGTACATACAAAAATGAGTTTTAAATTTGTCGAAAAAAGAGCACTGACCTCTTTGGCCAATGCTGTTTTATTTTTTGTGAAGTTATTGTGGCTATTCTTTGTCTTTATCTTCAGCTTTTTTCCTTTTTGTGATTATAATTATAAATAAACTTATCAGTGTCAGAATTAAAAGTAGAAGCATATATGGAATAAGTGATTGAATTATATCATTTATACTGTTTTCATCAATCATAGTATATGGACTAAAGTGATTGGTTTGAAACTCACAATAATTTCTGTTATTAATGTTTACGATTGTTTCATCAAAATCATCATCAGCATCTTGCTTGATTCTATAAATTTGTAGGTCTGCTAAATCATAATCATTTGGGATAGGTATCCTAACTGTTATTAGTCCTTTAGAGATGTTTGGTTGAATAACTTCACCATCTTGATTTACAACATATATTTCGTATAGTTTGATGTTTTCAATTTTATTTTTTATCTTTTCATCTAAGTTTTTATAAGTATCGCTATATTCATTTGTATTTGGATACATTTCTCTAACAACTAATCTACTCCATTTTGGAAAAACTCCTTTAGGTGCATATACCTGCATTCCTGTTAAATCATCTTCTGCTTCAAAAATCTCATCTTGATCATCATTGGTTGCAGTTTCATCGCTATCATATTGTGTTGAATCTTCTGAATTATCTAAATTAGTATTTTCGCTATGGTTGAAAGCAGAGTTAATATCTAACGGAAAGTTATTTGAGCTATTGTGTTCAATATTATTTAAGTTATTATTTGAGTTGTAGTCAGTATTTGTAGGTTCATTATTTGAGTTATTGTCTTTAGTATCATTGAAATTAGAGGTGTCGCTCAATTCAATATCATTGGAATTAGGTATTATATTACTTTCTTCATCTTCTTTATAACTAGATTCTGAAATAATGTTTCCATAAATATTAGTTGGCTGAATAATATCATAGTTTTCAGCACCAGTACCTTCTAATGAAAATTCAGTGAAATTTATAGGAATGTTTTTTCCAATATTTTCATCGGAAAAAGTTGGTGTTCCGTTAAATTCAGCCTTGTTCGTACCGTCATACGGTTTGTCTTTTATTTTAATATTTTTTATTGTTACAGGACGAGGATTAATTTTAATGACATTACTTTTGACCACTTTTTCGTTATAATTTTCATCAGCTGCTATAGTTGCAATTATTTGAAATTGGCCAACTCCTTTGATAGTAACTTCTCCTGTTTCTTCATCTATATCTGCAACATCTGTGTTTGATGAACTCCAGGTTACATTACCGTTTCTGAAAGGAGCATATAAATATGCTGTTTCAGCACTATCTCCACCATCTAAACATATTGTTTCAGGGTCATTTCCGTTTCCGCTATCATTATTTAAATATATTATTCTAAGATCATCTCCGTAGGTGTATTCTGACTTAAGATTGTTAAATGTTACATCATCTGGAGGTGCTTGTTGATTTTTTTATTTACCGTTATAGATATCTTTATGGTTTTATCGCATATTGTTTTGGAAAAATCAGGGTCTTTGCTGGGATTTAGATAAATCTCCATTTGGTATGTACCTTGTGGTAAATTTTTGAAATATGAATACCTGAAAATTATTGTACAATTTTCGTAATCAACGTCGAAATCAGTGCCGTTCTGTAAACGTTCGTACTCAACTTCGTCATTAATTTTGTTCTTTTTACGTTCGTCTTTTATTGTGTTATTAATAATGTAAGCAACTGCTTGATCTTTAAGCTCTTCTATTTTTTGTGTTCGTTCGTCGCTAGGTCCGAGTTCTACCGCCGAAACCATGGTGTTTAATAAGTTACATGGCAATGTAGATGATATTAAAATTGAGCATAGTAAAACTGATATGAATTTTTTTAAATTAATCATATTCATATGCGTAAAAATATTATTTATAAAAACCTCTAAAACCAATGGTTTTATGGGTGATTATATCAAAATTTATCGAAACATGTCAACACAAAATGTGCTATTTATGTTAATTTTGTTAAATTTATATTAATTTAAATGAAAATGTTGAATATAAATGGCAATAATTATTTATTATTCGTGATTAGTCTGAACATTTTGGTACATTTATTTGTATAAATATACGAAAAATTTAGATATAAATTTAAAATTAAAGCGAGCACTGGCTTTTTTACCAATGCTCGCTTTAATTTTTTATAAAAATTTTAATACGTTTTTATTTTTATTGTCTTTCTTTTTGTGAGTATTATTATAGTTAAACTTATAGATATTAGAACAAAAAATAAAAGTATGTAGAGAAAAATTGATTGGGACATATCATTCATGATTTTTTCATCTATTATGGTGTATGGACTAAAGTGATTGGTTTGAAATTCACAATAATTTTTATTGTTAATATTTACTATAGTTTCATTAAAATTATTGTTAGCATCTTGTTTGATTCTATTAATCTGTAAGTTAGTTAAATTGTGATCGTTTGGTGTAGGTATTTTAACTTTTATTAATCCTTTGGAAATGTTTGGTTGAATAATTTCATTGTTGTGATCTACAACACATACTTCGTACAATTTAATATATTCAATTTTACGTTTTATATTTTCGCCTAAATTTTTATAAGCATTATCATATTCATCTGTATTTTGCTGCATTTCCTTAACAACTAATTTGCTAGATTTTGGGAATACGCCTTTAGGTGCGTAAACCTGTATTCCTGTTGCACTGTCTTCAGCTTCAAAGATTTCATCTGGGTCATCTGCTGAGGGTTCATTACTATCAGATTGTGTTGAATTGTCAGCACTATTTAGATTGTCTTTAATATTGAGTTGAAAATTATTTGGAAGATTAATAGAGTTTAATTTATTTTTAAGCGGTTTGGGGAAATTAGAAAGTTTTAGTTCATTGATTTTATAGTTAGATCTTGAAATAATATTAGCATAAATATTATTAGGGTGTTGTTTGATGTAATATTTATAAGCATCTTTACCTTCCAACGAAAATTCGGTAAAGTTTATAGGTATATTGTTGCCAATATTTATGCTTTGAAATGTTGGTGTTCCATTCACCAGTTTTACATCATCACCATCAATTACACCGTTTATAGTTGGTGTTCCGTCAAATTCAGCATGATTTGTTCCATCAAAATATTTGTTTTTAATTTTAACATTTTCTATTGTTACAGGTATTTTTGATTTAATTTGAGTGTTTTTCATTACTGGTTTAGTAGATCTAGAGGTTATTTTGTTTGTTTCGTTGCTCTCGTTATTGTATGATGATTTAAGATTATTAGTGGTTGTATCTGTTAAGGGTTTTGGTTGATTTAATCCCTTTATACTAATTGAATCAGGATCGGATATAATAGCATTACCTGCTAAAGAAAATTCGATTTTATTAGGATCTATCTGAAATATTTTTTTTGGTATTTCAAAAATAGTATTAGTATCTTGATTTAAAAAGATATTATTGTTATTTTTTTTATCATTTTCTTTTAAAGTATTAAGAACACGTTGCTTGCCATGCCTACTTAACACTTCATGTAATATTGCTAGCGCATTTGCTTGATTTTCTTTTTTTCTGAAATTTCTATATGCATGTTGTATTTTTCTTGCATTCTCATCTAATTCTAATTTCTTCACATTATTAGTCCACTTATGTAAATTTGAACTTAAAATATCGTGATTATTATTATCCAACTTACCAACAATGTTTGTAAGAAGGTCTGCTCGTCTTAGTTTATTATTATTTTGTTTTAAAGCGTTAAAAACTTCCTTATTGTTTTTTCTGCTCAACACATTCTCTATGTTTTTTAATGCTACTGATTTCTTTATTCCGTCTACAAATTCCTTAATATTCTTACTTTTATCATCTGATTTCAATCTATCTGCAAATTCATTCCATTTTCCTCTAGTATTCGAAACTTTATATTTATTTTCAAGCCATTTAGCTATTCTGTTCTTGGTCGCTTTCTGTTTTATTCCCTCTGTTTTTTGATTCCACTTATGTAATTTTGTTAACAAAATATCGTTATTATTCTTTTCTTCTTGCATTTTTCTGTTACCATGAATATTTCTAAGAAGTGATTCTCGCTTTATCATATTGTTATCATTTTCGTCTGTGATTGGTTTTGCAATCATTTTACGAGGAGCAGTTTTGGGAATGTTTTTTTTAGTAGGTATATTTTTGTAATTATTATTGCCATCTAATGAGAAAGTAGGTATATTTTTACTAGTATTTATGTTTGGAAATGTTGGTGTTCCATTTAATGGTTCTACATCATTTTTATTTTTATTTTCAGGGAGTATATCAGGTAAATTTGAGTTGTTAATTTTAGAATACTCAATTGGATTACCTTTTTTTAGTTTTATAGGGGAAGGATTAGAATTATTTTTGTTACTTGAACCCCCATTTATGAATTCTTCAGCTGTAGGGATTGTAATCCAACTACTTTCAAATGTGAGTTTTTTATATTCTTTATCTTTAGGTCTTTTGAATTTTCTAACTGCAGTTACTTTAAACTTTCCAGCTTTTTTGATTTTGCGTTCTCCTGTTTTTGGATCTATAGTTGCAACTTCTGGATTGGATGAACTATATGTTATTTCATCTTGTAGGTTATCACCACAATCTAAACGAATTTTTATAGGATCGTATATTGCTGGATCTGAATGGGAACCTCTGTGAGGTTCAAATATTTTATCTAACTCAGATTGAGGTGGATTAAGATTGTGAATTGTTGCTATGTAACATTGGATGGTAGTTTGATATTTTTCTTTTGTATCGGAATTACAAAGATAAATTTTTAATGTACATATACCTTTGGACAAATTTTCAAGATATTCGTTTTTTAGGGTTATTTTGTTAAAATTAACTTCATAGTCTTTGATTTTTTGCAAAGTTTGATTGCCCTTAGTTGTATTAACAATTTTAGTAATTGTGTAGTTTTTAATCTCTGATTTTACCTCTAATATTTTATCTTCTTTTGATTTCTTGGTAAATGTTATTTCTGTAGGTGATATAGGATTATTTTTTCCACCTAATGCAAAAACCATACCGTTTAATGGAGTGTTAGGTAGAGCAGATGATATTAAGATTGCGCAAAGTAAAATTGATATTAATTTTTTTATACTAGTGATTATTTTAGATTTCATTAAAATGTACATTCCTTTCTGATGCTTAAACCAAAAATATAAAAGTATAAATGTTAATTTTTATTATGAAAAATAACTATAAATATTGATTTTACGGATGATTATATCAAAATTTATCGAAGCGTGTCAACACTAAATGTGTTGGTTATACTAATTTTGTTAAATTTATATTAATTTAAATTAAAAAATCAAATATAAATAGTAATAATTATTTGCTATTATTTTGGTGTTTAAATTTATAAAATAAAAGAGCACTGACCTTTTGATCAATGCTCTTTTATTTTTTATGAAATTATTGTTGTTGTTTCTCCTCTTCCTCTTCATCTTTCTTTCTTTTTACTAATATAATTATTAATAGAATCAGGAATATTAGGATTAAAAGTAGAAGTAAATATGGAATAATTGCTTGAATTAAATCATTAAAGCTGTTTTCATCGATCATAGTGTATGGGCTAAAGTGATCGGTTTCGAATTGACAATAATTTCTGTTGTTAATATTTACAACGTTTTCATCAAAATCATCGTCAGCATCTTCTTTAATTCTATATATTTCTAAGTCTGCTAAATCGTAATCATTTGGAACAGGAATGTTAACTGTTATTAGCCCTTTAGATATGTCTGGCTGAACAATCTGACCATCTTGATTTATAATATATATTTCGTATAATTTAGCATGTTCAATTTTACTTCTTTTTTCCTCATCTAGGTTTTCATAATTATCATCGTATTCAGTTGTGTTTTGATACATTTCTCTAACAATTAACCTACACCATCTTGGGAATACTCCTTTAGGTGCGGATACTTGTATTCCTGTTACGCTATCTTCAGCCTCAAAAGCTTCTTCCATATCATCATCAGTGTTTATGTCACTTGTATCAGATGATATATCAGTTTCTTCAGATGGAGTGGTTTCATCTTCAGATGGAGCAGTTTCATCTTCAGGTGGTGTAGTTTCTTCGGCTTGGTCTTCGTTAGATCTATCCGAATCAGTACTTTCTTGAGAATCTGATGGATATGCGATATTACCGTAAATATTAGCGGGCTGGGTAATATAGTAATTTAAAGCATCTGTACCTTCTAATGAGAAAGGAGGATCGAATTCAATTGCTATACCTTGACCTTCAGCGGCGCTTGCAAATATTGGTGTTCCATTAACCAATGTAACGTTGTCTCCATCAGCCAAACCTTCTAGTGTTGGGATTCCTTCAAATTCAGCGGTTCTTGTTCCATCAGGTATTTTATCTTTTATTTTAATGTTTGAAATTGTTAAAGTTTTAGGAGAAATATTTGCAGTAGTATTTTCTGGCTGAGCAGATAGGGTATAGTTCTGTTTATCATTTCCACCTAGTGAAAAGTCAGAGAAAGTTACAACTTTGTTAGGTCCGACATTTTTATTAGCAAAAGTTGCGGAGCCAGCAACAATGAACAGATTGTCACCAGGAATTGCATTGGATATTGATCCATTGGAAATATTAGGCGTTGCGTTTAAAGTTCCATCGTAAATCTTGTTATCAGCAGTAATATTGGCTATTGTTACTGGTAAAGGAGTAATGTTTGCAGTTGCATTGTCTGGGTGCTTTGACAAAGTATAGTTATCTTTATCTGATCCGCTTAATGTGAATCCTGAGAAACTTACAGTTTTGTTATTTCCAACATTTTTGTCATCAAAGGACACAGATTCAATGTCTACGGATACGTTTTCGTTGTCGATTATACCTTCAATAGACATATTAGATTTTGAAAAAGTTGCTCTAGTGGTTCCATCATAAAGTTTGTTTTCAACAGTAATGCCATTTATTTTTAGCGCTTTACGTGTAATATTTGCGGTTACATTTATTGGTTGAGTAGTTAAAGTATAGTTGTCTTTATCATCACCAGTTAAACTGAAGGTTGGAAGAACTATCCACTTATTATCTCCAAAGTTTTTATTAGAGAAAGCTGGTGTGCCAGTAGTATTTAAATGCACG
>JAZRQJ010000011.1:0-119256 GCA_045649685.1 Oscillospiraceae bacterium
CGGTAAAGAAGGTGAGTCCTTTATAACATCGAATGGAGATTGGAATAAATTAGCCACTGGAGTTAAAATACCTTCTGATATTGTTAATCTTGGAATAACGGTTAAGATAGGCTATGGAATAGAATCTATATATTTAGAAGGTGATGAAATTGTGGATTTATCCGAAGCTTGTCATTTGAAACATATTAACCCATACAATTCTAATGAAGATAAACTCAAAGAAGGTATATTTTCTGATAAACAAATAGGCGAAATTGAGCATAATAATATTGCCGACCCAATAGTAGGAAGAACAAAAACGGGAATACAGTATATGATTTTTAGTGTAAACAATACTGTTCAAATTTGTTTTGGCGAATATAACAATGACGTATTAATTAGAGATGTAAAAATACCGGAATTTTTAACACAATTTAAAATTCCTGTGAAAATATATGGTAACATTGAGTCGTTGATTTTAGAGAGAGATGAAGTTGTAGATTTTTCTTTGGCTACTAAGTTAAAAAGCATTGATGTCACAAAATCAAAAAGATATGAAAAGCGAAATGATAAACTTTTTGACACTGTTTTAAATGAAGAAGTAAAATTATGTGAGGGTGTTAAGATAATAGACAATAAATCAAAGGTATAATAAATTATAAAATGTTTTTAAGAAAAAAGCTATGCGTGTAAATTGTGCATGGCTTTTTTATTTAAATTGTAATTAAAATGACTACAGTAATTTTTTTATTGAAAATTAATAAATTTTTATGCGAATTTACAATTTATTTATTTTTTATTTATGATTTATTTACAATAATTTTATATAATGAACAAAGATACATTTAAATAGTATTAATTTTTTATAAGGAGTTCAATTGTAATGAAAAGGAGATTTTTAAAAAGAATAATTTCAGGTTTTTGTGCCACCATTATGGTAATGTCGAGTTTTGTGACATCTGTTGGGGCTACTAATACAACTGATGCAGAAGTTGCGTTTAGTTTAAAATACCTAGATAGTTTGCCTAAAAAGGGAGAAGACAACTTTGATAAATTTTTAAAACTTCCGGATATTGACAAAATGAATGAAGAAAGATTAGCTGTAGTAAAACATAAAGATCGTCCAGATGAAAATATACCAGTTAAAGAAAAGACAGCTTATCAGCAACTTTGGAATGAAGTAGATAAAATAGAAAATAAAGTAGATGGTAAGATAACATCTGATGGTACAGACACACCTAATGGTGATGCAACGAATAATGACGATAATATGTCTAGACAAATGAAAATAGCAGGAGAAATATATAAGTGGGTTGCTGAAAATATTGAGTATGATTTTGAAAGCATAGACGAAGATGAAAATGGTAAAACACCTTTTAGAAAGCCACAAGATGCTTTGTTTGTTTATCAACAAAGAACAGGTGTGTGTGCAGGAAAAGCTGATCTAACAGCTTTAATGATGAGAATGGCAAAAATACCGAGCATATATATTGGTTCAACTGTTAATGAAAAAGGAAATTGTCATGCATATAATGCTATTTATTTAGAAGAAAATAATGATAATCGAAAAGGTTGGACATTATTAGATTCAACTTGGGGATCTGTAAAATCTGATAAGACACTTAGAGAATCTGATGAAAAAAGTAGATTGAATGAAATTAAAAATACGATAAATGTAGAAGATGTACTTTTTTCTAACAATTTCACAGAATTAAATGTTGAAATTTTCAATGAATTAAAACCAGCAAATAAATCTAAATTAGACAGACATGATGAGTATGCAAAGAAAATAACAGAAATTTGTGAAAGTTTATTTAAGGAATATGAGCCAATTGTAGAAAAAGTTAAAACAGATAAGAAAACATTGGAAGAAACTATCAGTGAAATGGCTAAAAAAATAAATCTTAAAATTAGTGAGTTAAATACTCAATTTACGGATATTGTAACGTTCAAAATATTTAATATTTATTTAACTGATTATGACAGTTTTGTAGAAGAGCATAACATATGGGCAATACAAGTAAAAGCAGAAAAGCAATTAAGTTTTGCTGAAGCTGAAGAAATTGTAAACAGAGCTAGAGAATTGCAAAAAGAACTTTTGTTGAAAGACCATTTTCCAAGTTTTTATGATATGAAATTAGATTTTAAATCTGCTAATGAGAGTATTATTAAAAAAACTGTACATAAAGTAGAGTATATTAACAATTGTTGCAGCGATGATTATACATATAGTAAATGTTATGATGGTTATTACTGTGAACACGATTTTAAGATTAATGGCGTGAAATATAAACTTGACGGTAAAGAAGGCAATTCATACATAAAATTAAGTGGAAATAATAGTAAACCAGCAGTTGATGTTAAAATACCATCTGATATTGCTAATCTTGGAATGACATTTAAGGTGGGTTTTGACATTGAATCGATAGACTTAGAAGGTGATACGATTGTTGATTTATCCGGAGCTTATGATTTGAAAAATGTTAACACAGAGAATTCTAATAAATATACTGCCAAAGAAGCTATACTTTGTGATAAACAAACAGATGAAGTTATATGTATATTTAAACCATCTGGAAAAACTAAAAATGGAATAGACTATACCATATCACTAGACAATGGTAGTGGTTCTAAAATTTGGTTTGGAGCTTTTGGTGGAGAAGAAATTGCAGACGTAAAAATACCGGAATTTTTAAAACAATTTAAAGTTCCTATAACAATTTGTTCGAATATTACATCTCTAATTTTAGAGAGTGATGAGATTGTAGATTTATCTTGTGTTTTTGGATTAAAAAGTATTGATGTGACAAAATCAAAAAGGTATGAAAAACGAAACGACAAACTTTTTGACACTGTTTTAAATGAAGAAGTAAAGTTATGTGAGGGTGTTAAGATAATAGACAATAGGTCTCAATAATAATTTTTGGATAGGTCATAATTAAGAAGTGGTTGTGAAATTGCAACTTAAACGGATAATTTTTATTATTTACAAAAAATTTATATTTGGTTAATAAATTGTTCAAATATATTTGATATTATTTAAAAGTAGGAAGTAGTGGGTGATGATTTGAGATGCGTAGGAGGATAAAATGAAATTAAAATTTACGAAAAAGATGATTGCAGTTTTGTGTGCAAGTGTTATGGCAACATCATGTGTTGTTAGTTCTGTTGGAGCTGTTAAGACGGGTTTTGCTGCTGGAATAGAAGAAGAGTTTGGTGTTGATGAAGCCGATGGTTTGATTAGAGACTGTATAGGTGAAGTGAATATTATAATTGGCAAAGTAAAAAGACTTAAGGGATCTGACGAAGACATTAAGGATCTTTTAGCAAAATTAGCTGATCTAAAAAGTTCGCTTGAGAATACACGTGATTTAAGTCTTGGCGGTGAAGCGATGGTTGAAAAAGTAAATGACTATTTACATAATTATATAGCTTCTGATCTTAGAAAAATGTCTAAGTCTTTTTCAGAAAATAGGACTGACAGTAATTTGATTATTTGTTTGGATAGCTATTTTGATGGTATGGACGGATTACAGAATATAGTTTCAAGAATGCAAAGAGTAATGGAATTTTCAACTGAGCTTAGCGGTAAGCATCGTGAATTACGTAGGGCAAAATGTTCAATTAAAAAAGTCGGCAATGTTCAGGAAAAAACAAGATTGCAGGATTTATATAATAAGGCTGAAAATTTTTATAAACCGATAAGATCAAAAATTGTGCCTAATAATAAATGGAAAAAGCAAAAAGATGAATTCTTTAATTTGGCAAATAAGGCTATAGATGAAATAAAGAAAGCTTGTGATGCTTATCAAAATCAGAACGTTAATTTGCCGGCCCCTCCTTTAGATGCAAATAATAACAATAATGTTAACAACAATAATAATAATTTTAATTTGCCAGCGCCTTCTATGGCAGGAGAAAAGGAATTGTTAAATAGAATCAAGGAAGAAGAAAAGAAAAAAGAGAAGGAAAGAATTAGAGAAGAAGCAAGAAAAGCGCTAGAGAAACAGCTAAAAGAAATGGATGAGAAGCTCAAAAGAGAAAGAGAAGCAGCGAAAAAACAGGCAGAGGAACGTGCTAAGAAGAAAGAAAAATTGAAACAAGAAGAACGTAATCTCGAAGAAGAATCGAAGAAATTAAATGAGAAGGCTAAGTCATTTAGAAATCTTAAAGCAATTCATGACGGATGGTATACTAGTGTGGAACTACCTGTTATTGAACGTTTAATGGAAATAGAATACAGATTGCAGGAAGTAAGAAGTGATTTAGTGGATATGGATATGCCTGAGATGTTTATTAGTGTGGCCAAGAAATTCAAAAATAAGAATGAAGAAAAGGAATTAGTTCGCAAGAAGTTTGAAATTAATAGAAAACATGTTAATTTAAGGAATGAATTAAGCAACATAGCTTTCTTAAGAGGAGAAGGTATATATGTTGATAGCACATTAATTGAACGCGACATTAAAGCTGCAGAAAAAGCAATGAATGAAATAAATGAGAAAATAAAAAAAGAGATCGAAAGAAAGAATAAGAGTAATAGTGGATTCGCTGAAATTAACGCTAGATATTTTAATTTAGGAAAATAGAATCATAACAAAAAAGACTATACACAATGGCTGTATGGTCTTTTTTTATGTGTTTGATAGTTTGATTATTGCAATAAATTTATAAATAAGCATGTAACTGCATTTTGTTAGGCGCAAGAATATAACTGATAATGTTAACAAAAAATTAACTAATTAAACAAAATATTGCTATATAATGGGTTGCGAAGGAGTGATGAAAATGAAAATTAATATTAAATTTTTAAAAGGAATGATTTCAGCAATCCTAGCAAGTGTTATGACAACATCATGTTTTGTGGGACCTGTTGGGGCATTTAAAGCCTCAACAGGGGCATCTCAGGAGTTTATTGACAAGGTAGCTATTTTAAATCTTAAGATTGATAATTACAAAGCATCGTTGATGGAAGCTTGGGATAAAGTTGGTGATTTTTTGAAGCAGACTAGAGAAGCATCAAAAAATAATGGAAAAAAAGTAGAAAAAATGGAAAAAATTCTTAGATATGTGTCTGGAAAGTTAAAGCATCTCATGGAAAGGCAATATTATACTAATCCTAACAATAAATGTTTAGATGATCTGAAGAATGAGTTAACCGTTTACGATGAGAGTTGTATTGGTCAAATTAGCGAAATATTAGACGACTTTGAAAGTGAAATTACTCTTTTAATTAATAAGGTTGATGGATTATCATTAGATATTGACAAAGATAAGGTGTTTTATACAGAAAAAACAGGGATTATAAATTTAGATGAAAATGAAGATAATAGTACTAAAAAAGAATTAAAATATGCTCAAATGAAAAACTTTTTTGGAAATAATGCAGATCGATTAACTAATAAGATGAGAGAAGTGTATAAATTAGCAGTAGATGGTATGAATCAAAAATTAAAAAATGATATTCAGAATATTCCTGTTGAAGATACTATGTGTTTGATGAATTTGAATAAAAAAATGGAAGAATATGAAGCTGTTCGTTCGGATTTTGAGGATGTGAAACGTTTGTTACGTGTTAATGGACGTTGTCCTAAAGATCTTAAGTTGGCAATTCGTGTTCTAACTGGTGGTGATGGCACTCGGATATCTACAGAGAAAAATAGTGAATTTATTAAAAATAAACAATCAATGGAAAAAGCGATTCATCTTATAGATAATGCTATTAAGCAGATGAAAGATTTTATGGCGGGTAAATTGGCTAAAAACATGCAAGTAGAAAAAGATAAAATATTTGCAACTTTAACAGAATGTATAGATGAACTTGCGAGTGAAGAACATGTGAGACAATGTGAAGCATGGGCGAATGACGCAAGACTAAACGGCACAACACTGAAAGAAGTTAATGCTAAACTTCTATCCGCATTTTTGAAGTTAAAATCATTGGAACAATTAGTAGATGATGAAGGTAAGCAATTGATAACAGACTTTAGAGAAATATGCTCAGAATTAACGTTGCCATACTATTCGTATGATGGTAGAGAACTAGATGATTTGGTTAAAGAAAGTAAAGAGTACGCTCAAAAAGCAAAAGGTAAGTTAGCAGAAATATTAAAGAAAGCTGAGCAGATTAAAAAATAATATATAAAAAATCACGCATATTTAGAGTGCGTGATTTTTTTGTAAAGTTTGATTTATATTGAATTTTATGATAAGATTAATATATTTAGAGTGTTATAGTTTTTTGTGCTGTTTTGAGGGGAGGGCATGGAAAAAGCAAAAAATCCTAATCCTAATGCAGTTTATCCTATAGCTGGATATGATAAAGAAATTTATATAAAGCCAACTATACGCAATAAAAATATTATTGTTGGTGATTTTACATATATCGCTGATTCAGAGTTTAATAGTCATGTTACTCATCATTATGACTGGAATAATGATAAACTTATTATTGGTAAGTTTTGTCAAATTGCTGCAGGTGTTGAGTTTGTTATGAATGGTGCGAATCACCAAATGAATTGTGTATCTACGTTTCCTTTTTATACTTTGGAGGGCTGGCGGATGGATCCACCAGCAATGGAAGATCTTCCAATAAAAGGTGATACTGTTATTGGTAATGATGTTTGGATTGGACAAAATTCAGTTATACTTCCAGGTGTTTGTATTGGGGATGGAGCTATAATTGGAGCAAACAGTGTTGTTGGAAGTGATGTTGACCCTTATACTATTGTTGCTGGAAATCCGGCTAAAAAAATTCGAAAACGTTTTGACGATGAATTGATTCAGTTGATGCTTGATTTTAAATGGTGGGATAAGGAAATAGAAGAAATTAATGATTTAATCCCTATTCTTACTTGCGGCGATTTGGAAAGCGTTAAACATAATTTGAAATTAAAATTAGGGTTAAACTAATCACAGTATGTTTAAACCTGAAATTTTGTTTTGTTTGTATAAGGAAAATATATCTTTGGCAACTTTTGGAGGCTAATTTTTATGAATTGTGATTTGAAATATATGAAAATGGCTTTAAAATTGGCTAAAAAAGGAAGAGGATATGTTAAAACTAATCCTTTAGTGGGATCTGTTATTGTTAAAAATGGTGTGGTGTTGTCAACTGGATATCACAGAGCTTACGGAGAATATCATGCAGAACGGAATGCTATTTTGAACCTAAAAACATCAGCATGTGGAGCCACATTGTATGTTAATTTAGAGCCTTGTGTTCATTATGGGAAAACTCCTCCATGCACCGATATAATAATTGATAGTGATATAAAAAGAGTTGTTGTTGGAACTCTAGATCCTAATCCGGTTGTTGCGGGTAAAGGAATAGATAAATTAAGGGAAAATGGAATAATAGTTGATGTTGGAATAATGGAGAGGCAATGTAGCAAATTAAACGAAATATTTTTTCATAATATTAAAACCAAAATGCCATTTGTTGCACTAAAATTTGGTATGACGTTAGATGGCAAGATTTCAACATCATCTGGCATATCGAAATGGATTACTAATGTGGAAGCTAGAAAGCATGCGCATTTTCTTAGGAGTATATATAGTGGAATTTTAGTTGGAATTAACACGGTAATTGAAGATGATCCACAGTTAAATTGTAGACTTATTGGTAAAAGAAATCCGGTAAGAATAATTTGCGATACTAACTTAAGAATACCACTTGATTGTAATATAGTTAAGACTGCAAAAAAGCAAAAAACATATGTTGCATGTTCGATTGAAGATGATAGTAAAATTAATAAATTAAAAGAAGCTGGTGTTCAAATTATAAATGTTGAAAAATTGAATGGCCGCATAAATTTAAAGCAACTGTTACTTAAGCTTTACGATATGGGGATAGATAGTGTTTTGGTTGAAGGCGGATCGGAAATTAATTATAGTTTTGCCGAGAACAGATTGATAAATGCAGTATATTCATATGTTGCACCTAAAATTGTTGGGGGAGTTAGTGCTAAAACACCTGTTGGAGGAGCTGGAATCCAAAATTTGAATGAAGCATTGAATCTTAGAAATGAAAATGTTAAATTTTTGGGCGATAATATATTGCTTGAATATAGATCAGCTTGTTTTGGGAAGTGATTTTTTGTTTACAGGAATTGTTGAGGAAATCGGACATATTATCTATTTAAGCAAAAACAATAGTGGCGCTAAAATAAAAATTGGAGCGAAAAAAACATTAATTGGATTGGAAATTGGAGATAGCGTTGCAGTTAATGGAGTATGTTTAACAGTTGTTCAAATTGAAGATGGGTCTTTTGTTGTTGATGTTATGAATGAAACTATAAATAGAAGTTCCATGAAATTATTACATATTGGAAGTATGGTTAATTTAGAACGGGCTATGCCGGCAAAAGGTCGTTTTGATGGACATATTGTTACAGGACACATTGATGGTGTTGGAACAATATCTGAGAAAAAAAATGACGGAATAGCTGTTTGGTATACTATTAAAACTTCACATGATATATTAAAATATGTGGTAGAAAAGGGTTCTGTTTGTTTAGATGGAGTTAGTTTAACAGTGGCAGAAGTTGATGACAATAGTTTTAAAGTATCAATAATTCCCCACACACTTACTTCCACGACATTAAATAATTTTGATGTGGGAATGGTAGTTAATATAGAAAATGATATAGTTTCTAAATATGTTGAGAAATTGTTAAATATAGATTCAAAAAAACAATCATTAACAAAAGAAAAGTTAATTGAATTTGGCTTTTAAATTAAAATATTGATTGGCGAATAAGAGGAGATTTTTAAACAATGCAAAACAAAGAAAAAATAGAGTTGGCATTAAAAAAACTTAAAGAGGGAAAGATAATTGTTGTTTCAGATTCTAAAAGTAGAGAAAATGAAGGGGATTTAATATGTTTGGCTGAGTTTGCAACTAAACAAAACATAAATTTTATGGCTACTCATGGAAAAGGTTTAATCTGTATGCCAATGAACAAAGCGTTTGCAGATAAATTTAAATTATCCCCTATGACGTTTGAAAATACTGATAATCATAATACGGCGTTTACGGTTTCGATAGATCATATAAAAACTTCAACAGGAATTTCTGCTGGAGACAGGTCTATGACGGCAACGGAGATGGTAAATCCAGAATCTAGGGCGGAAGATTTTCGTAGGCCGGGGCATATGTTTCCGCTAATTGCAAAAGATGGTGGTGTTTTGGAAAGAGCAGGGCATACTGAAGCAACGGTTGATCTTTGTAGATTGGCAGGAGCATCGGAATGTGGATTGTGTTGCGAAATAATGGCTGACGATGGAAACATGATGAAACCGGACGATTTAAAGGCATTTGCTAAAAAATTTAATTTAGAGTATATTACAATTGAAGAGTTGATTCAATATAGGAAAACCAACGAAAAACTTATTAGCAAGGTTGACTCGGTTGAAATGCCCACTAAACATGGAAAATTTATGCTACACGGATATACATATGGTGTTGGACAAGAGGAACATGTTGCGTTGGTTATGGGAGATATTAGTGATGGAAAAGATGTGCTTTGTAGAATCCATTCAGAGTGTTTAACGGGTGATGTTTTTGGTTCGCTTAGATGTGACTGTGGAGAGCAACTCGATTTGTCTATGCAGATGATTGCTAAAGAAGGACGCGGTGTTTTGATATATCTTAAGCAAGAAGGGCGTGGGATTGGACTTATAAATAAATTGCGTGCATATTATTTGCAGCAACAGGGATTAGATACAGCACAGGCTAATGTTGCTTTGGGTTTTAAAGAAGATTTACGAGAATATTTTTTGGGTGCGCAAATTTTAAAAGATTTGGGAGTAGGTCAGATTAGATTAATTACTAATAATATAGACAAAGTTGAGGGTATGAAAAAATATGGAATTGATGTATCTTCTAGAATACCACTTGTAATAAAACCTAATAAATATAACGAATTTTATTTAAAAACTAAAAAAGAAAAAATGGGTCATATTTTATAAAAAGGAGAAGATTTAATATGAAAGTTTATAGTGGAAAATTTGTTGCTAAAGGAATAAAAATTGGAATAGTTGTTTCTAGATTTAATGAATTCATATCGTCTAAATTGTTAGAAGGAGCGTTAGACTGCTTAAAGCGTCACGACATAAAAGAGAATGATATTGAAATATCATGGGTTCCTGGAGCATTTGAAATACCATTAATTGCTTCTAAAATGGCTAAATCTAAAAAATATGATGCTATAATATGTTTGGGAAGTGTTATTCGTGGAACTACTTCTCATTATGATTATGTTTGTGCTGAAGTTTCTAAAGGAATTGCTAGTGTTAGTTTGCAGTCGGATTTACCTGTTATTTTCGGTGTTCTAACTACAGATAATATAGAACAAGCTGTTGAACGCGCAGGAACCAAAGCAGGAAACAAAGGATTTGATGCTGCTCTAACTGCGATTGAAATGGTGAATGTGTGCAAAGAGTTAGAAAGCAATTAATAATTTGAAATACAAAAATAAAAAATGCCAGCCAATAGTTTGACTGGTATTTTTTTATTTAGTCTACATTTATACCGCGAGAACGAAAGATTTCCAAAGCCGATTTGATTTCCTCTTCAGAAGGAACGGGAACATCTGTTAAATGATATGGAATATTTAACTCTTTCCATTTAAATTCACCCATTTTATGAAAAGGGAGCAGTTCAACTCTTTTAACACATGAAAAGTTTTTAACAAAATCGGCTAATTTTTCAAGCTTGGATTTTTTTAAAGTATATTTGGGTAGAAGAACATGTCTAATCCAAACATCTTTATTAACCTTTTCGCAATAATTTAAAATATCTATTTCTTTTTGAGGAGACATTCCACAAAGTTTTTTACTATCTTCTTTATCTAAATCTTTTATGTCTAACAAAACTAAATCTGTTTGAGATAGAACTTTAATTGCCGTTTCTAATGGAACACTCCCAGCTGTATCACAAGCGGTGTGGAAGCCAAATTTTTTACACCATTTTAAAATTTCGGCCGAAAACTCGGGTTGCAAAAGAGGTTCGCCGCCCGATAGAGTTACGCCTCCGTGTTTAATATATGGCCCATATTCTTTAATTTGATATGCTAACTCTCGTGCTCCAATAATTTTTCCTTTGTTAGTGGCCCATGAATCTGGATTGTGACAATATAAACATCTAAGATGACACCCTTGAAGAAAAACTACAAAACGCAATCCAGGACCATCGACAGCGCCCAGTGTTTCAATAGAGTGGATTCTTCCTTTAATATCCATTTTATGAATTAAAACCTCGAATGAAAAGTTCTGCTAATAACATCTAGCTGCTGTTCTCTTGTTAGTTTTATAAAATTAACAGCATATCCTGAAACACGAATTGTTAGTTGAGGATATTTTTCAGGATGGTCCATAGCATCCATCAAAACTTCTTTGTTTATTACATTTATATTTATATGATGGCCCGTATCAGCAAAGTACCCGTCTAATAGACTTGCGAGATTTTCTTTTTTATCTTTTTCAGTTTTGCCCAAAGCTTCAGGAATGATTGAAAAGGTATAGGAGATTCCGTCTTCGGCATAGTTGAAAGGGAGTTTAGCAACAGATCTCATAGAGGCCACAGAACCGTTTGTATCGCGACCGTGCATTGGGTTAGCACCTGGAGCAAAAGGAACTCCAGCTTTTCTGCCATCAGGAGTTGAACCGGTTTTTTTGCCATAAACCACATTGGATGTTATAGTTAATATAGACATTGTAGGACGGCTTTGTCTGTAAGCTCTATGTTGATTTAGTCTAGTTAAAAAGTCTTTTTCAATTTCAACAGCTATTTTGTCCACTCTATCGTCATTATTTCCAAATTTAGGATAATCTCCTTCAATTTTGAAATCAACAATCAATCCGTCTTCATTTTTTATTGGATATACACTAGCATATTTTATAGCACTTAAACTGTCGGCAACAACAGAAAGACCTGCTATTCCGCCTGCCATAGTTCTTGTGATTACATCATCATGTAGAGCCATTTGGATCTTTTCATAGCAATATTTGTCGTGCATGTAGTGAATTACATTTAAAGTATTTATATATAGTTTAGCGAGCCAATCTAAAACACTGTGATATTTTTTCATTACATCGTCAAAATCTAATTTACCTTCCCCAACAGGAACAGTTTCTGGCCCAACTTGATCGTCATATATTTCATCTTTTCCGCCATTTAAAGCATATAATAGTGCTTTTGCTAAGTTACATCTAGCACCAAAAAATTGCATTTGCTTTCCAATTTTCATTGGAGAAACACAACATGCAATGGCGTAGTCATCTCCCAACTTAACTCTCATTATATCATCATTTTCATATTGAATTGATGATGTGTTAATTGAAACCGAACTAACATATAATTTAAAGTTTTGAGGAAGTTTTTCCGACCACAAAATGGTTAAATTAGGTTCGGGAGCAGGACCAAGATTAGATAATGTGTGTAAGAAACGATATGACATTTTTGTAACCATGTGGCGACCGTCTACGCATACACCACCTAAAGATTCCGTAACCCATGTTGGGTCACCCGAGAACAGTTCATCATAGGCAGGAGTTCGTAAGAATTTAACCAATCTTAATTTCATAACAAAGTGATCAACAAATTCTTGAATTTCTTCTTCAGTATAAATGCCTTCGTTTAAATCACGCTCAGCATATATATCCAAAAATGTAGACACTCTACCGAGAGACATAGCGGCCCCGTTTTGATCTTTAATTGCAGCAAGATAGGCGAAATATAGCCACTGTATTGCTTGTTTAGTATCTTTAGCTGGATTAGATATATCAAAGCCATATTTGCTTGCCATGCTTTTTAGGGCATGTAAGGCTTTGATTTGTTCAGATATTTCTTCTCTTTGACGAATAGCGTCTTCAGTCATAGCATCTATGCCAATGTTTTGCAAAGCAAAAGTTTTAGACTCAATAATTCTATCAACGCCATAAAGAGCAACTCTTCGATAATCACCAATAATTCTTCCTCTGCCATATGCATCGGGAAGACCAGTTATTATGCCATAATGGCGAGCGCTGCGCATCTCTTTGGTATATGCATCAAAAACACCATCGTTATGAGTTTTTCTGTGTTTAAAAATTTCTTCAATAATAGGATCCATCTGTTTATTGTAAGCGGCTAATGAACTTCTAACCATTCTTATTCCACCGTAGGGCATAATTGCTCTTTCTAAAGGTTTTGAAGTTTGCAAGCCAACGATAGATTCGTTATCTTTATCAATATAACCAGGTTCAAAAGCATCTATATTAGATACAGTTTTAGTATCTATTGAAAGAACACCGCCTGCTTTTCGTTCTTGGTCTAATAAATCTTTAACAGTATTCCATAAAGTTACAGTTCGTTTACTAGGACTGCTTAAAAAACTTTCATCGCCATCATAAGGAGTATAGTTTAAAACAATAAAGTCTCGGACATCAATCTCAGAGCACCAATTTCCTTTATTAAATTCCATAATTTCAACTCCTAAATGTGTATTTTTTATTATAAAATAGTGCAGCCATTTAGGAAATATTATACAATACATAGTAGTTAAAGTCAAACAGCAGCATTAATTTATGAAGTGCATATATGGGTAATTATTGTAGTGTAATTCAGTGTTAATTATTATACTCAAAATAAAAAAAATAATTCTTTGAGAAATATAAAAACCAACATGTAGACTTTACTTTTTATCTACATATTGGTTTTGAATTGAGTTAAAAATATTTGCGAATTGGTCTAATGAAAGTTGTTCTGCTCTAACAGTGGGCGATATATTTAAGTTGCAAAGTATATTTTTTAAATTTTCTTTGTTAATGTTTAACTTTGAAGATAAAGGATTTATTAAAACTTTTCTTCGCTGTGAGAAGGCTGCTCTAACTAGTTCAAAAAACTTAGGTGTATTTTCAATTTGAATTGGTGGAGTTTTGTTGATGTTTAATTTTATTACAGCACTGTCTACATTAGGAGGAGGAAAAAAACTGCCTCTAGATACATTAAAGAGAAGTTGTGGTGTAGAATAATATCTAACAGCCAAGCTAATTGCTCCACACTCTCTGCTTCCAGGCTCAGCACAAATTCGTTGTGCGGCTTCTTTTTGAACCATAACTGTTATAGATTCTATATTAAGATTTAGCTCTAGCAAATGCATAATTATCGGAGAAGTTATGTAATATGGTAGATTGGCACACACACAAATTTTCATGCCTTGAGCTTTTTCGTTAAGTAGTTTTGGTAGGTCTACTTTTAGAATATCTTGGTTTATAATTTCTATATTATTAAATTCACTAAGTGTTTCTTTTAATACAGGAATGAGGTTTGAATCTATTTCGACAGCACAAACTTTTTTTGCTATTTTTGCTAATTCTTTTGTTAAAACTCCAATGCCTGTTCCTATTTCAAGAACAAAGTTGTTTTGAGCTCCACACATTTCTGCCATTTTAGGGCATATGGATGGATTTATTAAAAAATTTTGGCCTAAAGATTTTGAAAGAGAAAAGTTGTGATCTTTCAATAATTTTTTTATATATTTAGGACTTGATAGATTGTTTTCAGAATATTCCATTTTAACCTCAAAGTATTTTGTTAATTTTTGTTTGTTCATAAAATAACAACAAGGACTATTTAAATATAAGAATTAAATAGTCCTTTGAAGTGTATATTTTATTTAGCGTATTCGGTTACTCTGCTTTCACGAATCATGTTAACCTTAACTTGACCAGGATAGCTCATTTCATCTTCGATTCTTCTAACTATTTCGTGAACGGTTATTTGCATCTGGTCATCTGTCATTGAATCTGGACTAACCATAATTCTAATTTCACGGCCAGCTTGAAGAGCATATGAACTTTCAACACCGTTGAATGAGTTTGCAATTTCTTCGAGTTTTTCTAAACGTTTTATGTAGTTTTCAACATTTTCTCTTCTTGCACCTGGTCTAGCAGCTGAGATAGCATCACAAGCTTGAATTATGCATGCTAACGCTGTTTTTGGTTCAACATCCCCATGGTGAGCTTCGATGGCGTGGATAACATCCGGATGTTCTTTATATTTTTTAACTATGTCAACACCTATTTGGACGTGAGAACCCTCAATTTCATGGTTAAGAGCTTTTCCTATATCGTGTAAAAGACCCGCACGTCTTGCTAAAGATGAGTCTATTCCCATCTCACTTGCCATCATTCCTGACAATATCGCAACTTCTATGCTATGATTTAGAATATTTTGGCCATAGCTTGTTCTATATTTTAGGCGACCTATTAAACGAATTAGTTCAGGATGAATTCCGTGAACATTAGTTTCCATTATTGCACGTTCACCTTCAGATTTTATAATCTGTTCAACTTCGCGATATGCTTTTTCAACAGTTTCTTCAATTTTAGCAGGGTGTATTCGCCCGTCTGCCATAAGACGTTCTAGAGTTAACCTAGCAATTTCTCTTCTAACTGGATCGAAACAAGATAAAGTAATTGCCTCGGGCGTATCGTCTATTATTAAATCTACACCAGTTAAATTTTCTAAAGATCTAATATTTCTACCTTCTCTACCTATAATTCTACCCTTCATCTCATCTGATGGAAGAGGAACTACGGAAACGGTTGATTCGCAAGTGTGGTCTGCTGCACATCTTGAAACAGCTAGTGCAATTAAATTGCGAGCTTTTTGTTGAGCAATATCTTTTATTTGTTGCTCATTTACATTAATTCTTACAGCTTTTTCATGCTCTAACTCATTATCAAAAGTTGATAGAAGTTGTGCGATTGCTTGGTCTTTAGTCATACCGGAAATTTTTTCCAATATGTTTAATTGATTGTCTTTTATACGTTCAATGTCTTCCAATGTTTTATCTGCTTGGGCAGTTTTTATTTCCAAACATTCTTGCTTTTTTTCAAATTGATTGATCTTTTTTTCCAACGATTCTTCTTTTTGTAAAATACGTTTTTCTTGTTGATTTAATTCATATCGTCTGTCTTTAATTTCTTTTTCCGCTTCAGTTCTAAGTTTATGAATTTCGTCTTTAGCTTCAATAACTGCTTGTTTTTGGCTAGATTCGGCTTTTTGCTCGGCTAATTCAATTAATCTTTTAGCTTGTTCTTCCGCACTACCAATTTCAGCTTCAGCTATTTTTTTGCGATAATTTACGCCAAATTTGAAAAATATAAAAGCTACAATACAGCTGGAAATAACAACTGATAAAACAATTAACAAGGCTACAATTGTTATATTCATTTATTAAATATACCTCCTTTAGTTTTGAATTTATATGCCCATTTGAATTATTTGATTTTTAATATGAATTTGATGTTAAATACGGGTTAATAAGCACCTCACTCAAAACTTAAAGAGCTATTGATTTTTGAAATTTATTTATACAATTAGCAAACATATACAAATGTTTTACAAAAAGTTAATAAACAGCACACAAAATGAGTAAAGCACCGCTAACAACGCATTACTTTAATTTTATTACAATTTTATGACAGTGTCAACTTATAAAATCATAAAAAATATATAAATTTTTACAATTTTAAAACATAATTGTAAAAAAAGTAACTTTGCTTATTAAAACAATATTATTTAAAACCCCAACCATTAATGTTTTTGCGTCTAATGGCTCCAAATATGCGGTCTTTAAAACCGGGATCTGCTTGTTCTTTTTCAGCTAAAAACTCTTTTGTAACTTGTCGATTAGTTTTACCATCTGCCGGACACTTGTTTTTAACAATTTTTAGATCTAGTTTGTTTGCAACGCGAATAATTTCTTGCTCAGTGGCAAAAACTAGAGGCCTTATTAGAGTTATGTCTTTTCTAGATAGATATGTTTTAGGGGAAAAACAGTCAATTCTGCCTTCGTTAAACAAGTTCATAATAAAAGTTTCTATTGCGTCGTCAAAGTGATGACCAAAGGCAATTTTATTACAATTGTTCTTTTTTGCAGCATCGTGAAGAGCACCTCTGCGCATTCTAGCACATAGGCTGCATGGGTGAGGTTCTTTTTTTATATTAAATACAACATCAGCAATGTCTGTTGGCTGAACTATGTATGGAATGTCATATTTATTGCACATAGCTTGGATTGAGCTATAGTCAGAGGGAATATCATCAAATTTTAAATCTAGTGTTATTGCTACAATGTCAAAAGAAATTGGTAAAAATGTTTTTATTCTACCTAAACCTTCTAGCAAAACCAAACTATCTTTTCCTCCGGAAACACCAACTGCAACTTTGTCTCCGTTTTCAATTAAATCAAATTCATGAATAGCTTTTCTTATTAGGCCTAATATTTTTTGCAAAAAAAGTCCTCCTAAAATTAATCAGTTCTTGACTATATTATTATATATTTTTGTGGATAAAAAAGCAATGTGATTTTGCATACAAATAATTAACTAATACTAGAAAAAATAGTGGTGAATTCTATCGATAATTGTTGATTTTATGGAGGCGTTTTGATATAATGGCATTGTTAATTGAGTGTTTGGAATAGGGGTGGTGCTATGGATCTTTTTGAGTTGGATATTTTTGGCTTTATGAACTGCTTATTGGTATGGGTTGGTTTGCTTTTGATTTTTACTTTGATTGAATTCTTTACATATCAATTTTTTGCATTGTGTTTTAGTTTTGGTAGTGTTAGTGCTTTATTTGCTTCGCTATTTGATGTTGATATTACGGTGCAGATAGCGGTGTTTTTGGTTGTTTCTTGTTTGCTGATAGTTTTTATTAGACCTGTTGCCTATAAGATGCTTAAGGTTACTCATAGTCCTACAAATGCGGATATGATTATAGGAAAGGAAGGAATTGTTACAGAGGAAATAAACAATTTGGAACGAAGAGGCAGAGTAAATATTCTTGGACAAAATTGGGCTGCCAAAAATGAAATAGAAACAACCATTAGTGTTAATACTAAAGTTGTTGTAAGGAGGATAGAAGGAGTTACTTTAGTTGTTGAAGCTAATGAATAATTAGTATATTTTAATTTGAAAGGATTGTATTTGAATGATTATATTGATATCTATATTGGCGATATTTATTATTTTAGGACTTTTGAGCATTAAAATTGTTCCGCAGTCAAAAGTGTATGTTTTGGAAAGATTAGGGGCATATCAAACTACTTGGTCGACAGGAGTACATGTGAAACTCCCAATTTTTGATATTATAAGAAGCAGAGTTTCTTTAAAAGAGCGTGTGGTTGATTTTCCGCCTCAGCCAGTTATAACTAAAGATAATGTAACTATGCAGATAGATACAGTTGTTTTCTATCAAGTAACAGATGCTAAACTATATACCTATGGAGTAGATAATCCTCTTTTAGCTATTGAAAATTTAACTGCAACCACTCTTCGTAATATAATAGGAGATTTGGAATTAGATCATACTTTAACCAGTAGAGATGTTATAAACACCAAAATAACTGCTATTTTAGATAGCGCTTCCGATAAGTGGGGAATTAAAGTTAATCGTGTTGAATTGAAAAACATTGTTCCGCCAGCTGAAATACAGAACGCTATGGAAAAACAAATGAAGGCTGAACGTGAACGTAGACAGTTGGTTCTGCAAGCAGAAGGACGTAAAAATGCGGATATCTTAGTTGCAGAAGGTGAGAAGAGATCTCAGGTTTTAAGAGCAGAAGCTGAAAAAGAATCGCTAATTTTGCACGCAGAAGCTGTTAGAGAGCAGTCTATAAAAGAGGCTGAAGGAAAGGCTAGAGCAATAGAAATTGTTCAAACAGCAACCGCTAGAGGGTTAGAAATGATTAAAGCTGCCGATGTATCACAATCTGTAATTGCACTTAAGTCGCTAGAAGCTTTTGAGAAAGCAGCAGATGGAAAAGCTACAAAAATAATAATTCCTAGTGAAATCCAATCTATGGCAGGCATGTTGGCTTCTGCTAAGGAAATATTAAATAGTTCAGAGTCAAAAATCGAAAATGTGAACAAGGAAGTAAAAGATAACAGTAAAGAAAAATAAATATTTTGTATCATAATGTTGCATTGTGTGTTAATGTTATGTATAATGCACTATAGAAAGATTAATAAACGGGAGCTTGTGTTTCAGGCTGAGAGGAAGGAAGTGTAACCTTCGACCGGATTACCTGATTTGGATAATGCCAACGTAGGGATTGCTTATATTGTGATTTTTAGCGGAAGTTGCCAAATTGGGTGGCTTCTGTTTTTTTGTTTCTTATTAGAGTTGGGATAGGAGTTGTTTAAATGTCTTGGTTTGTTAATGTTGATGAATGTGGATATCATATAACGAGTGGTGGAATTTTTTTGATTAGTTTAATTATTGTTGGTTTGTTATTTATTGCTTTATCTTTTAACAAGAATAAAAAACAAAATTCAGGTGGAAAGTGGAATGCTAAAAAACTAGCATTTTGTGCAATTTCTATTTCGTTTGCAACCGTGGCATCATTTGTATCTTTGTTTTCTTTACCTTTTGGTGGTTCAGTGACAATGTTTAGTATGTTGTTTGTGTGTTTAATAGGCTATTTTTATGGACCTAGTGTTGGGATTATATCGGGATTAGCATTTGGGTTTATGGGGTTGATATTTAAACCATACGTAGTGCATCCAATTCAGCTTGTTTTAGATTACATATTGGCTTTTTCGGCATTGGGAATATCGGGATTTTTTGCCAATTTAAAAAATGGGTTAGTTAAGGGATATATAGCTGGTGTTTTTGGAAGATATTTGTTTTCGGTTTTATCTGGTTGGATATTTTTTGGACAATATGCATGGAAAGGATGGGCAGCATTACCCTATTCCATAGTATATAATGGAGCATATTTAGCTGCTGAAGCTATTTTAACGGTTATAGTGATTAAGATGCCGGTAGTTTATAAGGGAATTGATAGAATAAAAGAAACTGCGCTTCAATAATGATTATTTAGTTGCAAAATGTTTTTATATAAATTAATTTTGTGTGGTCAGGCACAAATTGCCTTTAATTTGCATATATGCTAATTAGAGGTGATTTTTTTGATTATAGGAGCTATTGCAGGAATATTGCAACATATTTTATTTTTTGCGCTACATATTGAGAGAAACACATTTCCAAAACCATTATCTCCAAAAAAAGAAAAAGAGTGTTTTGAAAAAATGAAGGAGAAAGACAAAACGGCCAGAGATTTGTTAATAAAGCATAATTTGCGGTTGGTTGCACATATAGCTAAAAAATATTATTCCTCTACTAATGATCAAGATGATTTGATTTCTATTGGAGCGATTGGTTTAATTAAGGCAATTGAAAGTTATGATTTTGAAAAAGGAATACGGTTTGCTACATATGCTTCTAGATGTATAGAAAACGAGATACTTATGCATTTTCGTTCTTTAAAAAAATCTGCGAATGATGTTTATATTAACGATACTATTGATACTGATAAAGATGGAAATTCACTGTCATTTTCTGATATATTGGCGGATGACGAGAATGTTGTGGATATTGTGGAATTAAAGTGTAAGTCGGATGCATTGTATAAGTATGTTGAAGATGTATTAGGTGAACGTGAGAAAAAAGTAATAATGATGAGATATGGGTTATATGGAGGAGTTCCGCTTACACAGCGTGAAACGGCGAAAAAGTTAAATATATCGAGATCATATGTTTCTAGGATAGAAAAGAAGGCTCTTAATATTTTAAATAAGGCTTTTAATAAGAAATAGTGTTTAAAATAAAAAACCAAGTGTAATAAAATACGCTTGGTTTTTTATTTTTCTTCTTTGTTTCGCTGAGATGAAAGACCCATAACGGAATCTACCGGAACTGTAAAAATGATTCCTGAATTTTCTTTGGATAGCGAACCAACTACTTTCTCAACGGCTTTATAAAATATCTGTTCCTGAGGTTCATCAACGACTGCAAAAATAGTTCGGTTTTCATTGTGGTCGTTGCTATCTAACAGAGCTTTTAAAGAGTTAATTATAACACTTTCATATGTATTTGAATTTTTAGACTTATAAAGCGATTGAGCTATTCCTATAGAATTAATTATTGTTGCTCCGTTTAAACCTTTTTTAGATAGTTCAACTAAAAGTTCATCTAGTTTGTTTATATTATTTAATACAAAGACAAGCAATTTCATAAAATTTATTCTCCCTAAAAATATAATTTTTTCCTTAATATATAGAATTATAACATAATAAAATTTTAATGACAACAACAAAAAGGTTACATATATTTGAAACAAAAACACATTTATGTTTCAAAATATGATTTAAGTTTTTGTCAACAGCCTCGAATTTTGTAGAAATTTATACTTTACGCATGCTTACTGTGAAATTTTTACTTTAAGATATTTCAAAAAATCAGAAGGTTCTCTTGCAATTTCAAATTTGAGGTAGTATAATTATATTGTCTTTAAAAATAAAATTATACTATCTCTAAAAAATAAATTTTGAAAGGATTTTTATTATGTCTTTAAAAAATGAATATTTATTGTCTGTTTATGAGACTGTAAAAAAAAGAAATGGCAATGAGCCTGAGTTTTTGCAGGCTGTTGAAGAGGTTTTGAGTTCTCTTGAGCCAGTTGTTGAGCGTAGACCAGAAATTCAAGAAAAAGGAATTGTTGAAAGATTAGTTGAACCAGAGCGTATGATTCAATTTCGTGTGCCGTGGGTTGATGATAATGGAAAAACTCAAGTTAACCGTGCGTTTCGCGTAGAGTTCAATTCTGCAATCGGTCCATATAAAGGTGGATTGAGATTACATCCAACTGTAAACGCTTCAGTTATTAAGTTTTTGGGATTTGAACAAATTTTCAAGAACGCATTAACTAGTTTGCCAATGGGTGGCGGAAAAGGTGGATCTGATTTTGATCCTAAAGGAAAGTCTGACGGGGAAATTATGAGATTTTGTCAGAGCTTTATGACTGAATTATATCGTCATATAGGTCCAGACACAGATGTTCCTGCTGGAGATATTGGTGTTGGTGGTCGTGAGATAGGCTTTATGTTTGGTCAATATAAACGTTTAACAAATACTTTTACAGGCGTTTTAACTGGAAAAGGATTAGAATATGGTGGTTCTTTATTCAGAACTCAGGCAACTGGTTATGGACTTTGTTACTATACTCAAGAGATGTTGAAACATTTATGTAACACTTCTTTTGAAGGAAAAACAGTTGTTGTTTCAGGTTCTGGTAATGTTGCTATATATGCTGCACAAAAAGCAATGGAATTAGGTGCAAAAGTAGTTGCAATGTCAGATTCTAGTGGATATGTTTATGATAAAGATGGAATTAAATTAGACGTTGTAAAACAAATAAAAGAGGTTGAAAGAGCAAGAATTTCAGAATATGCTAAGAGAGTTAGCGGAGCAGAATATTTTGATAATTGTAGAAATATATGGTCTATTCCTTGTGATGTTGCTCTTCCTTGTGCAACTCAAAATGAATTAGATGAAGAAGCAGCTAAAACATTAATTAAAAATGGTGTTATGTGTGTTGCAGAAGGCGCTAACATGCCTTGCACTCAAGAAGCAGTTGCTCAATGGCTTGACAACAAAATTCCTTTTGGACCTGGTAAAGCTGCAAATGCTGGTGGAGTTGCTTGTTCTGGCTTGGAGATGTCTCAAAACTCAATGAGATATTCATGGACGTTTGAAGAAGTAGATGAAAAGATACATAACATAATGAAGAACATTTTTGCTAACGGATATGCAGCATCAAAAGAGTATGGCTTTGATGGAAACATGGTTGTTGGAAGCAATATTTCTGGATTCAGCAAAGTTTGTGATGCAATGTTGGCTCAAGGTATAGTTTAGAAAATAGGTTAATATAATTAAAAAATACAATTCCCAATCTCGAGGAATTGTATTTTTTGTTGTATAAAAAACACAGCTCATAATTTAATTAGAGCTGTGTTTCTATAATTTAATTCAACGTTTTTTAGAATATGAACCTCTTTTGTTATCCATATTGCGTTTTATATCAGACATTTTTTCTTCACTGCTTTTTTTAAAACGACTCAGCATTTCTTCAAAAGACAAAGGCTCTTCTTTTTTGAAGGGTTTATATACCTTTGGCGGTTCGTTTGATTTGACAGCGTTCCTACTACTTTTAGAATCAGTTGAATTATTACCTGATTTGCTTTGATTTGGGTTGTTTTTTGGATGAACCGGACCAACAGCTTTTAAAGACAAGCTAATTTTCCCATTATCTGCAGCCAACACTTTGGCTTTGACTTCATCACCTTTTTCTAAAAAATCTGCCACATCAGTTACGTAAGAATCAGAAATTTCAGAAATATGAACTAAACCGTTAACCCCTTTTTCAATTTCTACAAACGCACCAAATTTGGTTATCCCTGTAACCTTACCCTCAACTATGGCTCCAACATCGAGTTGCATTTAACTTAAAGAACCTCCTTAAAAATGAAAAAATATTTATTCCTTTGTTACATCAATGAAAATTCGCTCGGAAGGCAACACTAAATTTAATTTTTCTCTTGCTACCTTAGCAATATATTCATCGGTAACGCCGAAATCTAACTGTTTTTGAAGTAGCTGATTTTGCTGGACTTGAACATCCAGTTTTTCGCGAAGCGCATTTAATTCTCTTTGTTTTCTTGATATGTTAACATGAACATTTACTAGCTGAACAATGACGCACGTTGCGAAAAACATAAGAAATATTCTAAAAATCCATTGCTTAGACTTTTGTCTACTATTTCTAACTTTAAACATATCATACCCTCAAAAATAGTTTTTATTTACTAATTTTTGATTTTATCATATTATACAATGATATGTTGTTTAAATGCAAGGCTTTTTTCTTAATGTGTAGATATTTTTTTATCTTTTGGTTAAAATTACACAATAATTGGCTAAAAAAGCATAGCGTTTTAGCCAAAATTTTTCGTAAAGGCCATGTTAAAATCAAAATTATTTTATGCAAAAAGTGTGTTATTATTTTGAAAACGTTAAAAATAATATGACCTATTGTGAAATAGTAAATTATAAACCCAAAAAATTCGCCTATCAAAACAAAAAATCTAAAGCCACCAAATGTGAAAAAATAAAAAAATATTAGTGTTGCGAAACAAATAATTAAACAATATGCTACATCTTGAATAAAAATAAATATTTTGCCGGAGGGAATGCTTAGGCGTAATATTCGAAAAATGTCCCACAATGCCCCAAAACTCATCCCCAGTATTATTGACATTAAAAATATTGTTGCTGGGGGAGAAAATGCCATATACATCATTTAAATAGCTTTGATATGAGATTTGTTGTAGAAACTTTTTCTCGATTGGAATATACCAAGCTGTCAATTTTTCCAGATAGGTTTAATTCTCCATTTTGAGTGTTAAACTTATTTATGTGTAAATTAGAACCTTTTATTGTTAAAAAACCCATCTCTGTAAAAGCTGAAATTTGTTTGTCGTCAAAACTGTCTACGTCATTAACACCTGAAATGCTTAATTTATTTCTATTTTCCAGAATAATGTTATGAGCTACTTTATTGTTTTTCTTTTCCTCAATCATAGTCTAATCCTCCTACATTTTAGTTTATAAAATGTTTATTCAGACTAAACTTAGTATATGATTTTAATTATTAAACAACCTCATACATTTCAGTGACGCTGTCTTTGTTGGCGTGTTCTAAAATTTTTTTAACACGCACTTTTAAAGGAGTTTTTCCTATATTTATTTCTATAATATCCTGTTCTTTAACCGAATATGAGGCACGTGCAACTTTTTGGTTTACTAAAATTTTTCCTGCATCGCATGCTTCATTAGCTATGTTGCGCCTTTTAATAAGTCTTGAAACTTTTAAAAATTTATCTAATCTCAATTTTTTCTCCTATCACATTATTTTTCAAATTTTAATATTATTATTTAATTAGGCTGACTCTAAAATTGCAGACAGCCGCAAATTTAGACAATTTTGTATGTTATAATTAACATATATTTTATTAATTTGAAACAAAAAGCACCATCATAAATAGACAATGACAGTGCTTAATATTATAAAACAAACAATAGTCCTTATTTTGCAACAGCGTCTTTGAGTGATTTTCCAGCTTTGAAAGCAGGAACACGACTTGCCGGAATGATCATAGGTTTACCATTAGAAGGGTTACGACCTTCACGTTCTTTACGGTCACGAACTTCAAATGTACCAAAACCAACAATTTGAACTTTGTCTCCAGAAACAAGAGCATTTGTTACAGCAGCCAACAAACCAGAAATTACTTTTTCAGTGTCTTTCTTAGTTAATCCTGATGATTCTGCCACAGTAGTGATTAAATCTGATTTAGTCATTAAAATACCTCCATTTTTAACATTGGTTTTTGTTATTAAACAATTAACTATGCACTAATTGGAGTGCTTAATGTATTTTAACAAGATTATACACCTTGTTTAATAGGCTGTCAACTAGTTTTTCTCAATAAAAGCTTGCTATTACAATTAAAATTACTATACTAATCGAAAACACACTTTGTGTATATACTCTTAGTATAAGTTTGATTTGTTAAAAAAATGTTATTAAAAAATATTAAAATCATTGTAATAATCAGCTTTTTTGAAAAAACAATAGGAAATTAAATTGATAATAGTAAACTGAATGTGCCTTTAATATAGTTTTGTTCAAAATTTTATTAAAATATTCAAAAAATATAAAAATAACACATATATTTGTGAAATATTACCACAACTAGACAACTAAATACATCTTAAATAATTAATTTTTTACATCAAATAAAAATTTATGTTATAAAATTTAGCAATAAAAAATAAAATTGAAAATTTACAACATACAAAATCGAACTGTTGATTTTGTTTTATTTACCATTTGAGAGCATAGAGTTACTAATGCTGTTAAATAAAATATTAAAAATTATGTGTATATGCATAGTTTCATATCAGTAGTTAATTGTTTTAAACAGTTTTTCAAATAAGTTAACTATAAGATTTTTGTGAATCGCGATTCAAACAAAAAACTGCGACTTATATATTAACTTAATATTGTAGATAATGCAAGCTTTTTTTGTATTTCGTGATAATATTTTGGAGCAAAATCAAAAATAATAAAATATTCAATATAAAATGCTGACAAACTATAAATAGTTCGATGTTTTCATGTTGGATACTTTTAGATTATTATGTGAAAAAAATAAAATTGTCTGACCAAAAATTCTGTAATCAGACAATTTAAAAATGATATAAATAGCAACTCTAACTATTTGATTTTTTTGTATAACGATCTATCCATACTTCAGCTATATCCAGAGCATCAAAAAGACTTTTCTTTTCGCTGTGTTTAATTACTACATCTTTCGGAGATGCTTTTGGATCGGTTGAAATAAGTTGAATTTGAATGTCGTCACTTACATCTAAATTTTTTACTTTGTGAGTTGATTTAATAGTTAACATTGCAACAACATTTTCATACATATAACCATAATATATTACATTATCTTTTCTAACTAAAGGTCTTTTTTTATATAAAAAGAAATTGCTTTTTCCCATACGTTAATTCACTCCTTACTATGAAATACATAACTTACATTAAAAGTTTAATATAGAATTTACCAGAGCGCTTAATAATTGGGTAAGTGTATTGAAAACAATGTGTTGCATTTAGAAAACATTCATATTTTAATAATCTCACCTTGAGATTGCAAATTACAATTTGCAGTATTGGCCTCGTCAGTATCTATATGCATGGCCAGAGAATAATCGGGTGATATTCTAACAACGACATCTCCAAAAATTGTGGTTCTTTCTGGACTTTCAATTTTTACCCAAACGATCTCGCCATTTTTTACATTTAATCCTTCTGCATCGGTTGGTTTAGCATGAAGGTGGCGCTTAGAAATAATAAGACCTTCCTTAATTTCTAAAGAACCTTTGGGACCAATCAAAGTGCATCCCGCACTATGTTTCAAATCTCCAGACTCTCTAATTGGAGGTTTTAGTCCAAGTTTTCTAGCATCGGTTAAAGAAACTTCTACTTGAACATATGATCTCTCAGGACCAATTATTGAAACATTTTTGATTGTGGATTTTAAACCAACAATATCTACTTTTTCATTGCAAGCATATTGACCTGGCTGAGATAGATCCTTTTTTAGTGTTAATTTGTAATTTTTACCAAATAAAATTTCTACAGCTTCCTTACTCAAGTGTACATGACGTGCGGAAGTTTCAACCATAAAAGATTTGACCATTTTTCGATTACCCCTTTTTGGTAAGTATCTGTCTGAAATCAGATACCACATATTGCTGAAAAGTAAAATAAGTTGGTGAATTTCATTATAATACTTTTTGTTTTTAATTGCAATATCAACTTAATAAATAAAATGTATAAAATATGTGATGAGTTTATTTTTATGTTTTTTATTAATTTTAATTTGTTATTGATAACAAAATGTAATTAGTATATAATATTACTTAATGTCGTAATATATTTTTTATTTAATATATCATTTGAACAAATTGTACTTTTTAGGGGGATGCCAACAATGAGTTTGCATGGCAAGGATATTAAAATTTTTACTGGTAATTCTAATGTGAAAGTTGCTGATATGATTGCAAAGCAGCTAAAAGTTGAGGTGGGTGAAGCAACTGTTAAAACGTTTAGTGACGGAGAAATTTCTGTTTCTATTGAAGAATCTGTACGTGGGTCTGATTGTTTTGTTGTTCAATCAACTTGCTACCCAGTTAACACTAATTTAATGGAACTATTAATTATGATAGATGCTTTAAAGAGAGCTTCTGCAGGCAGGATTACTGCTGTTATTCCTTATTTTGGATATGCTAGACAGGATAGAAAAGCAAGATCTAGAGATCCTATTTCTGCTAAACTATGCGCGGATTTAATAACAACGGCAGGTGCGAATAGAATTTTAACTATGGATCTTCATGCTCCTCAAATTCAAGGATTTTTTGATATACCTGTTGATCATTTGTTGGGTGTTCCAGTCATTGCTCCGTATTTCCAAGAATTATTTAAAGATGACAAAGAAAATGTTATGGTTGTGTCTCCAGACCTTGGGTCTGTTACCAGAGCTAGAAATTTGGCTGAGAGGTTGAATGTTGCTCTTGCTATTGTAGACAAAAGACGTCCTAAAGCTAATGTGTCTGAAGTTATGAACATTATTGGTGATGTTCGTGGAAAACGTGTTCTAATTGCGGATGATATGATTGATACTGCTGGAACATTATGTAATGCAGCTAAGGCTATAATTGAAATGGGTGGCGCTAAAGAGGTTTATGCATGTGCAACTCATGGAGTTCTATCGGGTCCGGCAATTGATAGAATACAAAATTCAGTTATTAAAGAATTGGTTATTTTAGATACGGTTCCTTTGGCAAAGGAAAAACAAATTGATAAAATAAAAATGATATCTGTTGCGCCTGTTTTTGCTGAATCAATTCAAAGAGTATATGAGGATGAGTCTATATCTCCTTTGTTTGGGTGATTTAATATGAGTGTGTTTGATTTATTTGAAAAACTAAAAAGTAGGTCTAGCAATGTTGGGCCTATTAAAAAGATAGTTGTTGGTTTGGGAAATCCGGGCCCTAAATATGATAATACACGGCACAATGTTGGTTTTAAGGCTATAGATTTTATAGCGAATGAGTTTAACATAAACGTAGACAAACATAAGTTTAAGGCTTTCGTTGGTGATGGAGTAATTAATGGTGTTAGGTGTTTGTTAGTTAAACCATTGACGTTTATGAATGAAAGTGGCATTGCGGTTGAGGCAGCAAGAGAATATTATAAACTTGATGTTAGTGATATAATAGTTTTGTTTGACGATATTTCTTTTGATCCCGGAAAGATAAGGATTAGAAAGAAAGGCAGCGCAGGAGGACACAACGGTATAAAAAGCATCATATATTCTACAGGGGAGGACACTTTTAGCCGAATAAAAATTGGTGTTGGTGCTAAGCCTAGTAGAGAATATGATCTTGGCAGATGGGTTCTTTCGCGTTTTGACGATAATGATATTATCAAGATTGACGAAGCTAATAAATGTGTTGTTGAGGCAGTTAAGCTGATGGTTTGTGGAAAAATAGAAGAAGCTATGAATAAATTTAATTAAATATTATAGGCAGCTAAATTTAAGTTGCCTATAATATTTAATTTTGTTTTATGCTATATTTTTCACTTTTTTGTATGTTAAACTTTTTATTATAGAGTGAGATTTTTTAGTTTGAGAGGAGACCATATCAATATGAATATTTTTACCCAGTTGCTTAGTAAACTGGATCAAACACAAATATTAAACAATTGTATTAATAACAAAAAAGTGGCTATGGCTATTGGTCTTCCTTCTGTAAATAAAGCTAATTTAATTTTAAATATATATGAGCAATCCATAAAAAAATTAGTTTTAGTTTTAACTCCAGATGAACAAAGTGCGCAGGCTTTGTGTAGTGACTTTAATTGTTTTGCTGGCGATAAGATTGCCGAAGTTTTTCCTTATCGTGATTTAGTTTTGCGGCCTATTGAAAGTTATTCAAATGAATATGAGATAAAACGGATGGGTGTTTTATTTCGGATATTAAATAAGAAAACAAGAGTTGTCTTTTGTTCAATTGCTTCTGCTTGTTCATATACTATGCCTAAAACAATACTTGAAAAATCGGTGATTTCAGTAGAAGCAGGGAAACCTTTTGTTCAGAGTGAATTGATACGTAGAATTTCAGAAATTGGTTATGTAAAAAGAGATCAAATTGATGGAACTGGTCAGTTTGCGGTTCGGGGAGCAATATTAGATATATTTCCTGCTTCAATAAAGACTCCTGTTAGAATTGAATATTGGGGAGATGATATTGACAGTATTTGCTTTTTTGATTTAGAAACACAGCGTCGAAGTGATAAACTGGATATATTAGAAATATGTCCTGTGTGCGAATTTATATTAAACAAAACTGAATTTATAGATAGTGTCACGCAAATTATGGATTCTGATATATCTTTAAATGCAAAATTGAAAATTGAGAGTGACTTGGGTAAAATACAAAGCGGTGCGTCTATTTCTAATATTGACAAATATATATCCGTTATATATAAAGAAAAAGCTACTATATTGGACTATTTTGATGATGGGATTTTTTTAGTTAGTGAGCAAAAAGCTGTTGAAAAAGCACTGGTTGATGAAACTAATCAGTGGAATGATGATCTAGAAATATTGTTTGATGAGGGAGAACTTTGTCTTCCATTAAAAGATGTTAAGCCTGATGGTCAAGCTTTTTTAAATGGTGTATATGAAAATGTTTTGTTTTTGGAAAATTTTTCTCATAAATCAGACAATTGTAAATTAAGTGAAATAATATCTTTTAATGCAATTAATTTGGGAAATTGGAGTGGAGAAAGAAAAGTCTTAGTAGAAGAAATAGAATTTTATACTGAAAAAGATTTTACTGTTATAGTCATGGCTGGAACGCAAAAAGCTGCTGATATGTTGTCAAAAGATTTGTTGACTTTGGGAATTGTTGCTCCTGTTATCGAGTATGATCATGGCATTAAGAGCAGTGGAGTTTATATTACATCTGGAGCTATTTCTTCAGGCTTTGAATATCCGGATGCAAAGGTTGCGGTTATATCTGTTACTAAGTTTAAATATCGTGATTCTGGAAACAAAAAGAAATCTGTAAAAGGTCAAATTAGATCGCTTGCAGATTTAAATGTTGGCGATTTGGTTGTTCATGTTTCTTATGGCATTGGAAGTTTTGAGGGCATTGAAAAAATTTCAGTTAGAGATGTTGAGAAGGATTATATTAAAATCAAATATGCCGGAACAAATGTTTTATATGTTCCTGTAACGCAGCTAGATTTGGTTTCAAAATATATGGGTTCTGATGAAGGTAGAGTTAAATTAAACAAATTAGGAACAGATGATTGGAAAAGAACCAAGAGAAGAGTTAAAAAAGAAGCTGCTCAAATGGCAAAAGAATTAATAGAACTATACGCTAAGCGCCAAAACACAAAAGGATTTGCATTTTCACCTGACGGTGATTGGATGGTTAATTTTGAGAGACATTTTGAATATGAAGAAACACAGGATCAGTTGACGGCGATTGCAGACATTAAACGTGATATGGAATCTACAAGGCCTATGGATAGACTACTTTGTGGAGATGTTGGATTTGGAAAAACAGAAGTTGCGCTTAGAGCTGCATTCAAGTGTGTTTTAGACGGCAAACAATGTGCATTTCTTTGTCCAACAACTATTTTGGCTTGGCAACATTATAGAACATTAATTGCAAGGTTGGGAGACTTTCCTGTTAATGTTGAATTGCTTTCTAGATTTAAAACACCAAAGCAGCAAAAAGATATAATTAATAAATTGAAAACAGGTAATGTTGATATAATTGTTGGAACTCATAGATTAGTTCAAAAAGATATTGAATTTAAAGATTTAGGTCTTGCTATTGTTGATGAGGAGCAGCGATTTGGTGTTTCACAGAAGGAAAAATTTAAACAACTTTTCAATGGAATAGATATATTGTCTCTTTCTGCGACACCAATACCTCGAACTTTAAATATGGCTATGTCTGGAATAAGAGATATGAGTGTTTTAGAAGAGCCTCCGCAGGATAGACAACCAATTCAAACTTATGTTATGGAATATGAACCATCAATTATTGCCGAGGCAATTCGAAGAGAATTGAGACGAAATGGTCAGGTTTATTACATACATAACAGGATAAGCACGATAACGCAGTGTAGAGCAAAAATTCAAAGATTAGTTCCTGATGCAAAAATAGGTGTTGCGCATGGACAGATGGGAGAAAAAGAACTATCATTAGTTTGGGATCAAGTTTTAAACCATGAAATAGATATTTTAATATGCACAACAATAATTGAAACAGGAGTGGATATAGCTAATGCTAACACAATGATTGTTGAACATGCGGATTATATGGGGCTATCTCAGCTATATCAGTTGAGAGGGAGAATAGGAAGAGCTAAACGTAGGGCATTTGCATATTTTACTTTTGACAGAGGAAAGGTTTTGTCTGAGATTGCAACCAAAAGGCTGTCTGCTATTAGAGAATTTACTAGGTTTGGATCTGGATTTAGAATTGCACTTAGGGACTTGGAAATAAGAGGGGCAGGAAGTTTATTAGGCGAACGTCAGCATGGCCAGATGGAGACTGTTGGATATGATATGTATATTCGAATTTTAAATGAAGCAGTTTGTGAGGCTCAAGGGAAAAAGCCTGAAAAAGAGTTTGTGGATTGTGCAATTGATATACCAATTAGTGCGCATATACCTGAAAAATATATATCTAATATATCTCAAAGATTGGAAATATATAGAAAAATTGCTGCAATTGAAAATGAAGATGATAAAATGGATTTAATAGACGAATTAATAGACCGTTTTGGTGATCCGGCAAAATCTGTTATTGGATTAATGGATGTTGCAATTTTACGTGCTAGAGCGGCAAAAATTGGCTTTAATGAAATTGTTGCTGATGGAGTTGCTTTAAAATTTTATCCTGCAAAGTTAGAAATTGAGAAAATGGCAGATATTGTGGATAGATTGAATGGAAGAGCTTCCTTGAATGTTGGTGCAAAACCATATTTGTCAGTTAAAGTGCTTAAAGATAGCTTTTTGGATGTAATAAAATTAGTTTTAGAGTAGTATAAAAGGAGATTTTAATTTGAAAAAAACGTTGCTTATTTTGCTATATAGTATTTTAGCAGTGCTTTGTTTTATATATAGTGTTATAATATTAAGTGTTGGTTCTGGAACAGGCTTTTTTGCAGTGTGGATATTCATTGGAATGATTTTTGTTGCTTGTGATTTTATGACTATATTTAATTTGTGGAGAAGGTTGCCAACAATTTTTAAAAGAATTGGTTTAATTTTTTTAGCCATATTTTTTACATCTTTTGTTATTATCGAAGGTTTTATTATTAGTGGTTTTTTGGTTAAAGAGCAAGCTAATTTAGACTATATTGTCGTTTTGGGCGCACAAGTGTATAAAGATAGGCCTAGTGTAATTTTGAAATATAGGTTAGATAGAGCTTTGAATTATCTTAATGAAAATGAAAATACAAAGTGTATAGTATGTGGGGGACAAGGTCATAACGAACCATTTGCAGAAGCAGTTGGGATGAAAAAATATCTCAAAGAACAGGGTGTTTCTGAAGCTAGAATTATTATGGAGGTTGAATCACAAAACACAGAGCAAAACATACAAAATAGTCTTGAATATATAGATAGTGGGTCGTCAGTTGGAATTGTAACCAATAATTTTCATATGTTTAGGGCTTTGCAAATAGCAAGAAAAAATGGTCTTGATAATGTATTTGGTTTGGTTGCAGGCATGAATAATTTATATTTACCTAGCAATATGGTTAGAGAATTTTTTAGTGAAATTAAGTTTTTAGTTAGTTAAATTAATATTTTTATCAAAAAAAGAGGTAGGTTATGAATAAAAAAACAATAGTTGCAATGAGTGGTGGGGTAGATTCTAGTGTTGCTGCGTTACTATTAAACAAACAGGGATATGATTGTATTGGTGTTACTATGAAATTGTTTAGTAATGACGATATAGGAGTTTGTCAGAAAAACACCTGCTGTTCATTGGATGATGTTGAGGATGCAAGGAATATAGCTTATAAATTAGGTATGAAATATTATGTTTTTAATTTTTCGTCGAAATTTGAAGAAACTGTAATTGATAAATTTATACATTCATATGAAAATGGCATGACACCTAACCCTTGTATTGATTGCAACAGGTATTTAAAATTTGATAAATTGTTCCAAAGAGCAAAAGAATTGGACTATAATTTTATTGCGACGGGACACTATGCTCAGATTGAATATAGCGAATCTAGAAAGCGTTGGATTTTAAAAAAGGCTGTTGATTGTGATAAAGATCAGAGTTATGTCTTATATTCATTAACGCAAGATCAGTTAGAACATACTTTGTTTCCGCTCGGAAAGATGACAAAAACAGAAGTAAGAGATATTGCACAAAACAATGGATTTGTTAATGCTCAAAAGCACGACAGTCAGGACATTTGTTTTGTTAAAGATAAGAATTATGCTGATTTTATTGAGAATTATACGGGGAAAAGTTATTTGCCAGGAAATTTTGTTGATGTTGATGGAAATATTTTAGGAACGCATAAGGGAATAATTCATTATACTGTTGGACAAAGAAAGGGACTGGGACTTTCTTTGAAACAGCCTATGTATGTTTGCAAGGTTGATCCTGCTGATAACACAGTTGTTTTAACCGCTCATGACGGAATATATACTAAAAAACTTGTTGCTAAAGATATAAATCTTATTGCGACGGATAATTTATTTCAAAAAACCAGACTGAAAGCTAAAGTTAGATATAGACAAAAAGAACAGTGGGCAACCGTAATTCAAACAGATTCAGATACAATAGAGGTTGAATTTGACGAGCCTCAACGTGCTATAACCAAAGGACAAGCTGTTGTTTTGTATGATGGAGATATAGTTGTTGGAGGAGGAACTATTTGTGAAACATGATTAGTGTTGGTTAAAGTTTAATTTTTTATATAAAAAGAGTGAATATAAAATACAATTGAAAGGGAAAAGGATGAGTAATAGTAGGTTTGTTAGAACAGAGCTTATTTTTGGAAAGGAAGCTATTGAAAAATTAGCTAATTTAAAAGTTGCGGTTTTTGGACTTGGCGGTGTTGGTGGATATGTTGCTGAGGCGTTGGCTCGTTCTGGAATTGGAAAATTAGATATAATAGATAGTGATACGGTGTGTTTATCGAATATAAATCGTCAAATTTACGCAACGACAAATACTGTTGGACAATATAAGGTAGACATTGCTAAGCAGAGAATTGTTGAAATTAATCCGGACATTGAAGTTAATACATATAAGATTTTTTTCAATAATGAAACGGCTGAACTATTCGATTTTTCTCAGTACGATTATGTTGTGGATGCAATAGACACAGTTACCGGAAAAATTAAACTTATTGAAAAGGCTACTTTATCAAAAACAAGAATAATAAGTTCTATGGGCGCTGGAAATAAGATAGACCCTACCTTATTTGAAGTTGCCGATATATATCAAACATCGGTATGTCCACTAGCTAAAGTTATGAGACGTGAGTTAAAGAAACGTGGAATAGAAAAATTAAAAGTGGTATATTCTAAAGAAAAGCCTATTGTTCCTAATGGGCAAGAAACAAAGGAGAAAACTTGTGAATCAGATGTGTCTATAACAAGAAAAACTCACAAACAAACGCCGGGTAGTACGCCATTTGTTCCGCCTGTTGTTGGATTGATAATTGCGGGGGAAGTTGTTAAAGATTTAATAAAATGAGAGTAAAAACAAAAAAAGATCAATTCCACTCAATAGAATTGATCTTTTTAATATTGTTTAGATGGTCGGGGCGACAGGACTTGAACCTGCGGCATCTTGGTCCCAAACCAAGCACTCTACCAAACTGAGCTACGCCCCGAACACGTCAATAAAAACAACATATAAATTATATAGTAAATAATGAGAGTTGTCAAGATAAAAATTATAAAAATTAAGAAGCTTTAGTAAGTTATTGAATTTTTATTCAAAAAGTAAACTACCGTTACAGAAGAAATTTGCTTTTACTTTATGTGGAGTTACGTTATTAGAGGTAATTGCCATACATATTGCTATCCGATTTCCAACGGAAAAATTAATGTTTAAGTTGTTTGAAATGGCAATTGTTTCTTTTAGATTGAGACAAGATTGAGATTTTGTAAATGGTTTATTTTGGTTATATGTTTTTGTTTTTTCTATTAATTTAAAAGGCAAATTTGTATTTATGGATTTAGCAATATATATGCATGGAAATAATTTAATATTATGATCTATGTCTACTTGATGTGCTGAAAAGTTAGCAACTATTCTTTTAAGTTTGCAATTTGTTGGAACAGTAAAGTAAAATTGATTTTTTAAAGTTTCAATATATTTTTCGTTTTTTATTCTTATAAGTTTAGTGTATTCTTTTGAGCAATTGCCAAAACCAATTAGAGATATGGTTGATTCATAAGATTTATTAAAATATAAAGAAGGGCTTTTTCCCGAAGCAAAGGGAATGAAAAAAGATGAGGGCTTTCTCTCTATTTTAAATTGTTTAATTTTTTTAGTTTTGTTTATTTTTATCATATTTATATCACATCCACATATATTTTTTATGAAATTATATGCTATATTTTGCATTTTAATAATTAATATTTTTCACAAAAATAGATATTTTAGAATACAGTAATTATATAGAGAAAAATTAGCAGAAAATTTTCTGCAAAGTTCTCTCTATAGTTGGTTTTTTAGTTGGGCTAATATTAGCAACTAAATAGAGTATATTATAATATTTTTATAATATATGAAAATAGCAGCATATTATTTTTTAGTTAATAGATCTATATGTTAAAAAATATAATTTAATTAGGAGATGTTATAAGGTGAATGATTGCAAGGAATATGATAAATATTTATATGATGTAAATTTAGGGTTTGATAAGGAGAAGAAAAAAGAAAAGAATGGTGTGGAAATTTTAGTTAATCCTTGTGAAAAAGAGTTACGAGCTGATATTAAAATTAAACAGAGCAAGAAGGTTAAAATTTGGGGACAGATTAAAGATCAGTGTGGATGTTTAGTGTCTGGAGCGGTTGTTACACTTTCCAAAGTAGTTAAAAATTGTGAGTGTTCGGAAGTCGTATTTATAGAGCAAACAGTTAGTGATAAACATGGAATATATTGCTTTACTGTTTGCATAGATGATTGTAATGAAAAATATAAGATATGCGCATATAAAAAGGGTTGTAAAACGGAACCAAAAAGTGTTTTTAAAAACTAAATAATAGTAATCAATTATTACAAAAAATAATAAATAAGGTTGTATGTAGGAATTTAATATTCTCATACAACCTTATTTATAACAAATTTAAAATATCTGATGTAGATATTTCTATAGGTTTGATAATATTGTGTTTTTTTGAACTAACACTAATTATAAAATTTTTGTGTTTAAAGCAGTGTATGTTTGAAAGAGTTATTGTGTCAATTGTAGAACAATCTGTAAAAATATTGCCGGAATTCATTTTTGCATAGCTTTCTTTTTTTGTCCAAGTTTTAAGGATAAAATTTAGTTTATTTGATGATTTTTTAAATAATTTTTGTTCAGATGGTGTTAAAATTCTTTTTGATATATTTAAATTAATTGGTCTTATTTTTTCTACGTCTACACCAACTTCATTATCGGATATTGCACATATTACACAGTTATTTGTATGGCTTATGTTAAAAAAGACATTTTGGTTTTCTGATATATATGGTTTTTTATTAGCACCGTATGTGAATGTAGGAGGTTTTGTAATTAAAGAATTTTGTTTTAATGAAAACCATAGTAAAAGATATGACGCAAGACAATTTAACTTGTTTTTGGTGCTTAAATATTGATGATATTTTTTTATGCGATCCGAAGGCATACTATTAACGTAATGATTTAAGTTGTGTTTGCTTAGATTTTCAAAATCATCAAAAAAATATAATTTATGCATTTAGTATTTCATCCTCATTTATCTTAAACATTATTTATTATTATATCATAACGCAAAGTGATTTTGTCAAATTGTTGTTTATACAAATGGTGGGCAAACAATAATTTTGGTTGCAAATACATATATAATTTGATATACTAAAATCAAGTGTTCGGTTATGAACTTTGTTTTTAATTTTTGTTTCCGTAGCTCAGCCGGATAGAGCGACCGCCTCCTAAGCGGTAGGCCGGGTGTTCGAATCACCCCGGGAACGCCACATATTAAAGATAGGCTAGAGGACATTAAATGTTTTTGATATTGATAAACATTTGATGTTCTTTTTACATAATTAAGGGGGGAATTTATTAGTGAAAAATAAAGCTTATGTTAATAAAAATTATTGTGTTGCATGTGGATCATGCGTGAGAGTTTGTCCTATGGGTGCTATAGTTGTAGACGGTATAGCGGCAAATATAGATTGTGAAAAATGTGTTGGTTGTGGCAGATGCGCTAAAGAATGTCCCGCATCTGTCATAGAAGTGAAAGAAGGGTAGAATATGAAAAAGAAATGGTATGATTATCTTTGGATTGCAACTTTAGCATATTTGACTTTGGGTTTTGTAAATATTCTATTTGCTTGGTTGGGGCTGTTGTGTTTTTTAATTCCAATAGTTATTTCAATAGTTAAGGGTAATAAGGCATATTGTAATAAATATTGTGGAAGAGGGCAGATGTTTAATTTAATTGGTGGTAGATTTGGACTGTCAAGAAAAAAAGATATTCCAAAATGGATGAAAAGCAAATGGTTTCAATATGGCTTTTTGATTTTCTTCTTTGCAATGTTTTTTCAAATGTTGTGGGTTACATATTTGGTTTTTTCTGGGGCTCGAGAGTTGAAACAGATTGTGACTTTGATTTGGACATTTAAAGTGCCTTGGGAATGGGCATATTATGGTGATTTTTTGCATTCTGGAGTAAGTCAATTTGCTTTTGGGTTTTATAGCGTCATGCTGACGGCAACTATTTTAGGTTTAGTAACTATGATTTTATTTAAACCTCGTAGTTGGTGTGTATATTGTCCAATGGGAACCATGACTCACACAATTTGTAAAATAAAAAATAGAAACAAGTAAATTAAATAAAAAAACGAGACGTTATGTTTATTTTAACAACATAACGTCTCGTTTTGTATCTATATCAATAATTAATGAATTGGCAAATTGAAAACGCTGATTTCAGGAACAGCTCTAAATCTTGCGGAAACAAGAGTTGTTCCAATGCCGATATTAGTGTATAATTTTTTATTGGGACCTAAATCATATAACCCTGCAAAAAATCCAGCACACTGATCTTTACCGCTGTGAAATGAAATAAAAGGAATTTTAATTTGACCACCATGAGTATGTCCTGCCAATATTAAGTTATAATCAAAATCTTTATATTTTTCATAGGTTGATGGTTTGTGAGATAAAAGAATATTATAGTCTGAATCTTTATTACTTGGATCTGCAAAGTCTGTTGAATGGTTATTATCATATTCATCGCTGCAATTTAGTCCAGTAATAAACAACCTTTTTCCGTTAATTTCAATTATTTTATTTTTGTTTTTGAGTAAAGTGAAATCGCTTTGTTCCATTATTTTGGAATATCCATCTTTGTTTTCTGTGGCTGAGTATGAAAAATAATCGTGATTTCCATATACTGCAAATTTTCCATACTTGGCATTAATGCTTTTTAGTAGTTCTATAATGTTTTTATCGTCAGAATATGTTGGTGCATCGTCATATAAATCACCTGTAAAGACTACAATGTCTGCGTTTTGTTGGTTTATGACATCAACAACCTTTTGAAAATTTTCATGGGTAAAATCGGGTTTTATATGGGTATCTGAAAATTGTACTAATTTCACAGAACTTGCTTTGTTTGGAGATATATCTATGTTATTCACATTTAAATTAAACGGTTCTATTCTAAAAGCATAAAAAAATAGTCCAGCTAAGGCTATTATTATAGTAATCATAATAGAAAGAAATATTTTTGTTGATTTTCTCATTAATCTACACTCCAAACTTATAATGAATTTTTTGATTGTTGTCGATATGACACTAAGTTGAGTTTGCAAATATTGTGCTGGAAATGTAGAGGCGTGTATAAAAAATTACTATTTTTAAAACAAGTCTATTTAAATGTCCAAAACTTATTCATAACAAAATTCAGCGGTATTGTAATTATCATAGATAGAATAGGAACTAATACCACAGATATACATAGTATATTTGCAAATACAAAAGATAAAATAAAAGAAAGCAGCCATGTTGAACCATAACAAATATATGATTTTAATAGTGGCCATAAATGTTTAGAATTAGTTTTTTTAAAAACATATTTATTATTCCAGTAATATGAGTTTAGAACACTTATTACAAAACCTACAAATGATGCTAAGAACACCAATAAATTTTCATTTGAACTTAAGTTAAACTTATGAAATAAAAAAATTATCCCATAAGTTATTCCCATTGATATTGCTGTGTTGGAAACGCCAACGATTCCAAACTTTATAAATTGTTTCAAAATATTATATAAATTATTTTTCATTTAACTGCCTCTATAATAAATTTTCTAAAAATAATACACTAACCCCTAAATTATACCAAAAAATTGTAAGCGTGTAAACTTTATATATATATGGTGAATTTAAAAATATGATTAGTTAAGTTGTAATTACGTAAATTTTTAGCGACATTATCCATCTATTTTACTTAAATTTTAATCAAGCAAAATAAATTAATAATGCCGCTAAATATATGTTTATAATCAAATAGTTTTATAAATAAAAAATCAACCTAAAAAAGAATAAAAACAAATTCCTACTATGATTAAAATCAGAGAAAAAATTTTTGGCTTGGTTAATTTTTCTTTAAATATGGTAATTCCCCAAAAAGTAATATATAAATAACTTGTGGCTTCTAATGCTGGACCTAAAGATAAGGGAACTTCTTTATAGGCAAAAACACTAAGCAATGTAGAAAAGAAGAATAAAGCATAAGCACCTATAACTTGTGGATTAAGATATTCAAATATAATATTTGAATATTTCTTTGTGCTCGATTTTTTTAGCATAACTTGAGACACTGAGCTTATAAAAACTCCAAATAACAAAATTCCTGAATATAGTAACATCGAATTATTCATTTTGATTTTCCTTATCTAAATCGCTTGATTTCGTGTAAAAAATTATTCCCAAAATAATAAAAATAGAACCCACTATTTTACCTAAAGTTATGCTTTCTCCGAAAAAAAACATTCCAAATACAATTCCCCAAATAACAGTTATTGCTTTATTTGCGAATGCAGTTGTTAAAGGTAATAATTTTATTACTCTTTGCCATAAAACTGCATACACAAATAATATAGTTAACACAATACCATAATATATAAAGAATTGCAGACTAAGAAATTCTTGTGTTCCGGCCAATTTGCTAAAAATACCATTAATTGAATACAGCAACAATATTATATGTAAAAACAATAATGTTTTCGTTTTCATAAATTAAAGTCCTCTTTTTTGATTGCTTTTAGAGTGATCTGTTTAGATTTAATAAAGCAATTTATTTTTATTTTTTAAATTATGTTAAATTTTCTAGACAAACTTCTTATTAAATCATATCCATCCCAAACTAAATCAAAATCCATAGATTTTCCCATTGGAACAGCTCTGTCTACTCCAAAAGGTCTACAATTTACAAAAAAGTCTTTTATTTCGGTTGAATTTAAACCTAAATAAGTTAAAGTTTGACACTTATTATCGCACAAAGGCAAAATTTCTTCCAATTTATCTGCATCATATTCAAAGAAAAAACCACTGTTATATTTATATTTCATTAAGTCTTCAAATAAATTATCTACTTTAACACGAGTTATAAATTGGTCTTCTTGATCCGCCAATTTTACGGCATGTTGAGAGGCCACTTTGAAAAGCGCTGTTAATTTTCCAACCGATTGCACTGGTCTTAAGTTATATTTTTCTTTAACCATTTTATGTATGTTTTCCCAGAATATTTTTTTAGCACTTTCTTTTTGATTTCCCATCCAAACTATTATTCTTGGGGATGTACAAGCGTTTTGGTCAGAAAAATAAGTATCATTATAAAAATTATTAGTAATATTCTCTTTGTTTTCCATTTTTAAATATTCATCTGAGTTAATAACAGCTATTGAATATCTATCGGCAAATGTTATTTCATTTGCTCTTGGTTTTAAAGGAGATTTTCTTATTTCTTCAATAGTTAGGTCTCCTCCCCAAATGACTCTTGTGTCGCAAATAGCCGACATGAAATCTGTAATTTCTTTATCGGATGGATATTTAACCATACAAATATAATTAGACAGATTGCAACATTCTTCTTTTAACAATTCATTTATACAATCACAAATTATATCAACTTGATCGAAATCTTTTCCTGGCAATCTTACTATGCTTGCATTTCCAGCAAGTAAAGCACTTGCAAAACTGAATGCAAAATTAACAGGAACATTAGATGGAGTACTATGAAATATAATTCCTCTTCCTAGTCTGAAATCGAGATCGTCATATTTTGCTTTTTCTTTAAGGAGAGCAGCTCTTCTACACCAAAATCCAAATGTTGCAACGTCGGAGTAACCTTTTCCTTCTTTCATAAGCTTTTTAGATAATATATCTAGAAATTTTATAACTTCATCGCAAAAAGGTGTCATTGGTTTTGTTGATATCATTGCTTCAATTGTTTTTTCGTTACCAACTACATATGTTAAATTTTTAAAATTTGCTTGCATAAGTATCACTGCACCCCCTAATTTCTGCATTCTTTAATCTTCCGTTTATTTTGAAGTATTTGCCTAATCTTCCACACGGACAATCGTCTTCACCCAAAATCACACCCTCATCTTCAGTCAAAAGAGAGTGACCTGGATATGACTCTGGTAAAACTGAAACTACTTGAACAATACCTGGTTTTCCAAACTCGCAAGGACTCAAGTCGATAGCGTCTCTTGTTATTACATCTGAAAATACACTTGCATGAAGATGACCGTGTTCACATGCCATATATATGCAACCTGTTTGTTCAACCATTCCATAGTAATCGTGAATGTCATTTAGTCCACATAGACTTTCTAATCGATTTTTAAATTCGTTATGTGAAACTGCTTCTGAAACAAGTTTTTTCCATCCGCCACCATGGATTAATATCCCATTTGACAGATCAAATTTTTTGTCTAATTTTAAAAGTTCTTTATAGAAATGTTGCCAAATCATAAAGGTGAATCCAAACAGTAAAATCTTTTGATTTTTGTGCTTTTCTAAAAATTGCTCTATAGCAGAAACATTTATACTCATATCGTCATTTAAAGCATAAGTTTTGTCTTTTCCAAAGATAGAAAATCCTAAAATTCCAGCACCCCTTGCTGAAAACATAGCTCTATTTTTAATAACAGAAGGACTATCAATTATTAACATAGGTAATCTCGCAGACCCAGTGAATTGGGAAACTATATTTACAAGTGTTTTTTGTTGATAGCTTGCTGTTTTTCTGTCAAGATATATTTTTGAAACCGATTGTCCTGTTGTTCCCGAAGAAGTCATTACTTTAAAAATTTCATCTTTGTTAATACTTCTTAATTCTAATTCTTTGAATAGACTAACTGGAATAAAAGGTATGTCGTAATAGCTGTTAATTTTTTTTTCATCAAAATTAATTGCACACATCATATTTTTATATGTTTCACAATTATTGTAATGATGTTGTGTTAAAGTTAACAGACTTTCAGTTAAAAATTTTTGTTTTTCATTTTTGCCTAAAGAAAAAGGAGATAATTTTAAAATTTCATCATAGTCAATCATAATATTCCTCCAACTTTGGATATAAAACTTTACCGGAAGAATTTCTTGGAATAGCAGGAATAAACTTTACTTTAAAGGCAATATGATTTATACCTGTTTTTTGAGATATAAAATTTAGTATGTCGTCTTCTTTGCCTTCCACATTTGTAAATATATACATATAATCATCAAAACCTGTACAAACACAGTCGATATTTTTAAATTCTTCCTTTACTAATTGCTCTGTTTCATCCAAATTTACACGACTTCCAAACATTTTTAAAAATCTCTTTTTTCTTCCAACAATATAATAAAATCCATCTTCATCAATTTTTGCTATGTCTCCTGTTTCTAAGATACCATTTCTTTCGTCGTCTTTTGATAAATCTGAACCACAAGTTGCATATCCCAAAGTGACATTTTTCCCTTTATATATAAGTTCTCCAGGAGTGTTGGGTTTGTTAATTTTGTTTCCATCTAAGTCTATAATTGAAAACTCGCCGCCAGGTATAGCTAAACCTATACTTCCGATCTTTTCTAATGATTTTTCATGTGGCAAATATGACATTCGTGCTGTAGCTTCAGTTTGACCATACATAACGACAAATTTTTTATCGTTATCATGAGCATATTTTGCAAATTTTTCATGTAAATCTATAGATAATCTACCACCTGCTTGGGTTAAGGTTTTTAGGTGTGGCAAATTCATTCTAAAAAAGCGCAATTTTTCAAGCATCTCATAAGTATAGGGAACTCCTCCTAAAGAGGTAGCTTTAAAATCTTTTAATTGATGCCAAAACTCTTTTTGCATCAATGTTTTTTCAGTTAAAATTAAACTTGCGCCAACAGCTAAGTGACTATTAATTATAGATATACCGTATGTATAGTGCATAGGTAGGGTAGATATAGCACATTCGCTTGAAGTTAAATTTAAGTATTCAACAATCGAATTCATGTTAGATTGTATGTTCTCATAGCTTTGTCTAACTAATTTAAAACTACCAGTAGAACCTGAAGTAGTAAGCAAAAGAGCTAAATCTTCATTTAAACTGTAAACATTATCGAAACCTGTTTTTACTAAATAATAATTGCAAGAATTATATATAACTTCATAATCTTTAAATTGATCAAGTTTCTTTTCAGGAACCCATAGATAATCTGGCTTATAGGTTTCTATTAAGTTATTTAAAAGATCTTGCTCTAAATTAGCATCAACCATTAATGGAACAATTTTATTATTTAAAAAAGTGACATATCCTAATACAGAACCTAGCTCATTTGAACATAGAATAAAAGTTAAACATCTTTTAGGAATATACCCTTTCAGTTCTTCTGAAAGGGTATGCATTTTGCCATAAGAAACTTTCTCTCCAGTTTCTTTAATTATAGCGGTATTATTTTTAAATTTATTTAACGTCCACATCATACTTTGCAAGTATCTCCTTACCTTTTTCAAAAGAGCTAAAGTCGATAATGTCATCAGTATCCATCATTATGTCGAAAGCATCCTCTAAAGCTGCTATTAAGCTCATGTGACCAACAGAATCCCATTCACTAATTGCTTGATATTCAAGACCTTTTGTTTGCTCTTTCGTAATATTAAAAGTTTCCTCAAATACCTTTGTGTATTTTTCTAAATTTGTCATAATATTTCACTCCTATATATTTATAAATTTATATTATAGCGCTTCCGTCAACACCTAAAATTTGTCCAGTAATATAACTCGACATATCAGACGCTAAAAAAACGCAAGCTTTTGCAACATCTTCAGGGGTTCCTATTCTATGCATGCCTATATTTTCAATTCTTAGCTTTTGTTTATCTTCTCCGATTGACCTAAACATATCTGTGTCTATCATACCAGGAGCAATTGCATTAACCCTTATATTGTACGGCGCTAATTCTTTGGCTGCCGTTTTAGTTAAAGCTACAATTGCACCTTTTGAAGAAGAATAAACAACTTGACCTTTATTTCCTTCTACCCCTACTATACTAGACATGTTTATTATACTTCCAAATTTTTGTTTCATCATAACTCTTGCTGCAAACTGTAGTAACTTTATAGGAGCAAATACATTAACTTTGAATGTGTCTTCAATAATTTTATCTGAAATCATTCCAATTATATCATCTTTCATCATTCCAGCATTATTTATTAACACATCTAAATTCAATTTTTGCCTTTTTATCTTTTTGATAGCTTCATCTATAGCTTTTTCGTCTTTTAAATCAAAATATATCGGCCATATTTGAACATTAAACTTTTCTGATAACTCATTTATCATATTTTTAAATTCATTGCTTTCATGTCTTGTGTGAGCCCAAATATTGGCTCCGTTTTTTGCACATTCGGTAAGTATTGCTTTACCAATTCCTCTATTAGTTCCTGTTATAAATATATTCTTGTTTTTTAACATAATATTAACACTCCCTATTACAAATGTTTAATGTAAACACTAGTCATTTTTTTAACAACGAAACCTATTAAAGTATGAATACACAAATTATTTGGATTATTAGACGAAATAAAAGTGTTTACTGAGCTAAAATTCTTTTTTGCTTCCAACAATGTTTTTATTGCGACACTCATTCCTAATCCTGAACTGAGATAGTCCTTATATATTCCAGATAAAAATGGGTAGCAAGTATTATTTCCAATATCTTTAAAAGTGAAAAAGCCAATGGAATTGTTTTTATATATTAATTTAAAAATATCACAACCTTTCTTTATTTCATCCGAAATCCAATTTATGTAGCGATTTGCAGCTTGATCGTGAGTAAAATAAGGATCGACATAAATCCGATCAGTAGTAAAAATACCTTTTCTTATTTCATTAAATAATTCATCAATGTCATTATTGTTCATTTTGCAATAAGATATGCTATCCATGACTCTTTGTTGAAGGGAGTTTAGTTTGATTTCTTTTAAATCATGTACCAAATTCATGCTTGATTCTACATAAGTATATCCCAATTCTTTAAGCAAAAACATGATGTCAAACTTTCCACTAGGCACTTTAACTACCGTATATTCAGATTCATTTAATGGTAATTCTTTTTTTATAAGATTAGCAGTGTCATTGGGTTCTATGCTTATTTCATTGCAACTTACTCCCAAATTTCTTTTTTCCCAAATTGCGTTAATGACTTTCAAATTAATTCACCTTCTTTTTTTCATATAAATACCCGAACTCTGTCTTGCCTTTATTTTCATATCCATTTATATTTTGATTTTTGTTAATAAGTAAATATTTGCTTTTACAATTTTCTAAATTAAAATTGGGAGTTAACCATTCAATTCCAATTCCAGGATGTAAATTAGACCAAAGTTCAAAATCAAATACGACGTCAGTTGCAATAGTATTTTCAAAAGGATCGATAACATCCATATCATATTGTACCACATCTTGGATTAAAGTAAAGTTTCTTTTTTTGGTATCTGCATATCTGCTATCATTCATGTAATAATTGTTTGGCCAAACAATTATGTTAATTATAAAAAATATCATAAAAATTGGTTTAAAAAATTTTAGTGCAAAAGTTCTTTTATATATAATTAAATTAAAAAATGAAATCCATAAGAAAGGTGAAAGAGATCTAAAGTCCCGACATGAATGAACATCGTATATAACTACAATTATGAATAGTGGCAGAAATAATAAAGCGAATTGGATTATGTAAAATCTATTAATTCTTTCTCTTAGAGATAAAGTTAGAAAATTATTTTTACTTTTTTTAATGGTAAGATTTAAAAATACACAAAGTAAATATATTGTTAAAATAAATAAGTAAAATAATCTAAAATAGACCTCTATCTTACTTCCATTTGTTAGATTGAATAAATTTTTTATGTTAGATTTACAATTTGATAAAAGCACTTGTATTGGTAACTTTATATTGGATGTATGGGTGCAACTATATAAAACACCAAATTGATATGGAGCAGTAAAAATAGAGATTATGTAGTAAAGGAATCCTGAATATAAAATATATGGTACTAATAATTTGATGAATTTTTTTGGTTTGAAGTTACTTAAAATTAAAATTAGTAAAAGAAGCAATACAATATAAATAATTCTATAAAATGAGCAAATTGTACCAATTAATATTGTTAGAAATAAGAAATATTTTTTGTATTTTTTTTCTGAGTTGTAATATTTATAGAAAAATATGAAAAATAATGCCAAAAAACCGTAATTTAAAATTTCAGTCATAGATGTTGCTGCAAATAATATAATTGGCGAAAAAAATGAATACAAACATGTTAACATAACAGTTTGGGATATATTTGGTTTGTATAAAACAACAATTAGAGAAAAACAAATAATCGTAAAAATTAAATTTGAAATCATAATTCCATTAGTTGGCCAATTTAATATTTTTGCAAAGGGATAATAAAACAATGGTGGAAAAAATCCATGTGTGCTGAATTGACCAACTTTAGGAATTAACTCGTTAATTCCTATATATCCAGTGTTAAATCCACACTCAGCGAAAGAAAAAATTTCTCTCCAATAACCGACCTCATCGTTCCATATCCCATATGGAGTAGGTTTTCCCATAAATACGTTTTGATTACAAATAAAAGACAAAAATAAAAGAAGTATTAATGGCGACAAAATATATATAGTGTAACAAATATATTTTAATACTTTTTGTTTTTTCACTGCAGAAGCCCCCTATATTATGCGTATGTATTAGTACAAAGAAATCTAATTATATAATTTATTCCACAAAATACATGAATACCTAAAATGGCAGAAATGATAATTAATTTAATTTTACTCATGTTTTTAATTTTATCTAAAAACTTATACATAGATATAATAAATATCAGACCTGCTGCAAAATTTGCACTCCAACCTAAGTTGCCATGTGTAAATCTTGCTCCTGATTCATGTAAGAACGCAAAAATAGAAATATTCATTATTGCCAAAAGCCAGCCAAATTCAATACCACTTTGTTGATCGAAAAGTTGTGTTCTTTGCCATAGCATCAAACAAATAGTTGGGAATGTAGTTGTTCCAAATATAATATAATTTAATATGTTTTTACCTTTTCCTTTTATAAAATCTATAATCATAATAATTAACATGCATGGGGCAAAACTAAACATAAAGTTTGGCTTAAACCACGTTGTTATAAATAAAGCAAAAGAAAAACATAACCATTGTAAAATTGAAATTGATTTAGTATGGTATTTATTAATTAATTTAATAAATAATATTACTGATAGCAATGCGAAAGCTTTCATGGCAATATATGTTGAATTATGATACAAGTTTGAACAAAGCATTCCTGTATATGGAGAAGGATTAAAAGAGGATATATGTATTGGCATATATATATTACAAGCTAAAGCCGCTGCATATAAATACTCATTTGATATATTTTTAACATTAATTTTAAAAATAATATAAGTAAAAAATATACTTAACATATTCAATGTAATTAAAAATAAGCTAATAATAAGACTATTATAACGTGGAAGTTTCCATAGAAAACCCAAGATAATATATATTAAACTATAGCCACTTTGTTCAGATAAACCAGCTTTTATATGAGCCCATAAATCAAAATTCGTGCGCAATTCTACAACTGTCTGATTTCTATACATTGGAATTAAGGCTAAACAAAAAATAACTGTAATTACAATAGAGAAAATCCAAGTGGTGTTTATTTTTCTTTTTGTTTCTATATGATTCATTATTTGTCTTCCTCTTTTTTGTTTAAGTTTATACTATTTTTTATTACATATTGTGGTGATTTATTTAAGCTGATAAATATTCTTCCTATGTATTCGCCTATCATACCTAATACCATAAGTGTTATACCATTAAAGAATGTTAGAAGAGCAACAATTGTGCTGTAACCCAATGCGACATTATTATTTATAAAGAGTTTATTTATAATAGTATATAGACCAAAAATAAACCCTATCAAAGCAAATATAATGCCAATAATAGTTGTAATTCTCAAAGGTTTTACAGAAAAGGATGTAAAGCCATTAAGCCAAAGAGACAGCAATTTTCTTAAGTTGTAGTTACTTTGTCCGCATTGTCTCTCGTTTTCTTCCATTTTGACATTTGCGATATTAGAAGTTGTTCGGAGCATTAAACCAGCAATATATGGATAGCAATTTCTATATTTTGTGATTTCATCGACCACAAATCTTTTCATTGCACCAAAATTACTAAGCTGAAGATCTTTAGGTTTATTAATTAAACGTTCCGCCATTATGTCATTTACTTTGCTTCCAAAATTTTTAAAATTAGATTGCTTTTTTTTACCATAATCTGCAATTGAAATATCAAATCCATTTTTTAATGGTTCAATTAATTCAAAAACTTTGTCCACTGGACATTGTCCGTCATCATCTAAGTAAATAACAACATCTCCTGTAGAGTTTCTAAATCCGGCCATTAGTGCTGAATGTTGACCGAAATTTTTAGAAAAAGTTATAACCACTATTTTTTGATCGTTTTGTGCTAAGGCTTCTATGACACTACTGGTGTTGTCTCTTGAAAAGTCGTTTACAAGAACAATTTCATAGTTAGCAAAACCTTTATTTTCAAGTTCTTTTTTTATCGAATTAACGACGTCTTGTATAGTTTTTTCAGAATTATAACAAGGAATTACAAAAGATAGTTTATTCATTCAATTTTTCTCCACTCTGATTTTAATATAGATGTATATAAATAAACGAATTTTTTTGAGTAAATTTGATTTTTTAAGGCTAATTAAAGCAATAACTGTTTATAGTGACAAAACAATTTTAAAAATGCTTTGAGTAGGTTGAAAAAATTGTGATGTGACTTTTTCATATTCTTTCTTAAGTAGTGTTGTATTTTCACAATATTAATTTGTTTTCAGCTATTGATTAGGCATTGTTTTGCTTATTATATCATTTATTTACAAAAAAATTCATTAACAGTATTAATTATAAACTCAACATCGATAGATTTAAGACCGTAATATAGAGGTAGTCTTATTAGTCTTTCGCTTTCTTTTGTTGTAAATTTATCTTCTCCATGAAATCTACAGTATTTTAATCCTGCTGGAGCTGAATGAAGAGGAATATAGTGGAAAACTGCACCAATACCATGTTCTTTTAAATAAGATAAAAGTTTTGTCCTAGTATCTAAGTTTTTTACTTTTATATAAAACATATGTGCATTATGAATGCAGCCTTCTGGTATGTTTTGTAACTCTATTAAACCTTTTTCTTTCAAATTTGTAAGGCCATTTTTATATAAATTCCAAGATGACATACGATCATTGTAAATATCGCTTACATTTTCGAATTGAGTCCATAGACAAGCAGCATTAATATCACTTGGCAAATAAGATGACCCACTATTTACCCATGTGTATTTGTCAATTTGACCTCTAAAAAACTTGCTGCGGTTAGTGCCTTTTTCTCTTATGATTTCAGCTAATTCAGCGTTTTTTGAATCTTTTAAAAGTATTGCTCCGCCTTCACCCATACTGTAATTTTTGGTTTCATGAAAACTATAGCATCCATAATCTCCAATAGTTCCCAACGCTTTTCCATGATATGAACTTGTTACACCTTGTGCTGCGTCCTCTATAACTTTTAAATTATATTTTTTAGCAATTTCCATTATTTTATTCATTTCACAAGAAACTCCAGCATAATGTACTGGAACAATAGCTTTAGTTTTAGGAGTTATCGCATCCTCAATTAAATTCTCATCCATATTCATAGTATCGGGTCTAATGTCAATGAATACTACTTTCGCTCCCCTTAAAACAAAAGCATTGGCTGTTGACACAAACGTAAAAGATGGCATAATCACTTCGTCACCAGGTTTTATATCACATAGCATAGCTGACATTTCAAGCGCACTTGTGCAAGAAGTGGTTAGTAGCGCTTTTGCAGCTCCTGTTTTTTCTTCTATCCATTTATTGCATAATTTTGTAAATTTTCCATCACCGCAAACTTTTTTGTTCGCAAAGGCTTCCTTTATGTATTCAATTTCTGGGCCAAGAAATGGCGGTTCATTAAAGTTTATCATTTGATAAAATAGTCCTCCTCTTTTTGTTTTGATAAAATATTAACATAAATAAAATTAGCAAAGCAATAGAGCTAATAATTATTTTCTCTTAATAAAATATACCATCTGGTGAAGTATTGACAAAACTTGTTAAATAGCTATTATTTTCTTTTACTTCAAATTAAGCCAGTGACATACTAATATTATAACATAATTGTATACTATTTTTCTAAAAAAGATTTACCTAATTTTATGATAGTATAGTCCTTTACGTCTTTTATTGAACCTTGTTTGGGCCAATTTGGCATTCCACTAATTTGTATTTTTAACTTATCTATATCATATTTAGCAGTACTAATATCATATCCATGTTGTTTAAAAAATTCATATAATCTAGATGAGTTTAGTTCCAATTCTAGTAATTCGCACCTATCCCAAACAAAAATACTATTAGCAACAGAAGGCTCTATTACTTGATTAAAGTCTGGCGGTGTTCCTACAAATATAACTTTATTATTATCTGTTACTGATTTTAAATCATGATAAATTTGCGATGTCATTGTAATATCGTATTGATAGCTTTTGTAATCTATAAAAAAAGTTCGATTCATTTGTTTAGATTGGTAAAATATATTTATAATTACCAAAAACAAAACTATGTATCTAAACTTGAATTTTTTTATGCTAATATTCCTAAATATTATATAGAGCAAACAAAAAGAAAAACTAACGAGAAACGATAGACATGTTAATGTCCTATGCGGTAGAGAAGGATTTCCTGTTACTATAGACAAAGCAAATGCGGATATTAAAACACATATTCCGTAAATAAATATACTAATTTTTTTGTTTTTGATTGCTAAAAAAATTATACTTATCAAAGTTACAAAGATAGATAAAGATACTATTTTGGTAGCATAGTCTAATTTTAATCCTGCTAAAATAGTGTTAAATTGTGTAACAGTAAAATGCTTAAATGATTTTAAAAATGGAATAATTCCACTAAAATCGTAGGTAACATAAGCATTTACATAACTAGAATTAGGTATATTTAATATTTTTTGTAAAATAATTTTTACTATTTCCCAAAAAATAATTGATATAAAAATTAGTACGATGGTTTTTACAATTAACAATAAAACTTTAGTTAATTTAGATTCTTCATTAGTTGTTAATGTCCTTAAGAGACAAATTATAAAAAATATTAATAAAAATATAACAGGTGATGTTTCTGAGAATGAGATTGCAAATGTTAGAGTAACTATTGAATAAATTAAATTTATCCAATGTTTTTTCTTAAAATGCCATAAAAAATAGAAATGTAGCGAAAAAGCAACCAATAAATAAACCATACCAGTTTCTATAGTTGTCATCATAAACACGAATAAAGAGGCAATATAAGGAAAAGATATTGATATACTGGTAAATATTGTAGATAAAGTATCATTCCATAAATTATCAGTATGTTTTTTTAATATAAAATTAAACATTGTTAAGCCTGCTATAACTAGGCATATGGCTATAAAATCTCTCCAAAGAGGAAGAAATTCATAAGAATTAAAAATCTTTTTTAAAATTATAAATCCCCAACGTCCTTGAGCCAACAATGCTTTATTTTCGAAATATTGATTAAAGGCTTCATCATCTATTCCCATAGAAAAATTAGTAAGCATAAAGCCATAGCACAAAATTGCTACAAGAACAGTACATAAATAATAATGTTTTTTAAAACTGCTAATTACATTTTTTTCCATATAAAATCCTCTTTTAGTTGTTTATAAAAGTGTTCTTAATTTTTCTTAAGATCTTAAAAAATATATTTTTCTTTTTGCTGATTTTGTCAAACACGAAATCAGGGGCATTTGAATCAATATTACAACTAATTTTTGCGGTTTTAATTTTAATTGGTTTAGTTAAAGGTATGTGTATTTGTGGATCGGATTTTAGAAATAATATGCCATTATAAACTTTCAGTCCATTTGAAAATATATTGTTTAATGTATAATTTAAAGTTTGATCTTCTGTAGTAATAATTTTGATATCAATATTTGAAACCCACACCATGTTATATTCACTTGGATCAAAACGTAATGCATGTATAATTTTTTTATTGGGAAAGCCTTCAAACACAAGATTATTTTTAATTTTTTGACGTGTGGGGAATATAGTATCGCTTTCTGAAAATCCATGGCCATAATCAACATATAATTTAGTTAATACTAAGTCTGTTTTTTGTGATTTATTGCAATTTAAACAGAAAGGAATTTTTGCAACATAACCTTCAGGTAAAACAATAGGAATTTTATTAAAATAATTTTTTGATACGTTCTCATTTTTCATCCACTCATGTCTATTATGCTCGGAATAAGAATTTGCAGAATTAGTCCATATGCGATATATGGATGTTACTTTATCTGAATTAGATACGCCTGTTAAAAAAGCAGTTCTCATTAAAAAATCCCAGTCTTCGGTTGTTGATAATTGTTCATTAAATTTTATCCCTAATTTTTTAAAAGGATAGCTGGGACATGCGTAAGACATAGTTGGACAAAAATTATTTTTTACTTGTTCTAAAATATTAAAATCTTTGCAGAAACTATCGTCAGGACCTCCGCATGCTCTTAATGCTTTGCTTTCGTAAATTTCTATTTCCTCCCACTTTTGCTTTAAACTATAAGTGTGTAAAATAGTTCCTGGGAATTTTTTAAATAAATTATGAAATTCTTCAACCCAATTATCAAAAACTATATCATCATCATCCAATACAGATATATATTTACCTGTAGCCGCTTCAAAACCTACGTTTAAAGGGGTTGTTCTGTTTCCATGGTTAACTTTTATTAAACGAACTTTTTGTCTCATCCAATTAGGGAGGTCGTTTATAACTTTTTCCACAGCTATTTGGCCATCATTTGTTAATTTATGTCCTATTATCAAAACTTCAAAATCTGTATTAGTTTGAGCGGTTAAGCATAAAAGTGTTTCTGTTAATGCTTCTATTCTTTTTCCTTGAGTTCTAGTTACTACAGAGAGGAAAGGACCAGAGGAGCAATTGTTTTGTTCGTTTTTGTGAGTTTTTTCAGAAGGCGAATAGGCTCTTACAAATTGACTGACATTAGAAAAAGGATCTATTAATGTTTTTATGTGATTCAAATATTTGTAAGTTGTGGTGGAGTTAGATAAAAATGTACTATCAGTTGGGAAATTTTGATCAGATTTTTCTAAAATAAAATCATTGTTACATACTTGTTGGAAACCTGAATTTTTCATGCATTGCTCAAGTCTGTTTGACGAAAATAAAGAAATGTGAGTTGTATCTAATAAGCCGGTTTTTGTATATTCAAATTTACCTTCCATCATTTTAAAAGCTATGTCTTTGTGGCATATATTGGGTACACTTACAATTAACAATGCATTGTGTTTCTTACAAAGTTTGTTAATCATTTTCAAAAAACATTCTGGAGTAGGAATATGTTCTAAGAAATCTAATATTGTAACTAGCTTTAATTTCTTCCCTTGTATAATTTTTTCTATGTAATTTAAATCACTTTCATCACAAGAAAAAGTATGAGAATAAGCTTCAATTCCTTCACTTTTTATATGATTTATAGTTTCTTCGTCTTTATCTATTCCTATATAGTGAAAGTTGTAATTATGATTTTTAAGACCCGTATTTATTGCTGCACAGCCACAAGCAATGTCGAGATGGACTCCGTCATCTTTTATATCTAATTTTTTTATAATATCTACAGCCTTACCATAAGGACTATTATCAGAATATAAATAATTATATTTCATTTACTATCTCTCCTGCTAATTTTATAACGCAAACCTGTGCTCAGAATAATTTCCGTCTATAAATTGAGAAACCTTATGATTTTTATCTAGTTGTTCAGGAAGCAAATTTTTTTCTTTGCGCATTTCAAAATTGTTGACAGCTTTTATTAAATTCTCATCTTTACTTGCTTTAAAATGTGTAATTAATTTTAATAAGAGGTCTGGATTTGACCATTTATATGCCATTAACAAACCAGCTTCTGCTGAATAATAGGCTTCTGCAGAAGTTGGTTTCCATTGTCCTTCATTAGACAATCTTTTTGCGTGAAAAACCATGGCTCTGGGCTGATAAATCACTTTTTTACCAAGTAATTTTATCCTCCAAGACAAATCCACATCATCACAATACATAAAAAAAGTTTCTTCATCATATCCATTTACCTGATGAAAAAGATCTGTTTTTGTAAATGTGCAAGCACCTGAGCTCCACGAAGTTTCTCCCGTTTCCACCGAATATTCTTTAGGATGTTCTATTGGTACTTGTCGTCCCTCAACAATTCCTACATTTGAATCATTGCTAAAAGGTTTTATTATCTCTGTTAAAAAATTAGGAGCAAATATTATATCAGGGTTCATAAGTAATAAGTAATCTGTATTGCAATTTTTAGCTAACAAATTGTGACCTTTAGATGTCCCTGTATTGCAATCAAAATATGTATAATTAAATTTAAATGATTCTTCAAAATGTTGCTTAATTGTTTGAATTTCTTTTTCCGAAAAAACACGTGAAGGAGAAGCGTCCCCATAACACACATTTATTAAATCAAACTCTTGGTTAGAAGATGATGATACTTTAATAGCGTTTTTTATACTATCAAGAGATTTAATTAAGTCTTCTTTTTTGTTATTATATAGAATAGTTTGAATCTGTAATGTAGACATTTGTTCACATCCTCTTTTTATAAAAACTAACAATACAAATTGAACAATAATCTCTTATATGGCAGAAAAAGTATGATTAAAAAATATTATACTATTCAGAATATTATCTAAATAAAAATTTTAATAAATGTTTTATTACCAATGTAGATGATACCATTATTTATTTATTCTGTCAAGATTTGATAAAGCATGTAAATATAGCAATAATTTTATGGTAAGTTCAGAGATATTAAATTTATATATTTTTTTATATCGTAATATTTTATACAGCAAAAAGCCTTCATCTTGGATAGGTGAAGGCTAACAATGATCTATTGAGGTTAGAAATATTTAACTTTATGAGATTTTATTTTAAAATTGATCTCTAATCAGTGAAAATGCATATTCCACAAACAGTGCATGTTTCGTCGTGTAAAGTGTGATTTGCTGACTCAACCATGCCACAGCGTGCACATTTACGAAAATGTTTAACGTCATCACAGTCCCATCTACCAAGAATATGTCCAAGTGGAGACAACTGTTCAGAGTATGTTGTCCCACAATTATTACAACGTAATGTGTGAGCACCTGCATTGGTACAGGTAGGAGCTGATCTGGATATTTCTATAAAATTATGTTGACAAGCTTTTTGGATTGGCGGTGAAATAGGAGCTTTTTGTTTAATAGAATTCTTTTGTTGAAATGGTTTGTTTAATATAGCATTTTTATTTTCTATTTGTATTTCTTGTGAAGATTGTTCAATAGCATCATCACAAACATCACTTGTGTCGGCAGATTCTGAATTTAGATTAGCTTCTTCATTTTGATTATTACAGGCAGTTAAAGTGAGGAGCGCTAATACAAAAATTATAAACATTGATAAAATAGATTTTTTTTCATCTAAAATTCTTCTTCCAAGTTTAATATTTAAAATTATATCACAAAAAGAAAAATCAAAAATTTTTAACTAAATAGTTATATGTAGTTTCAGGAACATATTTTTTTAGTTCATCAAATTTTTGTTCTTTTAACAATTGTCGCACTTTAGAGGCACTAATAACGTTATTATCGACAGTTTTTCTTTCTATTTCACAAAATTCGATATTGGATTTAGGAAGTTCTTTTTGCATAGATTTATTATATTCGCACGTAAATTTGTCCAATGGTTCTGTGCCAGCAAATCTTATATTTATTCCTAAAGTTGGAGCTATATATTTAGAAAATATATTTAAATCTTTTGATGCATCAATAGTATCAACGGTTTTTGAGTCTTTGTTAAAATATCCTGGAAGAGTTAACAAAGAAATTATATATTTACCACTTGGTAAAACTGTTACATTGTTCAAATCCTTTGTGCCTTTCTTTACAAGTTCAATTCTGTCTTTGAAAGGAAAAAATGATTTATCTTCTTCTACCACAAAAATATATAACTTGTCCACCATAGAGGATGCTTTTTCTATTAGATATCTATGGCCTAAAGTAAATGGATTACAATTCATAACAATTGAACCTATTTTTTTATTCGAGGTGTTGCTGTCTTTATACTTTTCTAAAGAATCTAGGTATTTTTTTAAATCTGGATTATCTTTCAAAAAATAATCATCATTGTAATTACAATTGTATCCAACATACATTGAATCAGATTTAGATATATTGTTAAAATTGTTTTTAATTAGGGAGAAGAAATATTTTGCAAAAACCTCATTTCCTCTGTGGTTTTTATGTCCAGCATCATCTACAATAACATATCCATAATTGTTTGGTTTATCAAATAGGTGGTGTGGAGTTAAGTAACTGAATCCATGCTTATTTACTGCGTTTCTCAATGAATCTCATTTACTAATAAGCCAGCTATAATCAATTACTATATCCCCAGGACGATATTTTTCGTTTATCATATACTCAAAATCATTTAAAGTAGGTTCTCCGGGCACACCGCAATTTTCTACACATATCGAGTTGTTTGGGATTTCGGCATTTAAAATTCTCTGTAAATAACTCGATATTGTATAAGTATCGGATACAACAGGACAAAACGCTACAGATAGACCAAATATGCGAATTGTGTTTGTTGTTTTTGATGGAGTGTCAGTTGTAACTCTTTTTCCATTTATGATATTACAATACTTGCTATTTTTGTCAGTAGATACATTGTATCTTCCGTTATTTATTACCTCACGTGTTCCATATAATCCGCCTTCACGCATAAATTGAGCACATTCTGGATTATCATAATAAAGCTTTTGAATGTGATCCTCACTTGTGGGAGATATCTTTCCGGTTAAAACAGCTTTTTCGTAGTCATCTAAAAAATTAGACATCCAAAAATCGTGGTGTATAAAATAAAATTTAATATTATTTTTCTTAAAAAATTCTAATGTTTTGTCGTATAGCACATCTATATAAAGACTCAGAAAAGAAGATATGCGGTGAACAGGATAACCCGGATATTTTGTTGAAAAAGAGTTTTCTTCATTGATAGAATCGATAATGAAATCATAATTATTTATATTGAGATGAGAGGCCGATGAAGCATATGTGTATTTAGGATTTTTATTTACTGCTTTTCTAAAACTACGTGAAAAATCTTTATCGCCTATAACTAGTACTTTTTTTGCGTCAATTTTTTCATAATATTGTGCTATATCATTTTTGAAAAGTGATAGTCTGGTTGTGAGGGATGTTTGTCCAGCGTGGACACAAAAGGTATTTAGACTTATGAAAATTAAAGAGATAACAACACATACCAATTTCTTCATACTCAACATTCCTAATTTATATTTTGATTTAATATCACACTTTAATAACAATACTAATTTTTAAACTAGACTATCTAAAAACATGTATATATCACAATAAAAGTGAAAATTTAATTAATATCAAATAAATTTTAGGTGGTGGTTTTCTAGCGAAACTATATTAATATATGAAATTATGCATTTGAAAAATTTAAATTTTAAAATAGAGCTACATAGATATTTTTAAACATGTAAGAAATAAAGTTGTAGTTTAATATTGGTCGAGGTGACAGGAATTGAACCTGCGACCTCTGCGTCCCGAACGCAGCGCTCTACCAAACTGAGCCACACCTCGTAAATATCAATTAAATAGTAACTGAAATAACTCAATAATTATACACTTATATTGATTGAAATGTCAACCTATATGGATTTGTGGGTTCAATTTTCTTATTAAAAATATTTGTTAAAATAAAATTTACAATTAGTTTATTTTTTTGATAAATTTATTTGTTAAAGTATAACATGAAGTTAAAAATAATTTGTTTGATGTATTACATAAGAATTAGGAGGTTCTGAGAGTGAAAATTATTAATAAGATAATTGCTGCTTTATGTGCTGCAACTATGTCTATATCTGCTGTATCATCGTTTGTTGGAGCTATTGAGGTTGTTGATTTGAGCAAACTAAGTGAGAATGAACAAAAATATGTTGGGGAATTAAATGATCAAATAAAAAAAGTGAAGACAGCTTATGATAAATTGGAAGATTTAATCGAGTTAAGGTTGAAACAAAAAAAGTTGAGCAATGAGCGTTATGAAAATTTTTGCAAATTATTAGAAAAGAAAAAAAAATTGAAACCGAAATATCGTGATATGGTAGCGAAAATGAATAACGACCTTGGAGATGGTAAAAAGGGATATTCGTATGATTGGTGGCAGAAGCAAGCTGATAACCTTAATAAAGAAATTGCAGAGTTGGGGCTTGAAATAGAGGTTATAGGATGGAGTGGTAGTGACGGAGCATTCGACATAAAGTTAAAAGACAATGGCGAACTAGAAGCATATTTGGGTGTAGAAGAAGATAGTGAACAGATTGAATTACTTGAAGAGATGCTGCCAAAAATTAAGAAAATGCAGGAGAGCATTGATTTATTGGATAAACAGCGTCTTGTTCAATTTACTAGATTGATTGCATTTGACGTTGTGGTTAGTGAACCTGGTGTTAAGGCTTGTGAAAGTCTTCTTAGAGGTGTAATAGCAAGCAATATAGAACCAGAAAATATGAGAATGTCATTGAGTATGATTGATAATTGTTGTAACCATATAGATAATATTTTTGTTAATAACCTTTTTGTTTTTGATAATAAAAATGATGTGGTGGATAACCAGCTAGAGAAAGAACGAAAAGAAAAAGAAGAACAGGAAAGATTAGAAAGAGAAAGAAAAGGAAAAGAAAAACAGGAAAGATTAGAACTAGAGAAAGAGTATCATAGAGCAGGTATATCATTTTGGAACGAACGTAATGAGTTTATTAAATGGAGAAATGATAATAAGTATGGCTTAGCTCAAGAAAAATATAGTAAAGATACAACGAGAAATAAAAGACAATGGCTTGAGAAACATATGTTACCATTATCAAATAATAATAAACTTAGCGTTGATCAAATGAAACAATATATTGAATGGTCACAACGGAGTATAGATGAAATGAGAAAGTTTAGGACAAGCTGTAATCAAAAGAGATTTAATATAGTTTCTAATTGGATTTCTTCGTTGAATAATGATATTAAAAAAACTGAAAAGGAAAAGGAAAAATTTACTAAAGAGGTTGATAATAAAATAGTAAACATGAAAAATGAGATTTTAAATTTTGAAGCGCTAATTAAAAATTCAAGAGAGTATGGTGTAAGAGGAGTGCAAATTAACGCATTATCATATGAAGTTGAACAGAAACGAAAAGAACTATCAAATTTACAAAAACAAAAATTATATAAAGTTACTGAATATAATAAAAAGATAAAAGCGAATAGCGATAAATTAAATTGGCTTAATAACGAATACAATGAATTATTAATTCAATTGAAACGTGTGTAACAATAAATTTTAAATACATAAAAAAGACTGCGCGGGTTGAGGCGTGGTCTTTTTGCTGTTTGAATTATATAAATTTGACAATTCGTCAAATTTATTATGCTAATAAGTATACAAGAGTGTTTGCAGGTTATACAATATTAAGGTGTGAAAGGGAGTGTAAGATGATGAAGAAAACAATTTCATTAGTGTTATTGATGTTAATCGTTTTGTTTCAAAGCACAGCTGTGTGTGGAGTAGGTGAGATGAAGCATGATGGAGTAACATATAGGTGTGTTGGAAATAAACTTATTATTGTAGGAGTGGATTCTTCTATAAAAACATTAGATGTTCAAAAGAAAATTAATATTAACAATGACGAATATACTGTTACTTCTATAAATTTTGGGGCATTTAGTCAAAGTAATATTGAAGTAATAAATCTTCCTGTCGAGGGAATAGATATTAATCGTGGTGCTTTTAGAGATGCAACTAAACTGAACACTGTGAATAATTTAGATAAGTCAAATATAACATCTAGCGCTGCATTGTTTAGTGGATGTTGTAATTTGCGTAGTGTTAAATTGCCTGAAAAATTAGATCTTATTGGTGAGAGTATGTTTAGTGGGTGCAGCGCACTTGAGAATATAACTGTTCCGAAAAATGTTGTTACAGTAGATGAGGATGGTTTTTTGGGATGCAGTAGGTTAAATAAAGTTGATTTAGAAACGGATAGCAAGTTAAAATATGTTGGAAAAGGAGCTTTTGCTGGTTGCGAAAATTTAGAATGTTTTTATGTTCCTCAAGGTGTAGATGTAGCTGAATATGCTTTTTTTGGTTGCAAAAAATTGAGCTCTGATTGTAATATACCAGAAATAGCGACTAGGTGTGATAAAAATTTAGAGGAACAATCTAAAAAGGCAGAGTTGTTTGTAAGGAAAATTTTAGAGAATGAAGTTAAAAATGGTAGAAATAGGGATGAATTAGTTGATATGGATGATATTGATAAACTTTTATATAAATATACTCCTAAATCTACTGATACGCCGACAGTTGTAAGTAAAGAAGAATTTGATAAATTAACCAGTGATGGTCGCTTGGTGTTATACAGAGGAGATGTTCCTTGTGTTGGTAAAAATGGACAAGCGATTACCATAAAACAAATAAATGATGAGTTTAAATATGGAAATTTTTACTATCCATCTGAGTGCAACGGCATATTTTGTACGAAATATGTTGAGCATGCTAAAAGTTATGCGAGAGATTATAAATCTAATAAAATTATTGGTTCTTTAACTCAGTTTTGTTTTACGGATGTTTCATCAAATAATTTAAGAGTCATAACTCGTAGGGAATTGAAAAAAATTCAAGATTTTTATAAATATTCTCATATAGAAAATAACTTAGCATTTATGCATGAGTGGTGTTCTGTTGGAAAATATCGCTTGGAAAATGGTTTGTTAAATTTAGGTGTGGATACTATGAATTTTTCATTTTTAGCCAGAGCCTTAGGATATGATATGATCGATGATGAATGTGATAAACTAGGTGGAGATGGCTGTTCTAAGGACACTCCAACTTCGCAGTATGAGGTTCTAAATAGGGGAAAACTAACTGTCTGCTCGGAAAATATTTTTTGATTTGTTAAATCGGCCTATATAAAAGGTCGATTTTATTTTTGATAGAGTTAAATTAAAGATGTGTTTGAAAAATAACAGTGTATTGACAAAAAAGATAAGTTGTGGTATAATAATTGAAAATTCGGAGGAATTAATTATGAAAAGTCTATTTTTTGATTTTGTTAAGAATTATATGAGCTATTACGGATAGCCTTGTATTTACGATATGTTTTGAGCTGTCGTAGGTATGAGGCGTGGTGTTTTGCCGGTTATCTGTGATGGCTCTTTTGTTTTATTGTTTTTTAGAGCCTAGTTAATTTTTAGTTGGGCTCTATTTTTTATTTTAAGGAGAAAAAGATGTTTGTGTTAAAATATACTAAGTGGGATGATCGATACCTAATTTAATTGGTTTATATAAATTAATTTAAGGTTGAGGTGAAGAAATTGAAAATAAGTTTAAAAATGATTTTTTTAATAATAATTCCAGTCGCTATAATATTAGCGTTTGTGCTTAATGATGTTTCTAAAACTGCTAATCCTAGAATTGGAATTTTACAGTTAGTTGAGCACGATGCTTTAGATGAGGCTAGAAAGGGATTTTTGGATGGTTTGGCTGAGCATGGATTAATTGATGGAGAAAATATTACTATTGATTATGAAAATGCACAAGGAGAACAGTCTAATTGTTGCTTATTAACAAATAAATTAATAAACAAAAAAACCGATTTAATTTTATCTATTGCTACTCCGGCTGCTCAAGCTTTGGCTAATGCAACTAAAGACATTCCAATTTTAGTTACAGCAATAACATCTCCGGAAGCAGCCGGTTTAGTTAAAACTAATGAAAAGCCAAACACTAACGTTACGGGAACATCGGATTTGGCTCCTGTAAAAAAACAAATAGGATTAATAAAGGATTTAGTGCCATCGGCGAAAAAAATTGGAATTTTGTTTTGTTCAAATGAAGCCAATTCAGAATATCAAGCTGGTTTAGCCGCTAAAGAGATTGAAAAGTTAGGATTACAGTCACAAATGTTTACTGTTTCTCAATCATCTGAAGTTGCACAAGTTGTTCAAAGTATGGTTGGAAATGTAGATGCTATATATACTCCAACAGACAATATGATGGCTTCTACTATGCCGACTATATCTAGTATTGCGACGGCAGCAGGCATACCTGTAGTTTGTGGAGAAACGAATGTTGTTCACAAAGGAGCTATTGGAACATATGGTATGGATTACTATAAGCTTGGGAAATTAACGGCAAATCAAGCTTTTGAAATATTGATTAATCATAAGAAACCACAAGACATGCCTATAGAATATTTAGAAGAAAATGATCTTACTTTAAATAGCGACATTATAAACGCGTTAAATATTAAAGTGCCAGAAAAATTGAGCAAAATTGCTAAATTTGTAAAAACAGAATAATGTAAAGGGGAAATAAAAATGGAAGGTATTTTAACTATGATTGGTGCCACTTCTCAAGGGTTAATTTGGGGAGTTATGGTTGTTGGATTATATATAACATTTAGAATTTTAGATTTTGCTGACCTTACTGTTGACGGTAGTTTGGCGTTAGGAGGAAGTGTTAGTGCAATATTAATATACAACGGAGTAAATCCAATATTAAGTCTAATTATTGCAACTTTGGCAGGAATATTAGCAGGATGTATAACCGGAATATTGCATATTAAATTTAAAATTCCAGGAATATTGGCGGGTATTTTAACTATGACAGCGCTATATTCAATAAACATTAGAATAATGGGTAAAGCAAATACTCCTTTGTTAGGTAAAGAGACCATATTTACAGTTATTAGTGGATGGTTTGATGGCTTTGGAGCAAATTCGAAAATGATATCTGAAATAATATTAGGCTTAATAGTATGTGCAATAATTATAGCGATTATGTACTGGTTTTTTGGAACAGAAATGGGATATGCAATTAGAGCTGTTGGAAACAACAAACATATGGTTTGTGCTATGGGAATAAATGTTGGAATTATGCAGATTATTGCGTTAGCACTTAGTAATGGATTGGTTGCTTTTTCTGGGGCTTTGGTTGCTCAAAATCAAGGATATGCTGATATAAATATGGGAGTTGGAACATTGGTTTGTGGTTTGGCGGCAGTTATTATTGGAGAAGCTTTTGTTAAACAGGAATCTAATTTTGCTGTTAAGTTAATATTTGCTGTCGTGGGATCAGTAATATACAGACTTATAATAGCCTTAGCGCTTCAAATTGGAATGAATCCGAGCGATTTAAAATTATTCACAGCTATAATTGTTGCTATCGCTTTAGGGTTGCCTAAAATAATGAAAAGAAAGGAAAAACAACAATGCTAAGATTACAAAAAGTCTCTAAGATATTTAACAAAAATACTGTAAATGAGAAAGTTATATTTGACAAATTTGATTTTACCATAGAAGAAGGAGAATTTGTTGTTATAATTGGATCTAATGGTTCTGGTAAGTCTACACTAATGAATTTGATTTCTGGTAAAACGGCAGCAGATAGTGGAAAAATTCTAATTGATGGTGTTGATGTTTCAAATCAATTGGAGCATGTTAGAGCTAAACAGGTTGGAAGGGTGTTTCAAGACCCTCTTATGGGAACTGCTTCTAATATGAGAATTTATGAAAATTTGGCTATGGCAAGCAGAAAAGGACAAAAATTTGGGTTGAAGTGGTGTATATCCAAGAAAGATATTGATAGATATAGAGATATGGTTAAAAGTTTGGGTCTTGGCTTGGAAAACCATTTAAACACAAAAGTAGGTCTTTTGTCGGGTGGACAAAGGCAGGCGCTTACACTATTAATGGCAACTATGCAAAAACCTAGAATTTTATTGTTGGACGAACATACATCTGCGTTAGATCCTAAAACAGCAGGTATAGTTCTTGATCATACGGAAAAAATAATCAAAGAAAATAACTTAACAACGTTAATGATAACTCACAACATGAATGATGCAATTAGACTTGGAACTCGTTTGGTTATGTTGTCTGGGGGTAAGGTGATTTTTGACGCTAAAGGAGAAGAAAAGAAAAATTTAACTCCTGAAATTTTGCTCAGAAAATTTTCTGAAGTAGAGCATTGCATATAGAATATATAGATTAGGAAGCATCATACTTCAATATGGTGCTTCTTTATTTTTGAGGATAAAATATATTGCTTATAATTTTATTATGGTTTATAATAAGACTAAGTATAATTTTGATTTATCATACGGGTGTATTTTTAGAATAAATATGTATAGTTAATTTTTAGGTTGTTTAATTTGAATATTTTTTGTTAGTTGGATTTCGCAGAAAATGGATATAATATAGGTTATAGCTTTTTGACTTGTGGGAGCTGATGATATGAAATTTGTTGGGTTAAATAATAATGAGATAGATGAATCTAGAAAAAAATTTGGGTCTAATGAAATTCCTGACTCTAAGCCGACGACTTTTTGGAACGAATTTAAACAGTCGTTTAAAGACCCTATGATTAGAATTTTGCTTGTAATAGTTTGTATAATGACTTTTATGTTCTTTTGTGGACAAGCTAAAATTTATGAGCCAATTGGAACTTTATTGGCTGTTATTATTGTTGCGGTAGTTACTGCCAAAACTAGCGTTTCTAGCGATTCAAAATATAGAGAATTGAAGAAAAAAACAAAAAAAGATGTTTGTAAGGTATATAGATGTGGCGAAGTATGTGTCGTTAATTTTGATGATGTTGTGGTGAGTGACAAGGTTATCGTTCAGTCGGGAGATAAAATTCCAGCAGATGGAGTTTTGATAGATGGGAATGTAAAGGTTAATAATTCAGTTTTAAACGGAGAAGTTGAAGTTTGTGAAAAATTTTCAACTTGTGCGAATATAGAATTTCCAGATACTATGACGGGTGATATTTTTGTAGATAGAAATTTTTTATTTCGTGGGGCTGTTGTTGTAGATGGAGAAGGTGTTTTGGATGTCAAAAAAGTTGGAATCAACACAATAATGGGGAAAATGGCTGAAGAAATGCAAGAAGACGAACCCGATTCTCCTTTGCAAGTAAAACTTAAAAATTTAGCTCATCAAATATCTAGGTTTGGATATGTTGCTGCGTGTGTTATTGTTGTTCTATATATGGCATATTTTGTGATTAGTGCAGGGGGATTTAGTAATTATATTGCGGCAGGCTTAGATAAGGTTTTTATGAATTTATTGGAGTCAATATCGTTGGCCATATTAGTTCTTGTTTGTGCGGTTCCAGAGGGATTGCCACTTATGATTTCACTTGTTTTAATGCAAAATACAAGCACTATGTTAGATCACAATGTTTTGGTTAGAAAGGCAATTGGAATTGAAACTGCTGGATCTTTGAACATTTTATTTAGTGATAAAACAGGAACCATAACTAAAGGACAGCTCGAAGTTGTTGAGTTTTTAACTGGAGATGGCAAAAATATTTCTATTACAGAAATTTCAAATTATTCTGACTTGAAATTTCTTTTAGATTTGGCTATTGGAAAAAATACATCGTCTATGTTTGATGAAAAGCATAGAGTTATTGGTGGTAATGTAACAGATCAGGCTGTTACTAGATTTTTAGGAGAAGATGCTTATAATGATGTAAATTCTAATGAAAGATATACTGTCTCAAATATGCAAAGATTTAATTCAACCAATAAATTTAGTCAGGTTGAAATAGGCAATCTAAATAAAGTGTTTTATAAAGGTGCTCCAGAAAAATTATTATTTTCATCAAAAAAATGTTTGGCATCTGATGGCAGGGTAATTGAGATGTCGTTAGATAAAGTAAATGATAAACTTAATAGCTATGCTTCTAAAGCTATGAGAGTTTTAGCACTGGGATATTCTGAAAAAGCTTATCAAAAAGATGTTATTAATGATGATTTAGTGATTATTGGCTTTTTAGTTATAAGAGATGAGGTTAGGCAGGAAGCAAAAACTGCAATATCTGAAGTAAAAAAAGCTGGAATTCAAGTGGTTATGATTACTGGAGATAGATTAGAAACGGCTGTTGAAATAGCAAAAGATGCGGGATTAATTGAGAGCAATAATGACTTATCATTAACTTCTTCTCAATTAAGCAACATGACGGATGATGAAATAAAAGATATAGTTAAAAATATTCGTGTTATAGCTCGGGCTTTGCCGACGGATAAATCAAGAATTGTTCGAATTTGCCAAGAGATGAATTTGGTTGTTGGAATGACTGGCGATGGAGTTAATGATTCACCAGCACTTAAAAAGGCGGATGTTGGATTTGCAATGGGGAGTGGAACAGAAGCTGCTAAAGAAGCTGGAGATATTGTTATACTTGATGATAATTTTTGTTCTATAGAAAATGCAATATTATATGGTAGAACGATATATCATAATATTTTAAAGTTTTGTAAGTTTCAACTTATATTAAATGTATCGGCAGTTGTGATTAGTGCAATTAGTCCTTTTTTTGGAATAATTGCGCCTTTGAAGGTTGTGCATTTTCTGTTTATTAATTTAATTGTTGACAGTTTAGGGGCTATTATGTTTGGTAAAGAGCCTGCACTTAAACAATATATGCAGGAAAAACCAAGGCGTAAAGATGAAAATATATTATCAAAAGAAATGTTTATTCAAATTTTGGTTGATGCTTTTTGGATTATATTTGTTAGCTATTGTTTTCTTAAAATGCATGTGTTTAGTATGTTTTTTGAAAATAGCAGTCAGTTAAATAGTGCTTATTTTGCTTTATTTGTTTTATTTGCTTTGTTTAATGGCTTCAATGTTAGATCAGACAAATTTGGTGTTTTTTATCGGTTAAGTGAAAATCCTAATTTTTTAAAAGTTTGGTTTACAATTCTGATAATTCAAATATTTATTGTTAATGCTGCAATTTTGCCAATAGAAAATCTCAAAGTTGTTAGTGAAATGTTTAGTTGTGAGCCGTTTAATATCAAAGGATGGGTCTTAATTGTTTTTCTCGCAGTAACTATAATACCGGTAGATATTTTTAGAAAATGGTTGTTATATAGGTCAAGAAGAAAATAAATATAATTATTTAATTGTTTATTTAAAATGTTAAATGAGTGAAGAATTTGGAGGACATTTAATGGCTAGACAATTAAAAAGAGGACTTGATTGGCTTAAAGAAAAAAAGATTAGGGCTATCGATATTATTTTTGCTATATTGTTATTACTATCTTACATAGCCTGTAGTGTGTTTGGTTTTTTTGTAAATTTGGATTTCAATTTTGATGTTAATATAGAGGCAGGATATTTTGCTGTTTTGGACAAAAAAGGTAATTTTTATGTTGTTGATAGATCACAGGAACGACTTTTGAAAATTCAGAATAATAAAGTTGAGTGGGAAATAACCAATGCTATCAAACAAAAAGTTAATCAAATTGAAGATGTTTTTGTAGATGATGATGACAATATATACATTCATGGACTTGATTGGGATGATAGTGGTTTTTTGTTAGACAATGAGTTTATACTTAAGTATGGACCTGACGGAAAATATATAGATACTATATATACTTTGAGTTATGATGGAGGTGAAAAAGAAGATAAGCCAAGGTTATTTAATTTAAGATGTGTAGATGGAAATATAGAAGGTGTTAAATTAGATGATAGTGGGTTTGAAACTATTAGGATAGCTAGCAAGAAAGAGGCTACTTTAAAATCTAGATATAATTTTGATCAAGCAATAACATTTATACAAAGTATTGTTGTGTCTCCAAATACTGACAAAATATATATGGTAGATAAAAGGGGAAAGATACTTTGTGCTGATAAAGAAGGAATTCATACTTATTATAATTTTAAAGATAAGGCTGTGCCATATGATTTAGTGGTTGGATCTGATGAAACTATTTACTTTACTGATTTACTTTCACGAGCTGTTAATAAAATATCTGCAAGCAAAGAAATAGAGGAAGTTTTTAGTCAACAGAGTGTATTTAAAGATGTAACGATGGATAAAAATCAGGGATTGGTTTTGAATACTACTGTAAAGAGTGTGGAATTTGCAGATGGTAGAAAGCAAGATGTTATTTGTTCTGTTTTTGATGTAGGAACGTTATATGCTGTTAAACAAGATGGAGAAGTAATATGTAATCAAAAGAGTTTTAGCCCAGAAACTCAATATTTTGCTAAACAAATTTTTAAAATGGTTGCTCCATTTGTTTTTACACTTTGTTTGCTAACGTTTTCAGTACGGTTAATATTAGTTTTGGTATTTAATAAGTTTAAATTTAAATTGTTGTTTTTAATTGAAACTATAATAATATTAACCACTATTGTGGGCGCACTTGTTATATTGCCGATTATAATACCTACGATAACGGATATAAGTACTAGAGGGATGGAAAACCAACTATTATCTGTTGCTGATATAACGAGCAAAAGTATTGATGTACAACAATTATCTAATATAAATAAAATATCAGATTTTATGAATGATGATTATAAGGCTGTTTTACACAAAATAAATCTTGCGACTCTTAGATATAGTAATGATTCAAAATTAATTATGAGTGGGGCAGTAGAAAAATATACTGATGATGTAGCGGTTGCTATTGCATATCCCAATCTTAGAATAGGAGCGTACTATCCGTTAAATTATTTTGAAGCGAATGAACTGAAAAAAATTTATGAAACTAAAAAAAGAAGTATAAATAAAGTAGAAATTAGTACAGGACACTATTTATTAGCAAGATCTCCTGTTTTAAATTCTAAAGGTGAAGTTGTCGCTTGCATTTGTGTTGCAAAAGAGTTAGCGGTAATAGAAAAAACAATAGAAGCTGTTGTTGAGCAGGTTGTTATTAATTTGTTAGCATCGATTATTGTGGGAATATTTTGTGTTAATGAGGTAATTGCGTTTGCGGAAAAAAATAAAGAATATAAACAGAATAAAAAATGCTTAGTTGATGGGAATGTTATTTTTCCATATCATATTTTAAGACTATCAAATGTTGTTTTTAGTATGTCTATAAATATGTCATCAGTATTTTTGCCTATGTATATATGGTCATTTTATTCAGCAAAAGTAGGCATTTCAAGAGTTTTTGCCGCAACTATACCACTTTCAATAAATGTTGCATTTATATTATTAGCATCTACGTTGTCTTTAAATATTTTTGAAAAATTTGGATTTAGGAAAATACTTATTTTTGCAGCTTGTTGTTCATTATCAAGTAATGTTATTTTGGCAACTACTAATTCTTATTATATAATGGCAATAGCTCTTTTGATGAATGGATTGGGATTTGGATTACTTATTGAATCAAAAAGGAGTTACTTGGCTAGTTTAACGTATCGAGAACGATATGATGTGGAAATTTTTTGTGCATCTGGAGAAGGTTCGGGAAAATTTTTTGGAATATTTATGGGTGGTTTTTTGGCTTCCATTTTAAGTTATAATCAGGTTTTTTGGATGTCAGTGTTTATTGATATTATCGCATTTATTTTTTGTATATATTTTTGTAAAACTTATGTTGAGTCCAAAATAAATAGTAGTGATAATAAATTAAAAATGGGAACTTTAAAGTTTTTAGTTTCTAGAGAAGTTTTGCCATATATCATTGTAATACCGATGATGTGGGGAATTCTTTTAGGATTTGCTGGATATTATATTCCTATATATGGCGCATTAATTGATTTCTATGAAAATGAGACTTCAATAGCTCTTGCACTTGTAAGTTGTAGTGTTGTGTTTTTTGCTACAAATATCACTAAATTTGCAATTAAGAAATTTAACAAAAATGCGATATATGTTGCTATATTAGTCGCTTTGTTTGCCATTTTGCTTTTAATTTGTTTTAATCAAGATCATATAAATGTTGGGGTATTTGTTGTAGCATTGTTGATTTTAGGAACTGCTTATAGCTTTGGAACAAATGTTGGTAGATATAAATTTTTAACCATGGATATAGTAAAAGAATACGGAGAAAATAGAGCACAAAGTATATATAATTTGTTTGTTGGATTAGGAATGGCTGCGAGTTCTATATTGTTTGGGTGGATGTTATCTATGGGTATTGTTTCAATTATTTGGAAGTTTGCTTTGGTGTGCGTTATATTGATGGCTATATATAAGATTGTTTTCGACAGAAAAAAAAATAATAATTAACACGATCTGTTGACATTTGGTTAATGCTAGGTATATACTTTTAGGTGCTTGTTTTAATAATACCCACGTTTTGTTGAGTTTAATTTATGTTTGAATTATTAAAATTAGATGTTGGACAAAATAGGAATGTATGTTAGCGTTTTTGAATATATGTTATCAAGGAGGTAAAACGCTGATAGTAATTATTAAACAAAAATTTTTGGTATTGTATGGAGGCGATTGTTTAAACGAATTTGATTAGGACAAGCGATTTATATTTATTTAGCATCTAAATGTTTTGGAGGTAAAAAAATGGAATTTAATAGTGTATTAATTTTGGGTTCTGGACAAATAGGAAAAGAAGTTGCAAGAAGACTATTAGAAAAAGAACCTGATCTTATGGTTATTCACAATCTTAGAAAAGAAGAAACAGACACTTGTGTAGAAAATTTTGAGAAAATTTTTAAAAATACAAAATTTGTAAAATCTTATGGCGATACATTTATGCCATATAATTTAAATAAAGTTTACGATATGAAAGAAAAATTAAAGCATCAAGATGAATTAATAAACTTTTTTTATTCGGACTTAGATGAAGAAGTTTTGAAGAAGTCTACAGTGTACCAATTAGTTGCTCAGTATAATCCTGATATTATAGTTGACGCTATGAATTCAGGTACAGTTTTGGGAAGTCACTTTAATCCGGATGAGATTAAAAGAGAAGTTGCTAATGATAACATCGCTAAGGATATTTATGTTACACATCTTTTAAATGACTATACGCAAAAAGCTGTTAATTTTGTACTGTCTGTAAAATTAGCTATGGAAGAATTTAAAGTTAAAAAATTTATTAAAGTTTCAACTACTGGATTGGGTGGAATGAGCATGAATATGCCATACACTCATGGAGACACACCAAAATCTTCACTATCTTATGCGTTAATGGGAAAAATATCTGCGTCAGGAACATTGCATCACTTACTTTGGAGATTAGCTAGCGATGTGGATTTAGATGTTAGTTTGATAATTCCTTCAACGTACGTTGGATATGATAGTGCAAAATTTGAACCTATTGAAACAGACATTGGTTTAATTAAAAAATTCGAAGATTTTGAAGATAAAAAGTTGGCTGTTGGTGAGAAATTATCATATGCAAGTGGTAATGAAAAAGATGAATATTTAGAATTTCCTGTTGTAAGAGCAGGGGAAAATCATGTATACTCTTTATATGAGCTTAATGCATTAACAGCTATTGGACAAATGGAAGCAATTACTAAGGAAGAAGTTGCGGATGCAGTAATTGAAGATTTGTTTGGAAAACGCAGAAGAAATATGCTTTACGAAATGGACAAAGCTTCTTTAGGACCAACATATGCTGGATGTGCTATGGCAGAAAAATCTAAAAATGAAATAAAAGAATTGATGGATAAGCACAATGTTACAAGTATAGCTACTGGTAATTTGGGTGCAACATCTGCAAAAGAGTTATATGAGCTTTATTTGATTAAATGCGTTTGTGAAACTGTTGATAAACTTAGAAATTGCAATTCTGATGTAATACATAAGGCTATTTGTGAATATTTGAGTGAAAATCCAGAATTGGTTGTTGAAATGGTGTCTTTGGGATTGCCTGTTGTTAAGGAAAACAAGGAAATTTATATTGGAAAATATAGCTTATATCCTAGTGCTAAAGATGATTTGACAGTTACAGAAGAAAAATTAGAACACTGGATTAATACAGCGTGGGTTGACGTTAGAATAGGCGCTATAGATAAGTGGCGTAATTTTATAATTAATGCATATGAAGATGCAAAGAAAATTTCTGAATATAAAACATTTAAATTAAATAGAAATATTAGCGCAATAAAAGATGATTATGATGTAGGTGAAATTTTGGCTTACTATCTTAACATGAAAGAAAGCGGTAGAAAACGTTTAGATGTTTAATAATAAATTAGTTTTAAGATAGGCGTGTTATTTGTGAAAGAGTTTTTTATAGTTTCGAATCAGTTATGTTTGTTTTTGTTTTTGTATTTGATAGGTGTTATATCGGTTAAGTTAAATATTTTAAACAAGCCGTCGTTAGGTAGTATGGCAAAATTTATAGTTAATGTAACAATGCCATTAATGCTGTTTATTACAATTACAAATGGACCTAGTTTGGAAGAGTTTAAAAATATTGCGCTTATTTTAATTTTATATCCATTGTTTCTGGCCATTTTATATTTTATTAGTAGTTTAATAGTTAAATTGGTTAGGATTAGATCGGAACATAAAAATTTATTTAAGGCAACTTTTATGTTTGCTAATGCTGGTTTTATAGGTATTCCTTTAACGTTGTCTTTGTTTCCAAATACAGGTGTTATATATATTTCTGGGTGCATGATCGTTGACCAGCTGTTATTGTGGACTATTGGAGTTTCGTTTACCAAGCCTATTGAAGAAAATGGTCAAAAAGAAAGTTTATTTAAGCATGTAAAGAAAATGTTAAATCCATGTTTGGTTGCTATTGTTGTTGCTGTATTATTTTTGTTTTTTAATTTGAAATTACCTGGATTTTTGAATAGATATGTTGCCAAAGTTGGAGATTTGACAACTGCCTTAGCATTAATTTATATCGGTGGTTTGTTTTGCTATACCAATATAAAAACTATGATAAAAAATGTAGAAACATATTTAATTGTTATTATTAAAATGTTTATTATTCCTCTTTCAATATATTTTGTGTGTAATTTAGCTGGTTTACTATCCGATCCAGTTGTTTATGATCAAATTAAGTCGATGCTTATAATTTTATCTTTGCCTAGCATGTCTTCATTGGTTATGTTAGCCAAGATTAATAAATCTGACAGTGAATATGTTTTGGGAAATGTTACTTTAACCACAATGTTTAGTTTAATAACTGTTCCTATTGTTACGTTAATTTTAAATTAATTATGGAAACAGAATAAAAAAGATTCAAACGCACATTGTTTGGATCTTTTTTTGTTGTGAAACATCAGTGATTTTAATATGTTTTACAAATATAGAAATAAAATATATAATAATATTGATATTTGTTGTATAATTAAAGATAGTATTAATTTTTTATAAATGGAGAAGTGTTGTTATGGATAAGCAAAAAATAAAACAAGCTGTGATCATGTTTTTGGAGGGTATAGGAGAAGATGTTAATAGAGAAGGTTTGATAGATACACCAGATAGAATATCAAGAATGTGTGAGGAAATTTTTGCTGGGTTTGATGAAAAAACGTCCGATAATTTGTCTAGAAGTTTTCACTCAGATTATACTGGGATGGTTTTGGAAAAAAATATAACTTTTTATTCAATGTGTGAACATCACTTGCTTCCTTTCTTTGGAAAAGCACATGTGGCATATATACCAAACGGTAAAGTTGTTGGATTAAGCAAAATTGCTAGAATAGTTGAGCTATATTCAAAAAAACTTCAAATGCAAGAAAATATGGGAATGCAAATAGCTAAGTTTTTGATGGAAAAATTGGATGCTAAGGGAGCTATGGTTATGCTTGAAGCAGAACATACTTGTATGACTATGAGAGGCGTTAAGAAACCTGGAACCAAAACAGTAACGTTGGTGAAACAAGGTGTTTTTGAAACTGATTCGAATTTACAACACGAATTTTATAATTTTATAGATAGAGATTGTTAGTTATGAATTTTGATTATAATATGGTAAGAGTAAATAGAATCCTAAATCACCTAGACTATAAAGAGTGTTTAGTTCGGCTTCAGGAGCGTGAAAGAGAAAGAAAATTTTGTTGTCACAATATTTCACATTTTTTAGATGTTGCTAGGATAGCATACATTATTAATTTAGAGATGAAGTTAAATATAAATATTGAACTTGTATATTCTGCTGCACTGTTGCATGATATTGGAAAAGCTGTTAATGATGTAAAAAATATAGGTCACAGTAAATTGTCTGCCCGATTGGCTAAGCCAATATTATATGAGTGTGGATTTGTGGATTGGGAAGTGGAATGTATACTTGATGCTATTTTAAATCATAACAACGAAAAAATAAAAGATTCTACAGATGATACTTTAGCCAGTTTGTTATATCGAGCGGACAAGCTTAGCAGACCTTGTTATATGTGTGATGTTAGGGATCTATGTTATTGGAGTTTGGAAAATAAAAATTTACAGTTAAAAATTTAAAATTTGTTTTTTATTATTTGGGTGGTGAAATATATAATGAAAATTGGAAATAAAAATTTTGATACTTTGAATAAAACTTATGTTTTTGGTATTTTGAATTGCACTCCGGATTCATTTTCTGATGGAGGAAAGTGGAACCAGATAGATTTGGCTTTAAAGCATGTGGAAAAAATGATCAGTGAAGGTGCGGATGTTATTGATGTTGGAGGAGAGTCCACTAGACCAGGATATATGATGATTTCAGATGATGAAGAAATTGAGCGAGTTGCTTTGGTTATTCAAAAGATAAAGGAAAATTTTGATATTCCAATTTCGTTAGATACATATAAAGTTAAAGTTGCTGAGGCTGGAATTCAGATGGGTGTTGATTTGATAAATGACATTTGGGGATTAAAAAAAGAAAAAGGTATGGCAAAATTGATTGCTGAATCTGGAGTTGCTTGTTGTTTGATGCACAATAAAGAAAAGGCAGAATATTCTAATTTTATCGAGGATGTTCATAATGACATTGCGGAAACTTTAGAAATTGCTCATAAAAATGGAATTGAAAAAGATAGAATTTGCATAGATCCTGGAGTTGGATTTGGCAAAACGTATGAACAAAATTTAATTGTGATTAATCAATTAGAACTATTTAATAAATTTAAATATCCTGTTTTGTTAGGAACATCTAGAAAGTCTGTTATAGGATTGGCGTTAGATTTACCTGTTGACGAACGTTTAGAGGGGACTTTGGCTACGACTGCAATGGCAGTTATGAAAGGTGTGTCTTTTGTTAGAGTGCATGATGTTAAAGAGAATGTGCGTGTTATAAAAATGATTGAAGCTATTAAAAATGTAATTTAAAATGGGGAGTTTATAATCATTGTGGATATTATTAAAATAGAAGGACTTAAATGTTTTGCATATCATGGAGTATATCCTGAGGAAAATAAAAAAGGACAAAATTTTGTTTTAGATATTTGGCTATACCTTGATTTGAATGCAGCGGGAAAAACAGACGATTTAGAGTTTACTGTTGATTATGGTGAGTTGTGTGAGTTTGCAAAAAAATATGTTTGTGAAAATAGGTTTAATCTTTTAGAAACGGTTGTTCAAAATTTATCTCGATTGATTTTGCTTAGATATGATAATTTAGTAAATGGTGTAAAAATACGAATGTGGAAGCCAAATGCACCTATATCTGCTGACTTTAAAAATGTTGGAGTTGAAATAGAACGTTATTGGCATGATGTTTTTATTGGAATTGGTTCTAACGTTGGTGATCGGGAACAATATTTAAAAAAGGGGCTACAGCTGTTAAATTTGAATGATGATGTAATCATAAAAAAAGTGTCCACGTTTATAGAAACTGAGCCTTATGGTGGGGTTGAGATGGACCCTGTTTTGAACGGAGTTGCTAGAATTAAAACTTTGTTGGCTCCATATGAACTACTAAAAATTTGTAGTGAAATAGAAAGTGAATTGGGTAGAGAAAGATTAATTCGGTGGGGGCCACGTACTTTTGATATGGACATTTTGTTTTATGATAAACTTATCTTAGAGGAAGAGTGTTTGACAATACCGCATATTGATATTAAAAATAGAGATTTTGTTTTAAGACCCATGGCTGAAATCGCACCAGGATTTGTTCATCCAATATATAATAAAACTATTCAGGATATGTTAGAGAAACTTAGTGGTGTGGACAAAATCACTGGCTTGTAAATTTATTAGTTAAATAAATTTTATATTAGGTATTTACATATTGGTTAAAATGTGGTAAAATTGATGAAATATATTTGGATCTAGTATATTTTTCATTAGTTATATGTGTACAATATGACTGATAAATTTTTTGAAAAGGAGTAAAGGATTATGAAGACATCTACGCGATTTTTTTCGTGGTTAGTGGTGTGCTTTATGGCGGTTAGCATTGCTTGTTTAAGTTTGACTGGATATAGCGTTAAAGCTGCTGAGTTTAAAACTATTGAACCTGGCGTGTTGACTGTTGCAACGAGTACGGGGTTCCCACCTTTTGAATATGTGGGTGATGACGGAAAACCTGATGGCTTTGATGTTGCTTTTGTTAAGGCAATTGGAGAGAAATTGGGCTTAAAAGTTAAAGTGGAAGATATGGAATTTAATGCACTAGTTGCTTCTGTTGGAAATAAAACAGATGTTGCTATTGCTGGAATGACAGTTACAGATGAAAGAAAGTTAGCTGTTGATTTTTCAGATTCATATTATGACGCTGTTCAATATGTTCTAGTGAGAAAAGGATCCAATATAAGATGCATCGATGATTTACGCGGTGCCACACTGGCTGCTCAGTTGGGAACAACAGGAAATCTTTTAGCAGATGATATTGTTAAAGAAAATCCGCAGACTGTTTTAAAAACATATGATAGGTTTCCAGAAGCAGTTAATGATTTAAAAGCTGAGCGTGTGGATGCAATTATTTTAGATAAAACACCAGCGCAAACTTTTGCGGGAATATATAGTGGAGAAATAGAGGCTATTCCTGGTGATGACTTTGATTTTGAGGTTGAGGAATATGCTATCGCATTGCCTAAGGGAAGTGAACAATTGGGTAGTGCTATAAATAAAGCCATAGCTGAGCTTAAAAGTGATGGAACATATGATAGAATTATAAATGAATACATAAACGCTGATAGTGGTGAAAAATCAAATGGTATTGTTGATCAATTTGTGTCTGCATTTATAACTTCTAACAGATGGACTTTGTATTTAAATGGACTTTGTTTGACAATTCAAATTGCATTTTTTGCTGCTTTGGTTGGAGTTGTTGTAGGAACGTTACTAGCTTTAATGAAGATTTCTAAAAATCGTAAAGGGAAAAGAACTATTTTAAGTTTTATCTCTGGAATTTATATTGATATTATTCGTGGAACACCACTCGTTTTACAGTTACTTATTATGTGGTTTATAGTAATGCAAAATAGTAAAGACGGTGTTTTGGTTGCAGTTGTTGCATTTGGTTTAAATAGTGCTGCATATGTTGCTGAGATTATAAGGGCAGGAATTTTAGCTGTTGATAATGGACAAATGGAAGCCGGCAGATCTATGGGATTCACTCGTGCTCAAACCATGTGCCATATAATTTTGCCTCAAGCGGTTAAGAATGCATTGCCACCACTATGTAATGAGTTTATAAGTTTGCTGAAAGAAACAGCAATTGTTGGATATGTTGCACTTTCTGATTTAACTCGTGTTGCTAATCAGATTTCTTCAGCTACATATCAGCCTTTTGTTCCGTTGATTGGGGCAGCAGTTATATATTTTGTTGTTATAAAAATTTTGACATTACTTTTAGGTGTACTCGAAAGGAGGTTGCGTAAAGGTGATATCCGTTAAAAATTTGGAAAAATATTTTGGAAAGCATCATGTTTTAAAAAATATAAATTATGAAATAAAAAATGGCGAAAAAATTGTTATTATCGGTCCATCCGGATCAGGGAAAAGTACGTTTTTAAGGTGTTTGAATTTATTGGAAGTTCCAACTAGCGGTCAAATATGGTTTGATGGTGTTGAAATAACAGACCCTAAAAATGACGTAAATAAAATTCGTCAAAAAATGAATATGGTTTTTCAGCATTTTAATTTGTATGCTAACCATACTGTTTTGAGCAATATTACGTTAGCTCCTATTAAACTTAAAAATATTAGTAAAGAGCAAGCGGAAGAAGAAGCAATGAATTTGTTAAAACGTGTAGGCTTGCAGGATAAGGCTAATGCATATCCAAGTCAGTTATCTGGAGGACAGAAACAACGTATTGCAATTGTTAGATCTCTTGCGATGAATCCTGAAGTTATTTTGTTCGATGAGCCTACGTCAGCTTTGGATCCTGAAATGGTTGGTGAAGTTTTAGGTGTTATGGAAGAACTGAGTCAGATGGGTTTAACCATGATTTGTGTTACTCATGAGATGGGCTTTGCTAATAAAATTGCTGATAAAGTTATTTTTATGGATGATGGTTGTATTGTTGAAGAGAATGAACCAAACGAGATATTTTCTAATCCTCAGAGTGAGAGACTTCAGAATTTCTTATCAAAAATATTATAGTTGAAATATTTATTTTAATATAAAAAGGCTTCAAAACTTTCCACTAAATTTAAATAAGTGGGAGGTTTGAAGTCTTTTGTTTGTGCTTTGAAAAAAATTTATAAGATGCTGTTTTTATAACCAATTTTCTACCATTTCTTTTGAATTGCTAGATTTTGAACCAACTATTACTAAACTGTTCATTATTGTTGCTCCATTACAAATTTCTTTAATTTGATTAGGAATTTCTGCTGATCCTGAGCCTTCATGAGTTATGAATGGTTTTATTACTTTGCCTTCAAAATTTAAGTTCTTGAGGGCAGTAAATAGTTCTTCTGGCATTTTACCCCAATAAACAGGGGAGCCAATATATATTACATCATATGAAGATATATCGGAAATATTTTCTTTTATTGGGGCAATATGGTTTTGTAATCTTTCCTTAGCTTCATCAATACATATTGTATATTTTTCGGAATATTTTATTAAAGGTTCGACTTTAAATATGTCTGAATTAGTAATTTCTTTAATATATTCCGCTATTATTTCAGTATTTCCTTTGTCTATACTTTTTATTTTTCCATCAAAATAGTTTTCATCGGCTCTGCTAAAATATATAATTAAACTTTTTGAATTACTCATATCTGCCTCACCTTTGTTATTTTACTTTGATTTATTTTTTATATTTTATTTGTCTGTATATTTTTGCTATAGATTGAGGAATTTTTATTTTAGAAACTATTCTCCATTTTAATGAATTTAATATCCACTCATAGTTTTGAATATTGAAATTTACATATTTAGTTGACAAGTCTTTAATTTTCTTTTTGATATATATATAATCTGGTTTTGAATCTAAATTTGTAAAGTGTTTTTGATAAATTTCAGAATATTCTTGATCCATTTCATCAACAGATTTGATTTTATAATTTTTTATACTATCTATTTTTTCTAGATATTCTTGCTTGTTTTTTGAAATTCTAATAATTTCTTTTTTTATTGTTGTTACATCACTAGTTATAGGAATTATATAGCCTAAATTATATTTTTTAATTCTTTCAGCAATGGCGCCAATATCGAAAGCTAAAACAGGAATTCCACATGAAATGGCTTCAGTAAGTGTATATGAATATGTTTCTGACCATATTGAAAACAAACAAACTAAATCTATTTCATTTTCATGGAGTAATTTTGTTAGTTCTTCTCTTTTGTATTGACCGTGATTAATATAGTGTTTATTTTGTTTTAACACTCTATCTAATGTGCCAAACAGATGTAATTTTACTTTTGAAAAATGCAATCTTTTTGATAGATTAACAAGAATATTACTACCTTTATGAAGACCAATTGCTCCAACAAAAGCAATATCAAAATGTTTTTTTGTGTTGTTGAAGTTTTTTTCAAAATTATATATATCAGTGCCGTGTTCAATTATTTCAATTTTTAAATCATCATAAGATTTAAGAATTTCGTTTTTAGCAGCATATGATGGAGCAATTAGTAAATCGCATTTTTTAAGTTCTTCATGACATATAGTTTTCCATCTTTTAATAAAATGTAGGCCTCTGTCAATTGTTGTATATCTTGCGTTTAAACATACACTACATTTATCAACACTAGGATTATCGCATTGTTGTTTATCAAGATATAACTTATTAATAGTTGGGCAAACAAGGTAATAGTCATGTATAGTTAAAATTACTTTTAGTTTATTTTTTTTGCTAACATCAATTGCATCAAAATAGTGGCCCTTTAAGTGATGAATATGTATGCAATTTATATTAAGCCTTTCAATGATTTCTTGTAGCATAAGTGAATATTTTTTATTGTAAAAATTGTTTTGTGTGAAACTATCTATTGAATTATATTGTATTTCGGTTTTGTTATTTATATTTCCCCAATAAGAATAGATTTTATATATATTGTCTTCAGCAATCAGTATATGAAAATTGTAATATTTTACCAACTTTTTTATAATATCCCAAGCGTGTAATGTTGTTCCACTTACAGTATCAGGAACATTTTTCCAATCATGGATTATGAACAATATATTAGGATTATTGCTATAATTTTTGCCCAGTTCTAAATTTATATTGTTTCCTAAATAATTGATTGATCTGTTTAGAATCCAATTGTCTAGTTTGTTTTTATATATAGGGTATTTTCCTTCTATAGCTCTTAAGCCTTGTTTACATAGTTTGTTTTTTTCAGCAGAAAAAGATTGGGATTCTTTGTGATATACGTATGCTGAATCACAAACAACATTTGTTAGGCCAACATCTAAACATCTAAAACAAAAGTCGTTTTCTTCACCATATCCTTTTCCGTATGTTTCCTCATCAAATAAACCAACTATATTTAGTGCTTCTCTCTTTATGAACAAACAAAAACCGTGGCCTGTTGGAACTTCAGGATAATCCTTAAATGAAGCTTTTTCTACTACATCTGCAAAACTATCTATATCATATCCATCTGGCAAATTATTAGGAACAAAGCTTTTTGGAACCGATACTAATGTTGCATTATTAGATAATGGTGTTACTGTGGCTATCTCATCTCTTGAATATGCACATTCTTGAATTTTTTTAAGCCAGTTTTTTGTAACTTCAGTATCGGAATTAAGTAACAGTACATCATTATCTGATGAGTATTGCATCCCTTTGTTTACACTACTTACAAAGCCTATATTTTCTTCATTTTCTAATAACACGATTGACGGATTGTTTGAATATTCTTTTAATAGAGGCAACACTCTATTATCCGTACTTTTATCGTTAATTAAAATAAGTCTACTATTGTCCATATTGGTATTTTTTAATACTGAATCAATGCATGGTTTTAAGCAATCATATGCGTTATAAATTGGAATAATTATGTCACAGTGTTTCATTTTTTTTGTTTTTTCCTTTCATAAGGTTATTTAAATATATAAATTATATGAATAAATTTTTATTAATTAGTCCACATATGAGTATACCAAAAAAATCTTTAGAATGATAGTTTTTATTTTAAATATGCAAATGGGGACAGTTGTTTTATTATCTAAAAAGACTAAGATATACAATAAAATAAAGTATCTTAGTCTATGGAAATAAATTTAAATTTTCTTTTCCGATTTAATAGCAGCTTGTGCGGCAGCGAGGCGAGCTAGGGGAACTCTGTATGGTGAACATGAGACATAGTCTAAACCTACTTCATTGAAAAATTCTATGCTAGTTGGATCTCCGCCATGTTCTCCGCAAATTCCGAGTTGTATATTTGGGCGAGTTTTTTTACCTAGCTTACAGGCTATTTTAATTAATTTTCCTACGCCATTTATATCTAATTTTTCAAATGGATCTTTTGAATATATGTCTTTTTTGTAATATGATTTTAAAAATTTCCCAGCATCATCACGGCTAAATCCGAATGTCATTTGTGTTAAATCGTTTGTTCCGAAACTAAAAAATTCTGCATCTTTAGCTATTTCATCTGCAGTAATTGCAGCACGCGGAATTTCGATCATTGTTCCTACTTTATATTTTAATTCTATTTTGGCCGAGCTAATTAGTGAATCTGCGGTTTTAACAATAATAGATTTTATATATTGTAATTCGTTAATATCACCAACTAGTGGAATCATAATCTCTGGTGTTAAGGTCCAGTTACTGTGTTTTTTTAGTGTATTGATTGCTGCGTTAATTATGGCAGTGGTTTGCATGATTGCAATTTCTGGGTATGTTATTGCTAAACGGCAGCCTCTATGGCCCATCATTGGATTGAATTCGTGGAGAGATGATATAGTTGATTTGATTTCCTCAATAGACACATTTATGTCGTTAGCTAAATTTTTTTGTTCGATTTCATCTGTTGGAATAAATTCATGCAAAGGTGGATCTAACAATCGAATAGTGATGGGTTTGCCGGCTAAAACTTCGTATATTTTTTCAAAGTCTTTTTGTTGCATTGGTAATAGTTTATCGAGTGCTTTTTTTCGTTGCTCTTCGGTTTTAGATAAAATCATTTGACGTATTGCTCTTATTCTGTCTGTTTCAAAAAACATGTGTTCTGTTCTACAAAGACCAATTCCTTTTGCACCGAAAGATATTGCTTGTTTAGCATCATATGGAGTGTCTGCATTAGCCCTTACTTGCAATTTACTATATTCATCTGCCCAGTCCATGATTGTTTTAAAATTATCTGAAATGGTTGCTTTAACTGTTGGGATTTTTTCACCATACACTTTTCCAGTGGTTCCATCTAAGGATATATAATCACCTTTATTGTATGTTTTGTCATCAATTTTCATATAATTTTGTTTTTCATCTATTTTTATTTTACTGCATCCAGATATACAACATTTACCGATGCCTCTGGCTACAACTGCTGCGTGAGACGTTATTCCGCCTTGCATTGTTAAAATTCCTTCAGATAAATTCATTCCTTCAATATCTTCTGGGGAAGTTTCTGAGCGAATTAAAATTGTTTTTTCTCCTTTTTTTGCTGCTTCTATTGCGTCACTTGCATTAAACACGATTTTACCTGAAGCCGCGCCTGGTGATGCTGGAAGGCCAGATGCAATTGGGGTTAGTTTTTCTAATATGGTTGAATCGAATTGTGGATGTAAAAGTGAATTTAATGAACGAGGATCTACCATTAATAATGCTTCTTTTTTTGATATTTTTCTTTCGTTTACCATATCACAAGCTATTTTTAGTGCTGCTGATGGAGTGCGCTTTCCGTTGCGTGTTTGGAGGATATATAATTTACCTTCTTCAATTGTGAATTCCATATCTTGCATATCTTTATAGTGGTTTTCTAGTCTTTTAGATATTGATACAAATTCATCGTAAATATTTGGCATAATCTGTTTAAGATTATCAATGGGTTTTGGGGTCCTAATTCCAGCAACAACATCTTCTCCTTGAGCATTCATTAGAAATTCACCAAATAGTTTATTTTCACCGGTTGATGCATTCCTAGTGAATGCAACACCAGTTCCTGATGTGTCTCCCATATTTCCAAAAACCATCATTTGAATATTTACTGCTGTTCCCCAATTCGAGGGAATATCATTTAATTGTCTATAATAAATTGCGCGAGGATTATTCCAAGAACGAAAAACTGCTTTTATAGCTTCAATTAATTGTTCTTGTGGTGAAGATGGAAAATCAACACCCTTTTGTTTTTTATAATATTGCTTGAATTTGTTAATTATATTTTCTAAATCAGTAGTGTTTAGTTCAGTGTCTAGTTTAATATTTTTTGATTTTTTTATGTTTTCAATTATTTTTTCGAAATTTTTGTTTGGAATATCCATAACAACATCTGAAAACATTTGAATAAATCTACGATATGAGTCTAAAACAAATCGTTTGTTTTTTGTTTTTTCGATAAGTCTGTTTGCAACCGAATCATTTAAGCCTAAATTTAATATAGTGTCCATCATTCCGGGCATAGATGCTCTTGCTCCAGAACGAACTGAAACTAATAGAGGATTATCGGAATCCCCAAATTTTTTGCCAGAGGATAGTTCTAATTTTTGGATATGGTCTTCTATTTGTAAGATTATATTTTGTGATAGTTGTTGATTGCTTTTGTAATATTCTTTACATGCTTCTGTGGTTATTGTGAAACCACTAGGCACAGGAAGACCCATATTTGTCATTTCAGCAAGGTTAGAACCTTTTCCGCCCAAGAGTTCACGCATTGTTGCGTTGCCTTCTTCGAATGAATAAACAAATTTGCTATCCATAGAATCTTACCTCCATCGTTATGTTTTAAGTATTCAAGACTTTTATTATCAATCAGCATTATATATTATCGATTATATCATAAAAAAACATACATTTCTATTATGTGATTAAACTGAAAATTTATGGGCTTTTATTGTTATAATGCTTAATTTGACTAGGTATAAATTTGTTGATATAATTATCTGGTCTTGTATTAGGATATATGCGGTATTGGTTTATGCGGTTAAATTTTGTATATATGCTAATTTATTTAATAAAAAGGAGATACGTGTTTATGTACAATATAAAAAAACAAACGATTTCGTTTATCAAAAGCGAATATTTTTCTTTTTTTGTTTTAACAGTTTTTTTATTGGTTGTTCATATTTTTATAAAATTATCTAAGGGTGATGATGTTTATTTTCAATCTGCATTGAGAGATTATAGTTTGGTTGATTGGACTGTTTTTCGTTATAATAATTGGACGTCTAGAAATTTGGTAGAGATTGTTTTAGTAATAATAGTTGGGCATCAAAATGTATGGAGATTTTTAAATGTTGCCATGATGGTGTTAGGTGCTATTAGTATTTCAAAAATATTTTCTAATAAGAAATCAAAAATTACAAACTGGGTAATTTGTGTTTTGTTTTTATGCTTACCAATATCTACACATAATTCAGCAGGGTGGATAACTACAACTGTAAATTATTCTTGGGTTCTTTGCTTAGGTTTGTTTGTGATGATTCCTATAAAAAAGATTATATATAAAGAAAAAATAAGTTGGTATGAATATATTTTCTATTTTTTGGCAATGATATATGCTACAAATCTTGAGCAGATGTGTTTTATATTGTTAGTAGAATATTTTGTTTTTACTTGCTACGTATATTATTTGGATAGAAAATTGAATTGGTTTTTGTTATCAGGAGTTATAATAAATTTTGCAAGTTTAATTTTTATATTTACTTGTCCTGGAAATGCAAATCGTAATGCTTCAGAGATAGTAACATGGTTCCCGGACTATGGTGACCTTAGTCTTTTTCGAAAAATTGAAATGGGATATTCTAGTACGTTGTTTGAATTTATAATGAGAGTGAATTGGATATTTTTGTTTTTTGCTGTGGTTTTATTTATTTGTGTTTTTTTAAAACAAAAAAATATGTTTTATCGTGTTATATCATTAATACCTGTATTGTGCAATTTTATATTTAGCTTTTTTGTAAAATTATTTGGGAATTATTTTCCTGGTTTATTAGAAATAAAGCATTCACTGACTCAATATGGAACTGGATTAAGTTTGGATCCTGCAACTTGGATACCGGATATACTTTTATCTTTGGTGTGTATTTCTATATTGGTATCTGTATATGTTATTTTTGAGAACAAAAAAATGTCTATATTTACAATATTTATATTGCTTTTAGGATTTGCTTCTAGAATGATGATGTCTTTTTCACCAACCATTTGGGCATCTGGTACCAGAACATTTATTTATATGTATATTTCTGTTTTAATTTGTTCTATTATATTGTTTCAAGAGATACGACAATATAAAATGAAAACGAAAAAATAATTTTCCTTAATGTTGTCTTTTATATTTTTGAATGGAATAGATTTATTAACGGATAACTTAAAACATGTTGAAAAATGATTTGATGTTTTGGGTTATCTGTTTTTAGTTGTGGGGGTTTTTATTATTTTATAAAAAATTATATGTTTTAATATATTATTTTTTGTGGTATAATATATTTTAAATTATTAATGTTTTTGAAAGGAGAACAACGTGTTTGGTTATGTTAAACCGTTTGTTCCTGAGTTGAAGGTTTGTGAAGACGAAATATATAAGGCAATTTATTGCGGACTTTGTAAGCAGTTAGGTCGATCATATAATCAGTTGTCGAGGTTAATATTAAGTTATGATATAGTGTTTTTAGTTTTATTTGCATTGGGTATTTCGAATGAAGACGTTAAATTTCAAAGAGAAAATTGCATTGCTCACCCGCTTAAAAAGAACCTGTGCTTAAAAAGGTGTACGATGTTGGAAAAAGCGGCCGATATTAGTGTGATATTTTCGTATTTTAAATTTATGGATAATGTTGCAGATGAAAGATTTTTGAAGAAGTTTATTTCACGCATTGGTTTGGTTACTTTTAAAAGAATGTATGAGAAAGCTAAAAGAAAACATGCCGATGTTGCGGGCGTTGTTGAGGAACTTATGAATAGACAAGTTGAGGTTGAGAAAAATCTTAGTTGTTCTTTAGATAGGGCTTGTGATCCAATGGCAAGATGTTTGGGGCTTATTATTCAAACTTTTTCTGATGATTCTAAAACTCAAAAAATTTTATATAGAATAGGATATATGACTGGCAGATATATTTATATAATGGATGCGCTAGACGATTTGAACAAAGATTATAAAACAGGAGCATTTAATCCGTTTCTAAATAAATATATTGGAGATGGATCAGCTAAAAATTTAAATATTGATGACAACATAAGAGAAGAAATTTTTAAAAAGGCATTGTGCGATTTAAATTTTTCTGTTGCTCAACTCGCTCAGGCTTTTGAATTGTTAGAGTTTAATAATTATAAACCTATAGTGAAAAATATAATATATTTGGGATTGAAATCTGTAGAAAAAAAGGTTTTTGATAAATATAATCAAAAATTGGAAATTTTGGAAGATTCTATTTGATTTTAATTTGGAGGATAGATTAATGAGAGAATATTATGAATTATTAGGAATAAGTGAAGAGGCAACTGACAAACAAGTTAAAGATGCTTATATCGCAATGAAAAATAAATATGATCCTGGTAGTTATGAGAAAGAAGATTTAAAACAGCATGCTATTGAAAAAACAAAGCAGATTACGAAAGCATTTGATGAAATAATGAATGCTCGGCGTGTTGATAGGATGAAAAAAGGTGAATCGGTTAAAGACTCTTTTGATTCTGACAATATCGATAATTTGAAAGATCGTGTTGTTGATTTTGATTATATTGAAGAGCTAATTGGTTCCGATGATTTAGATACTGCTGAGGAAATTTTGGATTCGTTGGAAAAAGAAAATAGATTACCTAGATGGTATTATTTAAAAGGTTTGATATTTTTTAAAAAAGGATGGCTTGGAGAAGCAACAGAGTTTTTTGAAGCTGCTTGTAGAATGGATCCTCAAAATCTTATATATAGACAAGCTTGGGAACGAGCGATGTGGCAAAGAACCGGTCATTTTGGAAATCCAGGATCGGAGTCGCCATATGGTAATGGATCGAGGCCGCTTGTTGGATGTGGTGTTTGTGATATATGTGGTGGACTACTTTGTGCGGATTGTTGTTGTAACTGTCTTGGTGGAAGTTTCTTGCGTGGCTGTTAATTGAAAGGATTTTGTACAAAATGAAAGGCGTTAGAGATTTGGCATATTGTGGAGTTTTTGCTGCCTTAACTGTTACCATAATGTTTTTGGGTGGAGTATTTTCGCTTTTGAGCTATTCAATATCAGGAATATGTGGTTCATTTTTGGTTATTGTTATTATTGAAATGGGAAAGGCAAAAGCATTTTTTATTTACATTGTTTCTTCGGTGTTGTCTTTAATGTTTGTTTCAGAAAAGTCTATTGTTTTTTCATATATTTTTCTTTTAGGATATTATCCTATTTTGAAAGTGTACATAGAAAAGTTAAGCAGAAATATTTATAGATATATATTAAAAATATGTGTTTTTTTGGTAGCTTTATGCTCTTATGGTGGACTATCAATTGCCTTTTTTGATGTGGGACTTTTGAAAGAATATGGTGGATGGATTTTATTATTAGTTGGTTTTGTTTTTTTGATAGCTGCTTTAATATACGATTTTTTTCTTACAATTTTCAAAAATTATTACTTACATATACTGAAACCAAAAATTTTTAAATATATTTTCAAATGATGTAAAAATAGTATAATAAGTGATATAATATTATTGTATTAGTGGAAGGATTATTTTTATGAAAAAAATTATAAAAAATATTAATATTATTGCAATTTTAGTTGCTTTTTCTGTTTTTTTTACTGGATGTGGTTTGTTTTTTAATCCTAGTAAATATGTAAAAGCATATTTTGATACAATTTATAAAGGAGACCTTGACGAATATTCTAAAATGACTTCTATTACAACAGATCAAGCACAGAAAAAATATGATGATTCTTGTGAAGCTCAAGTGGATTATTTTGCTAAAATGTTTTGTTTTACAGATGATTCAGATAAAATAAGTGTTGATAATTCTATTCGTGAACAAATTAAAGACTTATATAAAGAATTATATAGTAAAATAGAATATACGGTTGAAGATAGTTCTGAAAAAACAGAAGATGGATATGTAGTGAATGTTTCTGTTTCCCCTATGTTAATATTGGAAGATAGCATGGATGAAGTTAATGAGTTTGTTAGTCAATATAACGCAGATATACTATCCGGTAAATATAATGATCAGAATGCTTATTCTCAAGAGGCTTTGAATAATTTATATCAGCAGGGAGTATTAAAAGTTTTAAAGAACAAAATGAATGATATTAGATATGGTGAACCAGAGAAAATTAGTATTAAAGTTATGAAAAATAATGATAAAAATTCTCATTATATAAATGCTGATGATTTAAATAAATTTTCACAACTAATTATTAAATATCCTTCATAACTTTTTATAAGATTTTGAAAAAAATTATAAAAAGTTGCGTTTTTTTGTTTATTTTGTTATTATATATTTGTAAAATTGTATATTTATTTTGTGTTTTTGAAAGTATTGTTTGTTGATTTAGTGAACAGGAGGAAAGCTATGCCATTAGAAAAAATATTGGTGGTTGACGACGACAAAAATATATGCGAGTTGCTTAAATTATATCTCGATAAGGAAGGTTATAAAGTGATTTTGGCTTATGATGGGGAGGAAGCCGTCGCCAAATTTAATTCTTTAAAACCTGATTTTGTTTTGTTAGATATTATGCTTCCTGTTATGGATGGTTGGCAGGTTTGTTTGGAAATTAGAAAGACGTCTAATGTTCCAATTATTATGTTGACTGCTAAAGGAGAAATTTTTGACCGTGTTTTGGGTCTGGAACTGGGTGCAGATGACTATGTTACTAAGCCTTTTGATACAAAAGAAATTATTGCTAGAATAAAGGCTGTATACAGAAGGGTAGCTAGTGCGGGAGAAAAAGAACAGCCTAAAAAAATCAAATATGATAAAATGGAAATAGACATGGTTAAATATGAGCTTAAACTGGATGGTGAGGTTATAGATATTCCTCCTAAGGAGCTTGAACTTTTGTTTAAATTGGCTTCTAATCCAAACCAAGTATATACACGTGATCAATTGTTAGATGATATATGGGGCTATGAATATTATGGTGATTCTCGAACTATAGATGTTCATATTAAGAGGATTAGACGAAAAATTGATGATGTTTCCGATCAGTGGGCACTTAAAACAGTTTGGGGAGTTGGATATAAATTTGAACTTTATGAAGGCTAAAGTTTTTAAAAAGAGAGATTTGGTATGAGAAAGAATCTTTTTGTTAGATACAATGTCATGTGTATAGTAATAATAATTTTAAGCAATTGTTTTGTAGGCTCTGTTATTATGTATTTTGTTGTTGACCATAGTAAGTATAATTCTATGGATACTCAGGTGGACATGCTTATACGTAATGCTTTAGATGAGCAAAGGTATGGTGAAGGATATACAGTTGAGAGTAGTTTGAAATATATGTTTCAAAGGGTTTGTCCACGTGATAATAGACTGGTGTTATATGATGAAAATAAAAAGGTAATTTATACTAATTTGGAAAAAAAATATATTGGTACTATTGATTTGGAATATTTTGCAAATAAGATGGAAAACAACAGGGAATATAGTGGTAAAAAACCAATAGGACCGTCAAATTTAAATAAAAAATGTCATGTTTATGGTAAATCTTTAGAAGAAGATTTTCCGGATAGTAAAGCCAAGTATATGGTAATACTAGATTTAGAAAATGATTTTAAAGATTCATATAAGTATGTTATAGTTAAATTTATAAACTCTTTGGTTTGTGTTATTTGTTTTTCAATTTTGATTTTATTGGTATATACTTACTATATAACTATTCCGTTGCGACAAATGAAGGTTGTTGCACAAGAGTATGCACGTGGTAATTTTAAACCTAAGGTGGAAGTTAATACTAAAGATGATATTGGAGCATTAGCTCAGACGATGAATTCAATGAGTGAGGCTATTGCTAAATTTGAGGAGTCTAGTCGTAATTTTGTTTCTAATGTTTCCCATGAATTTAAAACGCCAATAACATCTATAATAGGATTTATTGATGGATTAATTGATGGAACTATTCCTGAAGAAAAGCGTGGTCATTATCTTCAAATTATATCTCATGAAGTAAAGCGTCTATCTAATTTGGTTCAATCTATGCTGAATATATCTAAAATAGAAAGTGGCGGAATAAAGCCAGTTTTTATGCCTATTAATATTAATAATATTATTGGACGCATATTGGTTGGATTTTTTGATAAGATTGAAAACAAAAAATTGGATATTTGTGGTATGGAAGAAGTTGAGGATTGTTGGGTTCAAGGAGACGAAAATTTAGTATATCAGATTTTTTATAATTTGATTGAAAATGCTATAAAATTTGCTAATGAAGAAGGCTGTATATCTTTCAAATTTATACAAGTTGCAAATGCAAGAATCATAACCGTTAGAAATACCGGAGAAGGATTAAAACAAGAAGAAATTGATAAAATGTTTGATCGCTTTTATAAAACCGATAAGTCGCGTAGCAAAGATAAATCAGGATTTGGTTTGGGATTAAATATAGTATTGACCATAGTAAGATTATGTAATTGGAGAATAAATGTTAAAAGTGAGTATGGAAAATATACTGAATTTATTTTAACTTTTAGAGCTTGTGACTCACCGACAAAACGTGATGATAACAAACTTGACGATAGTGTCGATGAGAATGAATAAAAATAACGCACACATTATAATATACTGTGTGCGTTATTTTTTGCTTTGTTTTTATTTCTTTATATATGTTTCGACAATTTTAGAAATATACATAAAATGAAAATCTTCATTTGGATAGGAATTATCTATTATTTGGCAATTTATGAAGCTTTTGGGATCAATTTGTTGAACATATTGTTTTTCACAAACAATTACTAATTTTGCCTGTTCAAATGCAACAGATTCACCGAATATTTTAGGGGTTAAACCAGTTTCTTTGGTTTTATTAATTTCGCGACCAGATTTTGTCCCACAAAGTTGTAGGGCAGGTTTGAATTGATTGTCGTAGAAACTTACTGTGAAATATTTTTCTCTGTCTATAAACTCTTTTGTATATCTTTGAGGGCGAATGTATGTTGTTACAACTGGATTATTCCACATTATTCCAACACCACCCCAGCTAGCAGTCATGGTGTTATGATTTTCTAGATTTCCTGCTGTTATTAACATCCATTCATTTCCTATTAATTCAAACGGTTTGAATGAAAGATTTTTAATATCTATTTTTTCGAACATAAGATCACTCCTAAAAATTATTTAAATATTTTTATATTATACCATACATATTTAAATTTAATTAAAATATATTGGTTGTTGTTTAAATTTATGTTTATAAATATGTTATTATTGATTCAGTAGTATTTCTAGGAGGACATTTAGGATCAATGTCGGGTAATCCTATTGGAATTAATGCAGATATTTGTTGATTTTTGGGTAGATTTATGAGGTTAGCTACTTTAATGTCATCAAAAAGGCCCATAATTACTGTGCCAAACCCTTTATCATGTGCTGCTAAACAAAGGGTTGAAGCAGCTATGCCTGAATCGAACATTTGCCATCTATCTTCTTTGGATGTTGAAAATGAACCATCACTATTAAATCCACTTTTTCCCGTTATATAAGACATTACTATTATGTTTGGAGCGTTATATATTATAGACTGATTATGGTGAGATCCACTTACACATGTTTCTGCTATTTTATTTTTTATGTTATCGTCTTCTATTAAAGTGAATCTGACGATTTGAGAATTTTTCCAAGAAGGCGAAAAAAGTGTTAGAGATATTATATCTTGAAAATCTTCATGTGATATCTTTGTAGGCTTATATTTTCGTATGCTTCTGCGTGTTTTTATACATTCTTCTAGTTTCATAATTTTTATCCTCCGTATAAATTAATTTTAATCGTTGCTATCTATTAGATATTGTGTGTATATTTGTTTGATTTTTTTTCTGTCTTGCCTTCTGATTGGAATTCTTTCTCCGTTAGTCATTAAAAAGTTTTGAGATTCTAGGGCTTTAACCCATGATAGGTTTACTAGAGCACCTCTTACACAATTTATAAGATTGGGGAATTTTTTTGTTTTTTCTAAAAAATCTTTGAATGTCATTCGGGTGGAAATGGTCTTGCTCTGTGTATGAATTATTATGTTGTGACCATTTTTTTCAGCGAATAATATGTCTTTAAAAAATATGGGTATTTTTTGCCAGTTTGAATTTACAACCATATATTCGTTGTTTTTATTAAGACAATGTAGGCATTTGTTCATTGCTAATTGAAAATCTTTGAAGTTTACAGGATGTAACAAATAGTATGATATATCTGCTTTGTATCCTTCTACAGCAAATTTATCTGTTGGTGATATAAAAATTATTTTTGATTTAGGAAGTTGTTTTTTTATCGTGTATATTAAATTGATTGTTTGATTTGAAGTTATTACTATATTCCAGTTTTGTTTTTTTATTTCTTTAAAAAATTCATTGGAATTTTCAAAGAAAACATAATCTGGTTGAAGATTTTTACTTTGATAAAATTGTTTTAAATGTGGTAATAATACATTTTGTGTTGATTTTTGTCCTAATATGGCGATAGGCATTATTTATCTCCTCCCAACGACATAAAGATATTTTTGAAAAAATTATATCATAAAATTCATAAAAATAGAAATAAAAAATTAACAAAAAAACAAAAAAAGTATCATTTTAAATCCAAATCATTACATTTAGCGCCGGTTTTCTTGATTACATGGGGTTCAGATGATAGACTATCTCTTAGATAAATTTTTGCACGAGTTGTAGTGTAAAATATTTATTTTTGATTGATTGCATTTGTTTAAATTTGCAGTCATGAAAAAGGTTATTGCACTGGCTATTACAATTTTAAAAGTTGTTTTAGGATTAGTGCAAGGAGTTAAAGTAATTTGATTTATGCTTACTAACTCAGAAAGGAGATATTTGTACATGAAAAAGGTTATTGCATTGGTATCAGCAGCAGTTCTTTGTTGTTCTTTTGCTTTGACAGGTTGTGGCAACAACTCTTCAAGTTCTAAGAGTAGTGCTTCAAGCTCAAGCAGCTCTAAGAGCAGTGCTTCAAGTTCAAGCAGCTCAAAGAGTAGTGCAGATGCAAGCAGCTCAAGCTCAAGTAGCTCAAGCAGCGCTGCAAGCTCAAGCAAAGCTAACTAGTTGCGTATAGATTAGTTATTTGCACGGGTCTTTTGATCCGTGTATTTTTTTGTGTAAAAAATGTATTTGCTTGTCATAAATGTAGAATATTGAAAATATACTGTAAATATGGGAAATTTCGATTGACACGGTATGCAAACTGTGTTATAATTACCGACATATGTTTCATAAATATATAAATTAAAAAAATAAATTTTATTAAAGGGGATGGTCATTTATGAGTTCTAATGGAACTGCTAAGGGAAAATTTAGCGGAAAAGTCGGCTTCGTTCTAGCATGTGTTGGCTCTGCAGTGGGGATGGGAAACATATGGCTATTCCCATATAGATTAGGTCAATATGGTGGATCAGCTTTTTTAATACCTTTTGTGATTTTTATGGTTATTTTAGGAGGCTCGGGAGTTGTTGGTGAGATAGCATTTGGTAGAGCTATGAAAACGGGGCCTCTAGGGGCTTTTAAGAAAGCGTTGCAAACGAGAAATATAAAGCATGGACACTATTTGGGAGCAATTCCTCTTATAGGCTGTTTGTTAATTGGTATAGGATATTCGGTTATTGTAGGTTGGGTTATAAAATTTATTGGTGGAAGTATTACAGGGTCGATTTTGAATGAAAATTCTGTTGAATATTTTCAAAATATAACTGGTAGTTTTTCAAGCGTGCCGTGGCATATTATTGCATTACTTATTACCTTTATAGTGATGTTTTTTGGAGTGTCTGGTGGTATAGAAAAATTAAATAAGATTGTTATGCCAGCGTTTTTTATAATGTTTTTATTACTCGCAGTATTTGTGCTTTTTACACCTAAGGCGTTGGAAGGATATGCATACTTGTTTACTCCTAACTGGGAGTGTTTGGCAGATCCTAAAACATGGATTGCTGCATTAGGTCAGGCATTTTTCTCGCTTTCATTGGCTGGTTCAGGAACAATAATATATGGTAGTTATTTGAGCGAAAAAGAGGATGTTATTTCTAGCGCCAAGAATATTTGCTTTTTTAGTTTTATTGCATCAATACTGGCAGCTATTGTTATTATTCCAGCTGTTTTTTCTTTCGGACTTGAGTCAGAATTGAAATCTGGGCCACCACTTATGTTTATAACGATGCCAATGATTTTTAAACTTTTGCCAGCTGGGCAATTAGTGGCTATTATATTTTTTGTTGCAGTTTTGTTTGCTGCTATTACTTCTTTAGTTAATTTGTTTGAAGCACCTGTTGAATTTTTCCAATCTCATTTCGGTTTATCCCGTGGAAAGTCTGTTGCAGTTATAGGAGCTATTGCTACTTGTGTTGGTGTCTTAATTGAAAACGCAGAGATTGTTGGGATTTGGATGGATATCTTATCTGTTTATGTTGTTCCGCTAGGTGCACTTTTAGCTGGAATTATGTTTTTCTGGGTTTGTGGTAAAAAATTTGTTCATGAACAAGTTGGATTGGGTAGACAAAAGCCTGTTGGGAAGTTTTTTGATTTCACCACAAGATATGTTTTTGTTGGTTTGATTTTAATTACATATGTTGTTAGTATTGTTTTTAACTAGCTAATTTCTTTGTGTTGATTCATTAAAACACATATAAAAATAGAGTGCGTGTCATTTTAATTGACATGCACTCTATTTTTGTTATCCAACATATATATTGCCTTCTGGTAAAGAAACATGTTTTTTTGATTTTGAGTTTATTCCAAACATTAAAGCAAATGAAAGGGGACCCACTCTACCTATATACATTAAAAGTATTAGTGTGTATTTTGAAATGTCTGACAGATCTTGTACATTTACTGTTGATATTCCTACAGTTCCGAAAGCTGTAATAATGGAAAAGAATAAATCCACCAATTTAATATCAGGGTTGGATACGTAAAATATAATTGTTGCTGCTGTAATCAATGATGAGGATATAAATAGCAATGAAATTGCTTTATATACTGTGTTTTTATTAATTTTGCGTTTAAATATTGTAGTGTCTTCGGAATTTTTAATTACGCATATGGTTGTCATAAATAGAACTATCATAGTGGTTATTTTTATTCCGCCACCTGTTCCGCCAGGACATGCTCCAATGAACATTAAGAAGCAAGTAAACAATTTAGTAAATGTTGTTGTTTGAGAATAATCAATAACTGAAAAGCCTGCAGATCTTGCTGTTATTGAACTGAATGCTGATGTGGTTATTTTTTCAGAAAAACTCATATCTGATAAAGTGTTTGACCATTCCATAGTTAGTATTGTTATGGTTCCAATCACAATAAAAATTGCTGTGAAAAACAGGGCTAATTTTGAGTGGAAAGACAAAAATTTAATTTTTTTATGTGATTTTTTTAATTGTATTAGGTCGTTTATTACAACAAAACCTATTCCGCCCAAAACTGTCAGTATACTGATAGTAATAACTACGATTAAGTCATTTCTGAATGGAATAAAACTACAACCTGGAGAAATGAAACCGTTTATGTCAAGACCGGAATTGCAGTATGATGAAACAGAAGTGAATATTGCCATAAAAATTCCGTGCAATCCATATTGTTTGCAAAAAGGTATGCACAAAAATGCGGCGCCAATAAATTCACAAAATAATGTTATGCGAATAACATTTACAAACAAAGATGATATATTAGCAAAATCGTTTGTTGTGATTTGTGAATTGGCTAACCGCATGTTTTTCAAACTTAATTTTTTGTTTAATGATAGAGAGAATATTGACGAGAAAGTTACTAAGCCTAAGCCTCCAATTTGTATTAAACACATTATGATTGATTGACCAAAAACAGACCATGTATGAAAAGTGTCGTTCAAAGATAGGCCGGCAACACATGTTGCTGATGTTGCAGTGAATAGACACTCGAAAAAAGACGGTGTGCTTTCTGAAGTTGAAGATATTGGTAAAAAAAGTATGAGAGCTCCGAGAACAATTACTGAAATAAAACTTAGACAAATTGTGCGAACAGGATTATCTGTTAATATGTTTTTTCTTTTTGACATTTGAAGCATTTTTGTTTTGCCCCCTTCGATTGAACTTTAACTACACGTTATTACAAAACATATTATTACAAACTTATTTTATCATAATATGGAATAAATACAATAATTGATTTTATGTTAAATTTTGCGTAAAACAAATATTTGCATAATTTTTACTATTTAGAATGTAGTATATACATTATGATAGGTTGTTTTATTTTTGCATAGAACAATTGGTTTTTATGAACGGCCTTGACATGCTTTGTTAGTTATTATATAATAATACAGTATGCTTTAATATGGGTTGTTGGGCTGATTTTTAGTTTATATTTTACGTGTTCAAGCTGAAAAATAAGTGTTGGGTTGAGCACTTTTAAATATTTTTTATTTGTATTTTATTTTTATTTTATATCAGGCAGTGACAATATTCGTTATTATTAATGAAGACATATTTTAGTAAAATCAGAAACGGAGGAATTAAAAGCCTATGGTGAATGTCAAGCCCGTAGAAATGGGAAAAACCACAAGAATGAGTTTTGCAAGGATCAACGAAGTGTTGAGTATGCCTAATCTTATTGAGGTTCAAAAAAATTCATATGAATGGTTTGTTAAATGTGGTCTTAAGGAAGTGTTTAGAGATGCTTCGTGTATATCAGATCATTCGGGTAATTTATTCCTTGAATTTGTAGATTATCGTTTTGATTCCGAACCTAAATACGACATAATGGAATGTAAGGAACGTGATGCTAACTACGCTGTTCCGCTTCGTGTTAAAGTTCGCTTGAAAAATATGGAGACTGGTGAGATTAAAGAACAAGAAATATTTATGGGAGATTTTCCGCTAATGACTCCTAGTGGAACTTTCATTATTAATGGAGCAGAACGTGTTATAGTTTCTCAGTTGGTTCGTTCGCCGGGTATTTATTATAGTAGTGAATATGATAAAGTCGGAAAGAAGAAGTTTTCTACAACGGTAATTCCTAACAGGGGTGCTTGGTTGGAATTTGAAACCGATTCTAATGATATTTGTTACGTTAGAATAGATAAAAATAGGAAGATACCAGTAACAGTTTTCTTGCGTGCCTTATTGATGGTTAAAGATGTTTGTGAAGATGGAGAAGATGTTTTTACTAATTTTAATGGAGTAGATCAAGAAATTTATGATATTTTTGGCGAGGATAAACGTATAGCTCAAACTATAACAGATAAGGATAATACTAAAAACGGAGAGGAAGCTTTACTCGAAGTATATAGAAAGCTCAGACCGGGTGAGCCACCAACTATCGATTCTGCTGTTACTCATATTAGAAACTTGTTTTTCGATGAAAGACGTTACGATTTGTCTCGTGTTGGTAGATATAAATATAACAAAAAACTTTCCATTGGTTATAGGATTGCTGGCCAAAAGCTTGCTCAGCCAGTTGTTGATGAGTTAACTGGTGAAATTTTAGCTGATGCTGGTGAGATTTTAACTAAAGAAAAGGCAATATCTATAGAAAAAGCAGGAATTTCTGTTGTTTATGTGGATGTTGATGGAGATATAGTTAAAGTTATTTCTAACGGTATGGTTGACATAACTGATTTTGTTGACATAGATCCAAAAGAGTACGATATACATGAAAAAGTTAGATATAATGTTTTACGTGCACTCATGGAGCAATATACTGATGAAGAAGAATTAAAGGAAGCAATTAAAGATAATGTTGATAAGTTGGTTCCTAAATATATAATAAAAGATGATATTTTTGCTTCAATAAATTACATAAATTGTTTGGCTAAAAATGTTGGAGTAATAGATGATATAGATCATTTAGGAAACAGGCGTATTAGAAGTGTTGGAGAATTATTGCAAAACCAATTCCGTATAGGATTTTCTAGAATGGAACGTGTTATTCGTGAACGTATGACACTTCAAGCACAGGATTCTGATGTTATAACTCCACAGGCTTTGATAAATATTCGTCCGGTTGTTGCGGCTATAAAAGAATTTTTTGGTTCTTCCCCTCTTTCTCAGTTTATGGATCAGACAAACCCATTGGCAGAATTGACGCATAAACGTCGTTTGTCTGCGCTTGGACCAGGCGGTCTTTCACGTGATAGAGCTGGATTTGAGGTTCGAGACGTTCATTATTCACATTATGGTAGAATGTGTCCTATTGAAACACCTGAAGGGCCTAACATCGGATTGATATCATACTTAGCATCTTTTGCAAGACTAAATGAGTATGGATTTATTGAGGCTCCATACAGGCGTGTTGATAAAGAAACGGGAACAGTAACCGATGAAGTTGTATATATGACAGCTGATATTGAAGATAATTATGTTGTAGCACAGGCTAATGAGCCGCTAACTGAAGATAGTAAATTCGAAAGACCTCGTGTTAATGCTAGATGTCGTGACCAGATTTTGGAAATTGAACGTGAAGCAGTTGACTTTATGGATGTTTCACCTAAGATGGTTGTTTCTATTGCGACTGCTATGATTCCTTTCTTGGAAAACGACGACGCAAACCGTGCTTTGATGGGTGCTAACATGCAACGTCAGGCTGTGCCTTTGCTTAAAACTGAGGCTCCAATTGTTGGAACAGGAATGGAATATAAGGCTGCTGTCGACTCGGGTGTTGTTGTTACGTCTGATGTTGATGGAATTGTATCTTCGGTTTCTGGAGATAAAATTGTTGTTACAGATGATCAAAATGTTAAGCATGAATATAAATTGATAAAATTTGCTCGTTCTAACCAGAGCACATGTGTAAACCAAAGACCTATAGTTAATAGGGGAGATAAGGTTACTAAAGGTCAGGTTATTGCTGATGGACCTGCTACTGATCAGGGTGAAATTAGTTTAGGAAAGAATGCATTGATTGGATTTATGACATGGGAAGGTTATAACTATGAAGATGCTGTTTTGATTAATGAAAATATAGTTAGAGATGATGTTTATACTTCAATTCACATTGAAAAATATGAATGTCAAACTAGAGATACAAAGCTCGGACCTGAAGAGATTACTAGAGAAATTCCTAATGTTGGTGAGGATTCTTTAAAGAATCTTGATGAAAACGGAATAATTAGAATTGGTGCTGAAGTTAGATCTGGAGATATTTTGGTTGGAAAGGTTACTCCTAAAGGTGAAACAGAGCTAACTGCGGAAGAACGTTTGCTTAGAGCTATTTTTGGAGAAAAAGCAAGAGAAGTTCGTGATACATCACTTCGTGTTCCTCACGGAGAATACGGTATAGTAAAAGACATAAAAGTGTTTACTAGAGAAAATTCTGACGAACTTTCGCCTGGTGTTAATATGGTTGTTCGTTGCTATATTATTCAAAAACGTAAGATAAGCGTTGGAGATAAGATGGCTGGACGTCATGGAAACAAGGGTGTTGTTTCGAGAATTTTGCCACAAGAAGATATGCCATTCTTGCCTAATGGTAGACCGCTTGATATTGTTCTTAATCCTTTGGGTGTTCCTTCTCGAATGAATATAGGACAGGTTTTGGAAGTTCATCTTGGAATGGCTGCTAAATCGTTGGGTTGGAAAGTTGCAACTCCAGTTTTCGATGGAGCTAGAGAGTCTGATGTTAGAGAGCTTTTGAAAGAAGCTGGACTTCGTGAAGATGGTAAAACAATATTATATGATGGTAGAACAGGAGAACCGTTTGATAATCCTGTAACTGTTGGATATATGTACTTCTTGAAGCTACATCACTTGGTTGATGACAAAATACATGCTAGATCTACTGGTCCATACTCATTGGTAACACAGCAGCCTCTGGGGGGAAAAGCTCAATTTGGTGGACAGAGATTCGGAGAAATGGAAGTTTGGGCTTTGGAAGCATATGGTGCAGCATATACTCTACAAGAAATTTTGACAGTTAAGTCGGATGATATAGTGGGTAGGGTAAAAACATATGAAGCAATTGTTAAAGGTAAGAATATACCTACACCAGGAGCTCCAGAAGCATTTCGTGTTTTGATTAAAGAATTGCAATCTTTGGCATTAAATATAAAAATTTTAGATAGCAATAATAATGAAGTAAACTTAAAAGAAACTTTGGAATCTGATGATAGCATGGGATTAGTAACTCATGAAGAAGAGAATACATTTGTTGAAGCAGAGGGCGCTGTGGATGGTTTTGGTATTAGTGAGCCTGAAGTCGGTGGAGAGTTTGAACAAGCTGTAGATTTAGACGGAGAATATGATAGTAATTATGAATCTTAGATAAAGTGCAGTGAGGGATATTAATTTAGATTATTATTTATCATTGTTAGTTTGTAATATTTGTTCTAGGAGGACTCTATATGGAGTTTAATGTTTTTAATTCAATAAAGATAGATTTGGCTTCACCGGAGCAGATTCGAAACTGGTCTTATGGAGAGGTTACGAGGCCAGAGACTATAAATTATCGTACACTGAAGCCAGAAAAAGATGGACTTTTTTGTGAACGCATTTTTGGTCCTACAAAAGATTGGGAATGTAATTGTGGAAAATATAAAAGATTAAGATATAAAGGAAAAGTATGTGAAAGATGTGGAGTTGAGGTTACAAGGTCTAGTGTAAGGCGTGAGCGCATGGGACACATAGAGCTTGCAGCTCCGGTTTCGCATATTTGGTATTTTAAGGGTATACCTTCTCGTATAGGATTGCTTTTGGATATTTCTCCGCGCAGATTGGAAGAAGTTCTATATTTTGTTAAGTATATTGTTACAGATCCGGGCGACACTGTTTTGGAGCGTGGACAAATACTGAGCGAAAAAGAATATGATGATATGTATGAGCGCTATGAGAATGATTTTAAGGCAGCTATGGGTGCAGAGGCAATAAAGGAACTTTTAAAAGATATTGATTTTGACAAATTGCTCGAAGAGTTGAAAGAAGAAATTTCAAACTCAAAAGGACAAAAAAGAGTAAAAGCTGTTAGAAGATATGATGTTGCTAAAGCATTTGCTACAAGTGGAAATAAACCAGAATGGATGATTTTGGATGTTATTCCTGTTGTTCCACCCGATATTAGACCTATGGTTCAATTAGATGGTGGTAGATTTGCAACGTCAGATTTGAATGACTTATATAGAAGAGTTATTAACAGAAATAATAGACTTAAAAGATTGTTGGAACTTAGAGCACCTGACATAATCGTTAGAAATGAAAAGAGAATGCTCCAAGAGGCTGTTGACGCTTTAATAGATAATGGAAGAAGAGGAAGATCTGTTGCTGGACCAAACAATAGACCTTTAAAATCACTTTCAGATATGTTGAAAGGTAAGCAAGGACGCTTCAGACAAAATTTGTTGGGAAAACGTGTTGACTATTCTGGACGTTCTGTTATCGTTGTTGGACCAGAATTGAAAATGTATCAATGTGGTTTGCCTAAGGAAATGGCTCTTGAATTGTTTAAACCTTTTGTTATGAAAAAATTAGTTGAAAAAGGCGTTGCTTCTAACATAAAGAGTGCACGTAAGATGGTTGAAAGAGGAAAAACAGAAGTTTGGGATTCTTTAGAAACAGTAATTAAAGGACATCCTGTTCTTTTGAACCGTGCGCCGACGTTGCACCGTTTAGGAATTCAAGCTTTTGAACCTGTGTTAGTTGAAGGAAAAGCTTTGAAATTGCATCCATTGGTATGTACGGCATATAATGCGGACTTTGACGGAGACCAAATGGCGGTTCACGTTCCTTTGTCTGCTGAAGCTCAAGCAGAAGCTAGATTTTTGATGTTGGCAGCAAACAACTTGCTCAAACCTTCTGATGGTAAACCGGTTACTGTGCCAACTCAGGATATGGTTTTAGGTTCATATTATCTTACAATTACTAAAGAAGGCGAGAAAGGTGAAGGAAAAGTTTTTCGTGATTTTGATGAAGCAATTATGGCTTATAGCGAAGGCTATGTAACACTTCATGCTTTGATTCGTGTTAGAGTTTCTAAATATGTTAATGGTAAGAAACGTAGTAAGATTATAGAAACTACTGTTGGAAGAATTATATTCAATCAACCAATACCACAAGATTTAGGTTTTGTTGATAGAACTAATGAAGACGAAATGTTTAATCTTGAGATAAACTTTAAGGTAGGAAAGAAGCAATTAGAAAAAATAGTTTCTATATGCATAGATGTGCATGGAGTTGCTACTACATCTGAAGTTTTAGATAAAATAAAGGCTCAAGGTTTTAAATATTCAACTAAAGGGGCTATAACTGTTGCTGTTAGTGACGCGGTTATTCCTCCACAAAAAGAAGAATATTTGAAAGAAGCAGATGAGAAAATTTCCAACATTATAAAGCAGTATAGAAGAGGATTAATTTCTAACGATGAAAGATATGCTTTAGTTATTGATGTTTGGGATAAGACAACTAAAAAAGTTTCAGATGCACTTACTGAAAACCTTGATAACTACAACCCAATATTCATGATGGCTGATTCTGGAGCTCGTGGATCTATAAATCAGATTAGGCAGCTGGCTGGAATGCGTGGGTTGATTGCGAACGCATCGGGAACAACTATTGAAATTCCAATTAAGGCTAACTATCGTGAGGGATTGAATATTCTAGAATACTTTATTTCATCTCGTGGTGCTAGAAAGGGACTTGCAGATACTGCTCTGCGTACGGCAGACTCTGGATATTTGACACGTCGTTTGGTTGATGTTGCTCAAGAAGTAATTATTCGTGAACATGATTGTGGTGTTGATCATGGAATTGAAGTTTATGAAATTTGTGACGGAAACGAAATGATTGAACCATTAGAAGAAAGATTAGTTGGAAGATATTTATGCGAGAACTTAATGCATCCTGAAACTGGCCAATTATTAATGTCTAAAAGCAGATTGATTACTAATGATGATGCAAAGAGAATAGTTGAAGCCGGTGTTAAGAGAGTTGAAATAAGATCTATTTTGACTTGTGAAGCGAAATCTGGAATATGTGCTAAGTGTTACGGATCTAACCTTGCAAGAAACGATACTGTTGCTATTGGAGAAGCTGTTGGAACAATTGCAGCTCAGTCAATTGGTGAGCCAGGAACTCAGCTTACAATGAGAACGTTCCATACTGGGGGTATTGCTTCTGCAGAGGATATTACACAGGGATTGCCTAGGGTTGAAGAGTTGTTTGAAGGCAGAAGACCTAAGTATTCTTCTATAACATCTGAAATTGGTGGTAAAGTTAGAATTGAAGAAATTAAAAATACCAGACATATATTTGTTACAGATGATGAAGGACAAGAAAAAGATTATAGCATTCCATTTGGATTTAGAATTAAAGTTGAGGATGGAGCTGAAATAGAAGCTGGAGATCCATTAACTGAAGGACCTATTAATCCACATGATGTCTTGATGGTTAAAGGAGAAAAGGCTGTTCAAAATTATCTTATTTCTGAAGTTCAAAAGACTTATAGGTTGCAGGGTGTTGATATTAACGATAAGCACATTGAGGTTATTGTTCGTCAGATGATGAGAAAAGTTAGAATATCTGATGCTGGTAGCAGTAGTTTTGTTAGTGGAACTTATATTGAACGCAGCGATTTGAGAAAAGCTCTTGCAGAATTAAAAGCTAAAGAGGCTGCAGGTGAAAATGTTAAATATCCTACATGGGAGCCTATTTTGTTAGGAATAACTAAAGCTTCTTTAACTACTGATAGTTTCCTATCTGCTGCTTCGTTCCAGGAAACAACGCGTGTTTTAACTGACGCGGCTATAAAAGGTAAGATTGACCCATTGACGGGATTGAAAGAGAACGTTATAATTGGTAAATTGATCCCTGCTGGAACAGGAGTTTCTTGCTATCAAAATGTTGATATAACTAAAGCTAGTTATTAGCCAAATAGTTTAGTATTTTGTGTTAGGGTGTAGTTTTTATGGTTGTTGTAAGTAATTTTAATGCCATAATTATACACTCTTGACATGATTACTATTAAAATGATATAATTTTATTGGTTTGTTTTCACAAAATTTTTGTGTTAAACATATACACTGAGCTTTTGCTCACAAAATTGAATAAGGAGGTGCCATATGCCAACTTTTAACCAGCTTGTACGTAAAGGAAGAAAAGAAAAGACTTCTAAATCTAATGCCCCAGCTCTTGGAAAGAATTATAACTCTATGAAGAAAATATCAGTAGATCATAATTCTCCACAAAAGCGTGGTGTATGTACTGCAGTTAGAACTATGACTCCAAAGAAACCAAACTCAGCTCTTAGAAAGGTTGCTAGGGTTCGTCTTTCTAACGGAATCGAAGTTACATCTTATATTCCTGGTGAAGGACATAACTTACAGGAACATAGCGTTGTTTTGATTCGTGGTGGACGTGTTAAAGACTTGCCAGGTACACGTTATCATATCATACGTGGAACATTAGATTCGCAAGGAGTTGCGGACAGAAAACAGGCTCGTTCCAAGTATGGATCGAAGCGTCCGAAGGCTGGAAAGTAAGTGTAAGATTTTTATAGTAAATTTTACAGAAAAGTCCTAGCATGTGGCCAGTTGGGTAATATATATTTTTGTTGAAATGAAGACATTTTTACCTAGTTGGCACAACGGGAGTTTCTACTTTCGAGTACCAGTGAATTCATCAATTTATGAAGGAGGGAAGAGAAGTGCCAAGAAGAGGGAAAATTGCAAAACGTGATGTTTTGCCAGATCCGCTTTATAAATCTAAACTTGTGACACGTCTTATAAATAGCATAATGCTTGATGGAAAAAAGGGTGTTGCACAGAAAATAGTTTATGGTGCATTTGATATTGTAAAAGAAAAATTAGATAGAGAACCGCTTGAGGCTTTCCAAGAAGCAATGGAAAATATAATGCCAGTGTTAGAAGTTAAAGCTCGTCGTGTTGGTGGTGCAACATATCAGGTTCCTATTGAAGTTCGTCCTGAGCGTAGACAAACATTGGGATTGCGTTGGATTACTTTGTATTCACGTCAGCGTAATGAAAGAACAATGAGAGAGCGTTTAGCGGCGGAAATAATCGATGCTCTTAATAATACAGGTGGTTCATGCAAAAAGCGTGAAGACACACATAAGATGGCTGAGGCAAATAAGGCATTTGCACATTACCGTTGGTAGTATTTTTATAGAGTGTCTTGAATTTATAGTTTATATGTTTTTATTTGTAGTTTATTATGGAATTAATTTCTATAATAGCTGCAAATAATTTTTGAAGTTAAAAATAAAAGATGGTTAAAATACCATTAGTATTGAGGAGGAAATTATGCCAAGAGACGTATCGTTACAGATGACCCGTAATATTGGTATAATGGCTCACATTGATGCTGGAAAAACAACTACTACTGAGCGTATACTTTATTATACGGGAATAAATCGTAAGTTGGGAGAAACTCATGACGGTGCAGCAACGATGGACTGGATGGAGCAAGAGCAGGAACGTGGAATCACAATTACATCTGCTGCTACCACTTGTTACTGGAGTCATACTGAGTTTTTAGGCGATCCAGGAATGATGAAAAAAAATAGACATCGTATCAACATAATAGATACTCCTGGACACGTTGACTTTACGGTTGAAGTTGAAAGATCACTAAGAGTTTTAGACGGTTCGGTAACTGTTTTTTGTGCAAAAGGTGGAGTTGAACCACAGTCTGAAACTGTTTGGCATCAGGCCGATAATTACGGAGTTCCCAGAATGGCTTATGTAAATAAGATGGATATTATGGGAGCAGATTTCTATAATGTTGTTAAAATGATGGAAGAGCGTTTGAAATGTAATGCAATTCCAATTCAACTTCCTATTGGAGCTGAAGATACTTTTAAGGGAATTATAGACCTTGTTAAAATGGAAGCAATTATATATGCAGACGATTTAGGTAAGGTTATGGATTCTACTGATATTCCTGACGATCTAAAAGATATAGCTGATGAATATCGTATGAAGTTGTTGGAAGCAGTTGCTGAAGTTGATGAAGATATTATGATGAAATATCTTGAGGGTGAAGAAATAAGTGTTGAGGAAATAAAGAAGGCTTTGAGAGTTGGAACAATAGCTAATAAAATTGTTCCAGTAACTTGCGGAACATCATATAGAAATAAGGGTGTTCAGCCTTTGTTGGATGCAATCGTAGATTATATGCCATCTCCAATAGACATTCCACCTATCAAGGGAATAAATCCTAAAACTGATGAAGAAGAAGAAAGACCTTCTTCTGATACAGAACCTTTCTCAGCTCTTGCGTTTAAGATTGCAACAGACCCATTTGTTGGTAAATTGTGTTTCTTCCGTGTTTATTCTGGAAGCATTAAAGCAGGAACAAACGTTTATAATTCAGTTAAAGGTAACAATGAACGTATTGGTAGAATATTGCAGATGCATTCTAACAATAGAACGGATATTGAGGAGGTTTTCGCAGGAGATATTGCCGCTGCAGTTGGACTTAAAAACACTGTAACTGGAGATACACTTTGCGATTCGCAACATCCAATCATTTTAGAGTCTATGGAATTCCCAGAACCTGTTATAAGTCTTGCAATTGAGCCAAAGACAAAAGCTGGTTCTGAAAAGATGGGAATTGCGTTGGGTAAACTTGCTGAAGAAGATCCAACATTTAGAACATATACAAATGAAGAAACAGGTCAGACTATAATAGCTGGAATGGGTGAGCTTCATTTGGAGATTATTGTTGACCGTTTGCTTCGTGAGTTTAAGGTTGAAGCTAACGTTGGAGCACCTCAGGTTTCTTATAAAGAGACAATTAGACGTGAAGTTGATATTGATCATAAATATGCACGTCAGTCTGGTGGTAAGGGTCAATATGGTCATGTTAAAATTCATGTTGAGCCTAACGAGTCAGGTAAAGGATATGAGTTCATTAACAAGATTGTTGGAGGAGCAATTCCAAAAGAATACATTCCAGCAGTTGATGCCGGTATCCAAGGTGCTATGCAAGCAGGTATTTTGGCTGGATATCAGGTAGTTGACGTTAAGGTTACTTTGTATGATGGTTCATATCATGACGTTGACTCTTCTGAGATGGCATTTAAAATAGCTGGTTCTCAAGCATTTAAAGAAGCAATGAGAAAAGCAGATCCTGTAATTTTGGAACCAATAATGAAAGTTGTTGTTATTGTTCCAGAAGAATACATGGGAGATGTTATAGGAGACTTGAACTCTAGACGTGGTCAGGTTGAAGGAATGGAACCTAGAAATGGTTTGCAAGAGATAAAAGCAAATGTTCCTCTTTCTGAAATGTTTGGATATTCAAATGACTTGAGATCTAAAACACAGGGTAGAGGACAATATTCTATGGAGCCTAGCCATTACATTGAGGTTCCGAAGTCTATTTCTGAAAAGATTATGTCCGCTAGAGCAAAAAAATAAAATTGCTTAAAAATACTTGAATAATTTTTATTATGTGTTAGAATTAAATTCAAAGTGAAGTTAATTTTGAGGAGGAATAAACAATGGCAAAAGCAAAATTTGAAAGAAATAAGCCGCATATTAACATTGGTACTATTGGTCACGTTGACCATGGTAAAACTACATTAACTGCAGCAATAACAAAAACTCTTGGTATGAAAGGTCAAGCTGATTTTGTTGACTATGCAAATATAGATAAGGCTCCAGAAGAGCGTGAACGTGGAATAACAATTAATACTGCACACGTTGAGTATGAAACAGAAAAACGTCATTATGCACACGTTGACTGTCCAGGACATGCTGACTATGTTAAAAACATGATCACAGGTGCTGCTCAGATGGATGGTGCTATATTGGTTGTATCAGCAGCAGATGGTCCAATGCCGCAGACACGTGAGCACATTTTGCTTGCACGTCAGGTTGGTGTTCCATATATAGTTGTTTTCATGAACAAAGTTGATCAGGTTGATGACGAAGAGTTCTTGGAATTGGTAGAAATGGAAATTCGTGACTTGCTTTCTGAGTATGATTTTCCAGGTGATGATATTCCAATCATCAAAGGTTCTGCTTTGAAAGTTTTGGAAGCTCCAAACGATATTAACGATCCAGCATATGCTCCAATCATTGAATTGATGGACGCAGTTGACGAGTATATTCCTACTCCTGAAAGAAAATCAGATCTTCCTTTCCTTATGCCTGTTGAAGACGTTATGACAATTTCTGGTCGTGGTACAGTTGCTACAGGTCGTGTTGAAAGAGGAAAATTGAATGTTTCTGACGAAGTAGAAATCATTGGTCTTACAGAAGAACGCGCAAAAACAGTTATTACAGGAATTGAAATGTTCCGTAAAACTTTGGATTACGCAGAGGCTGGAGATAACATTGGTGCACTTTTACGTGGTGTTTCACGTGAAGAAATTCAACGTGGTCAGGTTCTTTGTGCTCCAGGTTCAATTAACCCACATACTAAATTCCGTGGGTCAGTTTACGTATTGAAGAAAGATGAGGGTGGTCGTCATACTCCATTCTTCAACAACTATCGTCCACAGTTCTATTTCAGAACAACAGACGTTACAGGTGTTGTAAATCTTCCTGAAGGTACAGAAATGTGTATGCCTGGAGATAACGTAGAAATGAACGTTGAGTTGATTACTCCAATCGCTATTGAAAATGGTTTGCGTTTTGCTATCCGTGAAGGTGGTAGAACTGTTGGTTCCGGTGTTGTTACTGAAATTAACGAGTAATTAAAGAAAAAAATATATTTTAAAGGTTGATGGCTTTTGCTATCAACTTTTTTATTTTATAATATGTGTATTGTGTATGGGCGATAAATTTGATATAATCATGAATAAAGACAACAACGTTTTTAAAAGATAAAATTGGAGGTATTGTATTGCGTATATTGCATACAGCTGATTGGCATATAGGACGCTTTTTAAATAAATATAGTTTAATTGAAGATCAAGCCCATTTTTTGAATTGGCTTATTTCGGTTATTAAAAATGAAAAAATAGATGTTTTAATTGTGGCGGGGGATATATATAATAGTGCTGTTCCTTCTGCAGCTGCTGTTGAACTGTTAGATGAATTTTTAACTAAAGTTATAATTGAACTACAAATACCTGCTTTAATTATATCTGGAAATCACGACTCACCACAAAAATTAAGCTTTTCTTCCAAAATATTAGAAAGATCTGGTCTAACCATTTGTGGTGGAATTAGTGGAATAAAGCATATTAAATTTGATGCTGTGTTTGGAACGGTTGGTTTTACTCTCTTACCTTATGTAGATCCTGCAATGGTTAAAGAATATTTTGATGTTGATAAAGTTTCTAGTTTTGATTCTGCAATTGAAGTAGTTGCAAAAAATAAAATATATAATAATATATATTGTGATGTAAACATATTGTGTACGCATGGAACTTATATGGATTTTGGTTTTAATAACTTGGAATATTGTGATTCGGAAATTTCTATTGGCGGTAGTGATATTGTAAATTTAGACAAGTTTAAAAATTTTGATTATATTGCATTAGGGCATTTACATGGACCTCAAAAAGCCGGTGAAAAAGGACGATATTCGGGCTCACCTTTAAAATATTCAGTTAGTGAAGCGAGTCATAAAAAGCAAGTAGTTGTGGTTGACATAAATAATGATAAAAATATAAATGTAGAAAAAATATTTGTTGAGCCTTTGCGTGATTTAAGAATTTTGTGTGGAAATTTTGAAGATATAATGAAAATCAAAACAAATGATTATGTTTCTGTGCAACTTACGGATGAAAATTTTATTATAGATCCTCATGGGCGTATAAGGACAGTGTGTCCTAATATATTGGATTTAAGTTATGTTAATATTAAATTGGATAATACTAGGACTGCTCAGCATATTATACAAAAATGTCCCCAAGAGTTGTTTGTGGACTTCTATAAAGATGTTGTTGGGAAAGATATGAACGAATTGGAAAAGCAACTTCTTGAAAGAGTGATGGAGGAATTAAAGAATGAGACCAATTAAATTAAAAATGGTTGCTTTTGGTCCATACGCTAAAACTGAAGAGATAGATTTTTCTCTATTTCAAAATGAAAATCTGTTTTTAATTTCTGGTGATACAGGTGCGGGGAAGACTACGATTTTTGATGCAATTTGTTTTGTTTTGTATGGTAGTGTTAGTGGGCAAAGAAAGGAAAGCAGAAGTTTAAAAAGTGATTTTTCAAGTGAAGAGAGTTTGTGTTATGTTGAACTAGAATTTGAATCTAAAGGGAAAATATATAAAATTTGTAGGTCACCGGATCAACTGGTTGCTAAATCGAGAGGAGATGGCTTTAAAAAACATAAACATCAGGCAGAATTGAAAATGCCAGATGGGAAAATAGAGAACAATTTGAAAGAAATATCACGCTTAATAAACGAGCAAATTATAGGAATAGATAAGATTAATTTTAATAAGCTTGTTATGCTACCTCAGGGGCAGTTTCAAAAATTGTTAACTGAAAGAGGTGAAGAACAATCTAAAACATTTAGAAAACTTTTTGGAACTGAGATTTATGAAATAATTACCAATAAAATTTTTGAGCATAAGCAATGTGTATTAAAAAAATATGAAGATTCCAATAAAAGAAATTTGGAAAAAATAAAACACATAATAACTGAAGATGAAGATTTAGTTAATTTATTAAAAGAGGAACATGTTGAAATATGTGATGTTATAGGTTTATTATCTAAACAAAATATAAGCGATGAATTGAAACTTAAAGGCTTAATAGATGATTTACATAATTTAGATATAACATTACAAAAACTTGAAGGCAAAATTCAAATTGCAATTCAGATTCAAAAGAAGCAAATTGAGAAAGATAAACTAGAAAAATGTATCAATGAGTTAGCTGAAAAAAAGCCAGATGCTGATAATTTAAAAAATAAGATGGAAATGGTTAAACGACTTGAAAAGGCCGAAATAATATATATATCCTATAAAAATTTAAGTTGTGATTTAGCCAATAAAGAGGATCAAATAAAAAAATTAGAGCAAGAAATTGAAAAACAAAATAATAATGTGAAGATTTGTCAGAAGCATGTTGGTGAGCTTAAAAATTTACAAGATAAATTACAAAATATAGATTTGAAATATGTTAAATTATTGAATGCAAAAAAAATATTAGAATTGGTTGATAAAATTGATTATAAAATTAAAGTTGAACAGAACAAGGCAAGAAAAATAGAAGAAGAAATTACTATTTTAAATGCCAAAAATAATCTGGTATTGTTAAAAGATGAAGCTAAATGTGAGACTGAAGCAATTGATAATTTAAAGAAAATAATTAGGTTAAAAAATGACTATGAAAATTGTAAAAAGAAATTTAAAATATATAATGATAATTATTTAGAAGGGTGCAAAAATTTTTATGAGCAACAAGCATATGTTTTATCCAAAGATTTAAGAGAGGGGAAACCATGTCCAGTTTGTGGATCATTAAATCATCCTCAAAAGCCTAGTAATTTTGATCGAGAAGTTATTACACAGAGTAAAATAGAAAACTTAAGAATGATGGTTGACTCACAAAAAGACCAGTTGAGTAAAATAGAATATGAAATTAAAATATTGAATATTGCTATCGAGAGTGTTGATGGGCATGCTGTAAATTATGGAGAACTTTTGCAAATTCACGAGAAAAACTTAGAAAAAATTCGTGAAAAACTAAAAACACAAATTCCTAAAAATTTATGGAAAACTGAAGTAGATGAAAACGAAAATTATACGGATAGTATATCTAAACTAAAAATAGATCAAAGTAAATTTTTGACTAATTGTGATGAATTAAGTAAACAAAAAATGGAGTATCTTAAAAATATTCCTGTTGAGCTGCAAAATTTTAATCAATTAGATAAATATGAAAAAGAACTTTCAAATGAACAAAACATTTTAAAAAAGAAAATAGATGATATTAGAAATGAACATTTAGTTCAAGAGAAAAAGTTGAATGGATTGTTGGGAGAAATGAAGGCTGCAAAACTTAGTTTTTCTGAGTTAAAAAGTCGTGTTGAAAGTTCAAAAGAACAATTAGATGATCAATTAAAAAGATCTGAGTTTGCATTTGAGGATTTTTTGAAATTTTTACCAAATATTGAAAAATTAAGACATGAAGTAAAAAAAGAAGAAGATATTTTGAAAGAAATAGATCGTAAAAAGATTGAACTACAAGCTATAGAAAAAGATTTGAAAAATTTAAAAGTAGAATCTGTTGATGATATTAAGGCAGTAAAACAAAAAAATGAAACGAAAAGGCAAGAGGTTAAGCAGCAGGAAGAAGAATTGCGAAAACGATTGATAATAAATAAAAACTGTTTGGATGAATTAACACATAACTATAAAAATGTTAAAAAATTAGAGGAAGAGTATAAAGTTGCTAAAACTATGAGTGAAGTTGCTAAAGGTAATAGAAAGCGGATGGGATTTGAAAAATATGTATTAGCAGCTTGTGTTAATGAGGTTTTGGTTTTTGCAAATATATGGCTTAGCAAAATAACGGCTGGTAGATATAAGTTTTCTAAAATAGAAGAAATAGAGTCTCAAGACATTACCTTAAAAATATTTGATGCATATAGCGGTAAAATTAGACATGTAAGCACGCTTTCTGGTGGAGAAACTTTTGCAGCGTCCTTGTCGCTTTCATTGGGGTTATATGATGTAGTATCTAATAGGTCTGGTGGGGTTGAGTTGGGAACTATGCTAATTGATGAGGGGTTTGGTACTTTAGATTCTGAATATTTAAATAGTGTTATTCAGTGTTTAACCACATTACATAAATCGGGTAGAATTATTGGATTAATATCGCATATTCCTGAGTTAAAGAGCAGAATAAGATCTCAAATTCAAATTAAACAAAATAAAATGGATAGTGGAAGTAAAATTGAAGTCATATGTTAAAAAATAAAAAGCCAGCAACATTTTAGCTTTGCTGGCTTTTGTTTTAGTTTCTGATTTCTGTCCACAATGCTTCCATTTTCGTGTTAATATCTTTTGGTAAATATTTATGTGATTCGCATTTTTTTATTATGTTTTCTGGAGGATATGCTATGGGATTTTGTTTTAAACTTTCATCAAGATTTTCCCACGCGCCAATTATTGGAGTAGAATATAAAAGAAAGTTTGCGTTTTCCAGGGCAATATCAGGTCTGCACACAAAATCTATAAATTTATGTGCATTTTCTACATTTTTTGCGTTTTTTGGTATGCACATACCATCTACAAATATGTTAGATCCTTCTTCGGGAAAACAATATTCAAGATTTGGATTTTCTTTCATCATTGTAAGAATATCTCCTGAATATGCTGGAGCTATAGCACCCTCATTATTTGCCATTTTATCAAAAATTTGATCCATAATATAGGCTTGAACTATTGGCTTTTGTTTTTTGAGAAGATTTGCAGCCTTATTGATTTGGTCCAGATTGGTTGTATTTAAAGAATAGCCTAATATTTTTTCTGCTATGGCGAAACTATCTCTGCTGTTTATAAACATAAAAACTTCTTTTTCTAATCTTTGATCCCATAGAGATTTCCATCCTTTAACAACATCTGATGCTTTTTCATTTGTTAATTTTTCAATCATTGGGGCATTATAAACTAAACCAACAGTTCCCCAGGCATATGGCACGCTATATTCGTCTGTTGGATCATATCCTGAGACACTGCCCTTACAGCTTTTCATAACTCCAGAGTAATTTTCCAAAGATTTTATGTTTATTTTTTGAATCATATCTTCCTTAATTAAACGGGATATCATATATTCTGACGGAAAAATTAAGTCATAGTCTACACTACCATACTTTAATTTTGCGTACATTTGTTCATTTGAATCATATGTTGAAAATACAGAAACTTTTATTCCAGTTTCTTCTTCGAAAGCCTTTATTATATCTAAAGAATCTGAGGTTCCATTCGCTAAATATTCACCCCAACAGAATATTTTTAATTCGCCGTTAGGATAATTTTTGCTTGAACATCCTGATTGAAATATAGAGCTTATCAATATTACAAACACCAATGTCATTGACATTAATTTTTTCATTTTGATCTCCAATTTGTTTTTATAGATTTCTAATTTGAATTTAATGATTTTTTCTTTGATACTTTTTCTGATTTAATATCTAAATAGTTCATTATTATAAGCATAAGTAATATTAAAACAAACATTATTGCAAATAGTGCATTTATTTTTGGAGTTATTCTTTTTCTAGCCATGGAGTATATTAGAACGGGTAGCGTTTGGAATGAACTTCCTGTTGTAAAATAGCTGACTGCAAAATCATCAAAAGAAATTGAAAAAGCCATTATAAACGCACTAATAATACCCGGAGTAATTTGTGGAAGAATTATTTTAAAAAAAGCTTTACTGGGAGTACATCCTAAATCTAACGCTGCCTCTAATAAGTTTGGATCTGTTTGTTTAATTTTGGGAATAATCGTTAGAATAACGTATGGCATACATAAAGTTATGTGTGCAATTAAAACTGTTAAAAATCCTAGATGACCGCCTACCATATTTAAAATAAATGTCATTAGAAGCATTAAGGAAATCCCCATGACAATATCAGAGTTGATTATAGGAATATAGTTTAAACTCATAATTACAGATTGACTACTTTTTTTCATTTTTACTATTTGTAAAGCAGCTATTGTTCCAATAATTGTTGCAATAATCGAAGCTAATATAGCTAAAATAAAGGAATTTAATAGAGCTGTCATAATAGAATGGTCTTTAAATAGTTCGAAAAACCAATTTAATGTTGGACCATTAAAAACAGTTCTAGATTTTGTTTTATTAAATGCAAAAATAATCACAACAATAATAGGAAGATATAAAAATATTAATATTATTGAAATGCAAATTTTTGGAATCAATTTACTTATCATTTTTGCAGACTCTCCGTTTCAGTTTTATCAAATTTATTTGTTACTGCCATTATAATTACTATTATAATCATTAATATAAACGACATAGCAGAACCAAACCAAGGGTTATATGTTGAACCCATAAATTGCGATTCAATTAAATCTCCTATTAAAACGTTAGAACCGCCTCCGAGAAGTTGAGAAATTATGAAAGTTGAAGTTGCTGGAACAAAAACCATTGAAATTCCAGACACAATTCCAGGAACAGAAAGGGGAAGTATTATGTGACGAAATGTTTGAAAATCGTTTGCTCCTAAATCGTTCCCTGCTTCAATTAAACTATTATCTATTTTGCTAATAGTTGTATATATTGGAATTATCATAAATGGTAGGAAGTCGTATGTCATACCCAAAATAACAGCAGATGGAGTGTTTATCATTCGAATTGGATTTAAAGAAATTGCTTTTAAAATATTATTAATTAGACCATTATTTTCTAAAAGAGTCATCCAAGCATAGGTTCTTAGTAGAAGGTTTGTCCACATGGGCAACATAATTAGCATCAAACATAGTTTTTGATTAGATTTGGATAATTTTGTCATAAAATATGCAAAAGGATATCCAATAACTAAGCAAATAATTGTTGATATTAGTGCAAAGAGGATAGACCTAAATATAATTTCTATATGATTGCTAATTTTACAAATATTTTCTAATGTAAATTCAAAAGATTCGTTAGTGAATGCAAACCATACTATCATCAAAGAAGGGATTACAGTAAAAAAAATCATCCATAAACCGTATGGCAGAAATTTTATAGAAACTTTATTCACATTTGCTTACCTCCACCTGATCGAAGTCAAATTTTAATCCGAGTTCTGTTCCAACTTCTTCTTCATTTTCAGAATTTACCAAAATATATTGGTCGCTGTCATCTGTATCATCTAAATAAAAATACATTTCATTGTATGCACCTTTATATATTATTGAATCTAGGGTTAAGACTAAGTCGGCAAAATCACTAGACACCAAAGAAATACTATTTGGCGGTATTGTTAGCTGCACAGTGGAACCAGGACTTATATTTAAATCATCTTTTTCAAACACAATATCCATAAATTTAATTGTGTTTTCTTCAATAACTTCTGCTTTAAGAATATTGGTAGTTTGGTCAAATAATTTGGACATTATATGAATATCATCTGGATAAAAAGTTAAACCAACCTTTTCTCCTTTTTTAAAATATTTTGTTGTATGAACCAACCAATACATGTCTTGGGCAAAAACTTCAATTTCATAGTGAACGCCTTTAAAAACGACCGAATCTATAACACCAGTGAATTTTACGTCGCTTTTATTTTTTGGTACTATTTGTAAATCTTCAGGTCTTATTACAACATCTACAGGTTGTTTTGGTTTAAATCCTTTGTCAACACACTCAAATTCTTTTTGTGCAAAACTAACTTTATAGTCTTTTAGCATAATACCATTTAATATATTACTTTGACCTATAAAATCTGCAACAAAAGCATTTTTTGGTTCATTATAAATGTCTTCTGGAGAACCAATTTGTTGAATTTCTCCTTCATTCATGACAACAATAGTATCACTCATTGTTAGGGCTTCTTCCTGATCATGAGTTACATATATAAATGTAGTGTTAAGTTGTTGTTGCATCTCTTTTAACTCTAGTTGCATTTCTTTTCTTAATTTAAGATCTAGCGCCGAAAGTGGTTCATCTAGTAACAAGATTTTTGGTCTATTAACAAGAGCTCTAGCTATTGCAATTCTTTGTTGCTGACCGCCAGATAGTTGAGAAGGTTTGCGTTTTTCAAAACCTTCTAAATTAACAACTTTTAATAGTCTAGACACACGATATTTTATTTCATCTTTTGGTAAGTTTTGTATTTTTAATCCAAAAGCTATATTATCAAACACATTTAAGTGAGGGAAGAGAGCGTAGCGTTGAAAAACAGTGTTAACAGTGCGTTTATATGGAGGTATGTTGTTGACATTTTCACCGTCAAAGAAAATTTGGCCAGAATCTGGTTTTAAAAATCCAGCAATTATTTTTAAGATAGTTGTTTTGCCACAGCCAGAAGGTCCTAAAAAAGTAACAAATTCTCTATCTCTTACATATAAATTTAAGTTGTCTAAAATTGTTTGTCCATCAAATGAAATGGATATATTTTTTAATTCAATTATATTATTAATTTTTTTCATAAGCTTAAACCCATTTTATATTATTTTAAATTTTAAAACTGTACAATATAAACCAATATTATTTTAAATTTATTAGTATTAATTGTCAAGATATTTATCATACTAGTTATATTTGTATAATTTTAATGGTATGTAAAAATATTGATGTTTTTAGAATTTAGAAAAGACACATGTTAAATTTTATCAAATAAGTTTTCCATATTTATCATATATAATATTTGCAATATTGCAAATATTATATATGATAAATATAAAGTAAAAAAATTGTGTTATAAATCAAGAAATTATAAATAAAATGTTGTTAAAAA
>JAZRQJ010000012.1:0-86094 GCA_045649685.1 Oscillospiraceae bacterium
GAATCAACAACAGAATCAACAACAGAATCAACAACAGAATCAACAACAGAATCAACAACAGAATCAACAACAGAATCAACAACAGAATCAACAACAGAATCAACAACAGAATCAACAACAGAATCAACAACAAAATCAACAACAAAATCAACAACAGAATCAACAACAGAATCGTCAACCACAAAAAAATCAAACAATAAATCTGTAAAATCAAAACAACAACATAAAAGCAAAAAATCTAAATTGAGTAAAATGCAAAGTAATCAAAAGAAATCCTTGAAAAAAATATAATATATCAGGTCACCACTCAAAAACATATATTTTGAAGTGGTGATTTTTCTTGTTTTCGGTGGCATAATTGTCTTGACTAAAGAACGAAAATTAGTTAAAATTATTTAAGGAAATTTTTCAAAAAGGTGTGTTTTTACTATGAAAAATAGCGAAAAAGATATGGAAAAAATAGTTGCTCTTTGCAAAGGAAGAGGTTTTATATATCCTGGCAGTGAAATTTACGGTGGATTAGCAAATACATGGGACTATGGTCCTTTGGGAGTTGAACTTAAAAACAATGTAAAAAAAGCGTGGTGGAAAAAGTTCATACAAGAATCCAAATATAATGTAGGATTAGATTCAGCATTATTAATGAACCCACAAGTTTGGGTAGCATCAGGGCATGTTGGTGGTTTTTCCGATCCTTTAATGGATTGTAGAAGTTGCAAAACGAGACATCGTGCAGATCACTTGATTGAAGACCAAACCGGTGTTAACCCGTCTGGTTGGAGCAATGAGGATATGCTAAATTTTATAAAAGAAAAAAATATAAAATGTCCAAATTGCGGAAGTCAAGATTTCACAGATATTCGAGCATTCAATTTAATGTTTAAAACTTTTCAAGGAGTAACCGAAGACTCCAAGAGTGAGTTATACTTAAGGCCAGAAACTGCACAAGGAATTTTTGTAAACTATGCGAATGTTCAAAGAACAACGAGAAAGAAAATTCCTTTTGGAATTGGTCAAATAGGCAAATCTTTCCGAAATGAAATAACTCCCGGAAATTTTACATTCCGTATGAGAGAATTTGAACAAATGGAGCTAGAATTTTTCTGTAAACCAGGTTCAGATCTAGAGTGGTTTGAATATTGGAAAAACAAGTGTAAAGATTTCTTGCTATCATTAGGAATAAAAGAAACATCAATAAAATTAAGAGATCATTCCAAAGAGGAATTATCACACTATTCAAACGCAACAACAGATATCGAATTCGCTTTTCCATTTGGATGGGGTGAACTATGGGGAATTGCTGATAGAACAGACTTTGACCTCAAACAACATCAAACACATAGCACAAAGTCTTTAGAATATTTCGATTCACAAACAAACGAAAAATATATACCGTATTGCATAGAGCCATCTTTAGGAGCTGATCGTGTAACCCTAGCTTTTTTATGTGAGGCATATGATGAAGAAATAATCGACGAAGAAAAAGGAGATAGCCGTGTTGTTTTAAGGTTAAATCCTGCGTTAGCGCCATTTAAAGCATGTATTTTGCCATTATCTAAAAAATTAAGTGAAAATGCTTCTAAAGTTTATGAAGATCTTTCAAAATATTTTATGATTGATTATGATGAAACCGGCTCAATTGGAAAAAGATATCGTAGACAGGATGAAATAGGAACTCCTTTTTGCATAACATACGATTTCGACTCCGAAGAGGACAATTGTGTAACAATTCGTCACAGAGATTCCATGAAACAAGAAGAATCAAGAATACCAATAAATAAACTAAAAGAATTCATAGAAGAAAGAATAAATTTTTAGCTAATAGAATATTCCACTATTACAGTTTACATATTGTAATAGTGGAATATTTTTATACAAATCTATAATTAAATATAGTTGTATAAACATCAAAATACATAACATTCGCAAATTTTTTTGCCAATATTAAACAAAAAATCACAAATACATTGCAAAAAAATGTATAATATGATATACTTGTGGTAATTAATATTAGTAACGTATATTTTATATTGTTTTTATTGAAGGGAGTGTAGAAAAATATGGCAAACTTAGATAAATATACTCAGAAGGCAATAGATGATCCTCATTTTAGATCAAAACTCTTAAAAGATGCTAATAAGGCGATTAAAGAAGAGTTTGATTATGACCCACCATACAAAATAACATATCATATTTCTGATGAAAACCATGTTGTTTTTACATTACCTCCAGAAGATGGAGCGCTCGATGATAATGACTTAAATAGCGTAGCTGGTGGTGTTCAAATGTCAAAATCCAAATTACTAAATAACATGACATGCGGATACATGTGTTTTAATCCTTCATTTAATATAAATTTTTAAGAGGTGATGAACATGACAATGAATGAGTTATATGATAATATAGTAAAGAAATCAAAAAAAGATAAAGAATTTAAGAAAAATCTTCTAGACAATCCAAAAGAAACCATAAAAGCAGAATATGGTGTAACATTTGACGATAATGTGCAAGTCTCTGTATATCAATCAACATCAGATCATATGCACTACGTAATTCCTCTTTCATGATTCTTTTTTGTAAGCATAATCAATTTTTAAATATTTTACACTTATAAGGAAATGTTTGTTTACGTAAAACATATGTTTCCTTATTTTTTTAGAAGGAGATAATTTCATGGAATATTACCCAAGGCAAGCGGTTTGGGAGATGACTCTAAAATGTAATATGAATTGTATGCACTGCGGATCGAAAGCAGGAACAAAACAAAGACAAGAACTATCATTCGATAAATGCATGGATGTTGCACAACAATTAATAGACATGAATTTAAAGATGATAACCCTAATAGGAGGCGAGCTTTTCTTTAAAAAAGGGTGGGAAAAAATTGCAAAAAAATTTGTCGATAACAAAATATATACGAACATAATAACTAACGGATATCATATAAATGATGATCAATATGAACAAATAAAAAAATCCGGAATAACTCAAATAGGAATTTCAATGGACGGCATGGAGGAATCACATAATAAAATACGTGGAAAAGAAGATGGTTTCAGCGAAATAATAAAAACCTTCAAACGACTAAAATCTATGGGATATTCAACAGAAGCGATAACAACAATATCGAAATTAAATATAGATGATCTCGAAGATATGTATGAATTACTAACGAGTTTAAATGTAGACGTTTGGCAAATGCAACTGTGTTCGCCAATGGGTAATGCCAAAGACAAGGAAAATTTTCTAATATCTCCCTATGACGTTTTATATATTACCAATTTTATTCGAGAAAAAAATGAAGAAAACAAAATACTAATTGTTGCTGGAGACAACATAGGATATTTTGACCAAAATGAAAAATATATACGAGGATTTAAAGACGCAGAATTTCCCGGATGTCAAGCCGGTTTATATGTAGTTGGAATAGATAGTATTGGAAATGTAAAAGGATGTTTATCTCTATACGACGACAAATTTATTGAAGGCAACTTGCAAAAAGAATCGCTAAAAGAAATTTGGACTAAGCCCAACGCTTTTACTTACAACCGAAATTTTAAAATGTCCGATCTAAAAGGAAAATGTAAAGATTGCGATAAAAGCAGTTTGTGTCGAGGCGGCTGTAAACAATTATCATATTTTACAACAGGAAACATGTGTGAAAGCATATATTGCGATTATAAATAGTGATAAACAAAAAATTAAAGTTGGTTTGTATTTAAACATACTAGCCATCTTTTTTTTTAACAATTATTGCAACCATCATTATTTGTATTTTCAAAATCACTATTAATTTGTTCAACGAGTTGTCCCAACGAGCAAACAGCCGAATTAACATCCGTAGCTCCGTTTTCAACATTATTTCTAATAATATCACGCCTACCAAATCTTATATTATTTAACTCCTGGCAACATTTTCTGAGTTGTCTTGTAAGCGAGCTGTTGCAATTATTTGCCCCACTGGTAGCACGACGTATAATTGAGAGTCCCTGAGAACATTTATATATTCCATTTCGAATTCTGTCGGTTCCATTTCTTACATTATTTTCCTGAATAGAACTCAATCCATTGCAACAATCCGATATTCCTTCTCGACAAAGATCAATTCCAGAAAAAACGCTTCTATTTCCAGAATTCATACATCCACAACTCATAAAATCCACTCCCCCAAAAATATTAAATTATTTACATTATATGCATATTAATTATTTTTGTGAAAATGTCAAAATAGCAAAAAATTAGCAGGACAAAGCGTTCTGCTAATTTAAATTTATATTAAAACTAATCTTCAATTATTTCAACATTCAATTCATCTAATTGAGTTTTTTCAACTTGAGCCGGACACTGTGTCATAAGCTCACCAGCATTTTGAACTTTCGGGAAAGCAATAACATCTCTAATACTGTCTTTTTTTAGCATAAGCATAACAAGTCTGTCCAAACCATAGGCCATTCCGCCATGAGGTGGTGCACCGTATTTGAAAGCGTCCAATAAAAAGCCAAATTTTTCTTGAGCCTCGTGTTCACTAAATCCAAGTGCCTTAAACATCATATCTTGCATACTTCTGTTGTTTATTCTAATAGATCCTCCACCCAATTCACATCCGTTTAAAACCAAATCATAAGCCTTAGCACGACATTTCTCCGGACTAGTTTCGAGTAATTCAACATCAGAATCCAAAACCGAAGTGAATGGATGATGCTTTGCAACATATCTTTCTTGCTCATCATTATACTCAAGTAATGGAAATTCAGTAACCCATAAAAATGCAAATTCATCTTTATCAAACAATTCATACTTGCTGCCCAAGTGAATTCTTAAAGCTCCCAAACTATCGAACACAACTCTATTGTCAGAATCAGCAACAATCAAAATCAAATCTCCGTCTTGTGCATCAACAGCTTTGTCTATAAAAGCTATTTCTTCCTCTTTTAAGAATTTCTCATAACTAGAACTGCGTTTGCCGTCTAAAATTTTAGTGTATGCCAAACCTTTAGCCTTGTAGGTCTTAACAAAATCAGTTAATTTGTCTATTTCTTTTCTAGAAACCTTTTCTGCTCCACCTTTAAAATTTATAGCTCTAATACTACCAGATTTCGCAGCATTTGCAAAAACCTTAAATTCTGTAGATTTTAATCCCGAAGTCAAATCAACTAGTTCTAAACCAAAACGAATATCAGGCTTGTCAGAACCGAATCTGTTCATAGCTTCATCATATGGCATCTTTAAAAATGGAGTTTTCAAATCAATATCCAATATGTTTTTAAACACAGTTTTTATAAAACCTTCGTTAATGTCCATAACATCATTTTGATCTACAAAGCTCATTTCAAGGTCAATTTGAGTAAATTCAGGCTGACGATCAGCTCTCAAATCTTCGTCTCTAAAACAACGAGTAACCTGAAAATATCTATCATATCCAGCCAACATAAGAAGTTGCTTATATAATTGAGGAGATTGTGGCAAAGCATAAAATTTACCTTTATGAACTCTAGATGGAACCAAATAATCTCTAGCTCCTTCTGGGGTAGATTTAACTAACATGGGAGTTTCTATTTCAATAAATCCATTATCATCAAAATAGTCCCGAGCAGCCTTAACAATTTTGTGACGCAACCAAAGTGTTTTTTGCATTTCTCCCCGTCTAAGATCCAAATATCTATATCTAAGTCTCAAATCAATATTAGTATTATTCTGATCAGATATTTCAAACGGTGGAACGTCTGATTTAGATAATATCCTCAATTCGCTCACAAAAATTTCAATAGAACCCGTCTTAATATCAGGATTTTTGTTAGATCTCTCGCGAACAATTCCTTTAGCCGCAAGAACAAATTCAGATCTGCAAATAGATGCCTTATCGAAAATTGCTCTATCAGTTTCATCTCCAAAAGCTAATTGAACAATTCCGGTTCTATCACGCAAATCAATAAAAATCAAGTTACCCAAATCACGTTGCTTTGCAACCCAACCCATAGCAACAACTTCTTTTCCAACATCATCCTGAGAAAAAAGACCACAATATTTGGTTCTTTTTAGCCCATCAATTCCTATATATTCCACGTAATTAATCCTCCCAATAACAAATTATATTTATAAAATTTTATCATTTAATATTTTCAATAAACTTGTCCACAAAATTTTCTAATAGAACTTCAAAATTCTCTCCATCTTGCATATTTTTAATTAGAACTTTTCCCTGCTCAATTTCCGAATCACCAATAATGCAAGCATATTTTGCTCCTATTTTATCTGCATATTTCATTTGTGCTTTAACACTTCTGCCAATCAAATCCGTTTGTGCACACAGGCCAGCTTTTCTCAACTTCAAAGCCAACACATTGCATACTTCCAAAGCAGCAGCTCCAATATTTCCAATATATATATCACATTGTTTTTCAAAAACAGTTAGCGAATTCTTTTGAGCTTCCATTATTAACATTAATCGCTCAATTCCCATTCCACAGCCTAAAGCTGGAACAGATTTTCCTCCAATAATTTCAACCAAACCATCATATCTTCCACCACCGCAAACAGTGCTTTGAGATCCAAGATCAGTAGAAGTAAACTCAAAAACTGTCCTCGTGTAATAATCCAATCCCCGAACGATATAAGGATTTATATCATATCTTATTCCCTGCTCATCCAAAAATTTTTTAACACTTTCAAAATGATCTAAACACTCATCACAAAGGTAGTCTAATATTTTGGGAGCACTTTTTGAAATTTCTTTACAGGTTGTATTTTTACAATCAATAAGTCTCATCGGATTCTTGTCTAATCGATCCAAACAAGTCTCACACAGATCGTTTTTATACTCTTTGTAATAATCAACTAATGCATCAATATATTTACCACGACAACTCGAACAACCAATAGAATTCAATTCCAATTTAATATTCAAAAGTCCCAATTCTTCAAATAAATAATTAATCAAAGAAATAATTTCCGCATCAGCAACAGGACCGCTAGATCCAAACAACTCAAAACCAAACTGATGAAACTCTTTCAATCTACCTGCTTGTGGTCTTTCATTTCTAAAGCAACTAAGTAAATAACAAACTTTCAGAGGTAAAGACTCATTAATCAAACCAGATTCAACAACAGCTCTAACAACGCCAGCCGTCCCCTCTGGTCTCAAAGATAAAGATCTGCCACCTCTGTCTTCAAAAGTAAACATTTCTTTTTGAACAACATCGGTAGAATCCCCAACCGAGCGAGTAAATAGTTCAGTATGCTCAAAAGTTGGAACTCGGAGTTCAGAAAAGCCAAAACATTTTGCAATTTCAAAAATTTTTCTCTCAATTTTTTGCAAAACATCAGTCTTATTTGGCAAAATATCTTGCGTTCCTCTCGGAGCCTTAAATTTATATTTCATAAAAACAAACCCTTCTTGTTTCAATAATTCCAAAAACAAAATAATACGTTATAATGATACTACTTATAGCCACGCAAGTCAAGATAGATAATATCCATAAAAACACCAGTTTGCCAGTAAAATCAGCGTTTTATTTAGCATATAAAAAAGTCAAATCTAATAATACATTAAGTAAATTTTTGTTAAATTATCAACAAAAAAAACAAAAGATAAGGCCATATATGTTCAACCCTATCTGAATCTTTTAATAATTTATCATATTTTAAAAACTGCGTTTTTCGTGAACAATATTTCTCCAATCCAAATCCCCGCGTTCCAAACCATGAATCAAAACCTCTGCTGTAGCAATATTAGTTGCAACAGGGATATTATGCATATCACATAGCCTCAACATTTCAATATCATCAACTTCCTTGCTCCTATCCACCAAAGGATCTCTAAAAAACAATAATAAATCTATTTCATTATATGCTATTCGAGCTGAAATTTGCTGGCCACCACCCTGACTTCCACTCAAATACCTTGTAATCTTTAACCCCGTTGCAATAGAAACAACCCTTCCAGTTGTTCCTGTTGCACATAATTTATTTTGTGATAAAATTCCACAATACGCTGTACAAAATTGAATCATCAACTCTTTTTTGGAATCATGAGCCACTAAAGCAATGTTCATATATTATTTACCCCCACTAAACGTAATCCATTCTAACTCTATATTAAAACCTTCACGCTATTTCCAATCAATCTTTCATATATAGCGTCAAAAATTCTATATTCCAAACTTCGCTTTTTCAAAGCACTACCGTTGCAATTTGCCAATATAATGTTTTCACTTTGAGGCAATCCCCCCAAAAACTGTAATTGAGTTTCATCAATTATACTGTCAATATTATCAATCAAACCTCTTCGAAAAGACTTTTTTGATATTTTATTAACAATCAATTTCATATCAATATTTTTTTCAAATTCGTTATGTATAAAATTAACACACATTGAAGCGTTTCTAACACAAACAGGATCTGGCGTTACAACAATCAAACAAGCATCTATAAAATCCTTAATACTATGCAAAACATCATATCTCAAAGGCAAATCCAAAATTATGTTATCATATTCTTCATGCAAAATATCAAATATGTAATTATAATCTGTATCTTCGAATTCTTTTTCAAAATCCACCGATGCGGGTAAAAGATCCAATAATTCACAATCCTTAACATTTTGAATTGCATCAAAGACATCACATCTTTTTTCCATAACATCCCCAAAATCATAAACAATCTGATCAATGTTTAAAAAAACATCTAATCCTCTAAATCCACAACCCATTTCAATAATAAGTGTTCTTTCACCATGCCAAGCCATAGATCTTGCCAAATGACAACACACCGTAGATTTACCAACACCTCCTTTTCCGGAAGCAACAGAAAATATTTTAGCCATAGTTAACCACCTTTTATATAATTAAAACTACACACTATTGTTGTCTAGCTTGTTTAAGCTCGTTATAAATTGAAACCACTTGAGAAAAGAATGCAGGTGCGGCATCTCCATCTTCAATAATAAGTCCCATAGCAATTTCCGGATTCGATGCTGGATATATTCCAACACCTGCCGAGTTAAACAATCCCTTGTTAGTGTCGGAATACTGAGGCGATCCTGATTTTGTAGCAATATCTAAACCAGAAAGCGACGCAACAGTGCTAGCCATCTGTTTCATTCCACTAATAGTAGTGTCCCACGCAACACTGTCTTTAGATAACTCACTAAGGATTTGAGGCTGAGTTTCTGTTATAGTCTCACTCCCATCATATTTATCAATAGATTTCAAAATATGAGCAGCATATCTTGTTCCTTTGTTGGCTATTGTTAACTGCGAAAGCGCCATTTGCAAAGGAGTAACATAAACTTCAGCCTGCCCAATTCCCGTCTGATAAGTATAACCAACGTAATACGGTTGACCATGTTCTCTATAAAAAGTTGGATTGGTAACTCTTCCATCAGAATTATAAAGTTCCAGTCCTGTGTCAGTACCAAAACCAAAATAAGGTGCAAATTCATCTATTTTATCAATAGTCAAAATTTTAGCAACATTATAAAAATAGTTGTTACAAGACCACTGTAACGCTGTATATAAACTAGTTGACCCCGAATGCTTATTTTGCTCACATCCCATCTGTGTATCCAAAAAAGGATTTGAACAATTAAATCTTGTAGATGGACTTATAGAATTTGTATATAATCCAATAGCCGACATAAATGTTTTCCAAGTAGATCCTGGCCTATATAATTCTACGAAAGCTCTGTTTTTAAGAGGACTCAAACTTTGTGATTTCAACTCATTATATTTATTATTATAATCATTAATATTGTAGTATGGATAGGTTACAGCAGCCAATACTTCCCCAGTTTTAACATCCAAGACAACAAGACCGGATCCTTTTGAAGATGCTCTATTATTACTATGAGACCTAGTATATGCTCCAAGTGCTTCTTGAAGTCTCTTTTGAAACTCATAGTCTATAGATAGCCTAATATTATTTCCTGGCTGAGGTTCGTCTCCCTCCATATAATAATGATTGGTTGTATTTCCTTCCTTATCTTTCTCTATAGTTAAAAGGCCATTTTTCCCTCGAAGATCATCCTCAAATTTGCTTTCCACACCACTTTTACCAACAAAATCATTTAAAGCATAGTTCTTACTTTTATATTTTTCCGCTTCTTCCGCATAGATAGGCCCAACAGTTCCTATAACATGAGCAGCCACATCTTCCGAAGGATATTTTCGAATAGAAGTTTCAGATATAGTAATACCCTTAACTAAATTTTTCATTTCAGTAACTTTACCAGCAAAAGTAGGATCAATCTTTTCAACCAATGTAAAAATACCACTGTAAGAAAAATCCTTTATTAGCATCATTCCTCTAACTATTGCTATATCTCTAGTTTGCTGTTCATTATATCCTTGAATATTAAATTTTTCAACCAAAAGGGCTATTGCATCCTCTGCGGTAGCATATTTTTGTTGAGATAAAGCTGTTTTTAATTTGTTGGCTTCATTAATTTTATCGCCCTTAAATTCACATGGTGCAGATCTGGTAATACACATACCTTCGCCCCAATCAACGCCACTTTCATCCAAAATCTGAACTATTTTTAAGATTATGTCATTACCTTCTTTATTCTTGTTAGCAACAGTATCTTTATCATCATCAGGATTTGGAATAGGAAACTCTTTATTTATAACCAAACTGAGCTCAAGTGAATTTGTAGCTAATTTCTTTCCATATCTATCTACAATTTCTCCTCTACCCGCAGGAACAACCTGCTTAATTTGATTTCCAGCCTCAGCTAATTTAACATATTTATCTACATCCACTATTTGATAATTAATTAAAGTGATTACCGCAATTGAAAAACAAACTATCAAACCAACAATAAAGACATATAATCTTAATATTTGAGAAAGCGACCTTTTTTCATTACTATTCATTTTTCTTTTTCATCTCCTTAGTAAAAAGGAACAAACACTATTGTACATAATTTGTCTTTTTATCATTAACAAATTTATCAAAAACAAATTTGCATAATAAATAAATCAGTGGTGAAATTAAAGTAGTATATAAAATTGTAGGAACAATGTGATATATCCAAATATCCCAACAGCCATCAAAATTCCAAACCATATATCTAAAAACAAAATCAATAAAATTATATACAAAAATCCCAACAAAAGTCAAAACAACATAATTTCCAACACTAGCATGTGCAATATACCCACAAACCAACGAAGCAAAAACACAAACAGCGATCAAAACAAATGATGAATATCCAAATAATCTTCCAGAAAAGCAATCCCAAAACAAACCCGAAATCAAACCAAATATTGCTGCTTCTTTTTGATTTAAAAACATAGAAAAACCAACAGACAAAGGAAGTAAAAAAACAGGTCTACATCCTAATATAGAAAGAAAACCAACAGTGGATTGAGCAATTGAAAAAAAGAAAATACATAAAACGAAAATGCTCCATTTTTTAAAAGCAACAAATCTACTACTTCTCAAAACACACCATTCTCCTATAATTTAATTATTATCCTGTTGAGCTTTTTGCCCTGCAAACTTTTTAACAACAATAACATCCTTAACAGATTGAATATCTTCAGCAGGTTCTACAACGGCATATGAAGACATTCCATTGTCATTCACACGAATTTCTTTAACTTTTCCAATTATTATGTTAGGAGGATATAAACCGCCACCACCAGCGGTTGAAATAATATCTTCAGGTTCCAAATGCGTATCTTTATCCAAATGCAACATAGCACACAAACCATTTTGAAGTAAATCTGCCCTACCAGAAACAACACCAACCTCGTTTTTAGAACTATTTATAGCAGAAACCTGCATATCTAATCCTAAAATAGTGGTAACTTTGCTATATGTTTCACCAACTTTTGTGACTATTCCAACAAGTCCTCTTTTGGTAATAACAGGTGAATCTTTAACAACACCCTGCAAAGACCCAGCACTAATTGTAAAAGTATATAAATCATCAGGATCTCTTGCAATAACACGAGCAGGCTCAATTTCAAATTCAGGATTGCTAGATTTAATTCCAGCAGCCTCTCTTAACTGCTCGTTTTCTCCTTTAATTTGTTCATAGTCAACAATTTTTTTCTGTAAATTAGCCAGCTCATCCTTTAACAATTCATTTTCTTCTTTATATTTACTACCCTGAAAAACTTGATCAAAAAAACCAGAAACAGAATCATTTGCAGCAGTTGTCGCTTCAGAAAACGGCTTAGTAATCATCCCAATAATTTGTTCAGGCCCAATTAAGTTTCCAATAGACGCTTCAAAAATCAATAGACCAACTAATGAAGCCATTACAACAAGCAATATTTTAAATAATCCACTCTTAAAAAAATCTTGCAAAATTCAGGCCTCCTAATCAAATGTGTAGGATTACATTATAACACAACAATATTATAACATCAAATTACAAACCAATAAAAAAAGGAAATCTTCAAAATTTCCTTTTTCAATTAAAAATTACTCAGATAAAACATCTCTTAATCTATCTATATTTTCCAAAACCATTCCTGTTCCATCAACAACACAATCCAAAGGATTTTCTGCAACATTAACAGGCATACCAGTTTCCTGATTAATCAACTTATCTAAACCTCTAAGTAGCGCTCCACCACCAGTTAAAGTTATACCTTGTTCTATAATATCAGCAGCAAGCTCTGGCGGAGTTTTTTCTAATGTAACATGAACAGCGTCCAAAACGCTATCTATTGATTCTTTCAAGGCTTCTCTAATTTCATCAGAAGAAACTTCAATATTCTCTGGCAAACCATTCAACAAGTTTCTACCTTTTATGTTCATGCTCTCTTCCACTTCAAATGGAAAAGCAGAACCAATTTGAAGTTTTATGCTTTCAGCAGTTCTCTCACCAATCAACAAATTATATTTTCTCTTTATATAAGCTATTATGGCATTATCGAACTCGTCTCCACCAACTCTAACAGACTTAGCAGCAACTATTCCGCCTAAAGAAATAACAGCAACCTCAGATGTTCCTCCACCAATATCAACAACCATGCTACCAGTAGGTTCAGCAACAGGCAAACCAGCACCAATAGCAGCAGCCATAGGTTCTTCAATGATATATACTTTTTTAGCTCCAGCTCTTTCTGTAGCTTCCTTAACCGCACGTTTTTCAACAGCCGTAACACCAGATGGAATACATATAATAATTCTAGGTTTAAGAATAACTCTTCTGTTTAAAGCTTTTTTTATAAATTGTTGCAACATTGCTGTTGTAATATCGAAGTCAGCTATAACACCATCTTTTAAAGGTCTAACCGCAGTTATAGAACCTGGAGTTCTTCCAATAACATCTTTTGCTTCTTGTCCAACACTCTTAACAACATCTGTTCTAGTATCCACAGCAACAACTGATGGTTCACGAATTATTATACCCTTTCCCTTCATAAAAATTAAAGTATTTGCTGTACCCAAATCAATTCCTAAATCTCTTGAAAAACTCATTAAAAAATCCTGCCTCTCTGCAATTTTGATATATTTAATCTAGAAGTCCACTAAAACTCCTATGGCAATATTCCAATTAATACACCACTACTCATTATATTATATTTAACATTTTTTCTCAACAAAATTATATACATTTTATATTTTGCTCATATTAGAAAAACATATACGGCAATTTATTGACATATCTCACAAAACGATCAACATATATATTAATATTCTATTGATATTGTTTTATTAACATTAAATGCAAATATATACCACTTAAACACCTCTATAATAAAGCCCTCTGGTATAATTGTTGTTCAATTTTACTTTTTGTACAAAATTTTGAGCAGTTATCTCAGCTTCATCTTTGCTCTCTATTGTAAACTTCATCACACCAAAATCTACATTTTTTAATTCACGTTGCCGATCAGCCATCCATAGAATATCCGAATTAAATATTTTATAACAATCCTTACCACATCTTACCGGAAACAACTTTCCTTTTCTATCTAATAGAGTAGATGAATGTCGACATTTATCGCAACTAATATTTACTGGACAATTTCTAGATACCATCAAAGGCAATCTACCTGCAGCTATAATTCCCAACGGTATTTTTTTATGAATCTTAGCAACAGTTTCTAAACTACATTCAGTAGAAACTATAAAGTCATTAAACCCAACAGAATCTAAAAATTTAACACTCTCACTGTTTGCAATATTTAACGAAAATCCCCCATGTAAAACAAAGTCATTTAATAACGGAATATGCCCCAAATTTTGAACTGTTGCGTGCCTTACTCCTAATTTTTTCAAAAAATCAATCTTGTAAATTAAATCAGATTCTCTTCCAAACATAGTTTGTGGCATCAAAATTCCAATTTTATCAACTAAAGAACCTATTTTTTCAGAATTATCGAAAAGTTCGTCTATATCAACACTTATTAGTTCAAACTCATCCACACAAACAATTTGTTCAAATTTTTCACATTCAGCACGCAACCCAATTTTTTCAGATGCACCGTATTTATTCATATTTTCTTTTTTAAAATGATTTCGAATTTCATAACTATTGTTAATATTACAATTGATATTGACATGTTTCCTACTCAATTTTAAAACAGCAGATTTTTTCAACTCGTTCAAATGCGAATTAGAAACATATAATCCACAATCAATATCCACTTGAATTTGTCTTAATTTATATATGGTTCCCCCAAGTTTGCCAAAACACTCTCGCAATCTGTCTTCACTTAAACTAATTGTTTTAGCTTCTTCTGGAACATTCCCCAAAACTTCCACCATGCCAAATTCGTCTGAAACTCTTAAACAAATAGGTTTTTCCTTTCTTACAACAATCTCAACATCAATATTAAATCTTTGCAATGGTCTGCGATAATTTTCTTTTATTTTAGAATATAAATCTTTTGTTGCAATATCTTCTTTACGTCTAACTCCAAACATGTCTCGCCCTCTTTGATTATTTATATAACCATTTGTAAATCCATCACGAGAAAATACATTGAGTAAATCATTTTTATCAATACTAAATCCATCTATTGTCTTTCTATATGCGATAGTTGCAGCTGCAACATATTCTGGTCTTTTCATTCTTCCCTCAATCTTAAAAGAATGCACACCAATTTCTTTTAATTTATCCAAAACATCAATAGCACATAAGTCCTTCAAAGATAAATCTGGAGTTGGCGGATTAGAAACAGAAAACGGCAAACGACAAGGTTGAGCACATTCACCCCTGTTAGCACTTCTCCCACCTAACATTGAACTCATAAAACACTGTCCCGATACACAATAACATAGTGCCCCATGCACAAAAACTTCTATTTCAATATTTTCTTTACAAACCTCCGCTATTTCACTAAGTGTCATTTCTCGAGCAACAACCACTCTAGAAAAACCTAGTTCACGCAAAAATCGAACTCCCGATAAACTGTGAACACTCATTTGGGTTGATGCATGTATTCTAAAGCTAGGAGCAACTTTTTTAATAACATTTAAAATTCCTAAATCCTGAATAATAAGAGCATCAACACCCATTTCTTTCAATTGGCATATAATGTTTTTAACTTCTTCAAGTTCAGCATCATTAACAATAGTATTTAAGGTAACATAAGCCTTAACACCAAAGTCATGACAAAACCTAACAACTTCCAAAATTTCAGACAAATCAAAATTTTGGGCATTTTTTCTTGCACTAAACTTTTTAAATCCAAAATAGACAGCATCCGCTCCAGAATATACTGCTGCCTTTAATTTTTCAAAACTGCCAACAGGGGCAAGCAACTCGGACATAATAAACTACCCCTCGTTTTCACCTATTATTCATGTTATTTATTGTATTTTTTAATCTATTTATATCTACTTCAGCCTGTAGCTTTTTGTTTTTATCATATAAATCTTCTATTTTTTTAGACATTGTCATTATTTTATCTTTCAACTTATTGTTTTCATCTGCACAAGCTTTTATTTGTGTTCGCATACTATCTAAATTTCTAGCAGCCTTTACGTTTTCACTAACCAACTCCAACGAAACCAAAACTGCAGCATCCATCAATGAAATATTCTCATCACGCTCGAAAATTTCTTGAAATTTTTTATCTACAACTCTAGAAACTCCCATTATAAATTCTGAAGATTCGTCCGATTCCAAAGCATATTTTTTGTTGCATATATACACATCCGTTCTATTCTTAGACATACAAATCCCCCAAATTTTCATATAATTTATAATAAATTATACCGTAAACTAGTGAAAATTTAAAGCATTATTTTAAGAAAAATAATAATTTTAATAAAGCATAATAAACCTAAAAATTTCAATATAAGAAAACTATATTGTAAATATCTGCTTTAATAATTTTCTACATTTGTGTTGATAACAAAAAAATATTGCTATATAATTAATAACATACAATTAATTTTGAATAATAATAAAAACATACAACCATTTTTCTGATATGAAATCGGGGAGGTTTTTATGAAAACATATTCAAAAGAATATTTGAAGAACGAAATTATTAGCTTTCTACACGAACTAAGAACTACTCCAAAAACTGCATCAATAGATCAAATATATAAAGCTACAGCCATGACAATAACTAAAATTTTAACAACAAAAGCCCATCACTGTAAAGCTCAAAATGTATCTACAGGAAAAAAACAAATTAGCTATTTAAGCATAGAATTTTTAATTGGCCGATCATTAAAAAACAATCTGTTCAACTTAAATTTAACAAACACAATTAAATCAATATTATCAGAATTTGATGTTGATATAGAAGATATATATAATTGTGAGCCAGACGCAGGCCTCGGAAACGGCGGATTAGGAAGGCTAGCTGCATGCTATCTAGACGCTATGGCAATTTTGGGTTTAAACTCATATGGATATTCTATCCTATATGAATTTGGAATATTTAAGCAAAAAATTGTTGACGGATGGCAAACAGAGCTTCCCGATCAATGGTTGCCAAAAGGAAAATATTGGCTAATACCTCAACATGAGCTAGCAATTGATGTTAAATTTGGCGGAGATGTTGAAGAATATTGGGACGAATCGGGCTTTCACTACATTCGCCAAAAAAATTATTCTGTTGTTAGAGCAATTCCTTATGATATGTACATTCCTGGGTATAAAACTTCTGGAGTCGCTGTTTTAAGGCTTTGGGACGCCGAATCTCCTTCTTTTGACATGGATTCTTTTAACAAAGGAGACTATACTGGCGCTATGGGTCAAAGCATAACTGCAGAGTCTATATCAAAAATTTTATATCCAAACGACAATCATTTGCAAGGAAAACTTCTACGTTTACGTCAACAATATTTTTTGTGTGCAGCCTCGTTGGGAGATATAACCAACAGACATGTTAGAGAATATGGAACCATGGACAATTTTGCAGAAAAAAACTCCATCCATATAAACGACACTCACCCTACCCTGGCAATTCCTGAATTAATGAGAATTTTGTTGGATGAGTGTGGATATACATGGGAAAAAGCATGGAGAATTGTCCAAAACACCTTCACATACACAAACCACACAGTAATGACAGAAGCCTTAGAAGTTTGGAATGAAGGTTTAATTAAAGATCTTATTCCTAGAATATATCAGATTATTTTAGAAATAAATCGTAGATTTATAGAAGAAATGAAAAATAAATTTGCATGGGATATGGACAGAATTAATCGAATGTCTATAATCGAAAACAACTCAATAAAAATGGCAAATTTGTGCGTATATACTTCTAAAAAAATAAACGGTGTTTCTAAACTTCATAGCAACATTCTAAAAAAAGATTTATTTTATGATTTTTATAGAGAAACTCCAGACAAATTCACAAATGTAACAAATGGAATAGCATATAGAAGGTGGTTAAATCAATCCAATCCCGGCTTGTGTAATTTGTTAAAAGAAACAATTGGAGACAAATTCGAACAGGATGCACTCGAACTAAAAAACTTCGAAAAATATGCATCTGACCCTGAAATACAAAACAAGCTAAAAGAAATCAAATATGAAAACAAAAAACGTCTTTTATCATTTGTTTCAAAAAATCAAAATATTAATATAGACATAAATTCAATTTTTGATGTGCAAGTGAAAAGAATGCATGAATATAAGAGACAACATTTAAACGTTTTAAATATTATAACTGACTATTTATATTTGCTTGAAAATCCTAACGCAGATTTTATACCAAAAACATATATTTTTTCTGCCAAAGCTGCTCCAGGATATTATATTGCAAAACAAATAATTAAGTTGCTGTGTTCACTTTCAAATCATATACAGCGCGATCCAAAAATAAGTGAAAAATTAAATGTAATATATATAGAAAATTATAATGTATCTTTAGCAGAAATTATAATTCCTGCCAGCGATATATCTGAACAAATTTCTATGGCAGGAACCGAAGCATCTGGAACTGGAAACATGAAATTTATGATAAACGGAGCCATAACGCTCGGAACAGAAGATGGAGCCAATATAGAAATACATCAAAATGTAGGCGATGATAATATTTTATTGTTTGGAATGAACGCCAAAGAAGTAAAACACCAAAAAGAAATAGGATATTCTCCGATTGAATTATATAATAAAATTCCACAAATAAAACACGCACTAGATTTTATGGAACGCGGAATATATGGAAGTACATTTTCTGATATAGTAAATTCTCTTAAATGGAAAGATCCATATATGGTTTTAGCCGATTTTGCTTCATATTGTGCCGCCCAAGAAAAAGCCAGCAGATTATATCAACAACCATCAACATGGTATAAAATGAGTGCAATAAACATAGCAAATGCCGGATATTTTTCTGCAGACAGATCTATTAGAGAATATTCAGAAAATATATGGAATTTAGAAATTTAACATTTTTTTATTGTTATTTTATTACGGCATCTTTTAAGGTTGGGTGAAATAAAAATGAAATGCATATATAACAGTCGAAGTTTAAAACACAAAAGTCCTTTTGGAGCTGTTGAAGTTAATACAAAAATAAAATTCACTATTAATTTACCATTAGAGTTTTCTTTTTCAAAAGCATATATATGCTTTTATGATCATGAAGGCTTTGTTAAAGATATCGAGCTGCCCTATAATAAAACCACAGACAATTCTATAGAACACACAGGATATTTTACTCCCCAAAGCACTGGTATATTGTTTTATTATTTCAAAATAGAAAAAAACTCATCAACAACATATATTCACAAAAATTTAGACGGAACTGGATATCTCTCCAATCATTATGGAGATAGTTTTCAATTAACAGTTTTTAAAGAGAACATGAAAACTCCCGATTTTGTTAAAGGGGGAATATATTATCAAATCTTCCCCGATCGTATTTGTTATAGTAATGAAAAGAAAAAAAACGTCCCAACCGACCGAATTTTGCGTTCTGACTGGGGTAACACACCTAGCTTTTTGCCCAACAAACAAGGAGAAATACTAAATAATGATTATTTTTGTGGGGATTTAAAAGGAATTCAGCAAAAACTACCATATCTAAAATCATTAGGCGTTAATATAATATATTTAAATCCTATTTTCGAGGCTCATTCGAGTCACAGATATAACACCGCAAATTACATGAAAATTGATCCATTGCTTGGAACAGAAGAAGATTTTTCTAATTTATGCTCAGCAGCTAAAGAAAAAAACATCTTAATAATTTTAGACGGCGTTTTTAACCATACCGGTGATGATAGTATATATTTTAATAAAAAAAATAGATATTCTTCTATTGGTGCGTATAATTCAAAACAAAGTCCATATTATCCTTGGTATGATTTTTCCAGTTTTCCTGATCATTATCATTCTTGGTGGGGTTTTTCAACATTGCCAACCATAAATAAATCTAATGATGAGTTTATAGATTTTTTGTGCGGTGATAATGGAATAATCAAAAAGTGGCTACGCCTTGGTGCAGCTGGATTTCGATTAGATGTTGTCGACGAACTACCAGATCACTTGGTTGAAAAAATAAGAAAAGCTGTTAAATCTGAGGGTGAAGACAAACTTTTAATAGGAGAAGTTTGGGAAGACGCCTCTAATAAGGTAGCATACGGTAAAACAAAAAAATATTTTTTAGGAGATCAACTAGATGGCGTAATGAACTACCCTTTCAGACACGCTATAATATCATATATTAAAGATAAAGATAAATATTTGTTTAAAAATTCTGTTATGACAATAGTTGAAAACTACCCTGCTGAAATATTAAATGTATGTATGAATTTACTCTCAACCCACGACATAACAAGGGCTATTACCGCATTAGCTGGAGCTCCTGAACAAAACGACAGACAATGGCAATTTGAAAATGTCCTTTCAATCTATCAATATGAAGTGGGAATAAATATGTTAAAATGTGCAATGGCTTTACAATATTTTTTACCCGGTTCCCCTTGCATATATTATGGAGACGAGGTTGGGGTTCAAGGATATAAAGATCCATTTAACAGAAAATGTTATCCATGGGGACAAGAAGACAAAAACATACTAGAATTTGCGAGACTTCTAGGTAAAATAAGAACAAATTTACCGGTTTTATCAAATGGCTCCATTGAATTCATTTCATCTTCCGCAGATACCATAGCTTTTAATAGGCAAAACAAAGATTATTCAACAATTTTTGTTTTAAATCCCAACGATTACTCCTCAGTCACAGATTTAAATTCAACCATAAATTTAAATACATACCAATGTATTCATGGAAAACATCAAAATAATAGAGTTTCATTAGCTCCATATTCGTTTGCTGTGTTCACCAAAGCATTAAATATGTAAAAAACAAAAAGACCGCAACGTTTATAAAAACATTGCGATCTTTTTTTGTGTGTTTTATTTTATTTCAGTTTTTCCACCCATATAAACTTGTAAAGCCTTAGGAATTGTAACCGTTCCGTCTTCGTTATAATTGTTTTCTAAAAATGCAATCAACATTCTTGGAGGAGCAACAACAGTATTATTAAGTGTATGTGCAAAATAATTTCCTTCTTTAGTTCTGACTCTAATTCCAAGTCTTCTGGCTTGTGCATCTCCCAAATTAGAACAACTTCCAACTTCAAAATATTTTTTCTGCCTTGGGGACCAAGCTTCAACATCAATACTTTTAACTTTTAAATCAGCCAAATCTCCAGAACAACACTCTAGTTTTCTAACAGGAATATCTAGCGAACGGAAAAAGTCTACTGTATTATTTAGCATTTCAACAAAATATTTTTTGCTTTCTTCCGGTTTACACACAACAACCATTTCTTGTTTTTCAAACTGATGTATTCTATATACACCGCGCTCTTCTATGCCATGTGCACCAACTTCTTTTCTAAAACAAGGAGAATAACTTGTATATTTAAACGGCAATTTTTCTTCATCGTTAAAAGTATTGATAAACTTTCCAATCATAGAATGCTCACTAGTACCAATCAAATAAAGATCTTCGCCTTCAATTTTATACATCATATTTTCCATTTCATCAAAACTCATAACGCCAGTAACAACGTCACTTCTAATCATATATGGAGGTATAAAATAAGTAAACCCTTTATCTATCATAAAATCTCTAGCATATGACAAAATAGCTGAATGCAGCCTAGCAATATCACCACAAAGATAATAAAATCCATTTCCACTAGTTTTTCTAGCACTATCCAAATCTATTCCACTAAACTTTTCCATTATATCAACATGATATGGTATCTCATAATCTGGAACTATTGGCTCTCCAACCTTTTCAATTTCAACGTTCTCACTATCATCTTTTCCAACAGGAACACTCTCGTCAATAATATTAGGAATTACTAACATTATTTTTCTTACCTTTTGAGCAAGTTCAGTTTCTTCCTTTTCTAAACCTTCTAATTCTAAGTTCATTTCTTTAACTTTAAGTTTTGTCTTTTCAGCTTCTTCTTTCTCTCCTCGACCAATTAATGCACCTATTTGTTTGCTTATCTTATTTCTGTCTCCACGAATTTGATCACACCTAGTTTTCACTTCACGATATCTTTTATCTAAAGACAAAACCTCATCAACCAACTCTAATTTTTGATGTTGAAATTTTTTTTCTATATTATCCTTAACCAACTGTGGATTTTCTCTAATAAATTTTATATCTAACATTTATATTTCTCCTTTTTATCTTTTTTGATTTGCCAAAGCGTACGCCATATCAATTAATTCCTCTTTACTATAAAAATCCAATATCAGTTTACCTTTTCCTTCAGAGGTAACCTCAATTTTCACGTTTCTGCCTAACTCATCTTGCATAGAAATCTCTAATTCTTTATAAATATTATCCTTAACAAACTTTTTCTTTTCAGTTTTTACCTTTCGTTTGTTAGAATTACCCAATCTTTCTAATTCTCTAACACTCATTCCTTTAGATATTGCCTTTGAAGCAACATTTTTTATTGTTTCTTCATCTCCTAAAGAAAGAAGCGCTCTACCTTGTCCGCCAGATAAATTTCCATGTTCAAGTTCTACAATTACTTCTTCAGGCAAACTCAACAGTCGTATAGCGTTTGCAATTGCACTTCTAGACTTTCCTACCCTTTTTGAAACTTCATCTTGTGTCAATTTGTGTTCATCCATAAGCGTTAAATAGCCCTTGGCTTCTTCTATAGGATTCAAATTTTCCCTCTGCAAATTTTCAATTAGAGCTATTTCCATAGTTTGTTTATCGTCAACATCTTTTATTATTATTGGAACCTCTTTTAAACCAGCCATTCTCGAAGCTCTCCATCGACGCTCACCTGCTATAATCTGATATCTCCCCTCCAACAACGGTCTAACAACAATGGGCTGTATGATTCCATGTTCTCTTATAGAATCCGCCAACGAAGCCATTGCTTCTTCATCAAACTTATGCCTAGGCTGCTCTTTGTTAGGTTCAACATCTAATATGTTAACAATAACTGTGCTGTGAGTTTCTTCAATATTGTCTTGAAATAATGCGTCCAATCCTTTCCCTAGTCCACTTTTTCTAGCCAACACCAACCATTCCTTTCTGTTTTTTATGTTTTTTCAATATTTCCTTTGCTAAATCCTTATATGCTTTTGCACCTTTAGAATGCTTATCATAATATGCAACCGGTTCACCGTAACTAGGAGCTTCAGACAATCGGACATTTTTGGGTATTACCGACTTATAAACTTTCTTTTCAAAATATTTTTTTACTTCTCCAACTACCTGCATAGTCAACTTCAATCTACTATCATACATCGTAAACAAAACACCTTCAATATCTAACAGTGGGTTATATAATTTTTTGACTTGCCTTACAGTAGACACGAGTTGAGACAATCCTTCTAGCGCATAATATTCGCACTGAATAGGAATCAATATCGAATCACTAGCAGTTAAAGCGTTTAGTGTTAATATTCCTAACGAAGGTGGACAATCTATAAATATATAGTCATATTTTTCCTTAATGCTTGAAAGTGCATACTTCAACAAAAAAGTTCGCTCTTTTAATTCAACCATTTCAATTTCTGCACCCGCCAATTCAATTCCAGAAGGCAAAACATCTACATTTTTAAAATCAGTTTTAACAATAATAGAATCTACAGGTTGATTATCAATAAGCACATCATAAATAGATCCTTTAACCTGCTTTTTTAATATACCCATTCCACTGGTCGAATTTCCTTGAGGATCAAGATCAACAAGCAATGTTTTCTTTTTTTCCAAACCAACAGCAGCAGTCAAATTAACAGACGTTGTGGTTTTGCCGACTCCTCCTTTTTGGTTAACTATAGAAATAATTCTACCCAAAATATCACCTTCCAGCAAACTAAAAATTAATACATATTTCCAATTAAATTTAATTATACCACATATCATTTTTTATTCAATATTTTTAACGCTTCAAATTTGATATTATGTCGTTTTTCTACATATTACAAGTAATGTTTCACGTGAAACACTAAAAATTAAGATTGTTTGTTTATATAAAAAAGTAAGTAATGTTTCACGTGAAACATTACTTACAAATTAATAATTTAAGCAAATCAACAACTATTTTATTTTGTAAAAGCGTTTGGGATTTTAACTGTATATTGTATATATTCTTCGCTGTCTTCTCTTTTTATTTTTGCCATAATCCCAGCCTTGTGCATTGTTTTAACAGCTTTATCTATTGTATTAAAAAAAATTCGCACATCTTTGATAACAGGGATAAATTTGGGTGTTGGTTCTTTAGTTTCCTGCTGCAAAAAATCATTAATATAGTCTTCGGTCTGTTTAACATTTAATCGCTTGCTTGTTATATAATGTATGGCCTTATCCACAGATTGATCGTCAGGTAATTTCAACAAAGCCCTCGCATGCCTCTCAGTTAGCCCATTGTTTAACATTTTAAGTCTTTGATTTTCATTAAATTTCAGCAATCGTATCTTATTTGCAATTGTCGATTGAGCCTTGCCGAGTTTTGTTGCAGCTTCTTCTTGTGTAACATTCCACTTTTCAATCAATTTGCTAATTGCAACCGCTTCTTCAAAATAATTCAAATCTTTTCTTTGTATATTTTCAATTAAAGCAAAAATTGCAGATTGAGCTGAATCTGTTTTTAAAACAATACAAGGCACTTCATTTTTCCCTGCAAGCTTTGCTGCTTTTAGTCTGCGTTCCCCAGAAACCAACTCATATTTATTTTTAGAATTAACTCTAACAGTTAGCGGCTGCAAAATCCCATTATACTTAATACTTTCTGCCAAATTTTCTAAATCTTGCGATTCAAAAATTGTTCTAGGTTGTGCCGGGTTTGCGAATATATCACTTATTGACAATAAAACAACATGATTTATAGCTTTTTCTTTGGTAAAAAGTTTCATATTCATATTATCCTTTCTTTAATGATATAAAAACCAGGTTTTTCAAACACAAACAAATTATTTTTTCATGTTTAAAGTATATCAAAAGAAAGATAATATATCCAGAATTTTTCATCGCAATTTTCGACTACAGTTAAAAATTTCAGACAAATCAAATAGGATTTTTTGAGATTTTACCAGAATTCCTAGGATATTTTGTCGGAGTATGCGATATTTTTTTTATTAAAATTATAGTTCTAGTGCTTGAATCTGGCAATTTAAAATTTTTAATTTCTTCTATTTTTCCACCCAAAATACTAATAGCTTTTTTAGCATCTTCTATTTCAGAGTTATATTCCAATCCCTTCATAGCAATAAAAAAACCATCAATTTTAACAAGAGGCAAACAATATTCGGCCAATTTGTTTAGTGGAGCAACAGCTCTGGCAGTAACATATTCAAACTGTTCCCTATATTCATTTTTTCTACCCAATTCTTCCGCTCGACCATGAACAGTCCTTATATTAAGATTAAAATGGTCAGAAACACGCTGTAAAAAACCAACTCTTTTTCTTAAACTATCTATTTGTGTTACATTAATATCTTTTCTAACAATAGCTATTGGTGTAGAAGGAAAACCCGCACCTGTCCCAATATCTGCCAAGCTAGAGTTTTTCTCCAAATCAATTGTCTTCAAAACCAACAAACTATCAATTAAATGCTTATAAACTATTTGATCTGGCTCCGTTATTGCAGTCAAATTAAATTTTTCATTCCACTCAATCAAAATCTGAGAAAACTCATCCAAACAATTAATTTGATCACTTGTTAATTCGATATTATATTTTAAACATTCTTGCCTTAATAAATTTTTATCTATCATCTATAAAACACCTCGTTGTTTTAACCAAATGTTTAAAACCGCAATATCAGCAGGGTTAACCCCAGATATTCGAGAAGCTTGTCCTAAATTCATCGGCTTTACTTTGTTTAGCTTTTCTCTTGCTTCCAAGCGCAATCCATCAACACAACTATAATCCACATCTGCGGGCAATTTTTTAATTTCTAATTTTCTCATAGTATTAACTTTTTGCTGTTGTTTTTTTATATACCCTTCATATTTTAAACTAATTTCAACCTGTTCTTTAACTTCCAAAGGTAAATCTTCTGGCATATTTTCATCATATTTTTCCAAGACGCTATAGCCGAGCTGCGGACGTTTAATTAATTCTCCCATCTTCTGAGCCTGCTTTAATTCAGAGGTTCCTCTAGAAACAAATTCCTCATTTAATTCTTTAGAAGGTTTAATTGTAACATTAAAAATTCTGCTTTTTTCTTGTTTTATTTTTTCCTGTTTTTCTAAAAACACATCATATTGTTCCTTGCCAATTAGCCCTATTTCATATCCCAAAGGAGTTAATCTTTCATCAGCATTATCCTGTCTTAATAGCAATCTATATTCACTTCTTGCCGTCATCATCCTGTAGGGATCTGTGCAGCCCTTAGTAACCAAATCATAAATTAAAGTTCCAATGTAAGAAGAAGCTCTGTCTAAAATGAATTCAGACTTGCCTTGGATTTTTCTAACAGCATTTATACCAGCAACCAATCCCTGAGCAGCAGCCTCTTCATATCCCGAAGTACCATTAAACTGACCAGCTCCATATAAACCACTAATTTTTTTATATTCCAAAGTAGGATAAAGAAAAACAGGATCACAACAATCATATTCTATTGCATATGCATTTCTCATTATTTCAACATTTTCTAAACCCTCAATTGTCCTTAAAAATTGAATCTGAACATCCTCTGGAAGCGACGAAGACATTCCTTGTAAATATATTTCTTGGGTTTCTAACCCTACTGGTTCAACGAACAACTGATGGCGAGGCTTATCGGCAAACCTTACAATTTTATCCTCTATGGACGGGCAATAACGTGGCCCAATCCCCTCAATAACTCCACTATATAAAGGCGATCTATGTAAATTATTTCTAATAACCTCATGTGTTTTTTCATTCGTGTATGCAACAAAACATTTTATTTTATTTTCAAGCTGCAACTTGTTTGAAAAAGAAAAAGGTGTAATATAGTCATCACCATTTTGTACTTCTAACTTATCAAAATCTATGCTGCGCCGATTTACTCTGGCCGGTGTTCCAGTTTTAAAACGACGTAACGGCATTCCCAATTTTCTTAAGCAATCAGACAATCCTCTAGCGCCAGGTGAACCATCAGGTCCCCCATAATATGAAGATTGCCCAACAAATATTTTGCCTTCCAAATACGTTCCCGAGCAAATTATAACTGCCTTAGTCTTTATAACGGCCCCCAACTTAGTAACCACACTATCAACACAGCCACCGCTAACTCTTATTTCAACAATCTCATCCTGCTTAACATACAAATTATCCTGTTTTTCCAAAACGTTTTTCATATATGTATGATAGCTACTTCTATCAATTTGAGCACGCAAACTATGAACAGCCGGTCCTTTTCCACGGTTCAAAATTCTACTTTGCAACATATTTGCATCTGCTGCTTTTCCCATTTCTCCGCCCAAAGCATCTACTTCTCTAACCAAATGTCCTTTAGCTGTTCCCCCAATAGAAGGATTGCACGGCATATTTGCTATTTGATCTAGAGACATGGTGAGCAAAATAGTTTTACATCCCAATCTTGCCGAAGCCAACGCCGCCTCAACTCCTGCATGACCAGCTCCAACAACAGCCACTTCCATCTCTTCCAATAAATATTCCATTACATTTTTCTCCATTTTTCAATATTTGACATATAGTTTTCAACATCAAGTTAACAAATTGTTGAAAACTACCAAAGCCCTATTTACCAACACAAAATTTTGAAAACACCTCATTGACAATATGCTCAGATAAATTTTCTCCAGTCAATTCCAATAAATTATCTATAGCCGCATCAATAGATATAACAACTGCATCCCAAGTAAACCCAGACTCCATGGCCACAATCGCACTTTTTAGCTCATCTAAAGCTTTCTTAACAGCCAATTTTTGTCTTTCGTTAAAAAGCAACGGAGCCTCACAATCCAAAGAATTTAATTGTGTCAATGAAATCATCTTATGTTTTAAATTTTCCATAGTCTTTAAATCTTTGCTAGAAGTTTCAACAACACAATCAAACTGCTCAAAATCAATTGAATTTTCAACAAATCCCAAATCCATCTTGTTAAGAACACATATTTTAGGGATATTTTCACAATATTCTAAAACTTCTAACTCACTTGACTGAATTTTTTCAGATCCATCAACAACAAATAAAACCAAATCTGCTTCTTTAATCTTTTCTTTAGCTCTTTCAACCCCAATTTTTTCAACAACATCATCAGATAGTCTAATCCCGGCAGTATCAAACAAAACAAACATTAATCCATCAATCTGAATAATATTTTCCACAATATCTCTAGTTGTTCCAGAAATATTTGTAACAATACTCTTTTCCTCACCCGACAAAAAATTCATTATTGTAGATTTACCAACATTAGGTCTGCCAACAATTACTGTTTTAACACCATTTTTAATTAAATTACCTAATTTATAGCTGTTCAATAAATTTTCAAGATCATCTTTTACTCGATAAAGATTTTTCTTAACATCATCTGAATCCACCAAATCTAAATCCTCATCAGGATAATCCAGCCAAGCTTGTATATGCCCATCAATTTTAGTAATATCGTCACAAATTTGATTTATCTTTTTATATAATACACCTTTTTTTGCAGCATTCGCCGCTTTCAAAGACGAAAAAGACTGTGCATTTATTACATCCATAACAGCCTCAGCCTGAGTTAGCGTCATTTTATCGTTAAGAAAAGCTCTTTTAGTAAACTCCCCACTTTGAGCAGGCCTAGCACCGTTATTATAAAATAGTTCCAACGCACGGTCTATTATTGCCATTCCCCCATGACAAGACACTTCAACAACATCTTCCCCCGTATAGCTGTTAGGGGCACGAAAAACCAAAGCAACCGCATCATCAATAGATTCATCTCCGTCAACAATATGTCCATAAGCCGCTCTATATCCATCTAACCCCAATAAAGACTGATTTTTTACTGGAACAAAAACTTTAGAAGCTATTTCGATAGCATTTTCTCCAGATAATCTTATAACACATATGCCAGCTGGAGCGATGGGCGTAGCAACAGCTGCTATACATTCTTCCACAACAAAATTCACCTCTCTATAACAATAAGGAGAGACATTCCCCGCCCCTCCTCATGTAATTAAAAATTTTCTCTATTTCAAATTTATCTTTCCATACTCTGATCGTTCATTTTCAACAGATTTTAAAAATTCTTTCTCAAAATCATATGTAGATAACTTATAATTCTTACTTTTTTCGCTACTACCTTTGTCATGATTTCTATCATTAAAATTTTTATTTTTGTGACTAACCTTTTTTCTTATAGGTTTTTTGAAATCCACATTTTCTCCAGACCATCCTTCTGGATATACAACAACTCTGCGATGAGGATCAACTCCAACAGATTTAGAATAAACACCATCCAACTTAGAAATATATGAATGAATAATTCGTCTTTCATATGGATTCATAGGTTCTAAAGACACAGTTTTCTTATTATTAATAGCCTTGTTAGCTATTTTTCTGCTAAGATGTTGGAGTGTTTTCTTTCTGTTTCTTCTAAAGTCCCCACTATCCAATATAACCTTCATATATCTTCCGCCATCACGATTAGCAGAAAGAACCACTAAATATTGAATAGCATCCAAAACCTCACCAAATCTTCCAACAACAACAGCAACATTCTCTCCGCTCAATTTAATTTCAAGATTATTGTTTCCACCAAATTCAATCTCTTTCTTAATCTCGCCAACATTTAAAAGTGACAAAATCGAATCTAAATATTCACAAGCTATAGTCACTTTTTTTCTCATTTCTTCATCAGGAATATCCTCAATTTTGTGATATTTAATTTCTGAAAAATATTCAGTTTTATCAGAATATTTAGAGTTTGATTCATCTTTCAAAGAAAATGTATTGTGTTCCTGTTTATCATCATTAACTTCATAACTTACTTCGTATTCTGGCAAATCTTTAAATATGCCAAATAAGACCTTTTTACCTTCTTTAACCAAACTCACCTTTAATTTAGACTCATCTACGTTTAATTGTTTTGATGCATTTATAATTGCTTGTTTTTCATCTTTTGCAGTTACTTTAATTTTGTTGGTCATTACAAAAAACCTCCTAAATCAATAAACACACACATTTCCCTTATATTTCTACTATCCAAACAAAGCTATTCCACATATCTAATTACAATAAAACTAATCCTACACTTCATCATCATACATTTCATTTAATTTTTTTCTAGCAAGTGCAATTCTATCCTTATCACTCTGACTTACAACAACTTCACCATCCGAATTAACTTTCTTTGGAGGCTTCTTTTTCTTATTTTTTCTAATCTGTTCAAATTCTAAAGTAGCTTCTTCTTTCAGTTTTTTTACATTACAAACCTTATTTAAAACCAAAACCTGACCTACTTGGAAAACATATCCAATTATCCAGTAAAGAGCAACACCCATAGGAACTGTCAATGTAATCCAACATGAAAAAATTGGCATAATAAACATAATTACCTTCATGCTTCCACCGCCAGGCATGTCGGTTGAAACACTGTTAGTTTTCATGCTTATAAACATGGACAAAAAGCTAAGAACCAAAGCAACTATAGGAACAATAATTGTTATTGAAGATAAATTAGCAACCTCTCCCAAATTAATTCCAAGAAATTCTAAGTTAAAGCCTTTTATTGAATTAACAACATCTTCTCCAAGTTCACTATACTTAGAAGGATTTGACGCCAAGTCATTAATAACATTTAGCTGTATTGCCATAGAACCCGCAGTTCCATTAGATTGCGTAAATATTTCAACAGCTTTATCAATAACATCATTTCCCAAATGAACAATATGCGTCAACGGACGATAAACAACGTCTATCATTCCAAACAAAACTATCATCGGAACAAGCGTAGGCAAACAACCTGCTGCCGGATTAATACCATGATCCATATATAGTTTTTGCAATTCTTCATTTTTCTTAGATGGATTTTTTGCATATTTTTTATTTATATTCTGTATATAGGGCTGAAAAGCACTCATCCTCGCACTAGATTTCTGTTGCTTAATAGCCATAGGAATCAAAACAAGCTTTAATAATATAGTAAAAATAACTATAGATAAAGCGTAATTCTGAATAACTTGATATATAAACCAAACTATATAACCAAGCGGCATTCCTATCATTTCACCAATTACACCCATATTTTCCTCCAAACAAAATTTTTCAAATCTAATAAAAAAACAACACCTTCATAAGGTTAGCATATTTTAAAAGCTTTTTCAACCACCCTTGGTGTAGTAAAAAAGAAGAACTAAAAGCAGATATTAATCTGAGCTCCTCTTATTTTTTCGACAGTTTTTAGTAGGCAAAACCGGATCATATCCCCCTTTAAAAAGTGGATTACATCTTAAAAATCTCAAAAAACCTAACCAAACTCCCTTAACAGGACCATATATTTCTATAGCATCCAAAGTATATCTAGAACAAGTGGGATAATATCTACATCTAGCAGGAAAAGCCGGTGATATGTTTTTCATATAAAACTTTATCAAAAACACAAATATTTTTTTGAGCATAAAAACCACCGCCTTCCAAAACAACAAAATCACTTTTTCCTTAAAAAATTTATATTCTTTTTAAGTTCTCTGTAAACTTTTGCTGTTTTTACTTTAGCACAAGGTTGCTTTGCAACCACAACTATATCAAACCCTCTAAAATCTTCTTCTGTTTCCAATTCTGAATAAGCAGCTTTAATAATTCTGCGAACTCTATTTCTAACAACAGCATTACCAACTTTTTTGCTTACTGTTATTCCCAATCGAGCTTTTTTTAATCGGTTCTTAATCAAATAAACAACAATTAAAAAACCATTTTTATATTTTGCTCTGTAATAAATTCTTCTAAAATCGGTATTTCTACTAATAGATACTGTATATATCATACTTTTCCTTTTTAATAATATATTCATTCTAAAATTAACTGATGATAAATGAAAAAATGACCACATTAAAACAAAAATGTAGCCATAATATTTTTCTTATATATAAGCTAAAAATCACAGCCAACACAAAATCAAAAAACAAAAATATTTGCTCTTTGATTAATATGAAAGCCTTTTTCTACCTTTTAAACGACGTCTCGCCAAAACTTTGCGTCCGTTTCTAGTAGACATTCTTTTACGGAATCCATGAACTTTTGATCTATGACGCTTTTTTGGTTGAAATGTTCTTTTCATAGCAGCGTAGCCTCCCTTCACCCAGCAAAAATAAAAAACAAAACCACAAAAACACTATTAATATCACAAAAATAATATGTAAGATGCAGTTTTAAAATAACAAAATAACATCACATTACTCAGGTTATAATTATATAATACTTTAATATACATTGTCAAGTTTTTTATTTAAACACATACTACCAAACCATATAAACACCGTGTATATTCAGCATAAATAAAAAACAACATGTTTTTTATTTATTGAAATTTTCTCCCTTTATATTTTATTTGATTTTTCTGATATATTTAGCAAAAAATATATACCCAACACTAAATGCACGATTTTATTGACACAACAGTTATAAAGGTGTATAATTTTTAGTTAATATATATGATGAAACCCAATAAAACAAAGTATCCACAATCATTATATTTATAATTTTATAAAATATTAAAAACGGAGGAATTTACAATGACAAAAGAGATAAAAAAGGTAGTCCTTGCATATTCGGGAGGACTTGACACATCCGTCATTATCTCGTGGCTTAAAGAAAACTACAACAACTGTGAAGTTATTGCTGTTTCTGGTGACGTAGGTCAGGGCACAGAGCTCGATGGACTTGAAGAAAAAGCTCTAAAAACAGGTGCTTCAAAACTTTATATTGAAGACCTTACAGAAGAATTTATACAGGACTACATTTTTCCTACTGTACAAGCAGGTGCTGTTTATGAAAATCAATATCTTCTTGGCACATCCTTTGCAAGACCTATAATTGCAAAAAGAATAGCAGAAATTGCAATAAGAGAAGGTGCTGACGCAATCTGTCACGGCTGCACCGGAAAAGGCAACGATCAAGTTAGATTTGAGTTAGCTATTAAAGCTTTTGCACCAGATATGCAAATAATTGCTCCGTGGAGAATTTGGGACATCAGATCAAGAGAAGACGAAATAGACTATGCTGAATCACACAATATTCCTCTAAAAATAAGCAGAGAGACTAACTATTCTAAAGACAAAAACATTTGGCATCTTTCACACGAAGGACTAGATCTTGAAGATCCAGCAAATGAACCAAAATATGAAGATCCTAACTTTCTTGAAATGGGCGTGTCTCCTATAATGGCTCCAGACAAGCCAACTTGTCTTACAATCCACTTTGAAAAAGGAATTCCAACCGCTATTGATGGCGTAACTATGACCGGAAAGCAACTTGTTGAAAAACTTAATAAACTAGGCGGTGCAAACGGAATAGGAATTATAGATCTTGTAGAAAACAGACTTGTTGGAATGAAATCGAGAGGTGTTTATGAAACTCCCGGCGGAACTATTATTTATAAGGCACATGAAATACTTGAAACTATAACGCTTGATAAAGAAACAGCTAGAGTTAAACAATATCTTAGCATAAAGTTTGCTGACATAGTTTACAACGGTCAGTGGTTCACACCTTTGCGTGAAGCTATGAGCGCATTCTTTACCGAAACACAAAAAACGGTAACAGGTGACGTTAAACTTAAACTATATAAAGGTAACATAATCAACGCTGGCGTTACTTCACCTTATACATTATATGACGAAGAAGTTGCTACTTTTGATGAAGATAACGTATATAATCAGGCTGATTCAGCAGGATTTATCAATTTGTTTGGTCTTCCAATCCAAGTAAAAGCAAAATTAGATCAAAAAAGAAAAAGCAATTAAATTACCTTTCAAATTTTAATCATAGACTGCACTAAAATAGGGATATAAATTCTTGGTCCATATCCTTAATTATAAAAGCAAAGGTGGATATACAAATGAGCCAAAAAATGTGGGCAGGCAGATTCACAAAAGAGATTGATGAAAGAGTGAACGATTTTAACTCATCAATAAAATTTGACGCAAGAATGTACAAACAAGATATAACAGGTTCAATAGCACACGCTACAATGCTTGGTGAATGCGGCATTATTGAAAAAACCGAAAGCGAAAATATTGTTAAAGGCCTAAACGGAATATTAGACGACATAGAAAGTGGCAAACTAACATTTGATCCTAATGCAGAAGACATTCACATGTTTGTTGAAGCCGAATTAACAAAAAGACTTGGCAACACAGGTAAAAGATTACATACCGCAAGATCGAGAAACGATCAGGTGGCTCTCGACATTAGAATGACTTTAAAAGATGAAACAAATGAAATTATGGCGTTGCTAAAAAAATTAACTCAAACGGTAACTAACATAGCAAAAAAACATACTAATACAGTAATGCCTAGCTACACACATTTGCAAAGAGCACAGCCTATAACTTTTGCACACCACCTTATGTCTTACGCTAACATGTTTTTGAGAGATTTAGACAGACTAAAAAATGCTTATGATAGAACTGACAAAATGCCACTAGGTAGTTGTGCTTTGGCAGGAACAACCTATCCTATAGATAGACAAAAAGTATGCAAACTTCTTGGCTTTTCAGAAACAACTCAAAACTCTCTAGATGGAGTTTCTGACAGAGATTTTTGCATTGAGCTTTGTTCAGCACTATCAATACTTATGATGCATCTTTCAAGATTTTCAGAAGAAATCATTCTTTGGTGTTCATGGGAATTTAAATTTGTTGAGCTAGACGATGCTTATGCAACAGGTTCATCAATTATGCCACAAAAAAAGAACCCAGATGTTACAGAGTTAATCAGAGGAAAAACTGGAAGAGTCTACGGAGATCTTATGACATTACTAACGATGATGAAAGGAACTCCACTTGCGTATAATAAAGATATGCAAGAAGATAAAGAAGCTGTATTTGATGCAATTGACACGGTAAAGCTTTGTCTTATAACTTTTGACCCTATGCTTGAAACAATGAAAGTTTCTAAAGAAAACATGAGAGCTGCTGCAGCAAAAGGGTTTATTAATGCAACAGACTGCGCAGATTATCTAGTTAAAAAAGGCATGCCTTTTAGAGATGCATACAAAATAACTGGCACATTAGTACACACTTGCATAGAAAAAGGATGCACACTAGAAACACTTTCCCTCGAAGAATATAGAAAACTAAGTGATATGTTTGATACAGATATTTATGATCACATAAGCCTTGATGCCTGCGTTATGCAAAGAAGAAGCGAAGGTGGCCCAGCGCCAGACTGTGTAAAAAAACAAATAGACTATATTGAAAAAAACATTAAAAATATTTGCTAAACAAAAATATATTTTCATTATTAACTTTTTAATAATTATAGAATTTATATCAACTTCTCCTATTATCATATTTAATTTTACCACTATAAGAATGAAATGGTTTAGCTAATATTCTTAACGGTTATATATTTAAAAATAAGGATTTTATTAAAATATTAAAAAGCAGAATTATAACAAATATCCTTGAAATTTAGGAGAAAAACAAAATGAAAACCAAAGTTTTTATTGATGGAAAAGAAGGTACAACAGGCCTTAAAATATTTGAACGATTTAAAAAACGTGATGATTTAAATATACTCACTATAGATGATGACAAACGAAAAAACAGCGCTGAAAGAGCTAAACTCATAAATGGTTCAGACATAACGTTTCTTTGTCTGCCAGATAATGCAGCAATAGAAGCAGTTAGTCTTTGCAACAACCCCAGTGTAAGAATAATAGATGCTTCAACAGCTCACAGAACATCTACAGACTGGGATTATGGTTTTCCAGAGCTGAGCGACAAACACAGAGAGAACATCAGAAAATCAAAACGAGTTGCTGTTCCAGGATGTTATGCCAGCGGCTTTATATCTCTCTGCTATCCCTTGATTAAAGCAGGAGTTCTTCCAAAAGACTACCCTATTACCTGCCACGCAGTATCTGGATACAGTGGCGGAGGAAAAAAAATGATAGCCACCATAGAAAGTGATAATAAAACGCAAGAGATGTTCTCTCCAAGACAATATGCTCTTGGTCAAAAACACAAACATCTTCCCGAAATGCAAAAAATATGTTCACTAAAATATCCACCTATGTTCAACCCTATAGTTGACGATTATTTTGCGGGAATGGTTGTTACCCTCCCCCTTTTGAGCAGACATTTAATTAAAAAGTGTTCTCCTAAAGACATTCATCATATAATGAGCGAACACTATGAAAAACAGCACTTTGTTAAAGTAATGGAATTGGGTGGAACAGAAACTCTGCCAGACGGATTTTTACCTGCCAATACCTTAGCAGGCACAAATAATATGCAAATATTCATTTGTGGAAACGACGATCAGATTCTTCTTTGTTCACGTTTTGATAATCTGGGCAAAGGAGCAAGCGGTGCAGCAATCCAATGCATGAATATAATGCTAGGAATAAATGAAACAACAGGCCTTGAATAAAATTAAAGCTTGTTTTAATATTGTTAATTTGTATCTGAAATACGAATTGCCCAATCCAATCAGTAGTCTCCAAAACACTTGAAAATTCAGTTGACATACATGTATCAATACTTTTATAATGTTAGATGTGTATGTCTTTTGATTTTTAAATTAAAAATTTGTTTGGGAGGAAAGTTAGAATTGAAAAATGTGATATGTTTTTTTAAAAAAAGATATGAATTAATCATACCCATTTTACATTTTATTATTACCTTCATATGGCAAGGAAAAATATTTGTTGGTTTTGGAAATTGGGATTATTTTTCTACAATCGTTAGAGATGAAAATGTTATTTCAAACACAGATGAACTGCATCTTGTATATTTGCTGTCGAGAATATTCTGTTTTGTGATTATATTTAGCTTTTGGAAGATTGTATTTTTTGTGATGAAAAAAAAAGCATCTCGTAGCGATATAATTATATTAGGAAGCATTTTGGTTATAGTTTTGCTGGTTGGACTGATTCTATATCCAACTTTTTCTGGAATAGATTTAGATAATTACACTAACTATTTAATGGCTAGACGATTTCAACCAACATATTGGCAAAGTATATATACTGGTGCCCTATATGGCGGTTGTCTTATGGTTATTCCTCACCCTATCGCAATTTTTATAGTTCAATGGATTTTCTTCTGGTCAGTAATCAGTTATATTTATATAAACATGGGAAATTTGATTACAAATAGTTCCTGGAAATATTTTTCTTTATTGCTATTTTTACTTCCAGAATCATATTACCTAGCATTTAATGCTTATAGAAATAATTTTTACACTATTTTGATTTTATTATATATTTCTAACCTTTATTTTTGCTTTAAAAACAAAGTTAACAAAATTAGTATAAAAAATATAATTAAGTTTTCAGCACTTACTGCTTTTGTAATGGTGTGGAGAAGTGAAGGAATATTAATAGGGTTGAGTGGTGTTGTTGTATACTTAATTCTGATTTTTAAATCGATAAAGCCAAAACTGAACAAAAAAAATTTCAAATCTATTACATTGTTGATTTTAAGCGTTTGTGTTTTATTTAATACTTTTAATCAGATTCAAGCTATAGGTGCAAAAAAATATTATGGAAAAGACTATATGATATTAAATACAATACCTGTTCTTCGCAGTCTTTTTAATAACCCTAATCTTAATATATCGTATGAAGGTGCAAAAGAAGACTTAGGTGCTATAGATGCGATTGTTCCTGTAAAAGTATTAAGAGAATATGGTACATATGGAATGTATGCTTATAGAAGCTTTAACTGGACCAATGGTAGACAGGATTTTAATCAATCACTTGCTACCGATGAACAAGCAAATGCATACATGAGTGCATATTTTCGCATTATATTACATAACTTATCTTCCTATTTAAACGTTCAGATAAAAACCTTCTATGAAGCACTTCAATTACCCCATACCCGAAGTACATATTCATACAATGCATCAATTGAAACACCAGATATCTTCAATTCATATTCATATAACAGTGAACAACTTAAAAACATCAAAACGTTTGAATACACTCTATATATGGATGGTTTCAAAGAAGTAGAACAAACATGGAAAACCACTTCTTGGGAACACAATAAAATAAGAAATACGTTAATGCCAATTTTAAATGAAGTTATAGGTATTTGGCGAGACTTTATATCTAATTCTGGATTAAATATTATATTACATATAATATCTTTAATTATGATGGTACTCTTATTTATTAAAGAATTACTAGACGTAATAAATAAAAAAAAGCAACTAAAAAATTCATTTGCATTTATCTGTGCTTTCCTGACAATATTAGGGGAATGTGCATTAATACTTTTATTTATGCCTGAAAATAGATCTGCATATTTATACCCCGTGCTATATGCTAGTTATTTAATGACATATATATATTTCACCGAACTGTTTCGTATAAAAAAAACATGTAAAGGAAAATTATAATGAAAATTTTACTTTTTATACCTATGTACAATTGTGAAAAACAGATAGTAAGAGTGCTTAAACAGCTTACAGACGAAGTATGTTCTTTCTTGTCTGAAGTAATTATTGTAAATAATAGAAGCACAGACAATGGAGAAAATGCAGTAATTAATTATTTAAAGGAAAATAACCTTCCTTTAAAAGTAAGTCTTTTAAGAAACAATGAAAATTATGGACTTGGAGGCTCGCATAAAGTAGCATTCCAATATGCCATAAAAAATGAATTTGACTACGTCATTGTTCTTCATGGAGATGATCAAGGAGATATTTCCAATCTCCTTCCATATTTAAAAAGTGGATTATACAAAAAATACGATTGTTTTCTGGGTGCAAGATTTATGAAAAAATCTAAACTTCAGGGATATTCTAAATTTAGAACATTTGGAAATAATGTGTATGATTTCTTATTTTCCATGGTATGTGGTTACAAGGTATATGATCTTGGTTCAGGTCTCAACATGTATAAAACAGAAATATTAAAAGATAATTTCTATATTAAATATAAGGACAATCTTATCTTTAATTATTGTATGGTTATGGGATCTGCTTATTACAAACACAAAGTTCGTTTTTTTCCCATAATATGGAGAGAAGATGACCAAGTATCTAATGTAAAAATGGTTAATCAGGCAATTACCGTATTGAAACTACTGGGAAGTTTTATGTTAAATCGAAAAAAATTTATTAAAGATGAACACCGTGATAAAATTATAAAGGAATATTCAGCACAAGTTATTTATCAAAATAAAATATAGGGATGTGAAAATTAATAATGAAAGAAAAATATAGATATAATTTAATAAATCTCATTATTCTTTTGGCTTCCGCGTATATTTTTATACAAGAATATAAATACATTGAAAATATATTTATAGATATGAATTTTATATATTGCATAATTCTAATTGTCTCTGTTATATTTATTCATACTATAAAATCTATTAGACTTTATTTATTACTTTATGGTTCTAATATTTCTATAAATGAAAATTTAAAAATATATTGCAAAGTTGCCCCTATAACCGCTATATTGCCATATAAACTTGGAGAATTTTTTAGAATATACTGCTACGGAAGACAAATAAAGAGCATATATAGAGGAATAATTATTATTTTGCTTGACCGTTTTATGGATACTTTGGCTCTTGTAACAATGATATTTATTGTATCTATATTTAATGGCAATAATTTACCCCTATTGACGTATATATTAATAATATTTCTAATTATTATGTTTGTTATATACTTTATATTTCCTGGAATATATAATTTTTGGAAAAAATTTCTGATGTCTTCAAAAGCAACTGAAAATAAAATTTCATTGCTCAAAACAATACATGAAATCAAAAAAATCTACAATGAGGTATCTAGATTAATGAACGGCTGTGGTTTCATACTTTATGTTTTGTCATTGATAGCATGGGGAATAGAACTTGCAAGTCTTGCCTTAGTAAAATTTTCGTTACAGGGAAATTCCTTAACACACGATTTTTCATTATATTTATCCTCAGCACTTGGCACCAATGATTCTATAGAACTAAAACGTTTTGTTGTGGTAAGTATTTTAATCCTTATTGTTACTTACGTTGCACTTAAAATTCGTGATATTATAGCCAAAAGGAGAAAATATTTATGAGAATTATAGTTGTTTATGACGATACAGGAAAAAAGAGTGAGGTCATATCAGACATTATTGGAAACAAAGGTTTTTCTGACGTTGTTGTAAAAAAACAAAAACTAGAAGATTATTATTATAGTGAGGTCAAAAAAATATATCCTGATGTAATATGGAAAAGAATTAACTCGTTATTTGAATACAATAATTTGTTAAAAGAATTGGAAATTTACAATATTGATGATATAAAAATTATGCACTGCTTTTCCAACTATTTTATTTCTGATGCAACAAAAGCAACCTTATCTTTCAAAAAACTTCAATTTGTCGATACTCCATACGCAGTTATGTTTCAAAACAAAGCTGTTGCAGGAATGTTCCCATCTATTGTAGATTATGTTAAATTTTGTAAATCTGTAATAACTGGTCAGAAACCTTGGGATTTGATAAAAAATTTAAAGGAATCGTTTGAAGTAGATGGCGTTGTAGACATAGGTATTATAGAAAATTTTATCCAGTGTATTACAGGAAATTTTGATTCCAGATATTTTAATTCTCTCAAAGGTAATGAATATACAATTACAAAATCATCCTCTAATAAACAAAAAATCAAAGCAGAGTATACATTTTATCATTTGCTACCAGATGATATGAAATTCTGGTTTGTAATGCCCTTTAATTATTTAGAATCTGATGATTCAGCGTCCTATACTATGGAACGATTACACATGACGGATTTAGCAATCAAGTGGGTACATGGATCAATGAATGCAGTAGAATTTGAAAAAATAATGGACAAGTATTTCTTTTTCTTTGCTTCAAGACACGAAAAAAACTGTAGCAAAAATGAATATGATAAAATATCAAATGATCTTTATATAAATAAAGTATATAAGAGAATTGATATGCTAAAAGCTTCTCCTGAATATAGTAAAATAAAAAAATTATTAGATGCAGTAGAGATTGCCAGTATAGATGATTTAGTTGAACATTATATGAAACTAAAATCAAAAATAGAAAGCAAAAGTAAATTTTCTACCAAACTTGTTATAGGCCATGGAGATCCGTGTTTTGCCAATACTCTCTACAACAAATCAACACAAACACTAAAGTTCATAGATCCCAAAGGAGCTATGACAGAAGATGAATTGTGGACTAATCCATATTATGATATAGCAAAACTTAGCCACTCTGTTTGTGGCAGATATGATTTTTTTAATAACGGACTGTTTGATATCAAAATAAATTCAAATTTTTCTTATGATCTTACGATTCCATTTAACAACAATTCCTTTGTAGAAATGTTTAAAATCAAAGCTATAGAAAATGGATTTGATTATTGGGCAATTAGAATATATGAAGCATCTTTATTTTTATCTATGCTACCACTTCATATAGATAATCCTCATAAAGTTTTTGGATTTATTCTTAATGTCAGAAATATTCTTAAGGAGATAGAAAAAAATGTATAGTGATTACTCTTTTATATTTGATATAGATGGAACTTTATGTCCAATAAAAAACAAAAATGAAGATTATAAGGATCTTGTGCCATACCCAGATATGGTTGAGCAAATTAGAAAATATAAAAAAAATGGTGCTAAAATAATTTTATATACATCCAGAAACATGAACTCTTATAATGGAAATATTGGTTTAATCAATAAATATACAGCACCTGTGCTATTAGAGTGGTTAAAAAAATGGAACATTCCATATGATGAAATTGTTTATGGCAAAGCATGGCCTGGCCACAAAGGTTTTTATATCGATGATCGTACTATAAGACCTGATGAATTTTTAAAATATTCACTTGAAGAATTAGAAACCATATGTAAAACATCAAGATGTAATGAAGGAGATCGTCATGAACAAGAAAATTGATATTGTAATTACTATGGCTGGTCTTGGATCAAGATTTCGCAATGCAGGATATAATGTTCCAAAATATATGATAGAAGTAAATGGAAAAACCTTGTTTGAATGGTCAATGATTAGTCTAGAAGGATGCAAAAAAGATATAAACCAATATATTTTTATTGCTATGAAAGATGAATCAATTGATGTAAAAACTTTCATAGAAAATCAATGTAAATTAATGAATATTAATAATTATCATATTATTGTTCTTGATTACTTAACCGATGGTCAAGCAACAACAGCAAAGCTTGCCTCTAAGTTTTGGAATAAAGATAATGCTCTCTTAATCTACAATATCGATACTTACGTTGAACCAAGAGAGATTCAGAGTGATGAATTAAAGGGTGATGGGTTTATTCCATGTTTTCAAGCAGAAGGAGATCATTGGAGTTTTGTTCGTCTTGATGATGCAGGTAAAGTAGTTGAAATTAAAGAAAAACAAAGAATATCCAATTACTGTACACTTGGCGCTTACTATTTTAAGACATGCAAACTTTATGAAGATCTTTATGAAGATTATTACGATCAACCTCAAGAGCTTGTAAATGGAGAAAAATATGTAGCACCTCTGTATGATCATTTGCTTTCAAAAGGTGGAAAAATCTATATCTCTAATATTGATCCAAATAAAGTTCATGTTCTTGGAACCCCCGAAGAATTAGAATCTTTTCGCCAAAATTAGTATGTAATGGAAGTATAAAAAATATGTTGAAAAAGATTACAAGAAAAGACTATATAGATGTTTTACGAATTGTTGCATGCCTAATGGTAATTTTTAATCACACTAATGAAAGAGGTTTTTATAAATATGCTTTGTCAGAACCAAGTGGACTTTCTTGGACTATAAAATGGTTCTGCTCTATGACATGTAAATCTGCAGTTCCAATATTTTTTATGATATCGGGATCTTTACTAATTAACAGAAACGAATCTATTTCTCGCACTTACAAAAGAACACTGATTATAGTAATAGATCTGATTATATTTTCATTCATATACACTTTACTTCCCCCATTATTTTTAGTTAACGGTGAATATAATTTTAAAAGCGCAATAAAATTTATTATATCAAATTATTATTGGCACTTATGGTATCTTTATGCTTATATTGCTTTCATTTTTACCTTGCCTATTTTGAGGGATTTTTGCAAAAGCATCACAAAAAAAAGCTTTATCATTTTATATACTATATCGGTGTTGTTAATTTTTGTTGCACCAATATTTGAATATTTCTTCATTAGGGTAAATATTGATTTAAAACCATCATGGATTTCTTGCAATATCTTCATATATCCAATAATCGGATATGTTATAGAAAAAAACTTAATCCCATTAAATAAAAAGGTTTTCTTAATAGCGTGGTGTATAAATATTTTTTCATTTTTAGTTAGCTATATTGCTGAAATTTATTTTTTAACATTAGAACCAGGTAATGGGTCAGAAACATTTCTAAGAATAACTATGATTATAAATGCTCCAGTAATATTTATGACAGCTAAATACCTATCCGATCATAAGATTATTAAGAAAAAATTAGCAAACCAAGCATTACACGTTATTATAAGCCAAATAGGAAAATGCACATACGGAATTTATTTGTTACATGCCCTATTTCTCTGTAAAATTAGCTCACTAACAAATATTTGGACACATATTGAAAATACAATGCCTTATGGTACAGGAATATGTGTTACTGTTATTATGGTTTTTGCCATATCTGGAATATTGACATGGCTACTAAAAAAAATTCCTATTGTTAAATTGCTATTTTAATATAATAATAATTAATTACTAGATGTAGGAGATGATTACTTTATTGAAAAATTTAATAATTCAGGCAGTAAAGTTTATAGGTGTTAGTGGAATAGGTTGGATTTTAGATTTTTTCATATATACATGTTTAGGCCTTTTGTCTGAAAACTTAATTTTAAATAACACAATCAGTTCATGGGTTGGCGTTACATTTGTTTTCATTTTTGCTACACGAAAAATATTTAAAAATAAAAGTAGAATTTCTCTTAAATGGAAATACTTGATATACATAGTGTATCAAATTATCCTAATATTTTTAATTTCAAAATTTTTAGGTTTAATAAATATATTTATTATAAATAATATTGATTTACAAATAATAAAAGATTTTTCACCAATATTATCAAAGATAATTGTGACTCCAATTACCATGATTTTAAATTTTATTGTTATGAAAAATATCGTTGAAAAACTATAATATAGTATTTAGAGAAACAGATTAACAATTGTATTAACCATATCCTGTTAAATTCTACATACATTTACGGTCTAACAAAAAACATTATTATGCAGTTGAACTGACTATTAAACAGTTCCTAACACTTAAATAAAAAAATAAAGACTAATATGAGGTGTAATAAATGAGTAAAGAAATTACCACCAAGGTGAATTTTGAAGGTTATAAATATATAGAAGGCGGCATTTGTGCGGCAAGAGGCTTTAAAGCTAATGGTCTATATTGCGGCATAAGAAAACCAAGAAACAGTGGTCGCCGAAAACCTACAAAAAGCCTTAAAAATGATATTTGTCTTGTAACATCAGATAAAATGTGTTCGGCTGCAGCAGTTTTTACACAAAACAAAGTAAAAGGCGCACCAGTAATAATATCACAAAATAATCTTAAAACAACGGGCGGAAAAGCACAGGCATTCATAATTAACTCAAAAAATGCAAATACATGTAATGCCGATGGTGAGCAAAAAGCTCACAGAATGTGCGAACTTGTAGCAGAACGCATGAACATAAAAACCGAAGAAGTGCTTGTTGCACAAACTGGCGTTATCGGAGAAATATTCCCTATCGAACCAGTTGAAGAAAAAATAGACGAACTTTTTTCAGGATTATCTTATGAAAAAAACATAGAGGCTGCTACAGCTATAATGACCACTGATACAGTAAAAAAAGAGGTTGCTGTAGAATTTGAAATTAATGGCAAAAAATGTCGTGTTGGCGCTATGGGTAAAGGCAGTGGTATGATCCACCCAAATATGGCAACAACAATTAATATTGTAACAACAGACTGCAATATAAGCGAACAAATGCTCAAAAAAGCTCTTTCGGAAAATGTGAAAATAACATTTAACTGTTTAAGCATTGATGGAGATCAGTCAACAAACGACACCTGTGCAATTATGGCTAATGGTTTTGCAGAAAATAATGAAATAAACTCCGAAGGCAAAGAATATGAACTATTCAAAAAAGCACTTTATATCGTTATGATGAACCTCACCAAGATGATCGCTAAGGACGGAGAAGGTGCAACAAAACTTCTCGAATGTCTAGTTACAGGTGCAAAAAACGTTGACACAGCAATAATAATTGCCAAAAGCGTTATCTGCTCTCCCCTTTTTAAATGTGCAATGTTCGGCGCTGATGCAAACTGGGGTCGTATCCTTTGTGCAATTGGCTATGCAGATGCAGAATTTAATATAGACGAAGTAAGCGTTAAACTTCGTTCAAAAGCCGGAGAAATCCTTGTTTGTGAAAACGGAACAGGTGTAAAATTCTCGGAAGAAATCGCAAAACAAATTCTCCTTAAAGATGAAATAGAAATACTTATCAATGTAGGAAACGGCCGAGGAACCGCTAGTGCGTATGGTTGCGATTTAACATATGACTATGTAAAAATAAACGGAGATTACAGAAGTTGAAAATGTCATAATTAACTATATTTGCAATTGATAAGAAATATGAATAAGACATTAAGGAGTAATTTCAAATGGAATTGGAAAATAATATGCGTTCACAAGTGCTAGTCGATGCACTTCCATACATACAAAAATATCATAATAAAATAGTTGTAATTAAATATGGCGGAAACGCCATGACAAATGACGAACTTAAAAGTGCAGTAATGAAAGATATTGTGCTTTTAAGAATGGTTGGAATAAAAGTTGTCGTTGTTCACGGTGGAGGACTTGAAATAAACGCTATGCTTGAAAAAGTTGGCAAACAAAGCAAATTTATTGGTGGTCTAAGATACACTGATGAAGAAACCATTGATATTGTAAAAATGGTTCTTTGTGGAAAGGTTAATAATGACCTTGTAAACGCTCTTCAGATGCATGGTGGAAAAGCTTTAGGTCTTTGCGGTTGCGATGGTCAAATGATAGTCGCTCAAAAGCTAATCGGAGATGTTGATCTTGGCTATGTTGGCGATATAAAAAAAATAAATCCTGAGCCTATTATAAACGCTCTTAATAATGGATATGTTCCTATAATTTCCACTGTCGGAATTGGTGAAGACGGACATAGCTATAATATAAATGCAGATACAGCAGCTTCGAGAATAGCGGCTTGTTTACATGCTGAAAATTTTGTTCTTATGACAAACACAGTGGGTCTACTTGAAGACAAAGATGATAGTTCTACACGTATCCCAACAGTAAACGTAAGTGAAGTGCCTCACCTTAAAAACAAGGGAATAATTAGTGGTGGAATGATACCAAAAATAGACTGCTGCGTTGAAGCTATAAGACAAGGTGTTAAAAAGACGGTTATAATCGACGGCAGAATTGTTCACTCAATACTTATTGAACTGCTAACAAACGAAGGTATTGGCACACAATTCATATAACCCTTTTATGAACGGAGGAGAGTAAATGGATACAATAGAAAAATTTAACAAACACGTTATGCCCACCTACGGTAGACTTGATATAGTTCTTGAAAAAGGCGAAGAGCAATGTGCAACTGACGAAAAGGGAAAACAATATATAGATTTCGGCTCAGGCATAGGAACAAACAGCTTAGGATACTGCGACAAAGATTGGACAGACGCTGTTTGTTCACAAGTAAAAAGCATACAGCACACTTCCAACTACTACTACACAAAATCACAAGCCAACTTTGCTTCAAAACTTTGCCAAGCAACAGGCTATAGTAAAGTTTTTTTTGGTAATTCTGGAGCAGAGGCCAATGAGTGTGCAATAAAAATTGCAAGAAAATATAGCTTTGACAAATATGGCAAAGAGGCTGAAAGAAACATCATAATAACACTTGAAAACAGCTTCCACGGAAGAACTATGGCCACTCTTTCAGCAACAGGTCAAGATGTTTTTCACAACTACTTTTTTCCATTTGTTCCTGGCTTTGTAAATGTTAAAGCTAACGACATAAATGATCTTAAAGCAAAGCTCAACGAAAACAAAGACAAAGTCTGTGCAATAATGTTCGAATTTGTCCAAGGAGAAGGCGGAATATATACTCTAACAAAAGAATTTGTAGACGCCATATTTGAAGAATGTGAAAAAAACGATATTATCACAATAGCAGACGAAATACAAACAGGAATCGGAAGAACAGGACAAATATTAACATCAAAAATATTTAATGTTAAGCCTAATATAACTACAATTGCAAAAGGACTTGCTGGCGGTTTGCCAATTGGAGCTTGTCTTGCTGATGAAAAATGTTGTGATGTTCTAGTAAAAAGTACACATGGTTCCACTTTTGGAGGAAATCCTATTGCTTGTGCAGGCGGAAGCGTTGTTATAGATAAAGTTAGTGATCCAAATTTCATTCAAGAAGTAAATCGTAAGGCAGACCTTTTTAAAGCACTTCTCAGCGATATAAACGAAGTGGAAGGTATTGATGGTTTAGGGCTTATGATTGGAGTTAGACTAAAAAACAAAAAAGCAGCAGACGTTCTTGTTAAGTGTGCAGAAAATGGCCTGCTGGTTCTTACAGCAAAAGATAAATTAAGATTTTTGCCACCATTAAATATAAGCGATGAAAACATAAAAAATGGGATGAAAATTATCAAAAAAATCCTTGACGAAAAATAAGGAGGAAAACAAATGAAGCACTTACTACAAATGCTTGATCTGAGCAAAGAGGAAATCTTAGATATTCTCAATCTTGCCGATCAGCTTAAATATGAAAATAAAAAAGGTATTGAACATCATATACTCAAAGGAAAAACGTTAGGTATGATTTTTCAGAAATCATCCACTCGAACAAGAGTTTCTTTTGAAACAGGAATGTATCAACTAGGCGGTCAGGCACTATTCCTATCCAACCGCGATCTTCAGATAGGCAGAGGCGAACCTGTTCAAGATACGGCAAGGGTTCTTTCTCGCTATCTTGATGGAATTATGATAAGAACTTTTGATCAAAAAGAAGTAGAAGATCTTGCAAACTATGGTTCTATTCCTATCATAAACGGCCTTACAGATTTTTGTCACCCATGCCAAATTCTTGCAGATCTAATGACTATTAGAGAATTTAAAGGCCATTTTGACGGACTTAAGATGTGCTACATTGGTGACGGAAACAATATGGCAAACTCACTTATTGTTGGCGGATTGAAAGTTGGAATGGAAGTTTCTATTGCCTGTCCCAAAGACTATCAACCTGATTTAAAAGTCCTTGAATTCGCTAAAGAATATGGTGACAAATTCTTTATGACTGACATTCCTCTCGAGGCTGCTAAAAATTCTGATGTCATATTCACAGATGTTTGGACCTCTATGGGCGAAGAAGCAGAAACAGAAAAACGAAAAATTGCCTTCAATGGCTATCAAATAAACGACGATATAATGGCTGTTGCAAAGCCAGATGCTATGGTTCAACACTGCCTTCCAGCTCACCGTGAAGAAGAAATTACCGAAAAAGTATTCGAAGCTCATGCGAACGAAATTTTCGAGGAAGCAGAAAATCGCTTGCACGCTCAAAAAGCCGTTATGGTAAAATTAATGAAAAAATAATCGATAATTTTTCATACTACATAAAATATAAAATTCACACAATAAACAAAGTTCCAATAGCTTAAATAAGTTAATGGAGCTTTTTTCGTCCAAAATTATACATAAAAGTAATTATTAAAATATTGCAATTGTTATATTTGTGTTTATTATGTTAAAAACAGCGCACTAATCGTGGTTGAAAAACAAAAAAAAAACTGATATAATGTATAAATATTATTGTAGAAAAGGGAGGATATAATAAAAAATATGACAAATTTTGCTAGTGTTGTTGACGTTGTTAAGTCTAGCCTTGAAAGTGAGTTGTCCCCAACGGCATATAATTTATGGATTGCTCCTCTAAAAGCAATTGAACTACGAGATTCTGACGTTGTCCTTTCTTTAAATAATGAATTTCAAAAAAATATTATAATGACTAAATACAGCCATATGCTATGCAAAGGGTTTAAAGACATTTTGGGTTTTGATGTTAAAATAACAATAATTGTAGAAGAAGATGAAGAAGACAACAACTCCCAGTCTACCAACCACCCTAACGAAACATCTAATAATTCACCTTCTCAAATTTTAGACAACATCTATAGTAATGGTGAATATCAATATACTTTTGACACGTTCATTGTTGGTAGCACAAATACTTTTGCATATGCAGCATGTAAAGCAGTGGCCCAAAATCAAACTGGAGCATATAATCCTTTGTTTATTTATGGCCCCAGCGGAATGGGAAAAACTCACCTACTTCTTGCAATAAATCATGAAGTCAAAAAAAATAATCCAGCCTTAAACATAGTCTATATAAACGGTGAAGCATTCACAAATGAATTTATTACTGCAATCGAGCAGGAAACAACAAGAGAATTTCACGAAAAATATAGAAATGTAGACTATCTATTAATGGACGATATTCAATTCTTGGCAGGAAAAACTCAAACGCAGGAAGAATTTTTCTATACTTTTAATGAGTTACATCAAGTAGGAAAACAAATTGTGTTGACATCAGACCGTCCTCCAAAAGAGATAAAAACATTGGAAGACAGACTCCGAACTAGATTTGAATGGGGGCTTTTGGCAGACATAGCCCCATCTGATTTTGAAACACGAGTTGCAATAATAAGAAGAAAAGCACAATTACTACACATTGAAATTCCAGATGAAGTTGTAAAATATATAGCAAAAAATTTAAAAAACAATATAAGACAATTAGAAGGTGCGGTTAAAAAAATGAAAGCATATAAGCTTTTAGCCAATTCCTCTCCTTCTATTAACATGGCTCATTCTATAATACGCGATATATTGAATGATGACCAACCAACTCCTGTAACCATTGAAAAAATTATAGGTGAAGTTGGCAGAACGTTTAATGTTTCTGAAAAAGATATAAGATCAACCAAACGTCAATCACAAATTGCAAAAGCACGCCATATTGCAATTTTTGTTGTTCGTGAAATTACTCAGGCTCCTTATGAAGAAATCGGAAAAGAATTTTCAAATAGAGATCACTCAACAATAACATATTCATTAAAACAAGTAGAAACCATGATGAAAAAAGACCCAAAACAAAAAGAAATCATAGAAGACATAATAAAAAATATTAGGGATCAATAACCCTTTTATTTTTTGACAATTTTACTTTTCAACATAGTTTTTACATTTCAACAATTTATATTTTTAGCTGTTAAATTTAAGTTTTCAACTATTAGTTTTTAAAATGTTAATAACACAAACTGTTAAAAAATTTTAAAAACTAATTTTTATTTTAACTTTTTCTACTTTTCAACCAAAGTTTTCAACATTCTTAACAAAGTTTTCAACATTTTATTTTAAAAACTTTTAATTAACCGTTTTCAACATATTTTTAATAATCGCACGTTAAAAAAACAATGCTAAAAAACGCCGGTAATATCACGTTTGTTGGGTTTATCTAGTTTTCAACACCCTCTACTATAACTACTAAAAAGTATTACATTTATTTACTTATTATTTATATTAACAATTAATGTTAAAAAGATTGGAGAGATATTAAATGCAATTTTCTTGTTCCCTAAATACTTTAAGTGAAATAGTTAACAACGTTTCATTGGCCATATCAGCCAAAACCAATACTATTCCAGCTTTAGAAGGAATTTTATTAAGTAGTGTCTCTAATAGAGAGCTAAAATTAACAGGATACAATTTAGATATTGGCATATTAGGCTCGTTAGAAGTTAAAATTCAAGAAGAGGGATCAATCGTTTTAAACGCACAATTATTGCGAGAAATTTTAAGAAAGATGGCCGGTCCAATAGTTAACTTTTCAGTAAATGATAAATTTATAACTACAATAAGCGACAATGAAACAGAATACAAGATAATTGGAATAAATCCAGAAGACTATCCAACAATACCGCAAGTTGGAGTTAATCAAACACTAAAAATAAAAGATAATATTTTAAAAACTATGATTTCACAAACTTTGTTCGCTGTTTCGCAAAATCCAGCACAAAATCCTATATTATGTGGATCTATGTTTAAAGTTGAAAATGGATGCTTAAATGTAGTATCCGTAGATGGATATAGGGTTGCACTTAGTAAACGAAAAATAGAAACGAATCTTTCCAATGTAAATTTTGTTGTTCCAAGCAAAACATTAAATGAAATATGCAAACTTTTAAAAGAGGAAGATGATTCAGAAACAATAATAGAAATTAGTCAGAGTCACGCAGTATTTAAAATTGGTGGATATTTTATTATTACAAGATTACTTGAAGGTTCGTTCATAGATTATGAAGCAGCTATTCCTAAAAAAAGTTCTACAACAGTTTTAACAGACCCTAAAGAAATGACCCAAAGAATAGAACGTGTATCTATAATGGTTACTAATAGAATAAGCGTGGTTATGAAAGTTGAAGAAAACAAGGTGTTTTTACAATGTGAAAGTACTTTGGGACAAGCTAACGATATGCTTTCAGTTGAAATGACGGGAGAACCAATTGAAAAAATTGCATTTAACAATAGATATATGTTAGAAGCTTTGAAGCATGCTGAATGTGAAAAAATAAAGATTAATATGGATGGCCCTGTTATGCCAATAAAAATAGAGCCGGTAGATAGTGATGAGTTTTTATATTTAGTTTTGCCAGTTAGATTAAAAGCTTAATATATAAATATAGCTATTATTTTTAAGGATGTGTAAAATTTTGAAAAATATACATATAAATACGCAGTATATTAAATTGGGAGATTTTTTAAAATTAGCTTCAATTTGCTCATCAGGAGGAGAAGCTAAAATAAAAATTGCTAATGGAGATGTATTGGTTAATAATGAAATATGTACTATGAGAGGAAAAAAATTGATAGATAAAGATGTAATTACCGTTGATGGTATGGAGTACATAGTTAAAAATGAAACTAATTGAGTGCTTAATTGATGGATATAAAAATTTAAAAAATGTAGAAATATATCCATGCGATGGAATTAACGTAGTATATGGAGCTAATGCTCAAGGGAAAACTAATTTAATTGAAGCCATAGGTTTGTTTTCTGGCAGAGAGCGTTTTCATGGAAAAGATGCAAATAATATTGCATTTGATAGAGATTTTTGCAAATTACAAATAAAATTTAATGATATGAAGCGAGATCAAATAGCCGAAGCAACACTCTCTAAAAAAAGCAAATTTTTTCTAAATCGAGTTCCTTTGAAAAGATTATCTGAATTTTGTGGTTGTTTTAACACGGTGTCTTTTGCTCCTGCCCATATTTCTATAGTTCAAAACGATCCTAGAACCAGAAGAAAATTTATTGATGATGCTATAACGCAAATTAGACCTGAATATGCTAAATATTGCAGACAATATGAGCGAATATTAAGTCAGAGAAATATTCTTTTGAAAAATAATAATCATGTTAGCAGTGCGACTATTGAAATATGGAATGTTCAGATGGCTAAAATTGGAACTATAATAACCATGATGCGTCAAGACTATATTGATAAGATTTCGCAAATCTTAGAAGATATATATTCTGGTATTTCAATGGGTAAAGAATCGCTAAAAATATACTATATGTCAACTGTTTTTGATAGGAAGTTGCAAAATATTTATAGTGAAGATGATGCAAAAGAATATATGAAAAAATTAGAAGACAATGAAAAATCTGACTTTGAGATGGGATTTACCAAAATAGGTGTTCATAGAGATGACTTTATATTAAAAATTGATGGACTAAACGTCAGAGAATATGGATCTCAGGGACAGCAAAGGTCTTGTATAATTGCGCTGAAATTGGCTGAGGCAAAGCTTTTAAAGTTAATTAAAGGAACAAATCCAATTGTTTTGTTAGATGATGTTATGAGCGAATTGGATGTTGATAGGCAGTCGTATATTTTAAACCATGTTAAAGGGAATCAGGTGTTTATTACTTGTTGTGATATATCTAATACTATTAGTCTAAAAGACGGAAAAATATACCATGTGCAAAATGGAGAAATAGAATTGATGACAAAATAGATGGAGGGAAAATGTATTACGATATAGGAGATTTTCGAGCTATAAATTCAAAAGAACTAATTGGTGTGTTTGATATTGATGCAACAACAGTCTCTAAAAAAACTAGGGATTATTTGAATTTGTGTGAAAAACAAGGAAAACTGGAAAATATATCACATGATAATATTCCCCTCTCATTTGTTGTGTCGAAAAAACGAACATATTTTAGTCCTATTTCTGCCAAGACAATATATTTGAGAACGCTTAAACACGATTGATTTTAGTGGTTTAATTTGAACTTGTTTGGTAGATTGCAAATGATATTATTAGTGCGTAAACTATTGAAAAAATCAACAAAAATATTAGTTGTAAATTATACTATATGGCAAATACTCTAATTATATGTTGAATGAACTTGAATTTTCGTTCAATAAACGGTAAAATAGACATATGACGAATATTAAATATGTGTGATTAAATTTTTATTTAGTGTGTTTGCTTAGTTGAATAAAAACTTAATTTAAATGTTTGTTTTGAATAGAAAGGTATGGAACAAAAATTATGGGTGATATGAGGCAATATAACGAAGAGAATATTCAGGTTCTAGAAGGGCTGGAAGCTGTTAGAAAAAGGCCAGGAATGTACATTGGCTCAACTGGTGCTAGAGGTCTCCATCATTTGGTATATGAAATAGTAGATAATTCTATAGACGAAGCTTTGGCTGGATATTGCAAAAGAATTGATGTTGAGATATTGCCTGATAATATTATAAGCGTTTCGGACGATGGACGTGGTATTCCAACCGGAATTCATCCTAAAGAAGGAATTTCGGCTGTTACGGTTGTTTTCACAATTCTTCATGCTGGTGGTAAATTTGGTGGAGGCGGATATAAAGTATCTGGAGGTCTTCATGGAGTTGGAGCATCTGTTGTTAACGCATTAAGTGAGTGGCTTGAAGTTACGGTAAATGATGGCCAAAAAACATATTTTCAGCGTTTTGAGCGTGGAAAATATGAAGAACAGTTGAAGGTTGTTGGAACAACAGACAAAACTGGAACTAGAGTTGTTTTTAAAGCAGATAGTGAAATTTTTAGTGAGCTTGAATATGACTATGAAGTGCTTTTGAAAAGACTGAGAGAACAAGCTTTTTTGAATGCTGGAATTAGAATTGTTATTTCAGACAAAAGACACGCTGAACCAGTTAGTGAAGATTTACACTATGAAGGTGGAATTAAAAGCTTCGTTGAATATATTCATAAAAAAAGAGGCTTTGAGACGTTACATGATATAGTGTATTTAAAGACTCAAACAGATACTTCTCAAGCTGAGGTTGCGCTTCAATATAATGATAGCTACAATGAGTTAATTCTTTCTTTTGCTAATAATATACATACAACAGAAGGCGGAACGCATGAAATAGGATTTAAAAATGCGTTGGTTAAAGTTTTAAATGAATATGGAAAGCGCAATAACTTGCTTAAAGATGGCGAAAGACTGACAGGTGATGATTCTAGAGAGGGTTTAACAGCAATAATTAGCGTTAAATTGATGGAAACTGAGTTTGAGGGGCAGACTAAAACCAAATTAGGAAATGTTGAATGTAAGCCTATGCTTGAAAAATTGGTTTGTGAAAAATTAACCGACTTTTTGGATGAAAACCCCTCAATTGCTGCAAGCATAATGGACAAGTGCTTAATTGCGAAGAAAGCTAGAGAAGAAGCAAGAAAAGCTAGAGAATTAACTAGAAGAAAATCTTCGATGGATGGAGCATCTTTGCCAGGAAAATTGGCAGACTGTTCTGAGAGAGATCCGCTTTTAACAGAGCTTTATATAGTTGAGGGAGATTCGGCAGGTGGTTCTGCAAAAAGTGGAAGAGAGAGGAAATATCAAGCTATTTTGCCACTTTGGGGAAAAATGCTTAACGTTGAGAAATCTCGCCTTGATAGAGTTTATGGAAATGAAAAATTGATGCCGGTTGTAACAGCGCTTGGAACTTCAATTGGAGAAGATTTTGATATTTCTAAATTGAGATATAACAAAATAGTTATTATGGCCGATGCCGATGTTGACGGAAGCCATATTAGGACGCTGCTTTTAACATTTTTCTTTAGATTTATGAGGCCGCTTATATCTGAGGGACATGTTTACTTAGCACAACCACCTCTATATAGGTTAACTCATGGCAAAAAACATAAATATGCTTATTCTGATGCAGAAAGAGATGCTTATTTAAACGATATATATGCTCAAAAGCCTGACGCTAAGGTTAGCATCCAAAGATATAAAGGTCTTGGTGAGATGGATCCAGAGCAGCTTTGGGAAACAACAATGAATCCGGAAAACAGAGTTATGATTAGAGTTGAAATGGAAGATGCTGAAGCTGCAGATGAAACATTTACAATTTTAATGGGAGATAAGGTTGCGCCTAGAAGAGAATTTATTGAGAAAAATGCGCAGTATGTTCAAAACTTAGATGTTTAGCTTAAACTTTTCAATTTAGTTTTTATGAGTTAAGATTGCCTATATTTTTGTTTTTTCGATGAATTAATTGTTTTTTAGAAAAAGAGGTTGTTATGAAAATAGAAAATGGTGATTCGGTTAAACCTAGTGAGCTAATTGCTAGTTTTGAGCAGGAAGCTGATGGCTATTATGATGAATATGACAAGAAGAAGCATTTTAAGGTTTCTTATGACTTAAGGCCAGACGAAATAAAATTGGGGCTTAAACGGTTTCAAAAAGAGACCCGCAAAAAAAGGCGATATTTATATATTGCTCTTTGTTTAGTTGTTGTTTTGATAAATTTTTATGATATGGTTTTTAGACATAATATTAGTCCATATAATTATTTCTTTATAGGTGCGTCTTTTGCGGTTATATATATAATAATTTATACTCCTATTTTGCACAGAAACAATATTGCTAAAGCTGTTGCGAACGAAAAACTTAAATTTAGCATGCGATTTTATGATGATTTAATATATATAAAGCAGAGTGAAGGATCTAATAGGATACCATATACGAGTTTAGATAATAAGTTTATTGAAGATGATGAAAAGTTTATGGTTATTTGCTCAGATCAGAGTATGTATATAGTTCCCAAAAGATGCTTGAATGATGAAAAAATAGCGAAAATTAGAGAATATGCTAAAAAATTTGAAGAGAGATATATTCTTGAAACAAAAGGAGCAAATTAATATATATTAATAATGATCTGAGGTGACACTTTGTTACTTAAAGGAATAGGTGGAAAAATTTATGAGCGAAGTTAGAGATAAGTGTGTGGAATTTAGTGAGTCTGAAAGGAGCACTAGTTGCTTATTATCTAAATATATCGGCAAATTGCCACATTTTCAAATATCATACCAATTGACGGCAAAAGACATAAAAATTGAGTTACGGAGAATTTTAATAGAAAACCTGAAAAAAACGGGTGCGTTTTTTGTAACTATTTGTTTAATAATATTATTTTGTTTTGTGTCAATTTTAGGTGTTATAGGGTTGCAGAGTGGTCATGTTGATTATTTTCATATTTTTATGGTAATTGTTGGTGGTTATGGCCTAGGGGCTGGTATTGGACAGATTTTATTTGTGTTTTCATTTGTAAAAAAATCGCTGAAGATTATGATGGATATGATTAAAAGCTCTGGGAATAATTTCAATTTGCGTTTTTATGATGATTTATTGTTTGTCAGTGATTTTAATGGAATGAATATAATGTTATATTCGGGGGCAAATAATACAATTACTGAGAATGATTTAAGATTTATCATTTCTAGCACGGTATACCACAAAATGATAAGTTTTAATTATATAGTTCCAAAACGATGTTTAAGTGATGAAGAAATAGCAAAAATTAGGAAATATGCTAAAAAGTTTGAAGAGAGATATATTGTTAAAACAAAAAAGACTAAGTAATATTAATTATATTTAACATAAAATGTAATATATTTTTGAGAAATCAAGGAGACGGTTATGGAAAAAGAAATAGATTTTGATCCTAGCATAGGAAAAGTAATACCGATAGATATTGAAAAAGAGATGAAAAAATCTTTTTTAGATTATTCTATGTCAGTTATTGTCAGTAGGGCTTTGCCGGATGTTAGAGACGGATTGAAGCCTGTTCACAGAAGAATATTGTATACAATGTGGGAACATAACTTGTTTCCAGATAGACCATATCATAAGTGTGCAGACACAGTTGGTAACGTTTTGGGAAGCTACCATCCTCACGGAGATAGTTCGGTTTACGATGCGTTAGTTAGAATGGCTCAAGATTTTTCACTGAGATATCCTATGGTAGATGGTCATGGAAACTTCGGATCAATTGATGGAGACCCGGCTGCTGCTTACAGATATACTGAGGCTCGCATGAGTAAAATTTCCATGGAAATGCTTACCAATATTAATAAAGATACAGTAGACTTTGGAATGAACTATGATGACAGGCTTAAAGAGCCAACTGTTTTGCCATCACGTTTTCCAAACCTTTTAGTTAATGGTTCTTCTGGTATAGCTGTAGGTATGGCAACAAATATTCCACCGCATAATCTTAGAGAAATTATAGATGGTGTTTTCATGATTTTGGAAAATGAAGACGTAGAGATAAGTGAAATCATGGAAAAAATAAAAGGACCAGATTTTCCGACTGGCGGAATAATTATGGGAACGGCTGGAATAAGAGCAGCATATGCTACCGGAAGAGGAAAAATTACTGTTAGATGTCGTGCGGAAATTGAAGAAAAAAGCAACGGCAGAAACCGAATAATTGTAACAGAACTCCCCTATCAAGTTAATAAGGCTAAGTTGGTTGAGACAATAGCACACCACGTTAAAAACAAGAAAATAGAAGGTATTGTTGCGCCAAGAGATGAGTCTGGTAGAGACGGAATGCGAATTGTTATTGATTTAAAAAGAGATGCTAATCCGCAGATAGTTTTAAATCAATTGTACAGATATACTCAAATGCAAGATACTTTTGGAGTAATAAACTTGGCGCTTGTTAATGGTGTGCCTAAGGTTATGAACCTAAAGGAAATGCTTATTTGCTATATTAATCACCAAAAAGAGATTATTCGCAGACGAACTGAGTTTGATTTAAGACGAGCTAAAGAGCGTGAACATATTTTAGAAGGCTTGAAAATTGCTATAGACTTTATAGATGAAGTAATTACATTAATTAGAAACAGTAAGAACGTGCAGGACGCAAAAGAAGGGCTAATTGAGCGTTTCAATTTAGATGAGATTCAGGCTGAAGCCATTGTTAAAATGAGGTTAGGACAGCTTTCTGGCCTCGAGAGAGCTAAGATAGAAGAAGAATTGAAAGAGATAATTGAAAAGATTAAAGATTTTGAAGATATATTAGCTCATGAAGTTAGAATTAAAGAGATTATTGTTGAGGAGCTTCAAGTAATAAAAGATAAATTTGGAGACGATCGTAGAACCGATATTGTTCCTGTTAGCGGAGAAGTGGACATAGAGGACCTAATACCTGTTGAAGACTGTGTTGTTACTTTGACGCACTATGGATATATAAAAAGACAACCTGCCGATACATATAAGATTCAAAAGAGAGGCGGACGAGGCGTAAGCGGAATGAAACAGAGAGAGGAAGATTTTGTTGAAGAATTGTTTATTGGATCCTCTCACGATCACATTTTGTTTATAACGAATAAAGGAAAGATGTATCGCCTAAAATGCTACGAAATACCAGAAGGTGGCAGAAACTCTAAGGGCACGAATATTGTTAATTTGCTTGCTTTAGACCCAGATGAAAAGATTACTAATATGATGCGTACATCTGATTTTAGTGAAGAAAAATATTTAGTATTCATAACTAAAAAAGGATTGGTTAAGCGCACTAGGTTAGATGCCTATAAAAATGTTAGAAAAAATGGATTGATAGCATTGTCTTTAAATGATGATGATAGCTTGGTTTGGACAAGACTAACCAAAGGACACCATCAATTGATTGTTGCAACTAAAAACGGAATGGCAATTAAGTTTAGTGAGGAGCTAATTCGTCCGTTGTCGCGTTTGGCAAAGGGTGTTAGAGCAATAAAACTCAAGGATGACGATGAAGTTGTTAGTATGGCAAGACTAAGAGAAGGAGCTAGTGTTTTAACAATTTCTTCTAGAGGTAGAGGAAGACGAACCAGTGTGGATGACTATAGACTTCAAAATCGAGGAGGATATGGCGTATTAAACTATAAAGTTAGTGAAGAAAAAGGACATGTTGTTGGAATAAAAGTTGTGGATGATGATGATGATTTAATTATGATTTCTAGCTATGGAGTTATAATAAGAATTAGGGTTAGCGACGTTTCTAAAATGTCTAGGTACGGAAGCGGAGTACGTGTTATGAAGCTCAAAGATAATGACCAAGTTGTTACTATGGCTAGAGCAGAACACGATTCAAATGAAGAAATATCTGAGGTAGAACAACCAGATGAAGTTGAAACTACTGAAGAATTGGAAAAAGAATAAATCGAAGTTGATGTAAATTGGTTTTTACCATGAGCGGCTAAAGTTATTGATATTTTAAATATGTCAGGGACTTGCCGCTTTTGTTATTGCTGAGTTTCTACTATAAATTCATACCCTTGAGATTTTACGTAGTCGATAAAGTCTGACAAAATTTTTGAATTGGTTTCTGAGACAGTGTGTAGCAAATATATTGCTCCGTCGTGTAGATGACCTTTAAGAGAGTCTAGAGCTTCTTTTTCGTTTGGCTGTTTTTTAGGATCCCAATCTGCATAAGCGAAACTCCAAAATATAGATTTATATCCCAATTCGTTGGTTATTGCTAAACTTTGTTCAGAAAACTCCCCTTTTGGTGGACGGAACATATTCATTTCAACACCAAAATTTTCACTAATAGTTTCGTGAAGAGTTTGAATTTCAGCTCTCATTTTATCTACAGTAATTCCTGGCATAGATGGATGATTTTGTGAGTGGTTGCCTAGAATATGATTTTCTTTAATCATTCTTTCGATAATTGGTTGATTTTTCTTAGCGTAGTCTCCTGTTAGAAAAAAAATTGCACGAATTTGCTTTTGATTTAAAACGTCCAAAATTTTTTCAGTATATCCGTTTTCATATCCGTTGTCGAAAGTTAGCATAATTGTTTTGCGACTAGATTCTTCTTTAGGAGGATTGTAAAAATATGCACCAAATTTTCCATATTTGGCTTGAAAGTCAACACAAGATATAGGACAGTTTTTTTCGTTTAATTGTTTTCCCATTCCCCATCCATTACATCTAGAGTCTAGTGATATGTTTGAGGTTGTTTTTTGCTGATTGCTTTGGATTGCTTCTGTAGGAGTTGATTCCTGCATTGAACATCCTGTTAAGTTAAAGAAGATAGATGCTAAAAGTGTTAAAATTATAATTTTCATAATGTTTCGTCCCAAAAATGACCCGTGTTAGAAAAATTTTTTGAATATTATTAAATTGATTGATAAAATGTTACATATCGTGTATTTGTTTTGTGAAATATAGGTCAAAAATCCTTTCTGTTTAATTTAAAATTATTATTGACCTAATAGTGATTTTATATACAGATATTTATAAAAAATAATTAAAAATTCGTTTAATGTTTAAAAAATCGAAAGAGGGGCTTTTAGCTGATGTCTACAATAAAAAATATAAGTGCTAAACAAAAATTAGATCTTAGAGGAAATCCTACGCTCGAAATTTTAGTTGAATTAGATGGTGGATGTAGTGGAACAATTTCTGCGCCATTCACTTTAGGTGTAGATAGTATTGTGAAAAAAGAAGATCTTTTAAAAGATATGGACGCAATAAATCAAACCTTGTGTAAATTATTGAAAGGAGAAGACGTAAGAGATCAGCAAGGACTTGATAAAACTATATTAAATATTAATGAAAAATATGGTAAACCAGTTTTAGGAAACGATGCTATTGTTGGAGTTTCAATAGCGCTGGCAAAGGCAGCTGCTAGTTATTGTAGATTACCATTTTATAGATATATAGGTGGAGCGAACATAAAAACAACTCCAATACCTCTATCAACTGTTTTAAGAGGAGGAGTTGATATTAACAATAGACTTAATATAAAAGAATTTATGTTAGTGCCCGTAGGATTTGTTACTTTTGGAGATTCGCTAGATAGCTCATTGGCAGTTTTTAATAAATTGGGAGAAATATTAGAAAAGCGAGGCTTATCTACAAATATTCAAAATGGATATGTTTCAGATTTAAGTGGAGATGATCAGGCATTAGAGTTAATATGTGATGCTATTGACGAATCTGGATATATTGCAGGAGAACACTTTTTTATCGGTTTAAATGTTGCTGCATCAGAATGGGAACTAGGAAATTGTATGTATAGATTGCCTAAAACAAAAGAACTGTTAACATCAGAACAAGTTGGAGAATACGTTTTTGATTTATGCCAAAAATATCCAATAATTTCTCTTGAAGATCCGTTGGGTGGTGAAGATTTTGACGGATATATGGAGTTAAATTCTAAAATATCGGATGTTCAGATAGCAGGAAATAGTATTTTTTCAGCTTCATTAAACAGACTTCAAAGAGGAATTTATAGTGATGCTGCTAGTGCAGTGGTTATTAATTCAACAGATATAAGAACCCTTTCTGAATTTATGAATTTAGTTGAATTTGCCAGACAAGCTGGATATACTGTAATAATGTCGGATAGGAGCATAAAGAAAGAAAGTAGTTTAATTGCAGATCTTGTTTTTGGATTAGGAATAAAACAGGTAAAGATAGGAATGCCGAGTAAAACGAATGAATTTTGTAAATGTAAAAGGTTTTTAGAGCAGGAACATTTTTTTGGCAAAAGATTACATCCGGTTTCTTACTGGAAATATTATTAAAAATATGCTTCTGTAAGTTTTCAACATATATTTAACAACTCGTTGAAAACTTATGTCAATTTTCACAAAATATGTTTTTGGACAAAAAAATTCCTCTAAATATTCTAATCCGGCTTAGAAACTTTTAGAGGTTTTGAGTATATAAAATTTTTAATTAAACTGCTACTTCTATTTTATCTGAATGGAGTTGCAGTTTTATTTTATCAGATAACATAGCCATAAATTCGGAATTCGTTGGTTTTCCTCTTCCATTGTGAATAGTATATCCAAAGTAAGAATTTAAAACGTCCACGTCTCCCCTATCCCAAGCTACTTCAATTGCGTGGCGGATTGCACGTTCAACTCTAGATGGAGTTGTATGGAAAGATTTTGCTATTGATGGATATAGAGTCTTTGTTACGGAATTTATCATCTCATTGTCTTCTACACAAAAAATAATGCCCTTTCTTAAATAATGGTAACCTTTTATGTGGGCTGGGACACCAATTTGGTGAATCATTTTAGTAACTTGTTCTTCCAGAGATGATTCCATTTTAATAGGTGATCTTTTAGGAGGCACTACGTTGATTACTGTTTTTATTATACTAATTAGAGATGATGTAGAAAAAGGTTTTAAAACAAAATAACTAGCTCCATTTTTCATGATTTCTCGTTCTAAAAATGTGTTATTCGAAGATGAAACAATAATAAATTTGGGTTTGTTTTTTACATTTTTAAACTGCTGCATAATATTTATAGCATCATTATTTGGCATGAAGGCTTCGCAAACGACTATTGTTGGATTGTGCTCTTTAATATAGCTTATTATTGCGTTGCCATCTCTGGGGGCTACGATAACATTGAAGCTGTTATTTTCTAATTGATTCATAAGATCATGACATTCTTCAATGCAATTTTTGCAAATTAATATCTTACTTTCCATAACTTTTGCTCCAATCTGTACATATTTTGTTTAAATTCATTACAACATGTTGTGCTAGATAAAGCATACCATGTTGTAATGTACGCAACAACGGGAACTTAAAAGAATATTGTCGAAGGCTAAATTGCCACAAATCCCATGAATATAGGACTTTTTCTACAGTAAATACTTTAATTTTTGTGTCGAAACAATTTACAAAATGAATAATTAAAAACATTTTTGCCAATTTGTATAAGAAAATATTGTAAATAAATTTTAATTTTTTTATCAAAAATTTTTATTTTCTCAAAAAACAGACAAAAATCAATAATAAAACATCAATTATTTGTAGGTTTTGTTAAAAACCAACTAAAAACAAGATATATTAATACATATGAAGTTGAAAAAACAATAGTTGAGAAGAATATCGACATTTTAATAGTCAATTGATAGTGAAGCCACGGCATTTAAAGACATGTTGGCAATATTTTTATTTTGGAATTCATAATATGCTTGAGAAGCGACCATTGCAGCATTGTCTCCACAAAGAGATATTTTTGGTAAAAAGAGAGAGAACCCGTTTTTTTCTGATTCTTTTTTAAGACGTTCACGAATAGCTGAGTTTGCAGAAACTCCCCCTGCAACAACAATTTTATTTTGATTTAATTTTTTGGCAGCCAAAACAACACGTTGGGCGATTATGTCGCAAACAGCTAGCTGAAAAGATGCACACAAGTCGTTTTTGTTTATTGGCACAGATTTTTGACTTGAATTATTTAGTAGGTTTAATACGGCTGTTTTAAGGCCGGAGAAGCTAAAATCTAGTGTGGATCCTTCGACTTTGGGTCTAGGGAAATCAAATGCATTCTCGTTTCCAAGTTTAGCTGATTTGTCTATTTCAATTCCACCAGGATATGGATATCCTAAAGCCCTAGCCGCTTTGTCGAAAGCCTCTCCAACAGCATCATCTCTAGTTCTGCCAACCACTTCAAATGTACAGTAATCTTTAACATTAACCAAATGAGAATGTCCACCAGAAATTATTAGGGCAAGAAATGGAGGTTTTAATTCTTGGTGAGTAAGATAGTTAGAAGCTATGTGTGAACGAAGATGATGTACGGCGATGAGTGGCTTCTTTAGAGCGAAACTTAAGCCTTTAGCATAGTTAACTCCAACTAGCAAAGATCCAATTAAGCCTGGAGCAAACGTAACGCCAATAGCATCAATATCATTAAAAGTTAAGTTTGCTTCTTTAAAGCACATGTCCACAATTTGACTTATTGATTCGCAATGACGTCTAGAAGCAATTTCGGGAACAACGCCGCCATATAAGCGGTGTTCTTCAATTTGAGTTGCAACAGTTGAAGAGATTATTTTTCGTCCGTTTTCGACAATTGCAGCTGCTGTTTCGTCACAGGAACTTTCAATAGCAAATATTTTCATTTAGATTCACCCTTATTAAAAATTTATAGAATATCGATAAGATTAGTATTTTGTATTATACACGCAAAAAATTACAATACGTATAAAAGTAAGGCATATTTACTTTTAGAAAAGCAAATCATTGTTTTATATTAAGTTCCATAACCCATCCGTCTTCTGTGGGATGACTATATAGGTTGGACCTTCTAGCTAATTTTATAAAATTAAATTTTTCATAGAAACTAATTGCGATATTATTTGAGCAACGAACTTCTAATGAAATTGATTTTATGTTTTGTTTTTGACACGTTTTAATCATATTTTCCATTAAGTTAGATGCAACTTTTTGGTTTCTATATTTTGGCAATACAGCTATGTTGTTTAAATAAGCTTCATCTGACAATATTGTATAATCTATTATACCATACACTTGAGATTTAATTTTAGCAATATAAATATAATTATATGGATAGGAATGGGTAATTTTTAACGTAGATTCCGATAAGTTTGTTTGATTAAGGCAGGTTCTATATATTTGTAAAGTTTGATTGATAAAATTATCGTTTAGCTTGCAGATTTCCATACTTCCCTCTTCAATAAAGCTGTTATTAGTTTTTAGCATCATACCATGTTCTTCCAATATAAACTTCAGCAACCAAAGGAACAGACATTGGGGCTGCGTTTTCCATTTCTTCTCTTAAAATTTTTGCGGCAGCTTCAGCGTCGTTTTCACTAGATTCAATTAGAAGTTCATCATGGATTTGCAGGATTAAATTAGCGTCTAAATTTTCTTCTTTCAATCTTTTGCTTACATTAACCATTGCAATTTTTATTATGTCTGCCGAGGTTCCTTGAATAGGAGTATTTCTAGCTATTCTCTCTCCAAAAGCTTTTATATTTTTATTTTTTGAATTTAGTTCAGGAACATCTCTCAAGCGCCCGAACATAGTTTTTACATAGCCGTTTTCTTGTGCACTGGTAACAATATTATCCATATATTGTTTTACACCAGAATATCCATTAAAGAAAGAGTCTATATATCTTTTAGCTTCTGCAACAGATGTTCCAATGTCTTTAGATAAGGAAAAAGCACTAACTCCATATATAACTGAAAAATTTATTATTTTTGCGTGACGTCTGAGTTCTGGAGAAACGTCATCTGGGCTAACTCCAAAAACTTCAGAAGCAGTCAATGCATGAATATCTTTGTTATTTTGAAAAGCTTCAATCATTTTACTGTCATTGGAAATTTCAGCTAAAATTCTTAATTCAATTTGTGAATAGTCGGCATCAATTAGAACTTTTCCTGGAGCGGCAACAAAAAATTTTCTCATTTCGCTGCCAATATCTGTTTTTATAGGAATATTTTGCATATTTGGTTCTGTTGAACTAATTCTACCAGTTTTTGTTTGTGTTTGTTTGAAACAAGAATGTATTCGGCCATCCTTCTCCACAACTTTCATAAGGCCCTTAACATATGTGGACATTAGTTTAGTTAGTGTTCTATATTCAATTAGGTTTTGAGCAATAGGATGATATTTTACCAGTTTTTCAAGCACATCAGAGCTAGTTGAATATCCGGTTTTTGTCTTTTTCCCTTTAGGTAGATTCAATTTTTCGAACAAAACTTTACCTAATTCTTTAGTTGAGTTTATATTAAATTCTTCGTCGGCATATTTAAAAATTTCACTTTTTAAATTGTTAATTTTTAGGGAAAGAAAATTCCCAAACTCTTGCAATGAATTCATATCTATTGCAAATCCCAAAAGTTCCATATCCGCCAAAACTTCAGATAAAGGTAGCTCAACATCGTTAAAAATATAATTTAAATTTTTTTGGTTTATTTTTTGTTCTAGCAGAGAACACAGCTCAATAAAACAGTAAGGAAAGCTATCATCACCAAAATATTTATTACAAATGTTTTGAATGCTATGATCTTTTTCTAAAACATTAACTAAATATGATGCAAGATCGCAGGAGAAACTTATGTTGTTAATTTCCAGATTATTTTGTTTGCAATACTTATATACTTCCTTGGCGTTGGTAGTTTTTTTGTCTTTTTTGCTTTTAGATATTATTTCATTAAAAACGTTGTTGATATTTGAATCAAATTTAAAAATTTCTTTGTCCGAGAAAATATACAGCTGCTCATCGAAAACAAAATATAATGCAGATAAATTATCAATTTGTGCTTTAACATAGTCTATATCTGGATTTAATACAATATTTTTTTCAGAAAAAGAGTTGGATGTTTTAAGTTTGATGTTGTTGTCTTTTGTAAACTGATCTAATATTTTTTTTAGTTCAAAATGCTTTAAAAAGTCAACAAATTCTTCTGTTTGTACAGAGTTTCGTTTATAGTCGGAAATGCTGTGGCTTATTGGGACATTTGTGTATATTTCACCTAGTTCTTTGCTGAGCTTACATAACTCTAAAGCATCGTCTGCACTGAGAAGATTTTTAACTCTATTGGTTGTTTCTAAACTAGAAATATTGTCAAAAATATAATCTATGTTATGATATTTGGATATTAAAGAAAACGCTGTTTTCTGACCAATTCCTTTAACGCCTGGTATATTGTCTGAAGAATCTCCCATTAAAGCCTTAACCTCTAACAGTTCTTTTGGGGTTACGCCATATTCTTCTAATATTTTTTGCTCGTCGTAATAAATCGCTTCTTTGTTGGTAGATAGACGAACCCAAACATCTTTTTTGATCAATTGTAGACTGTCTCTATCCCCTGTTGCAATGTAGCACTCTATGTTTTCTTCAGAGCACAAGCTTGAAACTGTTCCCAATATATCATCAGCCTCAAAACCTTCTTTTTCGCAAACGCATATTCCGAGCAAAGACAGCATTTTTTTAACTTCTGGAAGTTGAAGAGCCAAATCATCTGGCATTTTGTGTCTTGTGGCTTTATATTGGTCATATTTTTTATGGCGAAATGTAGGTGCTTTTAAGTCGAACGCAGCAGCAACATATTCAGGTTCAATTTCTTTTAGCATTTTATCGAGAACATTATAAAATCCAAAAATGGCGTTTGTTGGGAAACCTTTGGAGTTGGTTAATCCTCTTATTCCGTAAAAAGCTCTATTTAATATACTGTTTCCGTCTATTGCTAATAGTTTCATATAAATTATAACCTCTTTGTTGACATTAAAATTTTATTATAAAAGACAAACCCCGTTTACCAAAATCACACACTTGGTGATTAGCAAAGGGGTGTTACTTATTTTTTTATATAAGCTAACATTTTACTTCAGAAACCGGTTGATTTTTTGAAATTTTTAAGAGATAAAAACTTGGAATTATTGGTATAAATAAAAATAGTCTAGTCAGTAAAATATAATTTAAGTTATTTGGAGCATATTCTTTGAATATGAGTTTATAGCAACTTAATTCCATAGATACTAATGGAGAGATTAGTATTAAAATAATAAAAAACTTGGATATAATTGGAGAAATAGGAATAATGATTACCCAAAAAACGCAGTTAGCAAGAATATCCATTATAAGACTAAAATTAGTTTGTTTGCCCTGTTTTTCATTAATATCATCGTAAACTCTTCCAACAGCATAATAAGAGGCAAAAGGAATCCAAGCTAAAAAAGCCTTTTTGAGATTTCTACTTTTCATAAATCTATAAAAAGCTAAAGAGTAAAAAACATATTGTAAAATAGATATAGCTATTAATAAAAAACCTAAAATAAAAAACAAACTGATAACTATATCGGAGCTATTCATAAAAAACATCCTTTCTAAAATAGATTTAATCAATTTATATCACCTGCCTGAGACATAGGTTGATTTTTTGAAGCTTTCAATAAACATAGACCAGGAATGAATGGTACTATTGGTATAATTGAAAAAATTACTGTTAAAACAAAGTAGCTTGAATTGTTTGGAGTATACTTTTTGAATATAAGGTTGAAACATATTAGTTCTAAAATAAAAACTGCTAATCCCACTAACCCAGAAGAAATACGGATTACATCTAATCCAGCAACTGATATGTGTGAGAAACCTGGCAACCACACGATACCATTAAGTATTAGTAAAACAATACCAAAATTAGTCTTTTTTCCTTGTTTCTCATTAATGTCATCATAAATCTTTCCAAAAGTATAATGGCGTACAATAGGAATCCAAGCTAAAAAGGCATTATCAAGATTTCTGTTTTGCATAAATCTGTAAAAAGCTAATGATTCGAAAACATATGCTAAAATAAACATAACAAGCATTATTAATACGAGTGCCAAGAAGAAAAAAATCACTCCTACACCAAATCCAGCCATGCTGGCTGCAATATTGTTGATATTTAAATTCATACTAAAACGCGTCCTTTCGGTTATAGAAATTATTTAAATTAAAAATTAATTTTGAACAGTAGAAACAGGTTTATTACTTGAGGCTTTCCAAAGACAAATACTTGGAATAAAAGGAATTATAGGAATAATGTTAAATATTATATACAATGCCATATATTTAGAAAATTTTTTTGCGAATATTTTTCAAAGATTTTGCAAGCAAACAACAAACGTAATACAAAACTTATCATGCAAGTAATTCCTAAAATAAAGCATACTATATTTATAATTTTATGTTCAGAAATTTCATTTATTGTTACAATAAAAATATTAGCTAAATATGATGATAATATATCTGCAACAGTGGCGTCTCCAGAAGGCTGAAACGCACCAAACAAAAAGGATATGGGTATATTCTCAATAATTTCAAAATTAAAGTATGGTAGCAAACTAGCCAAAACGAATACAACAAACCAGTATATCGATAAAATCAACATAATAACTTTAAAAAAAGTTTTTTATTATGATATTCATAATTAATACTGTCACAAACATGCCCCATAGTATATGAATTTAACACAGGAATCCATGCCAAATATGTATTATTTAAATTTCGGGATTTTACTAAATTATACAAAGCCAATGAAAAAAATACATAATCTATAAACCCTAAAATAAACATAACTCCTCCAAGTTTGTTTCGATTAAATAATTAAAAGTATTAATATACTATTTGATTATTATTTTTCAAAGATTCTGGTTCGTTTGTAGAAATTGAAACAAATACAGCCGAATCAATTAAAGAATCTTTAAAAACAAACAAGGCTAAAATTATTATAATAGACAACACTCTTGATATTTTTGGAACATAATCTTTAAAAATATTATGTGCATATATGCAATAGAAAACCTCAAATAGTAAAGAAATTATGAGAATAATTGTTATCATAATTAAGAATGAATTAATTTTATTAGTAAGGAAATTCATCCAATAATCGTAAGAAATTATATATGTACTTGTAGCAGCAGCGCCTAAGAGTTCAGCTGTTGATACAAACACAAAAACAAGAAGTATTAATGAACATACACTGTTTAATATCGATAACGTTAATAAAATTCCTCCGTGAGATGATTTAATGTTTTTGTGTTTGTTGATATCATCACTAATTTTACCGAAGAGATAATATCTTGCAAAAGGGAACCACGCTAAATATGCGTTATCAAAATTTCTATTTTTAGCCATTTTATACATCCCAAAACTTTTAAGGCAATATGCTATTAAACCGAATAACAAAAGAAAGATAAATATTACACATATGTAAATTTCGATAAATGAAGCCCAGAAGCCCGTTAAAACACCAGAGCCAAAGCTACTAGCAGTACAAGAGTAAATCATAAAAGCGCCTCCAAATTATACCGTATTTTTATTACTAATCAAAGATTATTTGTTTTTACCTTATTTAAGAACTCAAAAACAGGAGTATTTTTGGATACTATAAGAACCAAAAGAGAAGGTATAAATTTTAAACCTAGGAAACAACTACAAAAAATGGCTAACAGTATATATGTGGTAGAATAATTTTTATTATATTCCTTATATATAGTATAAAAGCACGAAAATTTTAAAACAAAATTTATTATTAGAGATAAGATAAATAAAAATAAACACACAAGAATAATAAGACGTATAGGGTAAGATGGAAAAGAAAAGTTAACGTGTGCGATATCCAAGTTAGAACTTGGTTTTAATATCGACTCTAGTAATTTTTCATATAAGTCCGGAATATAATTTTTGATCAAAACCATTGAAGTAGCGCCCGAAACAATTGATATCACCCATAACATAAGCAGAAAAAATTTATTGAATGTTTTTCTGAAATAATTTTTATTTATAGAATCAGATATATTACCTAGGGTAAAAGTTGAATTTAGAATAGGAATAAATGCAATATATTTGTGTGACATTTTTCGCTTTTTCATTAACGAAAAAAAAGACAATGTATTAAAAACATATTTCAATATAAGCATTGCTACAAACAGAATGATTTGCATATCTATTCCATATATACTTGCTATAAAAATCACCTCGAATGACAAAATACAACGAAAATTAACCTATTTGAATTATATAATATACGTTTTTTTATGTCAAGAAATATTACGAAAATATTGCGCAAAACGAGACTTCAACACGTTGTGCGAAAATAATACAAAAAAATTACAAAAAAACAAAAAATATTTTTGTTAAATATAACGGTCGATTTGATATAAAATATGGTTTTTTATGCTGTTTTTGTGCGAATTACATAATTTTGTGGTGTGTGATTGGCGGTTAAATCAAGTTGTGTTATACAAATTTCACAAAAACAACTCTTTTTGCACTATTGACTTTTTTATAAATTTTGGATATAATAAATACAAAACGGTTACAAACTTGTTACATTCAAAATTGTAGTATCCTTGTTTTGAGGTGAAATGATTTGGATTTGTTTATTGTTTGTTACTATTTTGTTTTAGAAAGGAATTTTGTTTTATGTTATCATATATATCTAAATTTGAGAAAGGAAATTTATTAAAAACAACATATAGACTTTTAATAAGTTTAACACTTGTTTTAGCTGTTGTTTTGTTTACTGGTTTTATGCATGTGCGAAAAATAGTTACTGTGGTGGATGGTGAAGAAATAGTAAAATTTCCCACATTGAAAACTGATATTGGTGAAATTTTAAAAAGTAAAGATGTTTATGTCTTTGATCAAGACCAGTGTGATGTGCAAGATGATGGGCATGATATAATAATAACAATAAACCGTGCCGTAAATGTATCATTAGTGATTGGAGCAGAAAGAAAGAATGTTCTTATAAATCCTTATGCAAAAGTATCTGATGTTCTAGAAAAAAGCGGAATAGAACTTAGCTCTGACGACATTGTTAATGTGAACAAAAATGAAGATGTATATAATGGAATGGAAATTTTGATCAATAGAGTTTCATATAATTCTCGCGAAGAAGTTGAGGAAATTGCGTTTGAAAATATTACAGAAAACACAGATGAGCTTTATGAAGGGCAAACTCAGTTGAAAGTTGCCGGACAAAAAGGAGAAATTAAGAAGGGATATGTTGATAAGTTTATAGATGGAAAATTGGTTGAAACTATTGAGAAATACAATAATGTAACGAAAACACCAGTTAACGAAGTTGTTCTTAAAGGAACAAAAAAGAAAGAATTGCCACCAATTGGAGCTAACGCGCCAACTGAATATAAAAGAGTTATTTCTGGAAAAGCAAGTGCATATAGCGGAGGAGGATGTACATCAACTGGTAAAAAGGCTGCACGTGGTTTAGTTGCAGTTGATCCTAAAAAGATTCCATATGGAACAAAGTTATATATCAGTTCTCCTAGTGGGTATGTTTATGGATATGCTGTTGCATCCGATTGCGGAGGAATGATGCTTAATGGTTCGAGATTGGTTGATTTGTATATGGATACTGAACAAGAGTGTGAAAGATTTGGCGTAAGAGATGTGAATATATATATATTGTAATTAGAACATACAATGAAAGAGACTCAATTTTTGATTGAGTCTCTTTCATTTATAAAAAAGTTATTTGTTGTTAACAGAAAATTCATAAACAGTTTGTTTTTTTTTTTTTATTTACAAATGTACCATTTTAACGTGATACAATTAGGGCAGGATATATTTATTGGAATATTATCCTATATATAAAATAATACAATAAAGGATGTGTTCATTCTATGAAAGTAAAAATATTAAAGAAAATGATTTCAGCATTATGTGTTGCAACAATAGCAACTTCGTCTGTGGCACCTTCGGTGGGAGCTTTTAAGGTACCTGCAAATGCACAGGCAGATGTTGTTAACAGTGTTAACCAATTGAATGACAGTTTAGGCAGGCTTAATAAGAATATAAGCGATATGATAATAGCGACAAACGAAGACGGATTGAAAAAATGTTCAGCTAATGATTATGATCGACAAGTTAAACTAGTGACTTTATTATCGAGTTTAGAAGCATCGCAAAAGCATGTTAATGAGCTAAATGAAGTTGTTATTTATAATTTGGAATTGGCTAATAACATTAAAAATCAGATTGATGATTTAAACAATAGCTGCCCGATTGTAAAGGGAGAACTTTTAGGTGGTAATAACTATTGGTTTAGTAATGGCTTTTTTGAATATTCCAAGGCTATAAGTGAGAAATTAGAAAACATAGAGAAAATGTTAAAAGAAAATAATAACAATAGTTTAGCTAACTTGAAAAAAGATTTCAAAGCTAAATCTAAAGAATTCTATGACAGATGGACAAAACACACAAAGTTTGACAAACTAATAGGTAAATACGGAAAGAATAATGATCCAACGTATCAAGATAGACAAAATGCTCACTATTGGTGTAATAACGCGTTTGGCAGCGAAAATGAACAAGATATGAGGAAAGCTATTGAATGTTGTAATAAAGCAATAGATAGCATGAATAAATATGAGAACGATAATAGTTCTGCTTTTCAATTGATGAATTTGCATCAACTTAATGTATTTGTAGGCAATGGTGCTGCAAACAATAGTGCAGATGCTGTTGAACACGACAAAGCTTTGATTAAAAAGTTAAAAGATGCATGGAACAGTCACATTAAATATGATGGTGATGTTGATTTATACCCCGCGCTTAGCGATTTGAGAAAAGTTTTAGAGTCTGATTCTTTTAAAGATAAAAAGGCGGGAGCAGAGTTTTTAGCAGACCTTATTTGTAGTTCACATTGGATTGTTGATGGTGGAGAAGGTAGATGGTTGTTTGACCAGGTTATACTTCCTGTACTACCCGACAAAATCAATGAATTTAAGAATTTATATATTAACAAAGGTGGAAAGAAGTTTGTTAATGCATTAGGCAATATTGATCAAAAGATAGCTAAGGTTTTAGAAGATACTCCTCACACATACTTGTGGAAGGGTAGAGATTTGGATGGTATTGTGTATAATATTTTTAAAAAAGCTAAGTTTAAGGATGTAAAACGTGACAGTTATAAAAAGTTTAGAGAGACTGGGGATAAAGAATGGAATCCTGTGGTAGCAGATTTAGTAAAATTAGATCAGCTGGTTTCTGAAATGGAATCTGACAAAACTCTTAAAAACTTAGATCAATTTGTTCAAGGTAATGGATATAAGAGAATGTGTGAAAAACTTGATAAATGGTTTGATGGCTATAATGGAATATATAGTTCGTTAACAGGACATTCTTATTATGATGATGTGGTAGCTCAATTAGATGTATATACTGGGCAATATCCGGTTTTGCATAATTTGTATGGAAAAATTGGTGATTTTAGAGATTCATTTATTTTTGGTGCAGGCAAGTTACCTTTTAAAGAACTTAAAGAAAGAGTTCATAATGCAGCAGAAAATTTAAGGAAAGCATCAGAGGAAGTAATCCAATTTTTTAATAACAACCATTAATTTAATTAAAAATATAAAAAACCATACACAGATAATGTGTGTGGTTTGTTTTTGTGTTGTTTTGTTCACAAAAAGTTAACAAAATATCCATATTATGTTAACAAATTTCACACGCAACATTGTTACACTTATTGTGTTCTGTAAAGTTTTTATTTTTGGAGTGTGATTTATTTTGGGTAAATTAACAAAAATTTTATCGGTGGTGTGTAGTGCGTCCTTAATTTTTAGCGTACCTTCTGTTAGTTTGGCAAATTTGGAAAAGAGAATGGAAAACGTACATAAAAATATAGCTAAATATGGAGAAAAATTAGATAAACAAATTGACGAAATAAAGAAAGATGTTGAATTAAAGAAGGAAAAATTGAATTTGGTTGAGAAAGAAATAGATAATTTGAAAAAGGAAATAGATAATTTATTAAAACAATCTGAAAAAGAGAAGGTTAATGAAGACATTGTTTTAAAAATTAATTCTAAAAAAAGTGATTTAGCAAAGGAAAAAGATCATTGTAATGAATGTAGAGACGTTTTAGATAGTTTAACTGCTGTGTTGTTAAGTGATGAGCAGAACCAAAAGGATCAAGAATTGATATTATCTAAAAGTGTTGCTCAGGAAAATTTTTATAAGTCGTCTAAACAAGTTCAAGAATTAGAAAAAGAATTGGAAAATTTAGAAATATCAAAATATGAGTGTAAAGATTTAAAGATTGAATTAGAAAAGTTGACTGAAAAAAAACTACAAAGTGAACAAGAACGTAATAAGTTAAAAGAAGAAATAGAGCAGTGTAATAAGACACACGATAAGATATTCACAGAAAGAGCAGGTTTGGAAGAAAGAGCTAATCGTGAAATAAATTTATTGAAAAGAATGGATGCGCATAATAAGAAACTTTATAAAGTATGGACTATAATGTCATCAGGAAACCAAAATGAAAATAATGTGTTAGATGGTCAAAAAATAGAAAAAACTTGTGGTATATTTGCGGCTACTAATATTATAAATCATTTTGAATGTTCGTTTAAACGTGATGGAATGCCAATACGTGGATTTAATGATGTGATAAAATTTTATTTATCGCATGGTGGTAAAAAAGAAAATTTAAATAAAGTTTTAAGTTATGAAGAATTGAAAGAATTTTTACAGGCCAATATAGTTACTAGATTTCCAACGTGTGTGATATTTGATGTTGATGAGAATGAAATGAACACAATGAAATTTATTGACGTAATTCGTGATAGAAACATGAAAGTAGAGGTACGTAAAAAGATTAACAAAATTAGTACATATTATTTGGGTTATGAAGAGAGAACAAGCAATATATCAGATTTAAACGAAGAAATGCAGAAGCAAATGAAAAATGTAAAAGATTTTTTAGTTGCCCATTTTAAAGCTAATCGATTATCTAAATATAATGTTGCCCCAGTATTGAATTTGAATAATGGACATTGGCAAACATTTGCAACATATGATGAAATGGATAAGAGAATTTTATTGGTAGACTCTTCTTTGGATAACCCAGAGTGGGTTGATTTAGATGTTATAGCTAAGAATATCGTATCTGTACAAGAAGACAAGTTGAATTGGGGTCTTTTGTTTGCGGGGTCACAAGGCTTTAATAGCGACAGTGATTATTTTGGTGTTGACTTAGAAAATCCTCTGACAGATGACAAAAAGGAAAGAGTAATTAACAAGCTTTGTAATAATTTGATTTAAATAATTGATGATATAAGTTGTTAACAAAACATTGATGATTTGTTCGTTTTTTTGTTAACAACTTTTTAATTGTTTTTTAATTTTTGTCAGATAAAAATTTACTATAATACTATTGAAATATAAATGTTTTATATAAAACGAGAGGTAAATGGTTATGAGAACAAAAATTAGAGTAATAAAAAAATGATTTCTATGTTATGTGTTGCAAGTATAGCTGCGTCAAGTATTGGTTATTGTTCAGTTGGAGCTGTTAGTATTGCATCATCTATGGTTTCAAGTAGATCACTTGTAAATGAAGTTGGAGAATTAAATATAAGGCTTGATACTTTGAGTAATAACATAAAAAATTTAGAAGATAAGGGTTGGAATTATAAGGATGCAGGGCGTGTGAATGTTGGTGGCAGAGTTATTCCACAGAGTAGGGAACAGGATGAGGCATTATCTACTTTTGCTTCACGTATAATGCGGTTTAGATTTTATGTTGATAGATTAAAAGAAACCAATAACATAAAAAATGAAGCTGCTGTGGTTAGTCTTTCGGTTTTTGTAAATATGGTTTCTAGAGATATAGAGAAGTATTTGACTATTTCTAATTTTGATTTATATATGAATTGGACATCCGTTAGAAGAGATATTATTTTGAAAGAGAAAAGGATGAAAGAGATAGCACCAAAAATGATGGACGGTGAAGCAAATTTACAAGGGCGAAGCAATAATAGTAATATAAATAATAATATAAAAAACCACTTGAACGATAATGATACTGTTGATGTAGCTTCAAATTTGGTAGCTTGTATCTGAATTGAATAATGAGCAAAACATTATGAATAGAGACGCATTTATACAAAGTGGTAAATTTAAGGTAGTTGCGGATAAATTTAACATGGCGTTTAGTTATGGATGAAGAGGTTTTATTAATCCTCGAGCTAATTGTTTTGGAATTTCTTCTATAATAGCTGGACATTTATATAGCGTTGATCTAACTGAACAGGGAAAATATGTTGGGCAATATCCAATTTTGAATGAGCTATATGAAGCGTTCCAAAAATTAGTTGATTCATATGTTTTTGATAATGAGAATTTAAGTCAGGAACAGTTTAAAAACAAAGTTCATCAAAATGCAGCAAAAGTAAATGGTATGTTAGATAGAACAGTAGATTTGTTAGGTATAGAGTAATATATTTAGTAGTTAACACAAAAAACCATGCACAAATAGTGCGTGGTTTTTTGTGTTAACAAAAAATTTACCACTAGTTTATTTAGAGTACATAAAAGTTATATATAATTATGCATTGTAAATTAATAATTAATTTAAACAAAATATAAAGGTGGTAAATTTATGAAATTGAAAGCAAACGTATTAAAACGAATTATTTCGGTGTTGTGTGCAATATCCATGTCAACATCATTTTTAATAACTTCTGCTGGAGCTATTGATACTAATAATGCGGAAGTTGTATATTCTATGCAATATTTAAATTCTTTACCTAAATTAGGAGAAGCTAATTTTGATAAATTTTCAGGAAAATATGAACGTGATGAAATTAAAGTGAATGATAAGCGTTTTAGCGATACGTTACAAGAGGAAAAGGTGTATGAAAATGTAAAATTTCCAAATGAGCTTAATGGAAAAAATATAAAAATACGAGAAAAAGATGTTTATGCTAACATCAAAAAGCAAGTACAGGATTTAAAAACCAAAGTTGAGGAAAGAAAATCAATAAGTAAACATGGAAATTTACCTGAGGAGATGCGTTTAGCAAAAGCAATATATCGCTGGGTCGCTAAAAACATACCCTATGATGATGATAGTTTGAAAGTTGGAACTGATTATAGTAAAAATGGTGAAGAGAAAAAGATGTCTTTGAGAAAACCGCAAGACCCATTGTTTGTTTTTGATAGAAAAATGGGTGTGTGCGTTGGAAAAGCTAATCTTGTTAATTTAATGATGAGAATTGCTGGGATACCATCTGCTGTGATTGTATCAGAAGAACATGCGTTTAATGCTATTTATTTAAAAGATGCGGTTAATAATCGTGAAGGATGGACGTTGATAGATGCAACGTGGGGTGCTCCAAAATCTGATATGGAGTCTAAAGCAGGAGAAAAGATTGGAGGTAAGAAAGCGGACGAAATTAATAAAATGATTAAAGGAAAACAAAAGGCAGGTACTTGGTTTATGAGTACAGTGTTTGATATGAATGATGAATATTCTAAAAAGATTAATGAAATGCTTTGTGTTGAAGAATACTCTTTTAGAGAAAAGTATCTGAATAATAATGTTGAAATTGAAGAATATAACAAAAAGGTAGAAGAAAAATTAAAACAGTTAAATGATTCTTGTTCGGGTGAAAATGGTTTTAAAATAAATAAACTTAAGATTGTTCAAGATGGATGGGATTTTATTGTAGAATATGAAACCAATTTAACTAAAGACGGAGCTGAGGATTTGTGTAAAACGATTAGAAAGAGAAAGGAGGATGAAAGAGTAGAAGCGTTATTAAAAGGTAAGGGTGATGGTTGTCTTTATTATAAATTTGGTAAAGAAATATTTGATCAATCATATTTTGATGAACTTAATCGTGTTAATCAAGTGAAGGATTTTAACAAATTGGATAGAAGCAAGGAATATTGTAGTAACTTAAAAGCATTTTGTGATGGTTTGGTAAAAGAACATGAGGATGATCTTAGGAAAATTGATAAATTAAAAGTTCAAAGAGATAACATAACACTAAAAGAAAAAAAAGATAAGATTGACGACATTTTTAAAAACATAAATGCAAAATTAGAAAAATATCTTGGAGATTTAAATGATCGGTATAAGGATATTGTTGTTTTTAAAGATTTTAAAATTCAACAATCCAAAATAAGGATCTCAAGAAATTTGCTCTTATCCAGATTGTTTGCGAAAATGTCTTTATCTGAAGAAGATGCCAGAGATTTTGCAAAAAAGGAAAGCGATTTGTCAGATAAAATGAAGCAATTCTTTCCGGCGTTTTATAATCGAGGAGCTAAATTTGAATATGCTAATGGTGAAATTATTGATTGGCCAGCACATAAATTTGAAGAAATAGTTGTTGGGAATTGGCATGATAGGGTTGAACGTGTAGAAAATTTACCTTGGGATATGCAAATAGATGGAGTAACTTATAGAGTGTGGAGAAGTGAAAAAGGTTATAGAGAAGGCTTTGAATTAATTGGAAATGAGAAAGAACCATTATCGGATGTTGAAATATCGTTTGCTGTGACAAACCTAAAAGAACCGTTAAAGATAGGTAGTGGAATAAAATCTATAAAATTAAAAGGTAATGAGATTTTAGATTTGTCTGAAGCTAAGCAATTAGAAAGCATTGATATAACTGATTCTAAAGCGTATGTTTTAGAAAATGGTGTACTTTATGAAAAAAATAGTGATACTTCCATAGGTAAAAAATTAAATGTGCCCAGTGGAGTTCTGATTGTAAGTAAAAAAGCTCAAAGACAATGAGTTTATTAAATAAGAAATATATATGGAATTATCAAAAAACATAACCATATAAAACTTAATTCTACTAATGAAAATGTGATCATTTTGAAAAAGAAGTAGAAGAATGGATGCAATCGTTGGACAAGTTCATTTGTAAAAAAGTAAGTAATAAATATGTGATAGTTAAACATGAGAAAACCATGCACAAGATGTGTGTGGTTTTTTATATGTTAACAAAAAATTTACCATTAGTTTATTTGGGGTACATAAAAGTTATATATAATATGCATTGTAAATTAATAATTAATTTAACCCAAAATATAAAGGTGGTAAATTTATGAAATTGAGAGTAAAAGTATTAAAACAAATTATTTCGGTGTTGTGTGCAATATCTGTGTCAACATCTGTTTTAATAACTTCTGTTGGAGCTATCGATACGAATAATGCAGAAGCTGCATTTTCTATGCAATATATGAATTCTTTACCTAAACCAGGAGAAGTTGGTTTTGATCGATTTTCAGGAAAATATGAACGTGATGAATTGGAAAATAATAAATATAACGACAAATTACAAAATAAACAGAAATATGATGTAAAATATCCAAAGGGTGACGATAATTTTGAAATTAAAGAAGAGACAATAGATGAAAAAAAGGCTTATGAAGAAATAAGACAAATAGTAAATGAGTTAAAACGAAAAGTCAAGAGAAGAACACCAAATAATGGTATATCTGATGAGATGGCACAAATGGGAATACAATGTGGACAAATAAGTAAACACTATAAGATGCCTGAGAAGATGCGTTTAGCAAAGGCAATATATCGTTGGGTTGCTAAAAATATACCATATGATCATGACAGTTTGAAAGAAGTGAAAGTACAAGATGGGAAAGAAGATAAAAAAATATTGTTAAGAAAACCACAGGATGCACTATATGTTTTTGCTAAAAGAACAGGTGTATGTGCAGGAAAAGCTAATCTTACTAACTTAATGATGAGGATGGCTGGAATACCATCTGTAGTTATTGTATCAAGAACTCATGCATTTAATGCTATTTATTTGAAAGATACGGTTAATAATCGTGAAGGATGGACATTGATAGATTCAACTTGGGGTGCTCCAGATTCTGATATGAGCCTTCAAACTGGTCAAGAAGGCAAAGAAGTTGTAGTCGAAAATAAAGAGCAAGAAAAAATAAACAAAATGATTAAAGGCACTGAAAATATGTCTTTGTTCTTTGCCGGAAAATATTTTGCTATGACTGGTGAGTATGCCGAACAAATTGATGATATGGTACGCATTTGTGATTTTGAATGGGAAAAAATGACTGATGTTGATATTGAAAAATTTAACAAGGAACTAGAAAGAAAATTGAAAGAACTTAACGATACTAATTCAGGGCCAAATGGTTTTAAATTTAACAAGATTAGAGTTTTTAGAGATAAAAATGGAAAATGCTTGGTGGAATATGAAACTAATGTAGAACAAGATAAAGCTGAAGAATTTTACAAATATGTTCAAGAAAAACATATAGAAAACAAAGCAAACGACATGTTGAAAATTACTAGTAAAGATTTTTCTACAAAGGGATTTGAAGAGTTAAATGATGAGTTAGTTAAAGCTATTAATAATATCAATAAATTAAACAACCGTAGTAATTTAACAATAAGTAAAGAATACTGTAAAGAATTTCAGATGTTGTGTGAAGATTTATTGAAAAAGCATAAGAAAGAACTAATAAGTAATGTTAACATTGTGAGAAACTATGAGGATAATAGGAATAATGCATCTGAACAGGAGGAGGAAAAAGCTAATAAGGCAAAAGACAGAATAAAAGCCATAATTAACGATATGAACCCAATAATAAAATCTGGGGTTGAAATGTTAAATAGAAAATATCAAGATATAGTTAAAATTAAAGAATTTGAAATATTTTATAGAGATAATATGTTTGATATGAGAGATGGGATTGGAGCAGTATCAGTAAATATGGAATTGGATTTACCTTTAGAGGATGCTGTAAAGGCTATAAAAAAACGACATGATTGGTCAGAGATGCAAAATTTTTTCCCAGGATTTTATGATAAATCAATTTCTTTTAAAGAAGCAAATGAGGATGTTATTGATTATAAGGCACACAAATTTGCAGAAATAGTTTTTGGGAATTGGTTTGATGAACTCAAAAAAAATTCCGTTTTCAATTTACAAGTAGGTGGAGTAACATATAAATTGGCAGATTTTTGTGAAGAAGGTAAGCTTTCAAGATTTGAACTAACTGGAAATGAAAAAAAACCATTAGAAAATGTTAAAATATTACCTGATATATTAAATTTTGGAGTACCATTTAAAATAGGTAAAGGTATAAAATCTTTAACTTTACAAGGTAATGAAAAAATAGAACTTAGTTATTTTTCTAATTTAGAAAGAATTAATGCAGATAAATCTACCAAATATTATGTCGATGGAATTGCGCTTTATACAAGAAATAAGGATGGTTCGATAGGAAATATTGAACATATATTTAGAAGCTCAGGCAAATTTGATGGAATAAAATTTAGAATTAACGATGAAGAAATTGATGAAAAAATTAAGGTTGAAGAAGTAGAAGTATTTGATTTTGACCATAAACATCAAAATGTAAAATTACCGAAATTCTTAACAGAATTCGCAAAGCGGTTTAATTTGCCAATAAAAATAGGCTATGGTGTAGAGTCTCTAATTTTAGAAAATGATGATTGTGTAGACTTGACTGAGGCTGCAGAGTTAAAAAGTTTGGATATAACTAACTCTAACAAATATATGGTAGAAAATGGTGAGCTTTATAAAAGAGATATCAATGGGGAAAAATGTGGTAAAATAGTTGTTTATAGGCCAATTCAAGTAATAGATCGAAAGGTTGAACAACAAAATAATGAATATCAAAAAACATTAAAGGAATATGAAGAAAAAAAGAGTGAATTTTTAATAAAACTTGATGAATTTAAAGCGTGGAAAAAAGAAAAAGGCCTAGATTATGAGAAAACTATAGACAAGAGAAATCAAGTTGTAGAATTGTTGAATAATTTAACAAACAAAAAAGATGTTAATAGAATGAAAGAATTCATAAAATTAGCAGATGAAGCCATAAAACAGATGGATGAATTTAAAGAAGAATATAAACGAGTAAGAGAAGAGTATGAAAAAGTAAAGAAAAAATATGCTTCAAAACTTAAAGAACTTATAATTTGGTCTAATAAAAGTATAAAACCTCGCGAAGTTGTAGATGGATCAGAGTTAACAGCGTTGGTTAAAGGTTTAATGCGAAAATTTGATATTGAAAAAGCTAATAGATATGTGCAAATTGCTAATGAGAATATAGATAAGATTGATAAATATATTATGTTACACAAAATAGAAAAAGCTAAAGATAAATTGATTGAAAATATTAATGAATATGATAATTGGTCAACATCTAAGGATATGCAAGGGGAATATAATGAAATTGTTAAACAAAAACGAGATGAAATTATAAAGCGTTATAATCAGATCAAGAACAATCCGACTAATAAAGATGTGACGGATTTTGAACAATCTGTAGAAGAAATTATTGGCGATATAACTTCAGTTAAACGTACATGTCTTTGGGATAAATGTCATAGCCAATATAAAAATTTAATGCAAAACAAGGAAAAATTTCTTAATTGGGCAAAATTGGTAGGAATAAATTCAGAAAAATATAAAGATATTTGGGATAAAAAGGCTGAAGCTACTGGATTGTTTAAACCAAGTTTTAATTTCGATACAATTAACGAAAATGATATGGAAAAATTCTTAACATTATCAAAAGAAACTATAGATATGATGGAAGCGTTTAAGTCAAAACATGAACTGGACAAGGACAGTCCCGTACGAAAAATACAAGCTATTTGGAAAGGTCATATCTTTAGGAAAAAGGCAGAAGCATATAAGATAGAACAAGAAAACTTAGAGAAAGAACAGGCAGAAAAAGAAAAGGTAGAAACAGAATACATAAAAGTATCTTCGGAATTTAATAGTATGGTTCAAAAGTTTAGAAATTGGAAATCAAAAATTGTTAACAACCAAATTAAAGATCTTACTTATGATAATAGAACTGGAGTAATCCATTTATTGCAAGATTTACAAAGCTCTAATAATAGAAGTGTTGAAAAATTGCAGAAATTTATAGATTCAGCAAAAGCATCTATAAAAGAAATGAAAGAGTTTATGAGCGAAAAAAATGCTGATAAGGTAAATAATAATGCTAATAAAGTAGTGAATAATGCTGAAGTAGTTAAAAATCCTGTATCCGATAAAGACAAAGAAAGACTTAATGCTTTTTATAATAAGGCAAAAGAAGTTATAGGACGAATTAATAAGGATGTATCAGATTTTAAAAATTGGTTATTGACTGAGCATAACATTAATTTAGAAGATGAAGATAATTTAAGAAAAGATGATGAGCTTATTAATGGGGCTAAAAAGATTGTAGATGAAGCTAGGGAAGCTGTAACTAGTACTGAAGCAGAAATGGGCGAAAGTTATACCAATGAAAAAATTGCGAAGAAAGTCAATATTTCATTAATAAAAAGTAGTGTAGCGCTTAGAAAAAGCATTAAAGAATTTAAAGATAAAAATTCTAAATAGAAATAATTCCAAAGAACCATACACAAACAATGTGTGTGGTTCTTTGCGTGTTCACAAAAAATTTACAACCAGTTTATTTTTTGGATACAAAAGTTTGTTATTATCAGAACTCGTAAATTAATAATTTGGAGTTACGTGAGATAGAGGAAGGTGTCAAATCTATGAAATTAAAAGTGAAAATGTTAAAAAAAGTGATTTCTGTTTTATGTTCTGTTGTTATGTCAACGTCTGTTTTAATAACTTCTGTGGGTGCTGTTGATGGCAAAAAAGAGAATGCAGTGTATAAAAAAAATCCATTGAGATCTAATGGTGCATTTACAATTAAAAAGCCTGTAAATGGTTTTGATCACAACAAAAGCGTAATAATCGATGAAGATGATATATTAAGAAATGAAGGGCATTTAGATTTTGGAGAATTTGATAATTTTGAAAATTTATCCGAGCCTGTATCCAAAGCTTCTGGAAAAGTTGACAATAAAATAAAAAACACAAAAGAGAAATTGAATGAGAATTTATCGATTGATAAGAAAAATGATGACGCAAATTTTGATGAATCTATTAGTTTAGATTTGGGATTGATTGAATCATTTAATAAGAATGGTGTTAGTTCAAATTCCGTAGATGAGGATAATGTGAATCTTGGAAACTCTTTTGATTCAGATATGGGGTTAAGTGAATCGATTGATAGAATTAAAAAGGAAAAAAACAAATTGAATAGTAAAGGTAATATTGTTTTAGATTTTAGCGAATTTAGTGATTTAGATATGGAACTAAGTGAGTCAATTGCTAAAGACCAAGAAGACGTTGGCTCGAATGACAATGGTGAAGATTGTTTAAATTTTAGTGAATTTAGTAGGTTAGATATGGAATTGAGTCAGTCAATTGTCAAAGATAAAATTGAATCAAGTTATGAAGATGGGGATGTAGTAAATCTTGGAGGTTCATTTGATTCAAAAACAAAACAAAATGAAGTAGCTGTATTGAAAGAGAAGAAACAGTTGCCAAAACTATTTAAGAAAAAGATAATAAATTCTAAAAAAGTTTTGACTAACAAATCACAAAAAAATATTGAAAATGTATTTAAGAAAAAAATAATAAAATCTAACAGGTTTTTCAATAACAAGACATCTCAAAATAAAAATTCATTAGCACATATAAAAGCGGCAGAAAAAATACAAGCAATCTGGAAAGGCTATGATTTTAGAAAAAAAGAAGATCAAGCATATGCGATGGTAATACTATATGATGTGTTGGGTGGGCGTAGTAAGAAATTTGCTTTTGATGTTATGAAAAATAATGGAATAGTAAAAAACAAAGTGTCAGGAGCTAGAATATATAAATTTAAATCGTAAGTTAGTTATATTGTTTGCACACATATTGTTTTGTTCACAAAAAATTAATAATTATTTAAAATTTCGGACACATATATTTGTTATTATATGCGCCGTGGATAGTATTAATTTTAATTATAGAAGGTGGTATTTTTATGAAAATAAAGGTAATGAAAAAGATGATTGCGGTTATGTGTGCTGTTAGCATATCAGGATCATGTGTATCCACAACTGTTGGGGCTTTTAGTGAGCAAGAAATAAACGAGCAGAGAGAAGCTGCTAGGGCAATTGCAGTTGCATATTCAAACCCAGGAGAAGAGATAAAAGATGCGAAAGCGGAAGACATACAATCGGCGATAAATTTGCAGGAAATGTATGATGTGAGTCAGGCTGTAGCTGCTGCATATCCAAATCCAGAAGATGCAAAAAATGCAAAAGTAGAAGATATAGAATTGGCAAAAGCATTGCAAGAAAATCATGATGTAAATAAGCAAAACAACAATAACAATAATAACAATAATAATAACAATAATAACAATAACAATAATAATAATAACAATAACAATAATAATAACAATAACAATAACAATAACAATAACAATAATAATAACAATAACAATAACAACAACAACAACAACAATAATAATAATAATAATAATAATAATAATGGAAAGGATGTTAATTGGAGAGTGAAGGGAATTCGTCCTATCGTAAATATGAAGCAATTGTAAATAATCACGCTTTTCATTTCATCATCATTCCACTCTTCTAATAAAAG
>JAZRQJ010000013.1:0-41096 GCA_045649685.1 Oscillospiraceae bacterium
TAGCTAAAGTAAAAGCAGAAAAAGCAGAAAAAATACAGGCTGCATTTAGAGGTTTTGAATTAAGAAAAGAATTCAAGAAAAACCAAAGAGCGAATGCATTGGGATTTCAGAAGCTAGCTCATCTTTTTGAAAATCATCCAAAAGATTGGAAAGATATGAGAAATGCATTTGATGAAATACAGCTTAAAGCAGGCGAAGAGCTAGAACGCAGAGAACAATTAGCAGATGCAGTAAATGCTTTACAGGGTTTATTTGATAACAGAAAAAGAGAAGCTTTAAATAAAATTAAAGAGGAAGAATTAAAGAAATTAGCGGAAGAAATAGACGCAAATGGATCATGGGATAGGATAGTTCGTGTAGAAAAACGTGTATATACCCAAGAAGACATAGAAAAAATAGAAAAAATACAAGCAATGTTTAGAGGATATAGTACAAGAGCTAGTTTAGAAAGAGTTCTTCAACTTGTTTTAAATATAGAGACAGCTAACAAGAAATTGGAGAATATATTAAAAAAACATTCTTTTGATGTTATGAAAAACAATGGAATAGTAAAAAATAGGGTGTCAGGAGCTAAAATATTCAAGGGAAAAGTATCTGGAGCTAGCTTATTTAAACCTAAAAATAATGTAAGCAACGTAAATATTAATTTTGAGGACTCATTTGATTCAAATATGAGCTTGAGTGATTCAAGTGGTGAACATCTTTTAGGTTCTGAAGATTTTAGTAATTCAGATATGAACTTAACTCTACTGATTAATAACGCTAAAAATAATAATAATGCTGATAACAACAATGTAAATAATAGTTTTAAAAATCTAGGCGGTAAACGGGTAGCTAGAAAAGGAACTATGATGAGCGCACTGGGAAAAGGTTTAAAGAAAGGTGTAAAATTTTTAGTGAATAATATAAAAAAAGGTACAAAAATTGTATTTAATAGTGCAAAAAAAGGTATGAAAATAGATCCTCTTAAGAAATAATTCCTTATAAATCTAATAAAATATAAAAAGATCGCACATAATATGTGTGGTCTTTTTTTGTTGAAATTGCACATATTATTGGTTGAATTTTTATAAATACTACAATGAATAGTTAGTGAAAATGTGATTTAATATTAATATAAAATTGATTTGAAAGGGTGGATAAATATGAAAACAAAAATTTTAAAAAGAGTTTTTTCTATTGTGCTTACGATAAATATGTTAATGATAGTGTCTTTTGTTGTTAGTGCCACTCCGCCCAAGACGTCTAAAAAACACTATCATAGTTACAGTATGGATTGTTATAAAGATGAGATGAGCTTAGGACGAATTATATACAATAATAAAATGGAAGAGTATAAGAAAAAAGGATATGAGGATGGACTTAATAATGTTACAATGAGGGCAAACATACCTAAAGGATATTTAAAAGTGTATGAAGAAGCATATAAAAAAGGTCAATTAAAATATAATGAAGATAGAAATGAAATAACCGAATCTAGTATGAAAGCCAATATTTCATTTGGCGATAATAATTTTTATGTAGATGAAACGGAAAATGAGGATGTATCTGTTATAAGTCTTAAAAAAAATACAGTTATAAATAAAATATACGATACTAAAATAAATAGAGAGCAAGAAAATAATGATAAAAGATTAGAAGAATATAAGAAAAAGGGATATGAAGATGGCCTTAATAATATATCAACTAAACCATTTATTCCTAGAAAATATAGGGAAAATTATAATGCTGAATATGAACGGGGACAAGAGGAATATGGGAAAAAAACTATTGGAAAATTTGGATATGAAGATGGAATAAAGAATCGTGATATGCTAAATTTGCCATCACAATATCAGTCATTATATGAACGTGAATATAGAAAAGGACTGGTAGTTTATTTGAAAGATAATTTAAAGAATCAAACACTTGATTTTGGAAAATTAGTACCTATAACAGCACAAAAAGCTCAACAATTAGGAGAGGCTCATGGATCAAATAATGTTCCATACAGAATTGGTGCACCGGAAGAGATTCAGGAGGAATATAGCAACGCTTATTTTAATGCTAAAAGGAATAAATTGTTTATGCAAGGCTATAATGCGGCTGTAAAAAGTAAAAATCAAAAAACATTGAAAAAAACGTTTATAGTAAGGTTATATGGACAGTGGTATAATGCAGGTTTTCAATATGGTCGAGAAGAACATGTTAAACAACTTGAAAAGATAAAAAAACAAGGGTATATTGATGGATTAAAAAAACATGTTAAAAAAACAAATATACCAAGAGAATATGAACAAATTTATAGACAAGAATATGATAAAGGACGGGAAAAATATATAGAAAATATGATGGAAAAAATTAGAAAACATAGGATTAAAATGAAAATGAAATATGGAAAATAGGGTTAGTGTTATTTAAATTAATGTATAAGGAGGGATCATGTTATGAAGTTTAAAACTGTTAAAAAATTATTGGCTTGTATATGTGCTTTTACTGCTGTGGGAAGCACTATTAGCGCTGTTGGAGCTATTAAAGACGATGAAAATGTAGAAAAATTTATAAGAAAAATTGATGAATGTGATATTTCAATTCAAAAATTAGAACAAAAGAAGAGTAATTTTGATAAAAAAAGTAATAAACAGCTTCAAGAATTACGACAGAAAATATCAAACAATATGGAAACGTTAAAATATTTTAAAAATTTACTAGATACTGGCAACGAAGAGTATGGAAGTAAAGAGGACATAACAAGAGAATGTAATGGCTTACAACAGGGTATTAAGTTAGATGTAAAACAAGAAAAAGAAGTAATTAATAAAAAGATAAAAGTGATTAAAGAAATAGATAATGAATTAAACGTTATAAAGACAAAAAGACAAGTTCTTGTCAATAAGCTTGAAGAATTATTTGATGAGCAAGCTGAAAATAAAAATCAAAACGACGAACAAAATGATTCGGAACAACAAACTATAGAAATGTGGAAACGAATAGCATCTGGTTGTCAATATGATTCTAGTGGGCAGTTTGAGAATTTGTGTTGGCTATTTTCAGCTACGAACGTTATTAATTATTTTGGCGAGGTGGATATAAATAATAAACAGGATCCTACAAAGGGTATTGATAATATTGTTGATAATTATTTGAATTCTAATGGTGATTTTGAAAAATTGTTAAATAAAAAAACAGAGGTATCGGAAACTATAGAAAAATATCTTAATATGAATGGTGTAAAGACGTGTTCTGTATTAAATTCAATAACACCTAATTATTTTGGAAATAGAGACGAAACGAAACAAGCTGTGGTTGATATTGTAAAAACTCAAATTTCAACGCATTTTAATGCTAATAAAAATCGTGTTAATAGGAAATCCCCTGTTTTATGTTGTAAAAATTCCCATTGGGTGTCTATTGTTGGATATTTTGAAAATACAGGTAATGTTGTTATTGTTGATTCAAGTAATGGTTATAAACAAGATAGTAGGATTTATGTTCAGAACATAGATGATTTTATAAAAACCAATTTGATTAATGAAGATAAAAATTATGGATTTACTGCTGAAATGATATTTTCATCAAAAGATGAGAAAGTTGATAGTAAAAGATTTGATGTTTATTCGGTTGATAATTTTGAGCAAATGGATGAAGTAAATAATATGCTATCTACTTATTTTTGACAAATTAAGTTGCTGAATAATTTAGACATAAATGTTATGATGGAAAAAATTAGAAGACACAGGATTAAAATGATTAAAAAGTTATTATCTGTAGTATTTGCAGCTAGCACTATGGGAAGTACTGCCAGTGCTGTGGGAGCAATTTTTAATGAAGATGACATGAAGAGAGTTAAAGATGATATTAGTAAATATGAAGCTTCGATTAAACAATTAGAAAAAACGGTGCAGACAGAGAACATATCAAACCAAGATATATTGAAACAATTTAATGAGAAAATAGATGTAAATAAGAAAACATTAGCTTATATTAAAAATTTAATTAATAAAAAGGAAGACGAGAAGCAAGCAGGATATAAATTATCTGCTTATATTTCAAATGCAGAAAAAGCAAATGAACAATTAAAAAATAAAGACGAAAATGTGTCTAATAAAATAAACAAAGCGTTGGAGGACACCAAAACAAAAAGAGAAGCTCTTTTGAAAAAACTTATCAATTTATTTAGTGAGCAAGCAGATAATAAACAAACGAATAATAATGAAAAAAATAATGTTGATGAGAATGATAATAAAGTAATTGAAAACAAGCAAAAAATTGAAGAAATGTGTAATAGACTAAAGCGAGAAAATGGACAATTTATAAAGTGGAGGGATGATAAAAAAATTAAACCTGAAGACGATATCACAAAAGAAACTAGGTTAAAGGCTATTAAATTGGGTAATTCATTGAGAAAAAATTTTGATGCTAAAAAAGCCGAAGAATTTATAAATTTAGCCAAAGAATCTATAAGCATGATGGAAGAATATAAGGCAAACTTTCAATTTGATTTTGAAGATTTAAAACAATTGCAGCAAAATTATAGAAGCAATTGTGATGACTTTTACAGAAAGCAATTAAAATTTAAAAAATGGAGTAAGGAAAATAATATTGATAGTGAACAAAGAAAAGAAATTATCAAAAAAATAAAGAAATGTGATAGATTGAGAAAACAAATAGATGACAGTTCAGATTTTACCAAGGTATCGGAGTTTATAAAATTGGCAGAAAAAACTATGGATCAGATGAAGAAATTTAAGAACGATTATGAACAACAACAGATTGAGAAAGCAAAGGTAGCAAGAGAAAGAAAAGAGAAAGAATTGAAAAATGATGATTTAGAGACAATTTGGAATAATATAGTGGCAGGAAACCAGAATATTGATAACATAATAAAAGTGAAAGTAAAAAATAAAAAAACTGGTAAAGAAGCAGAAAAGGAGATCACAATAAATGAAACTTGCGGTGTTTTTCAGGGGACTAATGGCTTAAATTTCTACAAATATCTTGAGGGGGAAACAGATTATATAAAAGGATTTGAAAATGTAGTGCAACATTATTTGTCAAATGGAGGAAAGAAGGAGTATATACCACAGTTACAAGGTAAAAGACGTGGACATTCACTGGATGCACAAGAAGTGAAAGAGTATTTAAATAATAATGGAATAGGGACTTATTCTTTACAATTTTCTGCTGTATTTGCTCCAGAAGAAGAGCAAAAATTAAAAGAGTTGACACAACAGAGGAATACGGAGAAGGAAAAACTACAAAATGATGTTAATCAGAGGTATAAGCAAGCTGTAGAAAATATTGATCAAAATATACCATATAATAAGAAGCAATTGAAACAACAATTGTTAAAACAATTTCAAAATGAGGCGAATATAAAATGGAAAAATTCACAAACGCGAAAAGATATAGATAAAACCATTAAGTCCTTGGAAAAAAAGATAGATAATAAGCGACAGTCGATGGTAAAAGAACAGAAACCATTCGTAAAAGAAATATTAAAAACTCATTTTAAAGCTAACAAAAAATCTCCAGTACTTATGGTTGGTTCTGGTCATTGGAGAACACTTGCTGGATATAGACAGATTAATGATACTGAACAAATTTTGTTAGTAGAATCTCAAGGGAAACAATTAGTTAAGTGGGTAAGTTTAGATTCAATAGCTAAAGAGATTGTTGTTGATAAATGGGGTTATTATAAAAATAGAAATATTTGTTGGGATTTGATTTTATGTGCAAAGGGTAAACAAAGTGATTCTGATAATTTATTGGAGTTTAATGAGGCCGAAAAACAGAAAGTGCTCGAGAATGTGGCTAAGTTTTAGAAATAATTAATATTAGTTTATAATAAACTAATTTAAATTAAGACATTGTTTATTGTAATTAGATATGACAGGTAAAAAGGCTACACAAACTATATGTGGAGTCTTTTTTTGTTTTGGAACAAGATTTGTTATAATAAAGCTATATCAGAAGTTAATTAATGTTACATTTTGTTTTTATGGGGGATGGTTATTATGAAAACAAAAATTTTAAAAATAATAATTTCTGTAATATTTGCTATTAACATGGTGATATGTTTTAATACGTGTTGTATTGGAGCGATTACCATATCTCAGGAGGCATCTCAGGAGTGTGTTAATAGCGTAGCAAAATTGAATGTAAATGTTAGTAAACTTAAAATAGAACTTAATAAATTTATACGCATTAAGTCAAATGATTATGATAACCCAATAAAAGAACATGTTCTTTGTGTAGCTGGAGAATGTGAAAAATTATTAGAAAATAGTATTTGTAGATTGGAAACAGTGAAAATTTCCACGGATAATTGTAATAATAAATTATTGAAAAGATTAAAAGAAATGGATTGTTTAATTGATAATATAGTTGGTGATATTAGGTATTTTAGAAGAAAATTATTGGATAAAAAACAGGAATTGACTTGTGATGATATTAAAATTTTTAAATTACATAATGATATGTTTAATAATTGTTTCTGTGAAGTTTGTTGGATTGATGAGCAAAACAACAATATGCGAAATGAAGTTAGTGAAAAGTTTAAAGAATATCATGAAATTATTGAAAATTTTGAACAATGGAAAATTTTAAAAAATGTTAAGCGAAAAGATGATATTACTAAAACAATTAGAAACAATGTTGAAGATTATTACAATAAAAACAAAAACAATTTTGATGAAAAAAAGGCAAAAGAATATATTAGGTTGGCAAATAAATGTATAGAAGAAATAGAAAAATTTAAATGTCAATATGGTGATACAAAATTGATAAATGACAAGGAAATATTAGCTCAAAACATTGAAAAACACAATGAAAACAATAATGAAATAAAAGACATTGATTTTAATGGAATGGATTCATTTCAAAGCTTAGATTTAGATTATGATGATGAACCAAATGATAATATCTCAAATAATAAAGATGTTAATATTGATTGGGTTCAACTTTATGAGTATGTAGATTTAGAAATTAAAAATATTTGGAAACAAATTATTGAATTATTATTGAAAGATGATGTTGATTTAAGATTATCTCAAGATAATAATGATAGCAGTAATCAAGAGAATAGGAAAAAAGATATTGATTTCAATGGCATGGATTCATTTTTAAGTTTAAATTTTAGCAACGATAGTTATCAAGATAATAATATTTTGAATAATAAAAGTATTGAAATTGATTGGAGTCAAATTAATCAAACAGAAAAGTAAAATTATATAAAAATAAAGTCACATGCATTTTAAGAATAAATGTGTGTGACTTTTATTGTTAACAAAAAATTTACACTGAGTTTATTGTTAGTACATAAATAGTTGTTAATGTTTTACATAGAAAATTGGTTCTATATAAAATATTGTGAGGGTGAAAAATTTATGAAAATTAAGGTAAAAATGTTTAAAAAGTTAATTTCACTTTTGTGTGCTGCAATGATATCAACGTCATGTGTTGCGCCTTCTGTTGGGGCTTTTAAAAAAGCTGCGAAAGTGGAAAAAGGGGTTAGTGATAGTGTTAATAATGCAAACTATTTTTTAGATTTGATTAAAAGCAGAATTAATAGTATGTTTCAGCAACTTGATGGAGGGTCTGAAAGATATATTGGTGATATGAGCGAAGACAGTCAAATTAAGTTAGCAGAAGTTTTATCCTATTTAGAAATGAGTAAGCAGTGCGTAAATGAATTTGATGCTGTTGTTATTGATGATTTGAATTTGGCTGAAAGTATTACGAGTAAGCTTAGTCAAGTTGTATTTGATGATAGATATTCTGAAGGTGATGTAAGTAATTTTCAAGAATATAGTGACTTGTTGGAAAAATATTCTGGTTTTGTCAGTGATATGAGTAATGTGCTAGGTGATATAAAAGGCATGATTCAAAAACATGAACAACAGAAGGCTGAAAAAGAAAAAGAGGAAAATATTATAAATGAATTTAACAGGATAGTACCGGAGTTCAATAGAATAAACATGGACTTTAGAAGCTGGAGAGATAATGATAAAAACAAAGGCAAGGTTGTTGAAAGTGAACAAGTAAGAAGAGCGAGATTAGAAGCAATTCAGCTATATTATGGAGAATTGCAGAATAATATTAATGCTGAAAAGGCTAAACAATTTATTGGATTAGCTAAAAAAGCAATAGATAGTATGAATAAATTTAAGGCAGAATATGAGCAAAAGCAAGCTGAAAAAGAAAGATTAGAAAGAGAAAAGCAAGCACAAATTAATAAAAATCAAAATAATAATGAATTTAGTTTGTTTAATAATGATAACATAGCAAATAATAAAAATATGACTTTAGAACAATTTGAATCATTATTGGCAGGAGACCAGCATGAGAATAACAAAAGAATAGTAAATGGCCAATGTGTTGAAGTTGGAAACACTTGCGGTGTTCATGTAATTACTACTTTGAAGAATATTTATGATTATATAGGTGGTAAAAAATCAGGTTTTGTTCAAGGGTTTAATAACGTAATTGATAATTTTTTGGCAAATGGTGGACAAGATAATCGAATATTTCAACCTACAGGACCTGGAAAAGTAGGAGAGCCATTGAATGCTGATGATTTTAAAGGGTTTTTACAAAAAAATAAGCTTGGCATGAAGTGTATTAATTTTTTTGAGCAGGTTGATACTACGAAAGAAGCTGCGGGTACCCAAAAAACAGAATATGACGTTGTGAGGGAGCACAAAATTAAGTGGAAAGAAAGAATAAAAGAATTCTTAAAAAGCTATATGAAAGGTAAGAATTTTGCTCCGATAGCAACTGTTGGTGGAGGACACTGGCAATTACTTGCTCAGTATGATGAAAAAAATGATCGAGTTTTGAGATTGGATTCTGCTCCTAAAAAAGCGGAATGGGTTAGTTTAGATACAGTATCGGAGAATTTTGTACAGTATGAGAATTGGGGTGAAGGCATGTATGCATTTATGTTTGAGATGCCTATTTTTACAACAACTGAAGGATTTAAAGACTATAATGTTGATAGTGTGGATGAGTTTACAGAGCAAAAACAGAAAGAATTGATTGAAAGCATCGGATAAAATAAGCGCTAATAAAGAATAAGGTCACGCACATTTAATGTGTGTGGCTTTTATTATTTTTATAAAACAAAAAATTTGTGAATTTTTAGAAAAAATATATATTTTTAATTTAAATAGTAACATAGATAATAAAGGCCATTTGTTTAATAAATAAGAATTTAACATTGGTATGATTTAAATAGTAATTGTATTAGTGTGAATAGTAGCAACTTATTTAATTTGCCTAAGTAATGGGTATAAAAATTATAACTGAGAGGCAACAACCGCTACACAAATCGTGTTTTAAAGGGTTGTTTAAAATATATTTACAAATTTGTAATATATAATTAAAGTTTATTTGATTTAATATATGTGTTGGAAAAATTTAATTTAAATACAAAGGAGTATAATTTTAATGAAAGTACTAGTAATCAAGAAAATGCTAGCGGCATTATGTGCACTTAGCGTGATAGGTAGCTCTGTTAGTGTTGTAGGAGCTATTCGTGAGAACAACAGTAATGTTGTTAATTCTGCGAATGATTGTGATACACAAATAGAAGAATTACAGCAGGCGAAAAATGAAGTTATTCAAGAAAGAGATGGTAAATTAAGAGAGTTAGATGCTGCAATTAGTAGTGATAGAAGAAAATTAAGAGCAGCTAACAATCTTATTAGAGAAGGTCATAATGAGTTTAAGAACAAGAGGAATAGATTAGAGCGTTACATAAAAATTAACGAGAATGAAAAGATCAGATTATTGAAGGCATGTGCTCAGGAAATTAGTGAAATTGATGGACATATAGAAGAACTCAAAAAACAGAAATCTGAGTTAGGAAAGAAATCTAGCAATAGAGCAGTTTTTGATAATATCATGAAAGAATTTGAAAATAGCATAAAATATGAACCAAAAATTCAACCATTTCAAGATTGGGAAAAATTACGTAAAATAGATAGTAATAGTAATAATATTTTTGAAAAGGTAGAGACAAATATCCAAAATGACATATTTTCTTCATTTGGACCAGCAAATAAAATTGATTTGTTTGAATCATTTGGCATTGTTCGTGACAATAATAACCAAGATGATGCAATAGAAGATAATGCAATAAACAATCCAGAAAATCCACTGTTAAAAACTTCACTATTTGGTTCGATTATGGATATTAAAGGAAGCAATGATGAAAATAATAATAATAATTTAAAAAAACCAAAAACAACATTACAGCAAATTAGTAATGCTTTTGGATTCGAAAAAATAAACGATGAGTTTGAAATAGCAAAAAATAAATTAAATGCTAAAGTAGCAAAATTAAAGACAATAGAACAAGATAATATAGATATAACAACGTCAAATGTTTACCAAAAAGAAATTGCTGATTTGAAAAAACAGATAGATGAAGCTCAAAAGTGTTTAGACGAAGTAAGTGGTAAAAATGTTGGTATAGAAAAAATGAAGGAATTTATTGACACATCAAGAAGAGGTTGTTTAGCTGTGGATAAATTGAAAACTTTTTATATAATTATTGCCCAGATTAATGGAAACAAGGAGAAGATGGGCGAAAACGTAGAATTGTTTAAACAGAAGCTTTCAGAAGTTAAGAGAAAAATGCCTATGCTTAAAGAATGGGTAAAGGTAAAAAAATTGAATAATTCTAAAGGATGTAAACGTATCATTGATAAAATTGAAGAATTGGATAAATTTAAGGCAGATGAATGTAACTCTTTTGCACTGCTTAACGAAAATGTAAAATTATTAGCTGAATTCAAGGAGCAAATAGAGGATTTACACGGTATTCTTCAGGACGACATAAAGACGATTTTTTTAGAATGTAAAGAAAGCTTTAAAAAGTTTGTAAAATGGGCGTCATCTAAGAACATATCTGTAGACACCTCAGAAGAATATAGGGATATTATGATGAAAATCGCTGATCTTCGAGTGCTCGTAGCATCATACGCGGTTAAAGAAGAAACAAAATACGGTATTAACGCTAAAATTCTTGACAAGGCGGTTTCAACAGGAAATGAACTAATCAGCAAAATGACTAAAGTTCGAGAAGATTATGCAAATAATGGCGGAAAAATTTTAAGAAGAAAAGATAAAGATAATGATGGATTTAAAAGAGAGACAACCAGAGCAAAGAAAATAGCAAAAGAAATGTTAATTGGACAAACTCAATGGAAAACTTTAACCGAAAAAGTTGAACAAAAAGGTAATTTGCAGTATGACCTGTTACAAAACATGATTAATAATAATAAACGAAAAATAGCAGGGATGAGGAAATCAAACGAGGGACAAAGAAGAGAAGCTGCAAGAGCTAAAAGAATTGCTGCAATGACAATAGATGCACAAAATAAGTTTAGACATTTAAGCAAAGGGATTGAACAGAAAAAGATTGATAACGATTTGAAGGAAGTATTAAAGAAAAACGAACAAATTAAGAAAAATCAAAACAACAACAATCAAAATACTAATGAATTTAGTTTGTTTAATAACGATAACATAGAAAACAATCAAAATGACGCGAATAATAAAAAGATTACTTTGAATGATTTTAGATCACTATTGGCAGGACATCAAATTAAGGATAATATAAGAACTGTTAAAGGTAAGAAAGTTAACGTTTGGAACACTTGTGGTATTTTTATGATGACTACTTTGAAAAATATTTATGACTCTATAGATGGCAAAAATTCCAAGATTCAAGGGTTTAATAATGTAATTGATAATTATGAAAAGTCAGGTGCAGATACATCACTCTTATATTCTACTGTAACTGATCCTACAAACTACTCTGAAGGAGAAAATGTGGGAAGAGTATTTAGTTCTGATGATCTTAAAAGTTTCTTAGAAAAAAATAACATTGGTATGTATAAATTAAATATTGATCAAGTAGTTTTTATTAATGATCAAACGAAAAATCCATTGGATGTTGTGAAACCTTATAAAGACAAAATGATAGGAAAAGTTAAAGAATTTTTAGTAAGTTATATGAAAGGCAAAAATTTTGCTCCAGTAGGAGTTCTTTCTGGAGGTCATTGGAATTTGTTGGCTCAGTATGATGAAGCTAATCAAAAAGTTGTGAAATTGGATTCTTTACCAGACGAAGCAGTAATGCTTGACATTGATAAAGCGGCAGAAAATTGTGTAAATGTGGTAAATGATAAAGACAATATGTGGACAGTAACTTGTGAGTTGCCAATTTTCACAAGAGGTGGAGAATTCAAAACCAAAACATTTACTGAGATAGATGATTTTACACATGACGCACTAAAAGGAGTACTTCAAGATATCAAAAACATGAAATAGATAATTGATATTAGAGGATAAAGTCGCGCACATTGAATGTGTGTGACTTTTGTTATTCATAGAAAATTTACACTTAATTTATTTTGAGGACATAAATATTTGTTAGTATGGTAGGTGCAAAAAGATGAAATTGATGTGAAATATATGAAAGGAATGGATTTATGAAAATTAAAATGAAAATGTTAAGAAAATTTATTTCTGTTTTGTGTGCTGTAACTATGACAACATCATGTGCTGTTATTTCTGCTAGCGCTAATGGTCCGGAAGAATACAAACAAACGAGATCAAAGATTGAAAGAAATATTGCTAGGTTAGAGGAATTGAAGAAACTAGCACAGAAAGTTGGTCCACAAGAATCTTCTGGTGAGATGACAGAAATAAAAAAGCAAAATAAAATTCAAAACAAGATGATAAAGATTGATAAGTTACGTAATATAAGAAAAAATAATCCAATTCAAAATTTGGTAGATGTTAAAAATGACGGAAACCCTCAACAAAAGCACTCTAAAATGGAAGAAAAAATTATCAAAAGCCAAAATTTGTCTAGCATATTGAAGAAAAATAGGCTTAAAGTTCAAAACAAGATTATAAATGTGGAAAAGTCACGTAATGCAAATAAAAATGATCGATTGAAAGAAGAAAAAGGAATAATTGAAAAAAAGATAATTATGCCTAATAAAACTGATAATGATAAGAGAGCATTAAATGTACGTTTTCAAGAAGCTGAAAACAACCGAAAAGTTCAACCTTATGCTGAATATTTTATAGATTTTGAGACTCAAAATCACATTAAAATACAACCAAGAATTGACCAAGAGATAACGTTTCCTAATAAAAATGTAGATAATAGACAAGTTCAACCAGAATTGCAAAACAGACGTGTATACAAGAAGAAAAAGATAAATATCCCTCCTGCTAGAGTTGAAAGAGCAGATAATAATTGTGGGAGTTTAGGCATATTTGAAATGGATATTAATTTGAGAATTAGACAACACAGTGAACTTAGACCAGTAGATAACAGACAAGTTCAACCAGAATTGCAAAACAGACGTGTATACAAGAAGAAAAAGATAAATATCCCTCCTGCTAGAGTTGAAAGAGCAGGTAATAATTCAAACAATAACAGCAAAAGAAAAATAAGTATTCCTTATTATGAAATTGAAAATGTAGAGGATAGACGAATTCAACAAGAAACACAAAATAGACCTATATATAAGAAAAAGAAATTAAATATTCCTTCTCATGATTTTAGTAGTGTAGAGGATAGACAAGATAAATTTATAATTGAAAAAAGGATAGTTATGCCTAAAAAAAATTCAAACAATAATAATGAAAAGCAACTTTTACAAGAAACGTTTAATAATAAATGTAATAATTTTATTAAAAAATTTAACTTGTTTAATCAATGGAAAAATGTAGTGATGTCTATACCTGTTAGTCAAAACGGAAAAATTGGAATTTCTTTTGAGGATCCTGCAGAGTTGAAATTTAATCAGCCTAGAGGTATATTCTTTAATAATTCTAAATCTAAGGATTTAGTTCAGGTTAAAATTCCAAGAAAAGATCCTACTCAAATGATTAATAGACAGGTTGTGCAGCGTTTTTCCGAAATAAAAAATAACCTTAATTCTAAAAATGTTGAAAAATTTGGTAAATTGGTAGATAAAGCTATCGATAAAATGAGTTGGTTTGTACAGAATTTTAATAAAGGTCTTTCAACGGTTGATGAGGCTGAAGAATTGGAAGAATCACAATCTTTGGATTTAGAATCAACAGATGAAACTTTGAAATAGATTAATAAATTTTATAATAAACAAAAAAATACTTTCGGCAAATAGCTGAGAGTATTTTTTATTTGTAACATTAACAAAAATTCTTGAAGATGTTTAAATGGTTTGATATAATTAAACCGTATAATTTGTGAATTTGTGATTATATATTTTGTATGTTAATTAGTATTGTTTTGCGGAGGTGCGATCTGTGAGAAAAACGAAGATTGTATGTACATTGGGTCCATCAACAGATAAAGGTGATGTTTTAAAGAAATTAATGATAGAGGGAATGAATGTTGCGCGGTTTAATTTTTCTCATGAAGATCATGTTGCCCATAAAAAAAGACTTGATAAGGTTTGTGAGTTAAGAGAAAAACTCAAACTTCCTGTTGCAACTTTACTAGATACAAAAGGTCCTGAAATTAGATTGGGTGTTTTTAAAGAAGGCTTTGTTTATTTAAAACCAGGGCAAACTTTTAATTTGTACATGAATGAAGTTATTGGCGACGAAAAAGGTGTTTTTGTAACCTATTCTGGTTTAATTAATGATGTAAAAATTGGCTCAAATATTTTAATTGATGATGGGCTTATAGCTTTAGAAGTTTCTCAAATTTCTAGAGACAAAATTGTTTGTATTGTAAAAAATGGTGGAAAAGTTTCAAACAGAAAAGGAGTAAATATTCCAGATTGTTCGCTATCTTTGCCATTTATTAACGAGAAAGATAGGAATGATATAATTTTTGGAATTGAGCAGGGTTTTGATTTTATAGCGGCTTCTTTTACTAGATCAGCTGAAGATATTCAAGAAATAAGAAAAATATTGAATGAACATAATTGTCATGATATAAATATAATCGCTAAGATAGAGAATCGTGAAGGTGTGGAAAATATAGATGAAATTTTAAGAGTGGCTGATGGAATAATGGTTGCTCGTGGGGATATGGGTGTTGAAATTCCTTTTGAAGAACTTCCATATATTCAGAAAACGCTTATACATAAAGCATGTTGTTTGGGGAAAATTGTAATAACGGCTACCCAAATGCTAGATTCTATGATTACTCATCCTAGGCCAACTCGTGCGGAAATTAGTGATGTTGCAAATGCAATATATGATGGAACGTCGGCAATTATGCTTTCTGGAGAAACTGCTGCAGGAAATTGGCCGGTTGAAGCGTTTAATACAATGGTTAAAATTGCACTTGAAACAGAGTCTCGAATTAATTATAAGCAAGAGCTATTAAACAAAGAAGCAGCGCACGAATATCAGCTTGAAGGAGATATGACTAAAGCCATTTCTGTTGCTACAATTACAACGGCTCATAATTTAGATGCTGCTGCCATAATTGCGGTTTCTATGACGGGGAAAACAGCTCAAATTATTTCGGGTTATAGGCCTAGTTCTAAGATTATAGGGCTTTCGCCTAGCTTAAAGGTTTGTAGGCAATTAAATTTAAGTTGGGGCGTTGTTCCATTTTTGCTGCCCAAACAAAAAAGTACAGATGATTTATTTGATAGTGCTATAGAGTTGGTTAAGAAGTGTGAACTTGTTAAAAATAATAACACGGTGGTTTTAACTGCGGGAATTCCTCTTGGAATTTCTGGAACAACAAATATAGTTAGAGTTAAGTTTGTTGGAAAAGATTTGGCTCGAGGATTAGGTATTAATAAGAATACTGCATCTGGTAAGGTATGTGTTGTTGGTAGCAATAGTGAGGGACGGCAAAAATTTTGTGATGGAGACATTATTGTTATTAAAGAAACTTCTGATGATATTTTAGACTTAATAGAAAAATGTGGTGGAATTATAACAGAAACGAGCGGAAAAAATTCTCACGCATCAATGCTTGGAATGTTTATGGACAAACCAGTTGTAATTGGAGTTAAGAGTGCTACTAGTATTTTTCATGACGGGATGCACGTTAATGTTAATGCTCAAACAGGGCGTATAACGGAACACAAATAGTAATTAAAATGGAGGATCTTAATTTTGAACAATAAAAAATTTATTAGAAATTTTTGCATAATTGCACATATAGATCACGGAAAATCTACGTTGGCAGATAGAATTTTGGAAATGACAGACACTGTTGCCAAAAGAGATATGGAAGAGCAACTGCTGGATAATATGGATATAGAGCGTGAACGTGGAATAACAATTAAGGCTAGAGCAGTTAAATTGGTATATCACGCTAAAGATGGGAATGACTATGAGTTTAATTTAATAGACACTCCTGGGCATGTTGACTTTAACTATGAAGTTTCAAGGTCACTTGCGGCTTGTGAGGGAGCATTGCTTGTTGTTGATGCATCTCAGGGAATAGAGGCGCAGACGCTAGCAAACACATATCTTGCAATTGAGCATGATTTGGAAGTTATTCCTGTAATTAACAAGATAGATCTCCCTTCTGCAGATCCACAAAGAACAATTCAGGAAATAGAAGATGTTATTGGAATTCCTGCTGAGGATGCTCCACTTATTTCTGCAAAAACGGGACTGGGAATTGAGAGTGTTTTGGAAAAAATTGTTTCAGATATTCCGTCTCCAGTTGGTGCTGATGAAGAGCCGTTGCAGGCGTTAATTTTTGACTCTAATTATGATGCATATAAAGGGGTAATAGTATATATTAGGGTTAAACAAGGGAAAATTAAACCTGGAGATAATATACGAATGATGGCAACTGGAGCTGAGTTTACTGTTATTCAAACAGGATATATGGGAGCAACGGAGCTTGTCCCTAGCTCTGGACTTTGTGCTGGAGATGTTGGTTTTGTAACAGCTTCAATTAAAAATATTGGAGACACAAAAGTTGGAGATACAATAACGCTTGTAGAAAATCCTGCTAGCGAACCTTTGCCTGGATATAGACAAGTTAATCCGATGGTGTTTTCTGGAATATATCCTACGGATGGAGCTAGATATGGTGATTTGAGGGAAGCACTTGAAAAATTGCAACTTAATGATGCTTCTTTAACTTTTGAGGCTGAAACATCAACTGCACTTGGATTTGGATTTAGATGTGGATTTTTAGGACTACTTCACATGGAAATAATTCAGGAAAGAATTGAAAGAGAATATAATATAGATATTATAACGACTGCGCCATCGGTTATTTATAGGATAACTATGACCGACGGAACAGTTAATATGATTGATAATCCAACCAATTATCCTAAAAATGATAAGATAGCTAAGTCGGAAGAACCAATAGTTGCTGCAACCATTTTAACTCCAACTGAGTTTGTTGGAAATATTATGGAGCTTTGTCAGGAACGTCGTGGCGTTTTTAAAGACATGAAATATATTGAGCAAACAAGGGTTGAATTGAGCTATGTTTTGCCACTGGGAGAAATAATTTATGATTTCTTTGACGTTTTAAAATCTAGGACTAAGGGATATGCATCTTTGGATTATGAGATGAAGGGATATTCTGAAGCTAAGCTTGTAAAATTGGATATAATGCTTAGTGGAGAGGTTGTTGATGCACTTTCTTTTATTGTTCATGCAGATAATGCTTATTCCAGAGGAAGAAAAATAGCGGCAAAATTAAAGGATAATATTCCTCGTCAGTTATTTGAAGTTCCAATTCAAGCGGCAATTGGTGGAAAAATTATCGCTAGAGAAACTGTTAGAGCTATGAGAAAAGATGTTCTAGCTAAATGTTATGGTGGAGATATATCGAGAAAGAAAAAATTGCTTGAAAAACAAAAAGAAGGTAAAAAAAGAATGAGACAGCTCGGATCTGTTGAAGTGCCTCAAGAAGCCTTTATGGCCGTTTTGAAATTGGACGAATGATTGGATTATATGTTCATATCCCTTTTTGCGATTCTAAGTGTCCTTACTGTGACTTTTATTCTATAAAGGCAAAAACGGATAAAAAAGAAAAATATGTTCAAGCAGTTTTGAAAGAAATGAAGATGCGTTGTGGAAAAAAAATTGCAAACACGCTTTATTTTGGAGGAGGAACCCCAACTTTATTAGAACCTAGTCAACTAGGAAAAATCGTAAAATGTGCGATAGAAACTTATGGACTTAGCTATGATAACGAAATAACAGTTGAATCGAATCCAAACACGCTTACAGATAAGAAACTTTTTGACTTGAAAAAGGTTGGAATAAATAGATTATCTATTGGGGTTCAATCTGGAAGAGAAGCTGAACTTAAAGCTTTGGGGAGAAAGCATAGTTTAGATCAGGTTGAGAGAATTATTAAGAGTGCGAAGCGTGAGGGTTTTGACAATATATCTGTAGATATGATCATTGGAGCACCGGGACAAACAATTGAAACTATATTTGAAACATTAGATTTTGTTGAATCGTTAGATGTTCAGCATTGTTCGTTTTATCAACTTAAGATAGAACCTAAAACACCCTTTGGATTAAATAGACCCAATAATATTGCTAGTGAGGACGAGATTGCAGAGATTTATTTAACTGTTGTTAGGCAGCTTAAAAAAATTGGATTTTATCAATATGAAATTTCAAATTTTGCTAAAAATTCCAAAGAGAGCGTCCATAATTTAAAATATTGGAATCAAGAAGAATATATTGGTTTTGGACCTGGGGCACATTCTTTTGTTAATGGGATTAGATATTTTCATGACAGAAATATAGATGGGTATATTGATGATGTTATGCAAGTTGAGAAGGAAAAAGTTTTAGATGCTAATTTTGAATGGATTATGCTGCGCTCAAGATTGACAAAAGGGGTTAGTGTTTTTGAATTGGAAAAAAGAGGTTTTTGGAACGACGAGTTGAAATTAAAAATTAAAACATTAGAAGGCGCTAAATATATTGAGAGGAAAGATGATAGAATAGCTCTAACGCCGGCTGGAATGATGGTTCAGAACGCAATTTTGTTAAACTTATTTAGATAAATATAAATAAAAACAAAAAATGTTTTCAACACTTTTGATAATTAGTGTTGAAAACATTTTTTGTTGATTATTATTTTTCTAATATCAGTAAGCTGTATATTTCATTTTTTTTGTGATTTGTTATTTTGGCTGCCTGCTTTGCCGCATCAACTGGCTTAAAACCTTCCTTAACTAGGTTTTTAGCAAAATCTACAGCTTCAGTTAATGTTGAAGAATTGTCTAAAATGTTTGTTGCTTTTGCTCCATCAACTATTAAAACATATTCTCCTTTTGGTGATTTTCCTGTTTCGTTAAAAAAGTTTAAAGCACCTGATATGGTTGTTCTTTGAAAATTTTCGTGAATTTTTGTTAGCTCTTTAGCAAGAGTAATTTTTCTATCGCCTAGATGTTTAAGAAGATCTTTAAGTGTTGAAATTAGTTTATGGGGTGCTTCGTAGAATATTAGAGTTAAAGGCAAATTTTTTATTTCTAGAAGAGTGTCGAGTCTGCTTTTACGGTTTGTTGATAAAAAACCATAAAAGGCAAATCTCGATGTATTTAAACCGCTTAAACAAAGGGCAGAAATTGCAGCGGTTGGACCAGGAACAATTTTAATGTCTATGTTTTTTTCAATACACATATCGATTAACTTTTCTCCTGGATCAGAAATGCATGGCATTCCTGCGTCTGAAACAATAGCAGCGTTTTCGCCATCTAAAAGTTTAGATATGATTTGGTTTGTTCGCTGAGATTTACTATGTTCGTGGTAGCTTATTAATGGCTTTTTAATATTAAATTTATTTAGGAGTTTGATTGTAACTCTGGTGTCTTCTGCAGCAATAAAATCTACACTATTCAAAGTATCTATTGCTCTTTGAGAAAAATCTCCTAAATTTCCAATAGGAGTTCCAACAACATATAAAATACCGCTCAAAATTTACCTCCCCATCCATATATTTTTTTTAGTTCTTCTGTGAATTCGCCATTTTTTTCATAGGCTTCTAGTAAAGGCAAAACCTTTAAAAACGGCTTAGATCCCTTTTTCCCTTCAATCAAAAACATCCATGGAGAAGTGTTTTTATCTTTTGCACAAAAACGAATAGCCTTTGGCTCAATGTTAAATTTTCTCATGGCAACAATTGTGTCTGCTAATCGTTCTGCTCTTTGACACAAACATAACCTTCCAGAAAATTTTAAAAGTTTCTTTGCCGCAAAACATACATCTTCAATAGTGCAGGCAGTTTCGTGGCGAGCTATTTTGTCGCTATTGCTTTTACTCATTGCTCCACTACCCAAAGATTTATATGGGGGATTACACACAACAACGTCAAAAGAATCTAATGGTAGGTTAGAAATGTTTTTTATGTCTGCCTGCTTAACAATTATTTTATCTTGTAGGTTGGAGCGAATTACAGATTGTTTTGCAAGCTCAACGGCAGATTGTTGAATGTCTATGGCATAAATTTGTTTGGGATTAAAATCACGATGTAGCAAAACAGGAATTATTCCGCATCCTGTTCCCAAATCACAAACCATATCTTTGTTTCTTGGAGCAGAAAAATTTGAAACCAAAAAAGAATCGGTTCCAAATTTATGATCTGGGGACGTGCACACATAAAGGTCCTGTCCAACTGTTTCAAATTTTAAGTTATTATTATTCATATATATTACTCGTTATCTGTTTTTTGAGTTTTTCTTTGCACGAACTTGGTTTGATAGAATGACTTTTCTAATTCTTAATGATTCTGGAGTTACTTCCAACAATTCATCTGGCGCCAAAAATTCTAGAGACTCTTCTAAGCTTAATTTGCGTGGAGGAACAAGTCTTAGAGCATCATCTGAACCAGAAGCTCTCATGTTAGTTACATGCTTTTTCTTACATACGTTAACAACCAAGTCTTCTTGCTTTGGAGAACAACCAACAACCATTCCCTCATAAACTGGAGTTCCCGGAGAAATAAATAACGATCCACGTTCTTGAGCATTATATAATCCATATGTTACGGCCTCACCAGTTTCAAAAGATACAAGAGAACCTGTAGGACGTTTAGGAATGTCTCCCTTGAAAGGTTGATATGAATCAAACACAGAGTTCATAATACCTTCACCCTTAGTGTCTGTTAAAAATTCGTTTCTATATCCAAATAGACCACGAGATGGAATTAAAAACTCAATTCTCATTCTGTTGCCGTGTGGACTCATTTCTAACATTTCAGCTTTTCTAAGTCCCATTTTTTCCATAACAGATCCCAAAAATTCTTCTGGAACATCTATAGATAAACGTTCAATAGGTTCATGTTTAACGCCATTTATTTCTTTGAATAGAACACGTGGAGTAGAAACTCCAAGTTCAAAGCCTTCACGTCTCATAGTTTCTATTAATATAGACAAATGCATTTCTCCGCGTCCGCACACATTAAATTTTTCACTAGAATCTGTGTCGGAAACTTTTAATGAAACGTCTTTTAGAAGTTCTTTTTCTAGTCTTTCACGAATTTGACGAGAAGTTACAAATTTTCCCTCTCTGCCAGCAAAAGGACTATCGTTAACTGAGAAAGTCATTTCAACCGTTGGTTCGCTTATTTTAACGAATGGCAACGGATCAATCTCGCCAAACTCGCAAAGAGTATCTCCTATTGTGATTTTTTCTATTCCGGATATACAAACAATATCACCAACAGTTGCCTTATCTACAGCTATTCTATCAAAAGCACCAATTTCATATAGGTTAACAACTTTTCCTTTATATGGATCAGTGCTGTTAGTATATTCACAAACAGTTACTTCCTGACCTTGGCGAATTGTTCCGCGTTCTACTTTTCCAATAGCTATCCTACCAACATATTCGTTGTAGTCTATGGAAGAAACTAAAACTTGAGTTGATTTGGTTTCGTCACCAGAAGGAGGATTGATATGATCTAAAATTGTGTTAAACAGAGGAATTAAATCTTTACCTTCTTCATCTGGAGATAGAGAGCATGTGCCGTGTCTACCAGAGCAGAAAAGAAAAGGACTTTCTAACTGTTCTTCACTAGCATCTAAATCTAATAATAGTTCTAAAACTTCATCTGGAATTTCGTCCAAACGTGCATCAGGCTTGTCTATTTTATTTACAACAACTATAATTTTTAAGCCCAAATCCAATGCTTTTTGAGTAACAAATCTAGTTTGAGGCATAGGACCTTCAGCTGCGTCTACCAACAAAATTACGCCGTCAACCATTTTTAGAACACGCTCAACTTCTCCACCAAAGTCAGCATGTCCAGGAGTATCTATTATGTTAATTTTAGTGTCTCCGAATTGAATTGCTGTGTTTTTAGAAAGGATTGTTATTCCTCTTTCACGCTCAAGGGCATTAGAATCCATAACTCTTTCTTCAACAACTTGATTTTCACGATATGCACCAGCTTGTTTTAACATCTGATCAACTAAAGTTGTCTTACCATGGTCAACATGGGCAACAATAGCTATATTTCTAAGGTCATTTCTAATCATAATTTTTCTCCTTTGCCAATTATATCTAAATGTATAACTCAATATAGTTTATACATAGAATTATATTTATATTTATATTTAATTTTAAAACTTTAAGTCAAACCATTCAATTAAAGTTTTAGCAACACCCTCCTGATCATTTGATGGACAAATTTTATAGGCGACTTTTTTTAAGTTTTCATGGGCATTTTCAACAGCAAAACTATATTTGCAAGATTGTAATAGAGCAACATCATTAAGATAGTCACCAAATGCCATTCTTTGATCAAAATTATAATTATATAAGTCTCCTATCATTTCAACAGACGATCCTTTATTTACGCCTTTATTAATCAAATCAACCCATTCCGGACCCGATATTAAAATTTGAGCATGTTTTTCAAAGTGTTTAAAAATAGGGTATGCATATGTTTCTGAGTTTGCTGTCACATCTAATAAAGCAATTTTAGTAATTTTATCGTGTTGCAAACATTGAAGAACATCTGGTAAAAATTGACGCTTATCGAAATATTTGGTAACTTCAGCAACAAATTTAGGGTGAGTATCTTCGACATATGCAAAATTAACGCCACATAAAACAGGATATACATTAGGAGTTTTGCGGACCAATTCCACAGCAGCTTTTACAAGATTATCGTCGAGTTTGTTTGCAAACAAAAGTTTTCCTTTATCAAAAACTATTGTTCCATTTTCGGCTAAAAAGCTCACATTTTCATCTAAGTTATGTTGTTTAAAGACATTATATATATTATAATATTGTCTTCCACTAGCAACTACAAAATGAATGCCCATATTTTTAACGGCTGAAATTGCTCGAATTGAGTTTTGGGTTAATTGTTTTTTGGAATTAAGCAAAGTACCGTCCATATCGGTTGCAATCATTTTAATCATTGCCTTAAAACCTCCAAAGTGAAAACAATCGTACATATCATTATAACATATTGTTGAAAAAAACACAATGTTTTAAAATGAATATTATTCCAACTAAAAATTTGCTCATAATAAAAGACAAGATGAGGTGTATTATGGCAACATCTTGTCTTTAAATTTTCAGATAAAGTCGTTTATACATTGAATCTAAATAATACAATATCTCCATCTTGCATAACGTAATTTTTTCCTTCTAGTCTAACCAATCCTTTTTCTTTAGCGGCAGCCATATCGCCATATTTTATAAAATCATCAAAAGCAATAACTTCTGCTCTAATAAAACCTTTTTCAAAGTCTGTGTGAATTTTTCCAGCTGCCTGTGGAGCTAGGGTTCCTTTAGAAATTGTCCATGCCCTAACTTCAGGCTCACCAGCTGTTAAATATGATATCAAACCTAGTAGCTCGTAGCTAGTTTTAATTATTCTGTCTAAACCGGATTCGGATAGACCAAGATCTTCTAAAAATAATTTTTTGTCTTCCAAAGACATATCACTTAATTCTTCTTCAATTTTAGCACATATTGGGAATATTGCTGCATTTTCGGATTTTGCAAAGTCCATCACTTGATTAAAAGCTGTGTGTTTGTCTAGTCCGGATTTATAGTCATCTTCTGATAGATTAGCTGCGTATATTATTGGTTTGTTTGATAGTAAACCTAGAGAATCAATTAGTTTTTGATCATCTTCTGATGATGGATCAAATCCTCTGGCACTTTTTCCATCTTCCAACCATTTTAATAACTCTTCCAAAACAGAAATCTGACCAAGCAAAGATTTATCTCCCTTAGCTTGTTTTTTTAATTTGTCTATTCTTTTCTGTAAAATTTCAATATCTGAAAAGATTAATTCTAGATTTATTGTTTCAATATCTCGAACGGGATCTATAGATCCATCAACATGAACTATATTAGGATCTTCGAAACAACGCACTACGTGGATTATAGCGTCAACTTCTCTTATATTTGCTAGAAATTTATTACCAAGGCCTTCTCCTTTTGAAGCACCTTTAACCAATCCAGCTATATCAACAAATTCTAGGATAGCTGGAGTAACTTTTTTAGGATGATATATTTCTGATAGTTTATCTAATCTATTATCTGGAACAGAGACAATTCCAACATTGGGCTCAATTGTGCAAAAAGGATAGTTTGCAGATTGGGCGCCACCACCTGCAAGAGCATTAAACAAAGTACTCTTTCCAACATTTGGAAGTCCAACCATGCCTAGTTTCATAATTCAAATCACACTCCAAAACAAAAAATGTTTTAATACATACACGTATATCTACCAAGACATGATAACATAAATTTATATATGAGTCAAAATGTTTAATAGTTTGAAATAGGTTAAGATAAGTGTTTGTTTTACTATATAAATAGCAATAATGTTTGAATTTTTATTGACAAATACCATATATTATTGATAAAATTTTTTTAGTTAGTTAAATTATTTAATAATATATCAGGAAAAATATATGTTGCAATTGTGGACATAAGTGATAACTATAGAAAGAATTCGTCATAGGAAAGACAATAAAAATATATAAACATTAATTATTATTGAACAAGAGGGGGTTAGTGGATTGAGTCGAGCAAAAGAGACCACTATTAGGTTAAATGCAAAAATGAAAAACAGAAGTCAAATTTTGCGTTTACTGAGAAATAGTGATTTTGTTTCTAGAGTTGATATGGCTAAAGAATTAGGGCTTACTCGTTCGGCAATAACAATTATAACAAAAGAGATGATTGAAGAAGGTCTTATTAGGGAAACTTCACATCATCCGCTTGACTCTTCTAATACACCTGGACCAAGTAGAGTATATTTGGAAATTTCTCCTGATTTTAAATTTGTGTTTGGAGTAGCGGTTGAAAGACAAACAGTTAACATAGGTTTGTCTAACATCAATGGAAGCGTTTTGGGAAAGCGTTACTATAATTTACAAGATACAAAAAACGTTACCTATTTGCTTAGAACAATAATTTCTGGTTGTAAAGAAATTTTAGAGGAAAATTGTTTGTCTTCAGAAGATGTTTTGGCTATAGGAATTTGTTTGAATGAATCGTTTTTTGAAGGAAATATGGACAAAGAGGATCTATATAACGAAATATCAACTGTTATAAGAGAACAACTAGGGATTTTTGCTTGTTTTGACGAATTAACAAATGGATTGGCGCTTGCGGAAATGGATTTTTATTGTGTTCATGATTTAAAAGGCTCATCGAAGAAATTTTTATATATAGGCAATGAACATAATATAGTTGCATCGTTTGCCATAAAAAATAGTTCATTAGAGGATTATATTTTAAATAAAGTTGATTTTGGAAATATAATTAGTCATGTAAGCAAAAATGTGTCGTCTAGTTTTGATAAATTAGATTCCATTAATAAACATGCTTCTGTGTTTGCTTTGAAAAAAATTGTAGATAAAATATATTCTGGAGATAAAGATACAAAGTTATATAAAGTGGCTAAGGAAAAAGAGGTGTCTATTAGCGAGTTGGTTTTGTTTGACTCTAATGTGAAATTAGATAGTGCGGTGCGTAACATTTTTACTGAAGCTTGTGAGTGGATTGCTTTGGAAATTTATAATTGTAATCAGTTGCTTAATATTGAAAAAATAATATTTTTTGGAAAAATTTTTGAAAATTCAAATTTTGAAGATTGTTTTAATAATTGCTTGAAGGAATATTTACCTAAAGAATTGTTTGAAAAAATATGTACTAGTCAAATAAATGTGAGAGCAAATTTTTTGTCGGGATGTGCAATTGCCGTAAAAGATGTGCTAATTAAATACGGGGGATATGACCCGATGATTGTTAAAAAAAATAGGTAAGATTTTAAATTCTTACCTATTTTTTTGTTTAATTTTGAATTCTTTTGCCAAATTCTTTTTTTAATTTTATTATAGCAAAAATATATGAAGTTATTATCATAAAAAATGCAGCATACCAAGATAATACGGGGGCACAGCATATACCTGTGAATCCTAAAATGTTTGAAAGGAAAAAAGCACCTATAGAACGCATTACAACTTCAGACACACCAGCTAAAACAGGAACAACTGTTCTACCCAAACTCTGAACAAGACATCTAAAAGTGATTAGCAAGCACAGAACAGGATAGTTTAATATAGCAATAAGCATATATTGTTTTGCGGCTGCTCTAACTTCAAATTCACCTTCATTAACGAATAAACCAACAAAAACATCCCAAAACAGGAACAATATTACGCTGAATATTAAGCATATAAGCATGCCTATTATTATGTTGGATTTAGCGCCGCTTACTATTCTTTTGTAGTTTCTAGCACCAAAATTTTGTGCAGTATATGTTGAAACAGCAGATGCGAGAGCCATGAAAGCAGCAATTATTATGTTTTCAATTTTCATAGCTGTTGTAAAACCGGCAACTATGTTAGGACCTAAGTTGTTTATTGCACCTTGTAGTATTATAATTCCCACAGCCGTTACAGAAAATTCTAAAGCCATAGGGAAACCAATTTTTATATGAAGCCAGATATATGGCCAATTTATTTTCCAGTCAGTTTTTTTAGGTCTAATTATTTCATATTTTCTAAACATATGTAGTGCACAAAGAGTTGACGATATTATTTGAGAAGCAACTGTAGACATAGCTGATCCTGCTATACCGAAATTAAAAACACCAACAGATAAGAAATTAAAACCTACATTTAATATTGCAGAAAAAATAAGAAAATATAGTGGTGTTTTGCTATCTCCAATTGCTCTAAGAATTCCCGAAAACAAATTATAAGCCACCAATGAAAACATACCGTATGATGATATTAAAATGAAAATAAGAGCAGATTCTATAACCTCCGGAGGGGTGTTTATTAGTACTAACAGACTGTGTGTAAATAGCACACTGAGCACTGTAATAATTATTGTAAAGAACAGACCGAGATATATTGATGTTGTTATTGAGCGTCTAACACCAACTTTGCTTCCAGCACCAAATCTCTGAGCTAAAACTACAGAAAAACCATTACAAAGGCCCATTACAAAGCCCATTGACATGAATAATAGCGAACTTGCAATTCCAACACCGGCTAAAGCATTAACACCTACAAATTTTCCAACAATTACGGAATCTGCCATATTATATAGTTGCTGAACGATATTACCTATTAGGAGTGGTATCATAAATAAAAAAATAAGTTTTATGGGTTTACCATGAGTCATTTCCTTTGCCATTGAATACAAAACCTTTCCACTTGTTAATTTCCTAAAATAAAAAGCGACACACTATAAATTAAAGCATGTCTTAAGTAATAATATATTTATGTAAAATTACGATCAAAACATAAAAATAAATTTTGGAGCTACTGATCCGGCTTGAACGGACGACCTGCTCATTACGAGTGAGCTGCTCTACCAACTGAGCTACAGTAGCAGAAGTGTTAGAACTAGTAGCAAACTCAATAGAATTCTAACACACATAGTATTTAAAGTCAATGATATCAAAGTTAATAATTTGTAAACAAAGTGTGGAGGAAAAACAATCATTGTCCTTGTTTAATTCCACTCCAAATTATAACCTTACCTTGGCTTCTGGTTTTGTTTAAGTCAATAACTCTTTGATTTGATGAACCTCTAAATTTTAATTTCAAATCTTTTTTTGCAATAACGAAAAGCCCATCTACCAAAACATCAACATATTCTAAAAGGTTTAGTTGTCTTTGATTTAGTTGTTCAAATTTATATCCAGACCACAGCCAAATAGATTTTTTGGTTTCATTTTTAACACGTTTTAGTAAATTTAATAGATCATCGTCTTGAACAAGTGGTTCTCCACCTAAAACAGATAGACCACTAATACGTTCAGAAGATACGAATTGTATGAGGCGATCTTCAATAGATTTAGACCACAAAGTTCCATTTTCTTTGGATTGATATTCTTCATTAAAACATCCTTCACACTTAAATGGACATCCTGTGACAAATATTGAGGTTCTAATTCCAGGGCCATTTGCTACGTCATATTTTCTTATTTGACCATATCTCATTTAATCTCGCCCTTTTTGTTTATAGATGTAAAACTCTTTGTTTCATTTCTTTTGTCTTACCTTCGTTCCAGAAGTGTAAGCCTAGATAGCCGCAAGTTCTTCTTACAACAGTTAATTTTGAAGTATCTGCGTTTCCACAGTTAGGACATTCCCATTGCACGTCATCGTTTATTTTGATTTCACCGTCAAAACCACAAACATGGCAGTAATCAGACTTTGTGTTAAATTCAGCATATTGTATATTGTCGTATATAAACTGAACCATTTCTTCCAGAGCTTCTAAATTATGCTGCATATTTGGAATTTCTATGTATGATATACAACCACCTGTGCTGATCTCTTGGAATTCACTTTCAAACGATAGTTTACTAAATGCATCGATGTTTTCTCTAACATCAACATGATATGAGTTTGTATAATAGCCTTTATCAGTTACATCTTCAATATCTCCGAAGTGTTGTTTGTCTATTTTAGCAAACCTGTAGCAAAGATTTTCTGCAGGAGTACCATATAAAGCAAAACCTAAGCCAGTTTCTTTTTTCCAATCCTGAGTTGCTTGTCTCATGTGTTTCATAACTGAGATAGCAAAATCTTTTCCTTTATCTTGAGTATGACTCTCGCCTGTCATTAGCTTAGTCATCTCATATATTCCAATATATCCTAAAGATAATGTGCAGAAGCCGCCTTCTAATAGCTCGTCAATTGTTTCATCTGGAGCAAGTCTAGCAATAGCACCGTCTTGCCAGTGAATTGGAGAAACAGCGGCCTTTGTTCCCTTTAGCATATCGTGACGGCAGATTAAAGCTTTTTTACATAAATCCAAACGACGGTCTAACAAACGCCAGAACTTATCTTCATCTTTATTAGCGATTATTGCAATTTGAGGAAGGTTTATTGAAACCACTCCAGCGTTAAATCTACCTTCAAATTTAACATTGCCGTCTTTATCATACCAAGGAGACAAGAATGAGCGGCAACCCATACAACTAAATACGTGACCGTCATATATTTTTCTCATTTGTTTTGCAGAAATGTAATCTGGATACATTCTCTTTGCACTACATGGAATAGCGTAATCTCTAGTAATATAATCGTATTTTCCACCCTGTAAGCAGTTGTTTTCATCTAGCACGTAAACTAGTTTTGGGAATGGAGGTGTTACAACAACATTTTGACGGTTTTTTACACCTTCTAGACGTTGTTTCAAAATCTCTCTAACAATTAAAGCAACCTCTTTTTCATACTCAAAACCATCTTCAATATGCATAAATATTGTAACAAAAGGAGCCTGACCGTTTGAAGTCTGAAGTGTGTTTATCTGATATTGGATTGTTTGAACTCCAGATTTTAATTCGGTTAGCATTTTATCTTCAGCAAGTTCGTTGCATAAAGACTCGTCATAGCCCTTTTCTTTATAATGATTATATGCTTTTGTTCTTGTTCTACGTAGATATTTTCCAAGATGTCTTATATCTACACTCTGACCACCGTATTGATTTGAAGCAACTTGTGCCATAATCTGAGTCATAATATTACAAGCAGTTTGGAAACAAGATGGTGATTCTATTAAGGTGTCGTTAATAACAGTTCCATTGTCTAGCATATCTCCAATATTAATCAAACAACAGTTAAACATTGGACTCATAGAATAGTCCATATCGTGGAAGTGCAACACTCCATTTTGATGAGCTTGAACAACATCTGTTGGAAGCAATATGCGCTGAGTTAAGTCTTTAGAAACTTCTCCGGCAATTAGATCTCTCATTGTTGAATTTAAAATAGGATTTTTGTTTGAATTGTCCATAGCAACTAGATGGTTTGTACCTTTTAATAATCCAATAACACCATCGTCAGTTGTGTTAGTTAAGCGTTTAAATTCTTGAATAGATCTAAAACCTTCATACGCTTTAGCAGTTAACATATGGCCTTTTTGGATTAATTTGCTATAAACAGAATTTTCTATTTCACGGATTGTTATGTTGTCTAAACGGTGTTCACATTCAGCCTCGATTTCTTTGCTTATTTTTTCGGCTACCTCTTCATTGATTATTCCGCTACCATAACTCATAGATCTCATAATAGCGTCATATATTTTGTGGGAATCAAATTCAACAATAGTACCGTTTCTTTTGATAACTTTTGTATTCACCGCAAAGCCTCCTTAATTTGTATATGTTTTTTTGCAATACACAATATATAGTGTATCTGGTGAAAAAATAATCGAAGCAAACGACCTGCTTCAAAAAAGTATAAAACCAATTAATATCTCTAACATACCTTAATGATATATTTTTATTTATAAAAAGTCAAGAGTAGTTGGTGTATGAAAATAAATGTAAAAATTTTTATATATTTGTATATTTTAACATAAAGAAAATATTTGTGTTCATTAAAAATTGACGCAAACAACATCAAATCATGCTAGAAAAACAAGCTACTAGCATGATTTTTGTTGGTAGATATATTGAGTTATATACTATGATTGAAATCTAAGTTTAACACCAATTTTTTCTAGAGAATTTAGAGTTTTTTCAATAACCTTATCAATTTCTTCATCGGTTAGGGTTCTAGCTCTATCGCGCATGGTTAATTTATATGAAATACTTTTTTGGTTTTGAGCAATTTGTTCGCCTCTATATACATCAAAAACTTCTATACTTTCTAAAATTTTTCCTATATTATTTTTAATTTCTTTTTCTATTTGACCAGATTCGATAGATTCGTCACAAACTAGCGATAAATCTCTAACTGAAGCAGGGAATTTTGGAACACCACGGTATGTATTTAGTTCATTTCTTGCACTAAATATTGTATTAAAATCTAGTTCTGCAATATATGTTTTTGTTCCAATTTTATAGTTTTCACTTACCGTTGGATGTACTTCACCAAATTTTCCTAAAACTTTTCCATTTTTAACTATTTCACAGCAGCGATAATCATGAAATGGCATGCCCTTTGCAGCAACAAATTCAACGTCGGTTACATTTAGCTGATCTAGTAAAGATTCAATAATTCCTTTAATTGTATAAAAATCGCAGTTTCCATAAGTTCCAATTGTTATTTTGTCTATTTCATATGGCTGTGAATTTTCTTCAGACGGAATATAAACCTTTCCTATTTCATATAGCCATGCTTTTTCGTTTCTGTTGTTGTAGTTTTTAGAAAGAATGCTGAGAATAGATGGATATGTTGTTGTTCTCATAGTGCTTGTGTCTTCACCAAGTGGATTTTGAATTTTTATTGAGTTTCTTAAATCACAGTTTAGAGAAAGCTGAATTTTATTATATTCTTTTGGACTCATGAATGAATATGTGCATATTTCGCTGCAACCAAGAGCAATTAGAGAAGCATCTATTAGTTGTTTGAACTTTTGAGTTTCAGTTAAAGCAGCATCAGCTTTTCCTTTAATGGTTGAGACAGGAATTTTGTCATATCCATATATTCTAGCAATTTCTTCCGCTACATCTGCTTTGTGTTCAATGTCTATTCGGTGAGGTGGAACGATAATTTCATTATCTTCTACTTTGAAATCTAGGGAGTTTAAAATTTTTATCATATCGTCGTTAGATAAATTTATTCCGATAAAATTGTTTATCCATTCAGAATCTAGGTGGATTGTTTGTGGTTTATGATCAAAATTTTGTACATCTATTGTTCCGCCAACAACTTCACCTATTTCGAGCAGTTCAATTAGTTCACAAGCACGATTTATTGTATTTTCACAACATATTGGATTTAAACCTTTTTCAAATCGTATTGATGAATCTGTTCTTATATTTAAGGCTTTGGCAGTTTTTCTAACGTTAGCTCCATCAAAACATGCTGCTTCTAAGATAATTGATTTTGTGTTTTCTTGAACGCCGCTGTATTCTCCACCCATCACTCCAGCAACAGCAATTGGTTTTTCAGAATCGCAAATCATTAGCATATTGTCTTTTAAAGTATGATCGGAACCATCTAAAGTTGTTATAGTTTCTCCCTCTTTGGCAGTTCGTATAACTATATTGTTTCCAGAAATGTTAGATGCGTCAAATGCGTGCATAGGATGACCATATTCTAACATTACAAAATTAGTTATGTCTACGATATTATTAATTGGTCTCACGCCGCTGGCTCTTAGACGTTCTCGCATCCAACGTGGAGACGGCTTGATTTTTACGTTTTTGACCATTTTAGCCATATATCTGCTACAAAGTGGACTTTTTACGTCAACTTTTAAACTATCATTGATATTTCCATTGGAGCCTTTAACTTTTGGAGCAGATATATTGAGAGGCAGATTGAATGTTGCAGCAGTTTCTCTGGCCAATCCAACAACAGAAAGGCAATCTGGACGGTTGGATGTTATTTCAAATTCAATTTTTATGTCATCTAATCCTATAGCCTCACATATATCTTGACCAACTTCGCACTCTTCTTCTAATAAGAATATACCATCTTCAATTGCATATGGAAAATCATTTTTAGATAAGCCTAATTCGGATAGTGAGCACATCATGCCTTGAGAAAGAACCCCGCGCAGTTTTCCCGATCTAATTTTTGTTCCGTTTGGAAGAATGGCACCATTTAGGCATACTGGCACTAAGGCGTTTTCTTTTACATTGGTTGCTCCTGTTACAATTTGTAAAGGATCACTTTGCCCAACATCTACCAAGCAAACTACCAATTTGTCGGCATCTGGATGTTTTTCTATAGATATTATTTTTCCAACAACGATTTTTTGTATTTTATCGTTTTCAATTTCAAAACCTTCAACTTTAGATCCGCTCATTGTTAAACCATCAGTTAATTCTTTAATGGTTAAGTTATCTATATTTACGTAGTCTTTCAACCATTTTACGGATAAATTCATATATTTTAACCACCTTAAAAAGATTTGTGAAAAATTCACAATGTTAAATGTTGTTTTGTTTATAAAACCTTACTTAAATAATTTTTTTAATTTTAGAATTGAGATAAGAAGCGCATATCATTTTCAAAAAATAATCTAAGATCATCAATGTTATATCTTCTCATAACAATTCTTTCTAGACCTAGACCAAATGCAAATCCGGAATAAACTTCTGGGTCTATATTACATTCTTTTAGCACTTTTGGATGAACCATTCCACAACCTAATATTTCAATCCAGCCCTCACCTTTGCATAAACTACAGCCTTTTCCCTTGCATGAAAAACACATAACATCCATTTCTGCAGAAGGTTCAGTAAATGGGAAATGGTGTGGTCTAAACTTAACGTTAGAGTCTTCTCCATATAATTTTTTTACGAATAGTTCAAGAGTTCCCTTTAAGTCTGACATGGTTATGTTTTTATCTACAACTAATCCTTCTATTTGATGGAATACAGGAGAATGTGTTGCATCAACAGAATCAGAACGATATACTCTTCCTGGAGAAATTATTTTTATAGGAGGTTTTTGTTTTTCCATAACTCGAATTTGAACAGGAGAAGTTTGTGTGCGCAGAAGAATATTATCATTTATATAAAATGTGTCTTGAGTATCTCTTGCAGGGTGATCTTTTGGAATATTTAGAGCTTCAAAATTATAGTAGTCTGTTTCAATTTCTGGACCTTCTGCAATTGAAAAACCCATACCAATAAAAATATCATTAATTTCTTTCATAACTTTGGATAGTGGGTGTATATTTCCAATTTTAAATTTTTGCCCAGGGAGTGTGACATCGATTTTTTCTGACTTCATCTTGTTTTCTTGTTCAATTAATTTTATTTCAGCCATCTTTTGTTCTAGATTTTGTTCTAATTCATTTCTAACTTTGTTTGCAAGTTGGCCAACACTTTTTCTTTCATCTGGGGAAAGTTTTCCCATTTGTTTTAATAGCAAGGAAAGTTTTCCTTTTTTTCCAAGATATTCTACTTTTAAATTAGTCAATTCATTTGTTTTTTCACAAGAATTGATTTGCTTTACAGCAGTTTCTCTGATTTCATTTATTTGTTCTTTCATAGATTTCGATACACCTCTACTTTTAATAATAAAAAACGCTCCAGAACTTAAAAGCCTGGAACAAAAAATTTGTGATTAACAACAAATTGGTGTTATATAATTGTTAAAAATAGGCAAAATAAAAAGTTTAAAATTTGTCTACAATAGTAAAAAGTTTTTTTATATTACATTTCAGTATTTTTATTCCAATTTAAATTACGTATTTTTTAAACACACTTTGGAATAATTTTAACACAGAAATAAGACATAATCAACATAAAATTTTGATATAAAAAACCAAAAGTTGGTTGTGCAAATGTAACAAATTTTAGTGGTTGATGTTGTTTTATTTGAAAAAATTGATATAATATGTTTATCAAAATATAATTTTTTTGATTTAGGGGGTTGTTTTATGATAAAGGATATTTTTTATAAGATAATGACCGATTCAGACCAACGAGATGAACTTAATGGTTTGGATAATTCACAAGATGTTTATGAATTTTTTTGTCAAAAAGGATACAGAGAAGATTTTGAAACGTTTAAGAATGAGATGAGGGAGTTTTTGCAATCGGCCGAGGCTCGCAAAATAATAAATAATTTTGGCAGTTTTACGCTTTCAGATGAGATGTTAGATATGGTTGCTGGAGGAGTTAATGTTAGGGGTATTTTAACTAATGCTATATCTGATTTGAATAATTTGTTTATTAAATAATATAATTCGCATATGTTGCGTGAATTTGTCTTGACACATATGTAAAGTTATGATAGCCTATTGAAAATAGAATATATTATTGGAAAGGGTTATATAGTATGGAAGAAAATAAAACATATGTGTGTAGTGCATGTGGATATGTTCACGAAGGAGACATAAATTCTGAACCAGACGATTACGTTTGTCCTGTTTGTGGCGTAGGTAAAGATATGTTTGAAGAACAATAATTTGTAAAATTTTAATTATCAGGGGATTTTTTAGATTCTCTGATTTTTTTGATAAACAAAAAGGAGCACAAACCTAATTTGTGCTCCTTTTTTACTTTGGTGACCCGTGCGAGAATTGAACTCGCGTTACCGCCGTGAAAGGGCGGTGTCTTAACCACTTGACCAACGGGCCAAATACTCTGGTAGCGATAACTGGATTCGAACCAGTGACACTGCGGGTATGAACCGCATGCTCTAGCCACCTGAGCTATATCGCCATATTAATTACTCAAGATCCAATCCAGATAACAAAAACAATTTTACAATATAACTTTCGTTTTGTCAAGGCTTTTTTTTAAAATTAATTGTTATTTCAATTTGCGCTACTTATGTGTACCAAATATCATTATATCTTAAATTATTCCTATAGTATATGTGGACAAAATGTGTGCATTTTTGCAATATTTGTTTGAGAGTGTGTTTGATTTGAGAATATTTAGCAGAATAATTTGAATTTTATTAGGGTTAATTGTGTTTATGAGAATTAAATATTAGTGGCTTAATTTATATGCAAAAAATATAATTGATGCGATTGTCTAAATATTGTGTGATATTTATGCTACACAAGATGAATTGATTTATGAAAATGGGATACAATTATTTAAATAGGTTAAAGAGTAAATTGAAACAAAGTGGTTGTATTTGCATTTGATATGTTTTGGTTGAAATAACAAAAATTTTGTAATAATTTGTTTTAAAATTGAGGGTTTTGACACAAATTTCTTTCTGTTATATAATTTGTTATAGTATTGGTTGTTTGGTGTATTTTATTAAAAAGAAAGAAGGAGAGTGTATTATGAAGCTATTAAAGAAATTTGGTTCAATTTTTATTGCTGTTTGTCTTATGTTGAATGTTTTTGTTTTTGTTAGTGCCGCTCGTGTTTCTGAAGGAACATTGAGAGAATTTTTAGCACAGTTTCCGCTTGGAAATGATGAAGAATATAGTTCTGGTAGTAAACCTTGTTTAAGACAATATCCGAAAGCTAATGATGCGTTGGTTCAACTGTTATTAGATGTAAAAGTTGATGATGTTGATATTGATGTTGAAAATGACAATAGCTTAGCTAGTAGACTATATTCAATTCGAGTTGACAAGAAATATTTAGAATCAGGATCACCATGGATTGAAATGTTTATTTTTTTACATCTTACTTCTGCAGCAGATGGATATAAATTTGTTAGTAACTATAAATTTGATAGGGCTCACTCTTCTTTTGACCCACTTCATTTTTGTTGCAAACCAAAATTTATAGATAATAACGGTAATGAAAAGGTTTATTTTAGGTGGATAGATAAAGAAAAATGCAAGGAAACAGTTAAACAAATGATGGATGGTACTTTTGATGTTCGAGAAATTCCGCTTCTTGGTAATTACTTTAAAAATGATGACCGTAATTTGTTGTTTTTTAAACATATTCAAGATGCGATTATAAAATATTTAGGCGGTATAGATGCATTCTTTAATGACGATGAGCTTTCTACAAAGTTTTTTAGCACAATGCTTGAAGAAAGTTCTAAGAGTGGAAAATCATCATTTGGTAATGAAAAAACGGTTACCATGGTTTCCACTGGTAAATCGGAAGAGGTTAACAGTTACAAAAAACTAGGACAGGATATTGTTACAAAAACCTTGGAATATAAAGGTTTGGCAGAAGGAAAAGACTACGAGATAGTTTACAATGAAGAAACTGGGTATATTAAGGAAATAAGAAAGGTATCAAATAATTTTTTAATTTTAGTTTGTATATTTTTAGCAGTGGTTGTTGTAGCATTAGCTGTTGTTTTGATTGTTATTTTGACTAAAAAGAAAAGATAGGCATATGTGCACACGTTTTGTTTGTTGACAACATTTCGTGGGGGAGGTATAGTTCGTTTTCGGATGAATAGTTTACGAACTGCGGTTCGATAAATTTTAAATACCTTTATACAAAATGTGGGAGACTTTTATGAAAATGTTAAGAAAAATAAGTTCAGTGTTTATTGCATTGAGTTTAACGCTAAGTGTGGTCTGTTTTGTTAGCGCTGCATCGGTAGAAAAACAGGATTTGAAATCACTTATGGGAGAGCTTTTCGTTAGAAGTTCTAAAGATAATAATTCTGGCAATATTACAAAATTAAAACAATACCCTCATATTGTTGATGCGTTATCTCAAATGTTGATAGATCTTTGTGCGGGTCATTTTATTTTTGCTATATGGCTAAAATTATAGACAATAATGGTAATGAAAAATTTAATTTTTATTGGATAGATAAGGACAAGTGTAAAGAAGTTGTCAAGGAAATGATGGATGGGTCTTTTGATATTAAGAAAAATCCTTTTTTGTATGATAGCTATAACAATGATGATAGGGATTTGTTGTTTTTTAAAAATACTCAAGATGCTGTTATAAAATATTTTGGAGATATAGATTCGTTTTTTAATGATGAAGAGCTGTGTACGGCATTTTTTAGAATATTGCTTGAAGATATTACTAGTGGTGGAAATGCAGGATCTAACAACAAAAAAATTATACCTATAGTTTCTTCTGATAAGGCAGAGGCTCTTAAAGACTATAAAAATTTGGGACAGAGCATAGTTAAGAAAACCTTGGAAACTAAGGGGTTGGCAGAAGGAAAAGATTATGAGATAATTTATGATGGCGAGACGGGACACATTAAGGAAATAAAGAAAGGCGCTAATAGTTTTTTGATTTTAACTTTTGTGATTTTAGCTAAAAAGAGGAAATAGGCATATGTATGCGCAATTTTTTGACTTTGACATAGGTATAGGTGTATTGTATAATTTGAAGAGTAATTAGTTATTTGTACATTAAATTTGAATGAGGGAGAGAGATTTTCATGAAATCACTAAAAAAAATCAGTTCAATTTTTGTTGCAATTTGTATTATGTTAAATGTTTTTTGTTTTGTTAGTGCTGCTCCAGTTTCTGAGGAGGAGGTTAAGCAATATTTAAATGGGATTCAGTTTACGGATGCTAATACTAGAAATAAAAAGGCATTAAGTGAGTATCCGGATGTAGTTAATGTTGTAACTGCACTGCTTTTAGATTTAAAAGTTGAGCAGGGTGATTTTAATACTTCGGAGGCAAACAGGTTAGGTTATCACTTAAACAATCCTGCTATTAATGATGTTGATAATCCAAAGTCTTTGTTAAATGGATTACTTCACGTTATAGGTATGGTACGATTTGTTAGCAATTATAGTGCACCTGATGGTTGTGCGGCGGATATGGACTATCAAGGCGTTATAGGATATATTAAAGAAAGTAATGGTAATAAAAAGAAACGTTTTTATTGGATAAATAAGAATAAGGCTAAGGAATATGTAAAATCTTTGATAGATGGAAAAGTTGCAATACAAGATAACGATTATGATAGTTTGTTTTTAAAACATACTGAAGAAATTATTATAAAATATTTTGGCGATGCAGAAACTGTACTTAATGACGAGGGTTTATTTGCTAAATTTGTTCAGTCTATAATAGAAATTATGAAAGATGATACTATTGGATTAAATTTGAGTGAGAATGGATTTACAAAAAAGGCTTCCGCTAAAAGGGCTGAGGCGGTTAGTGATTACAAAAAAATGGGACAATATCTTGTAAAAAGTATTTTCGGACATAAAGGATTAGAAGAAGGAAAAGATTATGAGGTAAGTTATGATGAAGAAACAGGATATATTAAGGAAATAAAGAATTTGTCAAAGGAAAAATCTAAAGATGTAAGTTCTGCTGCTTCTGAAAGCAACGATTCTGCGCACGCTCAACTTATGAATAATGTTTTTATTGTGGCATGTATATTGTTAGCAGTGATTGTTATAGCTGCGGCTGTTATTGTAGTCTATGCTTTGATTAAAAGGAAACGTTAATTTTGAAAAATAATTAAAAAAAGCTATACGTGTAAATTGCGTATAGTTTTTTTATTTGTAAAAATTTGTGGACTATATTTTGTGTTAACAAAAAATATACATGTAGTTCATATAGAATTCACATTTGTTTTATATACTTGAAAGGCAATAAAAATTTAGGACGGCGTATAAAATAATGAATTTTAGAAGGGATTTATTGAAAAAAGTAGCGGCCACATTGTGTGCGGGTGTTATGGCCGTGTCGAGTGTAGTGACATCTGTTGGAGCTGTGGACACAAGTGAGGCAGAAATTAAGTATAGTTTGATGTATTTGGATAGACTGCCTAAGGAGGGTAGTGAAGATTTTAATACGTGTTCAGAGGTTATTGATCCTAGTAATTTGAAAAATTATAGAGAGGATGAAATAAGGCATCTAGATAGAAACGCGGAAAAGATAAAAATGAATGAGCATGAAGTTTATGCTCAAATAGAGAAAACGGTACAGTCCTTAATAGATAAAGTTGATGAAAGAACACCTGGCCATATAAAATATAAAGGAAACCCTAGCAAAAATTTGGATAAGTCTAGAGAGTGGCGTATAGCTAAAGCAATATATCGTTGGGTTGCTAAACATATTCATTATGATTGGGAAAGTTTGGAAATGTTTTGTAGAAGGCCACAAGATGCGTTATTGACATACAAACGCAGGATGGGTGAGTGTGCAGGAAAATCTGATTTAACGGCTTTAATGATGAGGATGGCAAAAATACCAAGTGTATATATTGGAACAATTACCAGTGTAGAAGGAATTCGTCATGCTTATAATGCTGTGTATTTACCGAGTAAAAATAATTCCAATAAAAAAGAATGGATATTGTTAGATACAACTTGGGAAACTGAAGAGATTGACTCGGGACGTAATAGAGACACAGATGAAATAAACGATGTAGTAAAAGCTAAGATAAAAGAGTTTTTCCCGGCGTTCTATAATAATAAAAATCTTGATTTTAAATCTGCCAATGAGGATCTCTTGAGACAATGCATACACAAGATACATGAAGTAAAAAACTGTGATGAAGATAATGACAAGTATAATAAAATTAAATATAATTTTCAAATTGATGGATGTAAATATGAAATGGCTGGACAAGAAGGTACTGCGTTTATAAATATGGATAGAGTAGGAGCAACCTATGAGGACGTTCGTGATAATAAATTAGTAACTAGTGTATCGTCTGATATAGCAAATTTGGGGATGAAAATTAATATAGGTTCTAATATAACATCTTTAGTATTAGCTGGCAATGAAACTATAGATTTATCTAAAGCTGAGAATTTAAAAAATGTTGATGTAACACGTTCTAGTAAATATGGTATAAGAAATTTTATGCTTTATGAAAAAGATACTGATAATGTTTTACGTGTATTAAATACATGCGGAGAGACTAGTGAAGGTATACCATACAGTATGTCTTTAGATTATACTAAAACAAAGGTTAATGATATATATTTTGGATTGTTTGGATTTGGTTTTAAATCATTTAATGGTAAGGATGTAAGGTTGCCTGAGTTTTTGACAACATTTGATATGTCTATAAAAATAGGCAGAGGTGTGCATACGCTAATTTTAGATAAAAATGATAATGTGGATTTATCTTGTGCTTCTGATTTGACAAGTATAGATGTAACCGATTCTAAAAGATATGAAAAACGAAATGATAAACTTTTTGACAAAGTGGAAAATAAAGAAATACTATTACGTGATGGCATTAATATAATAGATAATAGATCTAAGTAATAATTTTTGGATAATTTATGATTTGAAAAATAAACCACATGCATTCAATTAAATGTGTGTGGTTTTTTGTTAACAAAAAATTATTGCTTTATTCACAAATTATTAATCAATAATCGATATAATATGGTAAC
>JAZRQJ010000014.1:0-1768 GCA_045649685.1 Oscillospiraceae bacterium
TAATAAATTTTAAATACTATTAAAAGATAAATAAAAACTATGAAAATCGATGAATTAATTACTTATTTAATAATTATAATTGTGGTAGCAGTTTTAATTAAATTATTTGCATGGCTATTGCCTATATTCGTTGTATTAGCAATAGTTTATGTTTTATATGTTTTTATTAAAGAAGGAGAATTTGAATTTTAGCTAAATATTTAGCTATTATTTTCAATTTTTCTATTTTTATTTTAATTTTAATTTTTATTTGATGAAATTTAGACTTATTATAATTATTTAAACTCCTGTAAGGAGGTATTAAATGAATAAAAAGATGTTTCGATATTTTTATATCTTATTGATTTTGTTTATTGCAATAAACATAAGCTTCATATCTGCAAGTGAAATCGATCAAAGCAATTATGCTGTTTCAACTCAGATATCAAGTGATGAAATTGGAGTAGATGAAGTACTTGAAGATGGGGATGGATGTTCAACAGACTCAAATCCCGTGGAAACAGACACTCCAGGATGTTCTACAGATACAAATAACCCAATAACTGAAAATGATGGAAATGGTGATGATTCTGGAAATGATGAAACTCCAGAAGAAATTACTTTAGAAAAAACATCATTAAGCTCTGTAGATTATGCAATAAAAAACAAATATTTAAATGTTTATTTAAAGGACATTTCCAAAAAAGCTATTCCAAATCAAAAGGTCAAACTTATCATAAATGGCAAAACCCTTACTGCAAAAACAAACAGCAATGGAATAGCTAAATTCAATATTACAAATGCTGCAAAAACCTATAAGATCAATTTAATCTTTGATGGAGATGACAAATATGAATCATCTTCAAAAACATTGAATCTTAGGGTTATTGCAAAGCCAATTTATACTAAATTAACAATTGCAGAATATGGAATATTCAAGAACGATTACCTAAACGTTTACTTGAAAACAACTGAAGGCAAAGCAATAGCTAATCAAACCCTTAAAATAACATTTAATGGAAAAAACTATGCAAGAACAACCAACAAAAATGGTTTAGCTAAACTGAAAATTAATTTAACTTCCAAGATTTATAACGTAACAATCACATATGCTGGCAAATCTAACTACATTCCTGTAAGCAAAAATACAAAAGTCAATGTACTTATCCGCAAAATTATAGGAAAAACCAGTTATGGAAAGGTATATTTCATTGGAACCATAGGAAACCGCAGTTCAAAATATAAAATAGCTTATGTTGTAGGATTACATTCAATGGAACATCAAATTCATGATTCACTTTACAAAATAATAAAAAACAAAGTGAATATGAAATACAAGTATTACATCTATAGAATCGTCTTGACCAATAAGAAAGGCTCTTACTCCACTTTAAGAATGAGAGGCCAAAAGCTTGCTAAAAACTATATAGTTCCACATGCTAAAAAGCAGAACTATGATTTGGTTGCAGATATTCATTCCACAACTGGAATAACATATAAGAAAACTTACTTTATACATGTTCCAAAAAATGAGCATGCTCCTTCAATGAAATTAGCTAAAAAAACAATAAAATTAGTTAAATCAATTGAAAACAATTCCAAGATCTTATATTGGTCTCCTCCAACTCAAACAAGCCCTCCTTATATTCACTTACCATTAATTAAGGCAGGAACTCCAACATTTGTATTTGAGACTTGGAGCTATGAGAAAAAATCTCAAACTGATAAAAGAGCTAAAATCTTAATACAAGCAATTGATAAGGTATTTGATTAATTCAAATATCTTCTT
>JAZRQJ010000015.1:0-138161 GCA_045649685.1 Oscillospiraceae bacterium
GGAAGAAAAGCCCGCACCGGCTAAGAAGGAAAAACCTGTTCAGAACAAGTCTGAGGCTGCAAAAAAAGCCGACAAACCTGCAGCAAAAGCAGAAGGTAAAAAGAACGATGCTCCCAAGCAGCCGGCTCCTCAGCAGAATGCACCTGCAAAGAAAAAAGAAAAGGACCCCAACGCTCAGATTCAGCGCAGAACAAAGGGCGAAGCAAGAATTGTTGACACAAGAGCAAGTAACGTTGAGCTTGATAAATATAATGAGCGTTATGAAAATATGGCGCAACAAAATAATATTAGTGATAATTTTCAGAAAAAGCAAAAGATTAAACAACGTGGAAATAAAAAACATCAGCGTTCTAATAAAAAAGAAACAGAAGCTCAAAAGTTACAGAGGTTGGCTTTAGAGCGTGCCAGAAAACAGAAATTAAAAGTTAAAATACCAGATGAAATAGTTGTGTCGGAGCTGGCTTCAAGACTTAAAGTTAATGTTGCGGAAGTTATTAAAAAATTAATCGCTTTAGGCGTTATGTCGGGTATGAACGATATAATTGATTTTGATACAGCTGCTATAGTTTCCGAGGAGTTGGGAGCTAGGGTTGAACACGAGGTTACAATTACAATTGAAGAACGTCTTTTTGAAGATGAGGAAGATGATAGCGAAAACCTCGAAAAAAGAGATCCTATTGTTGTTGTTATGGGACATGTTGACCACGGAAAAACTAGTCTTTTGGATAAAATAAGAAATTCTGAAGTGACTTCGGGTGAGGCTGGAGGAATTACTCAGCATATTGGTGCGTATAAAGTTCACGACAAAACAGGAAAAAGTATAACATTTTTAGATACTCCTGGTCATGAAGCGTTTACATCTATGAGAATGCGTGGAGCTAATATGACGGATATTGCTATTTTGGTTGTTGCTGCAGATGATGGAATTATGCCCCAAACTGTTGAAGCAATAAATCATGCTAAAGCTGCAGAGGTTTCTGTTATTGTTGCTATAAACAAGATTGATAAACCAGAAGCAAATATTGATCGCGTTAAGCAGGGACTAACAGAACATGGATTGATCCCTGAAGAATGGGGTGGAGATATAATTTGTGTTCCAGTTTCTGCAAAAACAGGAGAAGGAATTGAACAACTTTTAGAAATGGTTGATTTGGTTGCTGAGGTAAAAGAACTCAAAGCTAACCCTAACAGATTTGCTAAAGGAGCAGTTGTTGAGGCATACTTGGATAGGGGAAGAGGCCCTGTTGCAACATTGCTTGTTCAAAATGGAACTCTTAAGGTTGGAGATTCAATAATTGCTGGAGTGTCTGTTGGACGTGTTCGTGCAATGATTAATGACAAAGGGCAAGAAGTAGAGTCGGCTGGTCCATCTACTCCAGTTGAGATTACTGGTTTATCTGAAGTTCCATCGGCTGGAGATGTATTTAATGCTGTTGAAAACGAAAAACTTGCAAAAGAACTGGTTGATAAACGTAAGTTTGCTGAAAAACAAGAAAGATTTGCTTCATACAACAAGGTAACTTTGGATAATTTGTTTAGTCAAATTGAAGAAGGTGAGAGAAAAGAGTTACCAATTGTTGTTAAAGCTGATGTTCAGGGTTCGGTTGAAGCTGTTAAAAATTCGCTCGAAAAACTGTCTAATGAAGAGGTTAAAGTAAAAGTTATTCATGGAGCTGTTGGTGCAATAAACAAATCTGATGTTATGTTGGCAAATGCATCTAACGCAATTATTATTGGATTTAATGTTCGTCCAGATTCGGTTGCAAAGCGTGGGGCAGATGAACATGGAATAGAATTAAGATTATATCGTGTTATTTATGATGCAATTGAAGACGTAGAACAGGCAATTAAAGGTATGCTCAAACCTAAAATTAGAGAAGTTAATCTTGGAACAGCAGAGGTTCGTGAAGTTTATAAAATCTCTAGCGTAGGTACAATAGCTGGTTGTTATATAACTGAAGGAAAAGTATTGAGAAGTGCGCAAATAAGATTGGTTAGAGATGGTATTGTTGTTGTAGAAGATACTATTAAGTCACTTAAAAGGTTTAAAGATGATGTTAAAGAAGTTGCAAAAGGATTTGAGTGTGGAATTGGCCTTGAAAAATTTAACGACATAAAAGTTGGAGATGTTTTTGAATCCTTTATGTTAGAAGAATATCGTGACTAATATTTATATGTTTTAGATTTTTATTTTGATATTTATTGAATTTAATATTATTGATAGTGGAGGTTTTTATGGCTAGTCATAAGTCTGCGCGAATGGCAGAAGACATAAAAAGAGAAGTTAGTCTTTTAATAAGAGAGTTAAAGGACCCTCGTTTGGATAGTTTAAATATTAGTGTTGTGCGTGTGGATATTGCTGGTGATTGTTCTTTTGCTAAGATATATATTAGCTCAATTAAAGGAATGACTGATGCAAAACTAGCTGTCAAGGCTTTAAAGGGTGCGGCAGGATATATAAAAAGAAATTTATCTAATAGATTGAGATTGAGAAAAAGTCCAGAAATTAGATTTATTGCAGATGATTCTATAGCATATGGTTCTCATTTGGATGAAGTTTTTTTAGGATTTCATGAAGGGAAATAAAAAACTATGTTTGATGAAATAAAACAGGCGGCTGAGTTTTTAGCTACGCATGATAGGATAAGGTTGCTTTGTCATTTATCACCTGATGGAGACACTTTGGGTGGGGCTTTTGCAATATTTTATGCTTTAAAATCTATGGGTAAGAAATGTTGTGTTGAGTGTGGAGATTCTTTGCCGAAAAAATTTCAGTATATGTATCCTGATCAAATGGATAATTTTGAACCTGAGCATAATGTTACAATTGATGTTGCAGATATTAGCTTGCTTAGTGATGCGCAGCAGAAACTAAAATTTTCGCTGTGTATAGATCATCATGAAAGAAACAATATACCGGCTAAAATTAAATGTGTGGATAGTAAGTCTGCTGCTGTATGTGAGTTAGTATATTTAGTTTTAAAACAACTGGGTGTTAGTTTTAATAAGCAAATTGTAGATTGCTTATATACTGGAATTTGTACTGATACGGGTTGTTTTAAATTTTCTAACGTTAGTTCAAAAACCCATAAAATTGCGGCTGAATTAATGGAGTTTGGAGCAGATGCACATAAGATAAACTTCAAAATGTTTACTCAGAAAAGTATAGCAAGGTTGGAATTAGAACGGTTAGTTATTGAAAATTTAGAATATTTTTATGATTCTAAATGCACAGTTGTGTTTGTGACGAATGATATGATGAAATTAGCTGGAGCAGATGAATCTACATTTGATGGAATAGCTGCTATGGCAGTTTGTCCTGAGGGTGTTGAGGTAGGAATAACTGTGAAAGAAAAAGGTTTGAATGAATATAAAGTTTCGGTTAGAACAAATTCATGTGTTGATGCATCTAAGTTTTGTGGATACTTTGGTGGTGGAGGACATAAAAGAGCAGCTGGATTTAAGATATGTGGCGACAGGCAGACTATTAAAAATGAAATTTTAGATAGACTAAAAAAGGAGATGTTTTGTTGAACGGCATCGTTTGTGTTAATAAGCCTGCTGGTTTTACGTCTTTTGATGTTGTTGCTAAGCTTAGAGGTGTTTTTAAAACTAAAAAAATCGGACATGCTGGAACTTTAGATCCAATGGCAACTGGTGTATTGCCTGTTTTTGTAGGAAAGGCAACAAAGGTTATACCATATATGGACAACAAAGATAAAAAATATGTAGCCAAGTTTATGCTTGGTAAAAAGACCGACACACTAGATATTACAGGAATGGTTTTAGAAAAAAACGAAAGCAACGTTACCAAAGAAGAAGTCAGCGAAATTTTAAAAAGATATGTTGGGAAAATAAAACAAATTCCTCCTATGTATTCCGCTATTAAGAAAAATGGTGTTCCTTTATATAAGTTGGCAAGACAAGGACAAGTTGTTGAAAGAAAATCTCGTGAAGTTGAAATATATCAATTGATTTGTAAAAATTTTGATGAAAAATTACAAGTTGGTGAAATGGAAGTTTTTTGTTCTAGTGGAACATACATAAGAACACTTTGTGATGATATAGGAACTGAGCTTGGAGTAGGCGGAATTTTAACCGGTTTGACTAGAACTATGGCTTGTGGGTATGATTTGAAAGAGTGCAGAACCATAGATGAAATAATATCGTTGAAAGATAATGGTATGTTGGAGAAAGCTATATTACCCATTGAAAGTGTGTTCTGTAATTTACCACGTATCTATCTTGATGCGCAACAGGAAAAAATGTTTAGGAATGGAGTTAAACTTCTGCTAAAAGATTTTTCTGGAATTAATGGGCAAGTGGCAGTTTATGGCAGATCGTTTTTGGGAATAGCTCATCCGTTTGAAGGTAAACTGAAAATTGATAAATTATTGGCAGAGGATATTGATTAATAGATGAAAATTTTTAAATATATACCAACTTTTTTAGAAAAAACAGCTGTGGCGTTGGGTTTTTTTGACGGATTACATATTGCACACCAAAAAGTAATATCATTAGCGGTTAACAGTGGATATTTGCCAGTTGTTTTTACGTTTAGTACTGGTATAAATTGTCCTAAAAGTAAAAAAGACATGCTTCTTTTGAATGATAATGATACTAAGTATAATTTGATAAAAAAGCTGGGAGCAAAAGTTTTGGTAGAACCTTCTTTTGCTGATATAAAGAATATAAGTGCTGAAGATTTTGTTAATGAATATTTAGCTAAAAAACTGAATGCTAAAGTATTAATTTGTGGTGAGAATTTTAGTTTTGGAAGACAAGCTTTGGGTAATGCTGGTTTGTTGGAAAAACTGGCGTCAAAGAAGAACATACAAACTTTAGTTGTTAATTCTTTGGAATATGAAAGTAAACTTGTATCTTCTTCAAGAATTCGTGGGGCTTTGTTAGATGCAAATTTGAAGACAGTCAAAAATATGTTGGGATATGATTATTTCTGGAATCGTGTTGTTGTTGAGGGAAATAAAAATGGCAGAAAGCTTGGATATCCAACCATAAATCAAAATTTTCCGTTAGATTGCATTATTCCTAAGGTTGGAGTTTATGTTTCTAAAGTTAATGTGAACGGAACAGAGTATATGGGGATAACTAATATTGGAGTTAGACCGTCTGTTAGCTTGATTAACAGGCCTATTGCTGAAACTTATATTATTAATTATTGTGGTTCAGAATTATATGGGCAGTGTGTTAGAGTATCTATTTTGAAATATGTTAGAGGAGAAAAAAAGTTTGATTCTTTGCAGCAATTGAAAAGTGCTATAAAAGAAGACTTAAATTTTGCTAAAAATTATGAACATGGAAAAGACTAAACTGTTATATATCAATGTATATTTGTAGATATGGAGTATTTGTTGATTTTTAAAAGAATTTATTGTATAATGTGCAGGGTGTTGAATGTGTTGTGATTTTTGGGGGCGTGGCGCAGATGGGAGCGCGTCTGAATGGCATTCAGAAGGTCGTGGGTTCGATCCCCATCGTCTCCACCAATAGATTAACACTTAAATTTATTGATTTTTATGAAAGGCAATTTCAGACATTATTGGAATTGCTTTTTACTTTTTTTAGATTTGTATTTTGTATTTCATAAATGGAAAAATAATATTCAACCATTTGTGTGATATTAAGTGGTTATTTGTTTTTGGCTTGACGGTATTTTTGTATTGTAGTATACTGAGGACATTATTAGACAGTATTTATTTTTTGTTGTATTATTAAAAATTGAAATTATAAAAAGGAGTTTTAGAGATGTTAATTTACATTATAATTGGTATTGTTGTGTTGATACTTTTATATGTTATGGCATTGTATAATGGCTTAGTTAAAATAAATAATAAGGTTCAAGAAGCATTTTCGACTATGGATGTTTATTTGAAAAAAAGATGGGATTTGATTCCTAATTTGGTTGAAACAGTTAAAGGATATGCTAAGCATGAAGAAGGCACTTTGGAAAATATTGTTAAACTTAGAAGTGGTGCTTATGATGGAATGACAGATGAGGAAAAAATTAAAACTAATGAGGCACTTTCTAGCAATATTGGTAAATTGATGGTTTTGGTTGAAAATTATCCCGATTTGAAAGCTAGTGATAATTTTAGAGATTTGACAAATCAGCTATCAAAAATTGAAGATGAGATCGCTAGTTCTAGAAAATATTATAACGGTACTGTAAAGTTGTTTAACGACAAAGTTCAAGTTTTTCCAAATAATATTTTTGCAGGCATGTTTGGCTATACTACAAAGACAATGTTTGAAACTAGTGCTGCCGAAAGAGAAAATGTTCAAGTCAAGTTTTAAATAAGTTGTGAATGCGGTGATTTTTATGAAGGTTAAAGTTAAAAGTGCTTTTTTAGGATTTTTGGTTGTAGGTTTGTGCTTTGTTTTAAGTTATTTTAATGTTTTGGCTGAAGGTGATTCAGAAAATGGAGCTAACTTACATCAGTTACCTCAATATAAATCTGAAGACTATGTTGTGAATGATTATGATATAAATATTGTTGTAAATGAAAATAACACATTTGATATTGTTGAAAAAAGGAATGTATATTTTAATAAACCTAAACACGGATTGATCATCGGATTATCACTTAAGGACGATTTTTTACTATATGGATCATCAGTAAAATATAAGGCTAAAGTGTCTGATATTATTGTAAGTTCTGCTCATGTTAAAAAATATAAAGAAAATGGAAAACAATTCATTAAGATTGGATCTTCTGACGAAACGATTGTTGGTAAGAAAGATTATACTATTTGGTATAAATATAATTGTGGGAAAGACAGAATACCTGATGCAGATCAGTTGTATTATGATCTTGTTTCTAGTGAGCATGATGCTCCTTATGGTGGAATAACTTTTTCTATTACTATGCCTAAAGACTTTGATGCAAGCAAGTTAGGATTCTCTGCTGGAGCAAAGGGTAGCGAGGATAGTTCAAAGGTTAAATATAGGGTTGATGGTAATAAGATAACAGGTAGTTATATTGGTGTATTACAAAAGAATGAAGCGTTAACTGTTAGATGTGAATTGCCAGAGGGATATTTTGTTGGAGCCGGTCTAGATGAGAGTTTTATTAATTATTGTTTGATAGGAATGTCTATATTATTTTTGATTATTGTTGGACTTATAACTATTACTAGTTTGAGAGGAAAACTAGGTCCTTTGATTGAACCGGTTGAGTTTTATCCTCCTGACGATTTAAATAGTTTAGATATTGCATATATTTATAAAGAAGGGAATTTGGAAAATAAAGACGCCACTTCTTTGTTGGTTTATTTAGCTAATAAGGGATATGTGAAAATATCAAAGGAATCTGATGAGGATAATAGTTTTAAAATAATTAAGCTTAAAGAATATTATGGAAATAATGAAAGTGAGAGACAATTTTTTGAAGGATTATTTGAATCTGGAAAAAATGCTGTTGGTTATGATGATTTATATGATAAATTTTATAAGACTGTAAACAGTGTTCAAAGCACGGCCGATGCAGTTAACTTTACTAAAATATTTAGAAAATTCGTTTTAACTAAATTTAATTTAATTTTACTTATGGCACTTGTGATAACGCTAGTAGTTGCGGGATTGAATGTTTATGAGGCATTTGAGAATTTTGTTTATATTTCGGTTGGCGCAATCTTTTTATTTATGAGTGTAATCGTTTTGGGATCTAAATTTAACTTGAAGCTTAGAATTATATGGTTTTTAATACCTTGGGGCTTATCTAGTTTTATTTCATATAATGAAGGAACATATTTTTTGGCTAACTGTGTTGGTATAGTTTGTGTGGCTATTATGTTAGTTTGTGCGGCTTTATTACCAAAAATGACAGAGTATGGTCATAATATGTTGGGCAGAGTTAAGGGTTTTAGAAACTTTTTAGTTACAGCTGAAAAAGATAGATTAGAAGCTTTGGTTATGGATGATCCTCAGTATTTTTATAATATATTGCCATATACTTATGTTTTAGGCATTTCTCAAAGATGGATTGAACAGTTTGAATCTATTAATCTAAAAGAACCTGATTGGTATGATGGTAGTAAAACGTTTGATGTTTTTGTTTTTGATCGTATGATGTCAAGCACCATGAGTTCTATGACTCAAAAGCAGGAATCTTCTTCGAGCACGTCTAGTTGGGGAAGTGGAAATTCTGGAACTGGTGGAGGTGTTGCTGGAGGAGGATACGGCGGTAGTAGTTGTAGCTCTTGGTAAAACTAATAAGTGAAAATTTTGCTTAAACTGTTAATCTAGCAATTTGTTTTTGAAGACAGATTGCTAGATTTTTTGTATATTAACATGAATTTTATTTGTTTTAAATATATATTTTACATGTATTATGTTTAACTACATTATATTTAGGGTGGAATATGATTATGAGATGTTTTTATGGCTTTTTAATTATTGTTTTTGCTTTGTTTGTGGTTCCTGGATGTGGATATGTTGAAAATGAGCAAATGGCGGATGTGTTTTTTGAAAATGGTTTAATATATACCATGGACAATTGTGGAACGGTTTTTGAAAGTATGGCTATTAAAGATGGTAAAGTAGTGTTTTTGGGAACAGTTAATGATGGAGAAGAATATAAAAACAAAGCTCGAGAAGTGGTTGACTTAGACGGAAAAATTATTTTGCCGGGGTTTGTAGAACCATGCATTAAAGTTATGAGTAGATGTTGTGCTGATTTTTGTGTTGAAGGAGTAAAAGATATTGATTCTTTTGTCGATATTGCAAAAAATGAAGTTAAAAATAGTTCGGGTAAAGATATATGTGTTGGATTGTTAGTTGATCCGAGTACACTATTTTTGGGTAATCATCAAGCGTATTTAAATGATATGAAGCAAATTTTAGACCGAGTCAGCACTGAAAAAGCTGTTATTATTTTTTCTATGGATGGGAAATTTGCATGGTTGAATTCCAAGGCTTTTGAATATTTTGATATCAATTTTCAAACACCAGTTCCATGGGGTGGGGAAATATGCTTAAATAATAAAATTCGAGAGTGTTCGGGAATGATCTATGGAAATGCATTGGATTTAGTGACTATGATTAATAGCAGAGAAGATAAAATTATATCTGGCTTTTTAGATTTGCAAAGCAAATTGAATTCTTTTGGATATACTTCAATAATGGCTTTACCCGATAGAGGTTTTTCTAATTTATCGTTTGATGTATTAAAAAATTTGGAAGATATGGGAAGTTTAAATGTTAGAGTGAGATCTGGAAATATAGTTAAAAATTATGATTCGGATATTGAAAAGCTAGTGGAAAATTCGGAAAAATATAATAGTGACATGTTTAAGGTAGATTCAGCTAAGATTTATATTAACAATATTTTTGACGAGAGAGGCCTACTACCATTTATAGGACCTTTTATGGAAAAATCATATGCTGACAAACTCAGTTATTGGGAGAGTCAGGAGGATGTAAATAAAATATATGCTAAAATAAACAGTAAGAAAAAACGAATATATGCAGACTATGATAATCTATCAGCAACTCGAATTGGTTTAAATGCTTGCGAACATGCAAAAAATAATTTGCCTAATGACTTTAGAAATATTATATATAATTTTAATGGATTGAATGAAAATGATATAACTTTATTTAATGAATATGGAATAATTCCTATTGTTAATATTGTTAGCAATAATACTAATATAGGAAATTTACAAAGTAGAAGTCAATTTTCTTTGAATGAGCAGTTTGAATCCATTTTTATGTCTGATTTGGATTCTGATTTTAAAGTTGCTATTTCTTTAAATTTTCCCGATAATTTAATTTTGAATCCTCTTGAACAGATACAAATGTTCGTGAATGATTTGCCGGTTAATATTAGGAAGGATTCTATTAAAATGAAACAATTGTTAGAAAACATTATAAGAGGATATACTTTGAACGCAGCCTATTCAATGAATATTGATGATGTTACTGGCAGCTTAGAAGTAGGAAAATTTGCTGATTTTATGATTTTAGATAAAAATATATTTGAAAATGATTGTAAAAATATTTGCCAAACAAAGGTTATAACAACATATTTAAAAGGAAACATTGTGTATAAAAATAAATAATCCTTACAAAAATGTAATAATTGAGCATATTTTGTAAGATGATTATATGGAATTAGTGGCCTGTTTTTTGTTAAAATTAAGTTACAGAAAAACAGAAAGACAAATGGAGGGAAACAAATGTTTAAGATTATTAATGGCTGTAAATTGATATAATAAAGCCACTATGTGTGTGACAAATATTTTTGTTTGTGATATACTGTAGCTAGATGTTGACTTAGATAAAATAGTGTAAGGGTAAGGAGTGTGGATACAATTGTTAGAGTTGAAGAATATAAAAAAGATATATCATAGCGGTGAAGATGTGGTCGCGCTTAAGAATATGTCTGTTAAGTTTGAAAATAAGGGGTTTGTTTCTATTTTAGGACCTTCCGGATGTGGAAAAACTACTCTTTTAAACGTTATTGGTGGTTTGGATGTATATGATTCGGGAGATTTGATTATTAAAGGAAAATCTACAAAATCATTTAAAAATTCAGACTGGGATGCGTATCGTAATAATTTTATTGGTTTTGTTTTTCAAAACTACAATTTGATAAGTCATCAGACTATTTTAAAAAATGTTGAAGTAGCATTAACATTGTCTGGTATTTCTAAAGCTGAGAGAACAAGAAGAGCAAGGCAGGCTTTAATTGATGTTGGACTTAAAGATCAACTAAATAAGAAGCCAACTCAATTATCTGGTGGACAAATGCAGCGTGTTGCTATTGCTCGTGCTTTGGTTAACGATCCAGAAGTTATATTGGCAGACGAACCTACTGGAGCTTTAGATAGTCATACTAGTGTTCAAATTATGGATATATTAAAAGAAATATCTAAGAGAAAACTGATTATAATGGTTACCCATAATGCTGATCTTGCTCAGCAATATTCATCGAGAATTATAAAAATGTTGGATGGTGATATTGAGTCAGATACTAACGTTGAAGAAATTGATGGTGATTTGCCAGATAGTAATTTTAATGGGTTTAAGAAAACTTCTATGTCAATTTTTAATGCTATTGGACTTTCTTTTGGTAATTTGATGACTAAAAAATGGAGAACAATTTTGACATCTTTTGCTGGAAGTATAGGAATTATTGGTATAGCTTTGGTTCTTGCTATTTCTAACGGATCTAAAATATTGATTAATGAAAAAGTTGGTAATATGTTATCTGATTCTCCTATACAAATAACCAAGGTAGTGAATAATGATAGCGGTTATGTTGAAAACACTAATCCTAAATATCCCGATAATAGTGATATTATTGTTGATGATCCGAACACTAGAACAGCGCCTGGTTCGCATCAAAACATTATAACACCAGAGTATATGGATTATATTAATAAGATGAAGGTTGATTTGAAAGATAAGATACTTAGTGTTAGTGATGCTAGAAATCTTAATATGAATTTGTTGGCAAAAAGAGGAAATAAAATTGTAGATATTCAAAAAGTTTATAGTCATGAGTTACCAACAAAGAAAGAAGAATTTGAAAAACAATATGAATTAGTTGGTAGCACGAGCAGAATGCCGGTAGAAAAAGATGAAATTGTTATTATTGTAGATAGTCAAAACCAAGTTTCAAAATATTGGATGGATAGCTGGAATTTGAAAGAGGATGATGTTAAAAATGCAGAAAGTTTAGTTGGAAAAACTTTAGCAAAGTTAGTGGATAATGACAACTATTACATAAAAGAAGGAAATACCTTTAGACCAATTAATTCTGAAATTTCTAAAATATATGATGATTCAAGCAAATCGCTGGCACTGAAAGTTGTTGGAGTTGTAAGACCTTCTCGAGAAAATGAGGGTAAAGGTAAAGTTCCGGCTGCAGGAATTGGATATACTAACAAACTAGAAGAACATATTGTGAAGAATTCAATAAATTCACAGATAGTTTTAGCTCAAAAAAATAGCGATTTAAATGTTACTACAGGTCGAAAATTTACTGATGAAGCTGAAAAGAAAAGTATGATAGCGGCTCTTGGAGGAAGTGATATTCCTGAAGAATTAACAATAATCCCAGCTGATATTGAAGGAGCTAAACAAATAAAAGAATATTTAGATAAATATAATGAAGGTAAGTCTGAAGAGAATAAAATACTATATACAGATTATTCTAAATCTATTATTAAAACTTTAGAGCAGGCTGTTAATATGGCTTCGGTGGTTCTAATAGCTTTGGCTTCGATATCGTTGGTTGTTTCATCAATAATGATTGCAATTTTAACCTATGTTTCAGTTTTAGAGAGAACCAAGGAAATTGGTATTTTGAGAAGTATTGGAGCTAGAAAGAAAGATGTTTCGAGACTGTTTAATGCTGAAAATATAATTATTGGATTTATTGCAGGAACAGTGGGAGTAGGATTAACATATTTGCTATCTTTGGCAGTTAATGCTATTGCACATAGTGCTATTAAAGAAGTAGATTCGCTCGCTGTATTGAATCCTATACATGCGCTACTATTAATAGTTCTTAGCATTGGTATAACTTTGATTGCTGGATTTGTCCCTTCGAAAATGGCAGCAAGAAAGAAACCTGTTGATGCTTTAAGAACTGAGTAGAATATATAATAAAAAACATGCTTATTTAAACAATAAGCGTGTTTTTTTATTGCTTTTTAGCAGGTTTTTAGGGGGAAAACAATATAAAAATTAATTGTTAATAAATATAATCAATTAATAAAAAATTTACAATTATACGAAATAAATATGTGTTGAAATATTTTGTATATATGATATAATAAATAGGTATTGTTATACAAGATATGCGTTGAAGCGAGAGATGGCTGTTATTTTAAGCAGGGAACTTTCGTGGAGTATGTCCGATTTTTAAACCGGGCGGCAGATTTGATAGAAGTTTGGGCGTGTTTTGCTTGCAGAACTGTATGGGTCCTCCCATATAAGCTGTTTACTGATTTGATTTGCTGAAAGAAACTATGTTTTTTTCAGGTTTTTTATTGCTCAGTATTAGACACACCCGGCGACGTGTCAATGAACACATGCCGACTCTACACGATTTTTATAAGGAGGCGAGCAAATTGGCAGTCAAAGACAAAATTAGGATTAGACTTAAGAGTTATGATCATAGCATAGTTGACGCATCTTGCAAAAAGATAGTGGAAACTGCTAAGAGAACAGGAGCTCAGGTTTCAGGTCCTATACCTCTTCCAACAAAAAAGGAAGTTGTTACAATTTTGAGAGCTGTTCATAAATATAAGGACAGCCGTGAGCAGTTTGAGATGAGAACTCACAAACGCTTAATTGATATTCTGCGTCCTTCCAACAAAACTGTGGAAGCTTTGCAGAGTTTAGACCTTCCTGCCGGTGTTGAAATTGAAATAAAACTATAAGTTTGTTTTTCGGTTTCTCTATTATTTAAGGTCAAGTTGATTTTGTTATCAACCACTAACCGACAGGTCAAGTTAAGAAGAAGTTCTTAACCAATAACCGGGCTGATTTTTCGGCCAGTGAACAGGAGGAAGAATATGAAAAAGGGAATCATTGGAAAAAAGATTGGTATGACCCAAATCTTTGATGAACATGGAAAAGTTATTCCAGTAACAGTTATTGAAGCAGGTCCTTGTGTTGTTGTTCAGAAAAAAACTTTGGATAATGACGGATATGAGGCTGTTCAAATAGGATTTGGAGACTTAAAACCAAATAAGGTTAACAAACCTAAGAGTGGTCACTTTAAGAAAGCTGATGCGGCTCCAAAACGCACTTTGAAAGAGTTTCGTTTTGATGATTGTTCGGCATACAATTTGGGTGACATAATCAAGGCTGATGCTTTTGAGGTTGGAGATTTTATAGATGTTTGTGGAACTAGCAAAGGAAAAGGTTTTGCTGGAACTATTAAACGTTATGGTAATCATACTCTTAAAGCTAGCCATGGTACTGGTCCTGTTGCTAGACATGCAGGTTCTATGGCGGGTGCTTCAGATCCATCTCGTATTCCAAAAGGAAAGAAAATGCCTGGACATATGGGTGGAGAAAGAGTTACAATACAAAATCTTGTAATTGCTAAAATTGATGTTGAAAATAATTTGATTGCTATTAAAGGAGCTATTCCCGGCCCTAAAGGCGGAGTAGTTACTATTACAAGTAGTATTAAAAAAGCTTAGGAAAGGAGGAAATATAGATGTCAACCGTTGCAGTGTTAAACATGGAAGGAAAAAAAGTTTCCGAAAGAGTTCTTTTAGATTCTATTTTTGCAATTGAACCTAATGCGGCTGTTTTACATATGGCTGTTGTTAATCATCTTGCAAATCGTAGGCAAGGAACACAGTCTACTTTAACTAGAACGGAAGTTAGAGGAGGCGGAAGAAAACCTTGGAGACAAAAAGGAACAGGTCATGCAAGGCAAGGATCTATTCGTTCTCCGCAGTGGGTTCATGGAGGAGTTGCTTTAGGCCCTAAACCTAGAAGCTATCGTTTTTCTCTTAACAAAAAAGTTAAGAAAGTTGCGATTAAATCTGCTCTGTCTGCTAAACTAGCTGAATCTGAACTTGTTTTAGTTGATAATATTACTATGAGTGATTATAAAACTAAGGACTTTATTAAAATGTTAGATGCTTTAGGCGCTGATAAGAAAGCTTTAGTTGTTTTGCCAGAAGTAGATAAAAAGGTTGTTAAGAGTGCTTCTAATATAAAAGGAGTTAAGACAGCTTATGTTGGCGAATTAAATGTATATGATATATTGAATCACGATAAGCTTATTTTAGCTCTCGGTGCACTGGATAAAATAGAGGAGGTGTACGAATAATGAATATGTTTGCTCAAGATATTATTTTGCGCCCTATTGTTACTGAGCACACTATGGAAGGTATGCAACAACGTAAATATACTTTTAAGGTTGCAAAAAGTGCTAACAAAATAGAAATTGCAAAGGCTATTCAAGAATTATTTGGAGTTGAAGTTAAAAAAGTTAATACCATGAATTGCAAAGGTCGTTATGTAAGACATGGTGCAACAGGAGGATATCGTCCTGATTGGAAAAAAGCTATTGTGACACTTTCAGATAGTTCGAAAACAATAGAGTTTTTTGATAATATGTTCTAATTGAATTATCAAAAAGGTGTTGTATGATAAGTTTGTATGACTTGTCGCTAAACCAAATCGGATGTGTGAATCTCGTTAGTTAAGAGAATCCAACCATTCAAAAAGGAGAGATAATCATGGCTATTAAAAGCTATAAACCTACTACTGCGTCTAGACGTAATATGACAGTTACAGATTATTCTGATTTGTCTAAGGTTAAGCCAGAAAAAAGCTTGCTTGAACCTTTGAAAAAGCATTCTGGACGTAATAACATGGGTAGAATAACAGTTCGTCATAGAGGTGGCGGAAACAGAAATAAATACCGTATAATTGACTTTAAACGTAATAAGACAGGAATGGACGCTACTGTTCAAACTTTAGAGTATGATCCTAACAGATCCGCTCATATTGCGTTGGTTAAATACGAAGATGGAGAAAAAAGATATATAATTGCTCCAAACGGTTTAAAAGTTGGAGACGTTGTTAGAAGCGGTGCAGATGCAGATATTAAACCAGGTAATGCGTTGGCTATGGAAAATATACCTGTTGGTACATTTATCCACAACATAGAACTTTATCCTGGAAAAGGTGCTGTTTTAGTTAGATCTGCAGGAAATACTGCTCAGCTCATGGCTAAAGAAGGTAAATATGCTCTTGTACGTCTTCCATCTGGAGAGCTCAGAAAGATACCTGTTATTTGTTTTGCAACAATTGGTCAAATAGGAAACTTGGATCATGAAAATGTTAAGGTTGGTAAGGCTGGAAAAACTAGACACAAAGGCTTCAGACCAACTGTTCGTGGATCTGTTATGAACCCTAACGATCACCCTCATGGTGGTGGTGAAGGTAAGTCACCAGTTGGAAGACCTGGACCTGTTACTCCTTGGGGTAAACCAGCATTGGGTTATAAAACAAGAAAGAAACATAATCGTTCTGATAAATTTATTGTTAAACGCAGAAATGCTAAGTAGAACCGGAAAGGAGGCACATTATATATGGGAAGATCTATAAAAAAAGGCCCTTACGTTCAACCGGTATTGTTAAAAAGAGTTAAAGAAATGAATGAAAACGGAGAAAAAAAGGTTTTAAAAACATGGTCTCGTTCATCTACTATATTTCCGGATTTTGTTGGGCACACTTTTGCTGTTCATGACGGCCGTAAACATGTTCCAGTATATGTTACTGAAGATATGGTTGGACATAAATTAGGTGAGTTTGCTCCTACGCGCACATATAAAGGACACGCTGGGGCTAAGACATCAAAATAGGTCGAGAGGAGGTTAATTGAACAATGGAAGCAACCGCTAAATTGAAATTTATTAGAATTTCACCTCGCAAAGTTAAGATAGTTCTTGATTTGATTCGCGGGAAAAACATAAAAGAAGCTATGGCTATTTTAAAGTATACTCCTAAAGCTGCTTGTGAAGATTTAGAGAAATTGCTTAAATCTGCTGTGGCAAATGCTGAAAATAATTTTAACATGGATTCTAGCAATTTATATGTCTCGGCCTGCTATGCTACACCGGGACCAACACTTAAGAGAATACGTCCTGTTTCTAAGGGAAGAGCATATAGAATATTAAAAAGAACATCTCATGTTACCTTAAAGGTTAAAGAGATGAATGAACCAAAAGGAGGGGAATCGTAATATGGGTCAAAAAGTTAACCCACATGGTTTGAGAGTTGGCGTTATAAAAGATTGGGACTCCCGTTGGTTTACTGGAAAAAGAAATTTTGGAAACTTGATCGTTGAAGATTATAAGGTTCGTAAGTTTCTTAAAAACAGATTGTATGCAGCTGGAATTTCAAAAATAGAAATTGAACGTAACGCTACAAAGACTAAGTTTCATATCCATTGTGCGAAACCTGGTATAGTTATCGGAAAAGGTGGAGCAGAAATTGAGAAACTTAAAGCTGAAGTTGAAAAAATGGTTAAAGGAAATGTTTATATAAACATTGTTGAGGTTAGAAGTCCTGACAAGAATGCTCAGCTTGTTGCTGAAAATATTGCATCTCAGTTAGAACGTAGGGTTTCTTTTAGAAGAGCTATGAAGCAATCTATTGGACGCACTATGAGACTCGGAGCAAAAGGTATTAAAGTTAGAGTTGCAGGACGTCTTGGTGGAGCTGAAATCGCTCGAAGTGAAAGTTATCATGAGGGAACAATTCCTCTACAAACTCTTCGTGCTGATATAGATTATGGTTTTGCTGAAGCAAATACCACTTATGGAAAATTAGGCGTAAAAGTTTGGATATATAAAGGCGAAGTTTTGGGTAATCAGCTTGATAAATCTGAAGCTCCTCGTCGTCGTAAAAATGATCGTCGTAATAACGCTCCTAAAAAGGAAGGGGGCAAAAAATAATGTTATTGCCAAAACGTGTAAAGTTCCGTCGTGTACATCGCGGACGTATGAAAGGTAAAGCTACTAGAGGTAATAAAATCACATATGGTGATTTTGGACTTCAAGCTTTAGAACCTGGCTGGATTACATCTAATCAAATTGAGGCAGCACGTATTGCTATGACTCGTTATATTAAACGTGGTGGTCAGGTTTGGATTAAAATTTTCCCAGATAAACCTGTAACAAAAAAGCCTGCAGAAGTTCGAATGGGTAAAGGTAAAGGTGCCCCTGAATTCTGGGTTGCAGTTGTTAAACCGGGAAGAGTTATGTTTGAAATAAATGGTGTTTCTGAAGAGGTGGCCCGTGAAGCAATGAGGCTTGCTATGCACAAGTTGCCAATAAAATGTAAGTTTTTGGCTAAGCATCAAGGAACGGATGGTGAGCAGTAATGAAAGCTAGTGAATTTAGAAAAAGTAGTACTGATGAGTTGAAAAATAAGCTAAAAGAGTTAAAATCTGAGCTTTTTAATTTGCGTTTTCAAAATGCTGTGAATCAGCTCGAAAATCCTATGAGAATTAGAACGGTTAAAAAAGACATCGCTAGAATAATGACAGTTATTCGTGAGCGTGAATTGCAGAAAGATGCTAACTAGTTTGAAAGGAGGAGTATGGCTGTGAGTGAGCAAAGAAAACTTAGAAAAACTCGTGTTGGTAGAGTTGTAAGTGATAAGATGGACAAAACTGCTGTTGTTGCAGTTATCGATAATGTTCGTCACCCACTTTATAAAAAGATAGTTAAAAGAACTGTAAAATTAAAAGCACATGATGAAGCAAATAGCTGCTCCATTGGAGATAAGGTGCAAATTATGGAAACTCGTCCTTTATCTAAAGACAAAAGATGGAGAATTGTAAGCGTCTTAGAAAAAGCAAAATAGTTTATTTGTTTTAAAAAAGATGTAACAACGTAAGGAGGAACGCATTGTGATACAGATGCAAACTTACCTCAAAGTAGCCGATAATACGGGTGCAAAATCACTAATGTGTATTCGTGTGCTCGGAGGTTCAAGAAAGAGGTATGCAAATATAGGCGACGTTGTTGTTGCTTCAGTTAAAAAAGCAACACCAGGTGGCGTTGTAAAAAAAGGTGATGTTGTAAGAGCAGTTATCGTTCGTTCAGCAAAAGGTGTAAGACGTGATGATGGAACTTACATTCGTTTCGATGAAAATGCTGCTGTTATAATTAAAGAAGACAAAAACCCAAGAGGAACTCGTATCTTTGGGCCAGTGGCGAGAGAGCTAAGAGATAAGGATTATATGAAAATTCTTTCACTTGCTCCCGAAGTACTGTGATGGGAGGTGCAATTGAATTATGAGACAAAAGTTGCACGTTAAAACCGGTGATGAAGTAAAGGTAATTAGCGGAAAAGAAAAAGGTAAAACAGGTAAAGTTGTTGCTGTGTCTTCAAAAGAAGGCAAAGTTATTATTGAAAAAGTTAATATTTCTAAGAAACATCTTAAACCAAAACAGCAAGGTGCGGTTGGAAGCATTGTTGACGTTGAATCACCAATGTATGCATCTAAAGTTATGTTAGTTTGTCCAAAGTGTGGCAAAGCTACTCGTATTGCTCATGGTTTTGATGAAAATGGAAATAAAAAACGTAAATGTAAACATTGTGACAATTTGTTTTAAGAAAGGAGGATAAACATGGCAAGACTTAAAGATAAGTATAAACAGGAAGTTGCTCCTGAGTTAATGAAAAAGTTTGGATATAAAAGCGTCATGGAAATCCCCAAGCTTGAAAAAGTTGTTATTAATGTGGGAGCTGGAGAAGCTAAGGATAATTCTAAAGTAATTGATGCTATAATGGGTGATTTGGCTAAAATAACAGGACAAAAACCTATCGTTTGTAGAGCTAGAAAGTCAGTTGCAAACTTTAAAATTCGTGAAGGAATGAAAATTGGATGTAAAGTTACTTTGCGTTCAGATAAAATGTACGAGTTTATAGATCGTCTTTTTAATGTTGCTCTTCCACGAGTTCGTGACTTTAGAGGCATAAACGCTAATTCATTCGACGGAAGAGGAAATTACAACATGGGTCTTAAAGAACAGTTGATTTTCCCAGAAATCGATTTTGATAAAATAGATCGTACACGTGGAATGGATATTTGTTTTGTTACTACAGCAAAAACTGATGAAGAGTGTAAGGAGCTACTATCGCTCATGGGTGCACCTTTTAAAAATGAATAAGGGAGGAAAAACCAATGGCAAAAAAGTCTATGATAGTTAAGCAGCAGAGGGAGCCTAAGTTTTCCACCCGTGCTTATAACAGATGTAAAATATGTGGTAGACCACATGCATACTTAAGAAAATATGGTGTGTGTCGTATATGTTTCCGTGAGTTGGCTTACAAAGGCCACATTCCGGGCGTAAAAAAAGCCAGCTGGTAAAAAAGCACGAGCAAAGGAGGTTTAGGATATGCAGATAACTGATACTATCGCTGACATGCTTACTCGCATTAGAAATGCAAGTTCTTCGAAGCATGAAACAGTTGATGTTCCTGCATCAAATATGAAAAAATCTATAGCAAAAATTCTCGTTGACGAAGGATTTGTAAGCAGCTATGATGTTATTGAGGATGATAAGCAGGGCGTAATTCGTATCAAATTAAAATATACAGAAAATAGAACACCAGTTATAACTGGACTTAGAAGGGTATCAAAACCTGGTTTGAGAATGTATTCTAATTGTAAAGAACTTCCAAAAGTAATGAAAGGTCTTGGAGTTGCAATTGTTTCTACATCTAAAGGTGTTATGACAGATAAAGCAGCTAGAAAGGCTAATGCTGGAGGAGAAGTTCTGGCATTTATCTGGTAAGGAGGAAAAAATAATGTCAAGAATTGGTAATTCACCTATTCAAATTCCTTCCGGGGTAGATGTAAAAATTAGTGGTAATCATATAACCGTTAAAGGTCCGAAAGGTAATTTGGAAAGAGATTTTGATAAAAGCATGGTTGTTAAGTGTGAAGATGGTGTAATAACTGTTGAAAGACCTAACGACAACAAGAAATATAGAAGTCTACATGGCTTGACTCGTTCTCTTATAAATAATATGGTTGAGGGTGTAACAAGCGGTTTTAAAAAAGAATTGGAAGTTAATGGAGTTGGATATCGTGTTCAAAAACAAGGAAAAAATCTTGTTATGAATCTCGGTTTCTCACATCAAGTTATTGTTCCTGAAATTGATGGTATAACAATAGATGTTCCAAATCAAAACGCAATTGTTATTTCTGGACCAGATAAGCAAAAAGTTGGTCAGTTTGCAGCAGAAGTTAGAGAAAAAAGACCACCTGAGCCTTACAAAGGTAAAGGAATTAAATATGTAAATGAGCACATTAAGCTTAAAGAAGGTAAGGCCGGTAAGGGAGCCAAAGGCTAGAACGAAAAGGAGTGAATTGATAGATGCTTACTAAGCAAAGAGCAAGAAGACACCGTAGAGTACGCGGAAAAGTTTCCGGAACAGCGGAGCGTCCACGTTTGAGTGTGTTTCGTTCAGCTAAGAATATTTATGCTCAAATTATAAATGATGTTACAGGAACAACACTCGTTAGCGCTTCTTCTGTTGAAAAAGATTTTGGCTTAGGCGGAAACAAAGAAGCTGCTGAAAAAGTTGGAGAATTAATCGGTAAACGCGCGTTGGAAAAAGGAATTGAAGCGGTTGTTTTCGATCGTGGAGGTTATTTATATCACGGACGTGTTCAAAAATTAGCAGAGGGAGCTCGAAAGAGTGGTCTCAAATTTTAATGAGGAGGGGGTTTAGTTTTGGCTAGAAAAGATAGAAAAGAAGCAGTCTCCTCTGAGTATCAGGAGAGAGTAGTATCAATTAACCGTGTATCTAAAACAGTAAAAGGTGGACGAATTTTTAAATTCGCAGCCTTGGTTGTTGTTGGAGATGGAAAAGGTAAAATTGGCATGGGAATTGGTAAATCTGGTGAAGTTCCAGATGCTGTTAGAAAAGGTATTGAAAATGCAAAGAAAAACATGGTGAAAGTTGCTCTTAAGGGAACAACAATTCCACATGAAATAGTTGGTGCGTATGGAGCAGGAAGAGTTCTTTTGAAACCAGCTCCAGAAGGAACAGGCGTTATTGCTGGTGGTCCAGTTCGTGCTGTTGTTGAAATATCTGGTATTAAAGATATTCGTACAAAGGCTCTTCGCAGTAACAACCCTATAAACGTAGTTAGAGCAACAATTGATGGATTGTGTTCTTTACGTAACGTAGAAGATGTTGCAGCAATTCGTGGAAAAACACCACAAGAAATTTTGGGTTAAAGGGGGCATTTAAAATGGCGATTAACATTAAATTGGTAAAAAGCTTGATAGGTGCCAATAAAAATCAGGTTGCTGTTGCAAAATCACTTGGTCTTAAAAAAATAGGTGATGTTGTGGCTCAGCCTGATAATCCCGCAACAAATGGGAAAGTCAACAAGATTTCTCACCTTGTTGAAATTTTGTCTAAATAAAATTAGAGGAGGTGTAGAATTTTATGAAATTACATGAATTATCTCCAGCACCGGGTTCTAAAAAAGTTAGAAAAAGAATTGGTCGTGGAGCAGGTTCGGGAACTGGTAAAACTGCTGGAAAAGGACACAAAGGTCAGAATGCGCGTTCAGGCGGTGGAGTTAGACCAGGTTTCGAAGGTGGACAGATGCCACTACAAAGAAGAGTTCCAAAGCGTGGTTTCAACAATATTTTCGCTACAAGATATGCTATAGTTAATGTAGGTGATCTTGATAGATTTGAAGATGGTTCTACAGTAGATGTTAAATTATTGAAAAACGCTGGTTTAATAAAGAAAGAATATGATGGTCTTAAAATTTTGGGAAATGGAGAATTAAAGAAAAAACTGACTGTTATAGCTACTAAGTTTTCAGGTAGTGCAAAAGAAAAGATTGAAAACTTAGGGGGAAAGGCAGAGGTAAAGTAATATGTTTGAAATATTCTCAAAAGCTTTTGGTATTAAAGATGTTAAGAACAAATTATTATTTACACTTTTAATAATAATAGTATATCGATTGGGAGCAGCTATACCAGTTCCATTTATTGATGCATCTTATATAGAGAGTACTATTAATCAGGCAGGTAGCTTTTTGGGTTACTTAGATATTATGTCCGGTGGTGGTCTTTCTACAGCAACTATATTTGCAATGTCTATAACTCCGTATATAAACTCTTCTATTATTATACAACTTCTTACTGTTGCAATACCTGCGCTTGAGAGACTTCAAAAAGAGGGAGAGCAAGGTCGAAAGAAGATAACTAAACTAACAAGATACATAACAGTTGGTTTAGCTATAGTTCAATCTTTTGGATATTATGGATTGCTTCGTAGAGAGGGTGCTATAAAATATGTATCAGGTTTTGATGGCATTTTTGCGGCAATTGTTATTATGGCTACTCTTACAGCAGGAACAGCATTTATTGTTTGGTTAGGAGAGCGCGTTAGTGAAAAGGGTATAGGAAATGGAATATCTATAATTCTATTTGCTGGTATCGTTTCTAGGGCACCTTCTGCAATTGCATCTTTATGGCAAATGATAGAAATGGGAACAAATGGTCAATATAAATATTTTGCATATGTTCCGATCATTGTTTTAATTTTTCTAACTATGATAGTATTTATTGTGTTGATGCATCTATCAGAACGCAGAATACCAATACAATATGCTAAGCGTGTTGTTGGAAGAAAGATGTATGCTGGACAAAGTGCGCATATTCCTGTTAAAGTAAGTATGAGTGGTGTTATGCCAATTATATTTGCGAGTTCTATTTTGGGAATACCAAGTATGATTGTTGCTTTCTTTAATCTTCAACCTGGAACATTTTGGTATGATTTTTTCTCAGTGCTCAAATATGATTCTTGGGCATATGCAATTGTGTACTTTATTTTTATAATAGCATTTAACTTCTTCTATGTTACAATTCAATATAATCCAATAGAGATTGCAAACAATTTAAGAAAGAGTAATGGTGCAATTCCTGGAATTAGACCAGGAAAGTCCACTTCTGATTATATATCCAAGGTTTTATGGAGAATATCCATGATTGGAGCTATGGGACTAGGAATTATAGCAGTTTTCCCAATTATATTTTCTAAGGTTACACAACAGAACATCTCATTGGGAGGAACATCTATTGTAATTATAGTTGGTGTTGCACTTGAAACTGTTCGTGTTATTGAGTCTCATTTAACAAAGCAACAGCATAGAGGTTTCTTGGAATAATATTTGGATTTTGTTTTGGACTGATATTTGTATTTATAACGGGGGTAATCGAATGAATTTAATATTATTAGGAGCACCTGGTGCTGGAAAAGGAACTCAAGCTGAGGCAATTTGTAAGGAATTTAAAATACCTGCTATTTCAACAGGTAATATTCTTAGAGAAGCTATAAAAAATGGTGATGAATTGGGATTAAAGGCTAAATCTTATATGGATTTGGGTAAATTGGTTCCTGATGAAATAGTAATTGATATTTTAAAAGAACGTATTGTTAAAGATGATTGTAAAGATGGATTTGTTTTAGATGGTTTTCCAAGAACTATTCCACAGGCTGAGGCATTGGATAAAATTGGAGTACAAATTGATAAGGTTATCGAAATAGACGTTCCAGATGATGTTATTTTAAGTAGGTTGTCAGGAAGACGTGTTTGTGAAGATTGCGGAACACCTTATCATATTACAAACAAAAAGCCTCAAGTAGAGGGAATATGTGACGTTTGTAAAGGAAAATTAGTTACACGTAAGGATGATAATGTAGATACTATCAAAGATAGATTGAAAGTATTTCATGATCAGACTGCACCATTAAAAGATTATTATGCTAATCAGAATAAGCTTAGTGTTGTTAGTGAATATAGTTCATTAGAAAAATCTAGAGAAGCAACACTTGCTGCCGTTAGAGGAAATATATGATTAATTTGAGAACGCAACGTGAAATAATTAAGCTTAAAGATGCAACTAGGATTTCTGCCGAGGCACTTCGAGTGGCAGGAGAAGCTTGCAAAGCTGGAGTTACAACGTGGGAAGTTGACAAGGTTGTTGAAAAGTTTATTGTTTCGCAGGGGGCTGAGCCGAGTTTCTTAAATTACCAAGGATTTCCGGCATCTTCTTGTATATCTGTGAATGATACTATTATTCATGGAATTCCATCTAAGAATATTGTTTTGAAAGATGGCGATATTGTTAGCGTGGATGTTGGAGCAAAGTATAATGGTTATCACGGCGATAATGCATTTACATTTAAAGTAGGTGATGTTTCCAAGGATGTTGAACAGCTTTTGGAAACAACCGAAAAAGCTCTATATTGTGGAATAGCTCAGGCTGTTGTTGGAAATAGAATAGGAGACATTTCTCATGCAATAGAAGAAGCAGTTACTCCATATGGAATAGTTAAAGAATTTGTTGGACACGGAGTTGGTAAAGATTTGCATGAGGAGCCGGAGATTCCTAATTTTGGTCCTGCTGGTAGAGGTCCGAGATTGATGGCGGGAATGGTCATTGCAATTGAACCGATGATAAATCAGGCAAGTGGTGGAATAAAGCATTGTTCTGATGGATGGACAATTAAGACTGCGGATGGAAAGCCATCAGCTCATTTTGAACATACTGTTCTCATAACGCAAAATGAACCAGTTATTCTTACAAAACTTTGAGGTGTTTGTAATGAGAATTGAGAGCGGATTAATTGTAAAGTCTATTGCTGGACATGATAAAGATAGATTTTATTTAGTTGTAAAAACTGAAGGTGAGCGTGCATTTATAGTTGACGGAAAGTTAAGAAAAATAGATTCACCAAAGCCTAAAAATTTTTTACATATAAGAGCTACTAATAAATTAGTTGATATAGAAAATTATAAAACAGATAAATCTATTAGGACTCTTTTACATGACTATAACTATGCAGGATAAATATGGTGTTGGAATCTTAGGAGGCTATTATGGCAAAAGATGATGTTATTGAAATTGAGGGTAAAGTAGTTGAAGCTTTGCCTAACGCTACATTTCAAGTTGAACTTGAAAATGGCCATCGCATACTTGCTCACATATCTGGAAAGCTTAGGATGAATTTTATAAGAATCTTGGTTGGAGATAAAGTGACAGTTGAGATGTCGCCATATGATTTAACAAAAGGCAGGATAACCTGGCGTTCAAAATAAAAATTGTAAAAACATAAGCATGTAAATTCGCAAGGGGGGTAATTTCTATGAAAGTAAGGCCTTCAGTTAAGCCGATATGCGAAAAATGTAAGATAATTAAGCGTAAAGGGCGCGTAATGGTAATTTGTGAAAATAAAAAACACAAACAAAGGCAAGGGTAGAAATTGTAAAAAACAAAATAATATAGGAGGTGCAATATGGCTCGTATAGCTGGAGTTGACTTGCCAAGAGGAAAGCGAATCGAGATAGGTTTGACTTATATATATGGTATTGGTTGTAGTACAGCAAAAAAGATTTTAGAAGCAACAGGTGTTAATCCAGATACTAGAGTTGTTGACTTAACAGAAGAGGATACATCTAAGCTTCGTGATTATATTGATAAAAACGTAAATGTTGAGGGAGATTTAAGACGAGAAGTTGGTTTGAATATAAAAAGGTTAATTGAAATCAACTGCTATCGTGGAAGACGCCATAGAATGGGATTGCCAGTTCGAGGTCAAAAAACAAAGACAAATGCTAGAACTAGAAAAGGTCCTAAGAAAACTATGGCTAATAAAAAGAAATAATGGAGGAACAAGAATATGGCAAAGGTTGCTAAAAAAACGACTGTTCGTAGACGCAGAGAGCGTAAGAACATTCAAAATGGTGCTGTGCATATACAGTCTACTTTTAATAATACAATAGTAACTATTACAGATACAAAAGGTAATGCAATTTCTTGGGCTTCAGCTGGTGGTCTTGGTTTTCGTGGCAGCAGAAAATCTACTCCGTTTGCAGCACAAACTGCAGCAGAGAAAGCAGCCAAGGCAGCTATGGAACATGGATTAAAATCTGTTGAAGTTTTTGTAAAGGGACCGGGATCTGGTCGTGAGGCAGCAATTCGTGCATTGCAGTCTGCAGGATTGGAAGTTAGTATGATTAAAGACGTTACTCCAATTCCTCATAACGGATGTCGTCCTCCCAAGAGAAGACGTGTTTAATTTTAGATAGGGGGTAAAAGTTAATGGCAAGATATACTGGAGCAGTATGTAGACTTTGCAGAAGAGAAGGCAAAAAACTCTTTTTAAAGGGAGAACGTTGCTATTCTGACAAATGCTCAGTCGCACGTAGAGAATATGCACCAGGTCAGCATGGTCAAGGAAGAAAGAAAATTTCTGAATATGGAATTCAGCTTAGAGCAAAACAAATGGCAAAACGTTATTATGGTGTTTTGGAAAGTCAGTTTGCAAAATATTTTGATTTAGCTGAAAGAAAACCTGGTATGACTGGTGAGAATTTGCTTAGAATTTTGGAATCACGTTTAGATAACGTTGTATATAGTGCAGGTTTTGCATCATCTCGTGCAGAAGCAAAACAACTTATATTACATAATCATTTTACGCTTAATGGAAAGAAAGTTAATGTATCTTCAATTTTGGTTAAGCCAGGAGATGTTATTGAATTAAAATCTAATAGCAAATCTTCAGAAAAGTTTAAGGTAATATTAGAGAACTTTGCGTCTCGTCCAACACCAATGTGGATGAATGTTGATAAAGATGCTATGAAGATAACAATTGAGCGTCTTTGCAACCGTGATGAAGTTGGATTAGACGTTGCAGAACACTTGATAGTAGAGTTATATTCTAAATAGTTTAAATTTAACATTTAGGGGAAGGCAGCGCAGGAAACTTGTTGTCTGGTTGTGTGGTTTTATATGAATTATATATCCTTGGAATATTGTTTTCTAAACTGCTTACAGGAGGTTTTTAAATGATAGAAATCGAAAGGCCAAAAGTTGAGACAACTGGAATGAAGGCGGATGGCACATACGGTAAACTGGTTCTTGAACCGCTCGAACGTGGTTTTGGGGTGACGCTTGGTAATTCACTTAGACGAGTTTTGTTGTCTTCACTTCCGGGTACTGCGGTGACGTCCATTAAAATAGACGGAGTACAGCATGAATTTACAACTATTCCTGGTGTTAAAGAGGATATAACTGAAATAACTTTAAATATTAAAGGCTTGGTAGCTAAAATACATGGAGATTCACCTAAAGTGGTTTATATAAATGCAGAAGGTGAAGGAGAAGTAACTGCTGCAGATATTCAAGCAGATTCTGATGTTGAAATTTTAGATCCTAACATGCATATTGCAACGTTAGATCGAGGTGCCAAGTTAAATATGGAACTTGTTATTGACCGTGGTAGAGGATATGTGTCTGCTGAAAAAAATAAGATGAATAGTTCTAATGAAATCGGTGTTATTCCTGTAGATAGTATATATACACCAGTTATTAAGGTTAATTATTCTGTTGAGAATACGCGTGTAGGACAAGTAACAGATTATGATAAGTTAACTTTGGAAGTTTGGACTGATGGAACAATATCGGCTAAAGAATCTATATCTTTGGCAGCCAAGATTCTCAATGAACATCTCAATTTGTTCGTTAATTTATCAGAAGAAGAGTATATGGAAAAGATAATGGTTGAAAAAGAAGAAGAGGGTAAAGAAAAATCGCTTGAGATGACCATTGAGGAGCTTGATTTATCTGTTCGTTCTTTTAACTGTTTGAAGAGAGCAGGAATAAACACGGTTGAAGATCTAATTAATCATACTGAAGAAGATATGATGAAAGTTAGAAATTTGGGAAGAAAATCTTTAGATGAAGTTGTATTAAAATTAAAGTCATTGGGATATGATTTGAAACCTAATGAAGAATAAAGTCCGTAAGGGGTGATTGAGAATGGCAGGTAGAAGAAAGCTTGGTAGAGCATCGGATAGTAGAAGAGCTATGTTAAGAGCTATGGTTACTTTTTTGTTGGAAAATGGAAAAATAGAAACAACAGTTACTAGAGCTAAAGAAGTTCGCTCAATGGCTGAAAAAATGATAACATTAGGAAAACAAAATAACTTACATTCAAAGCGTCAAGTTATGGCGTATGTAACAAAAGAGTCAGTAACTAAAAAGTTATTTGATGAAATAGCACCTAAATATAATGATAAACAAGGTGGATATACAAGTATAGTTAAAATTGGTCCTCGTCGTGGGGATGCTGCAGAGATGGCAATAATTAAACTTGTGTAGTATATATTATTTTAAAAAGATCAGGTATTGTTTATACTTGATCTTTTTTATATTAAATAAAAACTATATTATTTTTAAAAGATTTAAGCTTAAAATACGAAGACTGGAATAGCTAGTTTATTTGACAATTCATTGATATGTGATATAATGTAGTGGTGAATTTGTGCATTATAAAAAAGTAGAATTTGGAGACCATATGGATCTGTCAATAATAATAGTAAATTACAATACATCTTTGATTACACAAAATGCCATTAGATCTATTATAGATACAATAGAGGAATTAGAATATGAAATTTTAGTAGTTGATAATTCTACTGAAGGAAATGGTTTGTGCTTTGAGGATGATAGAGTAAGAATTTTTAATGTTGAGAATAAAGGCTTTGGAAATGCGTGCAATATTGGTGTGAATAATGCACTGGGCAAATATATTCTGTTTCTTAATTCAGATACAATCTTGAATAAAGGTACTGTGGACGAAGCTTTTTCTTATATTTCTAAAGATGATAGTATAGGGGCTCTTGGAGTTAGACAGCTGTTGCCTGATGGGAGGCTAGATGATGGTTGTAAGAGGGGATTTCCTACTCCAATGAATTCGCTATATTATTTTTTGGGATTCAGCAAAAAATATCCTCATTCCAAAAAGTATGCGGCATATAAACAGACGTTTATTGATGAACACAGTGTTGCTGATGTAGATTGCATTTCTGGGGCGTTCATGCTTATGAGGCGAGAAGTTTTTAATTTTGTTCTGGGATTTGATGAGGATTATTTTATGTATGGTGAAGATGTAGATTTATGCTATAGATTAAGGCAAAAAGGCTTTAGAATTGTGTATTATGGAAAAGTGTTCTTTACTCATTTGAAAGGTGAGAGTGGAGTAAATAGTTTATTTGTTTTAAAACATTTTTATGAAAGTATGCAAATATTTTACGATAAACATTATAGGAAAAAGTATTGTTTTGTTGTTGGTTTGTTGGTTAAAATTGGAATAAAGGTTAAATATTTTTTGGCAAGGCGTGCGCTTGTAAAAAAAGGTGAAATTCGAGATGGTTGATATTTTATTGACAACTTATAATGGTGAAAAATATTTGCGTAGTCAGATTGATTCGATTTTTGCTCAAACATACACCGATTGGAAAATTATGGTTATTGATGATTGTTCGACGGACAAAACTTGCTCTATAATTGATGAATATATAAATAAATATCCAGGGAAGATAGAACTTTATAGGAATAATAAAAATTCTGGGAATCCAGCTTTGAATTTTTTTAAATTATTGAGTATGTCTAAATCAGAGTATGTTATGTTTTGCGATCAAGACGATGTTTGGTTGGAAAATAAGATAGATTTAACTATTAATGTTATGAAAGATTTGGAAAATAAGAATGAACAGTTACCTGTTTTAGTGCATACGGATTTGAAAGTGGTTGATTCTAAATTAAATGTTTTGTCTGAGTCTATGTTTAAGTATCAAAAGTTGGATTCAAATGCAAAAACTTTAAAAGAGATTATTGTGCAGAATAATGTGACTGGATGTACTGTTATGTTAAATAGGAAGTTGATTTCTATGTGCTGCAATATTCCCGAAAATGTTATAATGCATGATTGGTGGGTGGCTTTGATTGCTGCGGCGTTTGGAATAATTGGTTTTGTTGATGAATCTACCATATTATATAGACAGCACGAATCAAATCAGGTTGGATCTAAAAATGCTTCTAGTGTTTCGTTCTTGTTTAATAAGATTTTGCATGGTGGAGAAATAAAAAAATCAATACTGGCTACATATTCTCAGTGTGAAGCGTTTTTAAATAGATATTCTAGCGACTTATCTTTAAATCAGAAAAATATGTTGGAAAGTTATTTGATGGTTGCTTGTGGAAATAAATTAAAGCGAATTAAGCGGTTGCTTTGCGGAGGTTTTTTAAAATATGGTTTTGTTAGAAAATTAGGTCAAATTATATATGTGTAATTTGATGGAATTTTTAGTTTGATTTGAGGTGTGTTTTAAATGAAAGGAATTGTTTTGGCTGGAGGGGCTGGAACGAGATTATATCCGTCTACAAGAGCTTGTTCAAAGCAGATGTTAACAGTTTATGATAAACCCATGATATATTATCCAGTGTCCACACTTATGTTGGCTGGAATAAGAGATATATTGATTATATCAACTCCTCGCGATATTGGCTTTTTTAAAGAATTGTTTGGTGACGGAAGTCAACTTGGTTTAAATTTTTCTTATGCTGTTCAAGATGAACCTAGGGGACTTGCAGAGGCTTTTATATTGGGAGCAGATTTTATAGGTAATGATAATGTGTGTCTTGTTTTAGGTGATAATATATTTTATGGTAATAAACTTTCTGTTTCGTTAAAGCACGCAGCTTCTAGAAAAGATGGAGCTACAATATTTGGATATCATGTAAGTAATCCTAGTGATTTTGGTGTTGTTGATTTTAATGATGACGGAGTTGTTGTGGGAATAGAGGAAAAACCTGAAAATCCTAAATCAAACTATGCTGTTCCAGGATTATATTTCTACGACAATAATGTGGTAGAAATAGCAAAAAGCGTCATTCCTTCTGCCAGAGGAGAACTTGAAATAACTTCTGTAAATAATGTTTATTTGAGGGAAGGAAAATTAAGAGTTGAGTTGTTTGGAAGAGGAATGGCTTGGTTAGATACTGGAACACATAGGGCTATGTTGGAAGCTGCAAACTTTATAGAAACAGTTCAAACAAGACAGGGACTTTTCGTTGCTTGTTTAGAGGAAATAGCTTATATTAATGGATTTATCACAAAAGAACAATTATTAAAAATGGGTAAATCTATGAGCAAAAATGAATATGGTAAATATTTAATTGAAGTTGCAAATGGAAAAATCAACCTTTAAAAAGGAGTGTTTTGGTGAATAATATAATAGTAACTGGTGCTAATGGTCAATTAGGAACGGAAATTATAGATATTATGACTAGTGGAAAATCGGAATTAGGTCAGCTTAGCTCTTTTTATAAAAATTGTAATGTTATTGGTACCGATATAGATGATTTAGATATAAGTGATTTAGATAAAACAATTGAATTTATTGAAAATAATAAGCCATATGCTATTGTTAACTGTGCAGCTATGACGAATGTTGATGGCTGTGAAACTAATATTGATGGTGCGTTTAAAGCAAATGCCATTGGACCAAGAAATTTGGCTATTGCTTGTGAAAAAATAGGGGCAAAGATATTGCAAGTTTCAACTGATTATGTTTTTGACGGCATGGGGAAATCACCTTACATTGAAGCTGATATGGTAAATCCTAATAGTGTGTATGGCGCTAGCAAAAATTTAGGTGAAAAATATGTTCGTGAATTTTGCAATAGGTGGTTTATTACAAGAACGGCTTGGCTATATGGTTATAAAGGAAATAATTTTGTAAAAACAATAGTTAAATTGGCTAGAGAAAAAGGATTTTTGAAAGTAGTTGATGATCAGGTTGGAAATCCTACAAATGCTGCAGATCTTGCGTGGCATATTTGTAAACTTATAATTACTGATGAGTATGGAATATATCATTGCACTGGTAGAGGGGAATGTTCTTGGTATGATTTTGCACGTGAAATAGTTAAATGTTTTAACTTGGATGCAACAGTTGAGCCGTGTTCAACTGAAGAATTTCCTAGACCAGCGCGTAGGCCAAAATATTCTTCTTTAGATAATTTTATGCTAAAGTTGACTATTGGAGATGAATTTAGAGATTGGAAAGATGCGATAAAAGAGTATTCTAAACATGTTGAAATTTAAAGGTTGTGCTGAATTATAGTAATTTTATTTTTTATTGGAAGGATGTAAAATATGAAAACTTATTTAGTTACTGGTGGAGCAGGTTTTATTGGATCTAATTTTGTTATATATATGCTTAATAAATATAATGATGTTAGAATTATAAACATAGATAGTTTAACTTATGCTGGAAATTTAGAAAATTTGAAATCTGTTGAAAATAACCCTAATTATGAGTTTATTCAAGCGGATATATGTGATAAAGATGCTATTAATGCAATTTTTGATAAAAACGACATTGATTATGTTGTTAATTTTGCAGCAGAAAGTCATGTAGATCGCAGTATTGAAAATCCCGAAGTATTTGTTCAAACTAACGTTTTAGGAACTTTAACACTTCTTTGTGCTGCTAAAAAAGCATGGTCTGTTGGCGATGATGTTTATAAAGATGGTGTTAAATATTTGCAAGTTTCTACTGATGAGGTTTATGGTTCTTTGGGACCAGACGGATATTTTTTAGAAACAACGCCTCTAGATCCGCATAGTCCATATTCATCATCTAAAGCTTCAGCTGATTTGGTTGTTAAAGCATATTTTGATACATACAAGTTTCCTATGAATATAACCAGATGTTCAAATAATTATGGACCTTTCCAATTTCCTGAGAAATTAATTCCTTTGATGATAAATAATGCTTTGTCTCATAAAAATTTGCCAATATATGGTGATGGGATGCAAATTAGGGACTGGTTGTTCGTTGAGGATCATTGTAAAGCTATTGATATGGTAATAAGAGGTGGAAAATTAGGAGAAGTTTATAATGTTGGTGGACATAACGAGAGGCCAAATGTTAAGATTGTTGAGACTATTATTGATTATATAAAAAATAATGTTGATGATAGTGTTGGCAGTCATTTAATTAAATATGTTGAGGATAGAAAAGGTCATGATAGACGTTATGGGATTGCTCCGGATAAAATAAAAGAAGATTTGGGATGGTATCCTGAAACCACATTTGAGGTTGGAATTCAGAAAACTATAAAGTGGTATCTTGACAACATGGATTGGATGAAAAATGTAACTTCTGGTGAATATCAAAAATATTACGAAAAAATGTATTCAAAAAAATAGAGGAGTTGTTTTTGAATTGGGAAGATTTAAATTTACGGAAACTGGAATAGACGGTTTAACTGTGATTGACATAGAACCTTTTGGTGATTCTAGAGGATATTTTATGGAAACTTATAATCAAGAGGATTTTGTAAAAGCAGGCTTAGATATGAAATTTGTTCAAACCAACGAATCTAAGTCTACTAAAGGCGTGTTGAGAGGGCTTCACTTTCAAAAAAAGTTCCCGCAAGGTAAGTTAGTTCGTTGCATTGAAGGGGAAGTTTTTGATGTTGCTGTTGATTTGAGACCAGGTTCTAAAACTTTTGGCAAATGGCATGGCGTGATTTTATCTGAGTCAAATTTTCGAGAATTTTATATTCCAGAAGGTTTTGCACACGGTTTTTATGTTTTAACTGATATTGCAAAATTTGAATATCAAGTTACCAATTTATATCATCCGGAAGACGAGGGAGCTTTATTTTGGAATGATCCTAAAATTGGAATTAATTGGCCAATAATTGAGGGAACACAGCCCCTTTTGTCAGATAAAGATATGAAAAATCCATTGTTAGATGAGATAGAGTTTTAGATTTATATTTGTGTTTTTTGTTAAGGAGTTGAAATTATTTTGGTTAAAGCTTATTGGCGAGATTTTGTCAGATTTATTCCATTACTTATGGGTTTAACCGGTAGAGACTTTAAGCTTAAATATAGAAGGTCTTTTTTAGGAATACTTTGGAGTATGTTAAATCCGCTTTTAATGATGGTTGTTTTGACGTCGGTGTTTTCTATATTATTGCGAGCTCAGCCAGTGGACATGCCGTTTGCGGTTTATTATATAACTGGAGCAACACTGTTTAATTTTTTTTCTGAAGCTTCCTCTAGTTCAATGTCTTCCATTATTACCAATGCGTCTTTAATAAAAAAGGTGTATATTCCTAAGTATATTTTTGTTTTAGAAAAGTGTTCGTTTTCTTTTATAAATATGTTATTTTCCTTAATAGCAATGGTAGGTGTTATTTTATTTTATGTGATAACCGGTGAAGTCCATCTACATTTAACTATGTTTTTTATTTTTATTCCTATGATATTTATATTTGTATTTTCAGTGGGAATTGGTTTAATTCTTGCGGCATTGAGCGTGTTTTTTAGAGATATTACGCACATTTGGGGTGTTTTGACAACGGTATGGATGTATTTAACACCTATAATGTATCCGATGGATATTTTACGCGATCATGATTTAGAGTGGGTTGTTAAGATAAATCCATTATTTTATTTCATAGATGATTTTAGGAATTTGATGATTAATGGAGTTATACCGTCTGTAGACCATTTTTTGATTAGTTTTGTTATTTGTATTGGAACTTTTTTTATTGGCTTGGGTGTATTTAGAAAAGTTCAAGATCGTTTTATACTTCATATATGATTTTTTATGGGAAGGAATCAAAATTATTATGAATTTAGACAATGAAAAAGTAGTTGTTAAATTAGATAATGTTTCCATGCATTTTAATATGAGTAGTGAAAAACTTAGTAGTTTGAAGGAATATTTTATAAAGTTGTTAAAAAGGCAATTGTTTTTCAAAAGATATGTTGCTATCGATAATTTGAGTTTTAGTATTGAAAAGGGCGATGTGTTTGGTATAGTTGGACTTAATGGATGTGGTAAAAGCACAACTTTAAAAATTGTTTCTGGAATATTAAAACCTACTACTGGTAAAGTTTCTGTTAGAGGGACTATAGCTCCGTTAATTGAACTTGGAGCTGGATTTGATATGGAACTTACTGCTCGTGAGAATATATATCTTAATGGAGCAGTATTGGGATATTCTAAAAAATTAATTGATGAGAAATTTGATGATATTGTAGAATTTTCAGAAATGAAAGATTTTTTAGATGTTCCTATGAAAAATTATTCTTCGGGAATGGTTGCAAGAATTGCATTTGCTATAGCAACTATAGTTCAGCCAGATATTTTGATTGTTGATGAAATTTTGGCTGTTGGTGATTTCCATTTTCAGGAGAAATGTACTAAACGTATAGAAACAATGATGAAAACTGGAACTACTATTGTTTTAGTTTCCCACGATATAGCTCAAATAGAGAGTTTGTGTAATAAGGTTATGTGGCTTGAAAAAGGAAAGATGAAAATGATAGGTGGAGTCAAGGAAGTTTGTGCAGCTTATAAAAACAGTTAGTGAGGGATAATTTTTATGCGTGAATTATATGATCAAAAATATTTTGAACACTATAACTTTAATTCTAATGTAGTTAATTATATTACTTCCAACGAAATTCAAGAATATTTTAATAAATTAGCTAAAAAGATTGTTGATGAGTTTAACCCAAAAACTGTTTTAGATTGTGGATGTGCTACTGGCCATTTGGTTTTGGCTTTGAGACGTTTGGGTGTTGAAGCGTTTGGTCTTGATATTTCTGAGTATGCACTTTCTAATATCCAATCAGAAGTAACTGCATTTTGTTTCAATGGGTCTATTACTGACCAGTTGTCAAAAGAGCTTCCTGATAGGTTCGATTTAGTTGTTTGCCATCAAGTTTTAGAGTGCATGAGTTATGAAGATGTTGCGGATGCTCTAAAAAATATATCTCAAATTTCTGATAATATTTTGGTTGGAGATTCTAAGATTTTTTACGAAGGTAACATGGAATCGTATATAAAATTTCGTGAATATTTGATTGGATTGTTAGCTAAAAATGGAATGTATAGAAGAGTGAATAATAATTTGATTTATGATAATTGTTATTTGACTTTATATCACAAATCGGAAAATATAATTGAAATTATAAAAGAATATGAAAAAGATATTACTTTGATAAAAAGTAAAAATGAAAAATTAATTCGTGAAAATATTGATTTAGAAGATAAACTCGTAAATTATTCTGAAGAATGTGTTTTTTTAACTGGACTAGTTGAAGAATTTAATGATTTGAAAAAAGACAATGAGAGTTTAAAGGGTCAACTCATATATTATAATGATATTGCTAATTCTTCGCTATGGAAATGTGTGAGTTCTTTAAGAAATTGTGGTGGAAAAATAAAAAGAAAATTAAAATTTGTTAATAAAGGCATAAAATCTGTCTTTAAAGTTGGATTTAAAGCAACATGGAATAAATTTAGAAGGCGTATGTCTAATTTTAAAGAATATTCTTTATATATGACTAACAATAAACCATCCGATGAGGAACTTAATTTTCAAAAAAAATATTCTTTTAGCAAAAAGATAGTGTTTTCAATAATAGTTCCGCTCTATAATACTGATATTGGTTTTTTAAAGGAAATGATTGAGTCTGTTATGAATCAGACATATTCAGGATGGGAACTTTGTTTAGCAGATGGAAGTGATTCTGAACATGGTGATGTTGAAAAGTGTTGTAGAGAATATATGGCGAAAGATTCTAGAATAGTTTATAAAAAACTTGAAAATAATATGGGAATTTCTGGAAATACTAATGCTGCTATGAGACTTGCTCAGGGTGATTATATAGCACTATTAGATCATGATGATTTATTACATCCATCAGCATTATATGAGTGTATGAAAATTTTGGAAGAACAATCTGCAGATGTTATTTATACAGATGAAATGATTTTTGAAGGATCTTTAGATAATATTACTTGTATACACTTTAAACCAGATTTTTCTCCAGATACATTATTGGGGCATAACTATATATGTCATTTTTTGGTTTACTCCCGTGAGATTCAAAACAAGGTTGGAGATTTTTCTGATGAATGTGGTGGTAGTCAGGACTATGATATGGTTTTAAGATTGTCAGAGCATGCTAAAAATATTGTTCATATTCCTAAAGTATTGTATTTTTGGCGTTCACATGATCTTTCAGTAGCTAGCGATGTTAGTGTTAAACCATATTGCATGGAATCAGCTAAGAAAGCTATTTCAAATCATTTGAAAAGAATAGGCAGAGAAGCCACTGTTGTTGATTCCAATGTTTTGTCTACTTATAAGATAAATTACAAGATAGTTGGTAATCCGAAGGTTTCGATATTGATTCCTAATAAGGATAATATTTTGTATTTGGATCGGTGCATTAAGTCGATATTAGAAAAATCTACATATTCTAATTTTGAAATTATAGTGATTGAAAACAATAGCGTTGAAAGTAAAACAGAAGATTATTATAAAGCTCTTGAAAAGAAAGATTCTAGAATACAAGTTGTGCGTTATGATGGTGATTTTAATTATTCAAAAATCAATAATTTTGGAGCAACATTTGCAACAGGTGAATATTTATTGTTGTTAAATAATGATGTAGAAATTATATCGGATAGTTGGATTGAAGAAATGTTGATGTTTGCTCAGCGAGATGATGTTGGTGCGGTTGGCGCTAAATTATATTATAAAAATGATACCATACAACATGCAGGAATTGTTTTAGGAATAGGTGGCATTGCTGGACATGTGCATAAATATTTTCATCGCGGCACTGATGGATATGTTCATAGAGAGGGAATAGCTCAGAATCTTAGTGCCGTAACAGCTGCTTGTTTAATGACTAGACGTGATGTTTGGGAGAAAATGCATGGGTTGGATGAAACATTTAAGGTAGCATTTAATGATATTGATTTTTGTTTGCGTGTTAGAAAAGCTGGATATTTGATAGTATTTACTCCATATGCAGAATTATATCACTATGAGTCTAAAAGTAGAGGATATGATGATACTCCTGAGAAAGCTTTCAGACTTTCAAACGAAGCTAAAGCCATGAAAGAAAAATGGCATGATGTTATTGACAAAGGAGATCCTTATTATAACCCTAATTTTTCTTTAGATTCTGAAAGTTTTAAGATAAAAACAGAAAAAATAAATTAATAAATGAAAGAGTGATTTATTATACATTTGGTAATAAATCACTCTTTTATTAGTATTTAAATGCTGATTTTGTGAAATTCCAAGAATCGCGACACATGTCTTTAAGGGAAAGATTTGCCTGCCAATTTAGTAAATCTTTTGATTTTGTTGGATCAGCATAGCATACTGCAACATCTCCAGGTCGTCTTTCAGTAATTTTATATGGAATTGTTATGTTATTTATTTCTTCAAACGTTTTTATTATATCTAATACAGAATACCCTACACCTGTTCCAAGATTAAATGTTTCAAAACCACAATGGTTTTCTATATATGTTAGCGCATTAAGATGGCCTTTGGCTAGATCAACAACGTGAATATAGTCTCTAACACCTGTACCATCATGAGTTGGATAATCATTTCCAAAAACAGAGAGAATTTTTAATTTACCAACCGCTACTTGTGTTATATATGGCATTAAATTATTTGGTATTCCGTTCGGAACTTCTCCAAGTAATCCGCTTTGGTGAGCACCTATTGGATTAAAATATCTTAAACAAGCCACACTAAAATCTGGATTTGCCGCACAAATGTCTTTTAAAATATTTTCAATCATAAGCTTAGTAGTCCCATAAGGATTTGTTGTTGAGGTGGGAAAAGTTTCTTTAATTGGAACTGTTTCTGGAGATCCATATACAGTTGCAGAAGAACTAAATACTAACTTGTTGCAATTAAATTTGTTCATTAATTCGCATAATGTTAATGTGCTTTTAAGATTATTACTATAGTATTTTAATGGTTGTTTTACAGATTCCCCAACAGCTTTTAAACCAGCGAAATGTATTACCGATTCTATATGATTTTCTTCAAAAATTTCCGTTAATTTTTTCTTACAACAACAATCATATTCAAAAAAAGGAATATTATTCATGTTTGTAATTTTTTTGATATTTTCAACCGATTGTATATTACTGTTGCACAAATTGTCAACAATTATTATTTCTTTTCCTGAACTTATCAATTCTACCGCTGTGTGAGACCCTATAAAACCTGCTCCGCCAGTTACTAAAACAGCCATATATTTAAGCCCATCCTTCCCAATAAAATAGATAACGACATTATATTATATGTAAAATTATTTGTCAAATTTCGTTATATATATAGGTATATTGTTATTAATGTGATAAAATATAGTTAGATTATGTTGTTTGATGAATTTTAATAAGTATGGGGTGTTGTTAAATATGAATTCTGCAATCATTGTAGCGGCAGGTAGAGGAACAAGATTAGGTGGAATAAAAAAGCAGTTTTTAGAAATTGAGGGTAAAAGTGTTTTGAGAAGGAGCGTTGAAAAATTTGTAAAAGCTGGTATATGTGATATTATAGTTTCGACTATAAGTGAAGATTTAAAATTTGTTGAAGAAATGTTTTCCGATCTTAAAGATATTGTGCGTGTTGTTGTGGGTGGAGCTACTAGGCAACAAAGTGTTATGAATGCTTTTAACGTTTGTAGTAAAGGCGGAATTGTTTTAATTCATGATGCAGCCAGACCTTTTGTTAAGATTGAAAATGTAAAAAGTGTTATTAATATGGCTGAAAAGACAGGTGCTGCGACACTTGCAGTTTTATCAACAGATACTGTAAAATTTGTTGAAAACAATTTAATAAAAAATACTTTGGATAGAAACAAAATATATTTGGTTCAAACACCACAGGCTTTTTCAAAAGAATTGTATAAAAAAGCTTTAAAAGAAGTGGTAGGTGATTATACGGATGATTGCCAACTGATAGAAAAAATAGGAGTGGATGTTACAATTGTTGAGGGTAGTAGAGATAATATAAAAATTACAACACCAGAAGATTTAGAATATGCTAAAATTTTAGCTAAAATACATTAGGAAGGAAATGAATTAATATGTTTAGAGTGGGACATGGATATGATGTGCATAAATTAGTTGAAAAAAGAAAATTAATACTTTGCGGAGAAGAAATAGAATTTGACAAAGGATTATTGGGCCATTCGGATGCGGATGTTGCAACGCATGCGTTAATGGATGCTCTTTTAGGAGCAGCTGCATTAGGAGATATAGGTGGTTTATTTCCAGACACAGATGAAAAATATCATAATGCTGATAGTTTAAAATTATTGGAAATTGTTTGGGAAAAATTAAAAAATATGGGTTATAAAATATCTAATTTAGATTTAACTATTGTTGCTCAAGCTCCCAAATTGAAAAAATATATAGGTTCTATGAAAAATAATATAGCTGATGTTTTAGACTTGGATTTAAATCAAGTTAACATTAAGGCAACAACGGAAGAAGGATTAGGATTTACGGGCAATAAAGAAGGAATTTCTGCTTTTTGTGTTGCTTTGATATATTAAAATAGAAATAACCTTTTCACGAAGTTTAAGTGTTTTTGCATAATATATATTAACGGGACATATTTATTTTTGTCTCGATTTATGAAAAAAATCATATGCTGTTATAAAAACAAATAGACGGAGAAAAGAGGGTTTAATAAGATTGAATAGAGTTTTAAAATTGGATTGTGTATTGTTAGATATATCATCTATTACTATGGCTGAAAAAGCAAAAAGAATATTAAAATCTAATGGAATACGTTCAGAAATTCGTCGCACAGGAAAAGGCTTAGATGGTTGTGGATATCAGTTAAAAATAATGGGAGATACTCTTAAAGCTAGAGCATTACTTTCAAATAGTGGTGTTTCAGTTCACGGGGTATCGCCGTGTAAAAGATAATGATGATATATTTTGATAATGCCGCAACAACTTATCCAAAGCCAGAAATTGTTTCTAGGGCTATGTTTAAAGCAAATTTAATATATGGTGGAAATCCTGGAAGAAGTGGTCATGAACTTTCTATGAAAACGGCTGAACAGGTATATTTTACTAGGGAAACTGTTGCTGATTTTTTTGGGGCACAGCCAGAAAATGTTGTTTTTACCAATAATTGTACTAGTGCATTAAACACTGTTATTTATGGATTATATGAAAAAGGAAAAACAATTGTTACTTCTAATTTAGAACATAATTCGGTTAGTAGACCGGTTTATAATATATCCAAAAATGGAGATGTTAATTGGTTACAATTGGATGTTTATGATAAAACAGATGATGAAATAGTTGACTGCTTTCATAGAAATATTGGAGCAGATTGTTGTTTGGTTGTTTGCACTCATGCTTCAAATGTAACAGGTCAAGTTTTGCCTATAGAAAGAATATATAAAATTTGTAAGGCAAGGGGGGTTCCATTTGCGATAGATGTAGCTCAAACGGCGGGAGTATTTCCAATAAAAATCAATGTGCATGCTGATATTATATGTGCCGCTGGTCATAAAGGATTATATGGTCCGATGGGAACAGGAATTTTAGTTTTAAATGGTGAAGTTTTGCCAAAGCCCTTAACTCAGGGAGGAACTGGGAGTTCTTCGATTTCATTTGAACCGCTTAATGTTCCGCCTGATTACTATGAAGCAGGGACAATTAATGTGCCAGGAATAGTGGGGTTGCGATATGGTGTTAAATTTGTAAATTGTAATGGAATTGATAATATACGAAAACATGAACTCGAACTTTGCCAATTAGTTTATGATAAATTAGTTGGATCTAATATAGAAATATATACAAAACAATATACTAAATGTGCACCAATTTTCTTGTTTAATTTTAAAAATATGTCGTGTATGGATGGAACGAAAATTTTGAGTGATAAAGGCTTTGCTGTTCGTGGAGGAATACACTGTGCACCTATGGCACATAGAGCTTTGGGAACTTTGCCTGAGGGAGCTATTCGTTTCGCACCATCTATTTTTAATACAAGAAGGCAAGTATTAGATTTTTGTAGAGTAGTTAAAAATATTTCTTTGAAAAGAAAAGAATAATTAAAAAATGGATTGCACGATTAAGACTCAATTTAATTGTGTAGTCCTTGTTTTATGCTATAATTTGCTTGCTTATTTATACACAAGTTGATATAATTTATTTAGTGTTAAGTTAAGAATTATTATTTTAATGTGTTAAGTGGAAGTAGGTTAGAATGATTTTTAAAATATCTAAAATAGTTAGAAATGTTGTTAGTATTTGTACAGTTTTATGCATGGTTTTGTCAACATGCGGTTGTAGTGGAGAAGGGGCCGCACAAGGAATAAGTTTTAGTTTGGCAAGTAATCCCGATAATTTGGATCCTCAAACTGCCTCTAGTTCTAGTTCTGTAATGGTAATAAACAATATATTTGAAGGTCTATATAGAAGAACTTTGGACAATAAATTTGAATTGGGGGCTGCTGAAAAAGTTGAAACTAGTGCTGATGGAAAAACTTATACCTATACTATAAGAGATGATATTTATTGGAAATATTATTCTAAAGATAACACAATGGAAGATGGAACGTTAATAGATAGTAAGGTTACAGCGGACGATTTTTTATTTGCTTTTCAGAGATTAATGGATCCTAATGTTGACACTCCATATAGTTCTAATTATTATTTTATAAAAAATGCTAAAGATGTTAAATCTGGTAAAAAACCTATGAGTAGTTTGGGCGTTAGTGTTAACGCAAGGGGACAGTTGGTTTTGCAGGTTGAATATAATACGCCGTTAATGGAGGAACTTTTGTCATCTGCTCCTGCTATGCCGTGTAATAGAGAATTTTTTAAGTTGACCAAAGGGAGATATGGGGCAAAAGGAGATATGATTTTGTCTAATGGACCGTTCTTTTTAAACACGTGGAAAAATACAGAAGATGCTAAAAAGGTTAAACTTAAGGCTAATGATAAACATTATGACTATTCTAAAATTTTAGTTTCAAGTGTTAATTTAGCAGTTAGAACCCGATCGGAGGCATTTGGATTATATAAGAAAAATGATGTTGATACTGCAATAATCAATCATGATCAGTTTAGTTCAGCTAAAATATCTTCCAAATTGAGCAAACCATTTCAAAATACTGTTGTTGGAATTGGTTTTAATCAGTCAGGTAAATATTTTGGAAATGATAAAATTAGAAAAGCGCTATCTTTAGCAGTGGATAGAGAAAAACTAAAATCTGCTTTGAGTGAAGACCAAGTTATTGCGTCTGCTTTAGTACCTAGTTCGGTTACTATAGGAAGTGAAAATTATAGAGAAACGGTTGGAGAGAGTTCTTGTCCGTCATGTGATTTTGAAAGTGCGAAACAACTTTTAAAGCAGGGATTAGAAGAACTTAAAGCTACTGATAAAAGGATGTCTAATTTAAATTCTGTATCCATTTTGGTTGATGAGGATTCTTACCCTGTGTTAGACCGAATTTTGCAGACATGGCAAAAAGAATTGGGTGTTTTTATACAAATTGATGTTCAATCTAGTGAGAATTATTTTAAACGACTAAAGAGTGGTGAATTTGAATGTGCTATTATGGCTGTTTCTAGTGATTCGGATACGCCTTCCTCTGTTCTTAACAAGTTTATAAAAGATTCGCCATTTAACTATGCAAAAGCAAATATAGCAGGTTATTCAGAAATATTAAGCAGTACGGTTACTCAGGAAACGGTTAGTTCTATGGCAAATAGATATTTGGAAGCAGAGCGTGCTGTTTGTTTTAACGGAAATTTTGTTCCTATTTACTATCAAACAGAATATTTTGTTTGGCAGAAAAATGTTAACAACATTATTTTTGACCAAGGAAGCAAGCAGTGTTATTATAGATATGCGTATAAACAGTAACAATACGTTGTTTTACATCTAACTTGTTTTTATGTTATAATAAATATTCAGAGATAGCAAAAAACAAACAGGATGTGAAAAATAGTGAAGAATAATTTGAATTTAATTGTTATGTTAACACATAACGATAAAACAGTAATGAATGCTCATGATATTTTTGAAGATTGTAAAAATTCTAAAGCTGAGTTTTTTGGATTTAAAGAAAAACCATTGCCTTTGTTAGAAATGAAAGAATTATATCGATATATGAAAAAATGTGGGAAGAGAACAGTTTTGGAAGTTGTATCTTATACCGAACAGGGAGGACTTGAAGGTGCACAGATGGCGGTAGAATGTGAAGTTGATATTTTGATGGGAACAAAATATTTTGAGTCAATTCATGCGATTTGTGATAAAAATAATATAAAATATATGCCATTTGTTGGTGAGATTGTGGGACGTCCATCTATTCTTAAAGGAACTATTGATTCTATGATAGATGAGGCTAATAGATTAGTAGAAAAAGGAGTTTATGGATTCGACTTGTTGGGGTATAGATTTGAGGGGAATGCTCCTGAACTAAATAAGCAATTTGTTTCTAAAGTTAATGTTCCAGTTTGTATTGCGGGTAGTGTAAATAGCTATGACAGACTTGATGAATTAAAAGATGTTATGCCCTGGACTTTTACTATTGGTGGAGCTTTTTTTGAAAATAAGTTTGGTGAAGATTTTGATGTGCAAATTAATAATGTTTGTGAATATGTGAAATAGAAATTATACCATAACTTATATATAATTATATTTTTATTTAGGAGAGCAACATGTTTAAGATGTTTTATCCCTATGAGCATGTTAGTAGTGTTTTTGCTATTAATTATGAGAAACTTTATAGCAATGGATATAGGGGAATAATATTTGATATAGACAATACTTTGGTACATCACGGAGACGATTCTACAAAAGAAATAGATGAATTGTTCGTTTTGATTGGAAATATTGGGTTTAAAACGCTGTTATTGACCAATAACACTGAAGAAAGAGTTAAAAGATTTGTTAGAAATATTGATTCTCCATATATTTGTGATGCGGATAAACCTAAGATGGATGGATATTTAAAAGCTGTTGAGATGTTAGGAATCAAAAAGGAAGAAGCTTTGTTTGTTGGAGACCAAATGTTTGTTGATATTGTAGGTGCTAATAAAAGTGGAATAGCTAATATTTTAGTTGATTTTATTAGAAAAAGCGGAGAAACAAAAATAGGTAAAAAAAGATATTTAGAGAAAGCAATTTTGAAAATATATAGAAAAAACAAACGCTTTCAACATAGACTTGGAGATATTGTTAAAAAATAAGGAGTAATTTTATAAATGCTTTTTAATAAGAATAAGAATTTTTGTGATATAAACTCGTTTTGCTATGAAATTTCTACATATAAAGGAATTATTATTAGAGTAATGCAAGATATGTTTAGCAATCAAAAATTTGCAAAACATAGGCAGGAGAAAAAACTTCCAAATTTGGTTTCAGAATATAGTTCGGTTATGATTAAAAAGGGAAAAGATATTGATCCTAAAACTCAAGAAAATAAAGCAGTAAATATTAGATTGGCATCAGATAAAATAACTGGGATTGTAATTCATCCGGGAGAAGTTTTTTCTTTTTGGAAAACTATTGGAACTGTTAATAAAAGAAAAGGTTATAAGGAAGGCCGTGTAATTAGACAAAAAAAATTAGTGACTGGAATAGGTGGTGGATTGTGTAATTTGGCGAATACAATAAATAACTTGATATTACACAGTCCTTTGCAGATTATAGAGTTTCATAAGCATTCAGATGCTTTAGCATGTGATATTGGACACAGAGTGCCTATGGCTAATGGAACATCAGTTAACTATAATTATATTGATTATAGATTTAAAAATAATACTGATGAGGATGTTCAGCTACTGCTGTGGTGTGATGATTTAAAATTGTATGGTCAATTACGTAGTGAGACGGAAATTCCTTATACATATGAGATTACTGAAGAAGATCATCATTTTGAAGAGAAGAATGGAAAGTATTATAGAGTTTCTAAAATTTATAAAAACACTATTGATAAAAGCACTGATAAAACAATAAATAAAGAACTTGTTTGGGATAATAATTCACTTGTTATGTTTGATCCTGATTTGATCCCGATAGAACTAATAAAGAACAAAGTTTAATTAATAAAAAAACAAGAAAGTTCATAAACTTTCTTGTTTTTTTGTTTTTTATTCTACTGTTACGGATTTAGCTAAGTTTCTTGGTTTGTCTACATCACAACCACGTAAAACAGCGGTATGATATGCAAAAAGTTGCAAAGGAACTATAGAATATAATGGCGAGAAAATGTCTGTTGATTCTGGTATTCTTATTATTAAATCTGTTAGGGAATCGTCAACTTGAGATTTTTCGTTGCATAAAATCAAAACCTTTGCGCCTCTTGCTTTTACTTCTTTTATATTGCTAATAGTCTTAGCATATAAATCCGATTGAGTTGCTATTGCAATAACAGGGGTATCATCCTCAATTAAAGAAATTGGTCCGTGTTTTAATTCTCCGGCAGCATATGCTTCACTGTGTATGTAAGACAATTCTTTTAATTTTAAAGAGCCTTCTAAAGATATGCAGTAATCAACGCCTCGACCAATGAAAAATATATCTTTTGATTCATAGAAAATTTTTGAAAATTTTAATATATCTTCATTTTGCTCAATAACTTGTTCTATTTTATTTGGGATATCTTTTAATGTTTGACATAAATTTTTATATTCTTCTGAGGATAAATTGTTAGAAATTTTTCCCAGTTTTATTGCTAATAGATACATCGAAGCCATTTGAACGGCAAATGCTTTTGTTGATGCTACAGAAATTTCTGGACCCGCCCAAGTATAAAACACACTATTAGCCTCTCTTGCGATTGAAGAACCAACAACATTAACTATCGCTAAGGTAAAAACACCTTTACTTTTAGCTAATCTCAATGCTGCTAAACTATCAGCAGTTTCACCGGATTGTGAAATAATTATCACAAGATCATCTTTGGACATTATAGGAGTTCTATATCTAAATTCAGATGCTATGTCTATTTCAACTGGTATTCTAGAAAAATGTTCTATAACATATTTGCCTATCATGCCGGCATGCATAGCTGTTCCGCAGGCAACTATATGAATTCTTTTGAAAGAACTTAGTTTTTCATCTGGCAGATTTTTTATTCCTAATTCTAATTCTTCATTTATAAAACGCGGATTTATACATCTTTTAATTGCATCTGGTTGTTCATAGATTTCTTTTAACATAAAATGGTCAAATCCATTTTTTTCAGCTGCTGATATATTCCAATCAACGTATGAAATTTTTTTGTTAATTTCGTTTTTGTTGAAGTCTAAAATTTTTAAGGAGTTTTCTGATAACACAGCAATTTCTTGGTGATCCAATAAAATGTATTTGTTTGTATGCTTAATTATTGCTGGAACATCAGATGCAATGAAATTTCCATCATCGCTCACTCCTATTATTAAAGGACTGTTTTGTCTAATTGCGTAGATTTTATTAGGCTGATCGGAAAAAAGAATGCCAAGTGCATATGAACCTTCTATTTTCTTTGTAGCTTCTATTATTGTTTCGATAGGATTTCCATCATATAAAAAGTCTAACAATGCTGAAACTACTTCAGAATCAGTTTCAGTTTTAAATTTGTAATTTTTTTCGACTAGAAAATTCTTTATTTGTAGATAATTTTCAATTATTCCATTATGGACAAGTGTAACATTTCCTTGATGGTGGGGATGTGAATTATTATCTGATGGTTTACCGTGAGTTGCCCAACGAGTGTGACCTATTCCACAAAATCCATGAGGACAATGAGAAGTTTCTATATATTCAGATAATTTACTTAGCTTTCCACATTTTTTAATTATAGATATATTGTTATTATTTTTATCAAAAACTGCTATTCCAGCTGAATCATAACCCCTATATTCTAAATGACTTAGGCCATCTAAGATGAAATTTACACAATCGGATTTTCCAACATATCCAACTATTCCGCACATATTAATTTTGTTTCCTTTCTAAAATTTTTATATAAACGAAAATTAACAGCCTTTTTGTATGCAATTAAAACGCGTTTTGGCGCATTGCCTTTTGTAGACTGATTTACGACCTATCGTTAAAAGCCGAGAGGGCATCCGCTGAAAATTTCGATAAACCCTCTACCTCGTCACTCTGGGGAATTTAATTACATTCATTCCGGGAGTCTAGCGCTTACTTTAAATTTTGATTTGAATTATTAATATAATAGATAAATTTATTTGTAATCCAAATCAATCACTATTACATTTTATATTTTAATGTGGATTGTGTCAAACAATTTATTTTTGCTTTGGTATTTATTTTATAGAAATATATTTAAAATTATGTTTTTATTGATATAAATATACAGGTATTTTTATATTTGAAGTAATATAAGTGGTTGTGTATAGTTTTGAAAATAATTGCTTTGTGTTGAATTATTTTGAGTTTGTAAAAAAATAATATTTTTAATAAAAAATTCATAAAAATTTGGTTTTGTTATTGATTTTTTGTTTATGTTGGTTTATAATTGGTTTGTAGTGGCTATAATTGGTTTGGAGTGGTTAATTTTAAACGTCTTTTTGTTTGAGAGGAGGCTTCTATGCTTATAGGGGAGTATAATCATACAATAGACGCTAAAGGTAGGCTCAATTTTCCAGCTAAGATGAGAGAAGTTTTAGGGGAAAGTTTTATAGTTACTCGTGGTTTAGACCACTGTCTTAATGTGTATTCTTTAACAGAATGGGCTAAATTAGAACAAAGTATTGGAGAACTTCCTAGAAATAAAAGGCGCGATATTGAGAGATTTTTCTTCTCGGGAGCTGTTGAAGTAATTCCTGATAGGCAGGGAAGAATTGTTATATCGGCAAATTTAAGAGAATATGCGAAATTCGATAAAAATATAGTTGTTGTTGGTGCTTCAGATCATGCTGAAATTTGGGATGAAGCTATTTGGAAACAAGAATTTGATAAGTTGTCTCCGGAATCTGTTGCTAAGATTATGGATGAATTAGATTTTTAATATATTATGGTGGTATATGGTAGTTTGGGGGGAAGAAGATGAAAGTTGATACTTTTTCTCATAACTCGGTTTTATTGCAAGAATGTATATGTGGATTAAATGTAAAAAGTGATGGAATTTATGTTGATGGAACAGCTGGTGGAGCAGGACATTCAGCTGAAATTGCGAAGAGATTAATTAGTGGAAAATTATTTGCGTTTGATAGAGATCCAGATGCTGTTAAGGTTTGTAAAGATAGACTATCTAAATATCCAGCAGAGGTTATAAATGATAATTTTTGTGAGATGGAACATTGTTTAAAAGAGAGAAATATCTATGAATTAGATGGGGTTTTAATAGATCTTGGAGTTTCATCATATCAGTTAGATAATCCGGAAAGAGGTTTTTCATATAGACATGACGGAATGTTGGATATGAGAATGAGTAAGGATGGATTTACCGCTGCTGATGTAGTTAATGGATATTCTGAGGCAGATTTAACACATATATTAAGAAAATATGGTGAAGAAAAATTTTCGAGAACTATAGCTAGAAATATAGTAAAAAAAAGAGAACAAAAGCCTATAGAAAGAACTAGCGAATTGGCGGAAATAATAAAATCTTCCATTCCGGCTAGGGCTAGACGAGATAAAAATCCTTGTAAAAGAAGTTTTCAGGCAATTCGAATAGTGGTTAATGGTGAGCTTGATAGTTTGGAAAAAGGTTTAGAGTCGGCTTTTAATATGCTGAAGGCTGGAGGAAGATTAGTTATTATAACGTTCCATTCGCTTGAGGATAGAATAGTTAAACATAAATATATAGAGTGGAGCAAAGGATGTATTTGTCCACCAAAGTCTCCAATTTGTGTTTGTGGAAATCTTCCTAAAGCGAAGATAATAAATAAAAAAGCAATAGAACCTAGTGAGAAAGAAAAGGAAAATAATTTACGAAGTAGAAGTGCAAAATTAAGAATTTTGGAAAAATTATAGATTCTTCTAAAAGGGAGGTACATGTGTGATGATATTAAAAACGAATTTAGCTTATAAAGGAAACGCGTTAACTAAAGAAAAGCAGGAAAAACTTCACATTGGTAAAATTAAGCCAAGAAGAGTTGCGCAAGTAAAACCGCTTTCTGCAATATTTCTTATATTGATGATATCTGGATTGCTTGCTTTTTTAATTTTTAGTATGGTAAAAATGAATGAGATAACAACCAACATTAGTGCGCTTGAAAAGGAATATAAATTGCAGCAGAGTGAACAGATACGGCTGAATTCTGAATTAGAGTCACAGATGAACTATTCTAGTATAGAAGAATATGCTAAAAATAAATGGGGTATGCAGAAACAATCTGGAAGGCAAGTGAATTATATTAGTATTTCTAGCGGAAACTCCATTGAAATAGATACTGAAAGTGATAAGAACATATTAGATGAGGTAATTGATAGCATAAATAATATTTTTTCATAAATATAACTTGCACGAATATGATATAATATAAAGTGAGTATTAATTTGATGTAGTATTTAGATTAATACTCGTGTTTTGTGTAGCTTGTTATATGGAATATTAAAGATAACTATTTGTTATTAAGCCTATTCGTAGAGGACGAGTAGGCTTAAACCTATATTTAATTGTGGGGGAATTCTATGGCCATAATGCCGAGTAAAAAAATGAAATTCAAATTGAATATTGTTGTTTTGGGATTTCTTGTTTTAGGTTTTTTTGTCTTAGTTGGACGTATAATATATATTTCTTGTTTTGCTGAAGTTGATGGAATCAAATATGGTGTAAAAGCTTATAATCAGCAATTGGCTGCGGATTGTGTTGCGGCTAACAGGGGAACTATTTACGATAGAAATATGGTTCCATTAGCACAGAGCGCAACAGTTTGGACTGTGTCTCTTGCACCAAACCAAATAAAAAGTAGTGACGATTCTGAAAAAATTGCTAGAAAACTTAACGAAATATTGGATGTTGAATATGAAAAAATATTGAACAAGTGTAATTCAAAAACGAAATATGAGATAGTTAAAAAGAAAGTTGAAAAGCCAGAAATAGATAAAATTTTAGATTTTATAAATGATAATAATATTTCTGGGATACATATGGTTGAAGATACAAAGAGATATTATCCAATGGGAAACATGGCAGCTCAAACTATCGGGTTTGTTGGTGGTGATAATCAGGGACTTTTGGGTGTTGAACTTGCTTATAATAAAGAACTATCTGGAGTTGCGGGAAAGGTTACGGGTGTTCAAAATGCTAAGGGTGGCCCTATGCCATACGATTATGAATATTATTATCCTTCGCAGGATGGTAATTCGTTGATATTGTCTATAGATAGCACATTGCAACATTATTGTGAAAAAGCGTTAGATGAGGTTTTGAAGATACGAAGACCTGCCAACAGATGTCTTGCTATGATGACAAATGTGAATACCGGTGAAATATTGGCGCTTGCTATAAAACCTGATTTTAATTTGAATAATCCTTTTATATTGCCGCCTAAAGAACAATTTCCAGCACTTGAAGGTAAATCTGAGGTTGATGCTAGAACGGCTGTTTGGACAAATAAAGCGGTATCTGAAACTTATGAACCGGGTTCGGTTTTTAAGGTTGTTACTGGATCTGCAGCTCTGGAAGAAGGCACGATGACTTTGGATAACACATTTCATTGCAATGGTTCTTGTGTTGTGGATGATAGAACATTTCATTGCTGGAGTTGGCAAAAAGGTGGGCATGGACATCAGAATTTTACTCAGGCATTTATCAATTCCTGTAACCCAGCATTTATCAAAATTGGTGCTTCAATAGGCCCGAAAGTTTTCTTTAGATATTTTTCTATGTATGGTATGACTGAGAGAACAAATATAGATTTGCCGGGAGAAACAGATTCTCTATATGTTAGGGAAAAGGATTTAACTCCGGTTTCTTTTGCATCTGAATGTTTTGGTCAAACAGAGGCTATAACAGTTTTACAGATGATGACAGCTTTTAATGCTGTTATAAATGGTGGATATATGCATACGCCGCATGTGGTTAATCAAGTAGTAGATAGTAATGGAAATATATTGAAAACTAATGGAAGCGATACAAAACGACAAGTAATATCCGAAACAACGTCGAATGTTATGAGGGGTGTTTTGGAAAATGTTGTTAAAGGAATTGATGGAAAAGGGACAAATGCTAGTATTCCAGGGTATAGGATACTGGGCAAATCTGGAACGGGACAAAACCTGAAATATAAGCAACAAACGGGTAAAGATATATATGTTAGTTCTTTTGCAGGAGCACTGCCAGCAGATAGGCCACAGTATTCGCTTTTAATATTAATAGACACACCAACAGATGGAACTTATTATGGAGGAACAATTGCAAGTCCTGTTTTTGCTAAAATAATGGCAGAAGCAGCTCAATATTTAGGAATTTCCCCTGAGTATACTAAGGAAGAGTTGGAACATCTTTCAGTGGTAGTTCCTGCATGTGAAGGTCTTTCTGTGGATGAAGCTAAAGGGAAATTAGCAAAATCTAATTTTAAGAACGTTGAAGTTGTTGGAAATGGTGGAACGGTTCTTAATCAAATACCAAAGACTGGAAGTAATGTTAGCAGATCGACAAAAGTTATTTTATATACAGATAATACTGCGAAACAGTCAGTAAGTGTGCCAAATGTTATAGGACTTAGTCAAGCAGAGGCAAATAGTGTTTTGGCAAATAGTGGATTGAATTTGTCTATTGAAAATTCGGGAGTTCAAAGTCAAAAGGCAAAAGCTGTTTCACAGTCTCCTGCCCAGGGAACTAGTGTTACAAGGGGAACAGTTGTTTCTGTTAGCTTTTTGACAGATGATGAAACAGGTTAATTAGTTTCATTATTGTGATTATTTATATAAGAAAGAGGTTGTAAAGTATGAAGTTAGTTAAACTTCTTGAGGACATAGAATATAGCGGAGTTGTTATGGATTCTGAAATATCTTTTTTGACTTGTGATTCTAGACAAGTGAAAGAAGGATGTGTTTTTGCGTGTTTAAAGGGTGTGAATTGTGATGGTCATGACTATGCACTTCAAGCGAGTAAAAGCGGGGCTTCTGCTGTTTTAGTTGAGAGAGACATGGGTGTTGCTAATCAAATTATTGTAGATAATACTCATGCCGCATATGCAAAAATGTGTGCTAATTTTTATGGTAATCCTGCCAAAAAATTGAAATTTATTGGCGTTACAGGAACTAATGGCAAAACAACTGTTACTAATATTTTAAAACATATCTTGTCTATGGAAAACAAAAAAGTAGGCTTGATTGGAACAATACAAAATGAGATTGGTGATACAATAATTAAAACTGATAAAACAACTCCCAATCATTTGGAATATCAAAAATTACTAAAAGATATGGTTGATGGTGGTTGTGAATATGTTGTTATGGAGGTTTCATCTCATGCACTAGAGCAGCATAGAATAGCAGATACTAAATTTGAAATTGGTGTGTTTACTAATTTGTCACAAGATCACTTAGATTATCATGAAACAATGGAAAAATATTACGAAGCTAAAAAGAAGTTGTTTGAAGTTAGCAAAATGGCTGTTATTTGTATAGATGATGAATATGGAAAAAGACTTGCCAAAGAAGTTAGTTGCAGTACGGTTACATTTTCTGTTAATAGTGATGATTCTAGTTATAGAGCCAGTGAAATTAGTATAAATGCTAGCGGAGTGAAATATAAATTAACTGGTGACAACGATAGTGAATTTATTTGTTTTTCAACACCAGGAATGTTTTCTGTCCACAATTCAATGGCGGCAGCTATAGTTGGATTTTTATTAGGTTTTAATGGGAAAAACGTAGTGAATGATATAGCAAAATGCAAACCAGTTAAAGGTAGGAGTGAAAATATACCTACCAATAGAGATTTTTATGTTATATGCGATTATGCACATTCTCCAGACGGATTGAAAAATATATTGGATTCTATAAATAGCTATAGCAATGGTAGAGTAGTTACTTTGTTTGGCTGTGGTGGAGACAGAGATAAAACAAAAAGACCTATTATGGGAGAAGTTGCTGCTAAAAATTCAGACTTTTTAATTGTAACCTCAGATAATCCGCGCACAGAAGATCCTGATCTCATAATAGAGGATATTATTGTTGGTGTTGAAAAAGAAAATAAACCATATATAAAAATAACCGATCGTAAAGAAGCAATAAAATATGCACTTGAAAATGCAAAAAAAGATGATATAATTTTGTTGGCTGGAAAAGGTCATGAGGATTATCAAATTATTGGTAAGAAAAAAATAGATATGGATGAAAGAGATATTGTTAAGGAAATATTGAATAGTTTAGATGAGCGAGGCCTATAAAGTTTTTGTTATTTAGGGGGAATTGGAAATGGATCCAATTAAGATTAAAGATGTTGTGGATTCTGTTTATGGAGTGGCCAAACATGTTACTTGCAAGGAAATAAAAGATGTGGTAATTGATAACAGATGTGTTACTGATGGATGTGCTTTTGTTGCAATTAAAGGTGATAGATTTGATGGACATGATTTCATACAGTCTGCTATTGATAAAGGCGCTAGTGTCGTTATTACTGAAAAGGAACAACTGTTAGTTCCACAAATTATTGTTGAAGATACACAAAGAGCTCTTTTAGATTTGGCTTGCTTGAATAGAAGCAGATTTTCAGGAATGCTGGTTGGAATTACAGGAAGTGTTGGCAAAACAACCACTAAAGAAATGGTTGCGAAGGTTTTAAGTAGTAAGATGAATGTTTTAAAAACGATTGGAAATTTAAATAATAAAATAGGGCTTTCTAAAACCTTATTTGGGCTAGATTCATCACATGAAGCTGCTGTAATTGAAATGGGAATGTCTAATGCTGGTGAAATTTCTGCGTTGAGCCAAACATCTAAACCTACTGTTGGGATTATAACTAATATAGGAATATCTCATATTGAAAATTTTGAATCTAGAGATGGAATATTAAAGGCAAAGTTGGAAATATTAGATGGTATGCCTAATGGGTCAACTTTAATTGTTAGTGGAGATAATGATAAACTAAAAGATTTAATTTTGCCAGATCATACAATTGTAAGATGTGGAATAGAAAATAAAGATTGCGATTATTTTGCTGATAATATCAAAACTGATGGCTTAAAAACCGAATTTGATGTAAAATATAAAGGAAACATTGTTCATGTAATGATTCCTACTGTTGGTAGCCATAATGTTTTGAACGCATTATATGGATTTGCTGTTGGTATTATAGCTAATATTGAACCTGATGAAATTGCTAAGTCTTTGGGAGAATATCAGGCAGTTGGAATGCGCCAAAAGATTTTTAATATAGACGGAGTTACTGTAATGGGAGATTGTTATAATGCAAGTCCGGAATCGATGAAAGCTGCTATGACTGCTTTAATGACAATTCCGTGCAAAGGAAGGAGAATTGCAGTTTTAGGAGATATGTTAGAGCTTGGAGACATATCATTAAAATCACATCAAGATGTTGGAAACGTTGCAGCAAGTTTTGGTATAGATGAGGTATATTGTTGCGGCAAAAACGCTAAACATATATATGAAGGAGCCATTAATTATTGTAATTCTAAAAATGAAGATTGCAGCTCGCAGGTAAAATATTTTGAAGATAAAGAAGATTTGGTTAAAGAACTAAAAAAAGAAATAAAAATGGGAGATGCTGTGCTGTTTAAAGCAAGTAGAATTATGAAGTTTGAAGATATAATGGATAGCGTTTTTAATGGTATAGAATAATTGAAAGGACGAAAATATCATGGTTTTGACGGCAAGTTTGCTGGCAATTGTAGTATCTTTTTTAACTACAGCTTTGGTTGGAATAATAATAATTCCAATTTTGAAGAGATTAAAAGTAGGTCAATCTATAAAAGAAATAGGCCCAACGTGGCATGCAAATAAAAATGGAACACCAACTATGGGAGGAGTATTATTCATAATTGGAATTATTACAGGAGTTGTTGTTGCATATGGTGTTTTGCAAATGTTTGCGGATAAATTGAGTGTATTAGATATTAAAGATTTGATTCGGCTTTGGGCAGGAGTCTTTTGTTCAGTGGGATTTGGATTGATTGGTTTATTTGATGATTATATAAAGGTTGTGAAAAAAAGAAATAAAGGATTATCGGCAATTCAGAAAACTTTGTTTCAATTTATAATTGTTTTAGTATATTTTTTCACTTTGGTAGTAAATAATTGTTTGAGCACGGTTGTTGATATACCACTTTTTGGATTGGTGGATTTTGGAAATTTTTATTATGTAATATCTATATTGGGAATATATGGTGTTGTTAATGCCGTTAATTTAACGGATGGCCTTGATGGTTTGGCTAGTTCTGTAACAGCTGTTTATGCTATAGTATTTATGATTATATCAAATTGTTTGCAGTTTTATACAATGAATATCCTTTCGGCTGCACTTTGTGGAGGATGTTTAGGATTTTTAGTTTGGAATTTTTATCCGGCTAAAGTTTTTATGGGTGATACAGGATCAATGTTTTTAGGAGGTATGGTTGTATCTCTTGGGTTTGGAACAAATCAGCCAATTTTGATTTTGATTGTTGGAATTATTTATATAGTTGAGGCTATGTCGGTTGTTATTCAAGTTATTAGTTTCAAAACTACTGGTAAAAGAGTATTTAAAATGAGTCCAATACATCATCATTTTGAAATGTGTGGTTGGAGTGAAGTTAAAATTGTAATGGTTTTTTCGGCTGTTACAGCGGTTTTTGGTTGTATTGCAGTTTTATTAATATAATCTATTGGAGAGATTATATTAAAATTTCCTTGTGGGAGGGGGAACAGCGTGAAAAAGAAAATTAACAATAGACTTACAAGGAATATGAACAGTAGAAATATTATTGGACAAAAAAATATGGATCCAGTTTTTTTGATATTAGTTTTTATTTTGCTGGCTTTTGGTCTTGTTATGCTTTTTTCAGCTAGTTTTGCTAGGGCATATTACTATAAGCAAGGAAATAGTTTTCATTTTATATCCAAACAAGTGATACATGCGACAATAGGAGTAGTCGGCATGCTTATTATATCTAAGATAGATTATAATAAATATAGAAAATATGCTATTCCATTATTTTTGGTGTCACTTTGTTTATTGGTTGTTGTTTTGTTTACAAAAGGCGATGAACATGGAATAAAAAGATGGATACCATTGGGGCCATTAGGGCAGTTTCAGCCGTCAGAACTTATGAAATTTGCTTTAATTTTATTGTTTGCGTCAATTATTTCTGCAAATTACAATAAAATGAAAACATTTCGATATGGTGTTTTGATTTTTGTTATATTGTTAGGAATAGTTGTGGCGTTGATGTATTTAGAACCACATCTTTCAGGAGTGGTTTTGATGTGTTCTATAGCTGGAACCATGATGTTTGTTGGTGGAACAAAGCCTAGGTGGTTTGTTATATTGTTTGTTGTGGCTGGAATAGCTTTGGTTTATATTTTGTTGTTCAAAGGTAACTACATGAGTGGACGTGCGTATTACTGGTTACATCCTTTTTCTGATCCTCGTGATAAGACTATGCAAACTGATCAGAGTCTATTAGCAATAGGGTCTGGTGGTGTTTTTGGATTGGGATTAGGTCAATCTAGACAGAAATTTATGTATTTGCCAGAAGTGCACAATGACTTTATATTTGCAGTTATTTGTGAAGAACTAGGTGTTGTTGGGGCCGTTGCGGTTATTGTCTTATTTTTACTTTTTTGTTATAAAGGATTTGAAATTGCATCAAAATCTCCAGATAAGTTTGGAACTTTAATGTGTGCTGGGATTGTTGCTCAGTTTGGAATTCAGGCCATGTTTAATATTGCGGTTGTTACGGCAACGGTGCCTAATACGGGAATAAGTTTGCCATTTTTTAGTTATGGAGGAACAGCGCTTGCTATGCAGCTTTTTGAAATGGGTGTTGTTTTAAGCGTTTCTAGACATTCTATAACACCTAAATTGTCGGATATTACCCATATTGGTAGGAAAAAAGTAGGAAAAATCAAAAATTAAAGTAAGTTATTTAATCTATGATTTAGAGGAGGTTAAGGTGCTGAGGTAGCACTAATTTTTGAACATGAATATACTTTTTGTTGCTGGAGGAACAGCCGGACACATTAATCCTGCTATTGCTATTGCAGATTATTTTAAAAACAACTTAAAAGATGTAAAAATTTGTTTTGCGGGCACGCCGAGAGGAATGGAAGCTACCTTGGTGCCCAAAGCTGGATATGATTTTGTTTCTATGAGAGTTCGTGGTTTTCAGAGAAGGCCGTCTGTTAAAAATTTTTTTAGAAACGTTGACGCTTGCTATTTGTTTGCAATATCTAGATTTAAAGCTTCTGAAATTATTAGAAAATTTAAGCCAGATATTGTCATTGGAACAGGTGGATATGTTTCTGGACCAATTTTATTGCAGGCAAAAAGAATGGGAATAAAAACAGCTATTCATGAACAGAATGCATATCCTGGAGTTACTAATAAGGTCTTGGCTAAAAAAGCTGATATTGTCTTTTTGGCAGTGGATGAGGCAAAGAAAAAATTCCCAGATTGCAATTCGATTGTTGTGGGAAATCCCGTTAGAGATAGTGTTTTGTCGCAAACTAAAGCTCAAGCTAGAAAAATTTTAAATATGGATGATAATTTTTGTATATTGTCATTTGGAGGTAGTTTGGGTGCGGTTAAAGTTAATGAAATAGCAGCTGATTTGATGGGTTGGCACAGCAAATTTGGAAAGATAAATCATATTCATGCAATGGGAAAACTTGGGGCAACTTGTTTCCCAGATATGTTAAAAAGACGTGGTGTTGATCCTAAGAAAAATCCTAGACTAGATATAAGACAATATATACATAATATGGACATATGCATGGCGGCTGCAGATTTAGTGGTTTGTCGATCTGGTGCTTTAACATTGGCTGAGTTAGAAGCGACAGGAAAACCTTCAATTTTGATTCCATCTCCTAATGTGGCAGAAAATCATCAATACCATAATGCGATGGTGCTTCAAAAAAGGAAAGCCGCGGTTGTAATTGAAGAGAAATCATATAGCAAAGAAAATTTGATTGAAACGGTAAAATCTTTTTATGAAAATAGAGAAAAATTAATTACATATAGTAAAAATGCATCTAAAATGGCCATATTGGATACTCCAAAAAGAGTATTTGATTCTGTTATGAATTTGTTTTAAAATTATTTATGATGGTATAAAAAATTTTTGATATTAATAAATTGTTTATAATTCACCCAATTTTTGCGATGAGCATAAAATAAGCTGTATACTTATTGTGCAGCGGGGGTGCCGTAAATGGAAAAAATAGTTGTAAATGGAGGAAAAAAATTACAAGGTGAGTGTAGTGTTCAGGGATCTAAAAATGCAAGTTTGCCTATAATAGGAGCTACTATGTTAACTAGTGGTGAAAATGTATTACATATGTGCCCTAGGTTACGAGATACTACTACAGCTTGTGAAATTTTACAATTATTAGGGTGTAAAACGAATTGGCAAGATGATGCTTTAATTATAGACTCGTTTGGACTTTGCAATAATGAAATATCTAAAAATTTAATGAACCAAATGAGATCATCCATAATATTTTTGGGGGCAATTTTGGCTAGATGTGGAGAGGCTAAAGTTTATTTCCCCGGAGGTTGTGACATAGGTAGCAGGCCAATAGATCTCCATATTGACGCTTTGAAGAAAATGGGAGTTAGTGTAAATGAATGTGGAGGACAATTAGATTGTAAAGTCGATGGCGATAGAATGCATGGGGCCGAGATATTTTTATCTTTTCCAAGTGTTGGGGCAACAGAAAACATCTTGTTAGCTGCTGTTACCGCAGAAGGAAAAACTATTATAAATAATGCGGCTGTTGAGCCAGAAATAAAAGATCTTTGTAATTATTTAAATAAATGTGGAGCAAAAGTAATTGGTGGAGGAACACAGGTTATACGGATTGAAGGGGTAGATAAGTTAACACCTTGTGAATATACAATTATGCCAGACAGAATAGTTGCTGCTACATTACTTTGTGGTGTGGCTGCAACAGGAGGAGAAGTTCTTTTAAAGTCTGTTAATGTTAGCAATTTGAGCTCTGTTTTACCAGTATTATCTGATATGGGATGTAGAATACGCGTTTTTGGAAAATCAATCTTTTTGAAATCTAAAGATTTTCTTATTGCACCTAAACAACCTATTCGGACTATGCCATATCCTGGGTTTCCAACTGATTTGCAACCTATAATGATGGCACTGTCGTGTGTTGTGGGGGGAACAACCATATTTGTTGAAACTATTTTTGAAAATCGATTTAGACATGTTCCAGAACTGAAACGTTTGGGAGCGTCTATAAGAGTTGAGGGCAGAGTTGCAGTAGTTGAAGGACGTAGAGAACTCACGGGAGCTTGTGTATATGGAACAGATTTAAGAGGAGGAGCTTCTTTGATAGTTGCCGCTTTAGCAGCGGCTGGAAGGACGGAAATTTTTAAATTATGCTATGTAGATAGGGGATATGAAAAGATAGAAGAGCAGTTTTCTAAATTAGGAGCCTATATTTTTAGATTATAGATTAGTTTGTATATTAAACTTATGTGAGAGTTTATTAGGAGAAGGATAATGAAAAGGACGAAAAAGCGTAGATTAAATACTAGGGATGCTGCACGGCTTAGAAATGCCACCGTGCGTAAGAGACGTAGAAAGAGAAAATATATGCTGTATTACATTTTGATTTTTATTATTTTCGTTACTACAGCAGTTTCTCTCTCTTTAACTGTGTTTTTTAATATTGATGAGATAGTGGTTTTGAATTCTGGAGCGCATACTACGGATGAAATCACATCAATAGGAAATGTTAAAATTGGGGACAATTTGTTGAGGACAAGTTTGAAAAAGATAGAGGATAATATATTAGATGAATGTTTAGACTTTGATAAAGTTAGCGTAAAAAGATCTTTTCCTAATAAGCTTATTATTGATTGTTTACCGTGTGATGTAAAGTTTTGTTATCAAAAAAATGATGGTATGTATGTTTATGTTTCTAGTTGTGGAAGGGTGACTGAAACTGAACAATCGGCACCGCCTGATAATACATTGATTTTAAAAATAGACACTGATTTTTTTGAAGATTGTCAGAAAGGACAATATATAGAATTACCCCAAGAAGATAAAACAAAAATAAATACATTAATCAATAAGTTAGATAGTGTGGGCTGCAGAGATATTAACAGAATTGTTTTTGAAGAATCAAAAATATATGTTACATATCAAAATAGAATTGTTATTGAAATACCAGATATATCTAAAACAAACTATATGATAGATATGTCTATGAATATAATTAATGATTATATTGGACTTAATGAACGTGGGAAAATATTTTTAGACAATTTTGGGCAATCTGTTCATTTTTTGCCGGAAAGCACATAAATTTACAAAAAAATGTTAATTTTGTGTTAATTTTGTATATAAAATTTAACAATTTTTTTACTTCAATTTTGTCGAGTAGCATGGAATTATTCGCCACATTTTGTGTACAAAATCGGTGAGAGGTATGAATAAATTTATAAAAAACTGTTGAAATTATTTTTTTTATATGATACCATAAACTATATATAAAATTTAGAATAATTTTGTGTAACTGTTTTGTTATAATTCTTGATTTGTATATGAAAAAATAAATGTTTTTTAATATATATATCGTGTAAAACTTCACGTACATAATTGAATGGAGTAACGTTGGAATTTAAATGTATAGGAGGAAACGATTTTGAGTAGCATAAATATTATGCATGATGATGATTATGCAGTAAACATTAAGGTAACAGGCGTTGGTGGCGGCGGTGGAAATGCCGTAAATCGTATGGTAGATTCTGATATGAAGTATGTAGATTTTATAGCTATAAATACTGATAATCAGATTTTGTTTTCTTCTAAGGCTAGCCACAAGGTTGCAATTGGTGCAAAAACAACTAAAGGTGATGGAGCAGGAGGAAATCCAGAAGTAGGAGAAGGTGCTGCTGAAGAAAGCAGAGAAGAAATAGCAGCAGCTTTAAAAGGAGCTCAGATGCTGTTTATTACAGCTGGTATGGGTGGAGGAACTGGAACTGGTGCTGCACCTGTTGTTGCTCAGATTGCTCGTGAAATGGGAATATTAACTATTGGAGTTGTTACCAAACCTTTTAATTTTGAAGGTGCTATGCGTATGCGTCAAGCTGAACAAGGTATAGCAAAATTAAGAGCATGTGTAGATTCTTTAGTTGTTGTTCCTAATGAAAGACTAAAGATGTTAGAGGATCGTAAAATTACATTTGCTAATGCGTTCCAAGCTGCGGACGATGTTTTGCAGCAGGGAGTTAAGAGTATTTCAGAGCTGATAAATACATCTGGATTTATTAACTTGGACTTTGCTGATGTTAGCACGATTATGAAGGATGCAGGATATGCCCATATGGGTGTTGCTAGTGCTCAAGGGAAGGACAAGGCTATTATTGCTGCTGAGAGTGCAATTTCGAGTCCGCTTCTTGAAACATCTATTGATGGGGCAAAGGGATTAATTATAAATATAACCGCTCCTCCAACAATTGAGTTTGATGAAATTGACGCTGCAACTAGTCATATTAGTCAGAGTGTTGATCCTGAAGCTAATATAATATTTGGTGTTGCATTTGATGAGAGTTTAGAGGATGAGTTAAAGATAACTGTTATTGCTACTGGTTTTGATACTGAGTTCAAAGATAAGATAAGAAAAACGACAGTTTCAGATGTTAATCAAGATGACTTAGATGATGTCGATGCTGCTGGTGGATTTGAAGATGTTGTAGATGTAGATGATGATTTCACTAAGATATTAGACATTTTTAAGAATAAAAACTAGTGCTTAAGGTTAGAAAATATCCTTTAACACGAGATCTTGATATTACGTTTTTCAAAAATTAAAATGACTATTATTGTTTATTTTTGGGTTAGATTCATTTTGTTTTTGAGGATTTATTCATTGAAATTTTTGTGAAAAGTTTGAAGATCTTCTGTTTGAATTGACGGGAGATTTTTGCTTTTTGTTTATTGGCATATTTAAGATGTTACATACATTAATATAATGATTATTTGTAAGGTTTTATTCGCATTTATCAAAAATATGGTTAATATTATTTGAAAGTGGGATGTTATTATGGCAGAAGAGCAAAAATTTAGAACGTCGGTTTTTGGTGGCTTTGATAAAAAGAATGTGGTTCAATATATTACTAATATGATGGAGAAATTTGATGTTGAGATTGATTCTTTAAAAAAAGAGCATGAAGATCAAATTAAACAAAAAGATGCTATAATTTCTGATTTTGAATCTAAATATAAGACGGCTTTAATTCAAATCCAAAATTTGAAAAATAAAATGGCTAAAAACCAAGAGAGTTATCAAGAAATAATCGATGAAAAAATAAAGTTACTTGACAAGAAAGAAAATACTATATGTAAAATGGATAAAAAAATCAATAATATGGAAATTGAAATTAGTGAGTTGAAAAGTGAAGATAAAAAGATTGAAAATAAAATTCAACAGGCAGAAATGGTTGCTAAGAGTCGTGTTAATAAGATTGTAAAGCATGCAAAGAGAAAAATAGAAGAAGAATATAGAGAGCATGTTGAGTTAGCTGATAAGGAAAGTCGATCTTTGAGAAAAAAAGCAAGGGAAGAAGCATCCAGAGTTTTGAAAAATGCAGCGGATAGAGCATATAGGGTTACTATGGAGTCTAAAGAGGAAACACAAAGGTTGGTTGAGGCGGCTCAATCTAAAGCTGATGGAATCATTGCTGCAGCTAATATTGTTGTTGAAAAAATGTTAAAAAATAGCGCAAGGGCAGTTATTGAGGGAGTAGAAGCTTTTAATGTGGGTGAAGTTAATGTAAATTTTGATGAGGATTTATTAAAAGGAAAAATAGACAGTGATGTTTTGAATGCTAGCAAGAAATTGGGTAGTGTGGATCATAAATATGATAGTGATTATGAAATGGTTAGTGATTCAAAAAATAGATCTATAGCGAGTTATGCTAAAAAATATAAGAAAGCTGTAAGTGATGTTTTAAAATCTAAGAAGAAGGATTAGGTGTTTTAATATTTTTAAATTTAGTTGGTGGTGTTATTTTGTCGCAAGAGTTTTTGGATGGTAAGGTATTTGAATCTGAATTATTGGAAACCTTAATGACCAAAATGTCTAAGTTGTCTAAATGTCAGAAAAAAATATCCAATTATGTAATGAATAATTATGATAAGGCAGCTTTTATGACTGCGGCTAAACTTAGCAAAGCAGTTGGAGTTAGTGAGGCAACTGTTGTTAGGTTTGCGGTAGAAATAGGATTTAGTGGATATCCAGCATTTCAAAAGGCACTGAGAGAAATTATTCAAAATAAGCTTACCACTGTTGAAAGATTGCGTGTTGCTAATGATCAAATTGGTGAAGATACGGATGTTTTATCTAAAGTATTAAATTTAGATATATCTAAAATTAAAAAGACTTTAGATATAGTTTCTAGTGAGGATTTTAAAAGATCGGTTGACTATATAGTAAATTCTAACAAAATATATATTATTGGAACGGGAAGTGCTTCTGTATTAGCTAATTTCATGAATTTTTACTTTGAGTATATGTTTGAAAATGTTGAGGTTATATATACTAAAAGTAAAAGCGAGATGTTTGAAAAAATATTGAACATCAAGAGAGGAGATGTACTAATAGGAATTAGTTTTCCACGATATTCTAGTAATACAGTGCAAGCTTTTCATTATGCTCACAGTAATTGCGCTAAGACTATTGCCATTACCGATAGTATTGGCTCGCCTTTAATAAGCGAGGCCGATTCTGTGCTTTTAGCACAAAGCGATATGATTTCTTTTATTGATGGTTTGGTTGCGCCATTGTCGTTAGTTAACGCTTTGGTTGTTGCTGTGGGATTTCGTAAAAAATTTGAAATATCTCAGACTTTTCAAAAATTAGAGCATATTTGGGAAGAGTATAAAGTCTTTGAAGGGTCTAGGTTGAAAAAGGGAAAATAAATGATTGATGTAATTGTAATTGGAGGAGGAGCTTCTGGATTATTAGCAGCTGGTCGTTTGGCTAGTGCTGGAGCTAAGGTTGTTCTTTTAGAAAAAAATGATATAGTTGGAAAGAAATTGTTAATAACAGGTAAGGGTAGATGTAATGTAACCAATAAGTGCGATGTTGCTGGTGTTATTAAAAATGTTGTTATTAATGGTAACTTTTTATATAGTTCATTGTACAGATTTTCTCCGGATGATGTTATTGACTTTTTTGAAGCACGGGGAGTTAATTTAAAAGTTGAGAGAGGTAATAGAGTATTTCCGGTTTCGGATAAAGCATCTGATATTGTTAAAGCACTTTTGAATTTTTGTAAGGACTGTGGAGTAAAAATTTTAAATAAGGCTGTATATGATCTTATATATGAAGGCGAAAGTGTTGTTGGCGTTAAGTTGAAAAACCAAGTAATTCTTTGTAAAAATGTTATTGTCGCCACTGGAGGAATGTCTTATCCACAGACTGGGTCAACTGGAGATGGTTATGCTTGGGCAAAAAAAGCAGGACACAAAATATCAAAAATATTGCCTTCTTTAGTTCCTATAATTACTGTTGAAAGATGGCCGACACTTGCACAAGGGTTGTCTTTAAAAAACGTTAAGTTAACTGTTATAGAAAAAGATAAGAGCATTTTTTCTGAGCAAGGAGAAATGCTGTTTACGCATTTTGGAATATCTGGGCCATTAGTGTTGAGTGCATCTTCGCACATTAGAAATATTGAAAATGAAAAGTATAAAATTGTTTTAGACTTAAAGCCTGCGTTAGATTATAATAAGTTGAATAATCGAATTGTTAGAGAAATTTCAAAATTTCCTAATTATGACATGATTAATATATTAAGAAAGTTGCTTCCTGCTAAACTTGTTGAACCGATTTTTTCTATGTTAAAATTAAATGATGGTTTTAAAGCAAATCAATTTAGCAAGGAGCAAAGAAAGCAATTAGTAGAGCTATTGAAAAATTTAACACTGACAGTTAAATCTTTTAGATCGGTTAAATATGCAATAATAACTTCTGGTGGAGTTGATGTTAGTGAAATTAACCCCAAAACTATGGAAAGCAAGCTAAAAAATGGACTTTATTTTATTGGGGAAATATTGAATGTTGATGGGTATACGGGTGGATTTAATTTGCAAATAGCTTGGTCTACTGCTGTTGCTGCGGCTGATGCGATTGCGTCAAAATTGAAACGAGGGGATAATTAAGTGAATAATATAGCTATAGATGGACCTGCTGGAGCAGGAAAAAGTACAATTGCCAAGAAAGTCGCTGAGAAACTGGGAATAGTTTATGTAGATACAGGGGCATTGTATAGAGTTGTTGGGTTATATATGTTAAATAATAAAATTGATTTGTATGACTCAAATAGTGTAATTTGTGAATTGGAAAATTGCAAAATATCTATGAATTATGTTGATGGAATACAGAAAATGTTTCTTTGTGGACAAGATGTTACAAATTTAATTAGAACAGATGATGTTTCTATGGCGGCATCGACCGTTTCTGCAATATCTGAAGTAAGAGAGTTTTTGTTAGATTTGCAGAGAAATATTGCTAAGCATCAGGATATAATAATGGATGGAAGAGATATAGGAACAGTTGTTTTGCCGAATGCTTCTGTTAAAATTTTTCTTACAGCGTCAATTAGTCTGAGGGCAAAACGTAGATATGATCAGTTAATTGCTAGTGGTGAAAGTGTTGTTTTTGAGAATGTTTTGAGTGAAATGAAAAAACGCGATTTGCAAGATATGAATAGAAAAATTGCACCTTTGAAACAAGCTGAGGATGCTGTATTGTTAGATACTTCTAATTTGTCATTAGAGGAGTCTATTGAAAGTGTTTTAAAAATTATAAATGGTAATGGAGTTGAGATAGACAAGTGAGTTTTTACAATTTTGCTCGAAATGTTTGTTCTGTTTTGTTTAAAATATATTTTAAATTGCATGTAAAGGGAACTGAAAATGTTCCTCCTGCCGGTGAAGGAATAATATTAGTCTCTAATCATCAATCAAATTTAGATCCAGTTATATTGGGACTTGGAATTAAAAACAGAAAATTATTTTTTATGGCTAAGCAAGAATTATTTAAAGTTCCTATTTTGTCTCCAATAATAAAGAAATTGGGAGCGTTTCCTGTTAACAGAGGAAGCAAGGATCTTGATGCTATAAAAAAGGCAGAGGAGATAGTAAATAGTGGTAGAATTTTGGCTATGTTTCCAGAAGGAGGAAGATCTAAAACAGGAAAATTGTTAAGACCGAAAGTGGGCGCAACCAAAATAGCTATTTCTACTGGAAAAAATTTGCTTCCTTGTTCTATATGTTATTCTAGTAAACGTTTTAGGGCTAATGTATATGTTGAATATGGAAAACCCGTTAGTGTTGAAAAAATAATGGATAGTCTTAATATTACAAATGATGGATTAAATTCTAAAAATTTAAAAGTGATTGCAGAAAAATCTTGGGAAAAAGTTTCTGAAATTTATAATTTACAGCGAGAGGAAATATAAATGATAAGAGTTGCTAAAACTGCCGGTTTTTGTTTTGGAGTGGATAGAGGGGTCAAAATTGTATATGATCTTGTGGAGCAAGGAAAGAAAGTGTGTACATTAGGGCCGATTATTCATAATCCTCAAGTTGTGGATGATTTGAAAAAACGTGGTGTGCGAATTGTTGAAAGCCCCAGAGAGGTGGTGTTGGGGGAGACTCTTGTTATAAGGTCTCATGGAGTAAAGCCTGAAATATATGATTATATAAATAATGCCGGAATTAATTTTGAAGATGCAACTTGTCCATTTGTTAAAAAGATACACAATATTGCAAAAAAAGAATCTTCAAAAGGGAAAATTGTGTTAATAGCTGGTAATTTGGATCATCCGGAAGTTGATGGTATAAAAGGATATTGTCAGCAAGACGCATATGTGTTTTCAACATTGGATGAGTTGAAAACTTTATTTAAAAATCACAAAAACTTTGTTGAAAGTGCACTAATTCTAGTTGCGCAAACCACATTCAATTTGCCATTATGGCGAAAATGTGTCAATTTTGTTAACAAACTATGTACAAACATAAAAATATTTGATACAATATGCAATGCAACGAGTATTAGGCAAAAAGAGGCGGTGTCTTTAGCTGATGACTCGGATTTAGTAATTGTAGTTGGTGGGAAATGTAGTTCAAATACAAGGAAATTGTTTGATTTATGTAATGAAAAATGTAAGACTTTATTAATTGAAACTGCGAGTGAACTTCGTGATTGTGTTTTAACTCCTTTACCACTGAAGATCGGCATAACGGCTGGTGCGTCGACGCCAGCTCACATTATAGAGGAGGTTCATGAAGTTATGAGCAATAAAATAAATGAAGAGACCAGTAGTTCAAATGAGATGAGCTTTGCGGAGTTATTTGAACAATCCGGTCAGCAGGCTGTTTACAAGGTTGGGAAGAAAGTTAAGGGCATTGTTACAGCGATTTCTAAGAATGAAGTGCAGGTTGATATTGGAGGAAAACAAGCTGGAGTGATTCCGGTTTCTGAAATTTCAGCAGATAGTTCTGTTAAAGCTGAGGATGTACTCAAAAAAGGCGATGAGGTTGATTTGATAGTAACTAAAGTTAGTGATCAAGACGGGATAGTTACTTTATCTAAGAAGCGCTATGATGCTGAAAAAGGCTATGATATGGTCTTGGAAGCTAAAGATCAAGATAAAGTTTTGAATGGAACAATAACTGATTCTGTTAGAGGCGGAGTGTTAGCTGTTACATGTGGAGTTAAAGTTTTTATTCCTATTTCTCAGTTATCAGATCACAGAGTTGAAGATACAACAGAGTTTGTTGGTAAGAGCGTTGATTTTAAAATAATTGATGTTAATCCAAGTAAGCGTAGAGCAGTTGCTTCAGTTCGTAAATTATTGAATGAGATAAAGCAGGTTGAAGTAGAAAAGCTTTGGGATGAAATCAAAGAAGGAGATATTCGCACAGGAACTGTTAAGTCTATAACGAACTATGGAGTTTTTGTGGATCTTGGTGGAATTGATGGAATGATTCATATTACAGAACTTTCATGGGTTAAGGTTAAACATCCTTCTGACGTTGTTAGTGTTGGGGATAGAGTTGAGGTTACAGTTAAAGATTTGGACAGAGAACATAATAGAATTTCTCTTTCATATCGTAAAGCAGAAGAAGATCCTTGGCGTATATTCACTGATAAATATTCAGTTGGTCAGGTTTTAGATGTTAAAGTTTTTTCTATAAAACAGTTTGGTGCTTTTGTAGAGATTATGCCTGGAGTAGATGGTTTAATACACATTTCGCAAATTTCTAATAAAAGAATAGATAAGATTTCTGATGTTTTATCTGTTGGAGATGTTGTTAAAGCTCAAATTACAGATATTGATTATGATGCAAAAAGAGTTAGTCTTTCTATGAAGGCTCTTTTGGAAGATGCAGAAAATGAAGAACAACAAAAAAATTTAGAATCTGTTAATAATATTGAAGGCGTTGAAATCAATGTTGATACAGCTTCTGAATAATGAAAGTTTTATTTAAATATATTATTTTTTACCATTTTGTTCATGTGATGTGAGCAAAATGGTGGTTTGCTTTAAAGGAAAAAAAGGAAAAAAGGGAGATTTTAATTGTGAATGTTGTTAAGTTATTTCGAGAATCAGCGCTTGAATTTAAAAGTGTAAGGAATTTATGTGTGATATCATTGCTGCTTGCGTTGAGAGTTTGCTTAAATTTTTTAACAATACCTATATCTGATTTGTGTCATGTGTCTTTTTTGTTCATTGTTATGGGAATAATTGGAGGAATGTATGGCCCTTTTGTAGGAGCTGTATGCGGTGCTGTGGGAGATATTTTGTGTTATATTGTTCATCCTATGGGCGGCTATTTTATTGGATTTACTTTTAGCGCGGCGATTGCTGGAATTTTGTATGGTTTAGTATTATATAAAAATAAGTTTCGTGTTTCTAGAATAATTTTTGCCGAAATATTAGTTGATGTTGTAATTAATGTTTTGTTAAATACTCTGTGGATAAGTATGTTATATGGAAGTGGATTTTTGGAGTTATTGATTACTGTCAGAATACCAAAAAATTTAATTACAATACCATTGAGTACAGGTATTTTTATTGCGTTTTCTCCTCTTATTAACAAAGTGATAAATAGAAACATAAAAAAATAGTTTTTAGCACTCTTAATTTTAAGGGTGCTTTTTTCATATCATTATACTAATTATCATATAAATTAAATGTTATATTTGTATATTAAAATTACTATGATTTTAACTTGAAAAATGGAGGAATATTTGTGAAAATACCATCAATATTTAGACTGTTTATGGATGATGCGAATTCATCAAATGATAAGCAAACCATAGCTAATAGTGATGTTAAGAAAACTCAGCAAAAAAAGGTTGTGGATGATTCGGAGAAGCAAAGAATTCGCGTTAAAGGATTGAGTTCAGAAAAAGCAGTTGAAAAACTGAAAAAAGATGGAGAAAACAAATTGATTTCTCAAAAAAAGGTATCGGCGGCTAAAATTTTTGCTGGTCAATTTAAAGATTTTTTAGTTTTAATATTATTGGTTGGCATGTTAATTTCGGTGTTTATGGGAGAAATTCTTGAGGCAATTTCAATTTCAATTATTTTGTTTTTGAGTGCAGTTATGGGATTTATTCAAGAATATAAAACTGAAAAAACATTGGAGGCTTTGGAAAATATGGTTGCTCCATCCGCAAAGGTTTTTAGAGATGGGAAGCTTTGTAAAATACCTGCTAATTTAATAGTTAGAGGAGATGAAATTGTTGTTGAAGCTGGAGATAGTGTTCCGGCGGACGCAGTTTTGCTGGAATCAACTAAAATAGAAGTAGATGAATCCATTTTGACTGGTGAATCTACATCTGTGATTAAAGAAGCTAGTAATTTGAACGAATCGATGGATGAGATTAATAAGAATAATATATTGTATATGGGGACAATGGTTTTTAAAGGGCACGGAAGAGCTAGAGTAATCAGAACAGGAATGAATACTCAAATTGGTAAAATTGCTGGAATGATAGATAATGTAGATTCGGAGCAAACACCATTACAAAAAAGATTAGCTCAAATTGGTAAATTTATTATCGCAGGGTGTTTGATAGTTTCGGCTATTGTTATATTTGCTGGAATATTACGCGGAGAAGACCCATTTAATATGATAATAACGGGACTATCTGTTGCGGTTGCTTCTGTTCCGGAGGGATTGCCTGCAATTGTAACAATAGCTTTGGCGTTAGCTGTTAAACGTATGGTTAAACGAAAGGCACTTGTTAGAAAATTGCATGCAGTAGAAACTTTGGGTTGTGCTAATGTGATATGTACTGACAAAACGGGAACAATAACTCAAAACAAGATGACTGTTAAAAAAATTGTTACTGCAGATGGCGATTTTAAAGTAGAGGGAGATAAAAATAATGGATGTTTCGTGTTTGGAGGTGAAAAAATTAATGTTTCAGATTATCCAATTTTAGAGTTGTTGATTGAAACATCTGTTGTTTGTAATGGATCTCATATTGTTATAAAAGATAGAAATAATGGGCAGAGTGAATTGAGAGGAATTGGTGAACCGACGGAAATAGCTCTGTTAATGATGGCTATGAAAGGAAACATTACAAAAGATAGTTTGAAAACAAAATATAATGTTTATGATGCAGTGCCGTTTGATTCTTCTAGAAAGTATATGAGTGTTTTTGCTGAAAATATTGTGGGGAAAAAGTATGTGTTTGTTAAGGGTGCATATGACATTGTTTTGGATAAATGTAATGGGTATAAAAGTAAAAATGGAATAGAATCTTTTTCAAAAGCAAAGTCTTTTTTTGATAAAAAAAATGAAGAATTGGCTAAAAGTGGTATGAGAGTTTTAGCTTTTGCATACAAAGAAATTTCAGGATCTGACAATGATAATAATTTGATATTTTTAGGTCTTACGGCTATGCATGACCCGCCCAGAAAAGAAGCTAAATCTGCTGTTATGACATGTAGATATGCAGGAATAAAGACTATAATGATTACTGGAGATCATAAGCTTACTGCAATTTCTATTGCAAAGAGAGTTGGAATATATCGAAAAGGGGATATGTGTGTTGAAGGCAAAGAATTAAACAATATGAGTGATTCTGCATTGAAAGAAATTATTAAAAAAACAACAGTTTTTGCTAGAGTTTCTCCTAGTCACAAACTCCGAATAGTTAAAGCGTTAAAAAAACAAGGAAACATTGTTGCTATGACTGGAGATGGAGTAAATGATGCGCCTGCAATAAAAGAAGCAAATATTGGAGTATCTATGGGAAAAAGTGGCAGTGATGTTGCTAAGCAATCTGCAGATTTAATATTGTTAGACGATAATTTTGCTACGTTAGTTGCAGCGGTTGAAGAGGGAAGAATAATATATGAAAACATACGTAAATTTATGAGATATTTGCTTTCTTGTAATATGGGGGAGGTTTTAACAACTCTCTTTGCAATGCTAATTGGAATGCCTATACCATTACTACCTATGCAAATATTGTTAATTAATTTGGTTACTGATGGATTGCCTGCAATTGCTTTGGGATTAGAACCAGGGGATAAGAATATCATGAAGAAAGCACCGCGAAACGTTAATGAGAGTATTTTTTCGGGGGGCTTAGTATTTACAATTTTTATTAGAGGGATGTTAATTGCATTTACTACACTAACAGTTTTTACTATAATGTTAAGAATGACTAATTCTTTGGCTATATCTCGGACCGCGATATTTTTGACGTTAGTTGGTTTACAGTTAATACATGTTTTTGAATGTAAAAGTGAATCTAAATCAATTTTTAAGATTAATCATCTACAAAATAAAAAATTAATTTTAGCTACTATTGTGTCTTTAACTATTGCTATTTCTGCAATTTGGATAGAACCTTTAAATGCAATTATAAAAAATTGTCCATTAGATATGGAGCAAACAGTTATTGTTTTAGGTTTTATATTGTTTGTACCTATTGTTAACGCAATAATTATGAATTTCAGAAGCAAAGTGAAAAATATGGATGATATGAAAGTAAGCTTTCCAATTCAGTATAAATATTAGCTTTATTTGTACTATGAGTGTAAAAAAATATAAAAAAACTTGATTTTATTATTTATAGATATATAATAAAAGGTAGGTATAGTTTTTTTATGGTATAAATTGCAGTCTTATTTTTAGAAAAAGGAGAGCTTATTATGAGTTTAGTGGATAAAGTTTTTGGATCTTATAGTAAAAAAGAATTAAAGAGAGTAAGGCCGACTGTAGATAAGATTTTAAGTTTAGAGGAAAAATATAAAGGGCTTTCTGAAGAAGAATTAAAAAATCAGACCAATGTATTGAGAGAGAGATTGGCTGCTGGAGAGTCTTTGGATGATATATTGGTTGATACTTTTGCTGTTTGTCGTGAAGCAGCTAGTAGAGTTTTGAATATGCGTCATTTTAAAGTTCAGCTAATTGGTGGAGTTATATTACATCAAGGTCGTATTGCTGAAATGAAGACAGGACAAGGAAAGACTTTGCTTGCAACTTTGCCGGTTTATCTTAATGCGTTAACTGGAAAAGGTGTTCATGTAGTTACAGCTAATGACTACCTTGCAAAACGTGACTCTGATCTTATGGGAAAAGTGTATAGATATCTTGGTCTTACTGTGGGAGTAATATTAAATGGTATGAGTAATGATGAACGTCGAGCTGCATACGCTTGTGATGTTACTTATGCAACAAATAATGAAATTGGATTCGATTATCTTCGCGATAATATGTGTATATATAAAGAACAACAAGTTCAAAGACCATTTAATTTTGCAATTGTTGACGAGGTTGATTCAATTTTGATTGATGAAGCTAGAACTCCATTAATTATTTCTGGACCGGGAGAGAAATCAACCGAACTATATGCCTATGCCAACAGTTTTGTTAAAAAGTTAAAAATGTATAAAGTAAAGGAATTGGATGATAAAGAGGAGCATGATGATGTTGATGGTGATTATATAGTTGATGAAAAAGCGAAGACTGCTGTTTTGACTCCGTCAGGGGTAAAAAAAGCTGAAGAGTTTTTCAACGTGTCTAATCTTATGGATGGTGAGAACATAACATTATTGCATCATATCAATCAAGCTATAAAAGCTCATGGAGTTATGCAAGAAGATATTGATTATGTTGTCAAAGCGGGGGAAGGGTTAATTGTTGATGAATTTACAGGAAGAGCAATGCCGGGACGTAGGTACAATGATGGGTTGCACCAGGCAATTGAAGCTAAAGAAAATGTAAAAATTGCAAATGAATCCAAAACTTTAGCTAGTATAACATTTCAAAACTTGTTTAGAATATACACGAAACTTTCTGGAATGACTGGTACTGGGTTAACAGAAGAGGCGGAGTTTAGAGAAATATATAAGTTAGATGTTGTAGAGATTCCTCCTAATAAACCTGTTATAAGGAAAGACTACGATGATGTTATCTATCGTACAGAGTTAGCTAAATTTCGCGCTGTAATTAATCAGATAGTAGAATGTCATAAAAAGGGACAACCTGTTTTAGTTGGAACTGTCTCGATAGACAAGTCTGAAATTTTGAGTAATATGTTGAGTGAACAGGGAATAGATCATTATGTGTTAAATGCTAAATATCATGAACAAGAAGCGATGATAGTTGCTCAGGCAGGGAAAAAGGGAGCTGTTACTATAGCAACAAACATGGCTGGACGTGGAACAGACATTATACTTGGCGGTAATGCTGAATATATGGCAAAAGAGGAAATGCGTAAGAGAGGTTATTATGAAGATCTAATTAATGAAGCTGTTGGATTTGCAGATACCGATAATCAAGAAATTTTAGAAGCTAGAGAAACTTTTAATAAATTAAATAAAGAATTTAAAGAAGCTATTGCAGGAGATGCTGATGAAGTAAAAGCTGCTGGTGGATTATTTATTATAGGAACTGAAAGACATGAATCTAGGCGTATTGATAATCAGTTGAGAGGACGTTCTGGAAGACAGGGAGATCCGGGAGAGAGTCGATTCTACCTATCTTTGGAAGATAATCTTATGAGATTGTATGGCGGAGAAAAAGTGGACAAGGTTATGCGTATGTTGAAAGTTGACGATGACTTGCCAATTAAAAGTAGAATGTTAACTAAGCGCATAGAGAGTGCTCAGGCAAAGGTTGAAGCTCAAAATTTTGCGTCTCGTAAAAGTGTTCTTAAATTTGATGACGTTATGAATTCACAGCGTGAGATTATTTATAAAGAGCGTAAAAAAGTGCTTGATGGTCAGGACATGCGTAACCATGTTATTAAAATGATAAGTAGTGCTATCGCTGACACAGTTGATATTTACATTGCCGATACAGATAATCATGAACATTGGAATATAACTGGACTTAGAGATTACTTTATGAATTATATTTTAGATGAGAATGATTTGGCATATAGTACTACTCAACTTGCTGAATTGAAGAAGCAAGATTTAGTGGATATTATATTTAAGAAAGCTATGGACATCTATGAACAAAAAGAAAAAATGACCGGTGAAGAGCGTATGCGTGAGCTGGAGAGGGTCGTTATTTTAAGAACAGTTGATTCTAAGTGGACTGCGCATATTGATGACATGGAAGAATTACGTCGTGGAATTTATTTAAGGTCGTATGCTCAAAAGGATCCTGTAATTGAATATACCATCGAAGGATTTGCTATGTTTGATGCTATGGTTTCAAGCATAAAAGAAGATGTTGCAAGATTAGTATTGACTGTTCGTATTAGAACAGAAGAAGAAATTAAGAGGGAAGAAGTTAATAAAATTCCTGTGCCTGTTAAATATAAAGAAAGTTCAGCAGGAGAAGAGAGAAAGCCAATTAAGAATGAAAACAAGGTTGGTCGAAATGATCCTTGTCCATGTGGCAGTGGTAAGAAGTATAAAAACTGTTGTGGAAAAAATTAGTAATATTAATAGTTTTTATGGCTGTTAAAATAAATAACAATTGAGGAGCAAATATTTAGTAGTTGCTCCTTTTATTATGCAGTAAAAAGTTTATGAGGAGATTATGTTATGGAAGATAAACAAATATATAAGAAAACTGCATACTGCTGAAATGAGAATTGGTATTGTGAAATTGAAAATATAATAATAACTGTTAACTCATATAGGTATACAATTATTACTGCTCATAAAAAAGATAAAAATAGATTAAAGTTTGGTATATGGGGGAATGAAGTAAATAGAAAAATTATTTGTTTTGTATAATATATATGTTTTGTTCAACATTTAGGGGGATATTTTTAATGAAAGGAAAAAACATAAAAATAATTATAATGTTCATCATTACTTTTACAATTTTTGGTTTTTTTGTTTTTATTTTAAGTAATTTTGGAAAGAATGATTTAGTAGAATTAGAAGATATGGTGAGCAGTCAGAGTCAGAGTAAATTAGAAAAATTTAAATATGAGTTTAATCCACATGTTATATCAAAAGAGTATATTGATATATATGGTGCGGACATTAAAGAGATTTTTTATAACTTCTGCGATGCGGTTTTAGCGGGAAAAGATAGGTTTAAGTGTCCTTCTATTGAAAAATTTAATATAGTTTTAACCATTTCGAGAAACTGTTTGCCTATTGCATGTCAATATGTTGATAAAAATCACATCAAAGTTGCAAACGGAGAGGGATTATTAGTTTATAAAATAAGTAAGCAAGAATTAATGAATGAAATTGCTAGATATAAAGACAAGATAAGCAATTTAATTGTTTCATCTATTCCATATAGGGAAGATGATTTTGTTATGGCAGCTGAATTGCTTACAGCTGTTTCTAATAAGGACAATTTTGATGATAAAGGACTACAGCTAGAAAATTCCTTAGAAATTTGTCCATATAGGGCAATTATGAATAACATTGGAATATGTCAAGAAATATCTGGAGAATATATATATTATTTACTTCAAATTGGGATTAATGCAACTAATTGTTCAGCATTATCTAGAGATAAAAGTTATTCTCATGAGTGGGTTGTGGTAGAATTAGATAACCATCATTATCATATTGATCCAACATTTTCAATTCAGCATAGAGGTAGTTTAGCATTTTTTTGTATGACTGATATAATTAGAGAAAAGTATGGAGATTTTCCTGTTGATAATTTTTCTTTTGCTGGTTCTGCAACGATTAAGTATATTGTAGATAGTGAAAAATTTAAAGAATTGTGGGGAGCCGAAGCATATACGATTGATCATGAACACAGAAAAATACATATGAAAATGTTTTATACTGGAGAAGAAAAAGATTATTATTATTAAATTACTTTATGGTAATCTTTTGTTTTGTGATATAATTAGTTAGAGAGAATGGTAAGTTGTTGTTAAATATTTGTTATGAAAGGAATAAAAGTGATACAATTATTAAAATATGGAAATACAAATTGCTATTATATCCAAGGGCAAAAAGAAAGCTTATTGATAGACACGGACTGGGCTGGGACTCTACAATTATTTTATAGAAAGATTAAGGAATTAAATATAAAAAATATAGACTATCTTTTAATTACACATTATCATCCTGATCATATGGGCATAGCACAAGATATAGTTGATAATATGAGTGCCAAATTATTACTTGTGGATGGTCAGAAGGATTATATACATTTTTCAGATAAAATATTTGAAAAAGATAATAAAATAAAATTTACTCCAATTAACACAAAACCAGTAATAATTTCATGTGAAGAAAGTAGAGATTTTTTAAAAGAGTTAGGAATCGATGGAGAAATATTATATACACCGGGGCATAGTGAAGATAGTGTTTCTGTGGTATTAGATGAGGGTGTGGCATTTGTTGGGGATTTGTATGATTTGAATTCGGCATCTGCATTTAATGATGAGAAAATAAACAATAGTTGGAAAAATTTATTAAGTCACAATATATCAAAAATATGTTATGGGCATCATGAGCAAGTTATTAAAAATTACAATTTATAGCTTAATTTAATTTGACTAAATAAGGGATATATATTTAATAGCAGAAAGGTGACGTGAATGAGTATTTTAAAAAAATTATTTAAAAAAGAAAAAACTAAAATAGAAAATCATCCTGCTTTTTCATTTGTTATACATTTATTAATGGATGAAATGTGTGATATGCCTTCAAAGGAAGATATGCATAGCATTATGAGTAAACATTTAGGAGAAACACATTGTTTTCAGTATAATGAAACATGTGTAGGATTTGAAGCCAAGAAATATTTAGTTAATTGTGGAAAAGAAAAAAAGCAATGTTCACCACAATTAATGATTACAAAATGTTTTAAAAGTGGATCGATAATGGATAATATGGAAAGAAGTCAGATATGGGATTGTCCAAATGGTAACAAGATTTTAGATTCTTGTAAATATCAGGTTATGGCTGTCGATATGCTGGCAGCTGGATTAAATCCAAAAGAAAGAGCACAAATGTTAGTGGATTATATTGAGGCTTTGGTTGAACTTTATCCAAATTGTAAAGCGGTAGTTTTTGACAATTCTAAAAAGATGTTCACGAGAGATGATATAGTGAATTGCAGCGTTCCTAAAGAATCTAAATTCATTCATTATGCAGTTAATATTAGATTTTTTAGAATTGACGGCACAAATGATATGTTAATTGATTCTGTGGGAATGAGTACACTTTTTTTACCAGACCTTCAGTATCATTTTTGTAATTTAGAACCAAATGATATCGTTCGTCATGCATATAATGTTCTTTTGTATATTTTTGAAAACGAAAACCCTATTGAAAGTGGTGATGTTATTGATGGATTACTTAATGGTAAAATGAGTGATAAGATACCATGGAAAGTTCAGTATGAAACATCAATAATGGGTCCTACTAGAGAAGTTATAGATGTTAATATGGATCAATTTGCTGCGGGTGAAAGATAGGTAAATATTGTAAAATTAATAAATAGTTAATTATTTTTAATAATGTCCATAGGTGAAATTTATGAGCATACGATTGTTTATTCAGGCAATTATAAAATATGCATTCGGTGTATTAATTGTAGGTGCTTTGTTATTTATTCCTGCCACTTTTGATTATTGGAATGGATGGTTGTTTATGGGGTTGTTGTTCATTCCAATGTTTGTTGCTGGAATAGTTTTAATGATAAAAAGTCCAGATTTGCTCAAAAAAAGACTAAATGTTAAAGAAAAACAAGGTGAGCAGAAACAAGTTATATTATTTAGTGCAGTAATGTTTTTGTTTGGCTTTATTACAGCGGGCTTAAATTACAGATATAAATGGATCGAATTGCCAAATATTGTTGTAATTATATCTTCTGTTGTATTTGTTTTAGCATATATTTTATACGCGGAAGTTTTGAGAGAAAATGCTTATTTATCTCGTACTATTGAAGTGCAGGATAATCAAAAAGTGATCGATACTGGATTATATGGAATTGTAAGACACCCGATGTATGCAGTAACAATTTTGTTGTTTTTAACAATGCCATTAATATTGGGGTCTATTATTTCTTTCATAATCTTTCTGATTTATCCAGCTATAATTGCTAAAAGAATAGAAAATGAGGAAGGAATATTGGAAAGAGACTTAAAAGGTTACTCAGAATATAAAAAAAGAGTAAGATATAAGATTATTCCATTTGTATGGTGATGATTTAAGAGCTGAATTTTTTAATATACAGGAGTTTTAATGTAATGGAAATGGAAACAGAAATTACTGTGCTAGTAAAAAGTGATTATAATACTCTAAAAAAAGCTTTGGAAATGTGTGAATTTAAATTAAAAGAGGAATATGAATTAAAAGATGATTATATGATCGACCAAGATACTAATTTGTTAGAGTTATCTAACCTCGAAATTTTGCAAAAGTGTATTTTAGTTAGAAATGTTGTCAACAGAGATAAGATGTTGTTATATAAATATAAAAAATATGCTCCTAATGGAAATATAATATATCAAGGTAAAGTAAAATGTCCTGTTGTTGATATTAATAGTGCTATAGAGTTTATGGAATCAATAAATTATAAAAATTTATTTAGTATATATGATAAGTGTATAGTGTATGCAAATAAAGAAACAGAACTAATAGTTCAATTGGTTAATGATAAATATATTTTTTTAGAAATGGAATCTAAGTGTAAACATATTGACAAACAATATAACTCAATTGAAGAACTAAAAAATGACTTGAATAGATATAAATTGCCTATTGATAATTCAAATTATTTTGTAAAAAAAGCTGAGTTAATATTAAATGAGAAGTTACAAAAGAAATAATGTATACGGTAGAATTTTAATTTTGTGATAGGGTTAAGCGGATTTTACGCTATAAAAACTGCTGAAGTAACAATAACGATGATGCAAACAATTGTTTGTATCATCGTTATTGTTACTAATTTTTTTTCAGGTCTACAAAAATAGATTTTTTATACATAATGTGCAATTTTTGTGATATAATCATCGAGGTTAAAAAATATAAAGAGAGATAGAGGATATTTGTTATGAGTAACAAATTAATTAAATGTAAGTCTTGTGGAAGAGAAATAGCAGCGAATGCCAAAGTATGTCCGGCATGTGGTGCGAAAAATAAAAAACCAATATATAAGAGAATTTGGTTTTGGATTCTTGTTCTTATAGTTATTTTGGGAGTAGCAACTGCATCAAACTCTAAAAAAATGATAGTAGTAGCAGTAATGTTAATAAATATTCGCAGAATAAAAATGTAACAGTAACTGTAATTGATATGAGTGCGATGACAGAAGCTGATGTTGATAAATAGGCAGGTGAAAATAAAATAAATATTGAAAAGAACCAACAGCTGGACAAAAAATGCACTTAAAAAAGCAGAATCATATTCTTCAACAATGCATATAGCTAAAAAGGGAAAATATAAACAATTAACATCAGAGTATGGAGAAAAATTTACAGCAGAAGAAGAACAATATGCCGTTGATAACATGAAAGCTGACTGGAATGCGAATGCATTAGCTAAAGCTAAAACTTATCAAGAAAGTATGAGTATGTCAAAAAAAGAATATATGAACAATTAACATCAGAATATGGAGGAAAATTTACAGCAGAGGAAGCACAATATGCTGTAGACTATTTAGGCAATTAGTATATATTTTTTAAATAGAATGAAATACTAATCTCAAAAGATTATCCTAAAAGTTTCTAGGATAATCTTTTGTTTTGTGATATAATTATTGTACATTAAAGTTATATTTAAAATATAAAAATAGATTTAACTTGAAGGTGAGTTGAAATATATTTGGAGAATATATTAAATGTTAAACATTTTGAAGAATTATATGAGTGGTTAACTAATAATTATAATGTTGAAGATTTTGTATGGGTGAATGCTAAAAGGGGAAAGTCGAATTACATAGAATTTAGCTATATAGATGCGGTTTATTGTGCTCTGTGTTTTGGTTGGATAGACTCTACTTGTAAAAACATTGATGGTGTGACTTATCAGAAATTAACGCCTAGAAGTAAAAAAACTCATTGGACTTATTTAAATATTGCTAGATGTGAGTATTTAATAAAAAAAGGATTGATGACAGATCGAGGATTTAATGCTTTGCCTGTCAATTATGAACAATTTGATATCTCAAATGATATATTGATTGAATTAAAGAAAAATAAAAAAGTTTGGAATAATTTCAATAATTTTCCTGTTTTATATCAAAGAGTACGAATTGATAATATTGAGTGGGCTAGGAAAAATAAGAAACTATTTCGTAGTAGACTAGACAAATTAATTGAAACGGCTGAGCAGAATAAAACATATGGGCAGTGGAACGATTATGGTAGATTGGATTGTTTGAAAATATAGAAATTTGTTAAAAAATTATAGTATATTAATTTGAATATTGAATAAGATATTTAAATTATGGTACTATATTACTGATATTATTTTTAATCATCAAAATTGATTGTTTTAGGTTTGTACATGTATTAAATATTATAAATGAACATAATTAGTATGTTGAAAAAATATGTTTTTGCTATTAATAATAGGTTTTATATAAAATGAAAGGAGCAAATGTTTTATGGGAATTTATGATTTAAAAGTACAAATGAGAAACGGACAAGACTATGATTTAAGTTGTTTGAAAGGGAAAATTTCATTAGTTGTTAATACTGCCACTGGATGTGGGTTTACTCCGCAATACGAAGCTTTAGAAAAATTATATGAGAAATATCATGATAGAGGTTTTGAAATATTAGATTTTCCTTGTGATCAATTTGGGCACCAAGCACCTGGTAGTAATGATGAGATACATAGTTTTTGTACCATGAAATATAAAACACAATTTGATCAGTTTGCAAAAATACATGTTAATGGGGAAAATGAGAGTAAAGTATTTTCAATTTTAAAAAGTCAACAACAAAACGATGAGATAAAAGGTTTGAAAAATAAAATATCTATGAAAGCAATAAAAAAATTGAGTAAAACTTGTAAAAATAATGGTGATATTATATGGAATTTTACTAAGTTTTTAGTTGATAAGAATGGAAATGCTGTTAAAAGATATAGTCCAATTCTTAATCCTAGTGAGATTGAAAAAGATATATTAGAACTTTTGTAATTGTTGTAATTTTTGAACACATACAATTTTTGGGATTTTTTATATTATTGTAAAATTTTCCACAAATAAAAAATAAATATTTGGTTAGAATATTTATTACAAACGCAAATTATATTTTATAATTTGAAAGGAAGTGTTTTAAATGTCAACAAATAGTTCAAGTAACGGTAAATTAGTTGTGCCAGAAGCTAGAGAGGCTATGGACAGATTTAAGATGGAAGCAGCTAATGAAGTTGGTGTTAATTTGAAAGAAGGATACAACGGCCATTTAACATCTCGTGAAGCAGGTTCAGTTGGTGGACAAATGGTTAAAAAAATGATTGAATCTTATGAAAACTCTTTAAAACAGTAAAATATAACAAAAAATGCTGATGGCAATTTAAGCTATCAGCATTTTTTATTATATTTATTAGACAGTTTCTTCACTATAATATCCTAATAATTCAAAACTAGTTGTTTCATATGAGAGATAATTAATGAATGCTTTAGTAGATGTATCTTTAATATTTCCTATAAAATCTAAATAAACGGTAGATATATTATTTTTATTTGTATATGTGTTTATTTGTAATTGATGCAGTTTTATATTATTTATATTGAAATAAGTTGAAATATTGCTTAAAAGTTTATTTGTGTTGTTGGTTTTGATAGACAATGATAATATATGTTTATTTGGTGCAGTAGATATTTTCTTTGAAATAACTAAAAACTTTTTATTGTTTTTAATGTTGTCTTGAACATTTTCTTCCATTATATTCAATTTGTATTTTAACGCTACTTCTTTTGGGCATATTATGGCTAAAGGTTCGTCTAATTTTGACACTAAAAATGCTGCTTCAGATATTAATTCTAAATGGGATTTTTCATATTTGTGTTTTTTAATATAGTTTGAACATTGGCCTATAATTTGAGTTGTTGATATTATTTTTTTAAAAGGATTTTTATTTTTAGGATTTACAGCTAAGCAATATGAGGCGTTGAGATTTAATATTTTATATATGTATGTATTATTTTTATTAAGGGTGTCATATATATTATTTGTTAATGAGTTATTTAATTCAATAACACCCAAATCTATTATGTTTTTATCCAGTGCATCAAATAAATCGGACATAAAAGTATAAATGTTTATTGTGCTGTGCGGAAATGCTCTTGATGTTGCAATTTTGGAATAACTGTCGTTGGTTTCAAGGTAGGCTAATCTGGGAACGGAAATTTTGCTAGTGTTTTTTTCCGAGATATTGAGTATAGTTTTTATGTTATCAGGAATAGTTTTTATTTTTTTATATTGACCAAACTTTCCAGTATTTATTATTGTTGAAAACAGGAAACTATTTGATTGTTTAAATTTTTGAGATGAACGTTTTTTAATTGTTTTTAATATTTCGTTTTCTCTCTTGATATCAAATATATTTTTATCGTTTGATATTTTATGCTTGGCAATTTTAAGAGAAATTTTAATTCGGTTTTCAAATAGATTTAATAAATTTTTGTCAATTTTATCTATTTTGTTCCTTAAACGTTGTATTTTCATGCAAAAACGCCTCCTCACTAAATATTAATAAGGTTACTATTTAAATTATAACATATTTTATTTAATATGCATTTATATTTTTATCATTTGATTAAACATGTGGATTGACAAATTTTTTGTATAATGATATACTAAAAACCGTATTTTTTGATGCTGAATTTTATGTATTTTTATATAATTTTTTAGATATATTTTATATGTAGTCATTAGTTTTGCGACTAGTTTGACTTTGGGGAGAGTGTAAACTATGAAACAACGTAGTAGTGGGGTTTTGATGCATATGTCTTCAATTCCTTCTGATTATGGAATAGGAACTATGGGTAAAGAATCCTACAAATTTGTGGATTTTTTAAAGAAATCTGGGCAATCTTACTGGCAGTTATTGCCGTTGTGTCCACCAGATGAAAATGGATCTTCTTACAGCTCGTATTCTACTTTTGCTGGAAATATTTGTTTTATCGATTTTGATTTATTAGAGGAAGATGGATATCTAAAAAAATCGGATTATGATTCTATTAACTGGGGAATTGATGAATCAAATGTTGATTTTGATAAAGTTAATAGTAATAGAATTAATGTTTTAAAAACTGCTTACAGAAATTGGATAAAAACTAATAGGAAACGTATTGCAGATTTTGTTAAAGCAAATAAATGGGCTGATGATTATGCTATGTTTATGGTCTTGTTTTTGTTTAATGACAGAAAATGTTGGTGGGACTGGGAAGATAAATATAAATTTAGAGATGAAAAAGCTTTAAGTGAATTTAAAAAAGAACATGAAGATGATGTTAACTTTTGGTTGTTCACTCAGATTGTATTTTCGGATCAATGGAATTTGCTGAAAAAATATGCAAATAAGCAAGGTGTTGGATTTATAGGTGATATCCCTATATATGTTTCAGGTAATAGTTCTGATGTTTGGACAAATCCGGATGATTTTTGTTTAGATGAAGATATGAAGCCAATTAAGGTTGCTGGATGCCCTCCAGATGCTTTTGCAAAAGATGGACAGCTTTGGGGTAATCCAATTTATGATTGGAAGAAGATGAAAAAAGAAAATTATACTTGGTGGTGTGAGCGTCTTCGTGCGTATAAGAATATGTATGATGTTGTTCGAATAGATCACTTTAGAGGATTTGATAGCTATTATTCTATAGATGCAAGTGAAGAAACAGCTAGAAATGGAGAATGGGTTAAAGGTCCTGGAATTGAGCTTTTTAAAGCGATAAAGGATAAGTTAGGTGAAGTTGACATTATTGCGGAAGATTTAGGTTATATTACAGATTCTGTTCGTGAGTTAATAGAGACTACTGGATTCCCAGGAATGAAAATACTTGAGCTGGCTTTTGATCCACGTGAAGAAAGTGATTTTATGCCGCATAACTACGACTCAAATGTTGTCGTATATGTTGGAACACATGATAATGATACAGCACTTGGCTGGTTTAATAGTGTAGATTCACAGACCAGAGAATTGTGTAAAGAATATTTAAATATAGGTTTGTTTGAAGGTGTAAACTGGGGATTGATACGTGGATCTATGGCTAGTGTTGCAAAGTTGGCTGTTACTCAAATGCAAGATTTTCTTGGGTTGGGATCTGAGGCACGCATGAATGTTCCTGGCACAGTAGGCATAAATTGGAAATGGAGAATGAAAAAAGGTGCTGCAACGGATAAATTGGCAGAAAAGATATATCATATGACTAAGATGTATGGTAGAATATAAATAAAAAAATAAAAGGAGAGTTAAATTGTCCATGAATGGTTCTGATGTTATTAAAAAAATGCATGAATATTTAAAGGCGGATTATCACAAAAATATAGAACATGCTACAGCACTTCAGGTTTATAATGCTCTTTCAAAAGCTACAATGGAAAATTTGTCAGATAATTGGATTAGCAGTATAAAATCGCATCATGATGCACGTCGAGTTTGCTATTTTTCTGCAGAGTTTTTGGTTGGTAGGGCAATATTTAATAACTTAGTTTGTTTGGGAATATACGATGAGGTAAAATGTTTGCTCGGGGATCAAGGTTTTGATATTGAAAAGTTGGAAGAAATTGAAGATGCGGCACTAGGAAATGGAGGCCTTGGTCGATTGGCTGCTTGTTTTTTAGATAGTGCTGCAACTTTAAATTTGCCAGTAGATGGTTATGGTATCCGTTATAAATATGGATTATTTAAGCAGGCCATCGAAGATGGATTTCAGGTTGAATATCCAGATGATTGGACAAAATATGGAGATCCTTGGTCTATTAGATGTGAAGAAGATTCTGCTTGTGTTGAGTTTTATGATCAAAAAGTTATGGCGGTTCCATATGATATGCCAATAATAGGCTATGGAACTAATCATGTTGGAACTTTGAGATTATGGCAGGCTGAGGCTGTTAATCGTTTTGATTTTGAAGCATTTAATGACTGTAAATATAGAGATGCTGTTGAAGAAAGAGATGCTGCTGAAGATATATCAAGTGTTTTATATCCAAATGACAACACTGTTCCTGGAAAAGTTTTAAGATTAAAACAACAATATTTCTTTTGCTCAGCTTCTTTGCAGGATATACTTAAAAAGTATAAGAGAAAATATGGTAGTGATTTTTCCAAGTTTGCTGATATGCATGCCGTACAGCTTAACGATACTCATCCGGTAGTTTCTATTGCTGAGTTGGTTAGGTTGCTTTGTGATGTTGAGGGGTTGTCGTTTAAAGAAGCATTTAGTATAGCAAGAAAAACGTTTTCTTATACGAACCACACCATAATGTCTGAAGCGTTGGAAAAATGGTCTAAAAAATTTATGAACAAGGTAATTCCTAAAGTAGTAAAATATATTTTATTAATACAAGATGAGTTTGAAAAGGAAATGAAATCTTTGGGTGTTTTTAAAACTGTGTCTTCTAAAATTGCTCCTGTGCAAGGAGATACTATTCATATGGCTAATCTTGCGGTTTATGCTTCTACATATACCAATGGTGTTGCTCGCATACACACTGATATTTTAAAAGCTGATGTTTTAAAAGATTGGTATTTAATATATCCTGAGAAATTCCAGAATAAGACCAATGGAATAACTCAGCGTAGATGGTTGTTGCTTTGCAATCGTGAGTTGTCTAGTTTAATTACTAATTTACTGGGAAATAATAAGTGGATCACTAATTTATCTGAATTGAAAAAATTAGAACAGTTTGTTGATGATGAAAATGTTATTAATGACTTTATGAAGTTGAAATATGAGAAGCGTTGTCAGTTAGCGAAATACATCAATCAGCAAGATGGTGTGTCAATTGATCCTAATACTATTTTTGATGTGCAGGTAAAACGACTTCATGAGTATAAGAGACAGCTTTTGAATATTTTAGCTATATTACATTTATATTTCAAAATAAAAGATGGAGAAATTAAGGACTTTACGCCAACAACATTTATATTTGGTGCTAAGGCAGCTCCAGGATATGATAGAGCTAAGAAAATAATTAAATTAATAAACTCGGTTGCTAGTTTAATAGAAAAAGATGATGTTGTTAGCAAATATATAAAGGTTGTTTTTGTTCAAAACTATAATGTTTCATATGCAGAAAAAATAATGGCTGCTGCTGATGTTTCTGAGCAAATTTCTACAGCAGGAACAGAGGCATCGGGAACAGGAAATATGAAATTTATGTTAAACGGAGCCGTAACATTAGGAACATTTGATGGAGCAAATGTTGAAATTGTGGAAGAGGCTGGAAGAGAAAATAACTATATATTTGGAAATACTGTTGAACAGATCAAGGAATTGTCTGAAGACTATGATCCTGTTAAAATTTATAATAGTGACAAAGACATAAAGCGTGTTTTAGATGCATTGGATAATGGTTTGTTAGATGTTCGTAAGACTGGTGTGTTTAAAGAATTGAAAGATTCTATATTAAAAGGTGCTAGTTGGCATGATCCAGATCAATATTATTTATTGGCTGATTTTAAGGATTATATTTCTGCTAAATTGAAAGTAAACAAAGACTATAAGGATAGGTTAACTTTTGCTAAAAAGTGCTGGATTAATATTGCTAATGCTGGTAAATTTAGTTCAGATAGAACAATTGCAGATTATGCCGAAAATCTTTGGCATATTAAAGAAGTTTAATAAAAGGTTGTCTCTCGCATATTTTATGAGAGACAACCTTTTTTAGATCTTATTATTTTATTTGGTTTCAGATAGTTTTAGAGTAATTTCTTCCGATAAACTATATTGAAGGTTTTCATAATTTTCAGCATTCACCCAAACTTGTACTAATATTAGTGGAGCTGTGTCATCTGATTTACAGTAAATTGTTGGTGGGGGACTGTTTAAAATCATATTGTTTGATAATATAATGTCATAGATAATTTGTTTAGTTTCTTTTATAGAAATATTATCAGGTATGTTAAAATTCATATCTAATCTTCTAATAGATTCTTTTGAATAGTTTGTAATTTTGTTGTCAGTTATTAGGCTGTTTGGCATAAGAATTAGACGGTTATCGGAAGTTGTTAAATGAGTATATATTAATTGAATTTTTTTAACTTTACCTATTGTTTGGTTTATTTCTATTACATCTCCGGTAGAAAATGGTCTACATATTAGTAGCTGAATACCTTTTGCAATGTTAGATAATACGTCTTTTAAAGCAATTCCAAATGTTAATAAAGCAGATGATGTAACTGCGAGAATAGCTGCACTTGAAACATTAAATTTTGCTAATATAACTAATATAACTAATGTATAAATTAAGCATTTAACAAATTTTGTTATTATTGGCATCGATGAAGAATCTTGTTTATCTATTTTTTCAAAGGCTTTTTTGATTGCTTTATTTACGACTTTTATTAAAACAAGTCCCACGAATATAGCTATTAGTGAAAACAGAATGCTTTCGCCATATTTGTCTATTTTTTCCAGTATTAATTTGAAAATCTGGTTTATTGATTCCATAATATTGCCTCCTTAAATCATATTGCTGGTTTTATTATATATTAATTTAAAATAATGTCAACAGAACATAGTTTATATAATTTTAATAAAATTTTCGTTTTATATGGTTTGGTGTTATATATTTTTACTTGACATTGAAAATTATATGCAGTATCATATGTTTAATAAGTACAAATTTTTGGAAGGAAGATGTAATAATGGATGCGGATGGCGGTAAAAGTGGTTCGTCTGGCCGAATATCTAAATTTTTTGGAATAAAATCGTCTGATAAAGTAACGGAAGATGATATAATGTGCTTGGTTGAAAATGGGGAGGATGAAGGAGTTCTTCTTCATAGTCAGTCTAAAATGATAGAAAATGTTATAAAATTTCGCAAAACAACTGTTGCTGATATAATGACGCACAGAGTTGATATAGAAGCTGTTGAGGAGCACGATAAAATTTCGGATGTATTGAAAATAGGTATTGAAAATGGTTTTTCTAGAATACCTGTATATAAAGAAGATATAGATAATATTATTGGTGCTGTTTATGTTAAGGATTTGTTGGTGCTCATTCGTGAGGAGAATGTTGAAAATAAGCCAATAGGTTCGTTTATTCGTGAGTTGCCGTATGTTCCGGAAACTATAAAGTGTGTTGATTTATTTAGACAATTTACAGAAAATCATCAACATTTTGCAGTTGTGGTTGATGAATATGGGGGAACATCAGGAATAGTAACTTTAGAAGATATATTGGAGTCAATAGTTGGCGAAATTCGAGATGAATATGATGATGAACATGATGAGATAATAAAAATAAACGAAACTACCTTTATTATGCAAGGATCAGCGGAGTTAGATAGTGTTGCTGAAATATTAAATATTACTTTTGAAGATAATTCAGAATTTGATACAATAGGTGGTTTTTTAATAGATACATTAGATAGAATACCAGACGAGAACGAACATCCAGTTGTTAAGTATAGTGGAGTTGAGTTCACAGTTTTGGTTGTTCAGGATAGGCATATTGCAAAAGTTAGAGCGGTTAAATTAGTAGATCAATTGAAATAAGGTGCAATTGAAGAAAGTGTGTTTTATATGAAGAAGGAAACGTCTTGTGGAGCAGTGGTTTATAATATTTTTGATGGAAAAACTAAGTTTTTGCTTATTAAGCATGTTAATGGTAAACATTGGGCTTTTCCAAAAGGACATGTTGAAAATAACGAAACTAAAGTTGAAACTGCTTTGCGTGAAATAAAAGAGGAAACAGGATTAGATGTGGAATTAGATGATAATTTTTGTAAAATGGTTTCATATAATGTAAACCCTTATATTTTGAAAGACGTTTTTTATTTTGTTGCTAAAACGAAGGATAAATCTGATAAGATTTCTTTGCAGGAAGAAGAAATTTCTGAATATGGATGGTTTGATTTTTATGAAGCGTTGAGTGTTTTAACTTTTCAAAATGATAAAAACGTTTTAATTGGAGCAAAAGAATATTTGGAAAATGTAAAAAAATAGAGCTAATTTTATAACATTTAAAATTAGCTCTATTTTTTATAATGAAATGCAAATAGTTTGATTTGATGATATGTATTTTTTGTACTTTACACCAGATAAATCGAACATGCGTTTGGCTGCTATCACGCTATCGCTTTGTGAATATTTATCTGACTTATATATTATTGATTTTATTCCGCACTGAATTATTGCTTTCGCGCATTCATTGCACGGGAAAAGTGTGGTATATATGCGAGCACCTTGCAAATTATTACCACCATTATTTAGTATGGCATTTAATTCAGCGTGACAAACAAAGGGATATTTTGTTTTTAAAGTTTCACCGTCTCTGCTCCATGGCATATCGTCATCGTCACACCCGGAAGGCATTCCATTGTAGCCTAGAGATAAAATATGATTATTATTCCCTACAATACACGCACCCACTTGAGTTGTCGGGTCTTTGCTGCGTTTTGCTGATAGCTCAGCTATTCCCATAAAATATTCATCCCATGAAATATAGTCTTTGCGTTTGGTCATTTTTATTATTCCTTTCAATTTCGCCAAGAATTATTTGTTTTATTCATAAAATCTCGTCTATTTTTCCAATATTTAAGTTTTGTAAACATATCTGAAAAGAATTTTGGACCAAAAAATATTAAAAAGTTAATTATTGCCATAACAGCTGCAACTGCATTAGACCAATTCATTGCAAGCAGTGAAGATATAATACTGAACAAGAAAATTACTGCGTCTAAATATGCTAACCATTTTACTTTTACTGGTATTACGAAAAACAAAAGGATTTGAAGTTCGGGATGTGTTGCAGCAAAAGCAAAAAATAGAGATAAATTTAGAAAAATAGCGTTTGTAGATCCAACAAGAAAACCACCCAAAATACAAAAAATAATGCCTATAAAATAATATAATGTTAGTTTAAATTCTCCCCAAACTGCCTCTAAACTTCTGCCAATAAAATATAGGAAGTATAGTCCAAGTAAAACAAAAAAAGGTGAACCGCCAGGAGGAACAAATATAAACGATAGCAGCCTCCAAAACTGGCCTTGCAAAATTAAATTGCGATCAAAATATATCATAGAATATAAAGAAACATTATTGCGTTGCATGGCTGAAATAAAGTCGAAAAGATAAACCATTCCTGATATTATTACAATGAAAAACATCAAATTAGGAATTCTAAACCAAGGCATTTTGCGTTCTAACTTATAAATCCACATAAACATTTCTTCCTTTTTAAACTTGATTGAATTAACATAATTATATCACACAAAAAATCATCAATCAATATAAATTTATTGATGATTTAGATGTTTTTTAGTTGTATTATTTTAAATTAAATGAAGCAATCTACAGCAATTCGCGACTACAAAGCAAATAGTAAAGCCACAAATAGTTGGAATTATAAAAGAAAGAGCTGTCCATTTAAAACTTTTGCATTCTTTTTTTATTGTTAAACAAGTTGTTGAACAAGGCCAATGCATTAGACAAAATAGTGAGGTGCAAAGGGCTGTTAACCAGGTCCAGCCATTATCGACAAATAGAGTTTTTAATTCGGTTAAATTTTCATATTCAACCAAGCTACCTTTGCATAAATATGCCATTATAATTATTGGTATAACAATTTCGTTGGCTGGAAAACCTAATATAAATGCTATTAATATAACGCCATCTAATCCAAATAGCTTTGCAAAAGGATCTAAAAAATTAGAAATGTGGTTTAAGACGCTTATATCTGAAATAATTACGTTGGATAATACCCACAGTATAATGCCGGCTGGAGCTGCAACTATAATGGCTCTTCCTAAGACAAATAGGGTTCTGTCAAATATTGACCGAATTATTACTTTGCCAAATTGTGGCTTTCTGTATGGAGGAAGTTCTAGTGTGAAAAAAGATGGAAAACCTTTTAGAATTGTTTTAGACAGAATTTTTGATACTATAAAAGTCATTATTAGTCCTAAAATAATTATACCTGAAAGATATATTGCACATATTAAGCTGTTTAAAAATGAATTTGAATCGCAATTTAAGCAAAACATAGTTATTAATGCGATTAATGTGGGAAAGCGCCCATTACAGGGAGTAAAATTATTTGTTAATATTGCTATTAGTCTTTCTCGAGGAGAATCGATAATTCTGCAGCCGATAATTCCTGCTGCATTACATCCAAATCCCATACATGTGGTTAGAGCTTGCTTTCCGCATGCACCAGCTTTTTTAAATGCATAATCTAAATGAAATGCAACTCTAGGGAGATAGCCAAAATCTTCTAGCAAAGTAAAAATGGGGAAAAATATGGCCATGGGTGGAAGCATTACTGAAACTACCCATGCTAAAGTTTTGAACATTCCTTGTATTAATATACCTTCAATCCAGTCTGGAACTTGGATATATTGAAAAAAATCACTAATAATATCTTGAATTTTAAACAAATTGGTTGATAAAAATTCTGAGGGGGCATTTGCGCCAGCAATTGTTATCCAAAATACCATACATAGTAATAATATTATCGATGGGAGGCCGGTCCACTTATTTGTTAGAAAATCATCTAAGTGTTTATATTTTTTATTATTTTGATTATTTTTATGTATACATTTTTTCGATATTTCTTCGGATATTTTAGTGAATTGAGATGAAATAATGTCTTGTAAAGAGATCGAATTAGAGTATTTGGATATTAGAGTGTCTTTATGCTTTTGAACTTCGGGATTTAATTTGTTTAGACTTTCATTTGTTATTTCATTGTTTAAGATTAAATTTTCTATAAAGTCTGTATCATTACTTAAAAGTTTTAGTGCAACAATTTCTTTGTTTATATTTTTTGTTTCAATATGATTAGATAATTCATTAATGACATTTTCGATAGGTTTTTCATATTGGATTTTTCCTGGTTTTTTCGTTGGCTGCTGGCACATTAAATCAATTTCATTTAATAAATTATTTATTCCTTGTTTTTTACGAGCAGAAATTGCAACGACAGGTATGTTTAAAATGCTGGATAATTTGGAAAAGTTTATTTTTATTTTCTTTTTATTTGCTTCATCTATCAGATTTACGCATATTATGACATTTTTGATTGTAGCAATTACTTGTAATGCAATATTTAAACTCCTTTCTAAACAGGTTGCATCACATATAACAACGGTCACATCGGGTTGTTTGAACAATATATAGTCTCTTGCAACTTCTTCTTCAGCTGAGAGTGTGTTTAAACTATATGTTCCGGGAAGGTCTATAAGTTGGTAGGTTTTATTGTTAAATGTATAGGTGCCTTCAGCTATGTTTACGGTTTTTCCTGGCCAGTTTCCTGTGTGTTGATTCATTCCTGTTATTATATTAAATATTGTGCTTTTTCCAACATTTGGATTGCCAACTAGTGCTACTGTTTTGAAAATTGAATTTTTGTTACTCAAGTTATAGACTCCTCCTTATTTGTATTTGTTTTTACAAAAATTTTGGATGAAATTTGATTTCGTAATGCAAACACGGTATCTTTTATCAAAAATGCGGTCGGATCACCAAACATGCTTTTTTGTAGACACTTTACTTTTGTCCCAGGAATCATGCCTATGTCATATAATCGTTGTTTTATTTGATTTTTTGTTTCTATTTTTTCTATTTCACAAACATCACCTTTTTTTAACTCTGATAGAGTGTTAGCCATATATTTCCTCCTAAAATGCTGTTTTTAAATATTTATATTGAAGTTAATGAAATTATGTGAAAATAATTATTTTAATTTTTAATTTTACTTTAGTCTATATTGAATTTACTACATTTTGTAATTTGACCTTATGGTTAAATATATGGTATCCTATTAATGTATTAGGAAATTGTATATTGTATTGGAGGAAAACATGATTTTAAATTTTACAAAAATGCATGGTTGTGGAAATGATTATATATATTTTAATTGTTTGAATGAACAATTGGAAAATCCTGAAAAAATAGCTCAAAAATTATCACACAGACATTTTAGTGTTGGAGGAGATGGCATTGTGATGATATGTTCATCAAGTGTTGCTGATGCTAAAATGAGAATGTTTAATAGTGATGGTAGTGAAGGAAAAATGTGTGGTAATGCAATAAGATGTGTTGGAAAATATTTATCTGATAATGGCATTGTTAATAAAGACACGGTTACTATTGAAACTCTTAGTGGAATAAAAACTTTGGAATTGACTAAAAAGGATAATAAAGTTGTTTCAGCAAAAGTTGACATGGGAAAGGCTGAGTTAGTTCCTGAAAATATACCTGTGTGTGTTGATGGACAACACGATAAATTGGTTGATTACCCATTGGAAATTGATGGGGTGGAATATAAAATAACGTGTGTTTCTATGGGAAATCCACACTGTGTAGTTTTTTGTGATGATGTTAACAAAATTGATCTTGAAAAGTTGGGACCAAAATTTGAAAATAACTTTATTTTTCCAGACAAGGTAAACACTGAATTTGTTAGTGTAGTGAACAGAAACAAGATAAAAATGAGAGTTTGGGAACGTGGAAGTGGTGAAACAATGGCATGTGGAACAGGAGCTTGTGCTGCTGTTGTTGCTGCGGTTGAAAATGGTTTTTGCAGTATGGATCAATATGTATCGGTTGAATTACTTGGTGGGAAATTGAATATATGTTACACTAAAGAGACTGTTTATATGATTGGAGAAGCTGCTGTTGCTTTTACAGGAAAAGTTGAAATATAGTGGTCTATTTTGATTTGTTTTTAATTTGACGTAAAAATGAAACATATGGTATAATTTAATCGATAATTTTAGTTCGAAAGGTTGGATTTTTGATGCGTGTTAATAGAAATTATGCTAATCTTGAAGATAACTATCTTTTTGCAACAGTGTCTTCAAAAGTGGCTGAATTCAAAGAAGCTAATCCAAATAAAAAATTAATATATATGGGGATAGGGGATGTTACTAGACCTTTGTGTGAAGAGGTAATTAATGAGCTTAAAAGTGCAGTATCCGATATGGCAAACTCGGAGACTTTTATGGGTTATGGGCCGTATCAAGGATATGATTTTTTAAGAAAGTCTGTGGCGAAATATTATGCTGATCATGGAGCAAATATAGATTTGGATGAAATATTTATAAGTGATGGAGCAAAAAGTGATTGTGGAAATATACTTGATATTTTTGGTAACGATCAAACAGTTTTAATTCCTGATCCTGTTTATCCTGTTTATTTAGATACAAATGTTATGGCGGGAAATAAGATTATTTTTGCAAATGCAAATGAAGAGAACGGATTTTTACCTTTACCAGATCGCAGTGTGGATGTTGATATTATATATATTTGTTCTCCTAACAATCCAACAGGAGCTGTTTACAATAGAAAACAGCTGAAATATTGGGTTGATTATGCAAATGAAAAAGATGCTATAATTTTGTTTGATTCAGCATATGAGGCGTTTATAGTTGATAAAGATTTGCCTAGAAGTATTTTTGAAATAGAAGGAGCTAAGACTTGTGCAATTGAGATATGTTCTCTTTCTAAAACAGCGGGATTTACTGGAACTAGATGTGGATTTACCATAGTGCCTAAAGACTTAAAACGCGATGGAAGTTATATTAATGATATGTGGCTAAGAAGACAAACAACTAATTTTAATGGAGTTTCATATATAATTCAACGTGGAGCATCTGCAGTTTTTACAGAAAAAGGATTGCAACAAATTAGAGAAAGTTTAGACTATTATGGAAAAAATGCTGATGTTATAGGTAAAGCTATGAATGAAATGGGAATTTGGTATACGGGAGGAAAGAACTCACCATATATATGGCTTAAATGTCCTAACAATATGGATTCATGGAAGTTTTTTGACTTGTTATTAAATGATATACAGGTTGTTGGAACGCCCGGTTCTGGATTTGGGAAGAATGGGGAAGGATTCTTTAGGCTGACTGCGTTTGGAAAATATGAAGATACAATAGAAGGTATGAATAGACTAAAGAGCATATTGTAAATAAAAAACTGACTTGTTAAAATTACAAGTCAGTTTTTTTATTATTTTCTAGCTATGGCTAAAATCTCTGATTTAAACATGTTCCAGTTTTTGTAGGAATCGTTATATGCAACACAATTAAAGCCGCTTTTGTGTGGAAATAGTATCAATATGTGAGATATGCATTTATTTTTATTTTGAGCGTATTGTGTAGATATGAGTTCAGAAATTTCATCTAAAGTTTTTATTTCGGGATTTATATTATTAGAATTTAATATAAGTGCTTGTTTTTTATTAATATCTATTCCGGCTACTGTGATCCAATGGTAACCTATATTTGTTGCAATTGGGGTGTCACTATAGCTAAAGTGCTGTATTAGTAAAAGGTATGCGATTTTTTTCATAATGTTTGTATGCTTATAATAATTTGGTTTATCGTTAAATATAGATATTTCGTCAACAGATATTCCATATGTTTGTAAATATTGACGCATTTCATATTGACTTTGAGCATTTCGTAAGATGTATGCATATTTGGGTATGCGTTTTAAAAATTCGTTTTCAATTATATCTGTTGATTCATTAAATTCATATGAGTCAAATTTTTTTATGGGAGTTTGCCCATTCATGAACATAAAGTAGTTTGCTATATTTTGAGATGTGAAAAGCCAACAATTATTTTTAGATTGAAGGCCGGCATTAATGTTTTCAAATTTGTTACACAGCTCATACAATTGAATATTTCTTTTTTTAAGATATGACTCAGATTCAGCAATAAGAGTATCTAACTCACTTTCAGCTTGATCCCACCATTTTTCATTGTCTTGTTCCAACCATTCTTCATCGTATAGAGTGTAATTATTATTTATAGTTATGTTATTAAAATTTAGGTTGTTATTAGTTGTGTTTTCTGTATTAGTATGATTTATTTTAGTGTTTATGTCATATGTATATAGATCTTCATAAATTTGATCAAGCTTAGAATTAGCATTGACAAGTTCATCATTAATTGTACTGAGGTTGATGTTACTTTTTGTTAATTTTAATAATGAATTTAATGATGTACTCAGGTTATTTAATACTATTATTGTGTTTTGCAATGAAAGCAAGTCTGGAGTTTCTAAATAATAAATTTTATTTAACTTATTAGTTAAATTATCAATTGATGAATTAATAATACTATTGATTGAAAGATTTTGAATATATATGACTGAGGTATAAAGGTTGTTACGTATAATTTCTAGTTTTTCTAAGCACGAGTGTATTGATTCATTTGCGTTTTGTCGATAATAAATATTTGATTGTTCTAAGGAATCATTTAATTGTATTGCTTTTGTAGGAGTTATAATAGAAATAGATATTATTACTGTGCATAACGTAGCTATTAACTTTTTAAATATATTAATTTTCATAAATCTATCACTCCTTTTGGCGAATGAATGTATAATTATTTTATATATAAGCTATTATAAATTGTAATTTGTAACTGGCAATTATAAGTTTTTAATAAATATTTTTGATTTTTTTGTTGAATTTTGCCAAAATGTATAATCCACAAATGCTTAAAGTAGGATAGAAAAAAACTGACTTGTTAAAATTACAAGTCAGTTTTTTGATTATTATTTTTTATAAAAGGTCAAAGAACATATTGATTAACAAATATTTCTTACGCTATATAGAACTATGTTTTGAAAATCTTCCCACGTACAATTTTTAGTGGTTTTAATAGGAAATTCACCAAGTGATGATGAAAAAATCAAACCAGTAGAATCTAGTCCGTTTTTAGCTTGTTCTTGCATGTATTGCGTGGATTTTTCTACTTGATCGAATCCTACACTAACTGATCTAACGTTAGTGTCTTTTTCTAACGATTCGCCTCTACCTTCGTATATAGTACCTGCATGTTCTACTAATTGATATTCTAAAGGGTTGTGAAAAGTATTTATGCCAATAATTAAAGTTGCGTGGCTTCTACTTTCTTTGCCTGGCCAAAATGTTTTTTGTAAAAATACCACAGGAGCGTTATTATGTAAAAAATGTTCTAATAGAAGGTATTTTTCAATTTTTTTACATATATCATTGATTTCGTAATCAGAGAACGATTTTTTAAATTCTTCTGGAATCTCAAATGACAAAGTTTTTATACCTAATTTAGATAACAATTTCTTTGTTGTTTTTATATCTTGTCCTATCTTTACATCTATTTTTGGATTACCATTAACGCCATTATTTAAAATGTTGTCAATGTTTTTTTCAACAGTAGTTAATTCATTTGAAGTTTTTGCCTTCAATACATCATCGGTATTATTATTTTTAACTATTGTGCCATCATAGTAAGTGTGTGTAAAAAAATTAGCTAAAGTTTGAGACGTAAGAGCCCAGCAATTGCCTTCTTCTGAACCATTATTTTGTTCAAATTCAGTTTGTATACCTGCATTTATATCAGCAGTGAGTTGATCCATTGCCTTGAGGAAGTTTTCGTCATTGCCGAATTCTTTTTGTTGTTTGTTTTTTAAGTTTTCAGCAGCTGTTGCGATTAATTTATCTAGTTCTTTTGTTATTTTATCATAAGATATTTGATTGCTGTTAATGTTGTTCATGTTGTTCATGTTGTTCATGTTGTTCATGTTGTTTATGTTGTTTATGTTGTTCATGTTGTTTATGTTGTTTATGTTGTTCATGTTATTGTGGTTTTTGATAGCTGTCATAGTATCTTGATATAGTTTTTTCAATTGTGTATCGATATTGTAAATACTATTATTAAAATTATCAACTGATATCTTGCCTGATTTTAAAATGTTTAATGTTGAATGTATGCTTGCTTTTATTGGAAGTATACTTTGATTAAAATTACATATTAATGTTTTGCTGGGACAACATAGGTTGTCGTTGTACATAGATGTTAAACTATGTTGTATGGAGTCTAATTGCTTCAGCATATTTTGTTTATTTGGAATGTTATTGAGACTGTTTACGATTTGTTTCATTTCAACTATATTTTGACCCATATAAAATATTGCATTGTTTAAATTTGAAACAAAATTAATTTCATCATTGCTCAATTTACTGCCATTTGAATAGTATATTGCACCTGTAGGTGCTATAATAGACATAGACATTGTTGTTGCGCATAAAACAGCTATTAATTTTTTTAACATTTTAGTTTTCATTAAGTTATTACCTTCCTTTTGAGACATAATTTGTATCATGATACCTTGGATAATATGATATATGTTTTATTTTGATAATAATTAAAAATATTATGAATTTTTTGTGAACATTTTGTGAATATTTTGTCGATTTTAAATAAAATAAAAAATAGCGGTAAGATCAAATATATATTAAAAAAACTGACTTGTTAAAATTACAAGTCAGTTTTTATATGATTAACAATTTTTTTATGTTTTTATCAAGTGTTAATATTATTGCTTATTAGGTGAATATTGTTATATAAAAATATTATACCTTTAGTAAATTTATTATTTCCGCCGGAATAACTGTGCTGTATACATAAAATTACTGCAATCTTTAAAAATAATTGTGATGTATAACCGTTAAGATATTATAGGATTAAAAAGCATAATGTAATTTATTAATTATTTCTTGTTTTAATTCGTTTGTTAAAGGGTTAGCATAATTAAAAGCGGTGGTATCAGAGTCGTTGTTTTGTGATAAAAACAGCCATTGCCAATGTAAACAGTTTTGTTCAATTGTTAAAGAATTGTTTGCAACTAAGTCTAGATCTACCCATTCTACCGCATGTTGTGTAGAGTCTGCTAGTAAAAGTTTGTTATTTAATGAATCATATTCAATAAATGTTTGCCAATGACCATTATTAAGATTTAATACTGGAGAAGGATTATTAGATGTAAAATGAGCAATTAGAAATTCTTTCACGTTTTCTGTTTGATTTTTTCTTTCTGCGTCTAAGTTAGAAATAGTATCTAGTTCTTTATAATAACCTAAATCATATGTATTAATGTTATTGTTACGCAAATAGTTTATAACGTTTTCTATATCTAGAGTCTGTCGCATAAGGTCTACGCTTCCACCATGATTTAAGAAATGATTCATTACATTGTGAAATCCATTTATTGGTTGGTTATTACCGTTAATATAATTAAAATAGTTTATAGCAGTAGTGGAGGCAAATATGCCACATGTTTCACCGAAATACTCGCCATTTAATGTATTATTTGTCCATTGATGTCCCGCTAAAAGGTTATTCCAAGCATTACATTTTGATATGTTATTTATTTTATTATTGATATTTTGTCGAATTTTTTGAGTATACTTATCTACGATTTGTTGACCTGGTTCCAGAACATTTGAATTTAGTCTGATTTCTTTTATACGCCCATCGAATTGATCAATCATGTTGTTGAGTATATATAAGTTGTTGATGTCGATATCGGTGTCTTTTATGATACGGTTGATATACTCTAATGTGTCATTAATAGTGAAGACATCGTTCATGTAATTCATGTAGTATTTGAGATTGTTTTGATTTGAGTGGAAAACGATTGTTTCTATCATATTTATTACATTATTCAATCCGAAATAGATCATGTTGTTCATGTTGTTCATGTTGTTCATGTTGTTCATGCCCATGTTGTTCATGGTCACCAAATTTTGTTTAATCTCAATCAACTCTGCTTCGTATTGTGGATTTATAGAAATATCAGAAGTTACATACTTTGCTATTTTAGCGAACTTATTATATTTTTCTTTGTAATTTTTAAATAATTTGATTGCAGCTTCACATTGATTAATTTCAGCCATATTAGGAGTCTTCGATTTTAAATCATCTATTTTAAATTCTATGTGATGCTTTACTTTTTCTAACAAAACTTTTGCATTTGGATCGAATTCAGTGATGTACATGCCGCCAAACATAGTATTAGTAAGAATTTCTGCTCTCAACTCAACAATTTTTTGTTTTGCCTCTTCAATTGCAACACTATCATTTGCTTCATTGTTCATGTTGTTGTTCATGTTATTGTTGTTATAATTGTTAATAGATGCAAGAGTATTTTCATAAAGTTTTTTAGTTTTCTTATTTATGGATTTGATAGCGTTAGATACGTCATCTTTTGTAATGGCTGGATATTTTTCTGGAGTTTCAAGATACATTGATAACTTATCTATCAAAGGTCCTATTTTTTCAATATTTTCATTAATTGAGGTTATAAGATTTTTGTCTGGAATATTTAGATTAAAAATTTTGTTCATACAAATTTTTGTATCATTTATTAATGATAAGTCACTTGCTAAACGGTTCCATTCCTCTTGATTAACTCTTTGGTTAACTGCTCTATCATAATCTAATTTATATCTTTTTTCTAATTTTGTTATGTTATTTCGAATTTTGTTATTCAATTTGTCAATAAATATTTGCTCGTTTTGATTTAACGTTGATGTACATTTTATTGCTCCTGTAGGCGCTACAACAGACGCAGACATTGTTGCCGCGCACAAAACAGCAATTAATTTCTTTAATATTTTACGTTTCATTGAAATACTCCTTATTTAGTTAATTTCTAAAAATAAAATACTACAATAAAAATATGAATTCAAAATAGAATATTTGTAAAAAAATTGTAAATTTCAATATGTAGTGGAAGGTATAAATAGATTAACAAGTGTATTGTAAATAAAAAACTGACTTGTTAAAATTACAAGTCAGTTTTTTATTTATCAAATCATTGACATTGTGCTATTGTATAGCCCTAGTTTTACGCAATTCTTCCACGCGACGATTGTCAAGAATTATAGCATATTTTTCTTGAATTGCATTTTTGATTTGGAGTATTATACGATCAAGAGTATCATTTAACAACAAAATATTATTTTCACGTGGTGCTACAAAACTACTTTGTCTACCGTATGTGTTTGGAATTAAGTTTTGGTTAGCTCTGTTTTTTATAAATTTAGCTATTTTGTGTATATCATTTTCTGATATTTGACACATAAAACTGAAACAGTCCGACCAATATTTTGCGGAATAATGATTTTCATATTTTGAATTATAGTAATATTTTATGCCGTACTCAGCAAATATTTCGTTAAGCTTATTTACGCTGGGTCTTAAAAACCAGCTTTCTATAGCCATTTTTGTAGTGCAATCGCTAAGTGCATATTGTGTTTCTACATCCATACTTTTTGCTTTAGGCCATAAAGCTTGCGCAGGAACTATGATAGATAAAGATAGTGTTGTTGCGCATAAGGTAGAAATTACTTTTTTTAATATTTTAGTTTTCATTAAAATTTATCACCTTTCGTTTAATAATATAACTTGTATGATATTAGCATATTTTAAGTGATAAGTAAAATGATTTTTCTTTTTTGTTAATTATGTGAGAAACACAGCTTATTATATAGCATAGACTGTGTGTAATTTTGCCTTGCGTGTTTCACTTAAAATGTTAACACGACCTTTTTGAATAGCATCTCTTATGAGATCTAGCATGGTTAAAGGAGAACAAGATACAGTAGTATATGGGCCGCTGTGGCTTACAGTAGCATTATAATACACATCAAAATATTTTGGAACTAAACTACCTGTCCGGTTTACTATATAGTTAGCTATTCTGTGCATATCATCTACTGATAATTGAGATACAAAATTCAAACAACCTTCCCAATACATTGGGTCATAATAATCTGTTTCCGTATCAAAAACATCACGTATGTTATATTGCTCAAACACTTCTCGTAGTCTATCTACGCGTGGGATTAAAGCTTGATTTATTATAATATTTCTTAATGCCGAATCGTTGGTTCCGTAGTATAGTTCTGCTACATCTACTTTGGTCAGATCTGGCAGTAATGATGCTCCTACATGTACTATAACAGATGCTGATATTGTTGTTGCGCATAAAACAGCAATTACTTTTTTTAATATTTTATTATTCATTTGTTTACTACCTTTCGTTTTAAATATAATTTGTATCATGATACGATATATAGTATTATATACGTCTTATTTTCTTAATACTTAAAATTATTATGAAGTTTTATTTAATATTATATGAATTTTTTGTCGTAATTTGTTGATTTTTAAACAAATATATTGAAAAGATAATAGAAAAACTGACTTGCTAAATTTACAAGTCAGTTTTTATTTAATTATTACATAGCTGATACACTTAATGCAAACGATTTAAACTGTTGCCAGTTGGCTGCACCACTAGATATGTCATCATTTGTGCTAGTTAATCTTTGTGGGAACATAATTGTCATCAGGTTTGCAGTATTGTTATTAATGGTATAAGTTGGACTAGCTATACTTTTAACTACAGATTGTAAAGGTACTGCCATAGGCATTGATTGTCTCGAATCTAGAGCTAATGATTGCTGAGATGCAATATCTATTCCGGCTATTGCTATCCAGTGTCCTCCTTGATCTGTCATTACATTTGCCATTATTGGAGTATCACTACAACTAAAATGTTGAACAAGCAAAAAATATGCAATTTTATTCATGATATTTTCATATCTATTGTTGTTTGGTTGCGGGTTGTATATTTGTACTTCATTAGAATATATTCCATACATATTTAAATAAGAATTTATTGTATTTTCATTTTGAGCGGTGCCTAAGCAATTTGAGAGATGTGGTAGTAATTCACAGAACTTTTGATCGACTGAGTTGTTCTTTATAGGACTCTGTCCGTCTATGTTTAGAAAGTAGTTGGCGACATTTTGTGATGTATATAACCAGCAGTTGTTTACGGATTGAAGACCGGCATAAATGCTTTGGAATTTTTGCTTTAATCCGTCTATGGTTATATGTTTATTTATTATATTTGATTCAGCTATATGAATTAGGTTATTTAGTTCGCTTTCAGCTTCATCCCACCATCCTTCATATAATGAATTGTGAGCAGGCTTATTATGATTGACAGGACTATGATTGACAGGACTATGATTAACATTGTGATTTTGATTATTTAGTATATCGTTCATCTTTTTAATCTTATTTTGTATTGCTATATTATTGATTTTGTTTTGCATTGCCATGTTGTTAATCATTAGAATGTTATTAATCATTTTCATGTTATTAATCATTTTCATGTTGTTGTAATTTCTAATAGATGCAAGAGTGTTTTGATAAAGATTTTTTAGTTGTATATCTATGTTGTAAATATTACTATTAAGATTAATAATTGAAATATTGTTTAATTTTAAAGCATATAACGTGGACTTTATGCTTAGTTCTATTGGGAGTATTTGCTGATTAAATTTATTGATTAATGTTTTGCTGGGGCAAATTAGTTTTTCTTTATGCATAAATGTTAAAGTGGAATATATGGAGTTTAGTTTTTCTAACATTTTTTTATTATTTAGGTTATTTACGATTTGTTTTATTTCCAGTATATATTTACCCATATTTGCTATTGTATTGTTCAAATTTTGAATAAATTTTATTTCACTATTACTTAATACTATGTTGTTGTGAGTATATATTGCTCCAGCAGATGATATAATAGACGTAGATATTGTTGCTGCACACAAGATAGATATAAATTTTTTTAATATTTTATTTTTTACCATTGATATTACTCCTTCTATGCATAAAAATATGCAATAATACAGATAGAATTATACAGCAATAATTTAAATAAAATGTAACGATTTTGCGACTAAATTGTAAATTTTTTATTAATATAGTTATATATATTAAAATGTTTTAGAAATAGCAGGTAGTAATTGAGTTTTAAATTCAGACCATGAGTGAAATTCGCTGATGTAGTGGAAATTGTTTACATTAGTGAATGAAGGGAATAATACGTTAATTTCTCTTCCAAATTCATCTTCATAACCACTATCGCACATCAAGCCTACCATGCGATCGAGAGAATATATTTGAGGTTCGTTGAAATTTGGGTCTAAGACTACTACTTGATTTGTATCAATATCTATTCCAGCAATTACTACTGAATGATTATTATTTTCATTAAAACGAACTAAATAGTCACTCTGAATACCCACTTCTACTGGAGTTATGGAATTTGTAAAGTGCTTGATTAATAATAATTTTGCAATTTTGTGCATTGTTTCAATATTTTTAATGTCATTTTTTTGGTAATATATAGCTGTGCGTGAGTGATTTAAGTTTAATTGATTTAAAATATTTGAACTGACTGAAGAGCTTGATTGTTTTTTGATTGCTTCAACAGAGAGATTAAAACCTAAATTATTAAATTCTCTTTCAATGTTGTCGAATTCATTTTTGTCTTGTTTTCCGGAATTTTTAATAATATTTTCATTTTTAATAAATTTTATGAAATTAATAATATTTTGTAAAGAGTACATCCAACAGTTTGAATGGCTTTGTGTGCCACAAATAATTGGTCGAATTTCATTTATTATACCTTCAGTACTAGTTTTAGGAGAATGATTTTTCATTTCTTTAATAGCTTGACTAAGCAAATTATCTATATCATTATTTGCGTTGTCTAGCCATTCTTGTGATTCATATTTTTTGAATACAATTTTTTTCATGTTCTTAGCGTTTTGCTTCATATTTGATATGGCTAAATCAAAATGGTTAACAGCGCTTTTTAAGTCTTCTTTTAAGTTTTTATTAAAAGGGCTAAAGTTGATGTTTTGATAGAATAAATCGGCATTCGTTCCTATAATGTGATGGTTAGACAGTGGATTATATTTTTTTATATATTCGACTAGTTTATTATTTTCTGTCTGTTTAGCTTTTGCGAGTTTTTCCAATATAGGTGTTTTATTAGGATTAGAAACTATTGTATAGTTTTCTAGTGTAAATTGATTTAATTCTTGAATAACTTTATTCATCATTTCGATTGCGTTTTTCATGCCTGTTTCATCACTTGTTTTAAAAGGTTGTCCACTTTTAATAAATTTCCAGGTGGCTTTTATAGTGTCGTTAATATCTTCATATTTTGCTTTATTGGGTGCAAATTGATTGAAATATTGCATATAGAGTGCAAATTGATTAAAATCTGCTGTTCTTTGTTTGAATTCTATGATTTTGTCGTGTAACTGCATCCGCACATTAGTCATATATGGACTAAGTATTGTTTTGCATGCCATATTATTGCGCATGTTGTCTATTTTGTCTTTAATTCAGTTAACTATATTCATATCTTGTTGGTGATATGATGCAATATTGTTTTTCATTGTGTTACATATATTCAATGAATATCTCATCATATCAGTATAGCTCATATTGTTGTTTGTTATACTCTGATTATTTGAATCTGTATTATTGTTTATTTTTTTATTGTTTTTTGTTGCTTTTTCTTTTTTGATTGAAAGTGTAACTTCTTGTAGAAGATTCTTAATATTTTCATTTGCTTTTGAAAGTTCATCATTAGTTTTGTTATAGTTATCAAGATTTTTGTTAGAATTCAATAGATTTAATGATGCTTCTAGACTCTGTATTGATTTTTCAATTTTATATAACATATCTAAACTAGAGACAGATCGTTTGTTAAGATTTTCTAAGTTTTTTGTTATAGAATTTATGTTTGATATAGCAGTTAACTTGATGTTTTTTTCATTGTCGTTGGTTTCTGGATACGTTGTTATTTTTTGTTTCATTTGTTCTAACATTGCTAAGCATTTTTTTATTGTTTCATTCAATTTTTTAAAATTGCTTTTCTGTTTTTGATTCATGGTTGTTATTCCCGAATATTCTATTGCTCCAGCAGATGTTAGCGCTGACATAGACATTGTTGTTGCACATAAAACAGCAATTAATTTTTTTACCACTTTAGTTTTCATTGATTTATAGTCCTTTCATAAATTTTAAAGTTAATAAAATTATATTTGACCTATTTAGTGTGTTCTATAAATTTTGATTAACGATGAAATATTTAAGAATATATTGTAAATTGTTGTGGATTTTATGTTGATATCATACATCTTAGATAAATGTTATAGCAAACAAACTTAAAAAATATAATCAGTGAAAGAGCAATAGTTTAACATTGTGCGTTAAATAATGTGTGTTATTAAACTGTGATTTTTAGCATAAATATATTTAAACTATAAATTATAATTGTTTTTATTTTTAATATGCGGTATAATTTTGATATAAGATTTAAGTATACATTGAGTATTGACATATATTTGTAGGGAGAACATTAAATGAAATTTGAAGATTTTAACTTGGCTCCATCTATTTTGAGAGCTTTAAAAGAACTTAAATATGAGAGTGCATCGCCGATTCAAAATAAAACTATTCCTGCCGTTTTAAGTGGACGTGATTTAATTGGCTGTGCTGAAACTGGAACAGGAAAAACCTGTGCATTTGCTGTTCCTATAATTAACCATCTAATTTTAACTAGAAAAAAAGTGAAAAAAAAAGTGATAAGAGCTTTAGTTTTAGCACCAACCAGGGAACTCGCAATGCAAATATTTGATAGTTTTAGATCATATACTAAATATAATAGGATCCGTAGTTGTGTTGTTTTTGGTGCTGTTGGATATAGACCACAAATAGCAGCTTTAGGGAGGGGTGCAGACATTTTAATAGCAACTCCTGGTAGATTAAATGATTTAATACGAAAAGGATATGTAGATTTATCTAACATTAGTTTTTTTGTTTTAGATGAGGCAGATATAATGCTAGATATGGGTTTTATAGAGGATATAAAAAAGTTAATTAAAATTATTCCTCGAGATCGGCAGACATTAATGTTTTCAGCAACTATGTCGAGAAGCATATTGAATTTGGCTAATTCTATTCTTAAAAATCCGATAAAAGCAATTGTATCTCGACCGTCAACAACTATTGATTCAATTGATCAATCTGTTTATATGATAGACAAAAGAAATAAGATGAAATTTTTAATACAACTGATTGATAGCTTTAATATTCAATCCGCACTGGTTTTTACCAGGACCAAAACAGCCTCAGATAAAGTTGCTAAGGAATTATTGAAAAATGGTATTGTTGCCAATTCAATTCATAGCGATAAATCTCAGTGGGATAGATTAGGTGTGTTAAATGACTTTAAAAAAGGGAATATTAGAATTTTAGTTGCTACAGATATCGTCGCTAGAGGAATAGATATTAAAGGTGTTTCGCATGTTATTAATTATGACATACCGTATAATAGTGAAGCATATGTTCATAGAATAGGACGAACAGGTCGCGCTGGAAATGCAGGAGTAGCAATAACGTTTTGTGAATATTCTGAAAGGAATTTTTTAAGAGTAATTGAGAAGGCTATACGAAAAAAAATAAAAATTGTTAATAACTATAATCAACAAAAAAATTGTCAAGTAAAAAATAAATTTTCTGTTGCTATGAAAAAGAATAAGTATAGAGAAAGTCTTTTGAAAACAAAAAATACAATGAGTTTGTCAGAATATATTGACCCAGTTAAGCAATTTAAAGTTAGTGAAAAAAGAGTTGTTAAAAATAAAGTCAAGTCGTTTGATGAATGGATGAAAAATGAAAGTTTAATTAAAATTAATAGGAACATGTTTAAAAATAGTTGTAAACAACCTATTGAATCAAAAAATCACAAAGATAAAATGTTTGATTTTGCACTCAGGAAATCTGATATAAAAAAATAAAAATATATTTATTGAACTAAATAATTTATATATGGCTTTGATTTTTTATTTAAATTTTTTGGATTGTGGTAAAAAATATGATATAATACCTATTGTGTGTTTTACTTTGATACTAAGGGGTTTATAATTTATGAATATATTTGAAATATTTAAAGTTATTATATTGGGAATAATTCAAGGAATAACTGAATGGCTTCCTATAAGCAGTACAGGGCATATGTTGTTATTTAACTCTTTTTTTCCATTAGATACTAATCTGTATTCTGGTGGTCAAGAATTTGTTGATTTATTTTTGATTGTTATTCAGTTTGCATCTATTTTGGCTGTGATTTTTTTGTTTTTTAAAAAATTAAATCCTTTTTCTAAATCAAAAAATTTAAAAGAGAAGAGAGCAACATTTTCTTTGTGGGGTAAGGTGATTATAGGATCTATTCCTGTAATGATTATGGGATTTGCTTTTAAAAATGCTATACACAAATATTTATATAATGGTTTTGTTGTTGCATTTATGTTAATAATGTATGGATTGCTTTTTATAGTTGTTGAATGTTTTAAATCTAATAGCAGTGGTGCCGATATTTCTAAATTAGGACAAATAACTACTCAGACAGCATTTTTAATTGGAATATTTCAAGCTTTGGCCTTAATTCCAGGAACATCTCGTTCTGGAGCAACTATATTGGGTGCTTTACTAATTGGATGTTCTAGGAGTGTTGGTGCAGAATTTTCCTTTTTTCTAGCCATTCCAGCTATGGCGGGTGCTAGTGTGTTAGAAATTGTTTCATATTTTAAAAAGCATGGTTTAGGTTTTTCTGTCAATGAATGGATTGCGTTAGGAATAGGTTTTATAATTTCATTTGTGGTTTCTATATTTGCAATATCAACATTTATGAAATTTATTAAAACGCATAACTTTAGACCTTTTGCGTGGTATAGAATAGTGCTAGGAATTATTATTGTTGGTGCTTTTGTAACAGGATTTTTAAATATGGGTGTGCATGTTTAATTAAAAGTGAGAATTATTAGCAAAAAATATAGTGCATATGATATTTATTGATATGTTCTATATATGCTTATTTTTGATATGAAAATTTAGTTTTATTAAAAAAATAGGGGAAAAAATAGGGGAAATTATGAACGAACTTATTAATATAGGATGTACAAGCTATATATCCATCAGTAAATTAGTTGCAGTTGTTGCGCCAGATGCCGCTCCAATAAAGAGAATGATTTTGGCAGCAAAAAATATTGGGAAATTAATTGATGCGACTTGTGGTAGAAAAACCAAGTCTGTGTTGTGCATGGATAGTGATCATATTATTTTGTCTTGTTTAAGTGTTGATGTTATAGAAAGTAAAATTAAAGATTGTGTGGGTGGTGAGTAGATTATGAAAACTGGTACATTATTGGTGGTTTCGGGACCATCAGGTAGTGGAAAAGGGACAATTTTAAATAAAGTGGTAGCTGATGAAAATGTTTCGCTTTCGATTTCTGCTACTACGAGAAAACCAAGAAATGGTGAAATAGACGGTGTTCATTATCATTTCATGACAAGAGAAGGGTTTTTGAATGAAATTGCAAATAACAATATATTAGAGTATAATGAATACTGTGGCAATCTGTATGGTACGTTAAAGTCTGAAGTTGAATCACTTTTATCTGAGGGTAAAGATGTGATATTGGAAATTGATGTTAATGGAGCTAAGAAAATTGTTGATTCTATGGAGTGTGTTAGAGTTTTTATTTTGCCTCCTAGTATGGATATTTTAAAACAGAGGTTGTCTTTGCGTGGAACAGAAACAACTGAAACGTTAAATAAGCGTATAAATCAAGCACACAATGAAATGAAAGAAGCATATGAATATGATTATGCAGTAGTTAATGATGTGTTAGAAGATGCGGTTAAAAATATTCGATTAATATTGAAAACTGAGAGATTAAGAACAAATAAAATGAAATTTAAAATTGATGAATTAAATAAATAGAAGGAGTTTTTAGTATGAATAGACCATCTATACCTGAACTTTTAAAAAATGGAGAAAGTTATTATTCTTTGATAATTGGTGTGTCAAAAAGGGCACGTCAGATTGTAGATTATGCAAACCAAGTGGAAATAAATTGTCCGGATAATCCAGTTGCTGATGCAATAGAAGATTTTGCTAAGGGGAAGTATGTTCTTGTTGAGCCAGAAGGCATAGGACAAAAAAATGAGTAAATCGTTTATTGGCAAAAAAGTATTGCTTGGTGTTAGTGGTGGGATAGCTGCATTTAAGGCTGTTAGTGTAGCTAGTGAGTTGGTAAAAAAGGGTTGTATTGTTAAAACTATAATGACTCGCAATGCTGAAGAGTTTATTAAGCCATTAACTTTTGAAACAATGACTAATAATGTTTGCCTAACATCTACTTTTGAACGAAAGGAACAGTTTGATGTTAAACATGTTTCTTTGGCTCAGTGGGCAGATTTGTTTGTTGTTGTGCCTGCAACAGCGAATGTTATTGCAAAAATTGCAAACGGATTGGCTGATGATATGTTGACCAGCACTTTTTTGGCGTGCATGTGTAAAAAAATAGTGGTTCCGTCTATGAATACTGGTATGTTAGAAAATATTGCAACTAAAAGTAATATAAAAACAATAGAAAGCCGAGGCATTAAAGTTGTTGAACCAGCTGAAGGTAGGTTGGCCTGCGGAGATATCGGTAGAGGTAGATTGCCTGATGTTGATGTTATTGTACAGTGCATATATGAAACATTAAATTGTGATATGGACTTAAAAGGGCAAAATGTTTTGGTTACAGCAGGAGCAACGGAAGAATATATAGACCCTGTGCGTTTTTTAACTAACAGATCTAGTGGTAAAATGGGATATGCCATTGCTAAAGCTGCTGCTGAAAGAGGAGCAAGGGTTACATTAGTTTCTGGAAGAACGGATAATCTGACTGTTCCTTCTGGAGTTAATGTCTTGTTTGCTAGTAGTGCATGTGATATGCAAAAAGCAGTTTTGGATGTTGTTGAAAAGCAGGATATTTGTGTTCTAGCGGCTGCTGTGGCAGATTATACTCCAAAAGTGAAATTAGATCACAAAATGAAAAAGACAGACTCAGATATGATTTTAGAACTTGTTAGAACCCCAGATATATTGGCGAATTTGAGGGATCATGTTAAAAAAGATACATTTTTGTGCGGATTTTCTATGGAAACGCAGGATTTATTGGAAAATTCCAAGAAAAAATTAATATCCAAAAATGCTGATATGATTGTTGCCAATAATATTAATGATGTTGGAGCCGGTTTTGGTGTTGACACGAATAAGGTTAATATAATTACTCGTGATGATGTATTGGACATTCCGCTGATGACTAAAGAAAAATTAGCAGGTGTTATTTTGGATAACATATTAAAATATAAATTTGAAAGATTAGGTTAAAGCTACGTATGCCTGTGTGTTGGTATCTGTGGCTTTAATTTTTAATTTTATAGGAGTAGGTAGATTCGCTATGTTAATTGCTTCTGTTGCAGTTGAAAAAACGTCTTTTAGCTTTGATAGGCTTTTTGATTATTTGATTCCTGAGCATTTAAGTTCTGTGGTTGAAATTGGTTGTTTGGTTAGCGTACCTTTTGGGAATTCTAATAAAGTGCGGCAGGCGATGGTGTGTAATATAGTAAATGAACAAGAGTGTATTGATAAAAAATATAAATCAATTCAAACAGTTTTGTCTGATGGACCGGTAATGTCTAAAAATATGCTTGGTGTGGTTCAATTTTTACATAGTACATGTTTTTGCACATGGTATGAAGCAATTAGAAGCGTTTTACCATCTGGATTATTTTTTAAAATTAATGAGTATTGGAATTTTCAATATGAAGATAGTTATATTTATACTGCAGAGGAAAAACAACTTTTGGAAGAGTTGAATAAATTTAAAAGTTTGCAGAAGATCAATGATTATATTGAAAATATAGTTAGTTGTAAAAACATTAATGTTGTTAAATCGTTGCAAAAAAAGGGTGTTTTATTTAAAACTAAGAGTAAGCAAAGAAAAATCAAAGATAAAACAATAACAATGGTTCAAGCAGTTAATGCCGATGTTAACGAAATTAAAATGACCAATAAACAAAGGAAACTTTTTGATTTTATTAAAAATTCTGGAATAGTATCTGTAAAGGAAGCTTGTTATTCTTGCGGGGTTACTGAAGTTGTTTTGAAAAATTTAATAAAAGCTAAATTGGTTGATATATGTGAGTGTGAGACATATCGAAATCCATATAAAAATGTAGAAAAAACTAGGTCGGTTAGTCAAATTGTTTTGACAAATTCTCAGTGTAAAGTTATGAATGGTTTAATTGAGCTTTTAAATAAAAATATAGCTTTAGTATCTTTATTGCGTGGTGTTACTGGTAGTGGAAAAACACAAATTTTTTTAAAATTAATTTATTACATGCTAAAAAAGGGTAAGCAATGTATATTTATGGTTCCTGAGATATCATTAACTCCGCAAATGTTATCTTTTTTTCAATCATTTTTCGGAAAGAAAGTTGCTGTTGTTCACAGCGCGTTATCAAAAGGAGAACAGCTGGATGAATATAAAAGAATAAGACGAGGAGAAGCAAGCCTTGTTATTGGAACTCGCAGCGCAGTTTTTGCACCATGTGAAAATTTGGGACTAATAATTATGGACGAAGAAGGGGAAAGTACATATAAAAGTAGTGATATGTCGCCAAGATATCATGCTAGGGATGTTGCAAAATATAGGTGTTTAAAATCGTCGGCTATGTTGCTTTTAGCTTCAGCTACTCCATCTATTGAAACACAATATTTTGCTCAAATTGGTAAATACAGTGAGTTTGTTTTAAAAAAACGTTATAATAATGCGAAACTACCTGAGGTTTTAGTTGTGGATTTGAAAAATGAACCTAGTTCGTCTATTTCGGGTGTTAGCATGCGACTATATAATGAAATTAATAGAAATTTGGGAAATAATGAACAGAGTATATTATTATTGAACCGTAGGGGCTATAATTCAAGTGCAGTTTGTGTTGATTGTGGATGGGAATTTAAATGTCCAAATTGTTCGGCTTTTATGACATATCATAGTTTAAATAATTCTTTTATGTGTCATTATTGTGGGTATATTCATGACAAGATTAAAACGTGTCCATCATGTGGAAACAACCATATATTTTATAATGGACATGGAACTCAAAAAATAGAAAATGACTTGGCAAAAACTTTTCCAAATGCTAATATTTTGCGATTAGATACAGATTCTATATTTAATAGGCTAGATTTAGAAGAAAAAATAAAGCATTTTGAGGAAGGTAAGTATGATATACTAATTGGAACGCAAATGGTTGCTAAAGGACTAAATTTTCCTAATGTGACTTTAGTTGGAGTTTTGTCTATTGATAATATGCTATATGGTGCTGATTTTAGATGTCATGAACAAATGTTTTCTTTGCTTACACAAGTTGTTGGAAGAAGTGGTCGTGGAGACAAAGAAGGCAGGGCAATAATTCAAACATATAATCCCGATAATCAGACAATTTTGCAGGCAGCTAAGCAGGATTACGAGGCGTTTTATAGAAATGAAATCGTTGAAAGAGAGGATTTTTTTTGTCCGCCTTTTTGTGATTTGTGCATTGTGAATTTTAGTGGAATTGATAATGAAACGGTTACGAAATGTGCTAGGAAATTTATTGACGAGTGTCGAAAACATGCAACAAATCGTGTGCCATTACAAGTATTAGGAATATCAACTCCATATTTAGAAAAATTAAATAATCGTTACAGAAAAAGAGTGATAATAAAGTGTAAAAATGGAGCTAATTTTAGAAGTTGGATTAGGCCTATAGCTATGAAAATTTTTTCATCTAGTATGTTTTCAAGGGTTAGGTGCAATATTGACATGAATGGTGAAATAATATAATATAATAATTGTGTTGAATGTTGTTGTTTTTGAAATTAGGAGGACTTATGGCACGTAGAAATATAATAACGAATGATGATCCGGTTTTGCATAAAAAATGTAGGGAGGTTGTAAAATTTGATGAGCAATTGGCCCTTTTAATAGATGATATGGTTGAGACTTTACACTCAGTTGAAAATGCTGCTGGATTGGCTGCTCCTCAAGTTGGAATTTTACGTTGTGTAACAGTTATTGATGTTGGTGAAGGGGTTATTGAGCTAGTTAACCCTCAAATTATAGAGACAAAAGGTAAACAATTTGGGCCAGAAGGGTGTCTTTCATATCCTAATCAATATGGAAATGTGGAGAGGCCTGCTTATGTTAAAGTTAAAGCGTATGATAGATTTGGAAAACCTTTTTTTGTTAGAGGTGAAGGGTTGCTTGCTCGTGCACTTTGTCATGAAATAGATCATTTGAGTGGAATTGTTTTTTTGGAAAAGGCGAAAGATTTAAACCAAGTTGATTGATATATTGGTTATTTGAAATTATTGAGAGAGAGTTGTTTTTTGTTATGAGAGTAGTTTTTATGGGCACGCCTGATTTTGCAGTAGCGACTCTTGAAACACTTATTAGAAGTCATCATGAAGTGGTTGCAGTATATACACAACCCGATAAACCTTTTGGTAGAAAGAAGATTCTCAAAGCTTCAGCGGTCAAAGTTAAAGCTGTTGAGGAAAAAATACCTGTTTATCAGCCAAATAGTTTAAAAGGTAGTGAAGAAATTGAAAATATAAGAAATATTAATCCGGATGTTATAGTAGTTGTTGCATATGGACAGATTTTGCCTAAGGAAATTTTAGAAATTCCTAAGTATGGTTGTGTTAATGTTCACGCTTCTTTGTTACCTAAATATCGCGGAGCATCTCCAATTCAAACTAGTATTTTAAATGGAGATGACATAACTGGAGTTACAACTATGTATATGTCAGAAGGGTTAGATACTGGTGATATTATTGATTGTGTAGAGACTAATATTGGTGAAAATGAAACTGCTTCTGAACTTTTTGAGAGATTAGCGCCTATGGGAGCGATGTTACTCGATAAGACTTTATCAGGTATTGAATCTGGATCGGTTACTCGCACGGCTCAAGATGACAGTAAAGCAAGTTATGCTCCTATGTTGACTAAAGAGATGGCTAGAACTAGTTTTAATATGCCAGCTAGATGTGTTCATAAACGTATATGTGGTTTGTCTGATTGGCCGTGTGCATATTGTTATTTAGAAGGGAAAAAATTAAAAATATACAGAAGTGTTTTAAATAATGACTATTCTGGAAAACCCGGAGAAATTTTAGATAATAAAAGATTTATTGTTGGCTGTGAAAGTGGTGCAGTGGAATTTGTTGAGGTTCAACTTGAAGGAAAGAAAAAGATGTTGGCTAGAGATTTCTTGAATGGTAGTAGCGTGAAAAAAGGAAAAGTTTTAGATTGATAGGAAGTGAGTTTTTTGTATTTATATTATGGTTCACAAGATATGATGTATTTTGTAATGGTTATTTTGCCGTTGCTCTTATTAACGTTTATTGTACAAATTAAAATGAAAATTACTTATAGTAAATATTCTGCAATTATGAATAAACGGGGAATTAGTGGTTCGGAAGCTGCCAGAAATATTTTGGATAGTATGGGATTAAGGCATGTTAGGATAGAAAGAGTGTCTGGTGAACTAACAGACCATTTTGATCCTAGAACAAATACACTTAGATTGTCTGAGAAAAATTATAGTGGACATTCAGTTGCTGCAGTTGGAGTTGCTGCTCATGAAGCGGGGCATGCTATTCAATATGCTAAGAAATATGTTCCAGTAAAATTAAGAGCTGCTGTTATTCCTGCTGTTAGATTTAGTTCGTGGCTATATATTCCAATGTTTGTTCTAGGTCTTTTTTATAACATGACGTGGTTTGTTTATATTGCACTTATAGTGTTTGGTTTAACTTTTATATTGCAATTAATAACGTTGCCTGTTGAATTTAATGCTAGTAGGAGAGCTATTTCTGTTATTGAATCTAGAGGCATATTAGATTCTTCAGAAATTTCTGGTGTGAAAAAAGTTCTTTGGGCTGCTGCTATGACATATGTTGTTGCGTTTTTGGTGTCTTTAGCACAGTTAATTCGTATCTTGTTGTTGAGAAGAAACGATGACTAAAAAGAAAAATTGCAGAGAAGTAGCTATGACGCTAATATACCGTGTTATTGTTGAAGATGGATATTCCAATATTGTTTTGAATTCTTTTTTAAATAGTGAAGAATATTTGGATTCTAGAGATAGAGATTTTGTTTCCAAATTATTTTATGGTGTTTTAGAAACTAAACTAACATTAGATTATATTATATCTTTATATTCTAAGGTGAAAAAAATTCAGAATAAGATAAGAATTATTCTTGAAATGGCAATATATGAACTTTTGTATATGAATGTCCACGATTATGCTGTTGTTAATGAGTATGTTAATCTTGCAAAGATTTCAAAAAATAGAGGTGCAGTTGGATTTGTCAATGCTATTTTGAGGTCGTTTATAAGGAAAAATAAAAGTTTTGAATTGCCATGTGAAGAAGACAATAATGTTGATAATCTGAAAATATTGTATTCTTGTTCTTCTTGGATAGTTGAAAGTTTGATTAATGATTATGGACCTGAGGCTGCTAAGAATTTTTTAAAAAGTCAGCTTAATAGAGCTACTGTTAATATTAGGGTGAATACTGGCAAAATTAATTGCTCTGATTTGATTTTTAAGTTGAATCAAGAAGGGGTTGTTGTTCAAAAATCTCCAATTGAAAATTGTTTAGTTGTTGAACAAGGAAATATTTTACGAACTCAAGCTTTTTTAGATGGCCTTTTTCATGTTCAGGACATTTCTTCTCAAATTTGTTCGTTAATAGCATCTCATTTTAAACCCAAAAGTGTTTTGGATGTTTGTGCAGCGCCGGGTGGAAAAACGTTTACTATAGCTCAAGAAACTGATGCCGATATTGTTGCGTGTGATCTTTATTCTAAGAGAGTTGGTTTAATTGATAAAAATGCTAAGCGATTAGGATTATCTAAAATAAATAGTGTGGTTTTTAACGCTGAAGATGAATATGGTAAAGTTTTTGATTTGGTTTTATGTGATGTTCCTTGCTCTGGAATTGGGGTTATTAGACGTAAACCAGAAATTAAATATAAAAAGGCAGCGGATATTAATGATTTAACTAAAATTCAAAGAAAAATAATACAATCTGCATCTAAAAGTGTAAAAAATGAGGGGTATTTGATTTATTCAACATGCACTTTAAGAAAAGTTGAAAACGAAAATGTTGTGAAAGATTTTTTAAGAGACAATAATAATTTTGAAATTTGTCCTATTCCAGAGTTTGTTAAGCAATATTTTCCGGATTCTGGACAATATTTAACTATGATAAATGGAACGTTGGAGTGTGATGGTTTTTTTGTAAGCGTTCTTCGGAGGATCGATAAAGTTGACTAAAAGAGATATAAAATCTATTTCATATGGTGAATTGAGTAGATGGATTCAAGAAAATAATTATAAAAAATTTCGCACAGATCAAATATTTTCATGGGTACATGAGAAAAATGTTGTTTCATTTGATCAGATGAAGAATGTTTCTAAACAAATTATACAACAAATGGATAGTGAATTTTATATAAATAGCATAAAAATCCAAAAAAAACTTGTATCATCTCTTGATAATACTGTAAAATATTTGTATATGCTTGAAGACGGTGAATGCATAGAATCTGTTGTTATGGAATATGCTTTTGGTAGGACAATTTGTATATCATCTCAAGTTGGCTGTAAAATGGGATGTAGTTTTTGTGCTTCTGGAAAATCTGGCTTCATTAGAAACTTAACTACGTCTGAAATGTTAGATCAGCTTTATGTTTCTCAAAAAGATTTAGATTGTAAAATTGGAAATATAGTTCTTATGGGAATTGGCGAGCCATTGGATAATTATGATAATTTTATACAGTTTGTAAAAAATGTTTCTAATCCTAAAGGAAGAAATTTAGGATTAAGGCATATAACGGTTTCCACATGTGGTTTGGTAGATAAAATAAATAGATTGGCAGATGAAAATATTTCTATAAATTTATCAATTTCCTTGCATGCGTCAAATGATGCAATTAGAAAATCCATTATGCCCGTAGCAAGAAAATGGAGTATTGGTCAGTTGATGGATGCATGTCGTAGATATATTAAGAAAACAAATAGAAGAATAACGTTTGAATATGCTTGTATTGATAGAGTTAATGTTTTAGATAAGCATGCACTTGAACTTGCTGAGCTTTTAAAAGGCATGCTGTGTCACGTTAATTTAATTCCTATTAATCCTATATCCGAAGAATCGTTTAAGGCAGTTGAAAATGTTCAACTTCGTAGATTTTTTGATATTTTAAAAAATAAAAGAATTCCGGTTACTATTCGGCGTACTTTAGGACAGGATGTAAATGCTTCCTGTGGACAATTGAGAAGGAATTCGTTGGAAGTTTAATTTAAAGGGGGTTCTTCTTTGAATATTTACGGAAAAACTGACATTGGTAAGGTTAGGGATGTGAATCAGGATGCTTTTGCATATGGCGAACCAAATGAAAATTCTTGTTTTGCTTTTGTTTGTGATGGAATGGGTGGCCAAAACGGTGGAAATGTGGCTAGTCAGGTTACGCGTGATATTTTGGTTGAAGAATTTTTTAAAGGATTAAATGGAAAAACAGATATAGATGCTATTAGTAAGATGGTTGCCAATGCTTATATTATTGCAAATAAGCGTATTTTAACCAAGGCTATTTCAAATGAACATTTGAAGGGAATGGGAACAACTGTTGTGAGTGCCATTTTAGTAGGAAATGATTTGTTGGTAAGCAATGTTGGAGATAGCAGAGCTTATTTATATGCAAATGATATGTTTACTCAAATAACAGTAGATCATTCCTATGTTCAAATGTTGGTTGATTCTGGACAAATAACTGAAGAAGAAGCAAGAGTTCATCCCAGACGAAATGAGATTACAAGGGCTATTGGAATATTAAATGATGTTGAATATGATTTTTATTGTTCCAAAATTAGAAAAGGGGATATGCTCTTACTTTGCACAGATGGATTGACTAGTGTGTGTAGTGATAGTGAAATAAAGCAAGTTTTAGAGTCTGGAAAAAGTTTAAAAAAATTGGTTAACCGTTTAATTGATTTAGCAAATAGTAATGGTGGCCATGACAATATTACCATAATATTAATAGAGTTTTGATATTTTTGAGATATCTGTGTTAGGGAGGATTATGAATGGACAAATTAATAGGTAAGCGTTTAGATGGTAGATATGAGTTCACTGAACTTATTGGAATAGGCGGCATGGCCAATGTATATAAAGCTTTTGATAATGTAAAGAAATGTGACGTTGCTGTTAAAGTTTTGAAAGATGAGTTTTTAGGCAATGAAGAATTTGTTCGTAGATTTAGGAATGAGTCTAAAGCGATTGCAAGTTTGTCTCATCCAAATATAGTTCGAATTTTTGATGTGAATTTTGGAGACAGAATACAGTATATTGTAATGGAATATATTGATGGTGTTACTTTAAAAGAATTTATAGATAAAGCAAAAGTTTTAGATTGGAAAGATACTGTTCATTTTACATTTCAAATTTTAAGAGCGTTGCAACATGCGCACGACAAAGGTATTGTACATAGAGATGTTAAACCACAAAATGTTATGTTGTTACAAGATGGAACAATAAAAATAATGGACTTTGGAATAGCTCGTTTTGCCCGCGATGAAAGAATTAATAGAGATAAGGCTATAGGTTCAGTTCATTATATAAGTCCCGAGCAAGCTAGTGGTGGAATAACAGATGCAAAATCTGATATATATTCAATGGGAATTATAATGTACGAAATGCTAACAGGTAAATTGCCGTTTGATGGAGATACACCTGAATTAATTGCTACTAAGCAAATACAATCTTTAGCCGAATCTCCTTTAAAAATAAATCCAGATATACCTAAGGGACTAGTTGATATAATTGTTAGAGCCATGCAGAAAGACCCTAATAAAAGATATCAGTCAGCGGCAGAAATGTTACGTGATATTGATGAATTTAAGAAAAATCCTGATATTTTGTTTGAATATAAATATTTTAATGATGAGGGTAATACAAAATATTTTTCGGTTGCTGAAAAAGAAGAAATGAAAAAGCCTTTGGATAAAGGACAAAAAACGCCTAAAAAGACAAATAAGAAAAAAAGCAAGTTAATTCCAATCTTGATTGGTGTGGCTAGTGCATTTGTTTTGGCTTCGATAGTAATTATATGTATTTTTGTATTTGGAAATAGTGGGGGAAGTAATAATGATATTGAGCTTCCTGACTTTGTTGGTGTTAGATATGAAGATATAAAAACTATGGATGACGGTAAATATGCAAAATTAGGATTTTCAGTTACAGAGGAGCCGAATTCACAATATGAAAAGGGAGTAGTGTTTGCACAATATCCTAATCCAGGTATGAAGGTTAAAGACGATTATCAGGATATTAAATTAAAGGTAAGTTCTGGACCGGAGCTTGCTACTGTTCCTAATGTTTACAATATGCCGCTTGCTAGTGCACAAGCTAAATTAAGTTCTGCTGGTTTTACAAATATAGTTACTGTGGAGAAAGATGATAAAAATGTAACTGCAGATTATGTAATATCTACTGATCCTAAATCAGGAGAACAGGTTTCAAAAGACACTCAAATTACAATATATTACAGTAGTGGTAAAGGCAAAACTAAGAAAGTACCAAATGTTGTAGGACAAAATTTAGAACAAGGAAAGTCTGCGTTAAATTCTGCTGGATTTGATGTTTCTGTAAGTGAGCAAAATGATTCTAAACCAGCTGGAACAATATTGTCTCAGGATATAATGGGAGAAGCTGAAGTTGGAACAAGAATAAGACTTGTTGTTAGTTCGGGTAGACCTGCAGAACGGTCGGCGAATTTGACAATACCTCTAAACTCGTCTCAGCCAATTGATGATACATTTCGTGTTACTGTTTTAAACTCGGATAATAAGATATTGGCAGAGGGAAACTATAAGACAGGTGGATCTATATCTTTCTCTGATTCTGGATCGTCAACAATGGTATATACTATTAAGATAACTAATGCAACAACGGGAAGGTCTGCTGTTTATGGAACTGTTACGGTAAATTATGGTAGCGATCCGGTAGGAGTATCTCAAAACTTGAATAGTGCAGCGTTTGCTAGCACACTATAGTTTGTGATTTTTGATGTGTGGAGAGATATTTTAATGATTGAGCGTAAGGGATTGATAGTTTCTTCCATTAGCGGCTTCTACAAGGTACAATCTGGAGAGAATATATTTAGTTGCAAAGCACGTGGAATATTTCGAAAAAATTATCAAAAGCCAGTTGTGGGAGATAATGTTGCTATAAAACAGTCAGGGGATTCTTATATAATTACTGAGATATTGCCAAGAAAGAATTTTTTCTTACGCCCCCCTATAGCTAATATAGATTTAATTTTGTTAGTGGTTTCAGTTTGTGAACCTAGCGTAAATTATTTGGTTTTAGATAAATTGATTGCAGTTGCAGAATATAAACAAATAGATGTTTCTATAGTTGTGACAAAAACCGATCTATCATTATCGGATGAGATTGCTCAGATATATAATTTGGCGGGAATACCGAATATTTTTATTAATGATTTGAATAGTGATTTAAATAAAGTCTATAATTTGATAGATGGAAAAATATCTGCGTTTTGTGGGAATTCTGGTGTTGGAAAATCTACGTTGTTGAATAGATTATTTCCAGATTTAAACTTAAAAACGAATCCAATTAGTAATAAATTGGGGCGAGGAAAACACACTACTAGAGTTGTTGAGTTGTTCCCTGTGAATGGTGGTTTTGTTGCAGATACTCCAGGGTTTTCCACTGTTGATATTTTAAAATATGATAAAATTTCTAAAGAAGAACTTTCGAGTTGTTTTAGAGAATTTGCAGAATATTCTGATTGTAAGTTTAGGTCTTGTTCGCATACTTTTGAAAGCAGTTGTGGTGTTAAAGACGCTGTGGATAGAGGTCTTATTTCAAGAAGGCGTTATGAGAATTATTGTACTATATATAGTGAATTACAGAATAAAAAACATTGGTGATTTTTTAACTTTATAGTTTTATATGGTTGAATTTTGTGTGTTTTATGATATACTGAGTCGTGTTAATTGAAATTTTTATTCAACCAAGGAGGACTATATGTTAGGACAATATCTTGAAAATGTTCGAAAAAATTCGCCGTTGGTCCATAACATTACAAATTATGTAACTGTAAATGATGTTGCAAATATTTTGCTTGCGTGTGGGGCAAGTCCAATAATGACTGATGAACCAGAAGATGTTGAAGATATTACATCGGTATGTGGAGGACTTAATATAAATATTGGAACTTTGAATCAGCGTAGTATAAAAGGAATGTATAGAGCAGGAAGAAAGGCAAATGAGCTCGGACGTGTTGTTCTTCTTGATCCTGTTGGTGTTGGTGCGTCTACTTTACGTACTAATACTGCTATTGGATTGATGAATGAGATTAAGTTTACAGCCATTAGAGGAAACATATCAGAAATAAAAACTCTTGCTAGTGGAGAGGGCATATCTAGTGGAGTAGATGCTAATTTGGCAGATGTGGTTACAGAAGATATTTTGGATGAAACTATAAGTTTTGCAAAAAAATTAGCTAAGGATGTTGATTCAATTATCATCATTACTGGAAAAATTGATTTGGTGGCTGATAAAGACAAATGTTTTGTTATTAGGAATGGTTGTTTTGAGATGAGCAAGGTTACAGGAACAGGTTGTCAGCTTTCGGGAATGATAACGGCTTTTATTGTGGCAAATCCTGAGGATAAACTTGATGCAGCAGCAGCGGCTGTTTGCGCTATGGGTCTTGCTGGTGAGATAGGTTTGAGTAAAATGCAAGAGGGGGAAGGTAATTCTACTTACAGAAATCGTATTATTGATGCAGTATACAATATGGATAGAAAAACGCTTGATTTAGGTGCAAAATATGATATTAGATAGTAATGACCTTTTGTATGAGATTAAAACAAAGAACAATTTGTCAGAAAAGTTGCTTCTGTATGCAATAACTGACCGTAATTGTTTGAAAGATAAGACTTTTTTTGATGCAGTTCGTGAGAGTCTCGATGGGGGAATTACCTTTTTGCAAATGAGAGAAAAAAGCCTGGATTATGATAGTTTTTATAAAGAGGCATTAGTTCTCAAAGAATTGGCTAATGAATATAATGTTCCGTTTATTATTAATGATAATGTAGATGTTGCCGTAAGAATCAATGCTGACGGAGTGCACGTTGGGCAGAGCGACATGGAAGCAGGTAAGGTACGTGACTTGATTGGACCTGATAAGATATTAGGAGTGTCTGTAACGACAGTTGAACAGGCTATAATTGCAGAAAAAAATAGTGCAGATTATCTTGGTGTAGGAGCTGTTTTTTCAACACAAACTAAGGAAGATGCTAGTGAGGTTTCATTAGCAACTTTGAAAGATATATGTAATACTGTATCGATTCCTGTTGTGGCAATAGGGGGAATTACTTTAGAAAATGCTCATTTACTGGCTGATAGTGGTATAAGTGGTATCGCTGTGGTAAGTGCTATATATGCACATAATGATGTATATGCGGCTACTAAATTGCTCCGAAAAGTTGCTGCTGATGTAGTTAAGAAGGAGATTTAAATGAAAAAAGTATTAACGATAGCAGGATCGGATTCTAGTGGTGGTGCTGGTGTTCAGGCAGATATAAAAACCATGACTATGAATGGAGTATACGCAATGAGTGCTGTAACAGCGCTTACGGCGCAAAATACTACTTGTGTAACGGATATAGTTGAGTCGTCACCGGAATTTCTTGGGAAACAGTTAGATGCGGTTTTTGAGGATATTTTTCCTGATGCAGTGAAAATAGGAATGGTTTCTTCTCCTGCTTTAATAGATGTGATAGCTGATAAACTTTTACATTATGAGGCTAGCAATATTGTATTAGATCCGGTAATGGTGGCAACAAGTGGAGCTCAACTTATTGGAGATACAGCTATTGAATTCCTTAAATCTAAACTTTTGCCGCTTGCTACTATAATCACGCCTAATATATATGAAGCTGAAATTTTATCTGGTTTGACTATAAGAGATGAAACTAATATGGAAAAAGCTGCACGGAAATTATTTGAATGTTATGAGTGTTCTACGCTTGTTAAAGGTGGACACAGTGTTAATGAGGCGAATGATGTGCTTTTTGGTGTAGAGAGTAATAAACCCGTGTGGTTTAGGGGCAGAAAGATTAGCAATCCCAATACTCATGGAACGGGATGTACTCTTTCCAGTGCAATTGCTTCAAATCTTGCTAAAGGGTATAGTTTAAATGAATCTGTAGAAAACGCTAAAAATTATTTGTCTGGAGCTTTGTCGGCAATGTTAAATTTAGGTAGCGGTTCTGGTCCTTTGGCGCACAATTATTTTTTAGTTAAAGAGATGTGATATTAATATGAAAATTAAACATAAATTTGATGGATATGCTGCCATTTACGATGAATGGTTTATGGAAAATGAAAACTTATTTATGAGTGAGTTAAAACTTTTTCTTAAAGTGTTAGGAAATACCTCAAATAAGAGGATTTTGTCAGTTGGTTGCGGAAGTGGATTGTTTGAAAGTTATATTGATAATGCTACTGTTGAAGGAATAGAACCTTCAACGGATATGGGTTCAATCGCTCAGAAAAGAGGAATTAATATTATTAAATATGGATTAATTGAAGATATTGAATTACCGGATAACACTTATGATATAATTTATTTTAATGGCAGTTCTAGTTATATTGAGAATTTGATGCCTGTATATGAAAAAAGTTTAGCTGCTTTGAAAAAAGGTGGAAAATTAATATTACTTGATGTTCCTAAAGAGAGTGCGTTTGGTTTTATGTATCTTCTTGGAAAGAGTTTAGAAACTTATAATCACGAGTTTCTTGAAAATACTATGCCTAAGTTACCATATCCTTTAGCGTTAGCATCTGCGGGAATATGGCATTCTACTGAAGAAAAAATCAATGTGCTTAAATGTTTGGGTATTGAAAAATTTTTGTTTTATCAAACACTAATCAAAAATCCTATGTATACAAATGAAGAGCCTGAAGAGGTATTAGAAGGATATAAGAGTGGAGGATATGTCGCTATAGTGGCGGAAAAGTAGAAGAGGAATCTTTTATGAAGTTTTCAGATAAACTATATCAAAGAGTCCATTATTTGTGGAAAGAAACATCAGAAAAATCATTTCTTATAGAGATGGCCAAAGGAACACTTGATGAGGCTCGTTTCAAGAATTATATATTACAGGATTATTTATATTTGTTGGATTATGTTGATATAATTTCTCATGTTTCGAATTTTGCAGATGGTGTGCATCTGAAGGATTTTTTTAATAGAATTATGAATGAAACAAGAAACGAAATATATCGAGTTCATATACCAAACATGGAAAAATTTGGAATATGTTGTGACAATGTAATGAGTTATAGAAAAGCACCTATTATTAATGAATATGTAGGGTATATACGTAATAATTTATATGAAGAAGGTTTTTTGGCTTGTTTATTGGCATTGCTTCATTGTTCTTGGATTTATGCATATATAGGAAAATCATTAACCAAAAAGTATTTTTTTGAAATATGTAAATCGCCATATAAATTTTGGTTTGATGCTTATACGTGTTCGGAATATGTAGAGGCAAACCGTATGTGGATTGATATTTTTAATAATGAAGTGGCAAATATAGAAACAAATGAAAAAGAAAAATTATATCAGATATTTGAAACGTGTGCTCGGTATGAAAATAAGTTCTGGGATATATTTTGATTAAAAAATAACAGATGAGATGTAAGAATAATTTTAGTAACGTTGCTGATTTTGAAATATTAAAAAGGATCTGCTTTGAAGCAGATCCTTTTCTTAAATGGTTTCTTTTTTGATTTTGAATAATAATCTAAGAATAGGAGATAACATTTTTGGACTATGAACTACAACAATTTTCATATATAACAGCTCCTTTTTAATGAGGTTTACCTGTAACAAAACATCAATATTAGACCAGATATTATTAGAATAATAGCGGTTATTATAGCGATTGTTTTTACTGGTGTCGTAAAAATTATTATTAAAATGCCTCCTGCAATTAATAATTTTCCGGTTATATTGTTACCAAAATTTCTTCTACGTTTATATCTCATTATAATAACTCACCCTTTGGTCTTAAACGTGTTTTTCACAATTATATAATACGTAAATTGGACTATAGTTGTGCATATCCCTTTTTATTATTGAATAAAATTTTTAAATAGAGGTGATATGATGTGAATGGTGATTATTTTAATAAAGAGTTTTTGATTAACGGTGAAATTGAAGAAGAAGAAAAAAAAGATTGTGAGATAAAAAATGTAAATAGTAAAAAAAAATGTAATTTGTTTCTTAGTGTTGTGTGTTTTCAAACATTTTTGTGTGTTTTTTTAATGGCGATTCTTGGAGGTTTAAAACTTATATCACCGGACATGTATACAGTTGTAGGACAACAAATAAAAACTTCATTAGAGGGAGAAGAACTAAAAAGTGAACTAAAAAATATTTTAGAAAAAATAAAACTTTCTTTGAGTGAACTGAAACCGATTGATTTAGAGAATATGGTAAATAATGATGAAATAGAATCTGAATTAATGGTGCAGCCGTTGGAAAATGATTTGGAAAACTCAATTGATAATTTAATAGTGCACGATAATGGAGATATAACATTTTATGAATTTAAGCAGCCAGCTCAGGGGAGAATATCATCTAAATTTGGAAGAAGAGAGAGTCCATTAACAGGAAAGCCGAATGAGGTACATAATGGAGTTGATATTGTTGTTGGAGATGGAACGCCTGTTATAGCTATGGCAGATGGGGTAGTAACCAAAAAATCAAGTTCTAAATGGTTTGGAAACTTTTTCTTTATACAACACGCGGATGGATATGAGTCGTTATATGCTCATTGTAGTGAGATATTAGTTGAACCTGGTAATAGTGTTGAGGGGGGACAATTAGTAGCCAAATCTGGACATAGTGGTTTGGTTACAGGACCCCATCTTCATTTTGGTATAAAAAAAGACGGTAAATGGATAGATCCGTCTAGAATATTTCCTAAACTTGTATGATTAGATTTAGAATTTTTGGAGTCAATTTTTCAGTTTCTTTTTTATACATATGTTTAATTTCTATTTTTTTATTATATGATACATCGGGAATTGTAATGTGGGGTATATTTTCTTCGCTTTTTCACGAAAGTTTTCATATTATTCTTTTGTGTATTTTTTCATCCAAGCCTAAGCGCATTTGCTTTGAATTGAGTGGAATTAAATTAATAAAGTCGAATGAGTTAAATTTTTTACAGGATATAATTGTTTTGATTTCGGGTTGTTTTGGAAATTTAATACTATTTTTTATATGCTGTAAATTTAATATGCGCATAGGCGCAGTGGTTAATTTATGTTTGTTTATGTTTAATTTGTTGCCAAGCATAACTTTAGATGGAGGACAAATATTATTTAGAGTATTTGAGAGATTCTTTGATTTTAATATTTGTTTAAAAATATGCTTTGTAATTTCAACATGTATAGCTGTTTTTTTGATGATTGTTGGAATTATTGTAATTATATATTTTAAAAATCCAACTTTGTTTTTTACTGGCGTTATGGTTATGTTTTCTTCATGTTGTGGAAATTTTTAATGTAAAGATTTTTTATTTAGTAGAGAAAGCCCACAAATTTCTAATTTGAGGTGCTATTCTATCATAATCCCATAATATGTTACTTCTTTTTTTGCTGTTTGGATCATGTACTTTAATTTTGTCGTTTTCTACTCCTGCTAGAACAATTATGTGACTTTTAGTTGTAAAATCTCCTGCTTTGACCGAACATATAATTGGTTTTCCATTTTTTAAAGCATCAAAAATAGTATTTTTGTCTACACTTAATTGATTGCTTTTTATTCCGAAATGTCCACTTATTCCTGTCATTAAATTCCAACTTGTGCCCACTGACTTAACATAATAACCGTGATTTGTTGAAAATTTTGCTATTTGTTGTGGTGTGATTAAATTGTTTCCAGTTAACCCTGTAATAACCATTGAGAGTGCAGTTGGGCCGCACCCATTTACAGCTATAATATTATCTCCATAATTTGAATATCCCCATCTTTCATCCCATTGTAATAGTAAGGGGATGTTTCCCTTAGTTATTTTACCAATATTATCACTACCGGTATTACCTTTCATATGTGGATATTTTAAAACAAAATCTAACATATCAATATCGCGTGATAGCATATCAATAAGTTCTTTGGAATAATTTGAAGAGTTATTGATAATAGTATTTATTCTGCTATCTTGTTTTTTTAATTTATTAAGTCGTTCTTGAACAGTTCCTACATTGTTGTTGACACTTGATAGTTCGTCATAAGTAGGACTTTTTTCGAAGGATTCAGACATTACATTTTGCATTTGATTTTTTTCTGTATCTAATTTTGCTGTGGAATTTATATATGTTCTACAGCCTATAATTAAAAAAATTGTTGTTAAGATAATAGTCAAAAATCCAATTTTTTTAATTTTTGGTTCAACTAAGTGCATAGTCTATGTGCAACTCCGATCATTCTAAAATAATACTAATAAAGTATATCAATTTTAGAATAACCATTTTTTAATTGAATCTTATTAAATTCTTAAAAATTACTTAAGATTTTTAACAGGTAATTGAATATAAAATTTAATATATTCATCATCACTTGTAGCATGAACATTTCCGTCATGAAGATTTATGATTTCTTTAACTATGGCCAGACCTAATCCACTGCCTCCAGTTCTGCTTGTACGAGATGAATCAACACGATAGAATTTTTCAAATATTTTATCAAGTTTTTCTTTAGGTATTTTCTTTGCTCTGTTGCTTATCAAAATATCAACTTTATCATCATGCGTGATTGTTTCAATTTTGATTGTTTTATCTATGCTGTAGTTAATTGCATTTTTCAGTAAATTATTAAATACCCTATATAATTTGTCTGGATCTGCATAGATTTTTATGTTTTCATTAGGAATATATTTAATTTCTTTTTCCAAATCTTTTAAAATGGGATAAAAATCATCTATAATTTGTTCTATCATCATGTTCAAGTTTACTTCTTGTTTTTCTAAAATAATTGTTTCTGAATTAAATCTTGCAATATAAAACAATTCATTTATTAGATCTTCAAGTTTATATGATTTTTCTAATGCGATTTTTATATATTTTTCTCTTTGCTGGTTAGGCATATCTTTTGCTTCGTCAATTAAAGAAAAATATCCAATTAAGGATGTTAGAGGTGTTTTTAGATCGTGTGCGAGATATACAATTAAATCATTTTTTCTTTTTTCACTTTCTTTTGCTAATCGAGCATTTTTTTCTGATTTCATTTTTAAAATATTCATTTTATTTTGGATTTCTTCCAATTCATCGGGTAACTCTATTATGTTAACATTTTCATCTAATAGTTTGTTTGAAGCATCGGATACTGCGCTTATATATGAGAATATTTTTTTAGCATTTTGTATAACAAAATCAAAACAAATATGGTCCATATTAAGAACAATAACATTATTGAATATAGTGTAAAATAGCCGCTATACCACAAATCTCTAATACCATAGTATAAAATTGGAGCTATATTGCATGCCCACTGAAAATCTAGTGTATTAATTAGAAGAAACGTGATTATAATGAATATAAGTGTTAATAGAGCAGCGAGTAATATTTTTAGCAAAAATTTTTTATATGTCTCTTTTAAAAGATTGTTGAGTGTATTTTTATTTTTCAATTTTATATCCCACTCCCCATACAGTTTTTATATATTTTGGATTTTTAGTGTTATCCTTTAATTTTTCTCGTATATGTCTAATATGAACCATTACTGTGTTATTATCTTTTTCATAGTATTTTTCTTTCCAAACCTTAATGAAAAGATCGTCAGTTTTGACAACATTGCCTCTGTTTTCGCATAGTATCCACAAAATTTCAAATTCTATAGGAGTTAAGTTAATAAGATTAGAATTTAAATAAAATTCATGTGAATTTTTATTTATTTCGATATTTCTAAAATAAATTATATTTTCGTCTTGTGTTTCGTCATTTTTGTTATATAATCATCTGCACCGAGTGTTAGACCATATATTTTGTCCATATCTTCTACTTTGGCTGTAACAAATATTATGGGGAAGTTATATTTTTCTCTTAGTTTTTTACACAAAGAAAATCCATCAATGTCTGGCATCATTACATCTAATATTGCTAAATCTATATCTATATTTTTTAAATCATTTAAGATGTTTTCGCCGCTATAGTATTTGTAGACATTATATCCTTCATTTTTCAAGTATATTTCTATCAAGTTTGCTATTTCTTTCTCATCATCTGCTATCAAAATATTCATTTGTCTCGCCTCTTTGTTAAATTTGAAGTTTTTTAACATATAATTTAAGTATAGCATACATAATTTAACTTGTATAATATTTTGAACATAGTTATTTTTGAAAGATGTGGTTTAATTTCAAATGGGAAGAGTTAAATATAATAATAAAAAATAACATTATTAAATTAAAAATTTATTTTAGATTAAATACAATTAATTATTATGTCGAATTTTGTTTACACGATTTGAGTGCTGTGGTAAAATTACTTTGTTTGCAAACAAAATGACGAAAAAGGAAGGAATATGTAACAAGATGTCAAAAAAAGTGATGACAATTTCTATAAGCATTATTATGTTAATTGTAACGATGACAAATATAGTATTGCCGGTGTATGCGGTAAATACTAAACAACAATTTTCTCAACCTATACCATCTGGAGTATATTGTATACAAAGTATGGGTGGAAAGAATGCTAATAATCAGGATATGTTTTGTGATGTTCTTGGACCAACTAGAGAAGATAGCGCTATTATTCAAATATGGGCAAAACATGAATATTTTGGGGAGCAGTATGCTAGTCCACGATTCTTAAATCAGGAATTTTATTTATGGTGTGATCCAGACGATGGATGTTATACAATAATTCCCATGCATACGGTGATTAACGAAAAAAAGGAGATAATTGAAGATTCTCCTAAGTGTATTGGTGTAGAGAATGCTGCTGCTGGAACTAAGCTAGTGCAGCGCGATTTATCTTTTGATGATAACTTTAAGTGGTCAATAAGTAATGTTGGTAATGGGCAAATTGAATTTACGCTTAAATCTACTCTGAAATCTAATAATAAGCTTAAAATTGAGGTTTGTAAAGATTCGCATGGTTATTATAATGGTTCACGTTTGCAACTAAACATTCAAAACGATTCACCAGATCAAAGATTTAAATTAAGTAAATGGGAACCTTCAAAAAAGGGTATAAATTCTAGAATGGCTAATGAGGCTATAAAAGCTATAGCTGATAGAATGGCAGGATTTCCTAAAACAGTACCATCTGGGGTATATTGTATACAAAGTATGGGTGGAAAGAATGCTAGTAATCAGGATATGTTTTTGGATATTTGTGGAGCATTTAAGGACGACAACATACCTCTTCAAATATATACGAAACATGAATATTTTGGACAACAGTATACTAGTCCACAATTCTTAAATCAGGAATTTTATTTATGGCGTGATCCTGAGGATGACGGATATTATACAATTGTTCCCATGCATACAGTATTTGATGGAAAAAATGTAAATATAGATTCGGCTAAGTGTATTGGTTTAGAAGATGTTAATGGTGGAGTTGGAACGAATGTAACACAACGTGATTTGTGCTTTGAGGATCATTGTAAATGGAAAGTAAAGCATATTGGACATGGGAAATATGAATTTACGCTGAAATCTAATGGCCTTAAACTTGATGTGCGTTTAGATGGAAATGGTTATCACGACGGTTTACGCTTGCAAGTAAACAATGAAAATAAATCAAATGCTCAAAAGTTTAAATTGAATTTTTGGAAACCTTCAAAAAAGGGTGTAGAAAATAAATGTGCTCAAAAAGCTAGAAGGGTTATAGATTCTCAAATTACAAATTTTTATTATGGAAACAGATGTAAAATACCTCAAACAGTACCGTCTGGAGTATATCGTATACAAAGTATGGGTGGAAAGAATGCCAATAATCAGGATATGTTTTGTGATGTTCTTGGACCAACTAGAGAAGATAGCGCTATTATTCAAATATGGGCAAAACATGAATATTTTGGGGAGCAGTATGCTAGTCCACGATTCTTAAATCAGGAATTTTATTTATGGCGAGATCCTGAAGATGGATGTTATACAATAATTCCCATGCATACGGTGATTAACGAAAAAAAGGAGATAATTGAAGATTCTCCTAAGTGTATTGGTGCCGAGAATATTGCTGCTGGAACTAAAGTAGTGCAGCGCGATTTATCTTTTGATGACAACTTTAAGTGGGCGATAAGTAATTGTGGTAATGGGCAAGTTGAATTTACACTTAAATCTACTTTGAAATCTAGTAATCCGCTTAAACTTGAGGTTTTTAAAGATGCACAGGGTTATCATAACGGTTCACTTTTGCAGTTATATGATGCAAATGATAAGCCTAATCAAAAATTTAAATTAAGTGGCTGGGAACCTTCAAAAAAGGCTATAAATCCTAGAGAAGCTAGGGATGCTATAAAAGCTATATCCGATAGAATGGCAGGATTTCCTAAAACAGTACCCTCTGGAGCATATTGTATACAAAGTATGGTTGGAAAAAATCCTGAAAGCAATATGTATATGTTTTTGGACGTTTGGGGACCATTTAAAGAAGATAATATAGCTTTTCAAACGTATAACAAACATGAATATTTTGGGGAGCAGTATGCTAGTCCACGATTCTTAAATCAGGAATTTTATTTATGGCGAGATCCTGAAGATGGATGTTATACAATTATTCCAATTTATTCAGTATTTGATGGAAAAAATGTAGATATAAATTCTGCTAAGTGTATTGGTTTAGAAAATTTTAAAGGTGGAGTTGGAACAACCGTAACACAACGTAATTTGTGCTTTGAGGATCATTGTAAATGGAAAATAAAGTATGTTGGACATGGAAAATATGAGTTTATATTAAAATCTAATGGGCTTAAATTAGATGTTCGTTTAGATGGAAATGGTTATCACAACGGTTTACGTTTGCAAGTAAACAATGAAAATAAATCAAATGCTCAAAAATTTAAATTAAGTTTTTGGAAACCTTCAAAAAAGAGAGTAGAAAATAAGTGTGCTCAAAATGCTAAAAGGGATATACATTCTAAAATTACAAAGTTTTATCGTGAAAATGGACGTAAGTTACCTCAAACCGTAGAACCTGGGGTATATAACATAAAAAGTATGGTTGGACCAGACAAAGTTCTAGATGTGCAGAGTTTAAGTTGCGATGACAATGCAATTCTTCAAATATATCCAAAAAATTTAAATTGTATATTTAATGGTATGCAGATAGGCAGCCCATATGGAAGTGTAAATCAGCAATTTTATTTATGGCGTGATCCCAAGGATGGATATTATACAATTATTCCTATACATGCATTGAATAATGCTAAATGTATTGGTTTAGAAAATTCCAACGGGGGAGTTGGAACGAAAGTAAAGCAACGTAATTTGTCATTTACTGATAGTTTTAAATGGCAAATATCATCTGTTGGAAATGGACAATATGAATTTATATTAAAATCTAACGGGTTAAAACTTGATGTAATTGGAAATAACAATGCTCCTAATGTTCACTTGCAATTAAATGTTGGAAATGGACAATCTGGACAAAGATTTGCATTAGAAAAATGTAATAATATTAAAATAAATGATGATGATGATCTTCTTTTACAAATATCGAAAAGAGCACATGCTGAAGGTGTTTGTTTTAGTGAAAAGTGTAAAAAAATAACTAAAGAATTCCTTAAGGAATTTAATAATTTGAAACATGTTAACATATCATCAGAGGTAGAGGAAATAGAAGATGGTGCTTTTGATGGACATGATATATTTGATATAGTATGTTCTTCTAAGTGGTTGCGTAAATTTAAAAAAGATAGGTTTAAGTTAAAGAACATTGGCCTTTTGGCTGAAGAACTATTTTCTGTGCAACCAGCCGAAGAAGCCAAAATAATTATTCGTGTTATAAATGGACAAATATGTGCAGCAATTGTAAATTCAGACGGGCAACCATATGATGTGAACGGAGCACATATAAAACGCGAAGATTTTCAAGAAGTTAGTGATAGTTTAGAACATTTATACGTTGTTATGGATGATTGTAAAACAAAAGATGATTTATTACAAAAATTAAAAATTGATGATGGCGCTTTAGATGATTTTACAAAAATAGAATCATTTGATGTACGGTTAAAACGAAAAAATGACCCTAAAAAATATGATATAAAATTTGATCTTATTGATGATATTGATTTTGCTTACTATCTTAATTTAGATAGATATATGGAAATAAAAGTTCCGGATGGAATCAAAAAGCTTAGAGCTAAAAGGTTTAAAAATAAAAAATATTTAAGCAAACTAAATTTACCTAAAAGTATAAATGAAATTGAAGAGGGTGTATTTGAAGGATGTGAGAGTTTACAAGAAATAAATTTACCAGAAGGGATTACTAAAATTCCCGCCAGAGCGTTTAAAAATTGTAAGAATTTAAACAAATTAAATTTACCTAAAAGCGTAACCGAAATTGAAGAAAGTGCGTTTGAAGGATGTGAAAGTTTACAAGAAATAAGTTTGCCAGAAGGAGTAACTGAAATTCCTGATAGAGCATTTAAAGATTGTAAAAGTTTAAGCAAAATTAATTTAAACAAAGTTGACACAATAAACGAGACAGCTTTTGAAGGTTGTAATTCATTATATTATGATAATGTAACTAGCGATAACGAAAAACTTAGACAAATGTTTGATACAATAGCAAGAGTACCACGTGACCGCAGTTTAATAGACTACGAGTTTATTAGAAAACTTTGTAATAGTGAAGTAATAGAGATTGAGCATGATGAGGCTAATGATATTTTATCGGAAATAGATGAAGAGATAAAAGCTAAATTTATAAAATGTACTCCACAAAGTTTGAAAATTTTGAGTAAAATAGCAAATTTTGAGAGGATATTTATTTCTGAAGGAATTCAAGAAATTGATAAAGCAGCGTTTGAAAACTGTAAAAATGTTAAACAGGTTATAATACCGGATTCTGTTAAAAAAATTGAACAAGGAACGTTTCATAATTGTAGTAATATTAGTTTTGTAAAATGTCCTTTGAGATTATTGGAAAGCTTTAATAAGGCTAATTTGGAGCACATATTATTAGATGAAGATGAAGAAATAAACGATATAAATCTTAATGTTTTTTCTGGATGCAAAAATTTAACAACATTATCGAATGTACCAGATAGTTGGATAGAAGATGAAAATATTACTAATAAAATATTTGAACAATGTCCTAATTTAACATTAATTATAAGTGAATCAAATATACAGAAAATACGTCCACAATATGGAGAAATATTAGATGGTGTTAAGAATATAAGCAAAAGAGAATATGTTAATGGTGACGTATTGAATAAGTTAGTTATTCCAAAAACAGTAGAATCTATTGAAGAAGGCACTTTTGAAAATTGTACTAATTTAAAGAATGTTAAAGCAGATCCAAAGTGGTTGCATAGATTGCCTAAGTGGGAAATTGAAAGATTGGTGGTCCCAGATTGGGTTTTGGAAGTACATGAAAAAGATTTTGATTGTTGCTATAAATTGAAAGAATTAGTTTTTGAAAATGATAACACAAAATTATGTGGAGAGAGTTGTGATGCGTTCGAAAATATAGAAAGTATAAAATGTTCTGCAATAACAGCTTCAAGTTTAAGCAAAAATGCTAAGAAGAATTTGAAAAAATTAGAAATAAAAGAAGGAACAATAGAAATAGGAGAAGAACTAAGTGATTTTTATAATTTAGAAAAGATCACGTTGCCTGAAACATTAAGAAAGATAAAAAGCAAAGGTTTAAGTTATTGCAAAAATCTAAAATATATAAAAATACCTGACGGAGTAGAAATTATAGAAAAAGATGCATTTGAAGGAAGCAAAAAATTAGAGACTGTATTTTGTAATCTTAAATTGTTAAAATATTTACCAAAAAATCAGATAAAAATTATAAGATTGAAAGATGAAAATATAGATATAAATAAAGTAATAGAAAATGATTGCAAAGGACATGAAAATCTTGAAAAAATAATATATAATAAAAATGGCGAAATTGTATCCTATGATATACCAAAGAAGAACGAAGATAAGAAAGTGGAAGATGTATTTGAAAACGATGATGAATTAGAAGAAAACGAAGAACCAACGGTAATTCCTAATCCAAAAGAAGAACTAAAGACAGAACCACAAGTCGGACCTTCTCCAAAAGCAGGACCACAAGCAATTCCTGTTCCGAGCCAAAAGATTGAAACAACAACGATAGAACAGTTAGTACAAGCAGATCCAGAAAATAAAAAGTATGCAGCATATGTAGAAAAGATAAGAAAAGCGATTGAATTGGGGAAATATGTAAACGAGAATAGACAAGATATGTCTCTAGATGGAATCA
>JAZRQJ010000016.1:0-1617 GCA_045649685.1 Oscillospiraceae bacterium
TGCCAAAAATAGACTTTTGGTATTTTATTGAACTGTCCATTACATATTACAAAGCAACTCTTAAATAGAGATAGGAAACTGAAATGAGCCCTAGAAGACAAACGGGCGGAAAGTTATTGCAAAATTAAAATCCAAAAAAAACCCAAAAAATACTAAAATGCAAATAACTCATAAAATAAAGTGTTTCGGACCGACCACATTCAGCCTCAGTCTCGATCCCAGTTTTTACCTTAATTCAGTCTTCGGTTTCGTCAGTCTGATCCGATCCTAGACCGATGCTCACCCTTAAGCTAGAGTATGATATACGTGGTTTCTAATGTTTAAAATGGGCTATATATGTGTTTTGTAGTTTAAACCCATATCGCATGATCCTAGACCATTCTATGTACTTATTATGCATTTTTTAAATTTAAAATGCTTAAATTTGAGTTATGTTGATTACTTATAATACTTCTTAAACTTAAATGCTTAAATGATCAGTAATGTCAGTGGAGTATTATATCCTTCATAAAAAAAAATGGTATATCATGTACAACTAAATTAATATTTTCAATATTGTTTAATCCTTAAACTTTTATTATTATTTGTTTCTAACACATGAACTTTTTTCTCGCAGTGATTATAAATTGAACCCGTAAGTTTTGCATCAAGAGTCAACCAAAATCACGATTTCTCAAGTATAATTATTTGCCACTATACATCGTCGCTTTATGTGAGTATTCATCTAGTATATATAATGTATCTTTGCGAATCATTATAATTAATTATTTTATCAATCTAACATGATAACATATTGAGATTGAGATTCATTTTGTTCGTGATATGGTTGCCACGGGCCACGCTTATGTTTTTCATGCTCCATCTCGATACCAGCACACTGACTTTTTCACCAAAGGTCTTCCTTTGGCGCTATTTGAAGAATTTTGATCAAGTTTAAGCGTTCGGTCTCCTCCCGCTCCAACTGTAGGGAGTGTTAGTTGTGGTTTCCAATATTTTTTTTTGGGTGAAAGGTTGTTACATCCGGTGAATAGATTACTCCAAAAAATGTTTACGTACAAAAAATGTGAGTGAAACCCCACATCTCAGTCCGTTACATAGGTCGTAAAGCTAACATAACAAAGCAAACTACTTCGACAAACAAAGGAACAACTACTACTAGATTTCATTTGACTCAACACTACACCAAATATAACATATTATTTTCTTAGACCACAAAGTTTGATGTCCAAAGCGTCACAAAAATCCTCTTGTTTTTCGGACAGACCATGTGTATTGTATTCCTCATCATATATGGATCGTATTCATCATCGTCTGTGGTTTGTTCATATAAACTCTTGTTTCCAATACCATTTCCTTCTTCCGTACGTTTAGATACCATGAAATGTGCAGATTCATCAAACACTTCCTCCACGCAACTCTCGTTATCCTCGTTAACCTACATATTAAACTTTCCAAGACCAGCTCTTTGTGTACTATTGATGTAGACTAGTAACGAGATAACACAAATCGGTCCTGTTGATTCGTAAGAATACCAGGAGCGATCCTACCTATAATCGTTGATTCACACGAATGCCGATTAAAGGGAAAATTCTTAGCAAAACGCTGCCAAAAATAGAC
>JAZRQJ010000017.1:0-38321 GCA_045649685.1 Oscillospiraceae bacterium
TTTTTTAATAACTTCTGCAACATTAACTTTAAGTCTTGAAGCAAGCTCAGATACAACTATTTCATCTGGTATTTTAACTTTTAATTTCTGCTTCCTAGCACGCTCCAAAGCCAAACGTTGCAGTTTTTGAGCTTCTGTTTCTTTTTTGTTCGAACGATTATTCTTTTGATTTCCACGATGTTTAATCTTCTGTTTTCTCTGAAAATTATCACTAATATTGTTCTGCTGAGCCATATTCTCATAACGCTCATTATATTTATCTAAGTTAACTTGAACCGATTTAGTATCCACATGGTGATTGCTGTCTTTTTCTTTAACAACATTTGTAGATGGTTCGTCCGTAGCAGGCTTTAATTCAATAGTTTCAGTTAATTTAGATTTCTTTTTATTATTTTTAGGAGTCTCCGAACTATTTTTGCTTTTTGAACTTTGAACAATATTTTTCTTCTCACTTTTTTTAACAGCATTCTTTTTAGCAGCTACACTTTTTTGAGATTTATTTTTTTCAGAAGAATCTTTTTTATCAGTAGAAGCATCTGCCTTCTTGTTTTTTACTGCACCTTTTTCAGAATTTTCTTTTTTCTTGGTAGTAACTTTTTTTCTAGTTTTTGGTTTATCAGCAGCAGAAGCAAAATATTCATCAAAGTTTGCAACTTCATTCTTTTTTGAATATATTTCCAAAGCAATATTAATTTCTTCTTCAGTTAAAATTGTGCTAGTCTTTTTTTGTCCTTCTGTATATTCTCCCAAAACTTCAATTAATTCTTTGGATGTTATATTCAGATCTTTTGCTAAATCCGACACTTTACATTTTTTTACCATAAAAAAGATCACTCCTTGTTTGTCTATTGTTAAATTACACTCATAACCAAAAATAAATTTATTTTCACAGATATTTTTTTATCATATTAGCCATATTTAAATCTATAACTGCCAAAACTGCAAAGGACTTATTTAAAATATTACATATATCTGATTTAGTTACAGGAAGCTTAATAACCTCAATTTTATGTTTATCAGCATGATATTTTATTTCTTTAACAGTTTTTGGCGATGCATCAGATGTCAAAAAAACGACAATATCTGAATCATTTTTTGAAAACAAACCGCAAACCGCATCAAACCCCGCAACTAATTTTCCAGCTCGCCTACAAATTCCCAAATTACTTAAAATATTACTCATAGTTAACTCAACTCTTTTTCCAAATCATCATAAATTAAGCCATCTATTTTACATTTAAAGCTTCTCTCGAGTCCTCTCTTTTTTTTCAACAATTCCAAGCACTCTAGGTTATTGCAAACATATGCTCCTCTTCCATCAGCTTTTCCTGTTTTATCTATAAAAATCAAACCTTTTTTTTGTTTAACCACTCTAATAAGCTGTTCTTTTTGTTTTTTTCCCCTACATGCCATACACATTCTCAAAGATACTTTTGTGTTTTTTAACATGCTAACAATTCACCTCATAAACAAAAACCTACAAATTTTAATTCTGCTGGCTTTCCATTTCTTCCAACATATCTTCAACTTCAAACGCATGAATATCTGCTTCTTCGAGTAATTCTTCAGGCGATTTTTCAGATTGTTTTAACTTTTCAGCTTTTTCCTTTTGTTTTTGATTTTGCTGTTCTAATCTAGCTATAAGTTTTTCCTTCAAAGTGTTTTTAGAATCTTCGCCATAAAAGCCACTCTCAGGACTAATATCTATTTTAAAACCAGTAATCATAGCAGCAAGTTTAGCATTTAATCCACGATTTCCAATTGCCAAAGAAATCTGAGTTTCCGGAACTGAAACAAAAGCAACCTTTTCCATATTTGGCTCATCTAGAAGTTCTATTTCAGAAACACGCGCAGGAGAAAGCGCCTCAACAACAAATTCTTTCGGATCATCGCTATATTTTATAACATCTATTTTTTCGCCACCCAGTTCGTTGACAATTGAACTAACACGAATACCTTTATTTCCTATACAACAACCAACAGGCTCTAAATTAGGATCGTTAGTTGAAACAGCAATTTTAGTCCTAACACCGGCTTCACGTGCAATTTTTTTAATTTCTATTTTACCTTCATTAATTTCTGGAACTTCTAGCTCAAAAAGCTTTCTTATAAAGTTAGGATGGGTTCTTGAAACTTTTAATGGACTACCTTTACTTTCTGATGAAATATATACCGCATAAACTTTAACTATATCTCCCGGTTCAAATTCATCGTTAGGAAGCTGTTTTCCCTTAAACAAAACTATTTCATTATTGTCTACCTTTAAAACAACATTTTGAGATGCGGGTTCTACTCTCTCCACAGTAGCAGTTATAATATCTCCAACTTTATCTCCCATTTTTTCAGTCAAACTTTCTTTCTCAACATCACGTATAATCTGCATAATCTGTTGCTTAGCAGCTTGAGCAGCAATTCGTCCTATATGTTTAGAATCTACCTTAATTTCAACCAATTCACCAACTCTAGCACGTTTAGAATGAGCAAGCGCGGCTTCTAGCAAAATTTCATTTGAAGGATCATGAACCTCATCAACGACTAATTTTGAAAAAGAAACATTAAATTTACATTTTTCTGAATCCATTACAACATTAATATTATCAACACCATGATATTGTTTTCTAACTGCTAAAACAATCGCTCCTTTTAACTTTTCCGCTAAAACTTCAGAACTTATTCCCTTCTCTTTGGAAATAAAATCTAAAGCCTCAAAAAACTCTCGTGATTCTTTTGTATTCATTACAGTACTTCCATCCTTCCCAACTTTTCAATAATAAGTGTAATAAATTTTGTTTAAAATAAATCTAAATCATCATCTAATTTAACATAAGAACAATCAGAAAAAGATATGTTAAACATTTCATCTTCAGTTTCAAGTTTTATATTTCCATCATTAAAATCTCGCAAAATTCCAGCAAAATTTTTCTTTCCTCCAAAAGATTTATATAGTTTTAGTGAAATCGGTTCACCAATCAATTTTAAAAAATGCTCTTCTTTTCTCAATTTCCTGCCCAATCCAGCCGATGAAACTTCCAAATAATAACTCTGTTCAATAGGATCAACTTCATCGAGCTTATCAGAAACTCGACTAGAGACTTTTTCACAATCGTCTATTGTAACTTTTCCATCATTTTTATCTAAATAAATTCTCAAGAACCAATTTGTTCCTTCTTTTTCAAAAATAACGTCCCAAATATCCAATCCATATTCTTTTGCTATAGGTTTTGCAATTGAAAAAACAATATCTGTTGCTTTCATAAAAAATCTCCATCACTTTTAATTAAATATAAAGGACCGGATCTAAACACAACCCAGCCCAAAACTTAACATATTAAAAATCCAAAAATTATTATATCATACTATATAAAACTTGTCAAACACTACCAGACAACCATAATTAAATCAAATTTAAGTCGTAATGTGCTCGTTCACCACCAATAAATTTAGGTCGTCTTCTCGCACAAACAATGTTTGCACAACCAATATTTCTTATAGAAGTTCTAACAGGAACAACCGTAGGCTTTATATGCATACCAATTAATGTTCCACCTATATCTATTCCGCAATCTGCTTTTATTTTTTCCACAGCAACAGGCTTTTTAAAATTATTCCAACAAACTGTCGAAAAAGCTCCGCCAGCTTTTAAAGCAGGTACAACATTTACAATCTCCAAATTTGACCTCTCAGCAACTTGTTGTTCAACAACTATTGCTCTATTTAAATGCTCACAACATTGAGCAGCCAAAAAGAGGCCATTTTCATTAATAACTTCAATAAAACCATCAAATAAATTCTGCGCAACATCTATATTAGAACAGGTTCCAATTTTCTCTCCAATAACTTCACTTGTAGAACATCCTACCACAACAATATCTCCTGCATTCAGTTTTGCTTTTAAAACCAACTCTCTCAAAACTTTTTTAGACTGATCCTTTAATTGATTTAAATCCATATCAGAAATTCTCTCCCAAATACATTATTTTAATTTATTTATTAGACGAACACAAATTAAACTTTTTCAAAAAATCAAATTGATCTGTGTCTGTTAAAGACTCTATTCCATACGCAAATAAAACCTGATCATATGGCGTAGAATTTATTTTGTCGATTGAATTTTTCAAACTATCTCCTAAATCACTACATTCAGCCAAATTAACAACAGTCATATTAACATAATGTATTGCAAAAAACTGAATTAACGAATCTATATTTCTGTCTGCAAAAATTAATATACTGTTTTTACTTTTTGAATTTGTTGTTACATTTTTGATAGGTGCTGGCTCCCCAAAAACAATATTTATTTTGTCATTATAAAACTTTCTAGATAAATCGTGTATTGTAGTTCTATGAACAACATTTCGATCATCATATATTGAATCTACATTGCCATTAACTACATATCCATTATAATGAAATAAATCAACAGTATCTGGATCAACATTAGAATATAGTATTTTATTGTATAATTCACCATAATAATTATTTACAGCATGTTCTATATTAAATTGCCTCATACTAAATGGAGATACTCCAAATTGCTTCATATTGTAATTATATACTAAAAATGATCCCAATCCAGTTAATCGACTATCTGTTTTATAAAAAACATCTATATTTTTAATGTAAGTTAAAGGTGTTATTGCATCTAATTTCGAAATATCATTTTTTAGAAGATTATTATACTCAGATATTAACCTAGACTCATCACCCTTAAAAATGTAAGACATAAATTGATCATTATCTATTTGTGTTTTGGTAGTAATCGTCAAAGAATATAATTGCTGATTTGTTCTATCATCAAATTTATTTATTTTTTCTGCAACTCTCTCTAATTTTGAAATATTTGGAAATTGTGGAATTTTAGTCAATGAAGAATCTTTTATATAAACACCATTTGCAAAAGATTTGCCAGTTAACATGTCAAAATGCGTTTTAATAGCCTTCATCGGTCTATATATATATATGTTTTTGTTAAGACACTCACTTACATCTGTTTGATAATTTCCTTGAAAAAATTGAGATATAGCAAATTGAGGTAAACCATTTTTACTAACAAAAAAACAATCTATAGTTGAATAAAGGCCAAAACAAATTATAATTGAAAAAAACAAAATTATATATATTTTTTGAGCAACTGAACTTTTCAAAATTTCTCACCATCCTTATTTCTATGCACAATCTTTTCAACTAATGTTAATAATTTCTATTTTACAAACTAAGTTAATCTAGTTATACAAAATGCAATAGATATAATAAATAAAAGCAAATTAAAAATATATCTCATCCAATAATGTATAACTTTATGCTTCTTTTTAAATTCAACCACACGGTTACGAACAATATTAGTTGAAAATAACCAACATAAAAATAAAATAAATGCAAAAGATTTAGCAAAAAAAATAAACGATTTATCTAAAAAAATCCCGTTTTCTCCAAACATAGCTCCAATATATGTTAAACTTTCTCCTACTGAATTCTGCCAAAACAATACAGTACCTATTAACACCAATAAAAATGTATATATTCTTCTAACCAATTGTGGCAATTTAACTAATATATCAAAAACAAATAATCTTTCAAGAGCTAACAACAAAACAAAATATATTGCTGCCAAACACTTACTAAATCCTCCTCCAAAAAGCAATGCATAGATTAAACCACCCGAAAATAACAATACAATTTTCATGGGTAGTTTAGATGTTTTTATAAAAAGTTTGGCATACGTTCTAACCCAAGATAGAAGCGACGCGTTCCAACGTTCAAAAAAATTAGTAACACTATTTGATGGCAATATAGCACGAAAATTAGATGGTAATTCAAACCCAATCATTTTTCCCAAACCTCTTGCCATATTAGAATAACCATAAAGATAAAAATACAAATAAAAAAACTCAACAATAGCTCCCAACCAAGCCGTACTTACAGATATGTTATTAACCGTTTGATATAAAACGAATTTTTGAGCTTCGTTAACGCTATCCGCTAAAACACATTTTTGAGCCAAACCAACAACAAACAATTGCATACCTTCTGCAATATTTTGCAAGTTTACTTTTCTATTTTTTAACTGAGATTCAATTCTACTATATTGAACTAACGGTCCGGCAAATAGCTTTGGAAAAGCAAAAATATATGTTAAAAAATCTATAATGTTTCTTTGTAACCTACATTTTTTGAAATACACATCTAATATATATGAAATATTCGAACAAACAAAAAGCGAAATCATAATTTTTGAAATTAATTCTTCCTGTAAATAAACTAAACCATCCAATCTAAAGAACAAAAATATGGCAAAAGCAAATACATTCATAAGTATTAACATTAAACAAACATATTTTCTTTTATCTTTTAAAAAATATAACTTATACATAAGAAAACACAAGCTAAAATTCACACACGATATAAATAACATAACCAAAGAAAGTATTGGTGTAATCCAAAATAAAATCAAAAAACTTACTAATAAAATAAAAATATTTTTTTTTCTATCCGGCACCCAATAATACGTAAGAAAAAAAATTGGCATCACAAAAAACAAAAAAATCACACTAGTAAACCCCATTACTTTCTCCTTTGTTTAAATATTTCAATTTGTTCTTCAAACTCTTTTTTAGTAAATGATGTATTTAAAAATTCAAGCAACTGTCTAGAAGATAAAAAATCAGGCAAATCAAACTGTTTTAAAAATTCTTGTCTATTCACCTTGCTATTTTGTTGTCCCACAAGACCTGCTTCCATTAAATCAATGTTGGTTATTCCTCCAAATTTTCTTTTCTTTTGAAAAACACCTGCTTTCTCAAAAGCTTTGATAAGAACGTCTTTTTCCATTCCTTCAACACCTATTGTTCCCTCTTTAGATGGTGTTGTTTTTCTTTTTTCCTTGCCCAAAATTTGTGGAATATAAACATTATATATCTTACCATGTTCAACAAAAGATTTCACGTGATTTCGTATAAGCTGTCCTGCTCTATCACTATCCGTCAAAATAATTAATCCATTTGTTTCAGCTAACCTACGTATAAAATTTCTTTTAGCCTTGTTTTTAAAAATTCTAAAGCCCTCAGTTGTAATTATCGTCGCTTTAATAAAGGATGTCAATTTTATTTTATCATATTTACCTTCCACTATCACGGCTTGACTTAATTCTATCATAATTTCACACCTTGCATCATCGAAAAAATGGCCTTTTCAATTAATATTTTAGGATCTAACCCAGTTGTTTTCATTTTAAAATCAACCTCAGATAATTCCAATATGCATTCTCTTAATTTAGCTATAGAGTATTTTGAACAATCTCTAAGCGCATTTCTAATTCTAAATTCCTTGCCCTTATATGAATAAAAATATAAAATTGCCCGTTCATGTCCACCAGCTAACTGCATACACTTAGCCCTATACAAATCAATAAAACACATACTAACTGCCCCTAAAATTGCAACCGGTGATGTTTGATTTTTAAGTAAATCGTTTAATATTATTATGACATTTTTTACGTTTCCTTGCAAGATATACTTAGTCATATCAAAAACTGAATTTTCAATATTAATCTCAGTTAAAAGCACAATATCGTCTTTACTTATTTCCCTTTCACCCGCAAAAGCTAATATTTTATCCAGTTGTACCATCAAAAAGTCTAAACTTAAACCACAACGTTCAATTAAAAAGTATAACCCAGATTTATTTATATTTCCACCTTGGGCTATGACATACTTAGAAAGTATTTTCACAAGCTCACCTGTAGATCTTAATCCAAAATCAACAGCTAATCCATTTTTTTCACAAGCAGTTATAAGTTGCTTTAATTTAGAGCTATTTTTAATAGTAATGTCCGGATCAGTTACTGTTATTATCAACACTGTTGTTTCAGGAATTTTATTCAAAATTTCTTTTAATCTATCAATATCTTTTTTCAAAAACTTATCTATAGATATTCCATCCAAAACAACAACTCTTTTTTCATTCAAAACAGGAACCATTTGTACTACATCTTCAACGTCATCTAAAGAAAACTCATCACCAGAAAATTTATTATAGTTAAATCCCCTTGCGCTATCTGAAACTATTTTACTTACAATTTTATGTACAGAATCTTTAATCAAAAACGGTTCTTTTCCATATAAAACATAGCAAGATAAAAATTTTTGCTGCTGAATATGTTTATAAAGCATATTTTCTTTATTAGATATCATACTATAATCTCCCCTTTCTTACTTTTTCTCCGTCAACTATAAAATCCGTTATAACATCCGGTGCAACTGCGTAAGAATTAGGAAAATTATAATCACCCTTGTTTAATATTATACTATAATCAAAATTAACTTCTCCACTATAGTTAGATAATTTTTCATCTATCATAGCAACATTTATATGGTGTAAATTTTCTATAGTTTTTAAACTTTCTATATGGTCAGAATAAGCAAAACATTCGTCACTCAAACTAATTAACAATGATGTAGAATTGTGTTTATTTGTTGCATCTATTTTTAATGAGTCAATTTCTAGGTGTAAGTTGTCAGTAGAAAAAATATCTATTCCTCTATCAGATGCCGTTTGAAATAATGTACTATTCTTAGCTTTTTCTGGCAAAATCAAACTAGAAACAGGGATATTTTCAATAACTGTCGACGCATCCATCATATGTTTATTTTTGACTGAAGTAAAAATAAGTGCATCTATATTACATATTCCTCTACTATCTAAAAACTGACACAATCTTCGTCCAGAAGCAGTGCCTCCGCCACAATTAATCACTACAGTTTTTCCTTTTCCACTCAAAACTAAGCTATACCCATAACCATTTCCAATAGTAGTAAGCGTAACCACTCTAGTTCCCGCAACCACAGTACTTGATGCTGGAATTAAAACTATAAGAGCAGAGCAAATTACGATAAAACTCTTCCTAAAAAGTCCTCTTTTGATAAACAGGGTAAATAATAAAAATAACACCAACAAAACAACAGTAAAAACAACAAACCCATAATTTGCAGGAAGATAGCAAAAAGGTAATTTAGATATTAATTCAACCACATAAAAAATTGCTCCACAAAGTCCCTCACAAATATATCCCAAAACATTTGATATACCAGAAAAAAACAATCCGCTAAACGCAGCGCCAATTCCTAAAATAAATAATAGCGGAACAAAAGGTACTATTATTAAATTAACAAAAGGAGATATTATAGAAATCTTTCCAAAAGCCATTATTAAAAACGGAGCCGACGCAAAATTAGCCGCTAAAGAAACAGCAAATAATTCAATAATACTAAGCTGCCAACCTCTATACCATTCAAATTTATCTCTAATCCAAACTAAAATCGATTTAGCAAACAACAATATACCCACACAGGAAGAAAAAGACAAAATAAATGATAATCCTAATATAGCATTCGGAGAAACTAACAAAATTAAAGCAGCTGCTAAAAGCAAACCGTCCAACCTGTTGAAATTTTTATTTAACACTAAAAATGCATTTGAAAATAGCGCCATTATACATGCTCTAACTACAGATGGCGTCATTCCCACCATAATAGAAAAACAAAATAAACAAGATGTCAAGACAAAAATCGACACTATCTTATTCGCTCTTATTAATCTAAGAAAGCACATTAAAAAAGTCGCTAAAATTGAAATATGTAAACCAGATACCGCAAAAATATGTGATAAGCCACACCGATCAACGGCTCTTTTAATTGAATACGGAACTTTATTACTTTTTCCAAAAACAAGTCCATTAATTATATGGCTTTGCGGTTCACTAATCGATTCACAAACAGAGGTTGTCAGCCTGTCTCTATATTTTAAAAATGACGATAATAAATCAAATTTTTCTACAACTTCAATATCATCTTCGGATCTAAGTTTTCCTTTAAGATAATTGCCTTTAGAAACATTACTATCAAATATACCATCATTTTCAGTCGGAATCTCAGACAATAAAACATCTGTTGATATTTCATCTCCACATTCACAGTAAATTGCATAGTTAGTATATAATTTAATATTAAAAGGAATATAGAATTGTTTATCTCCAATTTTAAAAACTCTAACTGTATAGCATACATTATCACCACTATAATCCGACATGTCTGTTACAGTTCCAGTAACTCTCTGTGTGGTTGACGAAAATTCCACAGCCGGTTTATAAACAAAAAACACGTGAAAACAAAAACATGCAGATCCAACTGCTGCAACTAAAAACAAAATCCATAATTTCTCTATTGGTATAAATTTACTAAAAACTAATATAACAACTATCGCCAAGCAGATTACAGCAAACGAAGTATAACAAAAATTAATGCCAACAAACGCAGTCAAAAGCACTCCAACCACAAAAGCTGTTAAATACTTAGTGACATTGTTTATCAGCATTATGAATTCACTCCTCAATATTCTACAAACAACACAATCCCTATCGGTAAAATGTTTTAGTTATTATACTCTTGGTACAGTAATAAATCTCTCAATTTATTTTAAAATTAATGATTCTCCTGTCATTTCATCAGGTTTTTCCAAACCTAATATTTCCAACATTGTTGGCGCAATATCAGAAAGTTTTCCTCCACTATCACGCAATCTACAATCATATCCAACCACAGTAAATGTCACTGGGTTAGTTGTATGAGCAGTAAACGGCTTCCCATCTTTATCATACATTTTATCTGCATTACCATGATCTGCAGTAATTATAGCAACGCCTCCAGCATCTTTTATAGCACTTAAGGTTCTTGCCAAACAATTGTCAACCGCTTCAACTGCCTTAACTGCAGCGTCAAATACTCCCGTATGTCCAACCATATCACAATTTGCATAATTTAAAATAATCACATCATATTTGCCAGATTGTATTCTCTTAACAACTTCATCAGTAACTAAATATGCACTCATCTCAGGTTGCAAATCGTAAGTTGCAACATTCGGTGATTTAATTAAAGCTCTGTCTTCATTCTTAAATTCTTCTTCTCGTCCACCATTAAAGAAGAAAGTTACATGAGCATATTTTTCAGTTTCAGCAATCCTTAACTGTTTTAGTCCTTTGTTAGATATATATTCTCCCAAAGTATTCTTCAAAGAATTAACCTTAAAGGCAACACTAACGTTAGGAATTGTTTCATCATACTGAGTCATGCAAACAAAATTAACCTTTAAATAGCCTCTATTTCGCTTAAATTTATCAAAATCAGACTCAACCAAAGATCTAGTTATTTCTCTAGCTCTATCTGGTCTAAAATTAGTAAATATAACGCTATCGCCAGCATTAATAGTTGCATTATCTAAACAAACAGTCGGAACTATAAATTCATCGGTTGTTCCATTTTTATATGATTCTTCAATTGCTTCCACAGCACTATTAGCCCTCTGACCAATTCCATCAACCATAGCCAGATAAGCTTTTTCTACTCTATCCCAGCGATTATCACGATCCATTGCATAATATCGGCCTGAGATAGTTGCAATTTTTCCAACACCTATTTCTTGCAATTTCTTCTCACAATTTTTAACAAAATCAATGCCAGAAGTTGGAGGAACGTCTCGTCCATCAATAAAAGCATGTATATAAACTTTATCTAGTCCACAATCTTTAGCCATTTCAACAACTCCATATAAATGGTCAATATGGCTATGAACTCCTCCATCCGATAAAAGTCCCATAATATGCAATGCCGTGTTATTCTGTTTGCAATTTTGCATGGCACTAACTAAAACCTCGTTATTAAAAAATTCTCCATCATTGATTGCTTTAGTTATTCTAGTTAAATCCTGATATACAACTCGTCCAGCACCCATGTTAGTGTGTCCAACCTCAGAATTTCCCATTTGACCATCAGGCAAACCCACATCCATACCAGATGCGCCAATATCCACAGTAGGACAATTGTTCAATATTCTGTCAATAGTTGGAGTTTTAGCTGCATGTATAGCATTTCCATAATCTTCTTTGTTGTCACCAAATCCATCTAAAATAATTAAAACTAAAGGTTTTTTAGCCATCTCAAACTCTCTCCCTACGCCATATAAAATCAACAAAAAATCATACGCATACCACAAAATCTATTTATGATAGGTATAATTTTTTGAAGTTTATACTTTAAGTAATATTAATTTTTGCTTGCAGAATTAATAATTGCTGCGAAATCCTTTGCTTTTAATGAAGCTCCTCCAATTAATCCACCATCAACATCTTCTTTTGATAAAAGTTCATCACAATTTTTAGGATTCATAGAGCCACCATATTGTATAGTCAGTTTCTTTGCAACATCTACATCAAAAATCTCACTAACAACATTTCTTATAGTTCCACAAACCTCAGCTGCCTGATCTGCTGTTGCTGTTCTTCCAGTTCCAATTGCCCAAACAGGTTCATATGCAACTATAATGTTCTGCATTTGATCTTTTGAAACATCTTTTAACGCTGTTTTAATTTGCAATGAAACAATCTCTGAAGTAATTCCATTTTCACGTTCCTCTAAAGTTTCTCCAACGCAAACTATTACATTCAAATTTTCTTTCAAAGCAGCTTTTAGCCGCAAATTAACTGTTGAATTTGTTTCCGCAAAATATTGTCTTCTCTCACTGTGCCCTAAAATAACATACTCCACACCTAGTTCTTTAAGCATACCAGCAGAAATCTCACCAGTATAAGCTCCACTAGTCTCAAAATGACAATTTTGAGCTCCAACTCTAATATTAGTTCCAGCAGTCTCGTTTAATGCTGTTTCAAGATTTGTAAAAGGAACACATATTACAACATCGCAATCTGCATCTTCAACTAAAGGCTTTAGCTCACTTATAAGTTCTCTTGTTTGAACACGATCATTGTTCATTTTCCAATTTCCAGCAATAACCGCTCTACGATCTGACTTTTTCATTTTAAAATACAACCCCTTAAAAATTCGAAAAGACACTGAAGCTTAATATTAAGCCTCAGATATACAAGCAACTCCTGGCAATTCTTTTCCTTCTAAGAACTTCAAAGATGCTCCACCACCTGTTGAAATGTGACTCATTTTTTCACCGAATCCCAAAATATTAACTGCAGCAGCAGAATCACCACCACCAATTATAGTTATTGCGTCTGTTTCAGCAAGAACTTTTGCAACTCCCATAGTTCCGTTAGCAAGTTGTGGATTTTCAAAAACACCCATAGGTCCATTCCAAACAACAGTGTTTGCCGACCTAACTGCATCAGAGAACAGTTCAATAGTTTTAGGTCCCATATCAACACTCATCCATTCTGGATCCATATCTTCAACAGAACAAATTTTAGTTTCAACTTTAGCATCAATTGGATTAGGGAAGTCTTTTATCATAACACTATCTACAGGGAGAAGCAATTTAACACCTTTTTCCTCAGCTTTTTTAAGCATTTCTAAACAATAATCAAGCTTGCTATCATCTACAAGAGATGTTCCAACATTGTAACCCTGAGCCTTTAAAAATGTATAAGACATTCCTCCACCAATTATAATAATATCTGCCTTATCGAGAAGATTTTCAATAACTGCGAGCTTATCAACAACTTTAGCTCCACCCAAAATTGTAACAAAAGGCCTTTTTGGATTATCAATAGCATCACCCAAAAATTTCAATTCTTTTTCAATTAAATATCCAACTGCTGTTTCATCTATATATTCAGTTACTCCAACTGTAGAGCAATGTTCACGATGAGCTGTTCCAAAAGCATCATTCACAAAAATATCGGCTAAACTTGCAAGTTCCTTGCTAAAATTGCTTTCATTTTTAGTTTCTTCAATGCGATATCTTGTATTCTGAAGAAGAACAACATCTCCATTTTTCATTGAAGCAACAGCAGCTTTTGCGTTTTCTCCAACAACATTATCATCTGCAGCAAAAACAACTTCTTTACCAAGTTTTTCAGAAAGTCTTTTTGCAACAGGAGCCAAAGACATCGAAGCCACAGGCTCTCCTTTAGGTTTTCCCATGTGAGAACACAATATAACCTTAGCTCCTCCATCAATTAACTTGTTTATAGTTGGAAGAGATGCTATTATTCTATTTTCATCTGTTATTTTACCATCTTTTAGCGGAACATTAAAATCACAACGAACCAGAACTTTTTTTCCATTAACCTCTAAATTATCTATTGTTTTTTTATTAAGAGCCTTCATAAACACCAAAACCTTTCATAATTGAAATATAAATATAAAATTAAGCAAAATCCATTAAAAACTAAATAAATTTGCAAAAATCACAACCGCTTTTATTATATTCTAAATTTAATATTTTTTCAAGTTTTAACTCTCAAAGAAAACATTCCTAATTCCAGTTATATTTTGTTAACTGTCCTTGGTTTTCTAAATTAGGAAAATTCCACTGCCTTAAAACTTCGTATGTTCCAATAGCAACTGCGTTAGACAAATTTAAACTACGAATTCCCTCTCCCATAGGCATACGAACACAATTTTTAGGATTATCTTTTAAAAGTTCCTCTGGCAGTCCAGCATCCTCACGTCCAAAAACCAAATATGCGCCATCAGGATATTCAACATCCGAATAAACATTCTGCGCCTTGGTTGTAAAAAAATACATGTTTTCTATAACATTTAATTTCAAAAACTCATTCAAACTCTCATACATAGTTATGTCTAAATATTTCCAATAATCGAGTCCTGCTCTTTTTAATTTCCGATCATCAATTTTAAAACCAAAAGGTTTAACTAAATGTAGTCTACACCCCGTCGCAGCACAAGTTCTTGCTATATTTCCAGTGTTTTGTGGTATTTGGGGTTCGATTAACACAATATTTAAAGTAGCCATTTTAAATACCTCATTATGATATAAAAATAATATAAAACACAACAAAGTGCTAAATCCAGTGAACTTTTCTATTGCATAAACACTTCAATATACTATGTTTATGGCTAAAATAGAAAAAATCAGAATTTAGCACATAATGATATACACTTCAAAAATCAGTCATGAATGTGACAAGATTCAGCTGGCGGAATTTTTCCCAAAATTGGCTCCGGATCTATCCCCTTACGCTTATAATAATCTGCCAACGCTGCTTTTATTGCCTGCTCAGCCAAAACAGAACAATGAATCTTTATTTTAGGCAAACCTTCAAGTGCTTCAACAACAGCCTTGTTTGTTAACTTAGCTGCTTCTTTAATATTTTTACCTTTAATCATCTCTGTTGCAATAGAACTAGTAGCAATTGCGGATCCACAACCAAATGTTTTAAATTTAACCTCTGTTATTATGTCATCTTCTATCTTAAGATACATTTTCATGATATCTCCGCATTTTGCATTACCAACCTCGCCAACACCATCCGCATCTTCAATTTCACCAACATTCCTAGGATTCATAAAATGATCCATAACTTTTTCCGAATATTCCATCGCCATTATTTTCACGCTCCCACATAATACATCAATTTCTATTCATTCCAAATAGGAGACATTTCTCTAAGTCTAGAAATCACTTTTGGAATAGTTTCTATCATATAATCAATTTCTTCTTCTGTATTTTCATCGCACAAACTAATTCTTAAAGAACCATGCGCTATTTCATGAGGCAACCCTATTGCTAATAAAACATGTGACGGATCTAAAGAACCCGAAGTACAAGCCGATCCACTAGAAGCACATATTCCATATCCATCCAACAAAAGCAATATAGATTCTCCTTCAACACCTTCAAAAGAAAAATTTATACTTCCACTCAATCTATGCTTTAAAGAACCATTAACTCTAACTTTAGGAATTCTATTTAAAATACCATCTATTAGTTTATTTCTCAAATCTTCAAGCCTTTTATTACGACTAAAAATGTTTTTACTAGCATCTTCTAATGCTTGACCGAGTCCCACAATGTATGGAACATTTTCAGTTCCACCCCTAAAACCTCTCTCTTGAGCACCCCCATCAAGCAAATTAGGTAAGCGAATGCCTTTTTTTACATAAAGCAACCCAACTCCTTTAGGAGCACATATTTTATGTCCCGAAAGCGAAAGCATATCTATGTTTTGTTTATGAACATCAATTTCAACATGTCCCACAGCTTGAACGGCATCAGTATGAAAAAGAACATTCTTTTTGTCACAAATAGCCCCAATTTCACTAATAGGCAATATCGTTCCAATTTCATTGTTAGCATACATTATAGTTACAAGAGCAGTCTTATCTGTTATAGCCTCTTCAACCTGCTCAGGTGTAATCAATCCTTCGTTATTCACAGGCAAATAAGTTATCTCAAAACCATCTTCTTCTAACCTTTTGCACGCATTTAAAACAGCATGATGTTCAAAATTAGTTGTTATTATGTGGTTTTTACCATTCTTAATTGCCAATTTAGAACCACACTTAATTGCCCAGTTATCTGACTCTGTTCCACAAGACGTAAAAAATATTTCTTCTGGCAAAGCACCTATAGCATCAGCAGCTTTTTTTCTAGCGGTTTCCACTGCTAATTTTGAAACATGTGCAATAGAATATATACTGCTAGGGTTACCAAATTTTTCTTTAAAATAAGGCAACATTGCATTAAAGCAAGAGTCAGACACTTTAGTTGTCGCCGAATTATCTACATAGACAAAAGGTTTTTTCATCTAAATTTTCATCTCCAAAATCAATATTATTAATAATATAACTATAATTAAAATTATATATCAATTCACCATATTTTTCAAGCACGTCAAACAGAACAAATGCTCTATTCCAACAAATAACAACATCTTGTATATTATACACTATAAATATTCTTGCCCATACACAATTTAATTATACATAACAGTCATCACTATACAATATAATATTATAAAAATTTTCTTGATTCTTGAACAGCCAATTGGTCACATTTTTCATTCTCTGGATGTCCCGAATGCCCTTTAATCCATTCAAACTCAACTTCGTGCTTCTCTAACAATTCCAATAATTGTTCCCACAAATCAACATTTAATGCCTTATCCTTTTTATTTCGCATCCAACCATTAGCTTTCCATTTTTTCGCCCATCCCTGAACAACCGCATCAATAACATATTTAGAATCACTGTGTATAAAGACTTTGCACGGTTCATTTAAAGCTCTAAGTGCAGATATAATCGCCAAAAGTTCCATTCTATTGTTAGTGGTTTGTTTTTCTCCTCCACTCATCTCACGTTCATATTTTCCATATCTTAATATTGCACCCCATCCACCAGGTCCTGGATTTCCACTACAAGCTCCATCACTATATATGTCTACAGTTTTCATAATCAATCTCCTTCTAAAATTTATGTACTATAATCATCTGAGAAACATTTTAAACTATGAAATTCAGCATATCAAATTTAGCGTATATTTTCAACATAATAGCTGTATACTTTGTATATTCAATAAAAAAGCGGCCAACCAAAAAGATTAGCCACCAAATCAAATATATGTATTCAATTAATAAAATCTACCGTAACCTATAATCTTCTGGCTACCACTACTCCATAGTCCATGTTCACCAATTGGTTTACCTGGAAGATTAGCACCAACAGCTCTTCCGCCACCAACATAAACTTCGACATGATTTACTCTTCCTCCGGATGCCCAGAAAACTAAATCTCCAGGTTGAGGATTTGAAACCTTTGTGCAAGAACTATACAATCCTGCAGCACTATGAGCAATACCAATCCCTGCTGCTCTATATGAATACTGAGCTAAACCTGAACAGTCAAGTGATATTCCACCTCTATTTGCCCCATAAGCAATTCCTATACATGAACGAGCCGCATTAACTATAGCCTGTCCAACAGAAGAATTACCTGATGCAGGTGGTGGTCCACCAGCTGATTTATTAGCACTTTGAGCCTTTCTATTCTTATTAACTTTGCTAGCTTCTTGAGCTCTCTTATTTTCTTGAGCTCTCTTATTTTCTTGAGCTTTCTTTGCTTCTTCAGCTTTTCTAGCTTCCTCAGCTGCTTGAGCTGCTCTAGCTTCTTCAGCCTCCTGAGCTAATCTAGCTTCTTCAGCTTTCTTTGCTTCTTCAGCTTCACGTTTCTTCTGAACTGCCAAGCCAACTTCACGTTTTACCTTATAAACTGCAGTCGAAACCTGACCAGCATTAGCAGCAGGAACTTCAACATCATCAGCAGCAGAAACATCAACACTTACTCCAAAAAAAGCACTTGTAACAATAGCTGTCGAAACAGCTGCTGTCAAAATTTTCAAATTAAACATACTATTAAACTTCTTCAATTAATAACACACCTCCGTAACTAATATGAAGTCAATATAAAACAGAGCTTAAATGTTACAACCTCGTAACATGCTTATATTATAACAAATTAATTACAAGTATTTGTGAACATTTTGTAAACATTTTACACGGTTTAAACCCAGGTATAATCAGATTATATATTTTGTATTAGTAATTGTTTTTTTATTTAACAATAAAATATTACTTTTTTTACAATTTGTGTTTTCATTAATACTTAGGTAACGACAAAAAAACATTCCTAATTTCAATTAAAATTAGAAATGTTTAAAATTTTAACATTGACAAAAATAACAATTGTCTTACACAACCTAAAAACTATTACAAATTTACTTTATATATCTATAACCATTACCTAGTTCATAGGCTTATATCTGCTACGAATAGTTTCTTCTTTAACAATGGTTCCATTTTGTCGAACAATTTTCTTTGCTACAGCAACACAACCATCTTTTCCACCACTTGTTGACTTAGGTATAGTAGATTCAATATATGATGTCATTTCAACATCATAATCCTCACTAGGGTTTTTCTTTCCCATAATTGTAAATGTTAAAGTATTATTGGTTACAGTAGCTTTTATTCTTACTGGTGTTGACCTTGAATTTTTAAATTTAAAGTCCGTTCCTCCAGAATCAAATGCAGCATCCTGTCCCAATGGCACATAAATAATCGTATAAGAATGATTGTGCCTTTCAACAATATCCATATTTGCCCTAACAGCTGCAATGTATAATGTTGATGTAACCTGACAAATCCCCCCACCTGTTCCTTGAGTCTGTCCTTGAGGCGTATAAACAATAGCATCTTTATATCCCTGAGCCTTATTACCAGGCCCAATGGTGGCAATAGCCGAAAACACTTCACCAGGTGCAAGCGTTGTATTATTGATTGCTTCAGCTGCCTTTCTAAGATTATGGGTTCTATTAACTTCTGCCGATGAGAAATTAGATGTATATGTTCCAATAACATCTGGACAGTCTGCATTATCATGCTCCGCTTTTAGCTGAGCAACAGTAACCTTAGGCTTTGTTATTTTTAATGGAATTCTATATGTTCCTTGCCCCGGTTCAGTTATTATCCTCTTGGCTTCCTCAACATCAAAATCTACACCATCAGTTTCTTTATCATATTTCGACCTTCCAGCACTGGTAACACTAAATTTTGCATCCTGAGGATCGCATTTAATTTCTTCTTTTATTTTATCGATGTTTATAGCTATATCTTCATTTACAATCTGCTCACTCTTAGCACTTATATTATTGAAAGATAGTTCTTTCATCAAATTAACTGCTTCATCCACAATTAACTGCTCATTTATCTTTTCACCTGGAGATCCCGCAGAAACATCTAAATTATCTTTAACTCTCTTATATGAATATTTTACTGGATCAACCTTAGTTTTTTGTGAAAATTCTTGAACTGTCTGCAATAATTTTTCTTTATCATAATGAATATCCGGATTTACTGTCTCTCCATCTTTATAATTAGCCTTCTTTGCAGAATCAAAAACTTCTTTAGCCACATAATTAAAATTATATTCACTGGCTTTTAATTTCAAAATATTTCCTTTAAAATCAACCTGTAGTTCTCCGTCCTCAAAAGCTTTATTAATTTGATCATCTACCACTTGTTGAACCTCTTCTTCTCGCATACCCGCCAAGCTAATACCCAAAAAAGTCGCTTCTTTTGGCAATCGAGATTGATGATATTGAATAATCAAAATCACACTAATGGTTATTGCCATTAATCCAGCACAAACTCCTGAAATTTTTGAAATAAATATGGCCTTACTACTTAATTTTTTCAATTACACTACACTCCCTAATAAATATTAAAAAACAAAATATAAAAACGTAGTTATAAAACCCGAGAATTATTATATCACAGTTAATATTATAAAAAGTAAACAAAATATTAACAATATAATTTAAAATATATAACAAAAAGATACGAATTTCTACAAATCCTTACATTATGAAGTTTTTTATTTTAGAAAACAAACAATAAGCACTATTAATTTTTATTCAAATGCACATATTTATACATTAGATCAAAAAACACACAATTTAAATCTCCCACATCTATATACTATGTAACTTGACAATTTAAACTTAAAACTGCTACTATTACGTTATACTATTATAGATAATGGTGCTACAAAAAAATTGTGACATCAATTAACAAAACACTTATTTATAATAACAATTATAATTAACAGATAGGGGGATTTTTATATGCAAAATTTTATTTATGACATACCGACAAAGGTATATTTTGGTCCTAACCAAATTAACAACAATTTGTCTACTGAACTTAAAAAATTCGGAAATAAAGTGTTGTTGGTATATGGTGGAGGGTCTATAAAAAAAATTGGTTTATATGACAAAATAATAAATGAACTAAATAGTGCCAATCTCCAAGTATTCGAACTATCTGGAATAGAACCAAACCCCAGACATACTTCTGTTAACAAAGGTGCTCAAATATGTAAACAAGAAGATATCGATGTTATATTAGCTGTGGGCGGCGGATCTGTTATTGACGCAACTAAATTTATGGCTGCCGGTCGATACTATGACGGAGATACATGGGATTTTTTAATTGGTAAAGCTCAGTTCACAAAAGCCTTGCCTATTGTTAGCATATTAACCCTATCTGCTACGGGATCTGAAATGGATGCTGGCGGAGTTATTACCAACACTGAAACAAAAGAAAAATTAGCAAATTTTCACCCTATGTTAAGACCAAAAGTGTCATTTCTAGATCCTACTAATACATACAGTGTTTCAAAATATCAAACTGCTTGTGGAAGCGCAGATATTTTATCTCATATAATAGAAGTTTATTTCTATACATACGATGCTATGTATATGTTAGACACGTTTATGGAAGGTTTAATGAAAACTGTAATAAAATATGCTCCAATAGCTATAAGTCAACCCGACAATTATGAAGCTAGAGCTAATCTTATGTGGACATCTTCTTGGGCTATTAATGGTTTTGTTGGGCAAGATAAAACGCATGCTTGGAGTTGTCATCCTATTGAACACGAACTTTCTGCATTCTATGACATAACTCATGGTTTAGGATTGGCTATTTTAACTCCAAGATGGATGAAACATGTTCTTGGCAACAATACTGTTGATAAATTTTATCAATTTGGAGTAAATGTTTTTGATATAGATAAAAATTTAAGCAAAATGGAAGTAGCTAAAAAAGCTATAGAAAAATTAGAATCATTTTTATTTAAAGATTTAAATTTATCGGATAATTTAACAAAGCTTAACATAGACAATTCTCACTTTGAAACTATGGCAGAAAGAATAACAAAAGATGGCCCATTAAAAGGATTCGTAGATTTAAGCAAAAACGATATAGTAGAAATATATAATGCATGCTTATAAAAAACATATAAAGAAATATCCTGAGGTTGTTTCCTCAGGATATTTCTTTTGGTTTATCAGTTAATTTTTTAGATAAATATATAAATGGAGTTCCTGCTAACGAAATAATAATTTCTAAAACACTAGCAACATTTGAAGCAGTGCACATTGTTATTACATCGTATATACCAGAAAATGCCAAAAAAGTAAACAAATAATTCTGCAAACAACTTGAAATTATTGTAGACACATTATTTCTCAACCACAAAAATTTAGGGAATCTTTGTTTTACCTTCTTAAATATTTGTATATCCAACAAGCTACTACCCAAATACATAAGTACACTAACAATTCCTATTCTTATATTAACAGGAAATAGTGTCATCATGCTTTCTTGTCCAAAGTCCACTTCACTAGGAACATATGGTAATGCAAGAGCCATGATTATCATAAATAAAACCTGCGAAGTTGCTCCAAGCATGGCGGCTCTTCTACTATCCTTATATCCATATTTTTCACTCATAATATCAGAAGCTAAAAATACAGAACCAAACATTACATTTCCCATATTAGTAGTAAAGCCTAACAGTGTAATACTTTTACATACTAATATATTAGAAACAATCGTGGCCATACATATCCAAACATATAGTCCTTCTTTTTTAAAAAATTTCTCAACTATCACCAACAAACTAAATGTGACAATAATATTTATAATTCCTAAAATAATGTTCATCAATTTTCCTCTTTCCTTTTTTATACTAGGCGGCGTAGAATAACTAGTATTTTAAATTCTACCAAATAAAGTTTGATTTTAATTTTTCACCATTATCAATTACTATATCCTCTCCTGTCATACTTTTATTAACCACACTAACAAAATAGACAAAATCTGCAATTTCTTCTGGCTCTGCCCATTTATCTAGTAATGTTTCGTCTAAAACTTGTCTATATAAATTTTCATCATTCAATATATGCTCATTTAAATCCGTAATAACTCCTCCTGGAGATATTGAATTAGCTGTTGCTCCATATTCAGCAATTCTTAAAGCAACATTTTTCATATATGTAACCACTCCACCTTTAGAAGCTGCATATTCAGGAAATTCCGACCCTGTACTAGCACTACTAGAAGCAATAAAAACTATGCTTTTAATATTTGGTGTTATATATTTTTCAGTTACTTTGATTGTTCCTTTTAAATTAACATCTATGGTATCACCTTCCTGAATTCCAGCATTATTAACAATTATATCAATATCATTTAAATCTGGTAATTCACCACATATGTCTTGAACATAATGAACATATCTATCATTTGTTATTTGTGAATCTGCTATATCAAAACCAATAACATCAAAACCCTCTGCCAAAAATTTTAATGCTATCATTTTCCCTATTCCAAAACTACTACCTGTTACTAAGACTTTCATACAATCTAGACCCCCTGCTGAAAGCAACAAACTCTTAACATTATATATCAAAATAAAAACAAACACCAAATGACATTCTACATCAAAAACACCACAATGTCAATTTAGCATTTGAATTACACAATGAATATAAAAAACAATAAATGATAATAATATATACTAACAAAATATTATTGGAGGACAATAAAATGAAAGCCACAGGAATTGTTAGAAGAATAGATGATTTAGGCAGAATTGTTATACCAAAAGAAATTCGCAGAACAATGCATATCCACGAAGGAGATCCACTAGAAATATATACAACATCAGAAGGAGAAATCATATTTAAAAAATATTCTCCAATAGGTGAACTACGTTCTTTCGCCGAGCAACACGCAACCATTCTATCTAAAATGATAAACATACCCACCATAATATGTGACAGAGATAATATAATTGCAGCTGCGGGTATTTCTAAGCGTGAAATCATAAACAAACCAATTTCACAAGACCTAAAAAATATATTGCAACAAAGAAAAACATATACAACGCAAAAAAACAAACCAATATATCCATCACAAGAAACAAAACACAACATATTAGTTTGTTCACCAATAATATCTTCCGGAGATTTAAACGGAGCAGTTATATTACTATCTGCAAACTCTACATTTGCAAATGATGTGCATATTAAATTAACACAGCTGGCTGCTATGATCTTAGCTCAACAAATATCCGAATAATCTATATTTTAAACTTACCAGTCATCTTATAGTGTATCCAATCACAAATATTTGTTATATGATCTGCCATTCTTTCCAATGCCCTACCCATAAGTATGAAATTAATAGAATTTTCAACTCCAATAATGTCAATATCTTTTACTATATTACTCTTTAAATCTTCAAAAATTTCATCTGAAACAGAATCTTGCTCATTAACTTTTTTTAATTTTTCATCATTTTGCTCCATATGTCCTTTAATCATTCCAATAAACATCTGTTTAGCATTTTTTCCTAGTTTTATTATTTTTTTCATACATTTGCCATTATCGTCCAATTTAATATCCAAAAAGTGCTCACAAACAGATGCTGAATAGTCTGATATTCTTTCCAAATCTGTTATCATTTTTAAAACAGATGTTATTTCTCTTAAATCCCCCGCAACAGGTTGTTGTCTAATTATTATATCAATGCAAAACTCTTCTATTTCTATTTCCAATTTATCAACTAAATCATCACTCTCTATTACTTCTTTTGCAAGTTGCCTGTCGTTATTTTTTAATGCCATCAACATCATGTCTATGTTATTTTTGATAGTCATGTCCATTTTTAATAACATTTTATGTAACTTCTCGAGTTCCCCTTGAAATCTTTTTCTCATAACAAAACAACTCCTCCACTTTTTATTAACCAAATCTTCCTGTTATATAATCTTCTGTTCTCTTATCAGCCGGATTTCTAAACATTCTATCTGTATCGGAATATTCTATAACTTCTCCCATCAAGAAAAATGCTGTCTTATCCGCTATTCTAGTTGCTTGCTGCATATTATGAGTTACAACAATAACAGTATATTTCTTCCTAAGTTCCATCATCAAATCCTCTATTTTCAATGTGGATATAGGATCTAATGCCGATGTAGGCTCATCCATCAAAATAATGTCCGGTTCTATAGCCAAAGCTCTTGCAATACATAGTCTTTGTTGTTGTCCCCCAGACAATCCAAATGCAGATTTTTTTAATTTATCTTTTAAATCATCCCATATTGCCGCACCTCTTAATGAACGCTCAACTATCTCCTCAAGTTTTTTCTTGTCTTTTATACCATGGATCCTAGGTCCATAAGCAACATTGTCAAAAATACTCATAGGAAATGGGTTTGGTGTTTGAAAAACCATTCCAGCACATTTTCTAAGCAACGTCACATCTGTTCTTGGATCATAAATATCTTCACCAGATATAAAAATCTTCCCTTCTATTCTGCAATTGTCCACCAAATCATTCATTCTATTTATACTTTTTAGACAAGTTGATTTTCCACATCCAGATGGTCCAATAAAAGCTGTTATCTTTCCTTCAGGAATTTCTAAATTTATATTCTTAAGAGCATGATGTTCACCATAAAAAAGATTTAAATTTTCAATAACAACTTTATTATTTTTTCCCTTTTTCAAAACACTTTTCTCCTATATTTCTTTTTATAATATAAATTTTAATGTATAAATTTTTTTGCAAGTAATTTTGCTAAAACATTCAACAAAAAAATTAAAACTAACAATATAGTCGCAATAGCAAAACATATTTTCATTGCATCAGAAACACTACCATTTCCAGACATATAATAAAGATGCAATGTTAAAGTGCGTCCACTAGAAAAAATATGATTAAACACTTCTTTAGGCATTTTTGTTCCAGTCCCTATTGTTAATAAAAACGCCGCCGATTCTCCCATAATCCTACCAACAGCTAAAATAACCGAAGTTAAAATCCCAGGAACTGCACATGGTAAAACAATCTCAAATATGGTTCGAAATTTTCCCGCTCCTAAGGCCAATGCACCATTTTTATATGAATTAGGAACTGTAAGCAATGCTTCTTCGGTTGTTCTAATTATTCCGGGCAAAACACAAATTATCATAGTTAAACATCCAGCTATTATCGACGACCCTAGGCCAAACAAAACACAAAATATCGTATATCCAAACAGTCCAAATAAAATTGACGGAATTCCTGCTAAAGTTTCAGTGGAAAATCTAATTAATTTAACAAATTTCCCCTGTTTAACATATTGGGTTAAATATATTGCAGCACCCACACCAATTGGAATAGCAAATATCAATGTAAAAAATTCCACATACAGCGTATTAATAATTATTGGTAATAGTCCATCATTTTCAGCAGACGACAACAAAAAGTCCAAAGAAATATATCCTGCTCCATTAACGATGATATATGCAATTAATAAAATAAAAAAGCCAATTGTAAGTAATGCAGAAAAATATATTAGCATCTTTAAAACAACATCAGACTTTCTAACTCTTTTTGAATATAGAGATATTTTTTTTCTCACATCACTCTCTGCTTTATCTATTTGTTGCATCTATTTGCACACCTCTCTTGGATATTTTCATAAAACTTATATTAACAATCATTATAAAAACAAACAAAACCAATCCTATTCCAAAAAGAGACTGTCTAAACAAACCAGAAGAATATGCCATATCTATAGCAATACCAGTAGTTAATAGTCTAACAGATCCCAACAACTCAGGAAAATTCACAATATTTCCAGCAACCATTATAACCGCCATAGTTTCTCCAATAGCTCGACCCACTCCCAAAACTATTCCAGACAAAATTCCCGATCTCGCTGCAGGCAAAGTCACTTTGAAAATTGTTTGAATATGAGTTGCTCCAAGTCCTAGAGAAGCTTCCTTGTATGACTTTGGAATAGCTCTAATTGCAGTTTCTGCCGTACTAATTATTGTTGGCAATACCATAATTGCCAACACTAACATTACAGCAAGCAAAGAATCTCCAACAACAGGTTTTTGACTAAATGTTCTAAAGCCAGAAAACACATTCCTAATAAACGGAACAACAATCATCATCCCAAAAAAACCATATATTACAGATGGTATTCCTGCTAATAATTCTACAATAGGTCTAACAAAAAAACCAACCTTCTTTGAAGCTATTTCAGACAAAAACACAGCTGTTAAAATTCCCACAGGAACTCCAATAATTACTGCGCCAAAAGTTCCAAAAAGAGACGCCAATATCAAATATAAAATTCCATACTTCCCACAAGATGGATCCCACTCAAAACCAAATAAAAAATTAAAAATTCCTACTTCAATAATAGCCGGTAATCCCGAAATAATCATATATAATGTTATTAAAAAAACTAATCCAACTGATATAGAAGCAAAACAAAAAAACACAGCCTCTGCAAGCTTTTCCCCACCATTCAACCAAACACTAAATATTGCACAAGCAATTCCAAATATTAATGTTAAGAAAAACGGCCATATAAATCCAATATAAACTCTATTACTACTAATATTTAAGTCAACTATTTGTCTTTTCAAATCACTAACTGTTATTAATGATAATATAGGGGTTATTGCTCCAATAATAAAACTCTCAGCGGCAAGTATCCTTTTTTTTAACAATATCAATAAAACACCAACCAAAGGGGACAAAACTGCTAAAAAAACAGAAATTCTCATAATATCAGGAAAACTTAGGGTAGCTTCACCGCCAACATTCGTAATATTTAATTTTGAATTCATCAATATGTCTAAACTAGTGACACAAAAATTATCTTGATTTATAATTATCTGAACATATGGCAACAAAAAACATATTAACATTAGAATACTGAGCAGTATAATTAGAAAAAACTTTTTATTTTGATTTAAAAATTCTTTCTTTTCTAAAAACATATCCATTAATTTTAACCCCTCAACAAAAACATAAATTAAAACTTAACTAAATTCTCTTGAAACTGGAATTAATTTAGCCTTCCGTATAAGTTCTCGACCCTCGTCCGAATAAATATAATCCATCCAGGCTTTAACTAGCTCATCACAAGTTTGTTTTTTTACAATTTGTATAAAAAATCTGCTAAGTTTATAGCTTCCATTCAGTATGTTTTCGTCTGTCGGTTCAACCCCATCAACATTAATAACATTTACAAAGTCATCCATTCCCGAAAAAGATATATATCCCACCGCATTAGGATCACTTTTCACCTTTTCTTTAACCTTCCCACTACTATCTAACTCAACAGAATATTGACAGTTGCTTTTTGCATTGATATTTTTTTCAAAATCAGTTCTTGTTCCGGAAGCAGCATCTCTCCCAACAACTGTTATTAATCCGTCACGTCCTCCAACCTCATTCCAATTTTGTATTTTTCCCGCAAAAATTTCAGATATTTGATTCATTGAAAGATTTTTTACACCATTTTCTTTATTAACACAAATAGCTATTCCGTCTATTGCTATATTATATTTATCAAAATATTCTGGATTTTCTTCATTAGTTAGCTCACGAGAGATATCTCCTATTTGAGCAACACCGTCTTTAACAACTCTTGGAGCTTCTCCAGAACCTGTTCCGCTTTTAACAACATCTATTTTAGGATATTTTTTCATAAAATTAGTAGCTAATTTATCACAAACCTCTTGCATAGAAGAAGACCCAACCATTTGTAAGTTTCCCGATAAAACAGAGTTCGATTCAATATTTTTCTTGACGCATCCACAAAAAAGCATAGTTATAGAAAGCACAAAAAATGTTATAACCACAAACATATTTTTGTTCATATATGTTAAACCACCCATATTACATTTTTTCAAATATCATAAAAATTGTACTACAAATATCTATAAACTTCAACCGTTATTTTGCATCACCCTCTACAAACAAAGTATAAGCAGCCAAAATTAAACTTTCAGCTGCTTCTAAACTCTATTGAACACAATCACTATATAATGAGATTTTAGTTAAAGGTCCTTTTTCATCCAACGAAAAATGCACTTCGCTAATATAGCAGGTTCCCTTAACTGGTATTTTTCCTTTAATTCTAACAACCATTCCAGGATATACATCAAGATATTGAGGTAACGTAATTTCATACCTATATCTTTTCTTACCCGCCTCATAAATTAAATGCTTTGCTCCTCTATTAGGCAATATGCTCCATTGTTTAGGTGCTTTATAATAACGCACTCTCTTTATTCCAGTTACGTTGGCCAAACTATCCTCAAAATATTCAGAAAAATCTATGCCCTTTCCATTAGACTTAACAAACACTTTAGAAATAACACTAGATCTATCCTCCATTGTTACTAAACTTAAATATTTAATATCTGTTCCAAAATTGATCGGTTTACTGGGTGAATAGCTACTTCCCAACTGAAGATTTTCATCTACAATCGGAGATGTATCAAACGCCTTTTTACAATAAATAGATACAACATCCCAAGCAGTCATTCCTAATTCAACATAAAAATCATTTAAAACAACCTTGTGTGTATGAAAATTTAGTTTATTAATTCCATATGGCCTAGCATATTTTTCAAACATAGCTAACACACCATAAGATTTATATTCAGCAGGTTTGACCTGATTTTGCCAAATTCTGCATAATAAACTTCTAACTTTAAGATAAAAATAATCTCCTTTTTTGCTTAGTCTTCTCTGAATAGTGTCTATAAAACACGAATGCACTTTTCCATTTTCCTTAATAACATCAACTTTTACCAAACTATTGTTTACTTCTGTTGCAAATTTAAAACTAAACCATATGTCAATTCCATACTCACCAAAATGCATTTCATACGACAACGGCTTTGGTAAACTAACAATATTATTTTTAATATCATATCCTTTAAGTTGTATTTTCATTATGTAACCTCTAAAAACGCAAACTCAATCTTACCGTTTGGTCTCCCGCTCAACAAACTAAGAACCGCATTAAATTTCTGACTTCCCATAGAAAGCGACTTAATCTCACCAGATTCCATCAATGAAATCAACCTAATAAACTGCTCAGAATTAACAATTGCTTTACCTTCAATTTTCTTTAACGTTCTACCAAAATCTTTACAATATATTTCTTCAATAGGTGAATAATATACTGAAATGTTTCGAGACATTTTAAGTTCTGTTTCGCCAGTAGCCATTATCTTTTCATCTCCAAAATATATGGGAATAAATATTTTTTTGTCATCAAGTAATTCAAATTTTATTCTAGATTCCTGAACATATGCTTCTAAAGAATCGTCATAACTAACTGCAAATGACGTAAGTTCATTAAAACCTTCAATATTTTCATCATTTAATTTTGCTCTGACTTGCTCTGTTAATTCACGACAATTTTTAGATCCTCTTAATCTTGGCATATATGTTTTTATTGTCAATATGGTCTTCATATCAGTTCCAAAATAAATTTCAGCTGTTAAAAATTCTTGTTTTATAGGACACTCCACCTTGTTGGAAGAAAACGTACTATACACTTTTATATCTAATCCAATTTGTAATATGTCTATCACTTTATTCAAAATGTCATAAGGTTTCATTATCAATCTCCTTCACAATTAGCCTCCAACAACCAAGTTCCGAATCATAGTCTCCAGAAACAGTATTGTAAGTACGCTTTTCACACACAACTCTATTTATACAATCAACTTGCTCATAATCAAAAAGCCACAAACTATATTTATTTTCTGTTATGTATCCAATAGAACTAACATTATTCGTTGTTTTCTCAATAGGTTTTTTTGATATTTTTTGAAATATACCTGCACCATTTACTTCTTTGTTGTTAGAAATTATCCTTAACGGTTTTCCAAACGCTTTCATAGTTCTTCTCATCTCATTTCTTACATCCATGACTTAAAGCCTCCTTGGATGAGAAAAAAGCAAAACCTTCATCAACTAAAAGATGTGCTGCTTCAACACGCCATCTATCAAATAAGCAATTTGCAATTTCAACTTGCTTCTTAGAATCCTTAGAGATAGAATATCCATTACCTGAAAACCTACCAGTAGGGTCACTGTTAGACTTCGATAAACTAGTCCACAAATTAAGCATAGCAGCACAAAGCATTGTTAAAACAGGAATATCTTTTTCATTAATATCTTTTTTACACCTAGCTTCAACCTGATTGATTGCAACATTCGCCATAGGTAAATATTTAGACTTTTCACTTTCAGATATATTTGCCATATCACAAAAAGCATCTAATACTTTATTTACATCCATTTATAACTCCTTTTTATATATAAAGCAGCAAGATATATTCTTTTCTTACTGCTTCTATAAAATTAAAATACTATAATTATCTATTTACCGTTAACATTAAGAACAACAGACGCATCTTTAAATATTTTAGCGAATCCTGTAATTGTTGTTATTGTAGCCCTATTTATCTGTTTGTCTATTAATTTATCTGCTTCAACACTAACATCTCTTGCAACAACCTGTTCCAAAGCAAATCTTCTATCTAAAGCTATTATTTTTCCTTCTGGAACCGCAGACGATTTAATTAATTTTGCACCAAGAGGATTACTCAAAGCACCTGTTCCTTGGAAATTCAATCCTGTCATTGGATTTTGAAATTCTTTAATTGCTAAAATCTTGAGCATAACATCAGGAGCAACTAAAATAGTATTCATTTGATATGTTCCAAACTTACTCCACAGCTTCAAAAAATCCAAATATGATATTTCGCCTGTTTTTTCAACATTGATCTGCTCAGCAGCATTCTTTTCACCATCACCATTAATTATTACATTAACAGCATCTTCTAAAAGTGTTGTTGCTAAATATGATCCAATTTGTTTTAAAGTAACTCCAAAAATATCCAATTTTTGAAATTGTATTGCCTCATAACTAGCTGATATAGAGCGTCCTCTCTTGTTCAATTTAATTAGATGATTTTTAACATTTATCTTAGTCTCAGGAATCTCGGCTCCCTCTTTAACTTTTTCCATACGTTTTTCTTCATCAGTTGGATTTGAACAAATGCTTCTATAATCCATGCTGTCTATCTTAGTTTTAGTAGCAACAACGTCATTTAAAATATTAGTTTCTTCCATTCCACTATTTACAGCTCTCGAAAGAAACTCTGGAAACAACGCAGCAGACTCAGATGTCTGATAAAATTTTTGAACCCTATCCGAGTTAGCTCCTTTAACTTTAATATCAAAACGCTTTAACTGTCTTTGAAATGCATCTAATTTTTCCAAAGATGTTCCACGATAATTTTCAGTAGGATCTAACTCCTCCAAAACCTCTATAAAACTTTTATTAGGTCTATTATACATACCCTTTTCTATTTTTATTGACTCATAATTCATAATAAATATTCCTCCTAAATAAATAACAAATTTTATATAACAAATTGACTATTAGTCTGATTCATTTTTTCTTCACTTAATAATTGTGGTTTAGCATTTTTCAAATTCAGTGCCTTAGAAAACTCACATTTAAAAGCTTCTAACTCATCTATGTTCATTTTAGAAACTAAACCAGCAAAAGCATCATTGTTAACCATAAATTGATTTAAAAAGCTAAGCTTAACAACTTCTCCTCTAAGTTTTTGCAAATGACGCCTGCCTATCTGAGCTTGCTTTTCTAGCTGATTATTATACTCAAATCCCTTAACAACACCTGCTCCAACTTGAGCCGGAACAGCCACAAAAGACCATTCATATGCATCAATTGGGTCTACAAGCATAACGTAGCATGTTTTTCCATCATAGCTCTGACCAATTTCATGTCCACAACATCCGTCATATTCTGCTCCGCATATAGAACATGATTTTTTTAAAACTCTGCAACCAACACTAACTTCTTTAATTATTCCAGCGTCAATTTCCATAATTAAATCTTTGCAGCGTTCACTTCTAACCATGTATGCTTTTGCTTTTAAAACGAATTTTTGTTCACCGAATGAAGTCATTTCACCGGTTGGTTCAACACTAGTCTGAAAAATTCGAGCTGTTTGATTTTTTATCGTAGGATTATGATCAAAAATTCCAGTTTTACCTACAAACAGCTCAGATAATTTTTGAAGCGAATCCGTTGTAAAAGATTCTCCTTCTCTGTCAATTTCGTTGTCACAAAGAATAACTGAAAATGTAAAAATTTCCTCTGGTTTCATTTCTCGTCTAGTATATTTGTTAATTAAATCAATATCTTGCGAATTAATATCAACTGACTTTATAATTTGTTTCAAAATAAACTCCTCCTAACTTTAGTAATATTTTTATTGTGCAACAACCTGTTCACTCAAATCCACCAATACTGGCTGAGGTTCTCTGCCGTTTTCAAGTTCAATTTTTTCAGCTTGCGCATTATATAATCTAGTTTTGGCGGCTTGAATTTGGTCATTAAAGTTCAAAACATCCCATTTAATTTTAGGCCTGTCTGAATAACCATTAACTCTAAGTGCGGTAGTAGCAATTTTCAAAATAATTGGATTTAAAAGACGTCTGTAATACGCCAACTCACTCGAAAGAATCTCAGCTTGTTGTTCACTCATTCTCTCCGTAGTAGACCAACTAAGTCCTAACATAAAAGGTGGAATAGACAATTTTGAAACAATTTGCTCAACCATCTGTTTTGCCGGAATTTCATAATCAATTATTTGATTATCTGCTCCAATAACTTTTATATCAACATCACCAACAGCCACAAAATCTCTTATATCACCTCTTTTGCTAGCAGCCATTCCATCAGACCATTCTCTAGCAATTGTTTCAGCTCGTTCTTTTGCATAAACCTGATCCACACCATTTTCTCCGGGTTTATATGTAACCGCAAATCTAACATTACCAACACGATCAAAATTTTCACCCATAGCGCCATATATTTTATTTAAAATATTGGTAACAAAAGGTAAACTATTTAAAACACTCTGTCCACCAACCTCTCCAGGCACTGGATTCAAAGCAGTAAATAAAATTCGTTCAGGATATGTTGGTTCAATTGGAGAATCAAAGCCATTTTTTCTGCAAATTTTCAAATCCAACGGATCATCCCCACTCATCAAAACAACATCAGATATATTAGCATTATATAGAGCAGCTATATTCCAATTATCATCAAATACAATTTCCCCAACAGCATTTCCAAACATTAAAAGGCTGTCTAAATAAGTACACATAAAATGTTCGAGACCCGTTCTGCTAGCTCCAACTTTAATATTGTAGCTGAAATCGTTCAAAAATCTTTCTGCTTTTTCATCATCACAAAAAAACGTAAATCCTCCAATCAGTCTCTCAATTTTCCCAAAAGCCGCATCAATTATAGGAATAGAATTTCTCATAGATTTATATAAATTAATAGCAGGTTCATTTATTCCGCTGTAACCTAAAATAGAACTTGTTGAAAAATTATTGTTTGATCTTGTTTGAAGAACAACAGGCGCGCAACTTTTGTTTTTGTGTTTACGTTTAAATAGTGCCATGCCAAAACATCCCTCCTTTTTAATATAAAAATTTTTAAATTAATCATTTCTTTTAGTAGATAAAACAAAAAATCCATCATCTACCGTTTCATTAATAACTGTGCTCACAAAATAACGCATATCATCCATTGCATGGTCATTTTCTTTTTTTACACAATCCCCATGTCCTTTTTCATTCCAACTATATAGAAAAAATTCTCTAATAATATTTTCACAACTTTCATGAAATAAAAGTTTATTAGAGTTAAGCGCTTCCGTAACAAAATTTATTCCAGATATAACATCATTTTTAGCTCTAATAACATCAAATTCCCCATGTCTGCGAATACACTCTATAAAACTCGAAGCTGAGGGGTCTATAACGATCATTTCAACAGGAAAACCCGCAATTAATTTTTTCAATTCACCATAATATTCTTCATCTGTTCGGTGAACCCCATTAATTTTTGAGTCATAATAATACTCTTTAATTCTATACCAAACCCCATCAGATCTTCCCCAAAGGCCAAATGAAGTAGGATTTATAATTCCATAATCTCCAGATACAACATATCTATCAAAATGATTGGGAAGGATCTTAACAACATGTTGTTCTAGCGAAAACATAGGATATACTTGTCCATATGTAGCAGTCCAAAGGCCCTTAACAAAACGGTTATAAAACGCCCCAGTATATAATGTCTCATAGCGCTTTCTAACACTTGGAGATAGCGAAGGATTATCTTGCATAGTAAAATGTAAATACAAAAAATTTTTTTCTTCAGCTTTTTTAATATATTCTTTATAAAACCAATGAAAAGGATGTTCCGGATTACAATTAAACCAAAATTTAGATTTACTAATAGAACATCTTGCAATTGCTTGTTCAACAAAAGATCTCGGCATCAAAGCCACTTCATCAAGCATAACACCAGCAAGAGTCATTCCTTGAATTAATGAAGCACTTTTCTCGTCTCGTCCTCCAAAAAAATAAAATCTATTTTTTCTATTTTTAAAATAGACATCCATATAATTAGCCGACAATTTATGTTTACAATCAAAGCCAATAGATTTCAGACTATCTATAAGTAGAAAAATGACATTTCGTTTAATTGAAGAAATAGTTTTCCCACAAATTGCAAAATACTGGTTATTAAACTGCGAAAAAGCCCAAAAGACGAAAGATAGAGACATACAAACAGTTTTACCCGATCTAACTGCTCCATCACAAATAATAGCATCATAATTTTTATAATTTTCTTTGTTCCACCAAGTAAGCACTAATTTCTGTTTATTTGAAAAATTTTTAAATTTGGTCGCCAAAGTCCTCACCATCTTCAGCCGTTGAACTTAAAGCCTTAAGAAAATCATTAACATCAGAATCATCGCCTATTTTATCAATCAAAGATATCAAAGAATCGATAGCCTTAACCCTATCAGCAAACTTAAACTCAAAACCACCATCTTTCAATTTTTTTATTTCAGAAATCTGAAACAGATCCAAATTTTCAATTTGCTTTTCACTCAATTCTTGTGATTTCAACGCTAAAACCAAAACATCATTTGGTCGATAAAAAATAATTCTTTTTAAAGCAGTAATAGTCAAATTAAAAATTTGATCTTTTTTAAAACCACTTTTCATTTTATCCAAACACTCTTTAATATCTTCTCTAACCAAAAGTTTCTGTGCAGTTTTCTCAGCAATCAATCTAGAATATCCTGCTTTAATAGCTGCTTCTTTAGCGTTTTGTAAAATGTAATAATATCTACAAAATAATAATTCTTTTTCTTTCAGAAAATTCTCCTCCTTTTTAACATCCCTCCCACTAATAGTCAATAACGAAAAAAAGTTGCACACAAACGTACAACTCTTTAAAAAATATTATTTAATAGAATTTATTTTTTTAAAAACATCAACAAGTTCAAGTTTACTTTCATCGGTTAATCTATCATAACCATGTATATTTTCTAATTTAACTTTAGGCAAAACCAACCTACAATTTGAACTAACAATCATTTGCTTAAAACCCATTTTTCTAATTTCAAAATCATATTTAGACACAGACATATTGCAAATACTATTCATTTCATCAAAAAAATCCGAAAGATCCAAATTAGGATTAAAATAATTTTTTAAAGAAACAATTGCGTTCACAGGATCTTTTCTCAATAACTCACAAAAACAATCTCCGTTTAAAAATTTTGCTTCAGAAAACTTTTCATCCGTCAAATGATTATCAATATTGATTTCATTCAAATACTGTATAATTTCTTTTAAATCATCATTGTCTAATTGAATAGTTCGGTCAATTTCAATATCTGTAATAGTTTGAATTGCTTCCTTAACACAATTAATTCCTCCCCAATCAAAAAGTTCCTGCAAATTTCCACGCTTAAAATCAACCATTGTATGTGTTGTTTTAGGGATATTGGCTATACCCACTACATTATCACACGCAGATATTTTAATTAGAATATAAACATCCGCCGATTTTGGCTTCTCATCACAAACAGCAATCAATAAATTTATATCTTGCTCATGAGGAATGATAAAGTTTAATCCTGCACGCTTATTTTCAATAACACTATCATTCATAAAATTAAAAGCAAATAAAAATCCTAATGTTAGTAAAACGATAAATGATATAATAAACGAAACAAAAACGGTTCTTAAATTCACTTACACCACCCATAAAAAGTATTACCATTATTAAAAATTTAAATCAACATAAACATTTTTAACACAAAAAAACTAACCAGTTTAATAAAACAATACCGGTTAGTTTCTTGTAAATAATATAAGACAATAGAATTAATTCAATGATAAAAACAGCTATTTTTTAGCAACTCCTGCTTCTACTTTTCTAATTATCTTTTCAAAATTTTTCTTAGCCAAAAGCTCTTCTAACATTAATTCCAAAAATAAATATTAACCACCAAAATTTACTCCTACAATCAAGCACATTCCATATCCATCACCACGACGCCCCATTGTCTCACCAAGCCCCCAGCCCATTTTTGTACAAGAAGCAAGTCCACCAGCAACTTGGTCTAAAAAATCATCATCTAATTCTTCCCCACTTTGAGGCAATAAACTATTTTTATATTCACGGAGATCATCATATGAAAAATTAAAACCATAATTTTTAACTAATGGCAATAATTTTTCTTTAAAAAAAGATTCTAATTCATTTTCTTTAAGATTAGTCATTCCTGCTTCTACTTTTTCTAATTCTTTTTTCAAAGTTTAGTTTCTATTTACTTCTTCAAAAAACTCAATATCTTTCTTAACCAAAAGCTCTTCTAAGCTTAATTTCAAAAATAAGTTACAATAAATATTAACCGCCAAAATTTACTCCTACAATCAAACACATTCCATATCCATCACCACGACGCCGAATTGTCTCACCAAGACCCCAACCCATTTTTGTACAAGAAGCAAGTCCACCAGCAACTTGGTCTAAAAAATCATCATCTAATTCTTCACCACTTTTAAGAGCCGAGCTATGTTTATATTCTCGGAGATCGTCATATGAAAAGTTAAAACCATACTTTTTAACTATTGGCAATAACTTTTCTTTAAAGAAAGATTCTAATTCATTTTCTTTAAGATTAGTCATTCCTGCTTCTGCTTTTTCTAATTCTTTTTTCAAAGTTTCGTGTTTGTTTACTTCTTCAAAAAACAACTCAACATCTTTCTTAGCCATAATAAACAACCTCCTAATTTCAAGTTAAATTTACATAAACAGTTATATATTTTGCACACAAACATATATATTTTCATTGTAACCTATATACACCTATATATCAAGTATTTTTGTTTAAAGTTATCCAAATAAAATTTTCATTATTCACACAAACATATAAATGTTGACTTTGATTAAATAATCTTATATAATTATTTAGTATTTTTGTGCGGTTATGGCGGAATAGGCAGACGCGCTAGATTCAGGTTCTAGTCGGGGCAACTCGGTGCAGGTTCGATTCCTGTTAGGTGCACCAAAATCGCGACATATAAATTGCTGTTATCTGCAGTTTGTTTGTCGCGATTTTTTCATATGGGGATTTTCCCCCCTCTTGGCGTTGTTTTTTGCCCCTTACCTCTAAAAACAACTGTCACCCCCTTAGATGTAAGCGATTTATGCCATTCGGCAAATCGCTGAATATGCGTATTTCCTGTTTTTCTTTGTATACTGCAGAAATCGAACCTTGAGAAGGCAATGGGCGTCTCAATGGGTTTAAGGGCAATCTCGGGCGTTGCCTTTGCCTCTAAAATCGTGCGAACGATCTCGGATACATATTTATCCTCTGCCGTTCTTTCGGGAAGTTCCACATCACGGAACGGCTTC
>JAZRQJ010000018.1:0-1502 GCA_045649685.1 Oscillospiraceae bacterium
CGATTCTATAAACATAATACTTATACTTCATACTCACTTTATTTTTTATGATTTTATAAAGTGAATCATGAATTTGATGTTCCATTGAATGCAATCCTACAACATAAGCTATTTTGTATTTAGAACTGCGGTTTCCAATAGTTCCAATGAAGTATACCTTTCCATAGCTGGTCTTTCCTATAAGCTTGCTTGTAAGCACATTGATTTGGGTTGCTTTGCTGACAGGAATGTAGTTGGATTTTCCAGCATATTTAATGGTTACATCATAAATTTTAGAGCTTTGGTTAATTTTTAGTTTAGCTAAACCGTTTTTGTTAGTTTTTCTTGTATAGGTTTTTCCATTAAATGTTATTTTAAGGGTTTGATTAGCTATTGCTTTGCCATCACTTGTTTTCAAGTAAACCTTTAAGCAATTGTTTTTGAAAATTCCATATTCTGCAATTTTCAGTTTAGTATAGATAGGCTTTGCAATAACCCTCAAATCCAATGTTCTTGAAGATGATTCGTATTTGTCATCACCATCAAAGATTAAACTGATCTTATAGGTTTTAGCAGCATTTGTAATATTGAATTTAGCTATTCCATTGCTGTTTGTTTTTGCAGTAAGGGTTTTGCCATTTATGATGAGCTTGACCTTTTGATTTGGAATGGCCTTTTTGGAACTGTCCTTCAAATAAACATTTAAGTATTTGTTTTTTATTGCATAATCTACAGAGCTTAATGTTGTCTTTTCCAATATCACTTCATCTGGAGTTTCATCACTAGCCCCATTTTCCCCATCTCCATCATTTTCCTCATTTTCATTTGTTGGATTAGTGGTATCGGTTTCTGGGTTTGTGTCTGTAGAGCATCCTGGAGTGTCAGTTTCAACTGGGTTTGTGTCTGTAGAGCATCCGGGAGTGTCATCTTCAGGAACTCCATCTGCTCCAATTTCATCAATTGATATCTGATTAGAAACAGCATCATTGCTTTGGTCCACTTCACTTGCAGATATGAAGCTTAAGTTTATTGCAATAAATAAAATCAAAAAGACATAAAAAACTCTGAACATTTTTTTATTCATTCAATACCTCCTTAGAGGAGTATAAATATTATGATAAGTTAAATTCTAAGTCTAATTCGTTATTAAAAAGATAGAAAGCAATAGCGGGAAATTTAGCTAAAATTCAAATTCCCCTTCCTTAATAAAAACATATAAAACATATACTATTGCTAAAACAACGAATATAGGTAATAGCCATGCGAATAATTTAATTAAAACAGCTACTACAATTATAATTATTAAATAAGTAATTAATTCATCGATTTTCATAGTTTTATTTATCTTTTAATAGTATTTAAAATTTATTAACTGTTTTTTAACTATTTTTAAGGAATTTTTTTATTTAAACTTTATTCAATTTTTTATTTAGTATTTATATAAATATTTAAAATTTTTATTTATAAAACTAAAAAATTTATATATTATATTAAATATATATTAAATTAATATAGTATTATAT